>NZ_CP133090.1:2150000-3737252 GCF_030908365.1 Aestuariibaculum sp. YM273 | reverse complement strand
TGTTTATTTCGTGGGTTTTAGTAGTTTTGTGATCGAGAAAAAAGTTTCTCTTTGTTGTTCTTTGGCTTGGCAAATATGTGAACAAAAATCTTAAAAAAAAAATCAAAAGGGTATTGAATTTTTCCAAAAAATTACTCATGTAATAGCCTTTGCCGAAACTACAAAAAAATATTTAATAATCCTTATGAAAATCGACGAAATACAAATTAGAGTGCGTTATGGTGAAACCGACCAAATGGGAGTGGTTTATCACGGAAATTACGCGTTATATCTGGAGATGGGACGCATTGAATGGCTTAGAAAACTTGGGGTTTCTTACAAGTCTATGGAGGAAAATGGCGTGATGCTACCAGTTGTTTCTATGACTGTAAATTATAAAAAATCAGCGTGTTACGATGATGTAATTAATGTAAAAACTCAAGTAGTTAAGACGCCTACGGCTAAAATTGAATTCGAATATGAAATAACTAACGAAGCGGGTGAAATTTTAACAACGGCCAGTACAACTTTGGTGTTTATAGATATGAAAACTAACCGACCAATGCGGGCTCCTCAATACATTTTAGACGCTATTAAGAAGTAGTCTAAATTTCCTTAATTTTTATTTCAAAAAGGTGATCGAAGGTGTTAAAAACAGATGCGGCTTCGGTCTTCCTTACCGAGATAGTAATTTGACAATCTAACTCCAGTTTTTGATGCGTAATATTTAAGTTTTTTTCCTTGATAACACGCATCACGGTATTCATGTTTTTGTAATCAAAAGTTATTAAAAAATCTTTGTTAATGGTCTTCTCAATAATTTTAGCTTCATCAAGCGTTAATTGTGCCGTTGTTTTATAGGCGCTAATTAACCCGCCAACGCCTAATTTAACACCGCCAAAGTAACGAACCACTACTATTAAGGTGTTTGTAACCTCGAACGACTGAATTTGTCCATATATAGGCATGCCAGCCGAATTGCTAGGTTCGCCATCGTCATTGGCTCTGTAGCTTATGTTTTCTGTTCCTATCTGGTATGCGTAGCACCAGTGTCTTGCTGAATGGTGTTCTTTTTTTAAGTTTTCTATATGTGCTTTAATGTCGTCTTCGGTTGAAACAGGGTAAGCGTAACCAAAAAATTTGCTGTTTTTGTCTTTGTACAATATGCCTTCTACGGGCGCCTTTATGGTTTTGTATAAATCAGAGTTGTCCAAATCAATTATAGTATATCAGCTTTTGTTTCGAATAAAGTGGTTACATCATCAGTTTTTGGGTTGATGTTCCATGTTTTAATTCCCATTGTTTCTGCGGTATTGCAGTTATCTGTATTGTCGTCAATAAAGAAGCATTCATGAGCATTAAGATTGTTTTCGCCTAATACAAATTCGAAGATATCTTTATTGGGCTTTCTCAGTTGAATTTCATGGGATAAATAAAATTGATGAAAGCAGGCTTTGAAGTCTTCAAAAAACGGAACCTGTTCTTTAATCCAATCGATATGTAAGTCGTTGGTATTACTTAATAGTATGAGTTTGTAGTTGTCTTCTTTTTTTAATTGCTGAATAAAGTCTAATCGGTGTTTTGGGAAATCTTTCAGCATAAAATTCCAAATGCTAATTAATTCTTCATTTGATAAATGCGGAAAATTATCGCTGTAAAATCCAAGAAGTTCTTCAGTAGAAATTAAGCCTTGCTCATAAAAACTGTTGAAAGCCATCATTTCTTCAGAAAATGAATCGATTTTGAACTTCTCGAAGGCATAGTTTAAATTACCTTCAATATCTAGGTTAATGAATACATTCCCGAAATCGAAAATCAGGGTATTAATCATTGGTATAAATTTTTAATGTGTCGTTAATAATTTGTTTTTCAGAAATCAATCTTCCTGAAAATTCTGGTGCTTTGGTACCATTTTTAAAAGTTGCATTTCCTGTGAAAATTCGAGCTTCGTCCCATAAATTTTCATCAATAAATGTTTGAAGTGTTTTTGCGCCACCTTCAATAATAATGGAAGTGATGTTTTCTTGGTGCAACAACTCACAAATTTGTTGTGCTACTTGTTTTGAAAAATCAATATCGCTTTTTGTTATAGAAATGGTTCTGGCTTCATTGTTAAAAACAGCAAGGTCTTTAGGGAGTTTGTTTTTGGCATCTAACACTATGCGGATAGGGTGTTCACCAGTCCAGTTTCTTGTCGTTAAACTCGGGTTGTCCTGTAAAACGGTATTTGTGCCTACTAAAATAGCCTGCTCTTCTGCGCGCCATTTATGAACCAGTTGTCTGCTATAAGAGTTGGTAATCCAGACTGGTTTTTGTTCGTTTCTAGTTTCTGGAGCAATAAAACCATCGGTAGTTTCAGCCCATTTTAATATAATATATGGGCGTTTTTTGTTATGAAATGTAAAGAATCGCTTGTGGTGCGTTTTGCATTCATTTTCTAAAACGCCTACAGTAACCTGGCATCCGGCATTTTTTAGCTTTTCGATGCCTTTTCCGGCAACTAAAATATTATCGTCTAAACACCCGATCACCACATTCGGGATTTGGTGCTTGATTATCAAATCGCTGCAAGGCGGAGTTTTTCCATAATGCGAACAAGGTTCCAGTGTTACATATATGGTGGCTTTCTTTAAAAGGTTTTTGTGTTTTACCGAATTAATAGCGTTAACCTCGGCATGATTGCCTCCATAGCTACTTGTAAATCCTTCTCCAATTATTTTATTGTTATGCACAATAACACTACCAACCATAGGGTTCGGTCTGGTTGAGCCCAATCCGTTTTTAGCAATTTCTATACAACGCTTTATGTAAAATTCGTGCGTTTTCAAAGCAGCTTATTTTATTTTTATGTCTTCTGTTTTGTCTAAAGTGTAAGTATACGAAAATCCAAATACTCTATAGGTGATGTCTCCTTTATACTGTACTTTTATTTTTCTGCTGAACAAGCTTCCTAGTAAACCACTTAAACTTTTGTCGCTAAAAATACTATCGGTTGGGATTTCAGCTCGCAATGGAATAGCAAATTCTTTTTCGGCCGGAACATCAAAACGTTCGGCAGATACTTTTCCCATTTCGTTATCGTTAACATAGATTTTGATTTCATCGGTTTCTAAAGAGCCGCCAATAACATTCGGGTTTAAAAATAAGGCATTGGCAGATACAATAATTTGTTTTGAGTTCGAATCTGTAACATGTATGTTTTCAACGCCTAAGAATTCTGGTTTTTCTTTTACTGAGCAACTTAAAAAAGTGGTAAATATTGTTGATAAGATTATAAGGCGTTTCATGGTCTTTTTTTTGAGATTTAAGTATCTTCACTTGCGCAAAATTAACATTTTAAAGTTAGTAAAAGACTATTGTTGCAGCTTTAAATAACCACTTGATGTTTATTGGTTTAACTTGTTTAGTGTTGAATTTAGAGTTAATGTTGTGAACACGCAAACTATGAAATTAAAGGATATACAACAGCAGTTTCATCTGGAATTGGATGATATTTACGGAAAAGAAGAAGTCGATAGTTTCTTTTTTTTGTTGATAGAGTCGTTTTATAATTTGACAAGAATTAAACTGGCGATGGATCCGGAAACATTAGTTAATGATAGCGCGAAGTTGAAAGAGGCTTTGGAGCTGTTAAAGGAAGAACAGCCTATACAATATATATTGGGAGAGACCGAATTTTACGGTCTACCGTTTAAGGTCAATCCATATACCTTGATACCGCGACCTGAAACTGAAGAGTTGGTGGAGTGGATTATTAAGCATCAGCCAAAATTAAATCATGAAACTTTAAATATTTTAGATATTGGGACAGGCAGCGGCTGCATAGCTATTTCTCTAGCTAAAAATATCCCAAATGCTAAAGTTTACGCTCTTGATGTAAGTCCTGAGGCTTTAAAAATGGCAAGGCAAAATGCTGAATTAAATAATGTTTCTATCGAGTTTATTGAAGCCAATATATTAAATCCTGATACCTGGAGTGATGCATTTAAAAGCATGAGCTTTAGCGTTATTGTATCGAACCCTCCATACGTGCGTGAGCAGGAGAAACAATTGATGAAGCCTAATGTGTTAAACAACGAACCGCATTTGGCTTTGTTTGTGAAAGATGAAAACCCGTTACTGTTTTATAAAGCCATAGCACAATACGCAAGTTCAAATTTAGAAAAGCAAGGCGCATTATTTTTTGAGATTAATGAATTCTTAGGACGAGAAATGATTCATTTATTAACCTCAAATCATTTTGTGAATATTCAATTAAAACAGGATATCTTCAAGAAAGATAGAATGATAAAAGGAGAAAAGAATTAGAGAATTACCCATGAATACAGAACAACAGATAAAAAAACTTAGAGACGAATTAAATCAGCATAATTATAACTATTATGTTTTAGATACTCCGGTAATTTCAGATTATGATTTCGATTTAAAGTTGAAAGAATTGCAAGATCTGGAAGCAAAACACCCTGAGTTTTTTGATGCTAATTCGCCAACGCAGCGTGTTGGTGGTGCTGTGACTAAAAATTTTGAAACGGTTGCGCATGAGTATCGTATGTATTCTCTAGATAATTCATATTCTAAAGAAGATTTGCAGGATTGGGAAACGCGTATTAAAAAAATGGTCGATGGAGACATTCAATATACTTGCGAGTTAAAATACGATGGTGCTTCAATAAGTTTAACTTATGAAAATGGTAAGCTTGTAAAAGCCGTTACTCGAGGTGATGGTTTTCAAGGTGATAATGTGACAGCGAATGTACGTACCATAAAATCAGTTCCACTAGAATTAAAAGGTGATTTTCCTGAGAAATTTGATATTCGTGGTGAAATTATTTTGCCTTTTGATGGTTTCAATAAAATGAATGAAGAGCGTATTGAAATAGGTGAGGAGCCTTATAGAAATCCAAGAAATACGGCTTCAGGAAGTTTAAAACTTCAGGATAGTGCAGAGGTGGCTAAGCGTCCGTTAGAATGTTTGTTATATAATTTAACGGGAACCAATTTAGGAGTTAATTCACAATTTGAGAGTTTAGATAAAGCCAGGCAATGGGGGTTTAAAGTACCAAATGCAGCGAAACTAACCAATTCGATTGATGAAGTTCTGGAATTTATTGATTATTGGAATGAAGAACGCCATAATCTCCCGTACGAAACTGATGGAGTGGTTATAAAGGTGAATAATCTGCAACAACAGGAAGAATTAGGTTATACAGCCAAAGCGCCACGATGGGCAATGGCTTATAAATTTAAGGCAGAGCAGGTGTCTACCCGATTAAATAGTATCACCTATCAAGTGGGGCGCACCGGAGCTATAACGCCTGTTGCTAATTTAGAACCTGTGGAATTGGCAGGAACTACTGTTAAACGTGCGTCGTTACACAATGCCGATCAGATTGCAAAATTGGATATTAGAGTAGGAGATGAAGTATATGTTGAGAAAGGCGGCGAAATTATTCCAAAAATTTTAGGTGTTGACTTATCTCTGCGTCCGTTGGATTCTGTTCCTACCGAATACATCACGCGGTGTCCGGAATGTCAAACCGAGTTGGTGAGGCAAGAAGGGGAAGCTCAGCATTATTGTCCTAATTATAATGGTTGTGAACCCCAAATTATTGGTCGTATTCAGCATTATATTTCTCGTAAAGCGATGGATATAGAAGGTTTAGGGGGTGAAACAGTGACTTTACTTGTAAAAGCGGGTCTTATTAGTAATTGTTCAGATTTATACGAATTAACTAAAGAGCAGGTTGTTCCGTTAGAGCGTATGGCGGAAAAAAGTGCAGAGAACTTAGTTAAGGGTATAGAGGCTTCTAAAAGCATTCCTTTTGAACGCGTATTGTATGCTTTAGGAATTCGTTATGTAGGAGAAACGGTAGCAAAAAAGTTAGCTAAGCATTATAAAAGTATTGATGCTATTGCTCAGGCCACCCAAGATGAATTAGTGAATGTGGATGAGATTGGTGTAAAAATAGCAGAAAGTGTTCTGGCGTTTTTTGCTTCTGAAGAAAACCTCAATATCATTGAAAGGTTGAAATCTTTTGGAGTACAGTTAGAAATCTCGGCAGAAGAGCTTCAGGGACAAACCGATATTTTAAAAGGGCAGAGTATTGTGGTTTCTGGAGTGTTCGAAATAGTCTCAAGAGGAGAACTTAAAAAGCTAATCGAAGATAACGGAGGTAAAGTAAGCAGTTCAATATCGTCGAAAACAAGCTTTTTGGTTGCGGGTGATAAAATGGGGCCAAGTAAGTTAAAAAAGGCGGAAAGCTTGAATATTGCTATAAAATCCGAATCTGAATTCTTACAAATGATAAGCTTCGGATAATTTTTTATCGATAAAAAGCACTTTTTTACCGTTTAATTACATTATTTGTTTATATTTGCCCTTAAGAATTAGATTGCTATTATGCTTAAATCGAAAATAATAGAGGGTTTGGTTATATTAATTTACATATTATTTGTACTGTTTCAGTTTACGGGGCATGATGATTTGGCTTATTATTCCAGTTCGTTAATTCTACCAGTTATCACGTTTATTTACTTTATTAAAGTGAAAGATAAGTCGTTGTTTTTTACGCTGTTTTTAGTTTTGTTTTCAGTTTCTGATATATTGGTGTTTTTCGAGCAGTTTGACATTTATAAGCACATAGATTACTATTTTGGAAACGGTTTGTATATTCTATCGTATGCATGTCTATTGATAGAAATATGTAAATCCATTAAATTGAAATACCTGATAAAGAACTATTATATTCATTTGTTGGTGTTGTCTGTATTGAGTGTGTATATTGTGTATGTATTGCAAAATATAGTTAAACCTTTTGTGGTTACGACAGATGAATTTTACATGGAGTTAGTATATAATGTTATCCTTTTATCACTTCTTTCTGTAGCGCTTCTTGGGTATTTTTATAAAGACAACGTTAAAGCCTTGTACTTGTTTATAGGTGTTCTTTGTGTTGTTTTTGCTGAGGTCATGTGGGTGGCTTATACCTATATTGCTGAACGTAACTTACTAAATTTGCTATCGACAACTTTGTATCTTGTTGGCTTTTATTTCTTCTACAAGCAGTCTAAACTGTTAGATGAGAAAAATGAAGGAATAGAGATGGTGTCACAGGAAATTTAATCTACATCATTTTAAAAACAAGGTATTTCATCGATTAACGGTTTGTTTTTTCGTATGAAACGTAAAATTTTATTAAGTTTGATTAACCTACTTATGAAATTACCATGAAAAACTGGATCGCAAATACAGACGATAGAGTCTTTGTATTAGCTTTGTGGTTGCTTGTTGCTATAAGTTTTATTGCAGCTTTAACCTCAAATGCTTCTCTTGTAACGTATAGTTTATTGTTATATGTGCCGTTATTTTCGGTAGCATATTTTTTCAAATACAAGTCTTTACAATTTAGTTTTATAGCCTATTTGTTGTTTTCTTTTTTAGGAGATGCATCGAATCTCTTCTTTTTAGAAAATATGCTTACCAAAGCTTCAAGTGTATTTTACTTTTTGGGGTTTATGTATTTGCTGATTATGATTTTGCCTAAATTTAAAGTATCAGAAATTCGTGCTTTGGTGGGATCTTATCTAGTAGGTGTGTTTTGTATCATCATGTTTTTTTTGTTTCAGATTTATTCAATATTGAATGTGGTATTAAATAGCGCTACTGAAGTACAACTATTTGCTGTGAAAAGTTTAAGCCTTGTCGTTTTGGGGTTGATATCGTTTGGGGTGTATTTAAATACGCAAACAAAAGTGTCTGTCTGGTTTTTAATAGGAGTGGGGAGTTTGTTTGTTTCTGTTGTGTTAAACTATGTAAACCTCTATTATTTTTATCATTTAGGTTTTGTTGCTGTAGAGCGTATTTTGTATGCTTCGGCTTTGTATTTCTTGTTTAAATATGCGATTTCAGATAAAATGCAAATTCAGGATTCAAAGGAAATAAGTACTAATAATGTTTTGGTTTAAACTATAATTGAAGTTCCGTTGGCAGACTTGTTTTTGTCTGAATCAAAATAAAAATCAATTCTTCCTAAGTTGATGCCATGCCATCCCACTTGATTAACAAGCATTTGTTTTTCTTCACTGTTTTTAACTACTGTTGGTTTGGGTAAAAACGTATGGGTGTGGCCGCCAATAATTAAATCGATGTCTTTGGTTAGGCTCGCCACTTTTAAATCGCATAATTTATTAGGTTCTTTTTTGTAATGATACCCTAAATGAGACAGGCATATAATTAAATCGCATGCGTTTTCGGTTTTTAAAATACGCGTCATTTCCTGTGCAGTTTCAATAGGGTCCAAGTAGGTAGTTTCTTTGTAGTTATCGCTATCAACCAATCCTTTTAATTTAATTCCCAATCCGAAAATCCCAATTTTAATTCCATCTAAAGTAAATACCTTATAGGGTTTAGTATGAGTGTCCATAGTGGTGTTTGAAAAATCGTAATTAGAACAAATGAAATCAAATTTAGCATGAGGTAGCTGCGCATATAAACCGTCAATTCCGGCATCGAAGTCATGATTCCCTAATGTGGCAGCATCATATTTTAGCATACTCATTAGTTTGAATTCTAATTCACCTCCGTAATAATTAAAATAAGGAGTGCCTTGAAAAATATCACCTGCATCAAGGAGAAGTGTATTTGGGTTTTCTCGTCGTATGGATTCTATTAAGCTAGCACGTCTGGCTACACCGCCCATATTCGGATATTTACCATCATCTGGGCCAAACGGATCGATATGGCTATGCACGTCGTTGGTATGAAGTATAGTTATTTGCTTGACAATAGGTTTGTTAGAAAACGAATGTAGCCCGATACCACCTAATGAAATTAATGCTGTTGTAGCAGAAACCTGCTGAATAAAATCTCGTCGTTTCATACTGTTTATTTTCGGGGAATTTGAATATAGCGGTCATCCATAACGGGATTAATAGTATCTGCTTTTTTCAGGTAGTCTATTAAAGCATTTCTAACTTTGTAATTAAGTTTGTAAAGGCTGTCGTTTGGTTGAAAAAAGGTCATGTTATCTCCGCCATTATAGAGGTAATCATGGGTTGCTACATAGTAGGTTTTGTTGTTCTCTATTGGTTTGCCGCTGATAGTAGCATTTACTAAATCGTAATTTTTATCAATTGTTAATTTTAGTTTTGAAAACGGATTTGCCTTTTTTGTTTTACACAAATACTGCAACATGCTATCTATTTGCGGTTGTTTTAATGCGACTACAACAATGTTGTTTTCAAAAGGCATGAGTTCATAAACCGTTCTAATGGTAATATCCCCCTTGGAGATTATGGTGCGTACTGTTCCGTAGGTAAATAAAACCATATCTATATCATGTCCAGTGCGGCTTTTAAAAATAGGGTTCGCTTGCTCATGAACTGCATCGACCATAAAATTTCCTATGGCGGTATTAAATTCGCCATCATCTCTCGAATAAGTGCCCACAGAATAAGCTAGAACACTATCCATGTCTTTTTTTAGATGGGTACGATAGGGTTGAATAAAACTGTCTATTTCAGAGATTGCTTTTAAGCTATCTGTAACTCCAATTTGCTTGCCTTCAATTTTTGTTAGGTGATATTCGGGTTGTTTACAATTGGTAAAAAGTGATATATATAACAAATAAATTAAAAATGTAAACCTCATGTTTTTAGTAGATTTTTTGAATCTAGTTTTGTTACCTTTGCGCAAATTATAAAGATAAATGATTTTAAAGGGTTTTAAAGAAAAATCTAATAAAAAGTACTTAAACAAAGTGTTAGCTGAACGACAGGGAGCTGTTGATGATAGTGAAATAGAAAGTTTAGGTGTTATCTTTAATTATGATGAAACGGAAAACTTTGAACAATTTAAAAAGTTAGCCGACCTAATAAAAGCACTTCCTAATAGAGTAAAAATAATTGCTTTTTCTGAACGAGAAATAGGTTTGCAAAGTGCTTGGGATGTGTGTTATAATGTTAAAGATTTAGGTTGGAAAGGTTCTATAAATAATTCAGAATTGAAAGCTTTTTTAAAAACAGAGTTTGATGCTTTAATAAGTTATTACAGCAAAGATGTTTTAGAATTAAAATTACTGACCGCCTTGTCTAAAGCGAAATTTAAAATTGGTGTTTTGGAAGAAGATGAGCGTTTAAACGATTTAATTATTAAAACCAAATTGAATGAATTTGATGTGTTTAAAAACGAACTTTTTAAATACTTAACTATATTAAATAAAATTAAAAATGAATAGTAAGTTTCTAGGAACTGGAGTTGCTTTGGTTACACCTTTTAAATCAGATTTAAGCGTGGACCATGAGGCTTTGACTAATATTGTAAATTTCAATATAGAAAATGGAGTTGAGTATCTTGTAATTTGCGGAACAACAGGAGAAGTTGTTACCTTAACAAAGCAGGAGAAAAAGGAAGTTGTTGAAACTGTAGTTAAAGCAAACAATGGTCGCGTACCTATGGTTTTAGGTATTGGAGGTAACAATACGGCTCTAGTTGTAGAAGAAATAAAATCAACCGATTTAAGTCAAATGGATGCTGTTTTATCGGTAGTTCCTTATTATAGTAAACCAACACAAGAAGGTATTTATCAACACTTCAAAGCTATTTCAGAGGCTTGTCCGGTGGATATTATATTGTATAATGTACCAGGTCGTACAGCTAAAAATATGGAAGTATCGACAACTTTACGTTTAGCAAACGATTTTGCTAATGTTGTAGGGGTGAAGGAAGCAGGGAATAATGTGGCTCAGTATTTAGACTTATTAAAGGATAGCCCTGAAGATTTTGCCATTATTTCTGGTGATGATGACTTAGCCTTAGGTGTTGTTTTAGCGGGAGGTGCAGGTGTAATCTCAGTAATTGGGCAAGGATTCCCGAAAGAATTTTCAGAGATGATTCGTTTAGGATTAGCTGGAAATGCTAAAGATGCACATAAAATCTATTTCAAGTTAATAGATGTAATTGGTTATATTTTTGAAGAAAACAATCCAGCCGGAATTAAAGGTGTTTTCGAAGCTTTAGGACTTTGTCAAGACACAGTTAGATTACCATTGGTGCCTGCCTCTTATGAGTTAAAAGCTAAAATTAAATCGTTTGTAGCAAACTTTTAATGTGATAAATAAAATAAAAGATCCGGGAGTAGGGAATGCCTCTGCGCAGTACGCTAAGCGCATGCTCAAACCTGATGGCTCTTTTAATTTAAAATATCAGAATAAACCACGAAAATTTACCGAAGCTTATCACTTTTTGGTAAATATTTCGTGGTTTTATTTTTTTGGTCTGTCTTTTTTGGTAGGCTTCTTAATTAATGCTGTATTTGCGCTAATTTATCTGTTAATTGGTATTGAAGAAATCACGGCGTTGTCGGGCAGTGTGGTTCAGGATTTTTTTAATGCTTTTTTCTTTAGTACTCAAACCTTTACTACAGTTGGGTATGGAGCTTTGGCGCCTCAAGGCTGGTTAAGCGGTATGGTAGCATCTATTGAATCTTTCCTAGGCTTAATGTTGTTTGCCTTTGTTACCGGTTTAATTTACGGCCGATTTTCTAAACCACGATCGGCAGTCAGGTTTAGCGAGCATCTTATTTTAAGAGACTTTAAAGAACACCGTGCCGTTATGTTTAGGTTGGTTAACGATAGGAAATCGGTAATGATTCAGCCAAAAATATCGGTAACTTTAATGTTGTCGCAGCTTAATGATAACGGAGAATATCAGAATAATTTTTATTTGCTGAATCTGGAACGTGATGCCATCGATTATTTACCAACAACCTGGACTGTTGTTCATGAATTGGATGAAGAAAGTCCGTTATCGGGTTATTCCAATGAAGCCATAAAAAAACTTCATGGCGAGTTAATTATCATGATGAGTTATTACGACGAGTCCTTTAATCAGGAAGTGCATAAAATACACTCTTATGTTTTAAAAGAAGCTCAGGTTGACTTCAAGTTTGTGAAGGCGCAGAATTTTAATCCTGAAGGAACTTTAATTCTGGACTACGATCTTTTCGATGCTATCGAACCATATAAAAGTTAAATATTACTTAATCCTTACGGTTCCTATAATCCTTCAAGTATTTTAGCGTGAAATAATATTTTTAAAATCCATATTATTAACTTAATTTTGCATCTTGTTTTAAAGCAATGAAATATGCATATTTACAATAAATTAAATATGTTTATGTTATGCATATTACAATTGATAATAGAAACAGGTAATAACAACAAATGAAAAGATTTCTTTATTTAGTATTAACAATCACAGTTTTAAACTCTTGTAGCGAATATCAGAAAACCTTAAAGTCTGAAGATATTGCTGCAAAGTATAAAATGGGAGAAGAACTTTATAACGAAGGTAAATACGCTAAGGCAAACCGATTGTTCGAGCCGCTTATTGCCAGTTATAGAGGGAAACCTCAGGCCGAAAAGCTAATGTATTTGTATTCTAAGTCGTTATACGAAATAGGAGATTATTATACAGCTGGTTATCAGTTAGAGCGTTTTGCAACAAGTTATCCTAAGAGTGAGAAGTTAGAAGAAACCTCTTTTTTAGCAGCAAAAAGTTATTATATGAGATCGCCAATTTATTCTAAAGACCAAACGGAAACTAAAGAGGCGATAGATAAGTTACAAGGGTTTATTAACCAGTTTCCAAAGTCGGAGTATTTATCGGCAGCGAACGAATTGGTTAATGAATTAGACTTTAAGTTAGAAAAGAAAGCGTTTGAAATTGCAAAGCAATACAATACAATTTCAGATTTCGAAGCATCTATAAAGTCATTCGATAACTTTGTAATTGATTTTCCTGGATCATCTTTAAGAGAGGAGGCGCTGTTTTACAGATTGGATTCAGCATACAAATTGGCGGTAAATAGTTTCGACTATAAAAGAGGAACTTTAATTCCGTTAAAAAAGCCTCGATTAGAGCAGGCAAAAGAATATTGTGAATCCTTTAAGCAATCGTATGCCTCTTCAGAACATATTGAAGAAGTTAACGAAATTGGAGGCGTAATAGACGAAGAGATAAAAAAGTTATAGCATAAAAGTTAAATATAAAGACGATGGATTTAAAGAAAACCACAGCTCCTGTTAATACCATTACGTACGACAGAAACCAAATTGACGAGCCAACAGGCAATATTTATGAGTCAATTTCTATCATTGCAAGACGTGCTGAGCAGATTAACACAGAGATTAAAAAAGAGCTTATCGATAAGTTAGAAGAGTTCGCTACTTACAACGATAGCTTAGAAGAAATCTTTGAAAACAAAGAGCAAATTGAGGTGTCTAAATTTTACGAAAAATTACCTAAACCTCATGCTTTAGCTGTTCAAGAATGGTTAACAGATAAAGTTTATTTTAGAAACACTGAGGAAGATAATCAGTAAACGTTTTTAAAATGTCAATATTAAGCGGCAAGAACATACTATTAGGAATTAGTGGTGGTATTGCCGCTTACAAAACAGCTTCATTAGTAAGGTTATTTATTAAGTCTGGTGCGAACGTAAAGGTTGTTATGACGCCGGCTTCAAAAGATTTTATTACCCCTTTAACCTTATCTACACTTTCAAAACATCCGGTACATTCATCGTTCACTCATGAAGATGATGATAATGCGGTTTGGACCAATCACGTTGATTTAGGACTTTGGGCCGATTTTTTTGTTGTGGCGCCCGCAACAGCTAATACCATGTCAAAAATGGCCAATGGTGTTTGTGATAATTTATTGTTAGCCGTTTATTTATCAGCTAAATGTCCGGTGTATTTTGCGCCTGCTATGGACTTAGATATGTACAAACATGAAAGTACCTTACGTTCTTTTAAAGTTCTGAAATCGTATGGCAATATCATGATTCCTGCTACGAGCGGTGAATTAGCCAGCGGGTTGGTAGGTGAAGGCCGTATGGCAGAACCTGAAGATATTATAACTTTTATTGAAAATGATATTCTTGATAAGTTGCCCCTTCGTGGAAAGAAAGTTTTAATTACTGCTGGCCCTACCTATGAAGCTATCGATCCCGTGCGTTTTATAGGGAATCATTCCAGTGGCAAAATGGGCTTCGAAATAGCTAAAGCTGCAGCAAACTTGGGAGCAGAGGTGATTTTAGTTTCAGGGCCAACCAGTCAATCTGTGTCACATAGTTTAATTCACGTTATTCCGGTTGTTAGTGCACAGGATATGTACAACGCAGTTCATGAATATTATGCAAGGGTTGATGTGGCAATATGTTCGGCAGCTGTGGCCGATTATAAACCAAAAGAAGTTGCTTCGCAGAAAATAAAAAAGAGCGATGCAACGTTAACTTTAGAGTTAGAAAAAACTCAGGATATCTTAGCGTCTTTAGGAACAGCTAAATCTCATCAGTTTTTAGTTGGCTTTGCCTTAGAAACCAATAACGAATTGGATAATGCAAAAGACAAGCTAAAAAGAAAGAATTTAAATTTAATTGTTTTAAATTCGTTAAACGATAAAGGCGCCGGTTTTAAAGGCGACACTAATAAAGTAACCTTTATTGATGATGAAAATAATATTGATGTACATCAGTTAAAATCTAAAGCAGACGTTGCTAAGGATTTGATACATAAAATTTTAGAACAAATTAATGCGTAACATTCTAGTCGTTTTATTATTCAGTTTAAGTATTTTTGGTTTTGCCCAGGAATTAAATTGTAATGTGGTAGTTAATGCCCAGCAAACCGGAAACGAGAACTTTCCTATTTTTAAGACCTTAGAAAAGCAGCTTAATGAGTTTATCAACAATACTAAGTGGACCGATAAAACTTTTGCTTTACAGGAGCGTATTGATTGTAGTTTTATTGTTAATGTAACAAACTATAGTGGTGAGTCATTTCAAGCATCATTACAGGTGCAATCGTCCAGACCGGTTTACGGGTCTTCGTTTAGTACACCTATTTATAATTTTAACGACAAGGATTTTAACTTTCGATATTTAGAATATCAAAATCTTATTTTTAATCCTACACAGTATCAATCTAACTTAGTGTCTGTAATTGCGTTTCATGTGTATATGGTTTTAGGTTTAGATGCCGATTCTTTTGCTGAAAATGGAGGTGATCCTTATTTTAAACAAGCTCAAATTATTACCAACTATTCTCAACAGGAGAACTACAAGGGGTGGAAGGTTGAAGACGGTTTACAAAGTCGATTTGCATTAATCGATAATGTTTTATCACCTACTTTCAAAGAATACCGCCAGGTCATGTACGATTACCATAGACAAGGTTTAGATGTTATGAGTGATGATGCGAAGTCCGGTAAAGGAGAAATAGCTACGAGTTTAATTAAGTTCAGAGCTATGAATTCACGCCGACCAAATTCGTTTTTACTACGTACATTTTTCGATGCAAAGGCGGATGAGATTGAACAAATTTTTAGCGACGGACCCAATGTAAATATTGCTAGTGTTAAAGAAACCCTTCAAAAAGTGGCCCCAACCTACAATAGTAAGTGGCAAAATATTAAGTTTTAATGCTACGCTAGTTATTGGCATTTCATTATCTTTAATTTCATAATTTTAATCTTATTTAAAAGTTTTGCTAACATCACTTTCAATAAAAAATTACGCATTAATCGATCAATTAAACGTTAATTTTAACGATGGTTTTTCGATTATCACAGGTGAAACCGGTGCCGGTAAATCCATTCTTCTAGGAGGTTTATCATTAATCTTAGGGAAGCGTGCCGACTTAAGCAGTTTAAAAGATACGTCTACCAAATGTGTTATAGAAGCGGTTTTCAATATTTCAAATTATAATTTAAAAGCACTTTTTGAGTCTGAAGATTTCGATTATGATGAACAAACCATTATTCGTCGTGAAATTTTACCATCAGGTAAATCCAGAGCCTTTGTAAATGATTCTCCAGTAAACCTAAGTAGTTTACAATTGTTGGGTGAGCGGTTAATTGATATCCATTCACAACACCAAACTATGGCGTTAACAACTGATGAATTTCAGTTTCAGGTGATTGATGCTTTAGCGAATAATGAGGAAACCCTTCAACAGTATACTTCAGAATTAAAAGTCTACAAAACCTTAAAAAAGGAACTAAAATCGCTTTTAGAATTTCAGGCCGATGCTATCAAAGAACACGATTACAATAGCTTTTTGTTGAATGAGTTGGTTGAGGCTAATTTAATAGATGGAGAGTTGGAAGCATTGGAAGAAGAGTATGAAAGCCTGAATAATGTAGAAAGCATAAAAGATAAATTAGGTGAGGCATATCAGTTACTTACCGATGAACAGCTAGGGGCTATAACCACACTAACGGCTTTAAAAAACACACTTCAGAAATTAAGTTCCTATGCGTCAAAATATGAGGATTTATTCAATAGAGTAAATAGTAGCTTAATTGAATTAGATGATGTGTATCGCGAAGTTGATGAACTACAGGATTCCTTAGAAGCAGATCCAAACCGACTGGAAGTAGTCGATGCCCAATTGCGTTTGCTTCATAATTTAATGCAAAAGCATGTTGTGGAAACCGTTGCAGAGCTTATTGAAATTAAAAATCAATTAGAAGAAAAGGTTTCGGTTACCGAGAACTTAGATGAATCTATTCAAAACAAAGAGAGTGAAATTGAGGAGCAGGCAAAGACTTTAGATACAATTGCTAAAACCATACACGATAAACGCTCTAAGGTTATACCAGTATTAAAAGCACAGTTAGAGTCAATTTTGGTAGGTTTAGGGATGCCAAATGCGCAGTTTAATATTGAAGTTAATCTTCAAAGTGAGTACTTATCTAATGGAAAAGACGATTTATCATTTCTGTTTTCAGCGAATAAAGGTGGAAATTATAACGAATTAAAAAAAGCAGCATCAGGCGGAGAGTTATCCAGAATTATGCTGGCTATTAAGTCGGTGTTAGCAAAATACATTCAGTTACCAACCATCATGTTCGATGAAATTGATACTGGAGTTTCAGGAGAGATTTCAAATAAAATGGGAGATATTATGCTGGAAATGAGTAAGTCTATGCAAGTATTTGCCATTACGCATTTACCACAGGTGGCTGCC
Organism: Aestuariibaculum sp. YM273; assembly: GCF_030908365.1. NCBI lineage: Bacteria > Pseudomonadati > Bacteroidota > Flavobacteriia > Flavobacteriales > Flavobacteriaceae > Aestuariibaculum > Aestuariibaculum sp. YM273. The sequence goes on along the minus strand of NZ_CP133090.1, from coordinate 3,720,239 downwards.
AAAGGACACTCGCATTTTAAAGTGTATAAAGAAGATAAAGACGAAGTAACCCACTCTAATTTGGTAAAGTTAAATCACGACGAGCGTATTGTGGAAATCGCACAAATGTTAGGCGGTGTAGAAATGTCTTCATCTGCTATTGCACATGCCAAAGAATTATTGAATTAATTAGTATCTTTGTCCACCAAATAGAAAAAAAGAAAACAATATAATAACCAAGAAAATGTCTTATAATTTATTAAAAGGAAAAAAAGGAATCATTTTTGGAGCATTAGACTCAAATTCGATTGCATGGAAAACTGCAGAACGTGTTCATGAAGAAGGTGGACAATTCGTTTTAACTAATGCCCCTGTAGCTATGCGTATGGGACAAATTAACGAGTTAGCTGAAAAAACTGGTTCTCAAGTAATTCCTGCCGATGCAACTTCGGTTGAAGACTTACAAAAGTTGGTAGAGCAATCTATGGAGATTTTAGGCGGGAAAATCGATTTCGTTCTTCACTCTATTGGAATGTCAATTAACGTACGTAAAGGTAACCACTATACAAACCAAAACTACGACTGGACACAAAAAGGAACCGATGTTTCTGCAATGTCTTTTCACAAAGTAATGCAAACACTTTATAAAGCAGATGCTATGAATGAGTGGGGGAGTATTGTGGCGTTAAGTTATATGGCTGCTCAACGTGTATTCCCAGATTATAACGATATGGCCGATAATAAAGCATACTTAGAAAGTATTGCTCGTAGCTTCGGATATTTCTTTGGTCGCGATAAAAAAGTACGTGTAAACACCATTTCTCAATCACCAACGCCTACTACTGCAGGTAGCGGTGTTAAAGGATTCGACGGATTTATTGCTTACGCAGATAAAATGTCGCCACTTGGTAACGCAACAGCATTAGACTGTGCAAACTATGCAGTAACCTTATTTAGTGATCTTACAAAACGTGTAACTTTACAAAATCTGTACAACGATGGAGGTTTCAGTAACATGGGGGTAAGTGACGCGGTTATGAGTACCTTTGTAGGAGAAGAATAAAAATTCATTTTTTATATACCAAGAGCCACCTTATTTAGGGTGGCTTTTTTGTTAGGATTAGTTACATTTGTTAAAATAATATGGGCGTTACCACGCTAAGGCGCGGTCGGGCTTTCGGTAGTCGCTCTCTGCGAGGAGCTTCAACAATACCTCAATCCCTAACGCAAAACACAACTTTAATGCAGCTACAGTTTTCATTTATCATACCTGTTTATAATCGACCTGATGAGACGCAGGAACTATTACAAAGTTTTGAAGCTTTAAATACTAAAACCCCATTCGAAATTGTAATTGTAGAAGATGGGTCGTCTATCCCTTCTAAAGCCGTTGTGGATAGCTTTAAAGATAAGCTGGACATCTCTTATTTTTTTAAAGAGAATTCTGGTCCGGGAGATTCCAGAAATTATGGGATGCGCAAAGCCAAAGGCAATTATTTTATCATTCTCGATTCCGATTGTATTTTACCACGGCAATATTTAAATGAAGTAGAAAAAAGCTTAACAGAAAACTATGTCGATTGTTTTGGTGGCCCCGATGCGGCACATGAGTCGTTTACTAATCTACAAAAAGCCATAAACTTCTCTATGACCTCGTTTATAACCACAGGAGGCATTAGAGGGAATAAAAAAAGTGTCGATACGTTTCAGCCACGAAGTTTTAATATGGGAATTTCTAAGCAGGCTTTTGAAGCGTCAGAAGGATTTGGGTATATTCATCCTGGCGAAGACCCCGATTTATCCATCCGTCTGTGGGATTTAGGATATAAAACCAAGTTAATTCCAGAAGCCTATGTTTATCACAAACGCAGGATTTCATGGAAAAAGTTTTATATTCAGGTGAATAAATTCGGAATGGTTCGTCCCATTCTAAATGTATGGCACCCTCAAACCAAAAAACTAATGTATTGGTTTCCTACCGTGTTCAGTCTAGGGTTTATATCAAGTATAATATTACTTTTATTTCAAGTAGATGCTTTTTTTAAACTTTATGTGTTGTATTTTAGTATAGCATTTATTAAGGCTTTAATATCGACAAAAAGTATAGTCGTTTCCGTATTGAGTTTAATAGCAATTTCCGTACAGTTTTTTGGCTATGGTTATGGCTTTTTAAAATCGACTTGGGCGGTAAGTGTATTAAAGAGAAATCCGGAATCTCAGTTTCCTAAATTATTTTTTAAATAAGTATGCTAAAAGCACTAAAATCAAAAATATTAGCTTCAGTAAAAAGTAAAAGGCTAAATGTGTTTGTTTTGTTCTTGTTATCGGCTTTTCTTATTTTACTATTTAATAAATTATCCAAGGAGTATACCAATACTTTGACATTTAATATCAAAAAGATTAATGTGCCAGATGAAGATGTAATTTTAAACGATTCACTTAGTTTAGATGTTACATTAAAAACCCATGGGTTTAAGTGGTTGAAGTATTATTTTTCGAAACCTGAAATTAGGGTTGATTTTAATAAGGACGTCTATAAAAAGGATTCACTTTTTATTTGGCATAAAACTTCGGCTTATGTACAAAACACACAGTTTAGTAGTCAGGTAAAGGTGTTGAACATCTCTCCGGATACGCTATTTTTTCAGTTTGATGAAAATATGGTAAAAAAAGTGCCTATTGTATTGCAGTCCGATATTAAATTCAGCCCAGGTTATGACCGAGCTTCAGCATTTAATTTAAAACCAGATTCCATTACAGTTATTGGTCCCGAAGTTAAAGTATCTAAAATTCACCATATCGAAACAGAATCTTTAGCTTTAAAGGAAGTGCGAACCGATGTGTTGAAAACCGTAAAATTAAAGTTACCACAGCAAAATCAAAAGCATAAGGATTTAAAGTTTTCGGCTTTGCAAACGGTTTTAAATGCTAAAGTTGATAAATTCACTGAGGGCATTTTAAAAATACCTGTACAGCTTATTAATGTGCCAGAAAATGTAACGTTAAAGTATTTTCCAAAGGAAGTTAATGTGACGTATTACGTAAGTTTAAGTGATTTTAATGTGATAACAGCGAAAGATTTTAAAGTGGTTTGCGACTTTAGTAAAACAGTAAATAATCAGTATTTTTTAGTGCCAGAAGTAGCAGAGTACCCTGAAAAGGTGAAAAATGTAAAGATTAATCAGAAACGGATAGAGTTTATAATTACAAAATGATTGTAGTCGGACTTACAGGCGGTATTGGTAGTGGTAAAACAACTGTAGCCAAACAATTTGAAGCTTTGGGTATTCCAGTATATATTGCGGATATTGAAGCTAAAAAACTGATGGTGACTTCCAGTGTTATTAAAACTAAACTAATTGAATTGTTTGGAAAGGAAGTGTATGTAGATGGCGAGTTAAATAAACCATTTATAGCCAATATCATTTTTAATGATAAAACCTACCTTCAAAAAATGAATGCCATTGTACACCCCGAAGTTGGTAAACATTTTGAGGCCTGGAAGTTAAAACAAAACGCACCTTATGTTATAAAAGAGGTAGCTATTTTGTTTGAAAACGGCGGAAATAAGCAGTGCGATTTGGTGATTACCGTCACTGCACCAATGGACTTGCGTATTCAACGTTTACTGAAACGAGATGATACAACAGAAGAAAAAATTCAGGCCATTATAAAGAATCAATGGAGTGATGAAGATAAAATTGCATTATCAGATTTTGTAGTGGATAATGTAAATTTAGAAGAAACTAAAGATCAAGTTGAGAGAATACATGAGCAAATTGTGAAAACCTAATAATTTTAACATTTTTGTTAATGTAAGGTTAAAACCAATTCTGCTAAATGTTAAAATGTTAAATTTGAATAATGAGCAAGAGAACATTTGTCCTGTTAATCCTTTTAATGACCCTGTCTTTAGTAGGTATTATTTTCGTTCAGGTCTACTATATTAACGGATCCTTAAAAACAGAAAAGGCACGCTTTAGAGCGACTGTTAATGCAGATTTAAATTACGTGTCTAATGAGCTAGGGAAGAGAGAGGTAGACAAATATTACAATGAATATCAAAACTTAGATACTGAAAAAAAAGCGGATTCTGCTACGGTATCTCAGTTGTTAATTTATCAGCAAAATAATAATACCAAAGAGACACTTATTTTTACAAGCAGTGTTTTAGAAGAAAATTATAAGTTAACATCGACGCTCTTTGACATTGGTTTAGATAGTATTGGTATTAAAAGTATCATTGGAACTTCATCTACAGAGGTATATAAAAATGAAGATCTAACCGATAGAGATTTGGGCGAAAGTCCAATTACAAGAATAATTAGTAGTGGTACAATATCACAAGCACAGCGTAGTGCTTTTGAGAATGCGTTTAAAGCATTAAGAAAAACGGCACCCATTCATCAAAGAGTTTCTGAAAATGAAATAAGAGATTTATTAAAAAGCACTTTTGCTAAAGACGGTATTAATCTTGATTTTGAGTTTGCCATTTTCGCTAACGATTTAAGAACAAAGGTTGAAAGCGATGGATTTGAGTATGATAAAGATTCAAATTATTCAATTCCCGTTTTTACAGATGAGAATAAGCAGACTCCTTACAAACTTCTTGTAAATTTTACGAATGATAAGGAATTTATCTTATCTTCTATTTTGTGGATGATTTTATTATCTTTTCTCTTTACGTTAATTATTATGATTACTTACGGAGGTGCTTTGTATCAGTTAATCAAACAACGTAAAATATCAGAAATAAAATCCGATTTCATCAATAATATGACGCATGAGTTTAAAACACCAATTGCGACTATAAACTTGGCTTTAGATGCCATTAGAAACCCAAAGATTATTGAGGATAAAGAGAAAGTAGTACGTTATCTGGGCATGATTAAAGAAGAGAACAAACGTATGCATGCACAGGTAGAAAATGTGCTAAGAATATCTAAACTAGAAAAAAATGAACTGAATATTAGTAAAGAAAGATTAAATTTACATGACTTAATAGAAGATGCTATTACCCATGTAGAGTTAATTGTTGAGGATAGAAAAGGGTATATTAAAACCTTTTTAAACGCCGAACAAACGTCGGTGTTAGCCAACGAGTCACACTTTACTAATGTTATTGTTAATATGTTGGATAATGCCGTTAAGTATTCTCCAGAAGCACCAGAAATTGAGGTGTACACTGAAAATGTGGGCACCAACATTTTATTGAAAATAAAAGATCACGGTAGCGGTATGAGTAAAGCTGCAGTGAAGCGCGTGTTCGAAAAGTTTTATAGAGAACACACCGGAAACATACATAACGTTAAAGGTCACGGGCTAGGTTTAGCTTATGTGAAACGTATTGTAGAAGACCATCAAGGTTATGTTTCTGTAGAAAGTGAAAAAGACAAGGGAAGCACATTTACCATTAAGCTTCCGCTAATATCATAAATATGGAAGAGCAAAAGAAAAAAATATTACTAGTAGAAGACGATCCCAATTTCGGAACTGTTCTGAAAGATTATTTAATGATGAATGACTACGATGTCACTCATGCTAAAAATGGTATGGAAGGCTTCGAAAAGTTCAAAAAAGACGATTTCGATTTATGTATTTTAGATGTAATGATGCCTTACAAAGATGGGTTTACATTAGCTAAAGAAATACGAGAAAAGAATGACGATGTTCCTATTGTATTCTTAACAGCTAAAACCATGAAGGAAGACGTTTTAAAAGGGTATAAAGTAGGAGCAGACGACTATTTAAACAAACCTTTTGATAGCGAAGTGCTTTTAATGAAGATTAAAGCTATTATGCAACGTAAAGCTACAGAAACCATTTCTGATAGTAAACAGTTTGAGTTTAAAATCGGAAAATTCGATTTAAACTCTAAATTACGTTTCTTACGCTATAATGGAGGAGATCCGGTTAAATTATCGCCTAAAGAAAACGAATTATTACGTTTGTTAGCCTTACATGAAAACGATTTAATGCCTCGTGAATTAGCGTTAACTAAAATATGGAGAGATGATAACTACTTTACCTCTCGAAGTATGGATGTATATATTGCGAAGTTGCGTAAGTACTTAAAACAAGACGAAAAAGTAGAAATTCTAAATATTCATGGTGAAGGGTTCCGTTTAGTAATAAACGAGTAAGTATTTAGGAACTTTATGATATAAAAAAATCCAGCATATTATTGCTGGATTTTTTGTTTGTATTATGTTCGATCTTTCAACCAGTCTTTAAATTCAAAAAAGTTTTGCGGTGCGACACCATGTCCAACTGGAAACTCTGAATATTTATGCTTAATGTTTAAGGTATTTAAGAATGAAGGTGTTTGTCGAGCCCATTCCACAGGAATTACCTGATCGACACTACCATGAGAGCAGTAGAAGTTCAGATTTGAATAATCGGTTTCATTGATTGATTCCGGCAAGATATCTTTATTTATATAACCGCTTAAAGCAATAATATTTTTTACTTTTTCTGGATAGGTTAGGGCTACGGCATAACTTAAAATACTCCCTTGACTGAAACCTAAAAGCGTGACGTTGTTTTTATCAACTGGATACGCTTCAACAACTTCATCTATAAATTTTGCGATTAAATCTCTCGATTGTGCGGCTTGTACATTATCGTTCCACTTGCCTTTTTCAGCATCAAAATTAATAGCATACCAGGCATTGCCGTAAGGTTGTAATTCGTAAGGCGCTTTTACTGATATGATAAACAATTCCTCTGGTAATTCTGAAGCAAAAGAAAATAAATCGTTTTCATCACTACCATAACCATGCATCATAATAAGTAATGGCGCATTGGCTTTTAGAGTCGAAGGTCTAGTAATATGGTATAAAGAAAGGTCTGTATTCGTCATATTAATTACCTATGTTAGCAAACCATTCCTGAAACTTCTCCCCAACATAAGGTAATAGTTTGACCTTACCTTGTAAGATGTGAATAAATGAATATAACCAAGATACAGCAGAGATCAGCCAGAAAACATATCCAAGTGTGCCGTTAAGGTATTTATCTGTGATTTGTGCAATAAACAGCATGATGATAAGTCCTAACATTTGTCGGTTGTAGAATGCCGTAAACGCATTTTTTTTATCAGCATTCATAATAATGGCGATAATTAACCCTACGAATGTTATATGACTGATAATTGCCATTGTTTTTCCGTTTTGTATAGTTGTGCTATCCATAGTCTTATTATTTTAAAGCGATAATGTTATTGGCGATAATACCATAAACTTGTCCTTTTAAAGTTTCGTTTTCAAAAATGGCATTAGCTGATTTTGAAACGATATTTGATTTAGAAAACACATATTCTGTATTTGGGTTGAATAAGGTTACATCTAACTTGTTTTCAACTGAAATTGAACTTTCAGACACACCAAATCTGTTTTTTCCTTGTGTTAACAGTTTAACTGTTTGCTCCGTACCAAATAAGGTTTGTAACGCACCAAAAGCCGATTCTAAACCAATGGTTCCGTACGCAGCATGATCAAACTCCACTTTTTTATGTTCTACATCTAATGGATTGTGATCGCTGGTTATCATATCAATCGTTCCGTCTTTTAGTCCTGTTTTAAGGGCATCAATATCGGTTTGTGTACGAAGAGGCGGCAGTACTTTAAAGTTTGTATTGAAGTCGATTAATGAATCATCGGTAAAATATAGGTTATGTATCGCTACACTACAAGTAACATCTAAACCTTTGGCTTTTGCATCACGAATCAATTCCACCGATTTTTTAGTTGAAATAGTTGGGATATGTAATTTTCCGCCTGTGTATTCCAATAAAAATAGATCGCGAGTTATGTGCAGTTCTTCAGCTAAAGCTGGAATTCCTTTTAAACCTAATCGTGTACTTGTTATATGCTCGTTCATCACGCCGTGACCAACTACTTTGTCTTCCTGAGGGAACGAAAGAACTAATCCGTTAAAATTTGCTGCGTACTGCAAAGCAATTTTCATTAAGTTCGGATTAGCAATCGATTTTTTATAATCGTAAAATGCTACGGCTCCGGCCGTATTCATATCGTATAATTCAGCAAGATCCACACCTTTACTTTCTACCGTTAAGGCACCAATAGGTAATAATGTTGTAGCGTGATTAGCACCTTTTGCTTTTGCAAAAGTAACGTCGGCATTACAGTCTATTACAGGATGGGTGTTGGCGTTCATGGCTACCGAGGTAAACCCTGAAGCCGCAGCTGTTTTTAGTCCGTTTTCAATGGTGTCGCGCTCTTCAAAACCTGGTTCACCAAAACACACGCTACTATCAAACCAGCCTTGTGATATATGAAGGTTCTCTAGCGCTATTTCTTGGTAATTTCCGGGATTTGTAAGGTTACTTTCAATCTTGGTAATGACACCATTTTCAACTAATATATCCTGAGTTGTATTGTGAAACTCACTTTGAGGATCTATAATGGTGGCAGATTTTATAAGTATGTTCATTTAAAGTATTTTAAGATGCCCATTTCGATAATCAAAAATGCTAATGCAAAAATAACAAACCATTTCCATAAGGCGTTAACTTTTGTGTCACTTTTTATGCTATCGAATATTTCTGTAATCGAATCGCTTACCGTTATGTTAGTTGATGGGGTTAAGGGCATGTAAGTCAGGTTACTTTCATTTCGATGGTAATTATAGCTTACATTTTTTAATGTTTCTTTTTTATTCATAACTCCATAAATATTTGCTATATCTGGTGTTTCGGAGGTGCTGATTGTGACCTTCGAGTTAAAATATTGCTGTCTTGGAATGATGTTAATATCGTTCTTTACTAAAGATAAAATCGCATCTTGTTGCAGGGTGGTTGCAACATCAAACGTATTTTCTTGCCCAATGGTGTAATAGATTTTTGGAAGTTGTAAACTGAATTTTCCAATATTATACAAGGTTGGAACAATGAGTGGCGAATTTTTAAAATTCGAGATGTCACTATTTAGAGCCGAAGTAAATATATAAGCTGTTTTGTTTTGAAGAAGAAACGGTTTGCCATCTTCAAATTGAAGAGCCGCCGATCCATTATTTAATGAGATATCAAAAAACCGTTCTGTTTTAGGATATTGAAAATTATTCACCTGTTTCTCGAAAACGCCATTATTATATAGTGGATGCGCATAGTTTATGGAGGTTATGCTTTTTTCAGATTTAATTTCTGAATTAAACTGAGATCCGTAATTAACCAATAAAGTGTTGTAAGAATTTAGGTTGGCTTCTTCTGATGGGATAATTAATAAAGAACCACCTTGGTTGGTGAATGATTTTAAAGCCGCTACCAAAGCATTGGGAATGTCTTTTATTTCATTTAAAACAATGAGTTGTTGTTGCTCAATGTCGTTATAATTCAGTTGATTTTCTAAAACTGAAGTATAAATAAATTCATCCTCGGTGTAGATGCGTTTTAAAAAATCATCGTCCCCTGAATTAATCGCCAGAACTTTAATTTTATCGGTTTCATTAATATTGAAGTATAAGGTATTGTCGAATTGCAAACTGGCATCATCAATGGTTAGTTTACCATTTACAATTTCATTTACGGGAAGTGAAAATGTAGTTTCAGCTTTGTCATTAATCGCAACCGAAGTTTTCGCTATCAATTTATCATCGTTAAATAAAGAAATCGGTAAGTTGTCAATAGTGTCACCACTATTTGATAAAGTCACCTTTAATGAAATTGCAGTAGCGCTGCTTTCCGAGATGTAAGCGCTGTCAATTGCTATATTATTAGTATTCACCGGGTTTAATTTCACCAGATGGATATTGGTTAAACTATCCGATTCAGGACTGAAAGTAGATTCGTTTTGCTGAAAATCAGAAATAAAAACCAGGTTTTTTAATACGCCGTTTTGTTTACTAAATAAGGTTTTACTTTTTAGTAAAGCAGCATCCGGGGTTAAACTATTTGCGCTGTAACTTAGCTTTAGTAAATCGTTTTTAACGGTTTTAATCGTTGTATTTCTAAACGTATTATCGTTGGTTAAAATAGATATGGTTTCATCTTCAGGAACATTGCTAATCACATCCTGAACGGCACGTTTTAAAAGTTCACCGTTACTACCTTTAGCTTGCATGCTAAATGAGTTATCTAAATAAATAACAGTTTCTTTTTTCGTTTTAAAATTATCGTAGTTTGAGGTGAATGGTTGGGCAAAAGCCAAAACAACACAGGCTAAAAGCAAAAGCCGGGTAAGTAATACCAGCCATTTTTTTATTTGTGAACTTTTACGGGTTTCAATGGTAACACGTTTTAAAAAGGCCACATTGGTAAATTCAACTTTTTGAAACTTTCGAAGTTGAAATAAATGAATAATAATGGGGATGAGCAGTAAAAATAAAGCGTAAAGAAGTTCGGGGTGTTTAAACTGCATACTTTTCTATATAGATTCAAAAGTACATAAAAGTACAGGAATTTTTTGTAACTGAAAATTCAAGATGATAAAACTGAATTAACAGAAGAAAAAATAGTCGCTCATGGGATACATCTGTTGATTTTCAAAATACGCTTTTATCTTGATTTGCGCCTTAGGGTTGGCCACCGTTATAATACTTTGTGGTTGTTTAATATGCTCTAAATGCTGGAATGGTTTCATTTCCTGGTCGTAGATGTGTTTTCCTATTTTTTGAGGATTATTACAAATCCATTCAAATGGGATATTTTTTTTAAGCAATGTTTTGGCAATGGTTTTTCCTTTCCATCCGGCGCCCCAAACCACTAAAGGTCTGTTTTTATCGTAATCTAATTCTAGAAAATAATGCATTTTAATATCTAAAAAGGTATTCTCAGCATAGTTATCATGTGTTCTGGAAGTACGTGTTTGGTAATCGCGCCAGTAATGCAGGAGTTTATTGCACGGAATAATTTTATAGTTGTGTTTATAAAACCGAAAGGTTAAATCGTAATCTTCAGGGTATCTGTTTGGGGTAACCCCATCGCAATTAATAAAATCTTCGCGATGAATCATCCAACAAGGCGAAGGAATCACACATTCCTTATAAATCTCACTATAATTGGTTCCAGTTTTGGTTAGTCCGTTAAGCCAGGTTTCATATTTACTATAGCCATCACTAATGCCGTCTTTTGAAAAGTAATTAACCAAGCCTGTCGCTACATGTTGTTTTCCATGTTTTAAAAGATTGTTTAATAACACTTCTAGTTTGTTTTTGGGCATTAAATCATCACTGTCCATACGGGTGATGTAATCTCCGGCACTTTTATTAAATCCTAATCTTAAGGCATCAATAATACCATTTCCTGTGTTTTTAAATAGTTTTATTCGGGGATCCTTTTCGGCAAACGACCTTACCAGATTATAACTGCCATCAGTAGAACTGTCGTCTACAATAAGTAGTTCCCAGTTGGTGTAACTCTGATTTATTATAGATTCAATGCAGTTTGTAAGGTATTGTTCTGTATTTTTGAAAGGCGTTAATATACTTATCAGTGGATTATGCATGCGGCGAATATACGTAAATCATCATTTTAACAAAACCTTATGAGCCTATTGTGTAACAGAAATGGTAATTTGGACGTCACTTATAAGAATTAAATAAAAATCAACTTTAATGAATACTAAACCTTTAACCGCCCTGTTAGCGGCTATTTTGATGGCTAGTTGTGGTACTTCAAAAACATCAAGTAGCGATTTAGCTGTAAATGCCCCGATTGAAACCTCTATTAATTTATCGCATGTTGTTAACGATAAGGCTCCTGTAACCATAAATCCAGGACGTTTTACCACTCAAACGGTAATATATAGATTACCAAGAGTGATACAAGGGACATATTCAGTAAGCGACTTTGGAAAGTATGTAGACGATTTTAAAGCTTTCGATTATGATGGTAATGAAATGCCTGTAGTAAAAACAGACGAAAATACCTGGACTATCGATAATGCTAAAAAATTAGATAAAATCACCTATTTGGTTAACGATACCTTTGACATTGAAGAAGTAGGAGGCATTGGGGAAGAACAGCCGTTCTCACCTGCAGGTACCAACATAGAACAAACCAATGATGTATTGAATTTACATGGCTTTATAGGCTATTTCGATTCATTAAAAAGTAACCAATACAAATTAGATGTTACGGTGCCATCAAATTTTACCAGAAGCTCGGCCTTAGAGCAAGTAGCCACCAGAACAAGTGAAGATGGTCGTTTTGTAACAACGAGTTATTTTGCATCTCGTTATTTTGACATTACCGATAATCCAATGTTTTACGGAAACTTAAGTGTTGAAGAATTTCAGGTCGGTGATATTAAAATTGTTTTAAGTGTGTATTCGCCAAACAAAGTGCATTCGGCCCAATCGTTAAAGGAGACCATATTTAAAATGATGAAAGCTCAAAAGACGTTTTTAGGAGATATTAACTCTACACCACGTTACGATATTTTCTTGTATTTATCTGAAGGCTTACCAGAATCTCCAAAAGGTTATGGAGCCTTAGAGCATCATACATCAACTGTTGTGGTGCTGCCTGAAGCTTCAAGCGATGAAGAACTGGCCGAGAGTATGATTGATGTGGTTTCTCATGAATTTTTTCATATTGTAACCCCATTAAGCGTACACTCTGAAGATGTGCATTATTTTGATTACAATAACCCAACCTTTTCTAAACATTTATGGATGTATGAAGGGGTAACTGAATATTTTGCAACCTTATTTCAGGTGAATCAGGATTTAGTTAGTGAAGCTGATTTTTACAATAAAATCATTCAAAAGATTCAAATGTCTAAAACTATGGATGACGCCATGAGTTTTACCATTATGAGTGAAAATGTATTGAAGGATCCTTACAAAGATCAATATATAAATGTTTACCAAAAAGGAGCTTTAATAGGGATGTGTATTGATATTATGTTACGCGAAGAGAGTAATGGCGAGCGTGGCATTTTATGGTTAATGAAAGAGTTATCTAATAAATACGGAAAAGACAAACCTTTTGAAGATGATAAGTTAATTGATGAAATTGTAGCCATGACTTATCCGTCGTTACGTGAATTTTTTAATAGTCATGTTATTGGAGATACACCAATTGATTATAATGTGTTTTTAAATAAAGTAGGATTAGAATTAGGTGAAGGTGAAATTCCAACTAACTATGTGTTTAATGGTGGTGCTTTAATTTTTGCTGCAGACCCACAAGCAGGAAAAATATTCTTTAGTGAAGCGGTGAAAGATAATAGTTTCTGGAATGATAATGGTGTACAACCTGGTGATGTTTTAAAAACTGTTAACGGAACAGAATTAACCATGCAAAACGCTAATCAGTTATTACAATTAATGTTTAGCTGGAATCCTGGACAAGAGATTGAAGTCATTCTGGATAGAAATCGAGAAGATGTGGTTTTAAAAACTACAACAACACAATCTTATACTATGGGTGAAGGTATTATGGAGAAAGAAGATGCTACAGCCCAACAGATAAAACTTCGTGAAGCCTGGTTAAAGGGTTAAAGAATGAAATATGTGAATAAAAAAATCCCGTTATATGTCTAACGGGATTTTTTTATGATTTAGCGAGTCGGTTTATAGCTCGTCGGTTAAACTTTCCATAAAAGCAATCAAATCTGTAATCTCTTGCTGATTCAGGTTTAAGGGATCAGGAGGAAGTGTTTGGTGTTCGATATTCATTCCTAAACCAATGCCGCCTCCACGGTTATAAAAATCAACAACGTCGTTTAATGTTGTATAAACGCCATTATGCATATAAGGTGCTGTTTTAGCGACATTACGTACGGTTGAAGTTTTAAAAAAGTGCTTTTTTTCTTCTGTATTAAATACCGTAAAGCGACCTAAATCATCATCAATTTCTGTATTAATAGTATCGTTAGTTTGTGGGACACCAATCAATTCCAGTTCACTTTCTTTGTATAAAACGGGTACGGTTCCATTAAATGTTGGAGGAAAATGGCAAGTGGCACATTTAGCTTTGCCCGTAAATAAATTAAACCCACGCTGTTCGGAGGCTGTTAAGGTGTTTTCTTTATCGTTAATATTGTTATCAAACTTTGAATTAAACGGTGTTAAACTACGAATGTATGTTGCTATGGCGTTTCGAACATAATCTTGCGAAACACTATCGTTATACACCTCTTTAAAAGCTTCAACGTATTTCTTATTATGACTTACAGTTTGTTCTAAGTGTTGTAAATCGCTATGGAATTCATTTTTATTATTTACTACCGCAACAATTTGTCCTTCTAAACTTCCTGCTCTGTTATCGTAAAAAAAGCTTTTTTGTAATGCAGAGTATAGAAGCGTAGGGCTGTTTCTTGTAACCCCCTTTGAAATAGTTAATCCATCGGTAAAGTATTTGTCTTTTTGATGACAGGTAGCACAACTAATTGTATTGTTTTTAGAAAGAGCCTTTTCGTTAAAAAGCTTCTGTCCCAATTCAATTTTAGCTTTAGGAAGAGAATCGAATTGTTCTGAAGAAAAATAACTTAAATTGAACGTGTTCTTTGAAAATAACGAGGTCATATCGTTATTAAAAGCCAGCTCGTAAGGAAATTCTAAGTTCCAGTCTTTTTTTGTTTTTACTATTAATTCCAGTTGCTTGTGAGTGTGGAACTTTATAAAATTATATCTGTCGAAACTTGAAAATGAACCATCAAGATTTTGTTGTGTAGCTTGTAGTTCAGATTGCCAGGAGGTCATTAATTCTTCAGAAGTGAAATGACTTTCATATATTTTTAATATTTCAGCAATAGTCTGATAAGCAAGTTCAGATTCTTTTAAGGATTGTTCTAAAACAGGGGAGTCGAAACCGGTAATTCCTGTTAGTGCAATTCTTGCAATTTCATCGCGAATTAACCAAAGAATATGATAGTCTTTAAATCTTAATTGAGAGTTGTTAGAAACCAATTCCAAACGACTTTTAGTTTTGGAAGCTATGGTTTGTAGCGTTTGTACATCAAAGTTATCATCGTAAAGGGTTTCTTCGAGTACTTGAAATCCAAATGGATTCATGATTTTTATGTCGGTAGCATCTTCTTCTTCTACTTTTAAAATATTTGGCTGATTTAATGCTTTGTAATTTTCAGCATCGGCAAAAGCAAGAATAGGTTCGCATATTTTAAAGTATTTACGAGCTTGTAAATAGTTTTTTTTAGCACTTTCTTTATTCTGTGACTGAGCCAAAGTATCTACATATGCGATGCATTGCCTTAAATTTGTTGTGTAATACTGGTTTAAAGCCTCAAGCGGTGTTATATGATTAGTATTAGTTGTGTTTTCCTTTTTACAGGAAAATATAAAAACGATAAAAAGACACACGCTAAATACGTGTGCCTTTGTTATAAATAACTTGATATTTTGCATTGGTTATCTGTCTAAACCTTGAATTAAATAAAGCATACTACCTTCGTTAGAGGCTGGTGTAGGATTAGCATTAGGATCGGTAAATGAAGACCCATCAGCTGGTACCCAACCATGATTTTGAGTGATTAATAAGAAGGTCCCTTCTTTATTTACAACATCCGATACATCAATCATACCTGTAATTTCCCAGGTTCTGTTTGTTGCTCCATATCCTTGAGCTGCCGCAGTATCTTGATCACATTCTAAAACAGTTTTTAATTCACCTGTATTTAAATTGTACTGATATAATTGCGCATAGTGTTGTCTGTTTGGACCATCAAAATACCCGTTAGGATCTTCTTGAATGTAGATGAAGTTTTCTGTTGCTACAATATTATCTGGACTGTGGAACATTTTCGCTTTTCCTTCGTCTAAGTCTCCGTCTAAAATACAAGTAATCGTTCCTGCTTGTGTAGGATCGTTTTCGTTTAACACCACTTTGTACACACGACCATAAAGAGACCCTTTTCCTCTTAAGCCATCTTTAATTCTACCAGTAACACAGAAGTAGATTTCTCTGTTGTTTGCTGAAGAACCACGTCTCCAGTCAATATCTTCTAACCTAGAGAATCCCATAACACCTTTAGCTTTACATTCAGCATCTAATAAATCGATGTTGGTTTCGTTTAATTGAACAAACTCCATAGGGTAAGCTTGTCCTTCAACCATTTCAGCTTCAAAATTGATGTTCTCATCGGTTACTTTTAAGCCGTATAATTGGCCACCAAATAAATCACTGTGATTACCAACATACATACCTAATTGACCAGAAGGAATACTGTTATCTGAATGATCATCTCCAATAAAAGCAACGGTTTTTCCAGGGTAAGCATCTTTACCAATTACAACGGCATTTTCGGTAGACCACTGTCCGAAAGCTTGTAACATTTCAAAAGAGCTGGCATCTTTTTCTTTTTTATAAGGATCGGTTAAAAACACTCCTTTAGAAGAACCTCCCCATTCACCACCAGATAAGTATAAAGGACCAAAACCATGTTCTTCAGGGGTAATAAGCGAACCAGAACATTGAGCTGTACTAGCTGTAGCTTCAGCATTTAGGATATATTCCCCACGAACAGGTTTAAATGTTTTATCTAGAGTAATTCTAGCAATAGAGTAATCTGCTTCTATATTGTTAATTAAGGTGTACTTACCGTTGTTTTCTTTAATAAGACCAGCACCATCAGCCATACTTCCGTAAACGAATTCAGGAGACTGTTGTAAAACATCTTCAGATGATAATAAAGTTGTCACCGAGATATTGCTAAACTCCGGTTTTACAGCTAAAAAGTTAGGTGTTACAGAACGGTCTACAAATTTAATGTCTTCTTTGTCTTTTACTTTAAGAGAACTATTTACGGCGAAGTCTTCGGTAACATCGTTATTACATGATGTTAATAGCGCTAAAGAAGAAAGCGTTAATGCAATGGTTTTTTTCATTTTGAAAATAATTTAGTGGATTAATTTTCCTCCAAAATTATCCTGATTTTCATGCAATTGTGTTATTAGAATATTGGCTTTAAATGAAGATTTAGTTACTCTAATGTTACCAATGTAAATTAAAGTTCAATATTTAAAATCATTCTATTTAATAATTTGTAATTGTTCGTTTTGTAGAGTTTTTAGATGAAAAAAGCGATTGATAATTTAAAACTTATCAATCGCCTTTTTTATTTCTTTTAAAGTTAGATTTTACTAATCTACTTCATATTTAGCAGCTTTCCCGTTAGATAATGAGTTGCTAATAAACTCACGCAAATCATCGTTAGCTGTTTTTAAATCTTCATTTCTAATATACATCATATGTCCGCTACGATACCCTTTAAACGCAAAACGATCTTTCATTTTACCGCTAGGGTCAATCTGCCACATGGTATATTTCGCTCCAAAATATGTGGTTGCACCATCGTAATATCCCGATTGTACTAAAACTTTTAAATACGGGTTTTGTGCCATAGCTTGTCTTAAGCCATCTCTTGTGTTATCGTTGCTATCGTCCCAAGGGTGTACACTACCAAACATATTGTATTTAATGTCGGTTTTAAATTTAAGATGCTCTCTGATATAATAATTAATAGCTGGGGTGAAGGCATGATTCCAAGTCGTTAATTCCGGACTGTAATCAGGTTTTACTCCAATATCTTTTTTATCTAAACCTAAATATCTTGAATCTAAACGACCAATAATATGTCCATTTTCATCACGTAATAGATCTTTCCAGAAGAAATTTGTAGGAACATCTAAGTTATTTTGAAGAATCGCTGTTTTACTTAATCCTGAGTATTTTGCATATTGTTCAGCAATACTGTTCTTTTCAGCCTCGGAGATAAATCCGCCTTTAGCAATGGCAGGCATTAATTTGTTAATAGCAAAATTTTCAACCTCAGGTAAAACCTCTAATAAATCTTTTTGTTGCAAATCTGAAGGTAGTTTGTCGTGATACCAAGCTGTTGCTGCGTAATACGGTAAATTCAAAGCCGAGTATTCCGGTTGCCCGGTGTTGTACTGTTTGTAATCGGCAGGAGAGACCATAATAACACCATTTAAGTACATCCATTGGCTGTTTTGTAAAGCATTGGCTAAGCCCATAACGCGGGTGCCACCGTAGCTTTCTCCAATAAGGTATTTAGGGGATTCCCAACGGTTTTTTCGAGTCACAAAGGTGTTAATCCATTCAGCCAAGTATTTAATATCGGCATTAATTCCAAAGAAGGTATCTCTGTTGGGGAGTTTTCCTTCTTTGTTTTTAATCATCCTTGAATACCCTGTATTTACTGGGTTTACATAAACAATATCGGCCACATCTAAAATAGAATGTGGGTTGTTTTTAATACCATAAGGTTGAACAGGGTAGCCTTCTTCGTCAAGATTTAAAACTTTAGGACCAGTATAAGCAATATGCATCCATACCGAAGCAGATCCTGGACCACCATTAAAAGAAATGACTAATGGTCTGTTCGCTCTGTCTTTTATATCGTTACGCTCGTAATAGGTGTAGAATAAAGTTGCGATTGGTTCGTCGTCGGCGTTCCAAACCGGTTGTGTTCCCGTCGTAGCAGTGTACTGGAAGCTTTTTCCGTTAATGGTTGCTGTATCGGTTGTAACGACGGTAGTATCTGTTGGGATTTTTCTGTTTTGTGCGAAAGCAGTAACCACAGAAACCGAAAGGAGCAGGGTAAAGAGTTTTGTCATAGAATTGTGAGTTTTATTATGATTTATAGTTTTTAAAAGCCTTCAAATACACCTAAGCCAAACAAGGCAAAATCGTATTTTACGGGGTCGTTAGGATCTAATTTACGTAATGCTGTGTCTAATTCTAAAAGCGCTTTGGCATCATTTTGTTTTCTATTTAATATTCCTAATTTTCGAGCTACATTACCAGAATGCACGTCTAACGGACAAGATAATTGAGAAGGTTTTATGCTTTTCCAAATACCTAAATCTACTCCTGTGGTGTTTGGCCTAACCATCCATCTTAAATACATGTCTTTTCGGTTAAATTAGGATGTTAATCAAAATCTACTAATTCTTCTCGATTTAAATAAACATTAAAGTCCATTCTACTACCTGAACCAGCTTCCTCAAATCCTTCAAAGTTATCGTCTACTTCCAAGCCTAAATATTTAGCTAATTCTCTATCTTCTTCTAATTCTTCTTCAGTTTTCGGAGCAGTGCTGTAATGGGACATATTATACCAATTTAAAGCTGTTCTGTTGGTTGCAAAAATAAATCTTTCATCAAAAAGATTATAATCAATTTGAAACATAAAATATCGACTTCCAACACCATTGATTAACCAACGAACTTCTACTTTTTTAATCAATGAATGAACCAGTATTTTTAAACTAGTAAAATCAATATCTTCGGTGTAATCATCAAAAATCTTTTTAATCCTATTACGTCGTATTTCTTCATCAGCAACCGCAATTCTTTCTTGTAAAGTAGCTATTTGGTCTTTATTTTGTTCTATTTGATTTTTTATTTTTAAATAGCCTTCTTTTACTAATGGGTCATCTTTTAAATCTGGGTCATATAGTCTTTCATTAGCTACCTCTAATCTTTTCTGTAAAATTTCAGAAAAATTTTGAAGATTATTTAGTTTCGTTTTTAAGTTGGAAGACTCTACTAGATTTGATTTTTGATTAAGTAAACCCTCTTTAAATTTTTCGTTTTGAAATAGATGTTTTATGATGAATGTTTCTATTTTAGGTAAACTAATACCTCTACTGCTATTACAGGTTGGAACTGGTGGTCTTCTACCCGAACACTTATAAGCATTGTCGGTACCTTTAGGTCGTTTTTTACCTCTATATTCTTTACCACAATGACCACAATAAATTATGCCATTTAACAAATAATTGTATTCTTCTCGTTTACCAACGTTCTTTTTATTCTTTTTTAGATTTTTATTAACTGCTTCCCATTTAGATTCTTCGATAATTTTAGGAACATCAATATACTCATCTTTCCACTTTCTCTTTCCTTTGTATACTGTGTTTTTTATCATACCATAAATCACATTACCTCTCCATTTAACAGCCTTATTTGAATGTTTTGTAACAACTTTAGTGTATTTATCTATGCGTTTAAAAGAGCCTTTGAAATCATTAAATTTTGTAGGGTATCCTTCAGAGTTTAATACTTTTGCAATAGTATAAGTTCCATTTCCGTTAAATGATAAATCATAAATTTTTTTTATAACCTCAGCTTCCTCTGGAACTATTTCATATAACCCTTCTTTACTTCGTTTATAACCGTAAGGAAGAATACCATGTGTTTTACCTTGTTTGGCATTTTTTGTATGTGCTAATTTTACTTTTTGGCTTGTAAGTGACGAATACAATTCATTAGCAGCACTCATTACCTGAGTTACAAACTTATTATTTGGGTCATCTAAATCCAGTAATTGACCGTTAGGGTAATAAAGGCACTTATTTGATGTCATTATATGAACAAACAAATTCCATATTTTAGAATTTCTTTCTATTCTAGATTGGTCAATTACATATACGGCTGTAATTTTTTTCTTTGAAATATCATCATATAGCCTAGCGAAATCAGGCCTATCTTTGATTTCATCCATATTACCACTTATGGAATCATCTACATAAATTTCGTATTTATCAAACTCTAATGATTTAGCGGATAAGGATTTATAAAATGTTAACCCTTCTTCTTTTTGAGTTTCAATTGAAGCACTTGTGTCTTTGCTACCACTTCGTCTACAGTATATCCCAAGCATAAATATTATTTTCCATAAAAATATAAAATAAGTTTAATCAGTTAATATGGATGGTTTGTTTTTTAATGATATTAAGCCGTTTTATAATTCCGTAAAAGCTCCTTTCCTTCTGAGGATAGATTATTACCCAATAAATCCCATTCATCATTTTTATGCTTATCCTTAGCGGTGTAAAATACACCAGCAAGTTCGTAATCGTATGGTTGCACATCTACAATTCCAACAGGTGAATACTTCTTAACAAATTCACTTACCGTATTTTGATTGGCATCCATTTTTAATACCAGATGGTTATGATACCCTTTACGATTACTAAATGGTTCGGTGGTGAAAAACATTCGGCAATCACCGCTAAAGGAATATGCCTCAATCTTCTCATAAAGCTCAGACATTGCCGAGAAACACATTTTGGAACTTAATGCGTCCTTATAACTTATTGTGACGAAATAATCCCACTTAAGAAATGATAAATGCTGTTCCAGCGAACCAGTGCGGTGCATGCATTTAATCGTATTACTTAATTGTCTGTTTCTGTCCAATAAACCAAATACCTCTGGTGAAATAAATTCTTCCAGAAAGTTTTTATGATACAGATATGGCTTTGATTCCATTTTGAACCAGTTTATATCTGGGTTTTCTAATAAGATTGTATTTCTACGTCTCTCAATGGTTCTCATATGAACATTAGCTATACTCGCTATCTCCTTTGATGTCATCCATGTGTTTAATTTCATTTTTAATTAGTATTTAAAAAGCATAAGAAGTCCAATACAAGGAGCTTCTTGTTATTATAGTCTAACTATAAGGGCAAATGCCCAAAAGTCAAGGCCTTTACGACATGTTTCTTGCACTTTTGTTCATTCCGACATTTGTCGTGATGCTGTGAGGCTTTATATCTAGGGCTTTTATATAAGTATCCTAAAGTTTTGCTAACGACAAAAATTCTTAAAGTTTTTTTAGTTGAGGTGGTTTTATCAGTCATTTTTACGAAAGAGGCATGTAAAATCTCAGTCAAAAAAACAGAAGTTGGTCATCGATATTTGAGATATAACATCTATATTTATTGACCAATAATTCTCACACAACCTATAATTTTAGAAGTAGCTGATGATAAGAGAATTAAATAGAAAAGATTTGCATTTAAGTATGCAGGAATGTTAAATGAAAACAGAGAATTAGAATTTTAAATGACGAACGTTAAAGAATCCGCTAATTTCATATGGTCTATTGCAGACCTTTTAAGAGGTGATTACAAACAAAGCGACTACGGTAAAGTTATTCTACCGTTAACCGTTTTACGACGATTAGACTGCGTACTCGATAATACTAAAGCCGAGGTCCTTAAAAAGACTGAACAGGTTAAGAGTATGAACATCCAGAATCTGGACCCTATTTTAAATAAAGTTGCAGGTTACAACTTTCATAACCGTAGCCAGTTCGATTTCAATAAGCTTGTAGCCGACCCTAACAATATTGCTGCTAATTTACGCAACTACATTAATGGGTTCTCTGAAGAAGCCAGAGAGATTATTGAGCAGTTTGAGTTCGATAACCAGATTACCAAGCTCGACGACAACAATTTGTTGTTTATGGTGCTTAAACGGTTCCAAGAGGTTAATCTTCATCCAGAAAAGATTTCTTCAATGGAAATGGGCTACATGTTTGAAGAGCTTATAAGAAAGTTTGCTGAGATTTCTAACGAAACAGCTGGAGAGCATTTTACACCTCGTGAGGTGATTAAACTGATGGTAAATCTTCTGTTTATGGATGACAGAGAGACACTAACCCAAAAAGGTATTGTTAAAACCATTTACGACTGTTGTGCTGGTACTGGTGGTATGCTATCGGTGGCAGAGGAATATCTACATGAGTTAAATCCAGATGCCAGATTAGAAGTGTTCGGGCAGGAATTAAATCCAGAGTCTTATGCTATCTGTAAATCCGATATGCTGATTAAAGGACAAAACCCTACCAACATTAAAAAAGGAAACAGTATATCTGAAGACCAGCTACCAAACGAAAAATTCGACTACCTCATCACCAACCCACCATTTGGTGTAAAATGGAAGAAAATAGAGAAAAAAGTTAAAGAAGAGCATGAAGCACTAGGGCATGGTGGTCGTTTTGGTGCTGGATTACCTTCAGTAAGTGACGGGTCTTTTCTGTTCCTAATGCACCTGATGAGTAAAATGAAACCTGAAGGCTCAAGATTAGCTATTGTATTTAATGGTTCGCCATTATTCTCTGGTTCGCCTTCGAGTAAGAAAAACGAATCCAGTATTCGCCAGTGGCTAATAGAAAATGATATGCTAGAAGCTGTTATTGCATTACCAAACCAGTTATTTTACAATACAGGTATTAGTACTTACATCTGGTTAATAACTAATCACAAGCCATTAGAGCGCAAAGGAAAGGTGCAACTGATTAATGCGGTAGATTTCTTTAAAAAGATGAGTAAATCGCTTGGAGATAAGCGTAATGAGCTGAGTGAAGACCATATTAAAGACATCACCAAGTTATATGGTGATTTTATGGAAAGCGACCAGTGTAAAATATTCGATAATAAAGACTTTGGGTATTCTAAAGTAACGGTGGAACGACCAACTCGAAATGCCAAAGGAGGAATTGTAAAGGATAAAAAAGGAAATCCTAAACCAGATTCCAGCTTACGTGATACCGAAAACATACCTCTTAAGGAAGACATACAAGCATACATGCAGCGTGAAGTATTACCGCATGTACCAGATGCATGGGTAGATGACTCTAAAACCAATATTGGTTACGAAATAAACTTCACCAAGTATTTCTACCAATACAAGCCGTTGAGGTCATTAGAGGAGATTCGTGCTGATATTTTGGCTTTGGAAGAAGAAACCGATGGTTTAATTAAGCAAGTGATAGAATAATGGATATACAAATTACATTAGAAGATGTTAAGACAGCCTATAGAAAGTTAAAATCTATGGCTTATTATGACACCCATGACCTTTTTCTTAAATCCAGAATTTATTCTTTTGAAACTGATTTATCCCATGGACTTAATCCAACTTCAAACGTAAATTATAAATTAGTAGATTTTGAAAAAAAACTGGAGGATTTTCATAATGAATTAATTAAAGGTGATTTAAACAAACCTTCAGAATATTGGAGAGAACTTTATAAGCAAATAACATATAAAGTATTACCTAAAAAGGTGAAATCATATAATGAGTATTCCAACTCTAATACGAAAAAGGACCCTTTAATTGAAAGCATCTTTACTAATGTTAGAGAAATTTCTAATGACCATAATTATGAGTTAGATAAGCTTAATTTATTTTTTGATGCTCCAGTAGAAATACATTTAATTTCCATTTTATGGATTATGAAGTTGGGGTTCCAATTGGAAGGAGACCTAGAAGAAAAATGTTACGGTAATAGGTTAATCTTAGAAGAAAAAAAGGCTAATAGTGATAAAAAGAAAGTTACTGATGATTCAGGTCTTTTCAAACCTTACTACAAGCAGTACCAAAAATGGAGAGATGAAGGTATAACTGTTGCTAAGCAGTTTTTGGAAAAAAAGCAAGACGTACTTTTTATAAATATTGATATAAAGGATTATTATTACTCTGTCCGACTAGATTTTGATGAGCTCGAAAAAAGACTTGAATGCGAGAAATCTAGCGATTACGATAAACTTTCAAACCATTTTAAAAGAATACATTTAAATTATACCGAATTACTAAAGAAAGTTAAGTACCCTAATAAATTAATTGAAAATATTGAGGATAATGAGTCAATCCTACCTATTGGTTTGGCATCATCTTATGTTTTGGCTAATTGGTATCTTAGGGAATTTGATTCAAGAGTTCATCAAAACATTAGACCTATTTATTACAGTAGATACGTTGATGACATTTTTATCATAACTGCAAATCCAAATCCTAACTTTACAGCTAAAGACCAATGTGAAAATGTAAGTTTAAATTTTAACGAGCAATATTCAGATTCCTTTTTTAACTCGTTAACAGATGAAGAGCAACATGTCATAAAAACTTTGTTTCCTGTAATTACTCTTGAAGACACACCAAAAGAGCTTTTAGAAAAAGGAAAAAAAACGGGAAGAATATTTAAACTACAATGTTATAAAAACCTCTACATACAGCCAGCCAAAACATTGGTTTACTTTTTTGATTACGATTCTTCGTTGTCATTATTAGAGAAATTTAAAAATGAAATAGAGCAACGGTCTAGTGAGTTTAGATTCTTACCTGATGAAAAATTAGCAGAAAATGGATTTGATGATGAAGCTTATGAACTAGTGTTTGATGATTCTCTACATAAAGTAAAAACGCTTAAAGATTACAAAGAAAATAGATATGGTATAGCTTCTCATTTATCGAAAAAAATATTTTACAGTCTTAGAAATGGAAAAACAGATAACAAAGAAGATGTAAAAAAAATTCTTAAATTTTTCAGAGGAACAACAAATTTAGACCATTTCAGACAATGGGAAAGACTATTAACTTATTTTGTTGTTAATGATAATAAAGAGGAGTTTATCAAATTTACGGTGAATACTTTTGAACAAATATTTAAACTTCCAATTGGCAAAAAGTTCAAACAACACAATTTAAACTACAACAGAATTGCAGGAGACTTACTAGAGCATTATGCAATTGCAATGGAAATGGTTTTTTCATTAAATCCTTCATTTATTGAGCCTATTCAAGAGAGATTAACTAAAATATTTAATAGATTCTACGAAGAGTTTTCTGTTATAAATAAACGACCATTAGATGTTTTTAGTAATTGGCAGCGTTGTCGTTTGTCTAATATGTTGAGGCATAACTATATTAATATTCCTTTACTGAATTTTACAGAGTTACCAATGTCTACAACACTTCTTGAACCTAACTTCTCTAAAATTAACTTGGATGGAATTGATTTTAAAGATGTTCTTCTAAGCTATTCTCCACGTAAAGTCCGATTTTATGAGGTAGCTTGGATGGAGTGTATTAAACGTGTTCACAATACCAAAAGACTTACATCATTTCAGAATATAATTGAAAATGATAATTTATTTGGTGAAGATGACTCAACTCAACATTATTTAGACGAAGCATTTGAGATTTATTTTAAAATAAATTATTGGTTTAAACTATCTGACAAGAATTTCAAGGATAAATTAAAAAATGAAATTTTTAATTATGGTGAAGCATTTAACATAAAGGAAAAAACTAACGGAAATGAAGATTGGTTGTTATTCGGTCATGAGATTACAGTAAGTAAGAAAGATAAAATAGATAAATTAAGAGTTGGTTTAGCTAATATGAAGGTGGATGGTAAAAACTATGAAGCTAGTATGTTAGGTAAACCTAATTTAACTAACAGATATTTACAATTTGCTAAAGTGTTAAATGAAGCTGAGGCCGAAGCCTGTGATATTGTAGTATTACCAGAACTTTCGCTCCCTCATGGATTGGTAAAAACAATTTTAGAAAATTCTTCAAATCATCAGCAAGCTATTGTCTCAGGAATAGAACATTGGACTCATAACGATATTGCATTTAATTTTATACTTACGGTATTACCTTGTGAGATTAGAGGAATTAAAGATGCGGTTCCTGTTTTGAGACTAAAAAATCACTATGCTCCATCTGAAGAGTTTTGGATTAATCAATATAGAAGAGTTGTTCCAAAGCCTACTCCATATAGATATCATCTATTTAGATGGAAAGGACTATACTTTACAAATTATTACTGTTTCGAATTAGCTGATATTGTACACCGTTCTATTTTCCGTTCTAAAATTGATTTTTTAATTGCTTCCGAGTGGAATAGAGATGTTAATTTTTATGCTAATATATCTGAAACTACCAGTAGAGATTTGCATTGCTACTTTATTCAAGTAAACACTAGTGATTACGGTGATTCCAGAGTAATACACCCTAAGAAAACCGAAGACAGAGATAGTCTAAGAATTAAAGGGGGAAAAAACACTACATTACTAGTAGATGA
Organism: Aestuariibaculum sp. YM273; assembly: GCF_030908365.1. Lineage (NCBI taxonomy): Bacteria > Pseudomonadati > Bacteroidota > Flavobacteriia > Flavobacteriales > Flavobacteriaceae > Aestuariibaculum > Aestuariibaculum sp. YM273. Next base: position 3,693,649 of record NZ_CP133090.1, on the reverse strand, counting down.
GTTAGATATTAAGGCACTAAGAGAGTTTCAGTATAAAGGCTTTGGATTACAACGTAGTGATAAATCGTTTAAACCAACTCCCGCCGATTATAAACATGAAGATGCCAGAGTTAGACAAGAAAATAAATCCTTTGTAAAGAAATAATGGATTTAGGTTGGTTAAATAATATTTTAGAAGTAATACCCAATAACCTTGAAAGAGGCAAAACCTTTTATGATATTTCAGGGTTTCCAAGATGGGAAACTGTTAATAGTAATTGGTTAGCATTTTACTTAGATAAAAATGAAGAACATAATTTGAATACTCTTTTTATTGATAGTCTAATTTCACTAATTGCTAATCAAAATGAGATTAAAGCAGATGAGAATTATGAGGTGTTTAGAGAGTTTAAAACAATTAAAGGTAATAGTATTGACCTTGTTATAAAAAGTTGTCCTGAATATTCTATAAATGACAAACCTACAGAAAACACAAAAACGGATTGGGCTATTATTATAGAAAACAAAATAGACAGTCATGTTTATAACGATTTAAATGATTATTTCAAAAGTGTAAATGCAAAAAATAAATTAGGAATTGTCTTAACTAAGAAAAAAGAGAAGCAATCCATAATAAAAAAAGGAAAAGAAACTTTTTACTACATCACTCATAGCCAACTTATAAATGAAGTTCAGAAAAATTTAAACTTACACTTTAAAACCGCCAACGAAAAGCATCTTTTATTATTAAAAGAGTACATAAATAATATAGAAAACTTATACGCAAATAGTATAATGGATAAAGAGCAGAATAAAGTATTACAGCAATTTCAAAATCATAATAATGAACTTAAAAAACTTAAAAAGGCTGAAAACAATCTTGCAAAGTATATTGGCAAAACTACAATAGCTGTTTTTAATTCTTACGGTTTTGTTCCAACTACAAAAAATGAGACATCTGCAATCAAATATTTTGTGGGTAAGAAGTGTAATGATAATTTAACCTATGAAGGATTTCGCTTTTGGGTTGATTTAAATCACATGATATTCAATAAAGAGTTTAAAGCTTGTTTTGAGTTATTTGAAAAAGAACATACAAAGTTTGGTTCAATCGTTAATCAAAATTTAGCAGATGACGGTATCTATACTCCTTTAGTTAAAGCTAGTAATAAAGGAGGTGATAATAATAAATATAATCATGTTTATAAAATAGATATTCCTTTAGAACTTAATTCGGATTCTGATTTTGCTGTTGAACTAGAAAAACAATTGGAAACTCATTTTTTCAAACATGAAAATGACTTTTTAAATAAAGCTGTTGAAGCTTTAAAACAAGCTAAATTGGAAGAAATATGAAAAAATACGATTCATATAAAGATTCGGGAATTGATTTCATAGGTAATATTCCTTCAGATTGGGATAGAGTCAGAATAAAGTCCTTGGTATCTTCTAAAGTGACGGATGGACCACACGAAACTCCTGAATGGAAAGAAGAAGGCATTCCTTTTATTTCCGCGGAAGCTATTAAAGAAAGTGGAATAAATTTAGATTACAAAAGAGGATTTATATCTCAAGAACAACACCTTGAATATTGCAAAAAGTCGAAGGTTTACAAGGGTGATATATTGTTTTGTAAGTCAGGTTCAACCACGGGAAAATCAGCTTTCGTAACTACCGATGTTGAATTTGGTATTTGGTCACCACTTGCAATTATTAGAGCAGATAAAGGAAAAGTAGACAATAGATATTTATTTCAATTCATCCAATCTTCAGTTTTCAGGAGTCAGGTAGAGACAGGTTGGACTTTTGGAACACAACCAAATATCGGTATGGGGACCTTAGAAAATTTATGGATTTCTTTACCTACTTCTTTAGAAATTCAAACCCAAATAGCTAATTACCTAGACTATAAGACTACCAAAATAGATGACCTCATCACCAAAAAGGAAAACCTGATAGAGTTATTAAAAGAAGAGCGTACAGCAATAATAAACCAAGCGGTAACGAAAGGTCTGGACCCTAATGTGCCCATGAAGGATTCTGGTATTGAGTGGTTAGGTGAGATTCCTGAACATTGGATTGAGGCTCGTATTAAAAACGTTGTAACTATTATAGGAAGAATAGGTTTTAGAGGATACACTACTGCTGATTTAGTAGATGAGGGAGATGGAGCAATTTCTCTTAGTCCTTCAAATATTAAAAATCAAAAATTAGTTCTTGAAAACTGTACTTATCTCTCTTGGGAAAAATATGAGGAATCACCTGAGATTAAGATATATCCTGATGATGTGATTCTCGTAAAAACAGGTTCAACGATTGGTAAAACGGCAATAATTACAGAAAACACTCCTGAAATGACCTTAAACCCTCAGCTTGTTGTTATGAAAGAAATTAAACTGCTTCCTAAGTTTCTTTACTTTTTAATGACTTCAAATTACTTCCAAGGGTATTTTAAAGTTTATACTGCTGGTGGAAGTACACCTGCAATCTCTCAAGAGAAAATCAACAATTTTAAAATAGCCTACCCTTCATGGGATGAACAGCAAAAAATAGTAGACTTATTAGAGAAAACTGAATCAAGAATTGAGAATTTATCAATAAAGCTAAATAAAGAAATAGAATTATTAAAAGAATACAAAACAGCATTAATCAGTGAGGTAGTTACGGGTAAAGTGGATGTTAGAGATGAAATAATAAAAAACTAAAAATATATGACAGAAGAACAATTAAGAGCGCTATTAGATGCTTTAAGAAACACAACTCCAGAAGATACTGCTGCATGGATAATTGGAGGAGGGAGAACTGCTTTTGAAGCAGAATTAGATGGTTACAGTGTACAACTAGACAGACGCAATAATGCGGATGAGGAACGTCTTGAATGCATGGTAAGCATTGATGGCATGGAAAGCATCTATGTTCAAGGTTCAGATGAGTTTACATTGATATCCGACTTTCTTAATGAGGTATAGGGCTTCACCATAGACCTATTAGAAAACAGCAAACAAGTAAAAATGGAAGAATTAACCGAGCGAATTAAAGATTTAATTAATACCTGTTGGAATAGTTATTCAGCAAAAGTTGGAGGAGAACTTTTAACTGTAAATAAGGAAGCAAGTATGCAATTACAATTTGCATACTTGCTTAAAAACTCTATTGACCTGGCCATTTATCATAAAGACGAAAGTGTTACAATAGAATTGGAAACTGGAATCTTAGTAGGAGATAGAATGCGAGAGTGTGATATTGTGATTCAGATAGTAAAAGGAAATGAATGTGTTTATTTACCTCTGGAATTAAAATGTTACAAATATCTTGCTGCAAGTGGAGGTAAAAGAGGTGCTGTTGACATTTTTTTTAAAGATGTTTATGCTGATTTAGAGCTTTTGGAGGCATATGCAGAAAATGAAAATTATATTGATGGCATTCAGTTAACCATGACCGATTTTAAAAATTTACCTTTTCCATCCAAAAAAACATCTAAATACTTTGCATACGATATTTCAGAGGGAACCGAAATAACAAATGGGATTCACTTAAATACGCCTATTGGAGGAAAGGATATAGATATAACTCTAAGAGGAAATTATAAATTTCACTGGGTAAATGCTGGGGAATTTTACTTTTTAAAGTTAGAAAACATTAGATAATTAGAATTAGGCTTAACGAATACTAAGTAAATAATGGCAAAAGGAATACATACAGAATTAACATTTGAAGCAGCAATAGAATCATCTCTACTGGAACACGGTGGTTATGTTAAAGGTTATTCAGATGATTTTAATCCTCAGCTGGGATTCTTCCCGAAATACATCACCGATTTTATCAAGTTATCACAACCCAAAGAATGGGAAAAGATATCTAACATACATAAAGATGATGTGGAGAATAAGGTGGTGAACCGTCTTATTAGGGAACTGGACTTACGTGGCACTCTGGATGTATTTCGCAATGGTTTTACCGATTACGGTGTTAAGTTTAAAATGGCGTTTTTCAGACCCGAGAGTAGCTTAAATCCAGACGCTGAGGTTCTGTATAGTAAGAATCATTTAAGCGTCACCAGACAGCTTTATTATGAGCGTAACGGAAAGAATTCGCTGGACATGGTGCTATCGCTTAATGGACTTCCAATAGCTACAATTGAGTTGAAGAACCAGTTCTCTGGACAGAACGTTAGCAATGCTCAAAAACAGTATGTGTATGACCGAGAACCAACCGAACCCATATTTCATTTTAAAAAGCGGTCTTTAGTCCATTTCGCAGTAGATACTGATGAAGCCTACATGACCACCCGATTAGCTGGTAAAAAAACACGTTACTTACCGTTTAATCTGGGTTATAATAACGGAGCTGGAAATCCACCAAATAAAGAAGGTTACAGAACAGCATATCTATGGGAATACGTCTGGACCAAAGACAGCTTAATGGATATTATAGCTAAGTTTTTACACCTCAACATTGAAGAATACGAACTTAATGGTGTAAAAAAGAAGAAGGAAACGATGATATTCCCTCGTTTTCACCAAATGGATGTGGTTCGTAAATTAACATTCGATGCCAAGACTTCAGGTGCTGGAAAAAACTATTTGATTCAGCATTCAGCTGGTTCTGGTAAGTCTAATTCTATTGCATGGCTATCTTATAGGTTATCGAGTCTTCATGATAAAGCCAACAACCGAGTTTTTGATTCGGTGATAGTTATTACAGACCGTCGAGTTCTGGATAGTCAGTTACAAAATACCATCTATCAGTTTGAGCATAAAGACGGTGTGGTGCAGAAAATCGATAAGGACTCTCAGCAGTTAGCTGATGCTATTACGGCTGGTTCCAACATCATCATTACCACTTTACAGAAATTCCCATTTATTTTAGAAAAGATTGGTGAAATTCCAAACCGTAAGTATGCTGTAATTATTGATGAAGCACACTCTTCTCAGGGTGGTGAAGCTACTAAAAAGATGAAAGAAGTGCTATCGGCTAAATCTTTAGAGGAAGCAGAAAAGGAAGAAGTTTACTCTGGACTGGATGAAGATGCCGAAGACGAAATAAGAAAATCGATGGAAGCCAGAGGAAAACAGGACAACCTCAGCTTCTTTGCTTTTACTGCAACTCCAAAACCTAAAACGGTTGAGGTATTTGGTACACCAGATGCATCTGGTATTCCTAAACCGTTTCATTTGTATTCGATGAAACAAGCCATTGAGGAAGGTTTCATACTAGATGTACTAAAAAATTACACCACTTATAAGACGTATTTTAAGCTATCCAAAGAAATAGAAGAAGACCCTAATGTAAATAAAAAGCAGGCTGCCAGAGCGATTGGTAGGTTTTTATCTCTACATCCGCATAACCTAGCACAAAAAACAGAAGTTATTATTGAGCATTTCAGACAGGTAGTTTCCAAGAAAATTGGAGGTAAAGCTAAAGCGATGGTGGTTACCAGTTCCAGACTTCATGCAGTTCGCTATAAAGAAGAATTCGACAGATATATAGCATCCAAAGGTTATAAAGATGTGAAGACCTTGGTGGCATTTTCTGGTAAGGTAATTTATGACACCTATCCGTCAGGTGTTACTGAAGTGGAGCTGAATGGTTTTAAGGAAAAGGAATTACCTAAGAAATTCGCATCCGAAGAATATCAGTTATTATTAGTTGCAGACAAATACCAGACAGGGTTCGACCAGCCTTTATTACATACCATGTATGTAGATAAAAAGCTATCTGGAGTAAAATGTGTGCAGACGCTTTCCAGATTAAATAGAATGTGTGCTGGTAAAGAAGATACCTTTGTTTTAGATTTTGCGAATGAAACCGAAGACATACTTAGTTCATTCCAGCCTTATTATGAGCTAACCACCGTTGAAAGTACAACGGACCCGAATCACCTGTATGATTTAAAAGGAGAGATTGAGAAGGCCCATATCATCTGGGAAACTGAGGTGACTCAATTTTGCAACGTTTTCTTTAAATCAGTCAAATCATTATCTGTAAAAGAACAAAAGAAACTGAATGCATATATCGACCCAGCAGTGGAGCGATACAAGCAATTACCGAAAGAGAACTCTAAAGAAGATGTCGTTGGTACCGAAATAACGCAGGAAAACTTTAAACATGCCTTACAGTCGTTTACCAGACTATATTCGTTTTTAACCCAGATAATGCCGTTCTACGATGTAGACCTTGAAAAGTTATTTACGTATGCGAGGTTCTTGCTTAAAAAGCTACCGAGAACAGGACAGCAAGATAGGTTTAAATTAGGCGATGAGGTTTCATTGGAATATTACAGACTGCAAAAGATTGCTGAACAGAATATCGTTATGGAAAGTCAGGGAGAATATGGTCTTGATGGTTCTAATGAAGCTGGGATTAGAAGTAACAACAAAGATGAGGAAGCTGCATTATCAGAAATCATAGATGTATTAAACAAACGATTCCAAACCGAATTTAACGATGCTGATAAGCTTTTCTTTGACCAGATAGAAGCAGAATTAGTTGCTGATGAAAAACTCTCTGAGCAAGCCAGAAATAACTCAATGGCTAATTTTAAATTTGGCTTTGAGGATATTTTCATGGATAAGCTGATAGGACGCATGGACCAGAACCAAGATATCTTTTCCAAGATGATGGACGACAAGGATTTTGGTAATCTGGTTAAAGACTACTTGCTTAAGAAAGTATACGACCGACTAAATTTGTAACGCTGCTAAAAGTTAACCGTTTCGGTATGCCGATTCGATTAATACTCTAATAGCGGCGGAAGCACTGCCGCCATATTTACTTTTTTTTGCAAGCTCATTTAATTTCTCTTTTAGCTTAGGTGAAATACGCATGATGAAGACTTCTGTATTCTGAGTTGAAGGTAATTTTGCCATAATCTTTGTTTTATATATAAATAGATAAAACTTAATTTAAATACAATTTATCTACATTAAATGTTCCTTTTTTCACCTCACATCGCCCGTTATTTAAAGTCTATACTATTGCAAACTATGCGTTTTTAGTTTTATATGTTGATATCGGACGGACTGCTCTTTGTTTGGAAGAAAATATTTTAAAAAATACCCCAGCTAGGTATCCTCTCTCTCCATAGGGAAACCCCAACCCTCGTATATACTAGGGTCCCATGTGTCCAAAAATCCTGGAAGTTATGCAGAGTAAAAATTAAGGATTGTATATACATTTATACGGTAAGTGTATCATTTCAAGCATACCTATAACAGATACAGGAAATCAATGTAAACACCTGGTTTTCAGCTGTATTATTTTGCCATCCTAAATAAATACATTATATTTGTGATATAATAAATTACTTATGAAAGTTAAATACGTCAGGGTTTCTAGTTTAGAGCAAAATACCGCAAGACAGGAAAAGAATGAGTCTGAATTTGATAGAGTTTTTGTTGATAAAATTAGCGGAGCCATTTCATTTTTTGAAAGACCTCAAGGCAAAAAAATCGTTGAAAGTGTTAAACAAGGAAAAATTACAGAGGTCCATGTTTCATCAATCGACAGGCTGGGAAGAGACATTATAGACGTTCTTACTGTATGTGACTTTTTAACAACAAATCAAATTAACTTGTTCGTAGAGAACATAGGTATGTATTCTTTAATTGATAATAAAAAAAACTCAGCATTTACTATGGTAACAAGTGTTCTTGCTAACGTTAGCAGTATGGAAAGGGAAAATATGCTGGAAAGGCAACGCCAAGGCATCGAGGCTGCTAAATTACGAGGAGTTTACCGAGGAAGGCTGTACGGTTCCAGAATGACTACGGAAGAGTTTTTAAATAAGTACAAAAAGGTCGCTACCGAATTGAAGAATGGTGAATCATTACGTCGGGCCGCAGCACTGGGAGGTGTTAGCCTAGGTGTAGCACAACGAGTAAAGCAAGCAATGTTAGAACAAAATTAATTTTTTAATTATGATAACGTACAAAGGAAAAATTAGAATCGAGGGCGTTGGTACAGCAATTGATGTTTCAGCCACAGCCAGTAGCCCATCAGCAGCAAAAAAAGTGGTTGAGAATCAATATCGAGTTAAGCAATGGGTTAAGCAAATGGCGTCAATCTAAATTGATGCCATTTTTATTAATTACAGTTTTCTGAAAAAGAAGTCTGGCTATCTTTATTGGTCCAATTAGCAATACTATAAGTTACATCATCAACATTAACACATGTTAAATTAATATTATACTTAATTGAAAATGATGTTATTCTGGAGTTATTCCCGTTTTTTAAGTTTAAGCTATTTAGTTGATTACTAGAAAGATTTAGCCAAAATAAATTCGTGTTTTTTGAAAGGTCTAACGATATCAATTGGTTACTAGAAGCATTTAGCCAAAATAAACTAGTGTTTTTTGAAAGGTCTAACGATGATAATTGGTTCTTAGATACATATAGCCAATATAACCGAGTATTTTCTGAGAGGTCTAAAGATGACAATTGATTATTAGAAACATCTAACCTGTATAAATTGGTGTTTTTTGACAGGTCTAAAGATTTTATAAAATTATTATTGACTATCAAGGCTCCTAATTGAGTAAAGTCCTGAATACCTGTTAAATCTGATATATATTTTCCAGATAAATTTAATGAATCAATGGTTTTTATATTTTCAGTTGCAACCCAATTATCAACCTCATCATCATATCCCATATTTTTTAGCACGGTTTCAAAATAAGAATCTGCTATGTATGTTTTACCAGAAGAGCAATCCAAACTTTCACAATCTACAGAATAACTTAAAGAACTACTCTTATCCCAACCATATGGTATATTAGCTGCTTGTGTTTCATTCACTTTAACACAGCAGATTGGATTATTATCAAGAGATAAATCACTTAGTAATGTATTTTGAGATACATCTAACGATGTGAGGTTGTTTCCGTCAACATAAAGTTCTTCCAATGAGCAGAATTGCTCAATTCCAGTTAAATCACTAATACCCAGATTTTCTATATTTAATCTATAAACACCTCGGATTCTCTCAAAATCCACATAGTCATCTAATTTATTATCCCATCCTTTACTAACTAAATATTGCTCAAAATTATCATCAGGAACGTAAACTAAATTGCTATTTATAGTTATCTCATCACACAAGCTATTGTCATAATTTTCTCTTTCGTAATAAATATACCCCCAACCATCATCATCTATTTTCATTATATTTTTGTCACAAACGAATTGAACATTTGAAGTCTCAGTAAAACCCAATAATGAAAATTTATAATTTCCATTTCCCACATTTTCCCAAGTTCCTTCAATAGTTCCTAGGAATGTACCCTCTAAAGTAACGGTACCATCAGGTTTAAAAGTGTCAATAGAGTAATATGGAGAATATTCCTCCAATATCATTTCAACTCCATTACAAGCAAAGTATGTGTCCATAAAATTCCCCCACCTTCCTATAATTGGGTCCTGATTATTGGTACTTTCTACACTTTCATTGGAACAGGTATATATAGTAAGAGCTATAGAAACTAAAAGGATTCTTTTCAACATAATAATAAAATAATGAGAGATATTTATTACGTCAATATAAGTCTTTTTCTCAAATTTTAAAAGAATAATATTTAAAAATTCATAGTAAATTAGAACCCTTCAAAAACCCCTAAACCAAATAAAGCAAAATCATACTTTACAGGGTCATTCTGGTCCAGTTGACGAAGGTTTTTATCCAAATCAGCTAATGCCTTTGCATCGTTTTGTTTTCTAGTTAACAAACCTAATTTTCTGGCCACATTACCAGAGTGTACATCTAACGGACATGATAATATTGAAGTTGGTATAGTTTTCCAAATGCCGAAATCTACGCCAGCTTTATCATTACGAACAAGCCACCTCAGCATCATATTAAGCCTTTTACAAGCCGAGCCTTTATTTGGGTCACCAATATGCTTTTTAGTCCGTAATTCATGTTCTAATGAGAAGAAAAGGTTTTTAAATTCATGAATGGCTGGTTGCAAACTGTTTTCGCTAATATTTTGGTTAAAAACATATTCCAAACCACCATGATTAACATAAATATTTTCAAGAGCTTTGATAAAGTATTTGAAATCTGTTCCATTGAATGTACGGTGGACAAAATCATCTAACCTATTTAAGTGTGTTTCGTTATGATTCAAAACAAAGTCATAAGGAGAATTCCCCATTAACTCCATCATCCTTTCTCCGTTTTTAATTATCATTTTTCTGTTTCCCCAAGCGATGGTGGCAGCAAGAAAAGCTGAAATTTCGATGTCTTCTTTTAAAGAATAACGATGAGGTATTTGGATTGGGTCAGAGTCAATAAAACTAGGGTTATTATACTCAATAACTTTGGAATCGAGAAATTCTTTGAGGTCTGATTGAATAAGCATCAATTATCTTGGTTTATTCTACAAAAATATATTTATTTTGACTTTTAAGCCATTTCCCTTCAAAATGAATGAAAACTATGCCTCATCAATTACCCGAAAAGACATGTTTATGCGCTTCGCTGCCGAGTTCTTTAACGGATCACTTACGTGCTTTTGGGTACGTTGTAAATGGTCTATTTCAAAAAAGCATTTTTTAAATTCAGATATAGATGATTGCATAGAATTAGGCTCAGCATGTTTGGCAAACAAAGCTTCCAGTCCATTATGCTTGGTGTAAATATGTTTTAAACATTTGATAAATTGAATAGCATCATCTCCATTAAAGGTGCGGTGAACAAAAGGAGCTAGTTTTTCTAGATTGTCTTGGGAATGATTCATTACAAAATCATAAGGCGAATGCCCTAACAGATCCATCAATTTATTAGCATTAGTAATAATGCTTTTTCTGTTACCCCAGGCAATAGTTGAGGTTAAAAAACCAGCAATTTCAATATCTTCCTTTTTAGAAAACAAGTGTGGAATTTGTATGGGGTCGCTCTCAATAAACTTAGGGTTGTTGTATTGTTCAACCTTGGCGTCAAGAAATTCTTTAAGTTCAGATGAATTCAATATATAAAATGAAATTTTAGTTTTTATCGAAGTCAAAAATACCAATTAATGCCTGATAAGGTTATTGTAAATATGTTAAAACCAGGGTGTAAAAATTGTATTTTATAACTTTGCTTATCGATGAAACGCAAAAATTAACTTTGAAATGCAATATTTTGATGTGTTTTTTGTGAGAATTAAATTTTATAATGTTAATTAGTCCATCAAAACATTGAATTATGAAAAAACTTATTGTCCCAATTTTAGCTGTTTTGTTTGTAAGTTGTGATGAAGAAAGTGTTAAAAACACTATCGATACAGCTTCAGCAATTGATGCCTTAACTGAATATTCAACCGTTAACAAGGTATTTCAAGACGTTGGAAACAACAGTGGTGATGCCGTTTTAAATTCAGAAAGTACAACATCAAGTACATCAAAATTGTCAGAAACAAAAATTGACGGTCCTGTTATTACTGTTGAGCCAATGGATTTTACAACCTTTCCAAAAACAATTACTGTAGATTATGGTAAAGGTGTATTGTGTAAAGATGGTATTACACGCAAAGGTATTGTAACCATTGTATCAACTAATTGGTATGGTGTTGAAGGTAGTGTCCACACCTCGACATTTACCAATTATTATCATGAAGATTTTAAGGTGGAAGGTACACATGTTGTTGAAAATTTAGGAGAAAATACAGATGGAAATCTAGAGTATAGCGTTACTATTGCTAATGGGAAAATAACCACTTCAACTGGAGCTACAATTGATTATACTGAAGATTCTACTAGAACCTGGGTTGCAGGAAGTGATACGCCTTTAAATATCTGGGATGATGAATATATGCTGGAAGGTATGCAAAGCGGAACGAGCTCAAAAGGTGTAGATTATACCTTAACAGTCGAAGAGTCGTTACATTTTGTATTATTACCAAGAAGTGTTGAAGCGGGTATTTTAGATATTGATGTAGCTGGTATTGAAGACATCAAATTAAATTACAATACTAAAATGGTTACTATTCTAGGAAAGAACTATCCGTTCGGGTATTAAGATTTACAAAAAAAATTTATAAAAAAGGCTTATTGGAATACAATAAGCCTTTTTTATATGTTCTGTTTTTTTATGTTATTGGTTGGTAATGTTTCCATCAACCATGACCAGTTTTCGGTCGGCTAAATTAGCTAATTCTTCATTATGCGTTACAATAACAAAGGTTTGACCGAATTCATCACGTAGTTTAAAGAACAAGCTGTGTAGGTTTTCAGCTGTTTCACTATCTAAATTTCCAGAAGGTTCATCGGCAAAAATTAAATCCGGATTATTGATTAAAGCACGAGCTACGGCAACACGCTGTTGTTCTCCACCAGAAAGTTCACTTGGTTTGTGATCGTAACGATGCGATAAACCCAAAAAGTCAAGTAGTTCTTTCGCACGCTTTTCGGCATCTGCTTTTTTTGTGCCTTTAATAAAAGCAGGCAGGCATACGTTTTCTAATGCGGTAAATTCAGGAAGGAGTTGATGAAACTGAAAGATAAACCCAATGTGCTCGTTTCTAAATTTAGCTAAGGCTTTATCTTTGAGGTTGCCAATATCAATACCGTTAATGGTTAATTGATAGTTTTCCTTAGAAGAAGCTTTATCTAAAGTGCTTAGTATTTGTAAAAGCGTCGTTTTACCCGCGCCAGAGGCGCCGACAATAGAAACCACTTCTCCTTTTTTAATATGTAGGTCAACACCTTTTAAAACTTCTAAATCGTTATAAAATTTATGTATGTTTTTCGCTTGAATCATGTGTGTGAAATAGGAGCCGTGAATTTACTACTTTAAGGCGTTCTGTACAATTAAGAATTGTTTTTTATTGCCAAATGCGATTTAAGCTATATCTTTATTCTTCTAAAAAAATTGAAATGCATTACAAATCATTCGAAGAATATAGCGACGAAACTACAGAGGGAATCAAAGATAATTACAATAAAATTATTAGCGATTTAGGAGAAGATACCAATCGTGACGGATTGCTTAAAACCCCTGAGCGCGCCGCAAAAGCGATGCAGTTTTTAACACAGGGTTATCATCAGGACCCGGTGGAGATTCTAAAAGGCGCCATGTTTGAAGAGAGTTACAACGAGATGGTTATTGTTAAAGATATTGAGTTGTACTCACTTTGTGAGCATCATATTTTACCTTTTTTCGGAAAAGCTCATATAGCTTACATACCAAACGGACATATTGTGGGGTTAAGTAAGTTACCTCGTGTGGTTGATGTATTTGCAAGGCGATTACAGGTGCAAGAGCGCTTAACCGAACAGATTTTAGATTGCATAAATGATACCTTAAAACCTCAAGGTGTGGCGGTGGTTATCGAAGCGTCGCATATGTGTATGATGATGCGTGGTGTACAAAAGCAAAACTCATTGACAACAACTTCAGGGTTCCGCGGGCAGTTTGAAAAAATAGAAACCAGAAACGAGTTTTTAAAGCTAATAGGGAAGTAAGTTTGTGGTATATGGTTTGTTCTTTTTTTAACCTAAATTTTAATTAATGAATAAATACAAAATATTAGTTCTAGGTATCCTATTTGATGCCGTTGGTTACGTATCATTTATAATTCCAGGCATAGGGGAGTTTTCAGATATTGTCTGGGCACCACTTTCGGGTTGGTTAATGACCAAATTATATAAAGGTAAGGCGGGAAAAGTGGCTGGAGTAGTAAACTTTGTTGAAGAAGCTTTACCTGGGTTAGATGTTATTCCTACCTTTACATTAATGTGGTTGTACACCTATGTCTTAAAAAAGAAACCTAAAGATTCAAAATAAAAAAATCCCTTTCTAATCAGAAAGGGATTTTTTGTGAACTATAATTGGTATTTCAAACCAATATTAATGTTTCTTCCCATATTAAATATACCATCGGGTTTTAAACGCGACAAGTGATTTATATAAGTTTTGTTCGTTAAATTCGTACCTGAAATGCTAAGAGTAGCTTCATTATTAAATAAATTAAAGCTACCGCCTAGTCCGGCACTTAGCAGGTTGTAACCATTGGTTGAGCTTTCAAATGCACTTACATTATTTTGGCTAAAGGTACTTGCCAGTTTTACAAACGTATATGCTTTTTTAAGCCAGGGTCTTTCAAACTCAACTCTAAGTACATTACTTAAAGAATTAGCCGGAATTAACGGTAAATAATCATCATTAGCTTGCTTTCCGGTAACGGTCTCAAAACTTGATTCAATATGTAACCAGTGGATAGGGTGTGGGTGTATGTGTACTCCAACTTCACCACCGTATAACTTAGCATCATTCTGAATATAATCGAAAACCGGAGTGTCGTCTATTGTGTTTCCGTTCGGCGATAAATAAATATAGTCGTTAACTTTGTTGTAGAATCCGTTGACAAAAAACTCAACATGCTCATTTTTAAACTCTAAAGCAATATCGGTTTGGAAGTTTTGTTCGTTATTTAAATCGGCATTACCAACCTCGTAACGGTTAGAACCATGATGAATACCATCTGAGGTTAATTCGGCTAAATTAGGCGCTCTAAAGCCCGTGGCGAAATTAACACGTGCCGTTAGATTAGTGCTTACATTGGTTTTAAAACCTAAGGCACCGTTAAAACTGTTAAAATCTCTGTTTAAGCCGGAAACAACACTGATGTTTCTGTTGTCGTAACGGGCACCAAGTTGAATATCAATAGCTTCAAAGTGAATGTGAGATGTTGCCATTACCCCAAAATCGTTGGTGGTTGCATCAGGAATTAATTGCTCTTCACCGTAATTGGTGTTCACCTGATTCATACCTTGAATGCCTACAATGGTTTCAAATTTTCCGAATTCAGGTAGAGTATATTTCACATCGTAATTGGCAGTTTTCAATTTCATTTGAAGCGATGGCACTAACGTTTCGTGATCTTCATCATGCTCTTCTTCGTGATGGTCTTCATCTTCATGTTCTTCTTCTTCGTGTTCATCATGTGCTTCCTCCTCTTCATCATGATGGTGGTGCTCATCTTCAAACTCCTTACGGTCGTTGTAAATATAGCCTATGTTGATGTCTAACTTCGAGTTGTTAAAAAACACAGTAGATTTCGAACTGAATACATGATTTGTGATGTTTTGATACGGTAATAATGGTGTTTTTAAAGTAGATTGAACCCCGATTTCTTCGGGAATACCTAATTTAGAGTTATTCATGTTATATCTAAATTCTGTTTTAAAGGTATTGGCTTGATATCCAATTCCAGCTTTAAAATCCTGCTCTCTGAATCGTGTATTTGTCACACGATAATCTTTTGTGTCGTAATCGGAGTGCTCGGTAAGGCTTCCTCTGAATAAAAATTTAAAATTATTTTCAGAAGCTTTATATCCTGCACCGGTATTAAACCCTTGGGTATTGCTGTAATAATTGCCGCTAATATCGCCACTGGATGAGCCTTGAGGCGCGAATTTTTCTGGGTTTAGGTATAGTACACCTCCAAGTGCGTCACTACCATAAAGTAGTGATGCCGGGCCTTTTATAACTTCAACACTTTCAATACCGCTACTGCTAACACCCATTCCGTGTTCGCTACCAAATTGCTGATTTTCTAAACGCACCCCCTGAGTATATACCAAAACACGGTTGGAGCTTAAACCACGAATTACGGGTTTTCCAATACTTAATCCAGTAGTTACGCTTTCAACCCCGGCGATATTGCTTATCCCTTCGGTTAAATTTACAGCACCACTGGCGTTTAAATCTTCTACAGCGGCACGTTCTACTTTCATAACGTTTTCACTTTGTAACTTATGAAAAGGCGTAGAAATAATAATGTCTTCCATTTCAATAGCCGAAGACTCTAAGCGTATTTCGATATACTGTAGATTGGGGATGTTAATGTTTATGGATTTGGTTTCGTAACCTAAAATTGAAATCACCAATTTATAGTTTCCTGATGGCAGGTTTTCTAAATTGAAATTTCCATTTTCGTCCGTAACCGTTCCTTTTTCAAGGTCTGATAAATATATGTTGGTAAATGCTAACTTTTCATTTGTAGTATTGTCTAAAACAAGTCCTGTTAATGAATTTTGAGCAAATACATTAGTCATTGCTAAAAGGAGCAATGTGTTTAATAATAATCGCATGTTAAGTGTATTTCGAATGCCCTTTAAGGGCTTTTTTAATTTAATAGTATGTAGTCACTGATGTTTTGTTCAGTGTTAGTTCATTATTAAATTAGGGCAGGAGGACCGCGCAATGCGGTTTGAAGACGTTGATAATCACTTAAAAATTGATACTGAGAAACAACTTCAGGAGTTTGTTTTTTAGTCGTAAAAATACGGTATTCAAAAAGATTGAATGTGTATTGATGATGAACTTTATACTTGTAAAAATCACAATCGGTATCCAGCTTGTGAAGATGTGTTGTTTTTTCACCTTTACAAATATCGTGCTCGTGATGCGCAAAAAGGTGAGCAAACTCAAATACAGCAGGCTTTAATAGCGAAATGACTAAAAGTAATGCTATTGTTCTGAAAATAATATTTATCCTAACTGATTGTTTCACTAGCTAAAAAAACGCTTAAACCCGATGCGTCTCAATAATTTTTTTACAAAGGTCCAAAAAAACTCGAATTGACCAAAGATCCATCCAATAGAAACTAATAAAATTTGATAAAAAATAAGTCCGATGACGATATAAAGTATCCAGTAGAGTGTAGGACCAAGATTTTCTTTAGTAATCCCGATAAGCTTCATTAATGGTTTACTTACATATAAAGATGACGATCCTGTTACGGCAAAAACAATGTAAATACGAATAAATTCCCACCGGTAATTTACCTTCCATTTATTCTCCAGCTTCTTAAAAGTAAATAACACAAACCTTAAAATAAGCGCATATATAATAGCGCTTAAAATAAGATTGAAAGCAATATGAGATTCTTTAATAAAAACGTATGATAATTTAAACGCCGAATACGCCAGAATAAGCACTCCTAAAACAGGAAAGAGTAGCTGCCAGTTATGTTGTATTTGCCAACGTTCTTTAAATTTTTGTACCATAACAATCTTGTACAACAAATGTAATTAAAGCAATTAAATTCTGGGAACAAAACCAGCTAATTGTTGCTTGTAGGTTAATTGAAAGTAGATGAAATAGTTGTAAAGTTTGTAATTTACCTCGTAGCCGTAATCGATTTGAGGCTGATAATCGATTTGTATTTCGTATAAATTGGAATTATAGCGCTGGGGCTGCAGCACTCTGCTATTCCATTCGGTAACATAAAGGCGGTTTTTATTTTCTAAATATTGTTGCGAATAGAAACCTTCTGGTTTTGCTCGGCTCACTAACCAAGCGTTAAATCCGGGTTCAATGATTATAATTTCATATTCCAAATCATCGTTAGCAATGGTAACTGTATCGCTAAGTTTAGTCGCATCCTGTTGTTCGTTACTGTTAGCAGTAACAGCAGGTTTTGTGGTATTACATCCTACCAGAAATCCGAAAAAAATTACTATATAAAGTAGTGTTCTCATAAGATGTAATTTAAAAACCGTTTGTTATATCAGTCTGAATAATTGACTTAAAATTACAAAAACTGAATGTTTAAATGAATTATGAATTAGGGTTTAACAATAAAAAAATGCCTAACGACAGGGTTAGGCATTTTATTTTTAAGGAAATACACATGTTTTATTTTCCGAAAAGCCCGCCTAGCATACCACCTAAACCGTCTTTCTTTTTATCGCTGTCTAATAACATACCGGCAACATCATCTATAACACTTCCGTCACCATCGGCATCAAGAATTGAGGTTAAGAAGCTTTGTTCACTTTCAGCTGAGTTTCCTCCTATTAATCCACCTAAGAGACTTTCTAAACCTCCTGAATTACTAACGTTTTGTTGTTTCGCCTGATTTCCTAAGAGCCCCATTAAAATTGGTGCGGCAACTTTTAAAATTTGTGCAACCGAACCTGCGTCAATGCCTGCTTTGGCACCTAAAGCACTTTCCACAGTTTGTTGTTTACTTCCAAGCACGTGATTTAAAATTTTACCTCCATCCTGCAT
Organism: Aestuariibaculum sp. YM273; assembly: GCF_030908365.1. NCBI lineage: Bacteria > Pseudomonadati > Bacteroidota > Flavobacteriia > Flavobacteriales > Flavobacteriaceae > Aestuariibaculum > Aestuariibaculum sp. YM273. Next base: position 3,675,671 of record NZ_CP133090.1, on the reverse strand, counting down.
AACATGATCATCGACACCTCCATTGAACAAATCCCCTAAATTATCTAAAATACTACCATCATGCTTACCACTGTTTAAAGCGCTTAATAATCCTTCTGCACCTTCTGTGGTAGAAGCATTACGTTTCATAGCTTGTGTTAAAACCGGTAAAGCCATGGTTAAGACGTCTTGAGTTTTACTTTCTGACTGAATGGTTTGATTAGAGACACCATTAATAATTGTTTTTCCTATATCACTGTTTAGCAAGTCTAATATACCCGACATATTGTTTAAGATTTTTAGATTAATAATAAAATTGGTTTTTGAAGGTACAAAAAAAAAGTCCCATACATATGTATAGGACTCAAATATAACCTAAAGGTCACATTAATTTTTTATTTCAGAATGCTGGAAATTTGTTCAGCTAATTCCACACCAATTCTATCTTGAGCTTCGTTAGTTGCAGCACCTGTATGTGGTGTTAACGATAATGACGCATTCATTAATAATTGAATTTCTGGTTTTGGTTCTTTTTCAAAAACGTCTAAAGCAGCACCAGCAACTTTTCCAGATTCAATAGCGTTTACTAAAGCAACTTCATCTACTACACCGCCACGAGCAGCGTTAGCAATAAATACACCTTCTTTCATTAATTCGAATTCTGGAGCTCCAATAACGTACTCTTTTTGAGCTGGTACGTGTAATGTAATGAAATCGGCTTGTTTTAAAACGTCTTCCTTAGAAATTGTATTGATTTCGAAGTTTACTTTTTGTCCGTCAAAAAATTCTAATTCCAAGTTAGCTTTTTCCATAAACGGATCGAAAGCGATTACTTTCATTCCCGCTCCTAAAGCTACTTTTGCAGTCGCCTGACCAATACGCCCAAATCCTAAAACACCTAAAGTTTTACCTTTTAACTCTACACCTTTACCGTAGGCCTTTTTTAAGGCTTTAAACTTAGTATCTCCATCAAGAGGCATTTCTCTGTTAGAGTTATGTAAGAAACGTGCTAAGCCATAGAAATGAGCAAATACTAACTCGGCAACGGAGTGCGATGACGCTGCAGGTGTATTAATTACAGAAATACCTTTTCCTTTGGCATACTCTACATCGATATTATCCATGCCAACTCCACCACGACCAATAATTTTAATGCTTGAACATGCATCGATAAGGTCTTGACGTACTGTGGTAGCACTACGTACTAATAAAACACTAATTTCGTTTTCGTTAATATAGTTTATTAACTGTTCTTGAGCTACGGTAGTAGTAATAACTTCAAAACCTGCTTTTTCAAGCGCTTCAATACCACTTTTTGAAATACCGTCGTTTGCTAATACTTTCATTTTATTTGTTTTTTGTTTCCCTACAATCGGAAACTTTAATTGTTCGGTTTATTAATTGTTAGCCAGTACTTTTAACTTAAGCTTTGTTTTCAAGTTCACTCATAACTTCTACAAGAGCCTGAACACTAGCTATAGGTAATGCATTATACATAGAAGCTCTGTAGCCACCCACACTACGGTGACCATTAACACCGCTAATACCTGCTTCTTTAAGCATAGTATCGAATGTTTCTTTTAAGTTTTCGTTTACTAGGTTGAAGGTAGCGTTCATTGGCGAACGGTCTTCTGTAGCAGCGAATCCTTTAAATAATGGGTTAAGGTCGATTTCAGAATACATTAAGGTTGCTTTCTTCTCGTTTTCTTTTTCAATTGCAGCGATACCGCCTTCTTTTTTAAGCCATTCTAAAGTTAGCATAGACGTGTACACAGCAAATACAGGAGGCGTATTTAGCATACTACCTGCTCCAATATGTTTTTGGTAATCTAAAATAGAAGGAAGCGTACGTGTTACTTTTCCTAATAATTCTTCTTTAACAACAACTAACGTTGTTCCTGCTGGTCCCATATTTTTTTGAGCTCCTGCATAAATCAAGTCGAATTGTGTAAAATCTAATACACGAGAGAAAATGTCACTACTCATATCGCACACTAATGGTACTGATGTAGTAGGAAACGATTTAATTTGTGTACCGAAAATGGTATTATTAGAAGTTAAGTGTAAATAATCTAAATCTGAAGGAACCTCAAAACCTTTAGGTATATAGTTAAAGTTAGCATCGGCAGAAGACGCTACTTCAATAATATCACCAATTTTTTGCGCTTCTTTAATCGCTTTTCCACTCCAAGCTCCAGTATTAACATAACCCGCTTTTTTCTCTAAAAGGTTCATTGCGGTCATTAAAAACTGAAGGCTAGCACCACCTTGTAAAAATAATGCTTTGTACCCTTTACCTTCTAAGCCTAATAACTCTAAAACTAAGGCTCTAGCATTTTCCATGATATCAACAAAAGCTTTGCTTCTGTGTGAAATTTCAATTAAAGATAAGCCCTCGTTATTATAATCAATTACGGCATTGGCTGCCTGTTGCAACACTTCTTGTGGTAAAATGCTTGGTCCAGCACTAAAATTATGTTTTTTCATTTCTGTTGTAGAGTTGTTGATTTTAAAGATACAAAGTTGCTAATTAATTGAATATTTAGTACTGAAAATTCAATAATTTTTTCGTCAAATTGATAATAAAAATTCAACAGAATCGACACTATCCGCATAATCCCAAAGTTCGGGTTTTTGAGTCGCTCCAAAAGCAATTTCGTTTTTACTAAATCCTTTAGCAACTACACATTGAATTTGTTTTTCATCAGCTACTAATTTTTCTCTCAATTGCTCAATACTGTCGTAATATTCATAAAAAACAGTAGCAATAGGCGAGGCATAACTTTGGTCTTCTTTTATCATTAAAAAGCCATTTTCAAGCATATCAAATTCACTCATTAAATACACGGCTTTATTGTAGTCGTAATTGTTGGCGTATTTTGCTTTTTCTATAATAGGATGCCAGTTATACATCGCGTTAAAAAAGGCATCAAAATCGTAACCTTTAGGAATAAATAGTTTCGATACATTGCGACAACCTAAACCGTAATATCTAAAAATATCCTCACTTAAATTTGAAAGCTCGTCATCGGTTTCTTTACCCGTTAATACGGCAACCGAATTTCGGTTGTTCCGAATAATAGACGGTTTGTTTTTAAAATAGTATTCAAAATAGCGCGCCGTGTTATTGCTTCCTGTAGCGATAACGGCATCGAAATTTTCAACTTTATCTTCTGTAAAAGTTATTAAACCTTTAAAACCGGGTTCAACAAATTCTAAATATTTAGCTAAGTAGGGAAGCAGATGCTTGTCGTTCGATGATTGCTTTACTAATACTTTATGACCCGTTATTAAAACAGTTATGAAATCATGAAACCCAACCAATGGAATGTTTCCTGCCATGATAATGGCGACTTGTTTTTGAGAATTACTTTCTAACTTATAAGGTTTTAGCCAGGTGTTTAATTTTTCTGAGGTTAAGGATTCGCTCCAGCCTTTTAAGGCAAACCTAATGTTTTCAGGGGTAAACCAACCGTTGTGCTCTTCGGCTAATTTTAATTGATGTTTAAATCCGTCGAAAAACACATCGTTCAATTCAACAGTATCTTGTTTTTCGATTGTATCATTAGAAAATTGACGTATAAAATCTCCTAATTTTACAAAAGCATTAATTCTTTGCTGTAAATTCATTCTGAATTTGGTTATGAATAGTTTTGGCTTTATTTTTGCTTTGCAAAGTTAGGAAAATGTAATGAATCACGTTTTTTAATCGCTTTTTATTTAAGGGATTAAAACTGACTTTTGAAAGCTTATTTAACAAGCTTTTTTTTACATTTTTAAAACATTAAAATAAATTGAACTAGAGAAAGTTATGGCTATTATAATAACAGATGAATGTATTAACTGTGGAGCTTGTGAGCCGGAATGTCCAAATACTGCGATTTACGAAGGAGCAGATGACTGGCGTTATAAAGATGGAACAAGTTTATCAGGGAATGTTGTATTAACCAATGGTACAGAGGTTGACGCAGAAGATGCGCAGGAACCAATTAGCGATGAGATTTATTACATTGTACCAGATAAATGTACAGAGTGTAAAGGGTTTCATGATGAGCCACAATGTGCCGCGGTATGTCCGGTAGATTGTTGTGTTCCAGATGACGATCATGTAGAAACCGAAGAAGAACTTTTAGCTAAGCAACGCTTTATGCATCCAGAAGATTAATCGAAAGATTGTATACATAACAAAAAACCCAAGCTATCGGCTTGGGTTTTTTATTTTATAAAAGTTCTTGGTTTGGTGTAAGCAATTTTCAAATATATTAAATGGTTATACTTTAAATGATGAAGGAATTAGTTACATTTGCACTCGCAAAAACGAAGACCTAAGTCTTAATATCTATATCTAATATTTAAATACATGAAAGCAGGTATTGTAGGATTACCAAACGTAGGGAAATCAACTTTATTCAATTGTTTATCAAATGCAAAAGCACAAAGTGCGAACTTCCCGTTCTGTACTATAGAGCCTAATATTGGGGTGGTAAATGTGCCAGACCCGCGTTTAGAAAAGTTAGAATCTTTAGTAAATCCGGAGCGTGTATTACCTGCCACTGTAGAGATTGTTGATATCGCTGGTTTAGTAAAAGGAGCCAGTAAAGGAGAGGGGTTAGGTAACCAGTTCCTTGCTAATATTAGAGAAACAGATGCTATTTTACATGTATTACGTTGTTTCGATAACGATAATATTGTTCATGTTGATGGTAATGTAAATCCGATTCGCGATAAAGAAACTATCGATATGGAGTTGCAGTTAAAAGATCTTGAAACGGTTGAAAAGAAACTGGATAAAGTGAAACGTGCAGCTAAAACGGGTAATAAAGATGCTCAAAAAGAAGAAGCTGTATTGTTACAAATTAAGGCTGCTTTAGAGGAAGGGAAATCGGTTAGAGCTTTGGAGTTTAGTGAAGATGATTACGAAGATTTTGTAAAGCCGTCTCAATTTATAACGGAAAAACCGGTGATGTATGTTTGTAATGTAGATGAAGGTTCAGCGGTTTCTGGTAATGAATATGTTGAAAAGGTTCGTGAAGCGGTAAAAGATGAAAAAGCTGAGGTTTTAGTACTTGCAGTAGGGACAGAGGCAGATATTAACGAATTGGAAGATTACGAAGAACGTCAGATGTTCTTAGCTGATATTGGTTTAGAAGAACCGGGATCTTCAAAATTAATTCGAGCAGCTTACAAATTATTAAATCAACAAACCTATTTTACGGCGGGAGTGAAAGAAGTACGTGCCTGGACGGTAAATATTGGGGCGACTGCACCTCAGGCTGCTGGAGTTATTCATACCGATTTTGAAAAAGGCTTTATTAGGGCAGAAGTTATTGGGTACGATGATTACGTGGCTTACGGAAGTGAAAGTAAAGTGAAAGAAGCTGGAAAAATGAGAGTTGAAGGAAAGAATTACATTGTTAAAGATGGTGATGTGATGCATTTCTTATTCAACGTTTAGTAGAGAAATATTAAATGATATAAAAAATCCTGTATTGATCTTCAATACAGGATTTTTTTATTAAATAAGTTGAGGGATTAAATTTTATTAAATCTTCTGTTCATAATGTGTTTGCTATCCATATGGATCTCCATAACATATCGTCCTTCTTCTAAGTGGCTAACGTCTAATGGTGTTTTTGAGTCTTTTACATTTTCAAAGGTGTGTTCTTCAATAAAAACACCGTCTTTAGTTAATCTAACCTTTAATTTGAAAGTCTTGTTAGCGGTGGTATATAGACTTAAGCTATCCCTTGTCATTCGCGGGTAAATGGTTACGGAATATTTAGGTGTGCTTAAATCGGTTTTTACAGATTTACTTGTTCTGAAAGTGTAATTAAGCTCATTACCAAAATCGTTTTCAAAAGCATGAACAATATTGTGATTGATGTCTTTTAACTGAAGTCTTCCAAAGCCAGCTTTTCTATTATACCAAAATTCTAAGCCGTCTCCAGCTGTATCGGTTAGTTTTAAGCTGTATTTACCTTCGGCTAAATTTAAAGTGTCGAAATACTGCGTTGCGGTTTCAAGATGATTTGGCGTTTTCTCAAAGACAATTTTATTGTTGCTGTCTACTATAGTCAAATGATTTTCTCCTGGATTGTTATTGGTTAAAAAATCAACAACCAAATTGGTTGGCAGGGTTGGAATGTCGTCAAATTCAGAAGTTAAAGTATTGTCTCCGATCCATTCATCTTTTTTGCTGTTTGGATGTGTTAGTGTAACAGTAAAATGATTAACACCTGAATTGTATTCGATATTATCAGGAATAGTTATCACTGTAGATTCGTAAAACGGTAAATTACCAACCCATTCAAAACTTTTTTCTTCAAAACCTTCTGTATTATAGGTAATAGTAACCGAGGTTAAAGGTGCTTTTCCTAGATTTCTGATTTTAATTTTCGGGTGAAAGCCTTTCGGATTTTCTCTGTTGAAAGCTTTGTCGCTATTCGGAGCAATAATTTCTTCAATTTCAACATCGTTTGTGTGGTTAGGTGTTTTATATTGGAAGAAATAAGAGGTAATCTGTTCCTTTGGCTGATCGATATTGTTAGCAGTAAACGGCATCATGTTTAAATCTAATACATGACTGCTTTTTGTTAATGGCGTATCAATAATGTCTGGAAGTTGTAAATCACCAGGACACCAATCGGCACGGTCGTAAATCCAGGTGCCGCCTTGCGGGTATAACGGATTGTCGCTACATTCTTTCCATAAGTCTCGTTTGTCTATGGTGTTTCCATCAAATGTTAATTCACGCCATCTGCTGCAAAATTCACTACAACCACTCGGACGATCCATGCCGTGTCCTGTATGCTGAATTCTGAAACGCCCAAAGTCGGCATCGTTTTGCTTAGTAATGGTTATAGGTTTTAAATAATTTTCAATGTCATCTTCTGGATTTCCATATTGAAAATTTCCTTCCCACATATCGGTAACCGAAACAAAATCGGCAACCGGCGGACCGAAATCAACTTTAAAACCAATAGTTAAATCCCATCCGGTTTCAGGCGATTCATACCCCGAATGTACATAGGCTACCTGAACGCTATCTCGTAAAAAGGGTGCGAAGTCGGTCACATCGGTTTTCCATGTGTAATTCCAGCCTTCTTTAAAACTACTGCCGTAAGGGGTAAGCATGCGTCCGATTTCGAATTCTTTTTCGTTGTTATTTTCATCTTTACAAATAATTTTAACACGATCCATATAGTCCCAATGTGCTATTTTTATATGCTCGGGATAAGCTAATGTGAGATACATGGTTATTTTTCTAATGTCTTCTGCTTTTGACGGAAAAGTTGCCCATTCAGTAAAGGTATTAACCCCTTCCTTAGGATTAGTAATAATGGTTGTTTTGTCGTGAGCAATTACATGAATACTTTCTTTAATTTGAGGTTTACCGCATGCTACGAGCAAAAATAGAATGAAAAGTGGTGTATATTTCATAATAAAATTATGTTTTGTTATTCTAATATCAATTGGAATTCCTCTGTTGGTGCTTCGCCTGTTTTTATTGCAAAATTCTGTTCAATATTATTTTTAATATTACTCACCACAATGTTGTAACTTTTGTCTTTTTTCAATTTGATTTTTAAGAATTTATTCATGTCGTCTGTTGGGCGAGGAGAGTAACCGAAATCGACAATTTTATCGTCTAAATAAACATCAACTCTGCAGTCTAAGCGCGAATCGCTTTGTGAAGTGTTTTCGCTTTTAAAAACGACAAAGTCAGCCATAAGTTCATCATCCTCTAATGCTATGTTTTTAAGTGATTCCTTGTATAAATCAATATAGCGTTGCGTAACATTTACGCCGTGTATATATGGTTTTTCATTGTTTTCGTCGGCTTTTCTTTTCCATTCTTTTAAACTTTTTAGAGTTTTAGAATCCAACAGAGTGGTATCTAAGGTTTGCAGTAGAAATTTACTGGCTCTTCCTGCGTAGTAATATTGTCCTGTAGGTTTATAGGATACAGCGTAAATCCAGTGTAGTGGATTATTTGGGTCTGCTTTTCCGGCATCGGCTAAAAACCATGATTTGTTTAAATCGTCTGGGTAGTATTCTATAAATTTCCATTCGTTATCAATATATACTTCGCACCAGGTGTGATTACCTTTCATATTGGTCCACATAGCGGTTCCTGCTAATCGTGATGGAATTCCAACAGCACGAAAGGCATCGGTTAAAATAATAGACAATCCTGTACAGGTAGCCATGTTTTCGGCCATAGCTTCTTTGGGGCTGGAGTCTACAATCGAGCGTTTTATGTTGTATTCTACGTTTACTTCCTTGTTTATAGGTTTTGCAATGGCAAAAATGGCATCTTTTAAATTGGTTTCGTATTCTACGTATTTTGAAAAACGTTCATAAAAATCTTTACGCCATGGATCGCGCGTTTCGGCAACATTGGTGTAGGGTAAAACTTCGTTAAAGAAAATGGAATCGGGTAGGGCTTTGCACCAAGGAAAACGTTCACGGGCTTTATAAGCGTATTTGGCATTTTCTAAAAGAAAATTGGCTTTTAAGGTGGTTAAATCGCGTTCTGGCATATAGCTGATTAAAAACGCCATGCCTTCTTTTTGGTGTTTTGGCGCCTCGGTTAATGCTTTTAAGATTTCCGGTGCGTTAGTGTCGGCTTTGGTTAAAGCGCTGTCCAGTAATTGGTGATAGCTTTCGGGTACATCCTGATATTTCGATTGGCAACTCATTAAAACAGTTGCTGTGATAAGAGATAAAACTAATTTTTTCATGTTTTGGGTTAATATGTGTGAATGTGTCAAATTATGAAAAAAGTCAAATTCAGGCTTTGAAATTTCGACTAACAACATGTTTGCTAATCTGAACATCGTAATATTTTGTTATAACCACGTGTTGTTTTAAAATTGGGTTTTACCTTCGTTTTGTGAAATGAATCTTGTATAAAGGTTGAAATTAAATAGAAATTAGCAGATGAAATCAACACAATCCTTTATCTACGGTGTTTTAATAGGAATATTGGCAGTCGTATTATTTTCCTCAAAAGCTGTTATGGTTAAGCTGGCTTATCAATATGATGTTGATGCGATAAGTGTGTTGTTATTGCGAATGTTGTTTTCGTTTCCATTTTATGTGGTGATTGCTCTTTTGTCTAGAAAAAAAGGAAATACCTTACCAGTAATTAAAAAGGATTATGTTTGGGTTGTGTTTTTTGGATTTGTAGGGTATTATTTGGCAAGTTATTTTGATTTTGTTGGGTTGACTTATATAAAGGCGAGTTTAGAGCGTATAATTCTGTTTATCTACCCAACCATCGTATTGTTTTTTAATAAGATATTTTTGAAGAAGCCGATAACTAAAGTGCAGGCGGGAGCCATTTTGTTAACTTATATAGGTGTGGTTATTGCGTTTTGGGATGAGGTTGCTATTTCAGGAAATGACACTTATTTAGGTGGTTTCTTTATTTTTCTAAGTGCAGTAACTTATGCGTCTTATCTGGTAGGAACAGGTTGGTTAATTGCTAAGTTTGGTGTGGTAAAATTTACATCTTACGTCATGTTAGTGTCTTGTGTATGTGTCTTTATTCATTACGGATTTATAAATAAAATCAGCCTGTTTAGTTTTCCTTGGCAAGTATATGGTTACGGATTTTTAATAGCTGTTTTTGCAACGGTTATTCCGTCGTTTTTGGTGTCGATGTCTATAAAGATGATAAGTTCATCAAACTTCGCTATTGTGGCTGGGATTGGTCCCATATCGACCATTATATTAGCAGCTATTTTCTTAAACGAAAAATTAACCTTGTTGCAATTCTTTGGAGCTTTAATAGTTATCATTGGAATATTATTTGTCTCCTTAAAAAAAGAATCAAAAAATTAATTTCGAGGTTCTTAACAAAACACAGGCTAAATATTGTTAATTATTTTGTCTAAATGAAGTTTCTTTTTTTCACCGAGTGTATTATATTAGCATCAAATCTCAATTTAACTTACTGGAAATTTTATGGCAGAAGAAACCAATTACACCGAAGATAATATACGTTCGTTAGACTGGAAAGAGCATATTCGTATGCGTCCAGGGATGTATATCGGTAAGCTCGGTGATGGATCTTCTCCCGACGACGGTATTTACATTTTATTAAAGGAAGTTCTAGATAACTCTATTGACGAGTTTGTTATGGGAGCAGGTAAAACCATCGAAATTTCTATTCAGGGTAACAAGGTAATAGTTCGAGATTTTGGTCGTGGTATCCCACTTGGTAAGGTGGTAGATGTGGTTTCTAAAATGAATACCGGAGGTAAATACGACTCTAAAGCCTTTAAAAAATCGGTAGGATTAAACGGGGTAGGTACCAAAGCAGTAAATGCGTTATCAACGTATTTTAGAGTTGAATCTACTCGAGACAATAAATCGGCTTCGGCAGAATTCGAAAAAGGCGAATTAACCAATGAAGAGTTTTTAGAAGAAACCTCACGTCGCAAAGGAACAAAAGTATCTTTCGTTCCCGATGAAACCATTTTTAAAAACTACAAGTTTAGAAATGAATACGTGGTTAAGATGCTTAAAAACTATGTGTATCTTAATCCTGGATTAACCATCGTTTTTAATGGTGAGAAGTTTTACAGCGAGCACGGACTAAAAGATTTATTATCTGAAAACATACATATAGATGACAGGTTGTATCCTATCATTCATTTGCGTGGAGACGATATAGAAGTCGCTATAACACACAGTAAAACGCAATATAGCGAGGAGTATCATTCGTTTGTTAACGGACAAAACACAACGCAGGGAGGAACACATTTAAATGCCTTCCGAGAAGCGGTTGTAAAAACTATTCGTGAATTTTACGGTAAAAATTACGATGCTTCCGATGTTAGAAAATCGGTTGTAAGTGCTATTGCTATCAAGGTAATGGAACCTGTATTCGAGAGTCAGACGAAAACCAAATTGGGGTCTACCGATATGGGAGGAGATTTGCCAACGGTAAGAACCTATGTTAACGATTTTATAAAAACGCATCTCGATAACTTTCTTCATAAAAATCCTGAGGTAGCTGATAAGCTTCAACGTAAAATATTACAGGCAGAGCGTGAGCGTAAAGAGTTATCTGGAATTAGAAAGTTAGCTAAAGACCGCGCTAAAAAAGCCAGTCTTCACAATAAAAAATTAAGAGATTGTCGTGTTCATTTTGGAGATACTAAAAATGAACGGAATCTAGAAACAACCTTATTTATTACTGAGGGGGATTCCGCTTCCGGTAGTATTACCAAATCACGCGATGTGAATACCCAGGCGGTATTCAGCTTAAAAGGTAAGCCACTTAATTGTTATGGGCTGACAAAAAAAATCGTTTATGAAAACGAAGAATTCAATCTGTTGCAGGCGGCCTTAAATATAGAAGAATCCTTAGAAGATTTACGCTATAATAACGTGGTTATTGCAACCGATGCTGATGTCGATGGAATGCACATACGATTATTATTAATCACCTTTTTTCTTCAGTTTTTCCCTGAAGTCATTAAAGAAGGACACCTTTATATATTACAAACCCCATTATTTAGGGTAAGAAACAAGAAAGAAACTATTTATTGTTATACAGAAGAGGAACGAATTAACGCGATTGAAAAATTAAAGCCTAAACCAGAAATTACACGATTTAAAGGTTTGGGTGAGATTTCTCCCGATGAGTTTAAACACTTTATTGGGGAAGATATCCGTTTAGATCCTGTGATGCTGGATAGCAATATGTCTATTGAAGAATTATTATCCTTCTATATGGGTAAAAATACACCTTCAAGACAAGAGTTTATTATTGATAATTTGAAAGTTGAATTAGATATTATTGAATAATCGCACTTTTAAATTATTAATAAATCATTATTTAAAGGTTAAATTAAGAATATGATGATAAAGTTTCGTTAAAGTGGATACGGACATTGTATGTTTAGAATTATTTTTGCACTGTAAAAAATAATAAATCCCTGTGTTAAGCAGGCCTAAAAACAAAATACAATGTTATATATCGCAGAAAAATCAAACGAAACAAAAAGAGATTATTCTCATTTACATGTTGAAGCAACTAGTACAGTAAACAGAAAACGTAAAATTAAAATCAAAGGGCGAGTAACGCTTAGCGGAAAGCCTAAAGAAAACTAAAACAATTAAATGATTGAAGAAGGCGACGATTTAATTAACGAACAAGACGAACCACAAGAAACAATTACCCGGGTTACGGGAATGTATAAAGACTGGTTTTTAGATTATGCCTCGTACGTTATATTAGAACGTGCCGTGCCTGCAATAGAAGACGGATTTAAACCCGTACAACGTCGTATCATGCATTCAATGAAAGATTTGGATGATGGGCGTTATAACAAAGTGGCTAATATTGTAGGCCACACTATGCAGTACCATCCCCACGGAGATGCGAGTATCGCCGATGCGATGGTGCAAATAGGTCAAAAAGATTTGTTAATCGATACCCAAGGAAACTGGGGTAATATATTAACAGGCGATGGTGCTGCTGCTTCTCGTTATATTGAGGCACGTTTATCAAAATTCGCGCTCGATGTTGTTTACAACCCCAAAATTACCGAATGGCAGGCCTCATACGATGGACGTCGTAAAGAGCCTATAAATTTGCCTGTTATGTTTCCATTGCTTTTAGCGCAAGGAGGCGAAGGTATTGCTGTAGGACTTTCAACAAAAATATTACCGCATAACTTTATCGAATTAATCGATGCTTCGGTAAAACATTTACAAGGTAAGCGATTTACTTTGGTTCCGGATTTTCCAACAGCCGGAATTGCCGATTTCTCAAACTATAATGATGGTTTAAGAGGCGGTAAAGTTCGTGTTCGAGCTAAAATTTCTCAGTTAGATAAAAATACTTTGGTGATTACTGAGTTGCCTTATGGTACCAATACATCATCGCTAATAGACTCTATATTAAAGGCGAATGATAAAGGCAAAATTAAGGTAAAACGTATTGAAGACAATACAGCTGCTCAGGTTGAAATTCTGGTTCATCTCCCTGCAGGACTATCTCCAGACAAAACCATTGATGCTTTATATGCGTTTACAAGTTGTGAGAGTTCTATTTCCCCATTGGGTTGTGTTATTGAAGATAATAAACCATTATTTATAGGTGTTAGCGAAATGCTTCGCCGTAGTACTGATAATACGGTTCAGTTATTAAAGCAGGATTTAGAAATAAAACTTGGAGAACTGGAAGAACAATGGCACTTTGCTTCATTGGAGCGTATTTTTATCGAGAATAGAGTATATCGCGATATTGAAGAAGAAGAGACCTGGGAAGGGGTTATTAAAGCTATCGATAAAGGGCTTCAACCACATATTAAGCATTTAAAACGTGCGGTAACCGAAGACGATATTGTGCGACTTACCGAAATTCGTATTAAGCGAATTTCGAAATTTGATATCGATAAAGCACAGCAAAAAATTGATGCCTTAGAAGAGCAAATCGCTCAAATAAAACACCATTTAGAACACCTTATCGATTATGCTATCGCTTATTTTACCAGATTAAAAAAGGAATATGGAGAAGGGCGTGAGCGAAAAACTGAGATTCGTACATTTGATGATGTAGATGCTACTAAAGTTGTTATTCGTAATACAAAACTCTATGTTAATCGTGAAGAAGGTTTCGTAGGGACATCTTTGAAACGCGATGAGTACGTGTGTGACTGTAGTGATATAGACGACGTTATTGTGTTTACGAAAAATGGTAGCATGATGGTAACTAAGGTGGATTCTAAAACCTTTGTTGGTAAGGATATTATTCACGTTGCGGTATTTAAGAAAAAAGATAAGCGAACCATTTATAATCTTATTTACAGAGATGGTAAGGGTGGGCCTTCTTATATAAAACGTTTTAATGTAACGAGTATTACCCGAGATCGAGAATACGATTTAACTAATGGAAATAAAGGGTCAACTTTATTATATTTCTCTGCAAATCCAAATGGAGAAGCCGAAGTGGTTACCATTTTATTGAGACAAGCTGGAAGTATTAAGAAGTTGAAATGGGATATCGATTTTGCCGATATTTTGATTAAAGGTCGGCAGTCTAAAGGGAACCTGGTTACTAAGTATACTATTAAAAAAGTAGAACTAAAAGAAAAAGGGGTTTCAACATTAAAACCACGTAAAATCTGGTTCGATGAAACGGTTCAGCGTTTAAATGTTGATGGTCGAGGTGAGCTTTTAGGTGAATTTAGAGGTGAAGACAAATTGTTGATTATAAATCAGAAAGGTGTTGTTAAAACCGTTACCCCTGAGGTGACACTACATTTCGATAACGATATGATTGTGTTGGAAAAATGGATACCTAAAAAGCCTGTTTCAGCTATTTATTATAACGGCGAACGTGAATTATATTACGTAAAACGTTTTTTAATTGAAAATGAAGGCAGAGAAGAATCGTTTATTCCAGAGCATGAAAATTCACGTTTAGAAATAGTTTCTACCGATTGGTTGCCAATGGCCGAAGTGGAGTTTGTTAAAGAACGCGGTAAAGACCGAAAAGAGAACTTGGAAGTTAACTTAGAAGAATTTATTGCTATTAAAGGAATTTCAGCAATTGGAAATCAATTAACGAAAGATAAGGTGAAACAAATCAATTTATTAGATCCGTTACCTTTTGAGGAGCCAGAAGAGGTTCATGCCGATGATTTAGAAGTTGTTGATGAAGATATCATTGAGGGGGATGAAGAATCTGATGAGTCTCAAACGACATTATTCTAATTTTCTTTGTTTTTTCTGAATTCTAAAGTTTAAAAACTCAACGAACAGCGAAAAAGCGATTGCAAAATATAAATACCCTTTAGGTATAGCACCAACTGTGTTTCCAAATAATTCGGTGTGAGACAGGTGAGCAGCTTCAGTAATTAGCATAAAACCGATAAGGATTAAAAAGGCTAAGCCTAATATTTGCATACTGGGATGTGTGTTAATGAACTTCCGAATAGGGTTCGCAAACCCAATCATAATAAAAATAGAAATAACCACGGCTATAATCATTAACATGAGATTGTAGTTGTGGTTTTCGTGTAAACCATTTGTCATACCTACAGCTGTTAAAATGGAGTCTATTGAGAATATAAAATCGATAAGTAATATTTGAACCAGGGCTTGCGATAAACTTTTCAATTTCTTTTTGTTTATATTGTCTTCATCATGATGAGGTAGTTCAACTTTTTCATGAATCTCGGAAGTACTTTTAAAAATTAAAAACAACCCGCCACTAAACAGGATAATGGCCTGCCAGCTTACTGAAATCTGCAACCATGATAGGTTTAAACTGTAAAAAGGCTCTTTTAAACCAATTAAAAAGGTGACGAAA
This sequence comes from Aestuariibaculum sp. YM273, assembly GCF_030908365.1. Lineage (NCBI taxonomy): Bacteria > Pseudomonadati > Bacteroidota > Flavobacteriia > Flavobacteriales > Flavobacteriaceae > Aestuariibaculum > Aestuariibaculum sp. YM273. The sequence continues at coordinate 3,660,355 of NZ_CP133090.1, read as the reverse complement.
AATAACAGTGTAATACGTTGTACCATGGCCAATAACAAGCCGATGGTTGTGGCTTTCGATTGAAGTTTTTCAGGAAGTTTATTGGCAGCTAAAGAGATAAAAACGATATTATCTATTCCTAAAATAATTTCTAAAAACGTTAAGGTAAGCAGTGCCATAATAGCATCGCTGGAAAAAAGAAAATCGAGCACGGTATAAAGTATTAGAATATAAATTTAAACAAAAACTCTTAACGAAATTTTTAGATTTTACCACTATATTAACTATATCTTTGCAACTGCGTTTCAAATTTTAATATAAACTATGTTATTAGACGGGATTTCATTTAAAAACACAGGATATTTTTCGAGCCTTATCTGCGACTATCTGTATGAAAACCCGCAATTGAAACCGTTCTACAAACGTTTTCCAAACCTTGATAATTTCAAGGAACAAATAGAAGAAAAAGCATCAAATTTTAGTTTAGAGTCAAGATTAACTTTGGTTAAAGCTCTGAAAAACCAGTATAAAAAAGTTGAAACATCAGAGTTGACGTTAAGTCATATTGATGCGTTACAAACTGAAAACACCTTTACAATTACAACAGGTCACCAATTAAATTTATTTACCGGGCCGTTGTATTTTTTGTATAAAATTGTGTCGGCAATTAACCTTTCGAAAGAGTTAAAAGAAGCCTATCCCGATTATAATTTCGTTCCGGTGTATTGGATGGCAACCGAAGACCACGATTTTGAAGAAATCAATTATTTCAATTTTAATGGTAAAAAGGTGCAATGGAATAGAACAGCAGAGGGACCTGTCGGAGAATTATCAACCGACGGTTTAGACGATGTTTTTAATCTGTTCGCTTTAGAGTTAGGTAATAGTAAAAATGCAGAGTATTTAAAAGAGCTTTTTAAATCTGCATATTTAGAGCATGATAATTTAGCCGATGCCACACGATATTTAGCCAACGAATTGTTTAAAGATTATGGCTTGGTTATCATCGATGCTAATGATAAAGCATTAAAAGAACAATTTATTCCTTACGTGAAGGAAGAATTGTTTAACAATACCTCCTTTACAAACGTTACAGAAACCAGCGCACAGTTAAATGCAGTAAATAACGATTATACGATTCAAGTTAATCCTCGAGAAATTAATGTGTTTTACATTAAAGAAGAGTTACGTGAACGTATTGTGTTTGAAAATGAAACTTTTAGTGTTTTAAATACTAATATTGCCTGGACGAAAGCTGAAATAGTGAAAGAACTTAATGAGTTTCCAGAGCGTTTTAGTCCGAATGTCATTACACGTCCGTTATATCAGGAAGTCATTTTGCCTAACCTATGTTACATTGGTGGAGGCGGTGAATTGGCATATTGGTTTCAGTTGAAACAATTCTTTAATAAAGTTAATGTGCCGTTTCCTGTGTTATTACTTCGTAATTCAGTATTAATAGAAACCGAAAGTCAGCATAAAAAACTTCAGAATTTAAATATTTCAACGAACGATATCTTTTTAAAGCAATCGACGTTTATCAATAAAAAAGTACGTGAAATATCGAATATAGATATCGATTTTTCAGCACAAAAAGAAACACTTCAAAAGCAATTTGAAGACTTATATACTTTAGCAGAACAAACCGATAAATCTTTTATTGGAGCAGTAAAAGCTCAGGAAGTAAAACAAATTAAAGGTTTAGAACATTTAGAAAAACGTTTGCTAAAAGCACAGAAAAAAGCATTGGCAGATCAGGTGTCAAGAATGACCGGCCTGCAAAACGAATTATTTCCGAACCAAAGTTTACAGGAGCGCAACACTAATTTCTCTCAGTTTTATTTAGAGTATGGTAAATTGTTAATTCCTGAACTTATCAAACATCTTAATCCTTTAAATAAGGAATTTTCTCTTTTAAAATTATAAATAGTAAGCATGCATAAAATTGACATGGGACTTATTGAAATGACGTTAGACGTCATGAAATATGTCATTGGACGAGTATCAGAAGTTGAGCACCCTATTGGGAAACCTAAAAAGTATGAAGAGTTAAAAGCATTGGTAGGAGAAACCATTACCGAAAAAGGTGTTGGTGGAGAATATGCTTTTAACTTATGGAAAGAGCACTTATCTAAGGCAAATGTACCGGTAGACCACCCAAGAAACCTGGCGTTTGTACCAGCATCGCCAACCAGAGCGGCTATTATGTTCGATTTAATTACGGCAGCATCAAGTATTCATGGTGCTTACTGGATGGAAGGTGCAGGAGGAATTTTCTGTGAAAATGAAGCTATGAAATGGATTGTGTCTTTAACAGGTATGCCGGAAGGTGCTTTTGGAGTCTTTACTAGTGGAGGGACATCAGCTAACCTTTCTGCAATTGTTACGGCACGTGAAAACTGGCGTACTAACGATCCAACGCATAAAGGACAAAAAGGATTAATCATCACATCTATCGGGGCGCACTCATCGGTTAAGGCGATGGCAAAAGTGGCCGACATCGATGTGCATTTAGTAGATACAGAAGACCGTTTAGAAACTTCAGCATTACGAGCTACGATTGATGGTTTATCTCCAATTGAGCGCGAGCGTTTATTTGCAGTTGTAGGCACCGGAGGAACAACCAATGCCGGTATTGTTGATGATTTAGATGGAATCGCAGATATTTGTGCTGAAGAAAATTTATGGTTCCACGTTGATGCTGCTTATGGAGGAGGGGCTTTATTAGCCGATTCTGTAAAACATTTATTCAAAGGCATTGGTAGGGCTGATAGTGTAACGATTGACCCTCATAAATGGTTATTCTCTCCTTACGACTGTGGTGCAGTTATTTATAAAGAACCGGAGTTAGCTAAACAAGCGCACTCGCAACAAGGATCATATTTAGATATCTTTAAGGATGAAGGCGCTCACGGGTTTAACCCAACCGATTATCAAATACAGTTAACCAGACGTGTTAGAGGATTACCTTTATGGTTCTCTTTAGCAATGCACGGAACAGATAAGTATAAAGAAGCGGTAGAGCGTGGTGTAGAACTGGCACAAATTGCTGGTAAAATGATAGAAGAAAGTCCGTATTTAGAATTGGTAAGAGAGCCAAGTTTATCTTGTGTATTATACCGTAGAAAAGGATGGGCGCCTCAGGATTACACCAACTGGACCTACGATAATCATAAAAAAGGGTTCGCTTTGGTAACACCTACTAAATGGAAAACTGGTGATGGTTTCGAAACGGTTTCACGTTTTTGTTTTATCAATCCTGATACCACTGAGCGTGATATCGAGATGATTTTAGAAACGATGGCCTAATAATTTTAAAAAAAAGTAGACACCTAATTGTCATTATAAAATCTATTATTATTTTTGCGCATGCAACACGATAAGGTATTAATTTTAGACTTCGGATCGCAATATACTCAGCTTATTGCACGTCGAGTACGAGAACTCAACATCTATTCCGAAATACATCCATTCAACAAAATCCCAGAAGATTTAGCGTCTTACAAATCAGTTATCCTTTCGGGGAGTCCTAATTCTGTAAGAGGCGAAGACGCGTTACACCCAAACTTAGACGGTATTAGAGGGGTAAAGCCTATGTTAGCTGTTTGTTACGGGGCACAATATTTAGCACATTTTTCAGGTGGAAATGTAGCGCCTTCAAACACTAGAGAATATGGTCGCGCTAATCTATCTTTTATAAAATCTGACGAAGCATTCTTCGCGGGAATTAATGAAGGGAGTCAGGTTTGGATGAGCCACAGTGATACTATTAAAGAATTACCAACAAATGGTGTTTTAATAGCTAGTACAAATGATGTAACTAATGCGGCTTATAAAATTGAAGGCGAAACAACTTATGCTATTCAGTTTCACCCTGAGGTGTATCATTCAACCGATGGTAAGCAATTATTAGAGAACTTTTTGGTAAATATTGCTGGAGTAAACCAAGACTGGACACCGGATTCTTTTGTTGAAGAAACTGTTGAAGCGATTCAGGAGAAAGTTGGAAATGACAAAGTTGTATTAGGGTTGTCTGGAGGAGTAGATTCTACAGTCGCTGCAGTACTTTTAAATAAAGCCATTGGCAAAAACTTATACTGTATTTTCGTTAATAACGGTTTATTACGTAAAAACGAATTCCAAAGCGTTTTAAATCAGTACGAAGGTATGGGGCTTAATGTTAAGGGAGTAGATGCTTCAGAGCGATTTCTTGCTGCATTAGCTGGTCTTGAAGATCCTGAGTTAAAACGAAAAGCTATTGGAAAAACATTTATCGAAGTTTTCGATGATGAAGCTCATAAATTAACCGATGTAAAATGGTTGGCACAAGGCACCATTTACCCAGACGTTATCGAGAGTGTTTCTGCTACTGGCGGACCTTCAGCAACAATTAAGAGTCACCATAACGTGGGGGGGTTACCAGATTTTATGAAACTTAAAATTGTAGAGCCTTTACGTGCTATTTTTAAAGATGAGGTGAGACGTGTGGGAGCAACTTTAGGTATCGATCCTGAATTATTAGGACGTCACCCATTCCCGGGACCAGGTTTAGGTATTCGTATTTTAGGAGATATCACTGCTGAAAAAGTACGTATTCTTCAGGAAGTTGATGCGATTTTCATCAACGGATTAAAAGAATGGGGACTTTATGATCAGGTATGGCAAGCGGGAGCGATGTTATTGCCTGTTAACAGTGTAGGGGTTATGGGTGATGAGCGTACATACGAAAAATGTGTGGCGCTTAGAGCTGTGGAAAGTACGGATGGTATGACTGCTGATTGGGTGAACCTACCTTACGAGTTTTTACAAAAAACATCAAACGAGATTATAAATAAAGTGAAAGGTGTAAATAGAGTTGTATATGATATAAGCTCAAAACCACCAGCAACTATCGAGTGGGAATAATTCTCATATCGAATAAAAACTAGATAAAATGGTTTGTATTGGGTTACGTTTGTTAATTCGATACAAACCATTAATTTTTTCAGTAGTTTGTCATTTTTACAAACAATATTTTTAGTTTAGCGGTATCTTATTTTAAAATACTAAACGTATATAATAAGAGTTTTATATAATATTGTTAATCACTGGTTTTCAATTTTGGCATATTATATGTGACTAAAAAGAAAAATAGTGTATCTAAATAAAGGTACTTATCCTTAACAAAATAAAAGTAGAGTAAATGTTTAAACATCTTTCCGTTTTAGGTTTTGCAGTGTTATTTGGTATAAATACAGCAAACGCACAAAATTTTAGTACACATCAGGTTAAAAAAGGTGAAACTGTAGAGGAACTTGCGAAGCAATATTATGTAACACCATCTCAAATATATGCGCTTAATCCGGATGCGAAGAAGGAATTAAAACCTAATACGATATTAATAATACCAATTTCCAAGGCTAATAAACCAGAGGTTGTGGAGACCAAAGAGTTGGTTGGATTTAAACCGCACCGTGTAAGCAAAAGGGAAACGTTATATAGTTTAGCTAAAGAGTATGATGTTACCGAAGATGAAATAAAAAAACATAATAAATTTCTATATGCCGAGCCTTTACGAAAAGGGGATAAGCTGCAAATTCCGGTATATAAAATAACGAGAAAAGAAAAAGAAAACGATGCCGTGACCACTTATATCGTGCAACCTAAGGAAGGTAAATGGCGAGTGGCGTATAAGTTTGGTATCACTTTAAAAGAATTTGAAGAACTGAATCCTAATTTAGGCGATTCGCTTCAGGTTGGTCAGCAGGTATATGTTCCAAACATTGAAAATAAGGAACAAAAAACAATCGACGAACAATATAGTTATTATAAGGTGTTACCTAAAGAAGGGTTTTATCGCTTAAACATAAAATTAGGATTAGATCAGGAAGCATTAGAAACCTTAAATCCAGGACTGAAAGAAACCGGACTTAAAGAAGGTATGATTTTAAAAGTACCTTATTCTAAGTCGTTGAGTGGGGAATCGGCAGATGGGTTAACCCGAGTGGATTTAACGAATAGGGTTTCCGATTTTAGCACCAAACACATCGCAGTCATGTTGCCGTTTCGATTAAATCGTGTCGATTACGACTCGGTAGCAGATACAAAGCGCAGCATTAAAAACGATCCGTATTTAAATGCTTCATTAGATTTTCATTCGGGTGTTTTAATGGCGGTTGATTCTTTAAAAAAACTAGGTGTTTCGTTAAAGGTAGATGTTTTTGATACCAAACATGAAGTTAGTGAGGTGGCCAGAATTATAAATAACAACGATTTTGAAACGGTTGACGCTGTTATTGGGCCATTAACATCGAATACCTTTGAAAAGGCAGCGATTGAATTACGACCTTATAAAACACCTATTGTTTCTCCAATAGGAACAGATTTAAGGTTATACGATAATGTGTTTCAGTCGAGACCTTCCGATAAATTGCTGAAATCTAAAATAGTAAACTACGTTAAAGCAGATTCAACAGCAAAAAATGTAGTGGTTATTTCAGATGTCAAAAATACCGCAATCGCAAACGAATTAAAAAGCGAGTTTACATACGCCAGATTGGTTTACTCAAGAAAGGATAAAGAAGGAAGAGATGCTAATTACGTTATGGTAGATGATATTCAAAGTGTATTGAAACCAGGTAAAAATTATGTGTTTTTAGAAACACAAAATGAAGGTTTTGCATCGAATGTTACCGTATTATTAAACTCTTTAAACCAAAAGGAAGCACCAAAAAATGGTGTTGAACCAATTGAAATTACTTTGGTAACAACAAATTTTAATAATGCTTTTGAGGGAGACGAGGTTTCTAATGATCAATTATCTAACCTTCATTTTCATTATGCAACAGCAGCGAAAAGTTACAATGAAATTGATAATAACTCCTTCGTGAAGGCTTACCAAAAACAATACGGTATTACTCCTAATAAGCGTGCCGTAAAAGGGTTCGACTTAACTATGGATGTGGTATTGCGATTAGTAACTTCAGAAAATTTATATACATCGGTTAACCAGTCACCCCTTACAGAATATGTAGAAAATAAGTTCGCTTATAATAAGGAACTTGTTGGTGGGTACTATAACAATGCGGTTTATGTAGTGAAGTACGATAATTTAAATATTATTGTTGTAGAGTAATCCACAGGTTTTATGCTTACTGATTACAAGTTTTTAATTGACTTAGCGCATACCAAGATGCCTTACGGTAAGTATAAGGACCGTTATTTAATTGATTTGCCAGAACACTATATTGTATGGTATCACCAAAAAGGATTTCCGAAAGGAAAACTAGGCGATATGCTTACCCAAGTGTATGAATTAAAACTTAACGGATTAGAAGAATTAATCCGAAACATAAGAAAGCAGTACCCTAAACCGTAACATTAGAGTACTGCTGACTCCACTTTAACAAAAATTGTTTGAAGCGTTCACTTCTTGCTTTATAATTTAAAGCCCATAAAATAGACCATAATGCAGACACGATAAATACTGCCAAGCCTATTTTTAAATCGTAAAACGATAACCCTATACTAAACACTACTCCTAAAATAAGGTTTAGAATAAAGGCGTGTTTCAACTCCATCTTTATAAATACTGTCAGGTAATTCCAGGTATTTAATCTATTCGTTATGTTAAGGGTTTCATCATGCGAAAAATCTAAAGATATAGATTGCGAAAAAGGCATGGTTACCATTAATTCATTTGTATTACGAGTGAAGATATAACCAAACTTTTTTAAAAAGATTTCAGTGCTTTCAATTGTCATGAGTTTTGAATTTATTGTTGTTTCCAATTGATAATAAGTAGGTTACAAGTCGTTTCGTAAAAATAATTCTTTTCAATTAAAGCGTTGCTAATAAGTGTGTTAAGTTATTGTAATGTTTAAATTTATGTGAATTTGATGCTTTTCAACTTTAAATTTTAAGCATCTTTTAAAGATTGCAGCAATTTTTAATCAGATTTTAGTTTATTAGAAATTCGGTTTCTTTTTACTGTTAATAATAAGCTGTTAAATAACTAAAAAACTATTCGGTAATAACTATTTAAATTTTGTAAATTTGCCTGCGTTTATAAGCGCATCATGACAAGTACAGCAAAATACATTTTCGTAACCGGAGGAGTTACATCATCATTAGGAAAAGGAATTATAGCAGCATCTCTAGCAAAGCTATTACAGGCCCAAGGATACAGGGTAACCATTCAAAAATTAGATCCATACATTAACGTAGATCCAGGAACATTAAACCCTTATGAACACGGTGAGTGTTACGTAACGGAAGATGGTGCTGAAACCGACTTAGATTTAGGTCACTACGAGCGTTTTTTAAACGTACCTACAAGCCAGGCAAATAACGTTACTACTGGAAGAATTTACCAAAGTGTGATTCAAAAGGAGCGTCGTGGTGAGTTTTTAGGAAAAACGGTTCAGGTTGTTCCACATATTACAGACGAAATTAAAGAACGTATCCAGATGCTAGGAAACTCTGGAGATTACGATATTATTATTACCGAAATAGGTGGAACTGTTGGTGATATTGAGTCTTTACCATACGTAGAGGCCGTGCGTCAGTTACGTTGGGATTTAGGTGAAGAGAACGGTATTGTTATTCACTTAACCTTAGTGCCATATTTAGCAGCTGCCGGCGAGTTAAAAACAAAGCCAACACAGCACAGTGTTAAAACATTAATGGAAAGTGGAGTACAGGCTGATATTTTAGTTTGTAGAACAGAACACGATTTACCATCAGATATTCGTCGTAAACTGGCATTATTCTGTAATGTTAGAGAAGAAGCAGTAATTCAATCTATTGATGCGTCTACCATTTACGATGTTCCAAACTTAATGCTGAAAGAAGGTTTAGATCGCGTGGTTCTTAAAAAACTAGGGTTACAAAGCGATACCCCGGATATTTCTAAATGGAACGAATTTTTAACACGTCTTAAAAATCCGAAAACTGAAATTACTATTGGTTTAATTGGTAAATACGTAGAATTACAAGATTCTTACAAATCGATTTTAGAAGCCTTTATTCATGCAGGTGCTGCAAACGAAGTAAAAGTAAATGTAGAGTCGGTACATTCAGAATACATTAATAAGGATAATGTAGATGTTAAATTAGGTCATTTAGATGGTATTCTTGTGGCGCCAGGATTTGGTGAGCGTGGTATTGAAGGTAAAATTGATGCTGTTCAATATGTACGTGAAAACAATGTGCCTTACTTCGGTATTTGTTTAGGAATGCAAATGGCAGTTATCGAATTTTCAAGAAATGTACTTGGATTAAACGATGCTGATTCTACAGAAATGAATCCCAATACAACAAACCCTGTAATTGATTTAATGGAAGACCAGAAAACCATTACCGATAAAGGAGGAACTATGCGTTTAGGAGCTTGGGATTGTGACTTGAAATTAGGAAGTATTGTTCGTGATATTTATAAGTCAGAACACATTTCAGAGCGTCACCGTCACCGTTATGAATTTAATGGCGATTATAAAGAAGCTATTGAAGCAGCAGGAATGAAAGCTACAGGTTTAAACCCAGAAACAGGATTGGTAGAAATCGTTGAAATCCCAACGCACCCTTGGTTTGTTGGTGTTCAATACCACCCGGAATATAAGAGTACCGTTGCAAATCCTCACCCATTATTTGTAGGGTTTGTAAAAGCCGCTTTAAACCATAAAAAGAAGACATCAAGTGCCAGAATGGCACAAAAATAATATTTGGATAGCTTATTGCTATAAGGTTGTGAAGTTGTTATAACCAACAATCTTAATATTATCTAGATACAAACAGAATTCATGGAAGAAAAAAAATTAGATCTTAATTCTATAATAGGTTTTATACTTATTTTCGGAATTTTAATGTTCATGCTTTGGAAAAACCAGCCAACGCCTGAAGAACTTGAAGCAGAAGAAAAAGCAAAGCAAGAACAGGTAGCCGCTGAGAAAAAAGCAGAAGAAAAGGAAGCTTCGTTTGTTGAAGCTGTAGAAGATTTTTCAGCTGGATCAGAATCCGATTCTTTAAAATTAATTGCTTTAAAAAATAAATTAGGTGCTTTTGCGTATTCAGCAGCCAATACCTCAAATGAGGAAACATTAGTTGAAAGCGACCTATTAGCTTTAAAGTTCAGTAATAAAGGCGGGTATCTTTCAGAAGTTAGATTAAAAGAGTTTGTAGATTTTAAAGGAAATCCTATCTACTTAATTAAAGATAACAATGCCTCTTTTAATATCAACTTCGGAACAACCGACAGCAGAATATTAAACACTAAAGATTTACTTTTTGCTCCAAGCATTACTAAAAATGGTGATGTTACCGTGGTTTCTATGAAACTTAAAGTATCAGAATCTAAGTATTTAGAGTACCGTTATGAGTTAAAAGAAGGTGATTACATGATGAATTTCACCATCCGTTCTCAAGGACTGAGTGAAGTCATTAACAGTTCTCAAGACATTAACTTAGACTGGAAATTAAAGACCTATCGTCATGCTAAAAGTATCTCTTACGACAATCGTTATACCGAAGTGGTTTTCGAATACGAAGATGGCAAAGATGATTATCTAGGACAACGTGATTTAAGTGAAGATACTGCTGAAGATTTAACTTATGTAGCGTTTAAACAGCATTTCTTTACCTCTATTTTATTATCTGATGAGCCAATTAAAACGGCAAATTTAGAATCGCGAAACTTAGTACAAAACGAAGATATCGATACGGTTTACACCAAAGCCTTTACGGCTAAAATGCCTTTACAACTTAAAGGTGGTGAGTTAAGCCAGTCGATGGATTGGTATTACGGGCCAACAGATTATAAAATCTTAAATCAATACGATAGAAATTTAGATGAAATCGTACCGCTTGGTTGGGGTATTTTCGGATGGATTAACCGTTACTTATTCATACCATTTTTTGCATTCTTAAGTAGCTTTTTACCGTACGGTATTGCTATTATCGTTATGACGATTTCGATTAAATTAATCATGTCATTTGTGCAATACAAGCAATTCTTGTCTCAGGCAAAAATGAAGGTGTTAAAACCAGAATTAGACGCTATTCGTGAGAAGTACAAGGACAATAAAATGAAAGCGCAACAAGAAACCTTAGCCTTACAAACCAAGGCAGGCGCAAGCCCAATGGCAGGATGTTTACCAGCGTTAATTCAGTTACCGGTATTCTATGCGTTATTCCAGTTCTTCCCTTCGGCTTTCGATTTACGTCAAAAAAGTTTCCTTTGGGCAGAGGATTTATCGTCTTACGATACGATTTTAGAATTACCATTTAAGATTCCATTTTATGGAGATCACGTAAGTTTATTCCCGTTATTAGCGTCTATAGCAATTTTCTTCTATATGCGTTTAACTACAGGGCAGCAAGTGGCAACACAACCACAACAAGAGGGTATGCCAGACATGGGTAAAATGATGAAATATATGATGTATTTCTCACCAATCATGATGTTATTCTTCTTTAATAACTATGCGTCAGGATTAAGTTTATATTATTTTGTGTCTAACTTAATTAGTATTGGTATTATCTTAGTGATTAAAAATTATATTCTTGATGAAGATAAAATTCATGCTCAGATTCAAGAAAATAAGAAGAAGCCTAAGAAGGAAAACCGTTTTCAGCAAAAGATGAAACAAATGATGGAGGAAGCTGAAAAACAAAAGCAAATGCAACAAAAACGTAAATAATCATTTGTATAGATATTTTGAAAAGCTGTCATAATTTTATGGCAGCTTTTTTTGTTTGATAATAAGAGCAAAAAACAATACTTTCGTTTTTTTGTAGTTATTTCAATAACCCCAAAATCTACTATAATTAAATTTAGAATTATGAAATTATTACACTCTATCTTAGGTTTGCTTTTAACCTCAATTGTTTCTGCGCAAAGCATAAATCAGTTCGATGCCAATGGCAAACGCGATGGTGTCTGGAAGAAAAATTTTGAAGATACTAATGTGTTGCGCTACGAAGGTGAATTTAACCATGGTAAGGAAACAGGTCTTTTTAAATTTTACAAAAACATTAGAAGCAGAGCGGTTCTAACTGCGACTAAACAATTCAATCCTGAAAACAATATTGCAGAAGTAAAGTTTTATGCCTCTACCGGAAAAGTGATTAGCGAAGGCAAAATGGATGGTAAACTCTATATTGGCGAGTGGAAATATTATCAAAAAAACAACGATAACCTTTTAATTCTGGAGCATTATAACTCTAAAGGAGAATTGGATGGCGATCGTATTGTTTATTATAATAATGGTAATATGGCTGAAAAGGAAACCTATAGGGCAGGTAAACTTGATGGAGAGTCGTTGTCTTACGCAGAGAATAATAAGTTAATTAGTAGAGCTAATTACCTAAATGGTGAAATGCACGGTAAATACGTGGTTTATTTCTTAGATGGCACTCCTGAAGTAGAAGGGCAGTTTAAGAACGGACAAAAATCTGGAGTTTGGAAGTATTACGAAAAAGGAGTTTTAAAAGAACAAAAGAATTTCGATTAAAATACAAAAGCCCCTTCGTAATGAAGGAGCTTTTTTTTGATAATATGTTTTATTATCTCATCTATTAATCAAATTGTATTAGTTTAAATCAGGAAGTATCACATTGTCAATAACGTGAACAACACCATTGGTAGCCTGTATATCGACTAACGATGTTACAATATTACTCACACGACCGTTTGCATCGGTTAAGGTAAAGGCAGAGGCATCAGCTGTAATATCACCTCCAATTGTAGAGACTGTGCCACTCACCAACTGAGAAGATTGTACGTTCGCATTTACAATATGATGTAATAACACCGCATCAACAGTTTCCGTTGGAATATCGGTTAGAGCAGAAACTTTTAAGAAGTCTAACAAGGAAGTAAAAGCATCGTTAGTAGGTGCAAAAACCGTGAAAGGTCCAGCTTCTGGGTTTGATACGGTTTCAATATATGGTACAGTCGGAGTTCCGGTATCGGCATAAGCTAAAACATCAACTAGTGTCGATAATGCTGCATTCGATGTCGCGAATGTAGCTATTGTTGGTAAATCTATTACAGCATCAACAACATGAATAATACCGTTAGATGCAACAATATCTGGAACTGTAACCGTAGAGCTTCCGTTAAACATAACTCCTGATGTGCCGTCATAATACAAACTTAATTTTGTGCTATTTGGTCCATCCGCTAGAGTGTTCGTGTATCCCATGTTTCCTATTAGGGCAGAAGACGTAATATTTGCTCCACCTATAACATGGTTTAATAGAATTTGCGTTAAAACATCGTTCGGAACTTCCGATAAGCTAGCAAACCCTTTGGCATTTAAAAATGCTGAAAAGGCAGTGTTTGTTGGTGCCATCACGGTCATTTGACCATCTGCAGATAAGGCACCAACTAAATCTGCTTGAATAACTGCTTCAACCAAAAGACTTAATTCTGGTGTGTTCTGAGCAATTTCAACGATGTTTAATTGTTCTTGAATGTTGTCATCATCGTCGTCACTACACGATGAAAACACCACAACAGCCAGTAATAACATAAGTACTTTTAATGTTTTTAAATTTCTCATTTTCGTTAGGATTTTGGATTTGTTTAACAAATATAAGAAATAATTAAACAAAAAATATTAATCTAGTTTAATTTTTATGTGTAAAAGTTAAACAAAATGATTTTCACAGACTTCATGAGAATAATAATTGGCTAAAGAAATTGATTATTATGCGTATCTTTGTGCCTTCATTTTTTGTAAATGATTTTAATAGGTTTTCAACCTTGAATATTATAAGTTAATTTAAAAACGAATGAAACGAGTTATTATAGGGCTTTCTGGTGGTGTAGATTCAAGCGTTGCTGCGTATTTATTACAGGAGCAAGGTTATGAAGTTATTGGCTTGTTTATGAAGAATTGGCATGACGATTCTGTAACCATATCTAACGAATGTCCTTGGCTTGACGATAGTAATGATGCCATGCTTGTAGCAGAGAAATTAGGTATTCCTTTTCAAACGGTCGATTTAAGCGAGCAGTATAAAGAGCGCATTGTCGATTATATGTTTCAGGAATATGAAAAAGGTCGTACGCCAAACCCAGATGTATTATGTAACCGTGAAATTAAGTTCGATGTTTTTATGGATATCGCCCTTGGTTTAGGTGCAGACTATGTGGCAACCGGACATTACTGTAGAAAAGGCACCATTGAAAAGGATGGAGAAGAAGTTTACCAACTTCTTGCTGGAGTAGATAATAATAAAGACCAGTCCTATTTCTTATGTCAGCTGTCGCAAGAGCAGTTGGCAAAATCGCTGTTTCCAATTGGGGAGTTAACAAAACCTCAGGTACGTGAAATCGCTACCAAATTAGATTTGGTGACGGCAGAAAAGAAAGATTCACAAGGATTATGTTTCATTGGTAAGGTGAAGCTGCCCGATTTTCTTCAGCAGCAATTAAAGCCTAAAGAAGGTGTTATTGTAGAAGTGCCTAAAGAGCAGCCAATATTCAATGAGGAGATACCAGAGTTTCAGTCGGAAGAAGAGAAACTAGAGTTTTTATCTCGTAAATTAGATTATAAAGTAGACTACGGAAAAGTGGTTGGTAAGCACCAAGGCGCACATTACTTCACCAAAGGGCAGCGTAAGGGCTTAGGTGTTGGTGGTACAGTTGAACCATTGTTTGTTATTGATACCGATGTAGATGAAAATGTGATATATACAGGTCAAGGTAAAGCGCATCCCGGGTTATTAAAAAAAGCCTTATTTGTTTCCAATGAAGAATTACACTGGATTCGTAAAGATTTAGCTTTAAAAACCGATGAAACGATGCAGGTGATGGCTCGTATTCGTTACAGACAGCCGTTACAAAAAGCTACATTACATAAAGTTGATAGTGGACTGTATGTTGAGTTTGAGGAATTTCAATCGGCAATTACAGAGGGGCAATTCGTAGCTTGGTATTTAAATGATGAGTTGGTAGGTTCTGGGGTAATTTCGTAAATTGCAGTAACTAAATTACTGCTACAATGAAAAACTACCTACTATTTCTGCTGTTTTTGGGCTATTCATTTACATCATTAGCTCAGCAGGATGCGTGGGTGTATCTTAACGATAAAGCCAATGTACAGGCTAGTTTAGATAATCCAATTTCTATACTTACCCAAAAAGCAATTGATAGAAAGAACAGGCATGGTGTAGCTATAGATGAGCGCGATGTTCCTGTTAACGAAGCTTACATTAGTCAGCTTAAAAGTGCTACCGGAATTACCGTTATGGCGAAATCGAAGTGGTTTAATGCGGTTCACGTTCGTGGTAGCCAAGCCGATATTAATAATTTAATTGACCCAATAGCATATCCTTTTGTAGAATCCATAGATTTTGCCGATAAAAGTCTGAATACTTCAAAATTGGCTAAAGAAAAAACAACAAGTAAGTTGGAGTCTATGTCTACAGCTTTTGTTTACGGAAATTCATCCAATCAAGTAGAAATGATTAATGCCAATAACCTACATTTGGCAGATTATACAGGATCAGGCATGACTGTGGCTGTTATGGATGCCGGGTTTCCTGGAGTGAGCACTATTGGTGGATTCCAGCGGTTAAGAGATGCCAATGGCATTTTAGATACTTACGATTTTGTTGAAAGAGATGTAGATGTTTATACGAATACATCAAGTAATCATGGTACTTTAGTACTAAGTACAATGGCAGGTTATCTAGAAAACCAGTTTGTAGGTACAGCTCCTGATGCTTCCTATTATTTGTTTATTACCGAAGACGGGCCCAACGAAAACCCTGTAGAAGAAAGCTACTGGGTGGAAGCTGCGGAACGCGCGGATAGTTTAGGAGTTGATGTTATTAATACGTCCTTAGGTTACGGCGCCTTTTACGATAATATAAATTATAATTATTCAGCAGCTGAATACGACGGACAAACTATTTACATTACTAAAGGTGCAACTATAGCTTATGAAAAAGGGATGTTATTGGTAAATTCTGCAGGGAATGAAGGTTCTGCTGGAGTAAATGCACCAGCTGATGCACCAGGTGTTTTTACAGTAGGAGCTGTTGATGGTTCTGGAACGATAGCTGATTTTAGTTCCGTTGGAAGCCCTGTGCAACCTACCCAAAAACCCGATGTTATAGCACAGGGGCAAGGAAGCGCTGTCATTACGGAAAATAATGCTTTGGCGAGTGCTAGTGGTACATCTTTTAGTTCACCCATATTAGCTGGAGGATTAACCTGTTTATGGCAGGCCTTACCTGATAAAACGAATGCTGAGATTATGCAAATGGTTCGTGAGTCGGCATCTCAATATAACAATCCTAATTATCAATATGGTTACGGTATTCCAGATTTGTATGAAACCTTAAATAAAGTGTTATCCATGCATGAGGACGATGTTAACCAAATAAAGATTTTTCCTAATCCGGTTCATAATAAGTTATTTGTACAATTACCCTTAAACAATCAGGTGTGCGCGGTTTCCATCTTCGATGTATTAGGGAAACTAGTGTTGGAAACCTCAGTGTCTTCAAATAACAATCAAATTGATTTGTCTTCAATATCAAAAGGGGTTTATGTTATGAAAGTAAAAGGAGAAGAAAAAAGCATCACACTTAAAATAATCAAGCAATAATGTCAAATAGAATTACCGAATTATTCCAAGTTAAATATCCAATAGTTCAGGCTGGAATGGTGTGGAACAGTGGCTGGCGACTGGCATCAGCGGCTAGTAATGCAGGAATTTTGGGTTTAATAGGGGCAGGGTCGATGTACCCTGAGGTATTGCGTGAGCACATTCAAAAATGCAAGCAAGCTACCGATAATCCATTTGGTGTAAATGTTCCTATGTTATATCCCAACATAGAAGACATTATGAACATAATTGTGGATGAAGGTGTAAAAATCGTTTTTACTTCGGCTGGAAATCCAAAAACATGGACGTCCTGGTTACAGGAACGTGGCATTACTGTTGTTCATGTGGTAAGTAGTGTAAAGTTTGCTTTAAAAGCTCAGGAAGCCGGAGTAGATGCTATTGTTGCGGAAGGTTTTGAGGCTGGAGGCCATAACGGAAGAGATGAAACGACAACCTTAACGTTAATACCCATGGTTAAAGAACAAATAACCATTCCGTTAATTGCAGCAGGAGGCATCGCAACAGGAAAAGCCATGTTAGCGACCATGATTTTAGGAGCCGATGGAGTACAAGTGGGAAGCCGTTTTGTAGCCAGTGAAGAAAGCTCGGCACACCAGACATTCAAGCAATTGGTGGTTGATGCCAAAGAAGGAGATACGCAACTAACCTTAAAAGAATTAGCACCGGTACGTTTGATAAAAAACAAATTTTATAACGATGTACAGGAGTTATATAAGCAATCACCAACAGTTGAAGATTTAAAAACGTTATTAGGACGTGCCAGAGCTAAACGCGGTATGTTTGAAGGCGATTTGGAAGAAGGCGAACTGGAAATTGGTCAGATCGCCGGACTCATTCATGATATAAAACCTGTCGCTACTATTGTAAATGATATTATTTCAGAATTTGAAGAAGCTAAACAGAACTTAAATAATATTTAAATTCAATAAAAAAGGGAAACGAGAGTTTCCCTTTAATATATTGAAACGTGAAGTATTAAATTTTTTAAATCCCAATAAAAATAAAAGCTAAATGTTTCAATATGCTGTAAATTCTTAAGTGAGAGGTCCTGTTAAGGAGCTGCTAATTTACGAAATAACAGAGGTTTACACGTAAAAAAAGACTTGTAAGTTATTAACAAATGTTAATAAATGTCTTTCCTAAAAATCATTTTTAAAAGTTAGTCTATGCTGATTGTAAAGATTATTTTTGCCGTATGAAATTAGTAGACTATACCAAGGAGTTTAAATACAACTGGAAACTGGCGGCTCCCGTAATGCTAGGTATGCTTGGGCATACCTTTGTAAGTTTTATAGATAACATTATGGTTGGTCAGTTAGGAACAGCAGAACTGGCAGCTGTATCCCTTGGAAATAGTTTTATGTTCATTGCCATGTCCTTAGGTATTGGTTTTTCTACAGCTATCACACCATTAATCGCAGAAGCCGATGCTGCCAAAAATTTTGTTGATGGAAAATCATCATTTAAACATGGTTTGTTTTTATGTACGGTTATAGGGATTATATTGTTTTTGCTGTTACTTTTAGCAAAACCGCTTATGTATCTCATGAAACAACCGGTTGAAGTAGTAGAACTGGCTATTCCGTATTTAGATTTAGTAGCCTTTTCGTTAATTCCTTTAATTGTATTCCAGGGGTTTAAGCAATTTAGTGATGGCTTATCCATGACCCGCTATCCTATGTATGCCACGATAATAGCAAATGTGGTTAATGTCGTTTTAAACTATCTCTTAATCTTTGGTAAATTCGGTTTTCCAGAATTAGGCATTGTTGGTGCGGCTTATGGAACCTTAATTTCCAGGTTTGTTATGGTTGCTTACATTTACCTTTTATTAAAAGGGAATGATAAATCTAAAGGATATGTGACTCAAATCAAGTTATTTGTTTTAGATAAACTGGAATTGAAGAAAATATTGAATCTGGGGGCACCCAGTGCCATGCAAATGTTTTTTGAAGTTGCCATATTTACAGCTGCAATCTGGCTAAGTGGTCTTTTAGGAAAGAATCCGCAGGCAGCAAATCAGGTAGCTTTAAATTTATCGTCTATGACGTTTATGGTGGCGACTGGATTAAGTGTGGCGGCTATGATTAGAGTAGGAAACCAAAAGGGATTAAAGCATTACATCGATTTACGTCGTATTGCTTTTTCTATCTTTTTATTAGGAAGTATACTTGCGTTCTGTTTCGGACTCATGTTTTTCGCATTACACAACCATTTGCCAAAATTGTATGTCGATTTTGATGATGTAAAAAATCTGGCCGACAATACCGAAGTAGTCTCCATAGCGTCAAAACTATTAATAGCAGCTGCCATTTTTCAAATTAGTGATAGTGTACAGGTGATTTTTTTAGGAGCGCTGCGAGGCTTACAAGATGTTAAAATACCGACGATTATAACGTTCATATCGTACTGGCTTATTGGATTTCCAATAAGTTGGTTTTTGGGTAAGGAAGATGTTTATGGTAGTTTTGGAATCTGGCTAGGTTTATTAGCTGGATTAACTACAGCCGCTATTTTATTATATATTCGGTTTAATTATTTAACGAAAACCTTAATTTTGTCTAATAACTAAAAATATACCATGTCTCTACCTAAATTTATACTTGGCGATAATACAGAATACCCGAATGCTATTTTTGTAATTCATACCGAATTTCCTAGATTTATCATAAATCTGGAGAATGATGAAGTTGAGTGGTTCGAAGAGTTTGATGCCGAAGATCAAAAAGAATTAGAAGCTGAAACAGAAAACGCTATTAAATTAGCTACCGATTTTTACGACAACGAAATTGCTAAATACGAAGAATAATCGCGTTAAGGGTAGCAGTCGTATCCTTTACTTTTTCAAGTAGCCATGCTTAATATCAAGCTAGGGATAAAGGATTGCTTTAAAACTAAGTTTCGGGGTTTTTAGATCTCGATTGTCGAGTAAAGATTACGAATGCCCAAACCAATGCGAAGTATTAGTAACAACCCAAATACACATTAATGATCGATAAACTTGTACAGTTAGACACCGAGTTATTTTTATTTTTAAATAATTTAGGAACACCAGCTTGGGATGCACTTTGGTTAGCCATTACGGCTAAATTAACCTTTGTACCGTTGTATGCTATTCTATTGTATTTATTATATAAAAAGTTTGGCTTGCGTTCGTTATTAATCTTCGTCGTGGTAATTGCCTTGATGATTACCTTTACCGATCAGGTGACTAATTTATTTAAACGTACCTTTGAGCGCCCTAGACCTTGTCGTGCCGATGGTGTTATTGATCAAATGAGATTTATTGCCGTACGTTGTGGTAAGTATGGTTTCTTCTCCGGACATTCGTCAAATTCTATGGCAGCAGCTGTTTTTGCTGGCTTAATGCTTAGAACCTATTATAAAAACTTAATTTTTATTCTGTTGTTTTGGAGCGCCATCGTAGCCTACAGTAGAATTTATGTAGGCGTACATTATCCGTTAGATATTATTTGCGGATTGGCCTTTGGTGCTATTTCAGGATTTATGTACTATAAGTTGTCTCTTTATTTACTGAAGCGTTTTGGAAAGACTGAAAACTAATTTTTAGTCTTAATATTCAAGATATATTCGGCGGCGGCAAAGGGTGTTGTTTTGTTTTGCTCAATCAGTTTTAACTGTTGTTCTAATTCCTTTTTTACGGTTTCATTATTAAAGAACGTACTAGTTAATGAGTTTTTTATAGTTTCCGTAAGCCAAAATGTATTTTGTTCGTTTCTTTTTATAGTGAAAAAATCATTTTTGGAAGCTACTTGAAGATATTCCTGAATAATTAACCAAACGTTTTCTATACCTTTGTTTTCAATAGCACTGCATGTGCTTACTTTGGGTATCCATCCCGAAGGCTTTTCGCTGTATAAATGAAGTGTTTTTTTAAAATCTGAAGCTGTAGATTTTGCCAAGTTTAGGTTTGCCCTGTCGGCTTTATTGATAATTACAGCATCAGCCATTTCAAGAATACCACGTTTCATACCTTGCAATTCGTCGCCTGCTCCGGTAAGTTGTAAAAGCAGAAAGAAATCAACCATGCTGTGAACGGTAGTTTCACTTTGTCCGACGCCTACCGTTTCAATTAAAATAACATCGAAACCTGCAGCTTCACAAAGAACAATGCTTTCTCTAGTTTTTCGTGCAACGCCTCCCAGTGTGTCGCTTGCAGCCGACGGACGTATAAATGCATTTTTGTTTTTTACCAACGTTTCCATTCGGGTTTTATCACCTAAAATACTACCTTTATTCATACTGCTACTCGGGTCTACAGCCAATACAGCCACACGTTTACCAATTGAAGTTAAAAATGAACCAAAAACTTCAATAAAGGTACTTTTGCCAACACCGGGAACACCGGTTATACCAATTCTAATAGACTTATTGGCATGTGATAAACATTTTTTTAAAAGTTCATTGGATTTTTGAGCGTGCTCAGGGAGGGTGCTTTCAATAAGGGTAATACTTTGGCTTAAACTCGTAATATCGCGGTTTAAAATACCCGATAATAAAGAGTCTACATCAGTAGTGTTTTTTCGGTTGCTTTTAATTTTAGCAATAGCAGAAGCATTAGTAATTTCAGAATTTGAAACTCCTTGATTTTCTTGTAACGCCGATGTTTTGTGTTTTACCAAAATTGAACAATTAAGGTATAAGTTACAAAAAGGGAATCAATTTTTGAGAAATTATTCTTTTAAAGGGACCTGTATTTTTACATCATCCCAGGCCATAGTTAAAAACAGGTTGTCGGTAGAATTATCGAAGGCAATTGTAAATTGCTCTACAACAGAATCAAGATTTTTTACCGGAACATCAATATTAATCACATCGTAATTAGGGTCCCACATGGGTTTCATTTCAGAATTTACACCCCATGAATATTGTTTCGAATTGAAAATAACAGTCCAAACACTGTCTTTTGGAACAGTCCATAAGGTATATTTTCCTGCGGGTAATGAAAATCCATCTACATGCAAAGCTGCGTTAGTTTCAAAAGTGGTAGCCTCATTTGCACCTGTACGCCAAACCTGATTGTAAGGTACTAAGGCACCAAATATATCACGTCCCTTTTTATACGGTCTGTTATAAAACACTTCTAATTCTAAATCGTTAAGTTTAAATTCTACTGTATCTTTAGGACTCAGACGTTTAGCGAAAATATTTTCTACAAATACAGTGTACAGAAGTAAACCTAGGGCAATAATCGAAAAAAGAATTAAAACGCGTTTTAAAAAGATGTTCATGAAATAAATTGTATTTGAAAATCAAATATACTTTAAAAAGTAATAATTAATAAAAATTAAAACGCACATTTCTGTCTTTTAGTTTTATTTTAAGAAAAATATTTAATGTTTTTTGCAACACTTTAACTTTTTAGTCGTCTTTATAAATGAACTAACTTAAACCAAAAGTCAAAACTAGCATGTTTCAAGCCGATATCATTGAACAATGCAAACAAAACAATCGTAAGGCACAACTGCAGTTGTACAACCAGTACTGCGATGGTATGTATATTGTTGCCAAACGATTTTTAAAAGATGCTAGCGATGCTGAAGATGTGGTTCAGGAAGCTTTTATAAAGGCTTTTTCAAAATTACATCAGTATAAAGCAGAAGTGACTTTTGGTGCATGGTTAAAACGTATTGTCGTAAATAAGAGTATCGACTTTTTAAAATCTAAGAAACAACAATTGGTTGAATTAGAAGACGTCCATTTAAAAGTAGTTGATGCTCCGCAAGACGACAAATGGTTCGTAGACGACGCTATTACATTATGCGATGTAAAACGCGCCATTAGCAATTTACCGGATAAATACCAGTATGTGGTGATGCTTTACTTGATAGAAGGATATGATCATCAGGAAATTTCAGAGATTTTAGATATATCCGAAGTAGCATCACGAACACAACTATCCAGAGGAAAAGTAAAATTACAAGAACTATTAACACTTAAACAAAATGGCACGAGACATTAGAGATTTATTTAGAGAAGAAGAGGTTGTAAAAACGTCTATGCCTGAAAATCACGAGGCTCGCTTTTTAGAAAAGTTAGATCAAGCTATGCCAGTATCAAAACCTAAATACAATTGGTTTGGTATTGCAGCCAGTGTTATTGTTCTGTTAGGCTTCAGTTTCTTGACGTTTCAGATTTATAATTCTAATGAAATACAAGTTGAAAATACTCTCGAAACTATGGTGAGTTCAACAACTACAGAAGTTAAAACTTTGGGAGATGTCTCACCAGGTCTTAAAAAAGTAGAGGACTATTATTTAGCAAGTATCAATTTAGAGTTGGCAAAAATTAAATATACACCAGATACTAAAGAACTTTTCGATGGTTACGTAAAACAATTGGAAGAGCTCGATAACGAATATCAGCGCTTGTCTGAAGAATTAACCAATTCTGGTCCGAGTGAATTAACCGTTAATGCGCTAATTGATAATTTAAAATTTCGTTTAAACCTGTTGTATCGACTTAGAGCACAGTTACAGGAATTAAACTCATCAAATGAATTTGACAATCAAAATCAATCCATCTAAAAATCAAAAAATGAACAAATCAATTATAAACAAGGCGCTTTTCCTATTAAGCTTTTTTATTGCAGGTCATGTGGTTGCTCAGGAAAAGCAGACCAAGTTATCGCAATCCATTAATGTCGATAAAGACGTTACAGTGAATTTAAATACCAGTTACAGTAATATTATTATTGATACCTGGAATAAAGATGTTGTAGAAATTGAAGCTTATATTGAAGGAGAAAAATTAAGTAAGGAAGAGTTAGCAAAAGCTTTAAAAGCTTGGAATGTAGATGTAGATGCAACAAAAAGTGAGGTTACCATTTCGACCAAAGGAAATGCGCCTCAGGTGTGGGCATACAAATACAGTACAGGAGATGACAATGAAGCCATTCATACCGTAATTAAAGAATTAAAATTCGAGCTGGCAGATATGCCGGAAGTTCCAAAATTTGTGGTTATACCAGAGATTCCGGAAATTCCGCCATTACCGGAGATGCCTGAAATGCCTGAATTACCAGTATTGCCAGAAGGTGTGGGTAAAGTACATTTCGATTATGAAGCTTATAAGAAAGATGGCGAGAAATATTTAAAGGAATATACCAAGCAGTTTGAAAAAACATTCGGAAAGGATTATGAAAAGAAAATGGAAGCATGGGGAGAAAAATTTGAAAAAGAATGGGGAGAAAAATATGCGAAACAAATGGAAGAATGGGGAGACCGTTTAGCTTTAAAAATAGAACATGAAGTTAATAGAGAAGCTCTTAACGAAGAACGCCGTGTTATTATAGAAGAACGTATTAAAGAGCGCGAAGAGCATATGAAGGAGAGAGAAAAGCATATGGCCGAGCGTGAAAAACATTTGCAGGAGCGTGAACGATTGGCTGACGAAAGACGTGTGGTTATAGAGAAAATGGTGACCGATAAAAATAGGTCTGGTGTTAAAAAAACTATAAAAATTAAGTTGCCTAAAAAAGCAAAATTAAAAGTTAATGTTAGACATGGTGAAATTGAGTTTGCTTCGGCAGTAGATAATTTAAAAGCGAATTTAGAATATACCAAATTTAAAGCTAATAGCATTAATGGAAGTCAAACTTCCATTAATGCTTCTTATTCGCCTGTTGTGGTTACGGATTGGAATGTTGGTAACTTAAATTTAAATTATGTGAAGAAGGCTAGTATCAATAATGCGAAGCAATTGGTGATAAATTCAAACTCATCTAATGTGGTTATCGATAATTTGGAAGGTAGTGCTATTATTAACGGATCGATTGGAGATTTAAAGATTGTTAAAATTGATGATTCCTTTTCTAATTTAAATGTAATGCTTCAAAATAGTGATGCCACAATTGTGTTGCCCAACGTAGAGTATAGTTTGCAATATGTTGGTAATCATTCACGATTTAGTCACCCCAAAAAAACAACTCCAAACAATGTATCTAGCTTCTCGACAGGAAACCTAAGTAGCGGAAAAAATATTGTTGTTAATGCGAAGTACAGTACTGTAGATATGAAGTAAGACCTACTTATTCTTCCATTTCCTTTTCACAAGAGTTTATAATTTGTTTTACATCGGTTTTATAATCAAACCACAAGGCATTTTCGGTTTTTTTAAACCAGGTAAGTTGTCGCTTTGCAAAGCGTCTGCTATTCTTTTTTATCTCAGAAACAGCAAAGTCTAAATTCCATTCACCTTCTAAATAGTTGAAAATTTCTTTATAGCCAACGGTATTTAAGGCGTTTAAATCTTTGTACTTTAATAGATTTTTAACTTCATCCAATAAGCCTTCTTTCATCATAATATCAACGCGTTGGTTTATACGATCGTAAATAATTTCTCTATCGGCAGTTAATCCAACGGTGATGGTTTTAAAAGGTCTTTTGTTTTTTTCTTTATTTAAAAATGAAGAGTAGGGTTGTTCGGTACCCATGCAAATTTCCAGTGCTCGAATCACACGGTGAGGATTATCAATAGCAATAGTATTATAAGCAACAGGATCTAATAATTTTAATTGTTCCTGTAAAGTTTGCAGACCTTTAGTTTCTAAATCAGTGTTTAGTGATGCTCTAATGGAAGGGTCTACATCCGGGAAATCGTCTAAGCCTTTTATTACGGCATCTACATAAAGTCCAGAACCACCGACCATAATAACTACATTGTGCGTTTTAAAAAGGTTTTCTAAACAGGATAGAGCATCTTTTTCAAAAGAACCAACACTGTAATTGTCTTGAATGGATTTATGATGGATAAAATGATGCTTTGCAGCGGCCAATTCTTCTGAGGTTGGAGCCGCGGTACCAATCTGCATTTCTTTAAAAAACTGCCTAGAGTCTGCTGAGATAATTTCCGTATTAAAATGATTAGCCAGTTTAATACTTAGTGCGGTTTTCCCAATGGCTGTCGGCCCGATTATAGAAATTAAAAATTTACTCATCGTTTAATTTATGACCGCAATGATAACAAAATTCGGCGTCATCTCTATGGTTTTCTGTAGAGCAGTTTTCACAAACTTGTGTGTTTAAGTGTAAAGGGGTTTTTACTTTATCTTTCTCTTTTTTATCTTTTTTACTTTGACTGGTGTATTCGGCAGAAACAATTCCGGTTGGTACAGCAATAATGCCATAACCCAAAATCATGACCAGAGATGCAATAAATTGCCCAAGAGGGGTCTGTGGTGCAATATCTCCAAAACCAACTGTGGTAAGCGTTACAATACACCAATACACACTTTTAGGGATATTTGTAAAGCCGTTTTCCTCACCTTCAACCAAATACATTATTGTGCCAAGAATAATTGCAATAATAACAACTGTAAATAGAAATACAGAAATTTTAGCACGGCTTGAACGTAATGCAGAAAGTAAACGTAAGGAGGCTCCTAAATAGCGCGCTAATTTTAAGATTCTAAAAATACGTAATAGACGCAATGCTCTTAAGGCCGCCAAGGCGTGAATGCCTCCAAAAAACAGTGAAATATATTTTGGGATGGTGGATAACAAATCGATGATACCATAAAAGCTAAAAATATATTTAAATGGTTTTCTAACGGTTATAATTCTGGCTATATATTCAATACTGAATAATATAGTGATAATCCATTCTGAGATATTTAGGATATTATGGTATTTACTATCAATACTTTTAACACTTTCCAGCATCACCAATAAAATACTCGCCAGAATAACAATGAGTAAAACCACATCGAATAGTTTTCCGGCAGGCGTATCGGCTTCATATATAATTTCATGAAGTTTGGTGCGCCATTTTTTATCTTGTGGTTTATCCATAGAATTAAAGATAAGAAAAGAAAGTTTATGATTTTTGTAATAGAATCATAGTGTTCTTTTGAGTGTTTACAATTTTATTCATGAATTCTTTTAAATACGGATAGTATTCGGTAGGGTAAAATGAGGAATTAAAGTTTAATCTCATTAACATATGAACTTCATTATTAAATACTTTTGATGATAAATTTAATCGGCCAGAATTATTAGGTAGCGCTACATTAATATCGTCGGGCAATTCTACTAAATTATAATTGTCGCCTATATTGAGTTTAAGAATATACAAATAACTGTCCTTAAATCCAAAGTCAATAGGGTAGGTGCGTTCCTGTAGTTTAAAAGGGTTTTCATTAAAAAAGGCAATGATAAACGGATTTAAATAAATTGAATTCTGAACTTGATCAAAACCGTATTGCAGTTTAAAGTTTTCTGAAAAATTCATTCCATTAATATCGCCATCTTCAACATTAAACTCTGAAATTTCCATATCGGCCAGCTTATTTTTTAAATTGCTTTCGTAGCTACTTTTGTTAATGAAGAAGTCTTTTTTAGAATTTAGAGCATAATATCCCGTTTTTTTAATTTTAACATCACCGCTCATGGTCTCGTCCGGGTTTAATTGCAGGGATACGCTGTATAAAATTGAGGACGTGTTTTCTTCATTAATATCAATCCACTTGCTACCATTTTCAAAATCTAATAAACGCCCATATTGATTTAAACACCTAAAGGGTAGTTGCCCGAAATATAAGTACTTATCGGTAGCGTCCAGTAAATAAGTCTTGCCATTTATTTCGGCCTGAACAATTAGGTAATTGAAATCTGAAATCACCGGATATAGTTTGGTGGCAAATCCATTATTTCTTGTAGAAAGTAATACAGGTTTTACCGAAATACCAGCTGTTTCCAAAAGGTTATGTAATAAAATGTTTATTGACGACACATTTCCCGATTTTTCTTTGATGAGCTCTTTTACCGAAACATTTCTGAAAATTTTATAATCGCCGTTCCAGGTATATTGCTCCTGAACGTAGTCGTAAATGGCCTTTGCTTTTAATGAAAGGTTAGTCTCATTAATAATATCCTCACTAAGTAAGTTTTCTACATCTACCGATTTTAGAATTTGACGACCAATATTTTTATCAGTTTTTAGTTCATCATCAACTGTTTCCCAGGTTTTAGAGTAATCAGATGTTATACCTCTAAAGTCTTCAAATGTTTGTAGTTCGTAATCGATTCGAGCTAGATAGTTCGACTTACATGTCATATAGTCCTCTTCAATAAAGGCAGGTATATTTTTCATGGCGTATTTCGATACTGAGCAATCGGCTTGACCACCATTA
Source organism: Aestuariibaculum sp. YM273 (assembly GCF_030908365.1). Taxonomy (NCBI): domain Bacteria; kingdom Pseudomonadati; phylum Bacteroidota; class Flavobacteriia; order Flavobacteriales; family Flavobacteriaceae; genus Aestuariibaculum; species Aestuariibaculum sp. YM273. Next base: position 3,632,602 of record NZ_CP133090.1, on the reverse strand, counting down.
CCGCCACTAAGACAGTCCTTTTTTATGTCAGATTCGTTAACAAATAGTTTTTCGCTTCCTACCAATTTTATATTATACTTCCAGTTTGCAGGAATACTGGCATTATATTCACTGTACAATTTAGGTAAATCCCCTTGAAATTCCCAGCCATGGTATTTAAACATAAAAGGAGATACGGTAGTATAGCTATAAGTTATTACCGACCCGACTTTTACATTAGGCAGTGTAAATTTCGCCAGGTGATGGTTTTCATCGTATTCAATCTTGTGAATGTCCTTTTTGTTTAGTTTAGTGGTAATTACCTGATCGCCATCTAAAGTATAGGTAGTCGCAATTATATCCTCAACCTGTTCAAAACTATTCCTGTCGCTGTGGTATAAGTTAATAGTGATATTTGCATGATCAAATCCTTCTTTATTGAAGATTTTTATTTTGTGCTTTTCTTCTGTATATAATTTATAATCACTAGGGCTTACGTAACTTTTTCCTGATTCGTACAATACCAAAGCGTTGGCTGTAGAATCTTGAGGATAAGCAGTCATTTTTAAATCTTTTAGAGAAACTCTGAAAACAGAAGTATTATCGGTATTTTGAGCAAATGTAGCAGAGGAAAAGATAAAAAAAAGGAATGAACAAAGGATAATTCTAGTCATGAATGTCGTTTAAAGATATAGGGTGTTTTTGTTATTTTAAATAAAAAGAAAGATATTTCTTTAAATATTATTAATCAAAATTTACAACCTTTAATTTCTTATTTTTTCTTAAATAACTTTGAATTATGTGTTGGGTATCTCTATTATTCTGCATGGGCGTTATAATAGATTGAAGAATTTCTATATTATTTATCTGGTAGTTTAGATTAAAAAATCCAATACCTTTAAATACTCCGTTTTCAATTAAAATAGCACTGCGTTCATCAATATCACGGCCTCTGTCAATGATGACCATATTTTGGTTAGCATAGCTGTTTTTTGTTATTAATTTAGAAACACGTTCGTTATAACTTTCAGGTGATTCTTTACCTATACAAGCACCGTTACATGCTTTAATATCGTAATTAAAACAACTGGTTTTAGTTTGGTAAATTCCGGTTAGTTTTTGGCATAGATTGTAGTCTTCAACCGCATGATTGATAAAACTTTTACCGCTATCCCTGTTGCTAAATGTAGTAATAGGTTTTTTGCGACCATCGGCAATATCAATTTTTAGGTTGATGTAGCCGTTATCATCTGTAAAACTATAAAGCGCATGCGTAAAACGGGTTCGACGAAGCGCCCGGTTAAATTTAGGCTTGATGGTTTTTATCGCTTCACTTTCCTTTAAAAGCGCAACGAGTTCACTACCGGTAGTTTCGTAACTTACCGAATCGACTAAATTCTGTATTTGTTTAGATTTACGATTGGTGTTTGTAAAGTGCTGATTAATCCGCTTTTTTATGTTTTTACTCTTTCCGATGTAAATAATGTTACCCTCAGCATTATGAATGTAGTACACTCCGGTTTCAGAAGGTAAGTCGGCTAAAATATCTAAATGACGTGGTTCGAGCTGATGCTTAGGATTTAGTTTAATAGATTGCTGAATAATACTTTTAGAGCTGTCTTTATCCAGCAATAATTTGAAAAGTTTAAGCGTAGCCAGTGCATCACCGGATGCTCTGTGACGATCGCTTACCGGAATCCCCAAAGACCTTACTAATTTACCTAAACTATACGAAGGTTGCCCCGGAATAAGCTGTTTAGAAAGTTCTACAGAACACAGAGACGGACGAATGTAGTCGAACCCTAAGCGTCTGAACTCTGTTCCTAAAATGCGGTAATCGAATTGCGCATTATGAGCCACCAGAATGCAATCTTCGGTAATTTCCACAATACGTTTCGCTATTTCGTAAAACTTTGGCGCGTTACGCAGCATGTTGCTATTAATACCTGTAAGGTTAACGACGAAAGGTTGAATTTCTCGCTCCGGATTTACAAGACTTATAAATTGATCGACAACTTGATGACCATCGTATTTATAGATTGCAATTTCGGTAATGCCTTCCTCATTATACTTACCGCCAGTAGTTTCTATGTCTAATATCGCGTACAAATACTCTCCTTAAGTTTTAAGCTTGAAATGTCTTAGTTGTAGTTTCGTTCTCCAAATATACTACTTCCAACCCGAATCATGGTACTTCCGCAGTCAATTGCTAATTTATAATCGCCGCTCATGCCCATACTAATGATTTCTAATTTGCAATTTGGTGCCTCAATAGTTTTTAATTCATTAAAAGTTTCTTTTAAGCTGGTGAATTCTTTTTGTATTTGGGCCGTGTCATCGGTAAATGTGGCCATACCCATAACACCAACAACTTTTATATTTTGTAATTCTGAAAAAGCTTCCGATTGTAATATTTCCGACGCTTCCGTTGCCGTCATTCCAAACTTACTATCTTCATCAGCAATTTTTATTTGAAGTAAGCAGTTTATGGTTCGTCGGTACCTGGCCGCTTGTCGGTTTATTTCATTAAGCAGTTTAAAATTGTCTACACCGTGAATTAAACTAACAAAAGGTGCCATGTACTTTACTTTATTACGTTGTACATGACCAATCATATGCCATTGAATATCTTTAGGCATAACGTCGTGTTTTTCGACCATCTCCTGAATTTTATTTTCACCAAATATGCGTTGTCCTGCATTATAAGCCTCCATTAAATCAGGAACAGGCTTGGTTTTCGATACTGCTACAAGGGTAACGTGTTCAGGTAAACTCGATTTTATATGATTTAAATTTTGTGGTATTGACATTTTTAAAACAATAAATTATTTTGAGAATTGTGCCGATATGGTTTCGGCCTTTTTGCTTTGAGAATAATCGTAAAATCCTTCACCAGATTTTACACCCAATTTTCCGGCACGAACCATATTCACTAATAATGGACATGGCGCATATTTCGGGTTTTTAAATCCGTCGTACATGACATTTAAAATGGATAAACAAACGTCCAGTCCGATAAAGTCGGCCAATTGTAATGGCCCCATTGGGTGTGCCATGCCTAACTTCATAACGGTATCAATTTCAGAAACGCCAGCAACACCATTATATAGTGTTTCTATAGATTCGTTAATCATGGGCATTAAAATGCGATTAGCTACAAACCCAGGATAATCGTTAACTTCAACAGGAGTCTTTCCTAAATTTCCTGAAAGTTCCATAACGGTTTTGGTTACAGAATCACTAGTGTTGTAACCGCGAATCACTTCAACCAATTTCATAATAGGTACAGGATTCATAAAGTGCATACCAATAACTTTATCTGGTCTTGATGTTACTGCAGCAATTTGAGTAATAGAAATCGATGAGGTATTGGTTGCCAGAATTGTTTCTTCCGCGCAGGCGTCATCTAATTGTTTAAAAATGTTAAGTTTTAAGTCGATGTTTTCAGTCGCCGCTTCAACCACTAAATCGGTTTGTTTTACGCCTTCTTCAATACTTAAAAAGGTGGAGATGTTTGATAACGTTTCACTTTTTTCACCTTCAGAAATAACGTCTTTAGCAATCATTCTGTCTAAATTCTTTGAAATGGTCGTTAAACCTCTTTCTAAGGAGGCTTTATTGATATCTATAAGATTAACTTTATAACCGTTTTGAGCGAAGGTGTGTGCAATACCATTGCCCATAGTACCGGCACCAATAACTGCAATATGTTTCATTTTTAAAGGGTTTGTTATCTGTTAAATACATAAATAGTTTGATATTAATAATACCAAACTATTTATGATTATAAGAACGATGCTTAATTAAAAACAGTTTATAATTTGAGTTGCCACGCGCAATGCTTCGGTGCCATCATGTAATGTTACAATCGGTGCTCTGTCATTATTTATAGCATCGGCGAAGGTATTTAGTTCGTCTAAAATAGAATTGTTATTATCAACATGAGGATTGTCGAAATAGATTTGCTTTTTCTCGCCTTCGGCATTTTGAAGCACCATATCGAAATCACCCGGATGTTCCGGGGCGTCTTTCATTTTTACGACTTCACATTTTTTCTCAAGAAAGTCTACTGAGATATAAGCATCTTTCTGGAAGAATCGTGCTTTACGCATTTTCTTTAGTGAAATTCTACTTGCTGTTAGGTTAGCAACACAGCCGTTTTCGAATTCTATACGGGCATTGGCAATATCAGGGGAATTGCTGATCACTGCTACGCCGCTGGCACTAATATGTTTTACTTTAGATTTTACCACACTCAAGATGATGTCGATATCGTGAATCATTAAATCTAGAACCACAGGTACGTCTGTTCCTCTTGGGTTAAACTCCGCCAAACGATGTGATTCAATGAACATCGGAGCGTTAATTTCATCTTTAACGGCTAAAAAGGCTGGGTTAAAACGCTCTACGTGTCCTACCTGACCTCTTAGTTTATTTTCAGCTAAAAGCTCGCGGATATGCTCGGCTTCTTCAACTGTATTGGTAATGGGCTTTTCTATAAAAATGTGCTTACCTTTAGCAATGGCTTGTTTGGCACAGTCGTAGTGAGATAGGGTAGGCGTTACAATATCGACCATATCAACTGCATCGATTAGCGCATCGACAGAATTGAAAAATTTATATCCGAATTCGGCTTCTACTTTTTTGCCGTTTTCTTCGTTGGCATCATAAAAACCAACAAGTTCATATTTATCTGATTGATTTAGAAGTTTTAAATGTATTTTTCCTAGGTGACCAGCACCAAGTACACCGGCTTTTAGCATAATAGTAATAGGTTTTCAACAAAAATAAGATAATTAAAGTATGAATATCATTATTCGTGGCTAAAATTTTCTTCTGAATTATTTCAGGGGAAATTCTATAAAAATAATTTTCAGCTTTAAAATGTTTGACTAATTTTAGCCTTGACAAACACCAGCAAATATTGAACGATACTTTTAGACATAAGGGATTACGCCAGCAATTGGTTAATGTATTAATAGACAAAGGAATAAAAAACGAAGCCGTTTTAAAGGCTATTGGTAAGATACCGAGGCATCGTTTTATGGATTCTGGTTTTTTAGATCATGCTTATGTAGATAAGGCCTTTCCTATTGCTGCTGATCAAACTATTTCACAACCTTATACGGTAGCCTTTCAAACCGAATTATTGAATGTAAAGCGAGAAGATAAAATTCTTGAAATAGGTACGGGTAGTGGGTATCAAACCGCTGTATTACTGGAATTGGGAGCACGTGTTTACACTATTGAGCGCCAAAAAGAGTTGTTTAAAAAAACCAGTAAGTTTCTGCCTGAATTGGGCTACCGCGCCAAGAGTTTTATTTTTGGAGACGGTTATAAAGGTTTACCTCAGGAAGCGCCATATGATGGTATTATTGTCACGGCTGGAGCACCTTTTGTACCAAAACCATTATTGAGTCAGTTGAAAGTAGGAGGCAGGTTAGTGATTCCTGTTGGTGAAGATGTTCAAATTATGAATTTGTTTATTAGAAAAGGTCCCAAAGAGTTTGAACAGCACGAATTTGGTGAATTCCGTTTTGTGCCATTATTAGAGGATAAAAACTAGATATAAAAAAGGCTGTTAAAATAAGTTTTAATAGCCTTTTTTTTATACTTGTCGAATTCGATTAATGTGCTGTGGCAGTGTTAAAAGTATCAATACCACCAACAACCGGTAATGTTAACGTTGTTCCATCTAAGTCAACTGTTAATTCAGTACCTGGTTTTGGGTGCAATGTAAATTCTTTATCACTTGAGAATATCATTAATCCGATTTGCTGCCCAGCTCTGATAATTTGGTCATCGGGCATTAAATCGAAAGTTACTTCGTAAAACTTCCCCGGTTTTAACGGCTTACTTTCTCTAATAGATTTATGGTTCTGAGGGTCTGCCCAACCACGGGTAATAATGTTATCTGTAATTTTTACTTTTCCTTCATCCCAGGGTAATGATACCAGCCAAACCGATAAATTTGCAGCAGGTTTACTACTCGCCAGTTTAACGGTAATTTCTGGGACACCTGAAATGTGAACGTCTTTAGTTAGTTTCGGAGTAACGTAAAGCAAACGGTTTTTAGAGCTTTCAGCTTTTGCTAATGAGGCGCCATCAATATTAACATCGTCAATTAAAGTTTCTTTACCTTGTTTTTTTGAAGAGTCGGCACTTAAACCTCCTTTAGAGGGATTACCCTTTACTAAATGCAAAGTTACTGGCTTAGCTTCCGGATTTGGAAAATCGGCATACGACGTAGGTGCAGATTGTTTGTCGTTTTCTCTAACAATCCATGCTTTATTAGTTTCCTGTTCCACACCATTATCAATACCGAATAAATAATGTGTAAACCAACGGTTCATCATCTCTACAGGAGGTGGCCCACCATGCCCGTTTTGATGATAATAGATTTGGGTTTCCAAGCCCATGTCTTTAGCCTTTTTATAAATTCGGTAACTATGCTCAGGCATCACGTTCCAGTCGTTAAATCCGTGAGACATTAGTAAGGCAGCTTTCATTGGTTCCATATCGTTTAAATAATCACGACCAGCCCAAAAATCGTTGTAATCACCGGTTATTCTATCCTGATATTTTCTAAGAATAGAATCTCTAACAAATTGATTGTTATGCGCTCTTTTGGCTTCATCACCACTGTGAATAAATTCATAAAGCACATCAATATCTTCACCTAAATAACCTCCTGGTGAGCGTACAAGTCCGTTAGAACGGTAATAATGATAGTATGATGTATTCGGTGCTACAGGAATAATAACCTCTAAACCTTCAACACCTGTTGTCGCAGCCGCTAAAGGAAGGGTGCCGTTATATGAAGTTCCGGTCATACCAACCTTTCCTGTTGACCAGTACGCTTCAACGGTTTCGTTTCCATAAGGTTCGGTATAGCCTTTTGCACGACCGTTTAACCAATCGATTACTGCTTTAGGGGCTAAGGACTCATTGTCGCCACCAACTGTTGGTGAGCCTTGTGATAAGCCGGTTCCAGGGGATGAAGAGTGCACTACAATGTATCCACGAGGTACCCAGGTTCTAATCTGAGAGTTCGATATGACAGGACGTTCACCAATTCTGGTAACTACCGGATGAACATGATCTTTTGGGGTTTCACCTAACTCATGGTTTACATCCCAAAAAATACCGTCAATATCAGGTGCTACACCGGCATAATATGGGCTGGACTCATAAATAACGGGAAGTTTTAATCCTTCGGTTTCTGTTTGAGAAGGTCTAGTAACATCTACATGCATACGGTCAAGTTTACCATCACCATCGGAGTCAAAAGTTGTTTCTACCCATAAATCGTGACGAATCCAATTACGAGGGTTGCTAAAAGCTTCATTAATTTGAGCTTCACCATCTTTAAAAACAGGTTCAGCTTTTTGACCATAAGTCAGAGATGCCGAAAAAAAAATGCTCATAAGGATAGAGCATTTTAAGGCGTTGTTTAATTTCAACATGTATTAAGATTTTTGTTTTGGTAAGTATGTTCTTGGTATTGGTGTTCTTCGGGTTTCTTGTGCCCAGTATACATTTAATATCCACCAGCGCTTGCCATCATTGTATAACTGAATGCTGTTAATACCTCTCATAAAAGGCTCTTCGTCTTCCTTGCTTTTAAAGGCTTCATAGGTGCTGAACACCTGAGACATATTGCCGAAGGTATTTGAAGTGCGATGAATTTCTCTTTCATGAAAACCATGTTCCACCATCCATTTTCCTGAGTTTTTTATGTAGTCTCCGGGATTCATATAATTCACCATAGCCTCACGCATTTGGTTTTTACCTGAGGCGATTAATTTCGCATTAGGGTAGAATAAGAATTTAAAAAGATCCCAGTTGCGTTCTTCACCTTGGTCTCCTGAAATGACATCGTATAAAGTACGTACAATATTATCTATGGTTTGTACATTTTGAGTGTAATCAGGGGCTGTGTTTTCTTCTTCTGAAGCTTCGTCTTGAGCAAATAATGAAATGGATAGGGCGCTAAAAAGAGCGAACAATATGAGTTTTTTCATTCTATTGGGTATAAAATCAAGCCTAAATATAGACCTTTGGTTTTTAATATGTTGTTAAACGCTTCTTAAAAGTTTTAAGTACTATCTAAGTGGTTTTTACTTATAAGCTTTCTTAATTCTATCTAGATTACGCTTATTATCACGGTCTTTAATGGTCTCGCGTTTATCGAATAGTTTTTTACCTCTGGCAAGGGCGATATCCATTTTAGCAAAACCTTTGTCGTTGATGAACAAACGCAGCGGTACAATTGTAAGTCCGGTGCTTTGAACTTCTTTTTGTAGTTTCTTTAGTTCGCGTTTATTTAAAAGTAACTTACGTTCTGCTTTTGGTCTGTGATTGTAATAGTTCCCAAAGGCATATTCTTCAATGGTCATATTAATAACAAAAAGCTCACCACGATCGTTAAATTCGCAAAAACTTTCAGCAATAGAAGCTTTGCTGTTTCTAATAGATTTTATTTCGGTACCCGTAAGTACAATTCCTGCGGTGTACTTGTCCAGTATTTCGTATAGGAAACGGGCTTTCTTATTTTGTATGTTAATCTTTTTCTGCATCACGCACAAAACTACATAATTTTACTTGAAAAATGTGATAAGAAAAGGCATCAAAGATTACCAAAAGTATAAATTATATTATCTTTTTTATGGTATCGATTTATGAAGAAGTGTTCTATTAAGAATTCATTGTAAAACCGACTTTTAAGGTTACTTGCCACATGGCTACCTGTCCGTCTTCTATGTTCCCTCGTGTCTCAATAACTTCAAACCATCTTAAATTATGTATTGATCTTGAAGCTTTTTCTAAAGCATTTTGTATGGCATCGTCACTCGATTTATCTGATGTACCAACGATTTCTATCTTCTTGTAGATATGTGCATCCATGATTATTTATTGTTTTAAGATTATCTATATAAGATACAAAAAATGAACGAATCAATTGCTTTATTAAGTATTGTTACTTAATTGATACTTAGTTTTTATTAAGTTTTGTTTGAATAAAAGTAGTACAGTTATTGTTTTTTTGAAATATTGATAATTAGTGTTATAAAAATGATAAAATCACCTTATAAAGGATTGTTTTTTATTGTCTTCCCATAAAACATTTGTACTTTTGTTTCTCGACTTTTAAATAAACGATTATCAAAATAATTTTATGAATTCATACGATGTAGCCGTTATCGGCTCGGGTCCTGGAGGATATGTTGCAGCTATCCGTTGCGCACAATTAGGCATGAAAACTGCCCTTATAGAAAAGTATAGTACATTAGGCGGAACTTGTTTAAATGTAGGTTGTATTCCAAGTAAAGCATTATTAGATTCGTCTCATCACTACGAAGATGCGATTAAGCATTTTGAAGAGCACGGTATTGAAATCCCTGGAGATGTCAAGGTGAATTTAGAGAAAATGATTGCGCGTAAGCAAGCAGTTGTTGATCAAACTACAGGAGGTATTGATTTCTTAATGAAGAAAAATAATATCGATGTGTACCATGGTTTAGGAAGTTTTAAAGATGCTACGCATATCACTATTGCTGGCGAAGAGCCTACTGAAATCGAGGCGAAAAACAGTATCATCGCTACGGGAAGTAAGCCGTCAAGCTTACCATTTATCAATATCGATAAAGAGCGTATCATTACCTCTACCGAGGCTTTAAAACTTAAAGAAATTCCAAAACACTTAATCGTTATTGGTGGTGGTGTTATTGGTTTAGAATTAGGTCAGGTATACAAGCGTTTAGGTGCTGAGGTATCTGTGGTTGAGTTTATGGATCGTATCATCCCAACTATGGATGGTGGTTTATCGAAAGAACTGAACAAAGTTTTAAAGAAACAAAAATTCAAAATCAATACCTCTCATAAAGTAAAATCTGTAGAGCGTGTTGGCGATGAGGTTATCGTAAAAGCAGATAATAAAAAAGGAGAAGAAGTTGAATTTAAAGGTGATTACTGTTTAGTATCTGTTGGACGTCGTCCATATACAGATGGATTAAACGCTGAAGCTGCAGGCGTAAAATTAACAGACCGCGGACAGATAGAAGTTAACGATCACTTACAAACCAGCGCTTCAAACATCTACGCAATTGGAGATGTTGTTAAAGGGGCGATGTTAGCGCACAAAGCTGAAGAAGAAGGTGTATTTGTTGCTGAAACATTAGCAGGACAAAAACCACATATCGATTACAACTTAATTCCTGGTGTAGTTTACACATGGCCGGAAGTTGCTGCTGTTGGTAAAACAGAAGAGCAATTAAAAGAGGCAGGTGTAGCGTACAAAGCAGGTTCGTTCCCTATGCGTGCTTTAGGTCGTGCCAGAGCAAGTATGGATATCGACGGATTTGTTAAAGTATTAGCCGATAAAGAAACCGATGAAATTCTTGGGGTACACATGGTAGGCGCTCGTGCAGCTGATATGATTGCGGAGGCCGTAGTTGCTATGGAGTTCAGAGCATCGGCTGAAGATGTATCTCGTATGTCTCATGCACACCCTACATTTACAGAGGCTATTAAAGAAGCGGCTTTAGCGGCGACTGAAGATAGAGCCTTACATATGTAATTGTATAGTTATCAATATAGATTAAACCCTTTTACGTTTTAGTGAAAGGGTTTTTTGTTTTAAAGACAGTTTACAGCCTCTTAAAATTAAATAAATAGTTTCTCACAGTTTGTGTAAGAACAAGGTGTGGTAAATTGATATATGTCAACAGATAGGTGAAAAAGAAAGCGACTTTTATTGAGGTTGCTTTTTTTTTGTACTTTTTTTAAAAAAATGTGACTTATCTGTTTGGGTTGTGTCTCAATAAAAAAGAAAGTAATAAAATAGCAGCAAGCATACCTTGAAAATCACCAATATTAGTACCGGTTTATCTGATGAGGATCTTGTTAGCGCCATTGTTAAAACCAATGACACCCTATTATTTGAAGTGCTCTATGATAGATATGCGATGCTAGTTTATAATAAATGTTTAAGTTTTTCAAAAGATGAAGATGAAGCAAAGGATTTAACCCAGGATGTATTCTTAAAGCTTTTTGTAAAGTTGTCTAGTTTTAAAGGAACCGCAAAATTTTCGACCTGGTTATATGCTTTTACCTATAACCATTGTGTAAATTATGTAACGAGAAATACGGCTAAAAAAATAGAGAAGCAGGCAGTAGATCATTACGATATTGAAAATATTACCGATGATCACTACGATGAAGACTTTAGTCAGTTAAAAGTAGATAAACTAAAAGATGCATTGAACTTAATTTCTCCTGATGAGAAAATGATTTTACTCCTAAAATATCAAGATTTTTTAACCATAAAAGAAATTGAGAGTGTATTAGGAATTGGTGAAAGTGCGGTTAAAATGAGAATTAAACGTGCCAAGGAAAAGCTTTTAACAGTATATAATAACCTTTGATAATGGATAATCCGTTTCAATATATTAACAAGCCCCTAAAGGAAGTCCCCCCAGAACTCAAATCTAAGGTGATGAATGATATTGCCGTAGCTAAACTACTTATGGAAATGGCGAGTTTGTTCTCTTTCGATATAGCGAAGGTTATAGAGCATACCGTAAAACAACGTAAAAAATAATGTAACAAACATAACACCTAAAAAACCTAACGCTAAAAATAAACATGGATAAACTAATGGAATGGAATGATAATGTGATGCATTCATTATCGACTATGACAAACGAAGTAGCCAAGGTGGTGCCTAATTTACTTGGTGCTCTTGCGGTTTTAATTATAGGATGGTTAAGTATAAAATTAATCGTATTTGTAGTTAGACGAGGACTAAAGTTTGCTAAAGCTGATAAATTAGACGATAAACTAAACGAAATACAATTTCTTGGAAACAGTAGCCTCAATTTCGATGTTATTAATATCATTACCAAATTCGTCAAATGGGTGATGTATTTAATTATCGTTATCGTCATAACCGATATTTTAAATCTTACCATTGTTTCCGAAGAGATTAGAAACTTTTTACGATACATTCCGCAGTTATTTTCTGCATTAATCATTTTTACCATTGGGCTTTTACTGGCTAATTTCATAAAAAAGGGAATTCAATCCTTTTTTGATTCTATGGATCTGTCGGGGGCGAAGTTCATCAGTCAGGTTGTGTTTTTAGTGTTATTGGTTTTTATATCTATTACCGCTTTAAATCAAGCTGGTGTAGATACCGAGATTGTAACAAGTAATATTACATTAATATTAGGAGCGTTTTTACTGGCATTTGCTATTGCTTTTGGTTTGGGGGCGCAACGTGTAGTAAACGATTTACTAAGGGCTTTTTATGCCAGAAAAACCTATGAAGTAGGGCAGGTAATAGAATTCAACGATATAAAAGGTGAGATAGAGCGTATAGATAATACCTCAATCACGCTAAAAACATTAACAGGGAAATTGGTTATACCAATAAAAGATATAGTAGAGAGTCAAGTAAGAATACGGGAATAACTTTAAGTTAGGGTTAAAATTTGGTTGGTTACTTTTCTGTAATCCGAACGTTCTTTGCTTATCCCTTTCCATTTATTTGGAAAGGGATTTTTTATTGGTATTAATTAGTAAATTAGCCTTACTATTTATGTATATATGAACAGGTCGTATTTAGAATTGCATATAGCTATTGTATTAGCAGGATTTACCGGGTTGTTTGGTAAGTTAGTAACACTAAATGAAATGTTACTGGTGTTTTATAGGGTTTTATTTTCTTCTGTAGTGTTGTTGGTGCTTTTAAAGTATATCCAACGCCATAAATCCACGGTGTCATTCTGGAGTAAAACAAACGGTCTGATGTTGGCTAATGGTGTGTTGCTAGCCTTACACTGGGTATTCTTTTTCGGTAGCATAAAAGCCTCTACAGTGTCCTTGGGGATTTTGTGTTTCTGTCTGACCAGTTTTTTCACAGCGTTGTTAGAGCCTTTGTTGAACAAAAAACGTTTGTCTATTCGGAATCTGGCTTTGAGTGCTTTGAGTTTAGTAGGTATTGCGTTAATATTTGGTTTCGATAGTTCCTACCGCTTGGGCATTGCACTTGGGGTTATTTCTTCGGTGTTTATTTCGTTGTTTACAATTTTCAATGAGCGTTTCATTCACAGGCACGATACCATAAAAGTCACTACTTTTCAAATGGTTGGAGGGGTAATAGGGCTGGGGATCATTATGCTTCTGTTTTCACAGTTTACAGATTTTGTATTTCAATTACCAAACACGTCAGATTTAGGTTATTTACTAATCTTGTCGTTGTTCTGTACGGTACTCCTGTGTTTATTGCTTAATAATGCCTTACGTCACATCAGCTCGTTTACGGTTAACCTGAGTTTTAATTTAGAGCCTATTTACACGATAATTCTTTCCGCGATTCTGTTTAATGAAGCAGCCGATTTTACGCTCTCTTTCTGGTTTGGTTTAAGCCTGATACTTTTATCTATTGTTTTGCAAACCCTGTTTGCCAGAAGGCATCGTAAGCGTATTAAATCTGAATCTTTAGCTAATATTTCAAGCTGAGGTATTTTGTTTTAGATGCTGTTATTTGTTTTTCTACGTATTAATTACGTATTCTGTTGGTTTTTTATGGGCTAAATCTATTGTTTTTACTGCGTTTTCGCAGGTCTTTCTAATTTTATACTTAAAAAATATTTAATTTATCTTTGTTTCTAAGTAAATATACTTATATATTTGCTTCCGTAACGTAATAATTACGTATTTCTGTTTTAGGTTTTAAAATACATTGGTATGAAAGTGACACAAGGCGCAAATAAAACGTTGTTTATTAATACTCTGGCATTTACATTTTGTTTTGCAGCGTGGCTATTGAATGGTATTCTAGTAACGTTTCTCGCAGATAATCAGGTGTTTGATTGGAGCGCTGTAGAAATAGGATGGTTAATAGGTATTCCGGTGTTAACAGGGGCTATTTTTCGTTTACCGGCAGGAATTTTAACAGATAAGTTAGGTGGCAAGCCTGTGTTTGCCGGCTTACTTATTATTTGCGCCATACCAATGTATCTTCTGTCTTATGCCAATGGGTTTTGGTCGTTTGCCTTATGTAGTCTTGGATTTGGAATTACAGGAGCTAGTTTTGCTGTAGGAATAGCGTTTTCCTCTATCTGGTACCCAAAAGAAAAACAAGGTATTGCTTTGGGGATTTTTGGAGCAGGTAACGCAGGAGCTGCCATAACAACACTTATAGGACCTAAACTATTGAATTATTTAACCGACGACAAAACCAATCTGGATGGATGGCGTATGATGCCAAAACTGTATGCAGGGTGTTTGGTGCTCATGGCTATTATTTTCTATTTATCAACAACCAATAAGAAGCCGGCATCCAGTACTAAGAGTTTATCAGGCATGTTACAGCCATTAAAAAGTGTTCGTGTATGGCGATTCGGGTTGTATTACTTTTTAGTCTTTGGTTGTTTCGTAGCTTTTGCTGGGTGGCTCGTACCATATTATACAAACGTATATGCTTTAGATTTGGCTACAGCCGGATTGCTGGCCTCATGTTTTAGTTTGCCCTCAGGTGTGATTAGAGCCTTTGGTGGGTGGCTATCGGATAAGTTTGGAGCAAGGAAGGTCATGTATTGGGTGTTAGGTACATCGGTGGTGTTAAGTTCGGCATTAATTATACCCAGAATGGATATATATGCTGCAGGAAAAGGTATTATGGCAAAGGCATCGGGTGAAGTTACTGAAGTTACAGATACGTATATAAAGGTAAATGATAAGACTTATCCTGTGCGTCAACGTAGCAATGGGTTAGCAGAGGAGAATGAAGCCTTTCATGTGTTTCCTGTAAAGGAATCGTGGCAACAGGTGCGAGTAAAAGCAGGTGATCAGGTGAATAAAAAAGAATTGTTAGCTGAAGGAAAAACCCATATTTACTTTCAGGCTAACGTTTGGATTTTCGCAATAGTAGCTATTATAATAGGATCGGTTTGGGGTATAGGCAAAGCTGCTGTGTATAAACACATTCCAGATTATTTTCCTGAGGAAGTTGGCGTTGTAGGCGGTATGGTTGGCGTGCTTGGCGGTTTAGGCGGATTCTTTTGTCCAATACTGTTTGGTTATCTTTTAGAAGGTACAGGGCTTTGGTCGAGTTGTTGGATATTAATGTTAGTCTTGTCTTCGGTATGTTTAATATGGATGCATAATGTAATACGAAAAATGACAAATAAAGCAACACCATCATTGGTTAATAAATTTGAGAATAATGTAGATTAAAGTTGTTTCTGGTGTTGCGGAATAAAAAGTCATCTTGTTGGGTTAGTCCAAGATGGCTTTTTGTGTTTTGTGCTTTTTGTTCCTCGACTGGGCTCAGGGTGACAAAGAGGAGAGAGGGTTATTCATTAAATTGTAAACGCTGTTTGCTCATCTAATATCAAATGCTTAGGGTGCTTGTAATAATGATATCATGTGATCCTGAAACAAGTTCAGGATGACAAGGTGGTTGTGTTTTTTTAGAGATGGCTTTTTGTGTTTTGTGCTTTTTGTTCCTCTACTGCGCTCAGGGTGACAAAGCGGCGAGAGGGGTATTCATTAAATTGTAAACGCTGTTTGCCCATCTAATATCAAATGCTTAGGGTACTGGTAATAATAATATCATGTAATCCTGAAACAAGTTCAGGATGACAAGATGGTTGTGTTTTTTAGAGATGGCTTTTTGTGTTTTGTGCTTTTTGTTCCTCGACTGTGCTCAGGGTGACAAAGAGGAGAGAGGGGTATTCATTAAATTGTAAACGCTGTTTGCCCATCTAATATCAAATGCTTAGGGTGCTGGTAATAATGATATCATGTGATCCTGAAACAAGTTCAGGATGACAAGGTGGTTGTGTTTTTTAGAGATGGCTTTTTGTGTTTTGTGCTTTTTGTTCCTCGACTGGGCTCAGGGTGACAAAGAGGAGAGAGGGGTATTCATTAAATCGTAAACGCTGTTTGCCCATCTAATATCAAATGCTTAGGGTGCTGGTAATCATGATATCATGTGATCCTGAAACAAGTTCAGGATGACAAGGTGGTAGTGTTTTTAGAGATGGCTTTTTGTGTTTTTAGGAGGTTTAAGAAGTGTATTGCGTATCTGATAGCTCACATAAAATAAATAGCCGTTTCTTATTCAAGAAACGGCTATTAAGTTCTGTTAAGTATAGTTTGTTTAAAAAATATCGTTTAAGACTTTGGCTAAGCGGATGCCAGCAATTTGTAACTGACTTCTAACGGTTGTAAAATGATTGTAAGAGTAGCGGTATCTTAAGTTTTCGTTAGGTTCTACTGAAGCATAAACCTCTTTGGTGATGTCATGCGTTTCGTTTACCCAGTCTACAATAGAGCCTTCTTGAATGGCTTTTATTTGTTTTTTAGATAATACATCTGCATTATCGGCAAGTTCATCATAGCCCATATTATATTCTTCAATCATATCAGAATCCCAAACGCGGTGTAGGTTGGTATCTTTGTAAAACCATTGTAATTTAACATCATTTCCGCCTTTATCTTCAGCTAAACCAACATGCATAGGCTGGTGTAAATCTCCCATTAAGTGAATAAGCATTTTTAGGTGGAAGGCTTTATCTTCATCAGTAGCATTTTTATCTAATAGCACCGCTTTACAGGCTTCAATTCCTGTTACTAAGTCGCCTTCCGGATTTTTTTCTGAAGTTTCATAGCTTTGGTCGAAAGGCATATTTACATAATGCCAGGTGTAGTATTTGTTGTAGGCTTTATCAGATTTAATTTCATCCCCATAGGTAGAAGCAAAAGCCAGAGAATGTTGTTTTAGCAGACGTTTTACTTCTCGTTTGGCTTTTCCTTTTAAGTATTTCTGAGCAATTTCTCCAACCACACGGTGACCGGTAGCTCCCCAGTCATCAACAGTTGAAGCATTAAGGTTAACTGTATGCACGCATAGTATTGCGGTAATAAAATAAAGAGCAAGGGATTTCATAGATATCTGGATTTTGTATTGTTATTTGGGTTTATTCTGGTCGCGTCGGTCTTCAACATCTGATAGATGTAAACCTTTTTCACGTATGTAATAGTTGTTTTTAGGGCTTCCTATAATTTGTGACGCATATACTCCCGAATGTCCGGAGAACAGGTATGCTGTGCTACAGGCTAAGGCAATAAATACCCCAGATTCGATTCCGAAAAGTTCTATACCCATTATGGTACACGCAATAGGGGTGTTGGTCGCTCCGGCAAATACGGCTACAAATCCCATACCGGCCAGTAAGCCCATGGGCAATGGAATAAACCATATTAAGGCATTACCAAGCGTAGCGCCTATATAAAATAAAGGGGTTACTTCTCCGCCTTTAAAGCCAGCGCCCAGTGTGAACGAGGTAAACAGGACTTTTAACAGGAAATCATATGAGTTTAAGTCGACACTAAAGGCATCTACAATGGTTGGAATACCTAAACCAATATATTTTGTAGTTCCCATAAGGTAAATGGCAATCGCTAATACGATACCACCAATAACCGGACGTAACGGCGGATAGCTAATATATTTTTTAAACAGGTCTCCCCAGAAATGGGTGGATTTGGAGAATAACATGGCTACCAGCCCAAATATAATTCCTGCTAACAAGGCCCATAAAAGGTTTAAAGGTGTCATTTCGGCAACGCTATCTATATGATAATGCGTGTGGGGTACACCCCAGACACGACAAAAATAATCGGCAAAAACGGCAGCCATAAAACTGGGTATGATGGCATCTAAGCGTAAACGCCCTAAAATAAGGACTTCCAAAGCAAAAATACCACCTGCTAAAGGTGTACCAAATACCGAAGCAAAACCGGCACTAATACCGGCGATTAAAATTATTTTTCTATCGCGTTTAGAGAGTTTTAAAATTTTAGTGAACTGGTCTGCAATCGCGCCACCAATCTGTACAGCGGTTCCCTCGCGACCGGCCGATCCACCAAATAAGTGGGTAACAATGGTCCCGAAGAGTACCAAAGGCGCCATTTTAAACGGGATAATTTTTTTTGGGGTATGGAATTCTTCCAATAAGAGGTTATTGCCTTTTACCACGCTGCTGCCAAAAAGGTGATAAGACAGTCCGATAATGAATCCACCCAAAGGTAATAACCAGATAATCCATAGATTCGATTCTCTGTAATTGGTAGCCCACTCTAATGCGGTGAGGAAAAAGGCTGAAACACTACCGGCCAGCGCTCCCAGAACCAAACAAATGAATAACCATTTGATAAGATAGAGAAGCGAAGGAATCTGTTCGAAGGCAAAAAGCTGTTTCTTAATATGGGTTAGGTTCATACGTTGCAATAAGACACAAATATAAATGAAATAATACATTATTATAAACCAAAGCAGGTTAGGGTTTTTATTTATTTCGGTTAAAGCACTGTAAAAATGTAATTTTTGTTGGTTTTGTTCATTTTTGTTGAATTTGTGCATAATTGTTGTTTTCGTGCATTTTAGTTGATTTTGCGTTTTTTATCCAGTTTTGTCAAATGCTGTGTTTTTAACACGGCCATACTTTAAGGTGGGCTTTGCTACGCTTTAACTACGGCTTTGCTATGCCTTTGATAGCATAAATCGCGTAATCGTGAGGTGTGAACTGTGAGCGGTTATGATTAAGAATTGGTTATGGAGGACTATTAATTGAAATGCTTTGTTATGAGTGCTTTATATTTTGAAATACTCTCTTTTAAGCAAATCAAAAAAGAAGGGTAGTTAACCGTTAACCAGATAGTTATGGTTAAGACATATGGCTTTTAAGAGCGTAAAATCTTAGTTTTTGCGTTTATTTGTAGGATTTTACATGTGTAATTAATCGTTTACAGGGGTTTGATTCGGGTTTCCTTCGGGAATAGTTCGGGTTTTCTCCGTAAAATAAGGGTTTTACCGAAGGATTCCCGAAGGAATATCGAACATGACTCGAAGGAAACCCCTAAAATAGGTTTTCAATTGAATGTGTATTTTCTTAAAGAAAAGTGCTTTTTTGTAGGTATTTATATATATTTGATTGTATGTTGGCAATAATTATGAAAAGAACAATAATCATAATAACATTACTTTTTAGTTTTTCTTTAATAGCTCAAGAAAAGCTTGTTGGAGAATTTTGCACAATTCCTATTGGCGAATCTAATGTAGCTTGCTATAATTTTATCGAAAACAACAATTTCGAATTCATGGTGTCTGGTTGTTTAGGAATATCAACTTATGGAAAAGGAAAGTATATATTAAACAACGATAAATTATTACTCAATTTTGATAGCGGAAAAGGAATTGAAAATAGCAGTATAACTTTTAAAAACTTAAGTGAAATTTCAAAAGACTCTGTTACGGTAAAACTAAAAGTTACCGACCTAAATGGCATAGGTATTGCTGCAAAAATTTATCCGAAAGAAATGGATTTAATGGATTTCGACTTTGAAAAAAATTACGCCGATGTTGACGGTAATTGGATTTTGAAAGATAAAAAGGGCAATGGATTAAAGTACTTTGTAATTTCAGAGGTTGGGTATGTTGAACTTGAATTTGCAATTGATATGGCAAAAAGTCAAGAAATCAACATTGTACTAGCTCCACCAAGTCCAGATTCAATTTCATCAAAAGAATTATTCAAAAAAATCAAAATTGTAGATTCAGATATTCTGGAAATTGACGGAATAAAATTTAAAAGAATAAAATAAGTATCGTTAACAAAGATTTATAAAAATAATTGCTCAATTTTAGGCTTAACCAAAGTTCGTTTCGAGTTTACTATTTCTGATTTTCCTGCGGAAAATCCTCGGACTCAAAACCGCACTATTTTTATACAAACACGTAGACAAACGTATGAAAAACAACTACTTAATCATATTATTTCTAATCCCAATCATTGGATTTTCTCAAATACGAGAACGCTTAAACTCAACTGATTTAGAAAAACACGGACTTACTGGAAAAGTGAAAAAAGTAATTCATAAAGAATATGAACCAAGGTTTTCAAATGACTCTACTTATACGCTTGAACTGTATGATTTTCTTGCTCCTCATAATTACAAACTAGAATTTAATTATAATGGAAATTTAAACATTAAAACAGAATTACGAAAAGAGAATGATTCTTTAAAAACTGTTGCTATTTGGAAGTATAAATACGATTATAATAATCGGATTTTAAAAGAAAAACGAATATCATTTCAATATTCAAAAGACACGATGATATGGAATTATGAGTATAAAGGAGACTCTATCATCAATGTTAACCAACTTGACAAAACTTATAAAATTCTTTATTACAGTTATAAACAGGAAGGAAATAAGGAGTATTTGAATCTCGCAAATTCAGATAGTTCGCACATCACTAAAAAGCTCTTTACATACGACAAACAAAATCGAATGACTCGCTATGAGGATTATGCAGACAAAGATTATATACAAGATTTAAGAATAACAACCTATAAAGACACAATTTAAAAAAATAAGTTCACAGAAATAATAGTTTGGACTAAATATAATAGTAGTTTCTATAATGAATTTGAATATGACGAAAATGGAAATGTTATCACGATGAAAATTGGAAATTTCATTGGTAAAGAACCATCAATCAACAGATATGAATATGTTTATGATAAAAAGGGAAATTGGATTGAGAAAAAACATATAGGATGGAGAGGAAAATTATCAACTGTATTCCGAAGAGAAATTGAATACTATGAATAAATATAATATGGATAAAATAGTTAATGATTTCTCAATTGGACTTTTTATATGGCAAGCTTTAATTGTATTATCAATTGGGCTTTGGATTTATTGCTTGATTGACATTTTAAAAAATAAGTTTGCTCAAAATGACAAAATAATTTGGGTTTTAGTAGTTATTTTGATTCCATTTGTAGGTTCGTTATTGTACTTATTTATTGGAAGAAACAAGAAACTGAAATTAGACTAAAAAAAGCACTAAAAGCTAACACTATATAACCGCAATTACGGCGGATTCGACTACCCTTCGACTACGCTCAGGGCAGGCTAGAATCCACTCGGAATTGCTAACACCAATGCTAAACCGAAAAACAGAGTAAACCAAACCAATACAGACAGTTATACAAACCTTTATGTAGTGTTTGACGCAACGTTTTATATAAAGAAGCATCTACTTAATAAATATAAAGTATGAAATCAAAAAATTTAATTTTAATCGGACTCATGTTTGTCATTCTATCATGTAACAACGATGATGAAAGTCAGCAGGCTGAAATTAATGGAGAATACGTTGGAATTTTTGAACGAGGCGATAATAATTCTAATGTTGAATTAACTTTTAATAATGGAAATTGGAGTGGTGAAAGTGAAGTTGTAAAATTTCCAGCTTTGTGTAATGGCACGTATTCAAGCTCAGGAAATGTAATTGCCTTTGAAAATGCCTGTCCTTGGACTGCTGAATTTGATTGGAGTCTGATTTTAACTGGTGAATGGAATTATAGTCTGGATGGAAATTCGTTGATTTTGACAAAGACAAATGGCGATAAATACACTCTGACGAAACAATAAAAAATGCACTACAACAATGCTAACGCCAGTGCTAAACCGAAAAAATAAAGTAAAACAAATCAATACAGACGGTTGTGAGAGGCGTTGGTAATAATTATGAAAAGAACAGTCCTATATATAGTCTTTTTGTCAATAAACATTGGTTTTTGTCAATATCAACAAAAGGCTGGACAACCTTATGCTGAACCTGACTTGTTATTATGGAAAAATGATACAATTCAAATTCAAACCTTCCCTCTATATTGTTGGTCTAAATTTGACCAAAACAAACTTTTTGGTAGCGAAAATGTAAAACCAGAGTGTTGGGGCTGTTTGAAAAATTATACTGCGGAATGGAAAATAATAAATGACAAGCTCTACTTATCAAATATTTATAGTTTCAACTTTAAAAGAGACAATATAAAAGCTGATTTAAACAAACTCTTTCCTGATAAAATGGAAAATAATTTGGTTTTAGCAGACTGGTATTCTGGAAATCTTTTTGTTCCAAAAGGGAAAAATATTTGGATGAGCCAAAGTCCTGGTTTCCCTATTTATGAGTCAGAATGGAATTTGACTTTCAAAAAAGGAAAAATGGAAAATAAGGTTTTTAAAACTGGTAATTATCATAAATCAATTTATTCTCAAGACCCAAAAGAAATTGTGAGTTTTATTGATAATAAATTAGACCAAGAAACGAGAACTAAATTGAAAAACAAACGGATTTCAATTCTATTCAAAACTGGGAAATCAAAAAACGATTACTCTGTTTTTATAAAGGGTGTTGATGATAAAAACTTAGAAGCTAAATTAATTAACACATTAAAAATGTTACCGGATTTTGACTATTATTATAGACATGGAGAAGAATTAAACTTGACTATTCCTTTTACCTATGTAGATAATCGACATTAGTAAATACGCATGCTTAAGCCGTAAAAATATAATGCGTAGTTCATTGCTTCTGACTTTCCTATCCGAAAGTCTTCGCAAATTTGCTATCTTCGGTTTACGGCGGAAAATCCTTGCGGATTTTCACGTAACAAAACCATAACCCAACCGTTGGGGGCGATTTGACCCAACAATTTTTAAATCATAGAACAACAAACTAATTTAATTCAATGAAACTTAAAAATATAATTCTATTCTCAATAGTCTTATTGCTTACATCTTGTGCTTTAAAACCGATTACCTCTAATTACACTTTTATCAAAACTGACTTGGAAAAAGTTCAACTTGATAATTTAGGAAACGGAACTATACTCATATATAACGGGGCCGACATTTTACATAAAATTGATAACACAGCAAGATTAAACATTTGGATTGACGACAAGGCTTTAGGACAAATTAGACCGAGTGAATATGTTATTATTAATCTCAAAACGGGAAAACACCAATTTAAAGCCCTACATATTGACCTTGTAAATATGAGAAGTGAACACGATGTTGAAATTGACGACAAAACTAAAGTTATTAAAATTAAACCGAATATTACATCTAACCGATTGACAGTAACAAATGAATTACCAGAGAAATTCGAAAAATTTAAATATGCTGAAAAAAGATAATTAAAACTACATCCAACACCGTAAAAATATAATGCGTAATTTAGTAGACAACTACACTATTGTTAAACGAGCCCTTATGGTGTATTCCGCGTAACGAAACCATAGCACATCCGTTGTGAGCAAACTCTAAAACTCAATTGACGTAAATTATATCAATTATGAAAAAAATAATATATTTCTTTTTAGCTTTTACTTTTTTGACAAACTGCAAGTCTGATGATGATAACGGTTGTGGAGCATTATTTGGATATTGTTGTGAAGATTGCAAATTTGTTAATCTATTGGATTCTTGTGACAATACTTCAAGTAGAAGGATTGAAATATCTTGTAATGAATTTGAAAGACTTAAAACTATTAGACAGAATAATACAACTGCATGCATTGCAATTTCAGTTAATCCTGCTGATGGAGGAGAAGCAATTGATGGATTTGGTAGAGATTGGTTTTTTGACTGCGATTAATAATACTATAATTTTAAAAACAAAAAAGTCAGCTCACAACACCGGCAATAGTTCATTGCTTCCGGATTTCCCTTTCGGAAAGTCCTCTCAAATTTGCTATATTAGTTATTTAATTTCAATAGGATACAGTGCTGTGCAAGGTGTATCTTTACAATTAGACTTAATCTTTTAAATATTGACCAATATGGCATTCTACAACAAGTTAAAGTGGATACTCGGAATTTTAATGATTTTTGTTTTAATCATTGCCACTAATTTAATTGATAAAAACAATTTTATTAGAGTACGTGATTCAGTCGTTACAATTTATGAGGACAGATTAATCGCTAACGATTTAATTTTTGAAATGCTAAAGTCGGTTCAGCAAAAGGAATTAGCTGTATCATTATCAGATTCTACGTTCTTTCAAAATGAAAATGCTCTGGTTAATGATAAGTTACAATCTTTAATTTCTAGATTTGAGCAAACTAAATTGACATCGGAAGAGGCGAAAGTTTTTCAAGATTTAAAACGTAATGTTCAGTTGTTAATAACGGCCGAAAACGAGTTTTTAAATTCCGATTATAGCGATAATTCTCAAATGGTTAATCACATTGAAAGTTTAAAGTCTAACCTTAATGACTTGTCCAAAATTCAGCTTACCGAAGGCAATAGACAAATGTCGATAAGCAAACGCGCTGTTGATACCGTTGAGTTATTTACACAAATTGAGATTTTTATACTGGTTTTCTTAGCAGTTTTAATTCAGATTATAGTGATGTATAAGCCAAAAGAAAAGGCTTAATGTAATATCCGCTTGGTTTTTGGGAAATGTCCCTTAATGAACATTCGACAGACTTATGAAATACATCTCAATATTAGCTTTTTTATTCATATTGGCGAACTGTGAAGCTCAGGAAACGAAACGTCTTCTTCGTCAAGAATTAATATCTGATTTATCAGAAACACCTATTTATAACAGGTTAACAGAAAATGTAAATGGACAAATTGAATGGAAAGGAAATTACAAATATTTAGATAGTATTGAAATATATAGAATTACATATTTAAGTGATGGTTTAAAAATAAACGGGCTTATGGTTAAGCCAAAGAAACAGGGAAAATATCCTTGTGTAATATACAACCGAGGCGGAAATAGAGAATTTGGTTCACTTAAAATGGCTCACGGTGCAATTACACTTGGGCAAATTGCAAAAGAAGGTTATGTTGTAATTGCAAGTCAATATAGAGGAAATGGAGGAAGCGAGGGACAAGAGGAATTTGGTGGTAAAGATGTTAACGATATAACGATTCTACCCGAGGTATTAAAAGAAATAGAAGTAGCTGATACCAATAGAATTGGAATGTATGGCTGGAGTCGTGGCGGAATGATGACATATATTGCATTAACTAAAATGGATAAAATAAAGGCTGCAGTAGTTGGTGGAGCAGTTTCAAATAGTTTTAGTACTATTAAAGACAGACCAGAAATGGAAACAGGTGTTTTATCAGAGCTAATCCCAAATTATATAGACAATAAGGATGCTGAATTGGAGAAAAGGTCGGCAATAAAATGGGCTGATAAATTTCCTAAAGATGTTCCCATATTAATGCTACATGGAAATTCCGATTGGAGAGTAAAACCAGAACAAAGTCTAAACCTTGCTTTGGAATTTGAAAAATATAGAATTCCTTACAGACTTATAATGTTTGAAGGTGGCGACCACGGAATTTCTGAACACAAAGATGAAGTTAACGAGCAGGTTTTAAAATGGTTTGATAAGTATGTAAAGAACGATGAACCATTGCCGAATATGGCATATCACGGAAGATAAATACGGGATGCAACAGAATGAATAGTTTATTGCTTCCGGTTTGACGCATCGGAAAATATTAGCAAATTTGCTATCTTCGGGTTAAAACATGATTTTTCAAACTGGTTTGTAATTAGAGTAATGGGAGATAATGACCATAACATAGATATTGAGTTTTTAGACCACGTAGCTATTCGGGTTGCCGATTTAGAGGCCTCAGCAAAGTGGTATGAACATGTGTTAGGACTTAAACGCTATCAACTTCCTGAATGGGGAGATTATCCTATTTTTTTGCTTTCAGGTAAATCGGGCATCGCCTTGTTTCCTGCCAATGTTAGTCACCCCAAACTGGAGCCGACATCAAAGAATGTAAAAATTGATCATTTCGCGTTTCGGGTGACCAATGAAAATTTTGAAAAGGCTAAAAAGAGATATACCGAATTACATCTTGAATTTAATATACAAGACAACTATTATTTTGATTCAATATATACCAAGGATTTAGATGGTCATACCGTGGAATTAACAACGCTTAAAGTTAACGAGAACGAATTTTATAAATAAAACACACTTCACTTTTGCTAAGAACCAGAGTTACAAAAGGTAATCTCAAAACACACGAACCAGAAGAAAAGACATGGATTTTGTAAAACATAATAAACAAGCCTGGGATAGTTACGTTGATAAAAACGACCGTTGGACTGTTCCTGTATCTCAAGAGGAAATGGAACACGCAAAAGCAGGTGACTGGAATGTTGTTTTAACGCCTGCAAAACCTGTACCTCACGACTGGTTTCCTGATTTGAAAGGTTTAAAAATTTTGGGATTGGCCTCAGGGGGCGGACAGCAGGGACCAATTCTTGCGGCTCAAGGGGCAGATGTTACTATTTTTGATAATTCAGATAAACAGTTGCAACAAGATCGGTTAGTAAGTGATAAGTATGATTTGAATATAAAAACGGTTCAAGGTGATATGAGGGACCTTTCGGTATTTCCAGACAGTACATTCGATTTAATTTTTAATCCGTGCTCTGTACTGTTTGTTGATGATGTTTTGCCTGTTTGGAACGCATGTTATAGAGTTTTAAAGCCAAATGGAATTTTAATGACAGGTTTAATGCATCCGCTTTCCTTTCAGTTGGACGAGGATAGTTTGAAACTAATTTATAAGCAACCATTTTCAGATCTACATTCATTACCAAAAGATAAATTGGAAGAATTGATGAGTAATAACGAAGCTTTGGTGTTCGGACATAGTTTAACAGACCAAATTGGTGGTCAGCTAAATGCTGGTTTTAATATAACAGACATGTACGAAGACAACTGGAATGGGGAAAGTATAATGGATGATTTTTTCCCTGCCTTTATTGCTACAAGAGCGGTAAAAGTAATATAAAGGAAGAATTGGGCTCGTATGATAGAAATACTAACATTTTAAATTTTTAAACAAACCATATAAATTGAGTTAATAACCTATACCTATATTGTCTACCACAGATTCTCTAATCGCAATAACCCCGCCTATTAGAACTACGGGTAGAGCTATACTTTGAATTAGCGAACTTGTTTTATCATAAAGTTGTACTTTTTTTACATCATTGGTGTCTATCAATATATTACTGAATTCATTTTATTACATTTTAATTCAGGTAAACGACCTTGGTGCAAGCACACGAGGTATAAAAAAAATCAATTTTTAATCTCGAGGCCAGCCTCTAGATTATGTAAATTTCGATGATCGAGTAAATGTATTAAAAACAAAGAACTCCATTAAATTCTATAGCAGGTAACTTAAAAGTCTTTTACTTTTTTTACCTTTTACCCTTCGTTTAATTTAAATGTTTTTAATACCCTTTATGAAATCTGTAATAAACCTGTTAATTCTTTTTCTTGTCGTGTTTGTGACTTCTTGTAAATCAGATAAAAAAGAAAGCAAACCCAATGTAATATTAATTATGGTAGATGATATGGGTTATGAATGCATCGGTGCTTATGGCTCTACATCTTATAACACCCCTAATATTGATGCTCTGGCATCAAATGGCGTGTTGTTTTCAGACTGTGTATCGCAACCTTTATGTACGCCTTCAAGAGTGAAAATCATGACAGGTATGTACAATTACCGTAATTACGATTATTTCGGGCACTTAAAAAATTCTGAATATACTTTTGGAAACCTTATGCAGGATGCTGGTTATGAGACTTGTATCGCCGGGAAGTGGCAATTAAACGGTTTGTCTTATAAAGATGAAATTAATGATTGGAATGACAACACCAGACCACAAAAATTTGGATTTAAAGAGTATTGTTTATGGCAACTTACCAAAGAGCGCAAAGACGGCGGACGTTACAGCGACCCGTTAATAGAGCAAAATGGTAAAATTTTAGACCGGAATCCAGACGATTACGGGCCAGATATTTTCTCTAATTATATTTTAGATTTTATTGAGCGTAAAAAAGACCAACCCTTTTTCGTGTATTACCCCATGGTATTGGTTCACGATCCCTTTGTGCCAACTCCAGACTCACCAGAATGGGAAAACCGAGAAATTCGTTATAAGAATGACACGGCTTACTTTAAAGATATGGTAGCCTATACCGATAAAATTGTGGGTAAAATAATGAATAAGTTAAAGGCTTTAGATCTCGAAGAAAATACCCTGGTGCTTTTTACAGGCGATAATGGTACACACCCCACAATTACATCTAACATGGCGGATAATGAGACTATTCAAGGCGCCAAAGGAAACACCATCGATGCGGGAACGCATGTGCCTTTAATCGCTTATTGGCCATCAAAATTAAGAACCCCTAAAGTGTTTAACGATTTAATAGAATTTAGCGACTTTTTTCCAACTCTAGGGGATATGGTTCAGGCAAAAGTTAATAGCGACGGACAAAGTTTTTACCCTGTTTTAACCGGCGAGGAGCATACACCTCGAAAGACTGCTTTTGTACATTACGATCCGAGATGGGGTGAAAATGTGAGTAAGCACAGAGATCAGTTCATAAGAACACTGGATTATAAATTATACCAGGACAGTAGCTTTTATGATCTTAAAAACGATAAATTAGAGGAAGCGCCTTTGTTATTAGATGTTCTTGATGAAGAGGAACTTAGCATAAAGGCAACCTTGGAGCGTGAGTTTGAAAAACACCCTAAATGGAACTAGTTTTATAGTTAATATATAATTTTTATGAAAAAACCTATTTATGTCGCCCTATTGTCCTTTGTAGTTTTATCGTGTAAAACCAAAGAGGTGGAAATAAAGGAAATTACTTTTGAAAACCGCTATAAGTTCAGTGAAGATATTGAAAATAGTGTTCAAGGGTTAGAGCCATTAAATCCAGATTACCAAGATTCTTCAGTCGATTATTCATATGTTGTTAATCATGAAAAGGCATTGGAACATTGGGATTTAGCAACCAATGCACAGCCTAAAGAACATAAACAAAAGCAATTAGATTCTGTTCGTAATCTTTACAAGGTAAATGACGCAAAAGACTATATTTTAAGTCAGGCTGATCATGAAAAAATTATAATGATAAACGAAATGCATTATAATGCTACGCACAGAATTTTCACAGAAACATTGTTAAAAGATTTGTATGCCAAGGGGTATAAAAATTTATGTTTAGAAGCTTTAAATAATGATGGATCAGATACTTTATTGAATGCTTTGAGGTATTCAAAATATGAATTTGGAACGTATTTATGGAATCCACAGTTTAGCAACATGATTCGCGAGGCTTTGAAAATTGGCTTTAAAATACATGCCTATGAAACTAAAGGAGATATTGGAGGGGAGGTGAGAGAAATAGACCAGGCTAATAATATGGCTAAAATTATTGAGGAAAATCCTGATGAGAAGTTTTTAATTCATTGTGGAAGTGGTCATGCTCTCGAAGGAAATATTAAGTTTTTCGGAGGTGTAGCATTAGCAGGTAGGTTGGATCAAATGACAGGGATAGATCCTTTTACTATTGATCAGGTGTTTTATTCAGAAAAATCTAAAAGAGAAAATAGTAACATCTTTTCTCAGGCATTTAATTTTGAAAACTACTCAATTTTATTTGATAAGAATTCAAAACCATTTGGTTACAAAAGGGGAAAAGCTTGGATGGACTTAGTGGTGTTTCACCCAATTACTACTTATATAAATAAAAGACCAAACTGGGTTTTCGAAAGGGGAAATAAAGATGTTGAAATAAACATGGATAAGATAAATCTAGAATTTCCTGTTATGGTACTTGCATTTAATAGCAATGAGGAGTTGCAAAAGGCTATTCCCATTGATATAACAGAGGTGGAGGATAAAGATGCAGGCTGTCACCTTGGGTTGCCAAAAGGAAATTATAATATTGTTGTAACAAATAAATCGGAATCCATTTTGTTTAAAAAGGATGTTTTGTAATTTGGTTTAAATCTGTAGGTTGTTGAAGGTGAATGTTTAGTATCTTAGATAAAAAAGTATAAACATGTTAGGACTTCGAACAACCATTTATAAGGTTAGTAATATTGAACAGGCTACCGATTGGTATAGCAAAGCTTTTGAAACTGAGCCGTATTTTAATGAACCTTTTTATGTAGGATTTAATATAGGTGGGTTTGAATTAGGACTTCAACCCGAAGAACAACCGGTTTTAGATAAATCTGAAAGCGTTGTATCCTATTGGGGAGTTGAAGATATTCATGCAACCTACAATAGGTTACTCGATTTAGGAGCAACAGAGCATGAAGCACCTTTTAATGTTGGAGGCGAACTCATGACGGCTACAGTAAAGGATCCTTATGGAAATATAATAGGTATTATTTATAATCCGTATTTTAAAATGGAGCAGAGTCAATAACATCACGTTTACTATCTTCGTTTTATAGTTATATTTCCATGAAATTAAGTTATACATTAGGTAAAGCAGACTTTTTAGAGTATCAGTTGTATGCTTCTTCAAAATCGAAATCGCATAAAAGCAGACGTTTTCGTTCCCGTATCATTATACCGGTTATTTATTTGGCTTTAGGAGGGTACATTGGTGGTATTGACGGCAATCTTTTTGCAGGTGTAATGTTCGCAGGCATTGGTGTGGTTTGGTTTTTATTTTATCCGAAATACTCAAAATGGCGTTATAAAAAGCATTTTCAAAAACATATAAAGGAACATTATCAAAATCGAATTGACAAAGCCGTTGAATTAACAATAGAAGATGGCCATTTGCTGACTAAAGATTTTACAGCTGAAACCAAAGTGAATGCCAGCGAGTTGAAAGAATTGATTGAGTTACCAAGACATTTCTTAATCAAGCTAACGACCGAATTGGCATTAATTGTTCCGAAACAGAAGATTAAAGATTTAGAGGCATTTAAGAATGAGATTTTAGAGTTAGGAGGAAGTTATATTGATGACACGCAAAGGCAGTGGAAGTAAACGTCTAAAAAAGAGAAAATAAATTATGACTACAAAAATAGCACTAGTAACAGGAGGAAGTCGAGGTTTAGGAAGAGATATGGCTATCAATCTGGCTAAAAAAGGGTTGGATGTTATTATCACTTACCATAGCAATGAAACAGCCGCACAAGAAGTTGTTGGTATTGTAGAAGGTTTAGGGCAAAGGGCCAAAACGTTTCAGTTAGATACAAGTTCTATAGCAGGATTTGATGCTTTTTTTAAAGAGGTAGCCGAATATCTTAATGAGGTAAATGGTAATCCTAATTTCGATTTTCTAATTAATAATGCCGGAACAGGACTTTATGTCCCTTTTGAAGACACCACCGAAGCCCAGTTTGATGAGATGGTTAATGTGCATTTAAAAGGTGTGTATTTCTTAACGCAAAAAGCGGTACCTTTTTTAAATGATAAAGGTGGTATTGTGAATATATCTTCAGGATTGGCACGATTTACCTTGCCCAAATCGTCGGCTTATGCTTCTATGAAAGGCGCTATAGATGTGTTTACACGTTATCTGGCAAAAGAACTTGCCTATAAAAAAATAAGAGCAAATGTTGTGGCGCCGGGAGCCATTGCTACCGATTTCGGAAATGGAGAGAATAAAACTAACGTAGAAAAAAGAAAACTACTTTCCAGTGTCACCGCTTTAGGTCGTGTGGGCGAGCCAGAAGATATTGGTAGTATTGTAGCCTTTTTATGCACCGATGATGCCGGCTGGATTAACGGACAGCGTATTGAAGCCTCAGGAGGCGTGTTTTTGTAATTGACTCCTACTATAATTATAAATCTCTGTTTAAAAATAATTATGTAGTTTGCGGGCGTTTTAACCCCTAATCTAAAATAATGAAATCAGTTTTATTTTTCACCTTCCTAACAGCAGTCGCGAAATCAGCAGTTATTGCATGTATAGGGCTTTTAGTTAAAGATCATTTTATAGCCTTTTTAACCTTAATTACCAGAAAAGCTATTCCGGAAAGCGAAGTAGAATCTGTAAATTCTGAAAAGTTTAATAATGTATTAAAATGGATAGGCATTGCTATTATAGCTTTAGGTGTATGTATGACTTTAACAGCTTTTGCAAGTTTTATTGCTGGTATTGAAATGTCTTCAAACCGATTAAAACTTAATTTCTAACCCTACCAATGAAATATCCTCATATCATAGTGGTATGTCTTCTTTTAGTACTATCCTGTAAAAAGGAAAAACACACCATGATTGAAATCGAAACAGAATTAGGAACTATTATTGCAGAACTATATGTTGATAAGGCTCCAAAAACTTGTGCTAATTTTTTAAAATATGTCGAACAAGGTGCTTACAAAGATGCCCGTTTTTACAGAACAGTCCGTTTAGATAACCAACTGCAAAGTGAAGTGAAGATAGAGGTTATTCAAGGAGGTACAGATTCTGAAGATGCAATGTTCGAGCCTGTAGCACATGAAAACACTAATGAAACAGGAGTTTTACATGAAGATGGTACCTTGTCTATGGCGCGTTATGAACCCGGAACTGCAACTACTGAGTTTTTCATTTGTTTAGGCAACCAACCGGAACTGGATTATGGCGGAAAACGTAATCCTGATGGACAAGGTTTTGCGGCCTTTGGTAAAGTCGTTCAGGGAATGGATATTGTTAAAGCTATTCAGCAGTTAAAAGATGAAGATCAGATGTTGATTGAGCCAGTGTCCTTTAAAATTGTATCTGTGAAATCTACAATTGGTTACAAGACTTTATAGACCAGCGAAAGGGTAGTTTGTTTTTTAAAAATGATAATCGTTGTTTTTCTTTTTGTTTTAATTTTTTACGGGTTTGCATACCATTATAAGAACACTATACGTCCAAGAATTATAGGAGCTCGAGGAGAGCAGGAGGTGTCAAAAAAATTAAGCAGGCTTAATAGACGAAAGTACCTGGTTTTAAATGATATTTTATTGAAATACGGAGATTCTACGACACAAATAGATCATATTGTTATTTGTGAGGCTGGGATTTTTGTTATTGAAACCAAAAACTATAAAGGCTGGATTCACGGACATGAAAATGCCGAATACTGGACACAAACGATTTTTAATTACAAGAAGAAACTTAGAAATCCTATTAAACAGAACTGGGTGCATGTGTTTGCATTAAAGGAAACTTTAGCTGAATTTGGGTTTATTGAATATTTTCCAGTTGTTGTATTTGCAGGGAGTGGAAAATTAAAGAATATCAAATCCTGGTTACCTGTTATTAAGACAAAAAAACTTCGCAGAACTATAAAGAAAGCAAATCAATCGCAGTATTTATGCAAAGACACCATGAAACAGATTGTAGAAACTATAGAAGCATGTAACATTGAGGACAGGAAGGCAAATAAGAGGCACATTAAACGGGTAAAAAAACAAGTTAGAGAAAAGAAGACCCTGGAAAAGGGAAAGGTTTGTCCGAATTGCAGTGGAAGTCTTGTTATTAAAGGCGGAAAGTATGGTAGTTTTTACGGATGTTTAAATTTCCCAAAATGCAGATATACACTTAATTTTTAATCATCTGAATTGCGAATAAGTAACATGAACAAAAAATCCCTGTTCAGTATTTCGAACAGGGATTTTTTATTACTTTCTTTTGTTCCTTTTGTTATAGTTTTTATCGCCTCGTGTTTTCGGCTTTTTATATTTTTTAGCGATTTTAAATTTGTATGAGCCTCCTAAGTTTTCTTTTTGGTTTTTGGCTTTCTTTTCATGAAATGCGGGACCAGGCATATCTTCCTCGCTACGTTTGGTCGGGTTATTGCGCTCTTTTACTTTGGTGCGTTCCTCTTCTAAAAGCTGATCGGAAATTTCTACCATTTCAGGTAATTCTAAAACAGGAATTTCCATATTCATTAAACGCTCGATGTTTTCACGGGCTTCCTGTTCTTTTTCAGTCGATAATAGAATAGCCTCTCCTTTACGTTCGGCGCGCCCAGTTCTACCAATACGATGCATGTAGTTTTCCGGGTAATCCGGGGTGTCTAAATTAATTACGTGACTTACGTTTTCAATGTCCAGACCACGAGCCATAACATCGGTGGCAACTAAAATACGGTTCTCTCCATTTCTAAATTGCTCGATACTACGTAAACGATAGTTTTGGGTTTTGTTAGAGTGAATGACACATAATTCTTCTTTGAAATGAAGGTCTAATTCCTCAAACAGTTTATCAGCAATCTTTTTATTCGATACGAATACAATTACCTTGTTAAAGGTTTCTGTATCATTTAGAATATGCACTAGCAGGTTGACTTTGGTAAAAAAGTTAGGGACATTATAACGCGTTTGCTGGATGTTTTCTAACGGCGTTCCTGAAACAGCAATTGATACACGTTCTGGAATGGTAAAGAAGTCGTTTAATAAGTCATCGACATCTTCTGTCATTGTAGCTGAGAACATAATATTCTGACGCTTTTCCGGAAGGATATCAAAAATATTAATCAGCTGGTGTCTGAACCCTAAATCCAGCATCACATCAACTTCATCAATCACTAACTTTTGAATTGATTTCAACTGTAATACGCGACTTAAAGCTAAATCATATAAACGCCCAGGTGTAGCGACTAAAATATCTAAACCTTCGGCAACAGCCATTTTTTGAGTGTTAATGTTGGTGCCACCATAAACACCAAGTACTCGGGTATTGATATATTTGGTTAGTTTTTCAATTTCTTCAACGACCTGAACCACCAATTCGCGTGTAGGCACTAAAATGAGTACACGTGGATTCTCCTGTTTAGAGAATTTTAAATTCTTTAAAATAGGCAGCATGTAAGCAAAGGTTTTACCAGTACCAGTCTGAGCAATACCAACAATGTCTCTCCCTGAGCTTACAATATTAAAAGCTTCGGCCTGAATAGGCGTGGGTGTTGTGAAGCCTAAATCGTCTAAGGCGTTATATAGCGGGGTGTTTAAATTTAAATCTCTAAAAGTCAAATCGTATCATTTATAGTGGGCAAAGTTACGCTTATTATTCTACTTACACTAAATGCGTGTTGTGTATTTCTATGCTATAGCTTGCTGTAAAATTATTTTTAGGATCTAATTTTAAAATGCCTTCCTTTGTTTTAAAATCCTGATTATGGTTCACACTGTCGGCAATCCCTAACCAAGGTTCAATGCAGACATAGTCTCCTGTAGGTTTAGCCCAAATACCTAAATATGGAAAATCATGATACGATACCGTTAAGATATCACCGGAATGAACACTGTTTAATGTAATGGTTTTAGACTTTAAGTCTTTAAAAATTAAAGCATCCTTATCGAAAAGGTTGTGTTTAAGTTTTATGGTGTCTGCATTGTTTAAAAGCGGTGCGGTTTCATTTAAAATAAGGCCGTCTGAAAGACTAACCATATGCGTTTCTGAATGTTCTGAATGTTCAAAAACTAAGCTGTAATCTTCATAGGTTTCGTTGTTATAAACAGGGCATTTAAATGCCGGATGTCCACCTAATGAAAAATACATGGGGGTATCGTCTAGGTTGTTAATCGTATGAATAACGTCTAAGGTGTTTTCGGTAAGTTTATAAGTAATGAGGAATTCAAATTTAAAAGGATAAACTTTTAGGGTTTCATCGTCATAGGACAGTTTAAACGTTAAACTATCCTTAGATTGCTCCACTAATTCTATGTTTTCATTGCCCCTAATAAAACCGTGTTTCGGTAATGTATAGGCTTTATTATCCAGAATATAAGTGTCGTTTTTTAAAGCGCCTATAACAGGAAACAGGTTAGGTGCAAAGCCAGCCCAAACATCGGGGTTGGCATCCCACATAAATTGGGTTTGGTGTTTTACAGAACTAATTTCGCATAATTCGGCGCCGGTGTTTTTAACGCTAATTTTTAGTAGGTCGTTTTCTAGTGTAAACATGAATAGAATATTTAATCTAATATACAAAACTTGTGAATTTTTAAGGATTCTACCTAAATTTGCGCCATAAATTTTTCACTTGAGAGTAGTACAAAATCACCATATCGAAGACATTCAGTTGTTTAAGCAGAAATTATTATTGTGGAGTCAGCAATTTGAAGATGTTGTTTGGCTAGATTCTAATAATTACAGGCAACAATACGGACAATATGATGCCGTGTTGGCGGTTGACGCGTTTACTAGTATAAAAACCGATTATACCCAGGCTTTTGAGCAATTAAAAGATTATCAAACACAAACGAAGGACTGGATTTTTGGGTATTTAACCTACGATTTAAAGAATGCAGTAGAACCTTTAGAGTCGAAGAACTATGATGGCTTAGGGTTTCCTGACTTGTATTTTTTTCAGCCAAAACGTTTATTCTTTATAAAAGAGAATGAGGTTGATGTTCAGTATTTAAATATGGTTGATGATGAAATGGAATCCGATTTTGAAGATATTCAGTCGGTAGATATTTCTGAAAAGCAACAACAGAGAGACCAGATAAAAATTCACCTTCGCATTCATAAAGACGCCTATCAGGAGAAAGTTGGTGCGATGTTAGAGCATATTCATCGTGGCGATATTTACGAGGCTAATTTTTGTCAGGAATTTTATGCTGAAGACACTCAGATTCCGCCTTTGGAAATTTATAATAAACTCAACAATATATCGAATCCGCCGTTTGCTACGTTTTTGAAATGTAACGACAAATATTTATTGTCAGCATCACCGGAGCGTTACATAAAAAAGGAAGGTAATAAGGTGATTTCTCAACCCATTAAAGGGACAGCAAAACGAGCTTTAGATGTAGCAGAAGATGAACAGCTGAAAAAAGAGTTGTTGGAGAATGAAAAGGAGCGTAGTGAAAATATCATGATTGTGGATTTGGTGCGTAACGATTTGTCTAAAACGGCCATTCGGGGTAGTGTTGAGGTGGAGGAATTGTGCAAGATTTACACCTTCGATCAGGTGCATCAAATGATATCGACAGTGAAGTCGCTAGTAACACCCGAAACACACCCGGTAGACATTATTGAAACCACATTCCCTATGGGGAGTATGACAGGGGCACCAAAGTTTTCGGCTATGAAAATTATTGAGACTTTGGAAGAAACTAAACGCGGACTTTATTCTGGAGCTGTTGGCTATTTTTCCCCAACAGGAGATTTCGATTTTAATGTGGTGATTAGGAGTATCCTTTATAATGAAACTAAAAAATACGTGTCCTATTCCGTTGGCGGCGCTATAACAGCTAAAAGCGATCCTCATAAAGAATATGAGGAATGTTTAGTGAAAGCAAAAGCTATGCGACAAGTGCTTGAAGACTAGTCTAAATTGGTTTCAAAACTCTTTTTAACCCAGTTAATAATATTCTCGATACGTTGTTCTTCAATTTGTTTTATTGCAGCAATATCGGCAATAGGTAATTTACCAAAGACGTATAAATCAATAATATTGGAAACGTTAATTGGTAATCTGGTGTAAATATTTCCGATAACCTGTCTTGAGACATTGCGTTTAGAAGCTTTTGTGTTAAAAGCATTTAAAATAGAATGGTTATTGTCATCGTAAAGAAACAGTTGCTTGTCATGTCCGTTCTGTTGGTAAGAGATATCATTCAGATCCTCATTCATAATATAATCAAAACCATCATCAATGGTATATTTCTCTTCCAGAGCTGATAGTTCTTCTTCTAGAAACTTGCGTGTACTAATGGTGTTTTTATGAAAAACTTCTTTTTCATAAATATTATCCAATTGTGAATTAACCATTTTAAAGAGTTTGAGTTTTAAGGTGTTGTTGTCTATATCTAAATCATAACCCTTTTCATAGAAAGCAACAATTGTGTCGTCTACTACACCATTTGAAGAATACATTTTTCTTGGAATAATACCTTTAGATTCTGCAATATAAAGTCGGTGCTTTACATAAGGATGTAGTTGTTGCGATGCGGTAAGTATCTTTTTATTGAAGGCTACCTGTGTTGCTTTATCGTTTAATTTATCAATGGTGCTCATGGTCCTCATCTATTAAAATTACAGTTATAAGATACTAAATTCTCAGATTTTAAACTAGTATTTTATCTCATTTTAAATAATTGTAGGATATCATTTTCAAAAGGCATTGTTGTATATTTGAAGCATGCTAAAAGAATTTCAAGATCATTTAGAATCTCGTTTATCGTTCTTAAAGGACAGTAAATTACTTATTGCTATTTCTGGCGGAATTGACAGTGTTGTACTTACACATTTATGTTGTAAAAGTCAATTACATGTAGCTTTAGCGCATTGTAATTTTAATTTACGTGGAAAAGAAAGTGATGCCGATGAAGACTTTGTGCTGCAGCTGGCAGAGGATTTAGATCTAGAAGTGTTTGTAGAAAGTTTTGATACTGAAGGGTATGCCGAAGAAAACAAACGTTCTATACAGATGGCAGCGCGCGAATTGCGGTATAATTGGTTTGCGGAATTATCAGAGCAGTTGCAATTTGATTATGTCTTAACCGCACATCACGCCGATGATAACTTAGAAACCTTTTTAATCAATTTTACACGTGGAACGGGGCTTGAAGGTCTAACCGGAATTCCGGAAGTGAATGAGGTGTTTGTTCGTCCGTTATTGCCTTTTTCTAATGAACAGATTGCAAATTTTGCGAAATATAATGATATAAAGTGGCGAGACGATAGCAGTAACAAATCGACCAAATACCTGCGTAACAAATTACGCCATGACGTTATCCCGATTTTAAAGGAGATTAACCCAAGCTTATTACAGAGTTTCCAAAGTACATTGAGTCATTTAAACGATACATCCAATATTGTTGAGTGTGCTATGGAAACGTTTTTAAAAGAAGCAATCATAAACGTGACCAATCAGGAAACAAAATATAAGGTTGAAACTTTTAAAAAGCAGAGTGCACCCAAAGCGTTTTTATATGAAACCTTCAAAAGTTATGGGTTTACACAATGGGAAGATATTTTAAACCTACTAACGGCACAACCCGGAAAATACGTGGCTTCAACGACGCATCGCTTAATTAAAGACCGCGATGTGTTAATATTAACGGGTAATACTAGCGAAATATTTCCTAATGAAAGTATAACAGTTTTAGATACTAATGCGACTTTAAAAATTCCTTGTGGTTATTTAGAGTTTTCTGAAGTTGATGTTTTAGATACAGAGCATCATGAGAATTGCATTTACATCGATAAAGGACTTTTGCATAGTCCGCTTACCATACGACAGAAAAAACAAGGCGATGCCTTTTCCCCATTAGGGATGAAAGGCAAAAAGAAAAAGCTGAGTAAGTTTTTTAAGGACGAAAAGTTTTCGTTGGTAGATAAAGAGAATACCTGGTTGTTTTGTAGTGATGATAATATTGTGTGGGTGATTGGGAAGCGCGCTGATGACCGATTTAAAGTGACTGACAAAACCAAGCATATTATAAAAATAGAATTAATTCAATAATGACAGTATTACAAGGGCAGATTGTCGACATAGTAAACCAACGTATTTTTAAAGGTGAAATAACCATTACAGATGGAGAAATCGCTTCAATTGAAGAAAAAGAACATGATGTAAATCATTATATTCTTCCTGGTTTTGTTGATGCCCACATACATATTGAAAGTTCTATGCTGGTGCCTAGTGAATTTGCTCGGTTGGCGGTTACTCATGGCACGGTGGCTACGGTTTCCGATCCGCATGAGATAGCCAATGTACTTGGTGTGAAAGGCGTGGAATTTATGATTGAAAACGGAAAAAAAGTGCCGTTTAAATTTAATTTTGGAGCGCCTTCCTGTGTGCCAGCGACTACGTTTGAATCCGCAGGAGCTGTAATTGATTCCGATGCTATTAAGATCTTACTTGAAAACCCGGATATCAAGTATCTGGCAGAAATGATGAATTATCCTGGTGTCTTGTTTGATGATGAAGAGGTCATGAAGAAACTCGCCTGTGCAAAGCATTATAAAAAACCTATTGATGGCCATGCTCCCGGATTACGAGGCGATGATATTACCAAGTATATAAATGCCGGAATAACAACAGATCATGAGTGTTTCACTTATGAAGAGGCTTTGGAAAAGCTTCAAAAGGGAATGAAAATTTTAATTCGTGAGGGGAGTGCTGCTAAAAATTTTGAAGCCTTAATCGATTTGGCTTCGGAACATTACCAAAACATGATGTTTTGTAGTGATGATAAACATCCAGACGATTTGTTAATCGATCATATTAATAGGCTTTGTGCTCGAGCCGTATCAAAAGGTATCGATGTATTTAAAGTGTTGCAAATGGCGTGTGTTAATCCTGTAAAACATTATAATTTAGATGTTGGATTATTACAGGTTGGTGATACTGCCGATTGTATTGTCGTAGAGGATTTAAAAGATTTTAAAACCCTTCAAACCTATGTTGATGGAGTCTTAGTTTTCGATCAAGGGAAATCGTTGATTAAACCTGTAGATTTTGATAATCTGAATAATTTCAATTGCGATAAAAAAACAATTGAAGAATTTAAAGTAGCATCTGCTGCTAAGCAAATTCGTGTTATAGAAGCTTTAGAAGGGCAGTTGGTTACCAACGAATTAATTGAAGATTCTAAAATTGAAGACAACAACCTCGTTTCAAATACAGAAAAAGACATACTAAAAATGTCGGTGGTTAACCGTTATCAAAATCAGAAACCATCCATCGCTTTTATTAAAAATTTCGGATTAAAAGAAGGTGCTATAGCCTCTTCGGTTGGTCATGATTCCCATAATATTATTGCTGTTGGTGTTTCAGATGAAGACATTTGTCGAGCCGTTAATTTACTCATCGAGAATAAAGGTGGTATTTGTGCGGTTTCTGAAACTGAAGAACAGGTTCTGCCGTTACCTGTAGCAGGAATTATAAGTGATAAGGATGGGAAAACGGTTGGTGAGGCTTATGCGAAGCTCGATGCCATGGCAAAACAATTGGGTAGTAGTTTGTATGCGCCTTATATGACTTTGTCCTTCATGGCTTTGCTGGTTATTCCCTCGTTAAAATTGAGTGATAAAGGCTTATTTGATGGTTCCCAATTTAAATTTACTACATTAGACGTTAATTAATTATGCCAGTATTACACAGTACATATAGTCCCTTATTTGTTTTTAGAAATGGGTTTGTTTCAACCGTATATTCGGGGTTAATCCGTTCAGTTAAACTTGAACAGGAACGCAAGCGTATTGAACTTAGAGATGGTGATTTTCTAGATTTAGACTGGAGCTATGCAGGGTCTAAAACCGATAAGCTTATTTTGTGTTTCCACGGTCTGGAAGGCAATGGGCAACGTCCATATCTCACGGCAACGGCAAAATTATTTAATGAAAATGATATCGATGCGATTTGCGTGAATTTCAGAGGGTGCAGTGGTGAGGATAATTTAAAGTTTAGAAGTTATCATTCCGGTGCTACAGAAGATTTAGAAGATGTTCTTCAGTATGTGTTAGATTTAAATAGGTATTCTGAAATTTACTTGTACGGAGTTAGCCTTGGAGCCAATTTGATTTTGAAATATTTAGGGGAACGCAATGATGTCCCAACGCAGGTTAAGGCTGCTGTAGCGGTATCGGTACCTGCAGATTTAAACGGATCATGTTTGGAATTGTTAAAACCTAAAAACAGACCTTATGCGAACCGGTTTTTAAATCATTTAACGAAAAAACTCATAAACAAAGCGGTTAAATACCCTGACGATTTATCATATGAGGAATTCTGTACCATAAACACGCTTCGGGATTTTGATGAGGTGTATACCGCAAAGGCTCACGGCTTTAAAGATGCTTCCGATTATTATGAGAAAAGCAGTTGCTTACAGTTTCTACCTAATATAAAAACGCGAACACTCATTATTAATGCATTGAATGATTCTTTCTTATCACCAGAGTGTTATCCTGTAAAAGAGGCTAAAGAAAATCCGAATCTGTTTTTAGAAATGCCAAAAAATGGAGGACATGTTGGTTTTATTGATAAACGCAATGTGTATTACAATGAAAAGCGCGCTTTAGAGTTTGTTCTGAAATCTTAAAAAAGTCTTAAAATCATATAACAAGTATTCTTTTTTGTATTTTTAAAGGAATTGGTTTTAGTCAAATTACTGTAAAACCTTCTTTTAACTTAATACAAATTAATATGCCTGAGTATAAATTACGCATTAACGGAACTTCTCATAATGTTAATGTAGACGACGATACCCCTTTGCTTTGGGTATTGCGAGATGAATTAAAGCTTCTTGGAACGAAATTCGGATGTGGTATTGGCCAGTGTGGAGCATGTACTGTACATTTTGAAGGTGCTGCCGTACGTAGTTGTTTGATTGCCGTATCGACCATTGGAACATCAGAAATTACAACCATAGAAGGTTTGTCGGAAGAAGGCGATCATCCGGTACAAAAGGCTTGGTTGGAACATGATGTTCCGCAGTGTGGCTATTGTCAGAGCGGACAAATTATGAATGCGGCTGCTTTGTTATCAGAAAACCCAAAACCAACAGATAAAGATATCGATAATGCTATGAGTGGAAATATTTGCCGTTGTGGTACTTATGTAAGAATTAAACAAGCTATTAAAACCGCATCTAACCAATAAAAGCAGGCATTATGACAAAGATAAAAACACAATATAATCGTCGTTCATTTTTGAAAATATCTGCTGCTGCAGGAGGAGGTATGCTCATTGGGTTCAGCTGGCTAACCGGATGTGTTTCCGAAGGAAAAACAGAGAAAACTCTGGCCATACCAAACGAATGGTTTGAAATAAATGGCTACATAAAAATTGGAGATACAGGCTTGGTTACCATTTATTCTCCCAACCCGGAAATTGGTCAGAATGTAAAAACCTCTATGCCAATGATAGTTGCGGAAGAGCTGGATGTAGATTGGAAGCATGTTATTGTAGAGCAGGCGCCATTAAATACAGGTTTTTATAATAATCAGGTTGCAGGAGGGAGTCAGTCCATTAGAAGAGGGTGGCATCCCTTACGAATGGCCGGAGCTACAGCCAGAAGAATGTTGTTAGAGGCTGCGGCAAAAGAATGGGGTGTTGAGGTTGTTGCTTTAACTGTTGCTAATGGTGTTATTAAAGAAATTGAAGGGGAACGAACTATAGGCTATGGCGATATTGCTGAAAAAGCTGTTGGGATTACCGTGCCAGAAGAGGTAGAATTAAAAGACATTAAAGATTTTAAGTTGATATCTACAAGTGTTAAAAATGTAGACGGTAAAAATATAGTTACTGGTAAACCTTTATTCGGGTTAGATTTTCAACGAGAAGGGATGCAATTAGCAATGATACAACACCCGCCTGCTTTCGGGATGAAGGTGAAAGATTTTAATGAAACAGAAATTAAGTCAATGTCGGGGGTTAATGATGCTTTTGTTGTTGACATTACAATACCTGATCCAGGTTATTTCGATGAGAAAGGCTATTTGCAACTAGTTGCTATTGTTGGAGAGTCAACCTGGCAATTAATGAAGGCGAAGAAGGCATTAAAAATTAATTGGGAACAGGTTGGTGAATTGGAAGATTCAGAAGTGCATATGAAACGAATGGAAGCCACTTTAGCTTCTGGTGAGATGAGTGAGAGTCGAAAAGACGGCGATCCAGAGGCGGCATTCAAAAAAGCATCTAAGGTTATCGAACGCACATATAGTTCGCCATTTTTACCGCATAATACTATGGAACCGATGAACTTTTTTGCTCA
Source organism: Aestuariibaculum sp. YM273 (assembly GCF_030908365.1). Taxonomy (NCBI): domain Bacteria; kingdom Pseudomonadati; phylum Bacteroidota; class Flavobacteriia; order Flavobacteriales; family Flavobacteriaceae; genus Aestuariibaculum; species Aestuariibaculum sp. YM273. Next base: position 3,589,205 of record NZ_CP133090.1, on the reverse strand, counting down.
CGTAACAGAGACATCGGCAGAACTCGTAGGACCAACCCAAACACCACAAGCCTTAGAAGGATCGGTATCTAAATTATTAGGATTGCCTATTGAAGATGTTACCGTAAATATGACGCGTATTGGTGGAGGTTTTGGTAGACGATTATATGTGCATTTTGGAGTAGAAGCGGCGGCTATATCAAAACACATTGGAGGTCCCGTAAAGTTGATATATACCCGTGAAGACGATATGACTCAAGGTACTTACCGACCAGCATATTTAGCGACTTACAAAGCCGGATTAGATGAAAATAATAATTTAGTCGCTTTTTCCGTGAAAGGAACAGGTTTGCCGTCAAGCCCAGTGTTTGAACATCGTTTTCCGGCAGGTACGGTAGATAATTATTTAGCGGAAAAGGCCAGCACTCCTACGAATATAACTACAGGAGCATGGCGCGCGCCCAGATCCCATTTTACGGCAGGAGCCGAACAATCGTTTTTAGATGAGGTGGCTGAACTGGCAGGAAAAGACCCCATCGAATTCCGTTTAGAATTGTTCGATCGGGCTATTTCAAACCCCGTAGGAAAGCGAAACGATTATGATGCTAAGCGTTATGCAGGTGTTTTAAAGTTGGTAAAAGAAAAATCCAATTGGGGACAGTCAATACCAGGAATTCACCGTGGTGTGGCAGCCTATTTTTGTCATAATAGTTATGTTGCCGAGGTCATTGATATTGCCATGGAAGACGGTAAGCCAAAAATCAAGAAAGTCTGGTGTGCTGTAGATTGTGGTATTGTAATAAATCGTGATGCAGCTAAAAATATGGTACAAGGTGGTGTTGTTGATGGTATTGGTCATGCCATGTATAGTCAGTTAACGTTTAAAGAAGGAATGCCACAAGAAAATAATTTCAATACCTATCGATTAATACGTCATTCGCAGGCACCAGAAGCTATAGAAGTATTTTTTGTTGAAAATGATATAGATCCTACAGGTCTTGGGGAGCCGGGATTACCGCCGGCTGTTGGAGCTTTAGCAAATGCACTTTATCAGGCTACTGGCGAACGTTATTATCATCAACCATTTATGTCATTAAAACCTGTAATGGGATAATAGTCAGAATTAACAACAAAACAAACTATGACACACGAATTCAAAACACTTGTTGAAACTGCTATTGACTGGAAAAAGGAAAGTTTACAAGTTGTATTAGCAACGGTTGTGGCTTTAGATGGCTCATCTTATAGACGTCCTGGAGTTAGAATGTTGTTAAACAACAAAGGGTTCTGGAAGGGCGCTGTAAGTGGCGGTTGTGTAGAAAAGGAAGTATATCGCGAATCACAAAGTGTTTTTGAAACAGGGCAGCCGAAAATGATGAGCTATGATGGGCGTTATCGCTTGGGTTGTGAAGGGGTGTTGTACATTTTATTAGAGCCTTTTAATCCTGATGAAGCATTTAATGAAGCGTTTTTCAATAGTATTAATGAAAGGAATCCCTTTACGATTTCCTCGTATTATGAAAAGCAAGAAGGGGAATTTAAAGGAATGGGCTCTGTAGTAGAATTAAATAAGGAGTTGTTTTCAATTAGTGGGAGTGAAATATTAAGTCAGGAAAAAGGGCAGTCAGCAGTTTTTAAGCAAGATCTGTCACCTTGTTTTAAACTCCTTATTATTGGAGCCGAACACGATGCTGTTAAATTATCTAAATATGCATTGTTAACGGGCTGGGAGGTTACTGTTGTTGCAAGGTCTAATGAGTTGAAATCGGCAGAGCATTTCTCTGGTGCTCATTTTGTGCAAATCATGGCACCTGAAAATATTAATGCGATGCAAATAGATCAGCAAACAGCTGTTGTGTTAATGACACATAATTTTGCAATAGACTTAAGGTATCTGGTCGCCTTAAAAGAAACAACACCCAATTATATTGGTTTATTAGGATCAACAAGACGTCGCGACGACTTATTATCGCAATTTATTGAATACTGTCCTGAGGTTACCGATGAATTTCTAGATGTTATTTATGGACCTGCTGGGATTGATATTGGTTCGGAAACTCCAGAAGAAATAGCTGTCTCAATAGTTTCAGAAATTTTAGCAGTTAATAGAAATAGAGAAACGTATTCCCTTCGAAAAAAATCAGGAAAGATTCATTCAAAGTCCAAATAAGTTAATGAATCCATCTTCTCAAATAGCTATGGTAATATTGGCTGCAGGGGCTTCTAAGCGAATGGGGGAGCCAAAACAATTGTTACTATGGGGAGATTCCACTTTGTTAGAGCACAGTATTGAAACGGCTCTTGATGTAAGTGCTAATCATGTTTACTTGGTTTTAGGAGCAAATTATAAAACATTAAAGAGTAAGATTGAAAGTCGTCCTGTGGAGATTATTTATAACCCCGATTGGGAAAAGGGATTAGGAAAATCCATTTCAAAAGCAGTAACTCATTTAAAGAATTCTAATTTGAAATTTGATGGCGTTTTGTTTTTGTTAGCTGATCAACCTTTTATCACTTCAGATTATTTAGAGCAAATGATAGGGGCATTTAAACCTAAAAAAGAACAAATTATAGCGACATCGTATGTAGATGGAGAAAATGGTGTTCCTGTTTTATTTGATGCTGTTTATTTTACAGAATTAGAAGCTTTGAATGAAGATAAAGGCGCTAAGCAAATTCTAAAACATCATAAACAGAAGGTTGAAATTTTATTTAGTGGGACTAAAAACATAGATTTGGATACACAAACCGAATATGTACACGCTTACCAGGCGAAATTTAAAAAGTAATATGAGTTCTTCTCCTCAAGATAAAGCTAAAACACCGGAAACGTTTTCAAACTTAAAAGTAAAAACGCCACCAAAAAATAGTGCTGGAATACCAGGTTTAACTTCAGTAATTGGTCAGGTTTCAAAGTACATGAATTTCGCTGATGCTTTAAAGGTGTCTCGTAAACTGAATCAGAAGGGCGGATTTGATTGTCCGGGGTGCGCCTGGCCTGATCCTGATGATGAACGTTCTATGTTGGGGGAATACTGTGAAAACGGTATGAAGGCTATGGCAGAAGAAGTTCAGAATAAAACCATTGGTGCTGATTTCTTTTCAAAATATTCTGTTGATGAACTGGCAAGTTGGAGCGATTTTGAAATCGGGAAATCCGGTCGCCTGGCAGAACCGATGTATTTACCGGAAGGTGCGACACATTATCAGCCCATTTCCTGGGAAGAAGCGTTTGCCAAAGTAGGAGCTCATTTAAACACTTTAGATTCACCAGATGAAGCGGTTTTTTATACTTCAGGAAGAACGACTAATGAAGCGGCTTTTTTATATCAGTTATTTGTTCGTGAGTTTGGAACAGCTAATTTACCCGATTGTTCCAATATGTGTCACGAGGCTAGTGGTAAAGCTTTATCCGAAACTTTAGGTATCGGTAAAGGTTCGGTGACTTTAGATGATTTATATAAGGCAGAATTAGTGATGGTTGTTGGTCAAAACCCGGGAACGAACCATCCAAGGATGTTGACGGCTCTGGAGAAATGTAAAAAAAATGGCGGTAAAATTATTTCTATAAATCCGTTAGCTGAAGCTGGTTTAGTGCGATTCACCGATCCGCAAAACCCTTTAAAATTGTTAACGGGAGGGACTAGGTTAACCGATGTTCATGTTCCGGTAACTATAAACGGTGATGTTGCGTTTTTCAAAGCTGTTTTATTAAAATTATTAGAAGCCGAAGAGCAGACAGGAGATGTTTTTGATAAAGCATTTATAAATGAATTTACTCATGGTTACGACAGTTTTATTGAAGATTTAAAACAGTATAGTTTCTCCGACTGTTTACAGATATCAGGAGTATCTCGGGATGTTTTTGATGTTGTTTTCGATTTAATATTAAATCGCGATAAGATTATTGTGTGTTGGGCTATGGGCTTAACGCAACATGAAAATGCGGTAGATAATATTCGGGAGCTTGTTAATTTATTATTGCTAAAAGGAAGTATTGGTAAAGAAGGTGCAGGTACTTGTCCGGTACGTGGACATTCCAATGTACAGGGCGATAGAACCGTGGGGATTTGGGAGGCGGCGCCTCAAAAGTTTTTAGATAAAATTGAAGCAAAGTATGGTTTTAAACCAACAAGTGAGCACGGCTATTCGGTGATCGAGGCTATTAAGGCGATGTACGAGAAGAAGGCCAAAGTCTTTTTTGGTTTGGGCGGTAACTTTATTTCTGCTGTGCCTGATACTTTATATTCTGCAGAAGCCTTGTCAAATTGTAACTTAACAGTTCATGTGAGTACCAAACTAAACCGTTCGCATTTGGTTACGGGTAAAGAAGCTTTGATATTACCGTGTTTAGGGCGAGCCGAGAAGGATTATCAGAAAACTGGTGTGCAAATTCAGAGTGTCGAAAATTCTATGGGTGTGGTGTCGTCTACCAAAGGCATTTTAGAGCCATGTTCCAATGCCTTGATTAGCGAAGTTGCTGTGGTGTGTGGTGTGGCGCATGCGACCCTTAAGGAAAAGTCAAAAATTAACTGGCTACAATATCAAGATGATTATAATTTGGTACGTTCTGATATTGAGGACGTCGTCGATGGTTTTGATGATTATAACAGCAAGCTAAAACAACCATCTGGTTTTTATTTGCCTAATGGTGCGCGTATAAGACAATTTCATACCAAAACAGGTAAAGCAAATTTCTCTATAAATAAATTACCGTCCTGGGAATTAAAAAAGGATCAGTTAATAATGATGACCATACGTAGTCACGATCAATTTAATACCACTATTTATGGTTTAAACGATCGATATCGCGGTATTTTTAACGAAAGACGAGTGATTTTAATGAACCGTGAAGATATGAGAGTTAGAAACCTTCAGGAACAACAAGTGGTTAATATCCAATCGGAATTTAAAGGAGTCATACGTAAAGCAGAACAGTTTAAGGTTGTGGGTTATGATATTCCTAAAGGCTGCTGTGCTACGTATTTTCCGGAAGCTAATATGCTAGTGGCTTTAGATAGTTTTGCCCATACAGCGAAAACACCGGCATCGAAGAGTGTCATCGTAACTGTCCAGGCAAATTAAAAAACTTCATTCTTTATTAACACAATCCAAATTATTTTAATTAATACGTAGAAAAATGTATTTCAATTTGTGAATTTATCAATAATTCACACAATAATGGATTTTCGTAAATTAAATTAAGTATTATTACGTAGTTTTTACTTATGTTTGTAATGTAAAATACGTAGTTATGAAAAAAATAATTGTTGTAGGTAACGGAATGGTGGGTTACAAGTTTTGCGAAAAGTTTGTAGCTGAAGCCGAAAGTCAAGCTTATAAAATAACGGTTTTTGGAGAGGAACCAAGACCCGCATACGATAGGGTGCACTTAAGTGAGTATTTTGAAAACCAAGATGCCGATGCTTTAGAGATGGCACCAAGAGCATGGTATGAAGAACATGGTATTGAATTGATAACGGGTGAACGTGTTGCTGATATTCATAGAGCGAAGAAAACCATAACTACGGCTAAAGAGCGAGAGTTTGAGTACGACTACTTAGTTCTTGCGACAGGGTCTTCACCTTTTGTGCCACCCATCAAAGGTGTTGAGAAAAAAGGGGTTTTTGTTTACAGGACCATAGAGGATTTAGAGGGAATGCTGGCTTATGCAGCAGAGTTAAAAGCTAAAAACCCAGATGCTAAAGCTGCTGTTCTCGGTGGTGGATTATTAGGGTTAGAAGCAGGTAAAGCGGTCTTAGATATGGGCTTGGAGCCTCATATTGTAGAGTTCGCTCCTAAATTAATGCCAAGACAGTTAGATACCAGAAGTAGTCAGGTTTTAAAATTAAAACTGGAATCGATAGGTTTAAACATTCACCTCAGTAAAGCGACGAATCAGATTTTGGGAGGTGATGCGATTACAGGAATGGAATTCGGAGAAGATGATGTTTTAGATGTCGATATGTTAATTATTTCGGCAGGTATTCGACCAAGAGATGAACTGGCAAAAACCTGTGATTTGGAAATGGGTGTTCGTGGTGGTATTGTTGTCGATAATAAAATGAAAACTTCCGATCCTAATATTTATGCTATTGGAGAAGTGGCTCTTTATAATCAAATGATTTATGGATTAGTGGCTCCTGGATATGATATGGCGGGAATTGCTGTAAAACAGATTTTAGGAGAAACAGAATGTTTAATGCCGGCAGATATTGATATGTCTACGAAGCTTAAGTTGATTGGTGTAGATGTAGCCAGTTTCGGTGAACCCTTTATGCCTGCTTCAAAAGGACATTCCATTATTTTTGAAAATAAAACACAGCATTTGTATAAACGAATTAATGTAAGTCTCGACGGTAAATCACTTCTTGGAGGTATTCTTGTAGGTGATGCCGCCGATTATAACATGCTACATCAGATTTACCTAAACGGGATGAAAATTCCTGAAGATCCATCCCAATTGATTTTACCAGCCAGTGAAGGTGGAGCTTCTTTTGGAAGCGTGATGGACTTGCCAGATACAGCGCAGGTGTGTTCTTGTGAGAGTGTAAGTAAAGGGGTTATTTGTTGTTCGATTACAGAAAACGGTAGTAATAATTTAGGTGATGTGGTTACTGAAACTAAAGCAACTACAGGCTGTGGTGGATGTAAACCAATGGTGGTCGATTTAGTAAACGAAACACTTAAATCTTTAGGAAAAGAGGTTAAAGAGGTGATTTGTGAGCACTTTAGTTTTAACCGTCAGGAATTATACGATTTAGTGAAAGTAAATCAGGTGAAAGATTACGATGAAGCTTTAAACCTGTTTGGTGACGGTGATGGTTGTGAGGTTTGTAAACCGGCCTTAGCCTCGATTTTTGCTACGATTACTATGGAAACACCTAATAAGCAATTCGCTATTCAGGATACTAATGATAGATTCTTAGCAAATATTCAGCGTAACGGGACTTATTCGGTTGTGCCAAGGGTTGCCGGGGGAGAAATTACTCCAGATAAATTAATTGTTTTGGGGGAAGTTGCCAAGAAGTATGATTTATACACGAAAATTACTGGAGGTCAACGTATCGATTTATTCGGAGCGCAAATTCATCAGTTACCACTCATCTGGAAAGAATTAATTGATGCCGGATTTGAAAGTGGTCATGCTTATGGAAAGTCACTTCGAACAGTTAAAAGTTGTGTGGGGTCTACTTGGTGTCGCTATGGTATGCATGAAAGTGTCACCTTTGCTATCGAGATTGAAAATCGATATAGAGGACTGCGAAGCCCACATAAATTAAAAGGAGGCGTTTCTGGTTGTATTAGAGAATGTGCTGAGGCCCGAGGTAAGGATTTCGGATTGATTGCTGTTGATGGCGGCTGGAACCTATATGTATGCGGAAATGGAGGGGCAACACCTAAACACGCTATTTTATTTGCCGAGAAGTTAGATGATGAAACTGCTATTAAATACTTAGATCGATTCTTAATGTTCTATATAAAAACGGCTGGTCCGTTAGTAAGAACGGCGCCATGGTTAGAAAAGTTAGAAGGCGGTATCGAGTATTTAAAACAGGTGGTGATTGAAGATTCTTTAGGTATTGCAGACGATTTAGAAAACGAAATGCAAGGTTTGGTAAATAAATACGAGTGTGAATGGAAACAAGCTATTGAAGATCCTAATATTGCTAAGCGTTTCAAACATTTCGTAAATTCTGATGATACAGACGATAATTTGGTGTTTGTTCCAATGCGTGAACAAAAAATGCCGCAAGCGTGGTAATTATTAAATTTTAAAAATATAGAAAAATGCAAGATATACTTAGTCAATATAATTCAGTGACCGAAGCCGATGTTACGACGTGGTTTGAAGTAGGAACAGTGTCCGATTTTCCAGAAAACAGTGGCGCATGTATTAAGTACAAAACCAAGCAAATAGCGGTTTATAATTTTGTAAGAAAAAATAAGTGGTATGCCGCGCAAAATCTTTGTCCGCATAAAATGGAAATGGTGCTGTCGTTAGGAATGATAGGAGATAAGAATGGTATTGCTAAAGTGGCCTGCCCGATGCACAAAAAGAATTTCTCGCTGGAGGATGGTTCGAATTTAAATGGCGATGATTTAAAAATTGCGACTTATCCTGTTAAAATTAAAGACGGAAATGTGTATATTGGCTTTTCAGACTAACATACACTTGACTTAAAATGGAACCAACAAGATTTGAAATAGCAATAGCTTTAATAGATAAAAAAAATTCAGAAGACCCTAACGTATATCACAGCCACGGGGTAGATTTTCCAAAGGAGTTGTTGTACTCGCAACGTATGTCTCAAAAACTATTACAGTTTAAACCGAATGCGTCAAGGGCCTTGCAGTTAGCGGCCAGAGCACAACATATTTGTCGTTGGAAAATTGCAAGAGACGAGTATCCAATGGATCGCGTAGGGTATTTAAAATGGCGTGAAACACTGAAAAAAATGCATGCTGAACTAACAGCGGATATTTTAAAAGAAGTAGGGTATGATGATGAATATATAGATCGCGTTTCCTTTTTAATCAATAAAAAATTAATCAAGAAAAATGAAGAGAGTCAGACAATTGAAGATGTTATTTGTCTGGTATTTTTAGATTATTATTTCGAAGAGTTTGCGGCAAAGCATGAAGACGAAAAAGTGATCGATATTCTTCAAAAAACATGGGTTAAAATGTCTGAAGAAGGGCATGAAGAAGCTTTAAAAATTAAATTTTCAGAAAAAAGTTTGGCTCTGGTAAAACAAGCGATTTCTTAAACCATATTAAAACATGACAAATAACGGTAATTCATTAGATCAGCGTACGTTTGATAAGTTAAGCCGTTTATACATTATAGCTTTAAGTACCATTGCTCTTTCGGTAATTATAAGCCAGATTCTTATTCGTAAGCATTTAAATGCGCAACAAAGTGACTCAACGGTTATCAATGTTGCGGGTAGACAACGTATGCTTAGTCAGAAACTTACTAAAGATATTGTAACACTTTCTACTGAGCGGGAATTAGAAGAGCGTATTTTGCTTAAAGATAAAATTAAAGCAACATTAAAACTTTGGGAAACCTCGCATTATGCCTTACAGGAAGGAAATGATAGTTTGGGGCTTCCTGGAGAGAATAGCGACATTATTGCTAATAAATTCCAGAAATTAAATCCAACATTTAATATCATAAGTAGTGCGGCGAAAACGATTATAGAAGATATCGAAAATGTGCCGCCGTTACCTAATTCCGCCTTTTCGGAAGATATAAAAAAGGTAAGGCATAATGAAGGTGAGTTTTTGTCTGTCATGGACGAAATTGTAAATCAGTACGATTTAGAAGCGAACGAAAAGGTAAGCTGGTTGCGACGTTTAGAGATGTTACTTACCATATTAACACTTATTATTTTGCTGGCTGAATTTTTATTCATTTTCTGGCCAACAGCAAAGTCGGTGAGAGCTACTTTAGCCGAGTTATTATTTGCCGAGCAACGTGCCAAAAAAATGGCAATTGATGCCGATGAATTGAGCGCAGCCAAAGAAAAATCGATGCGTGAATTACGAGCCTTAAATCACGCTATGGATGAAACCTTATTATTCGCTAGAATAACTCAAAATGGTAGCGTTGTTCATATTGGAAAACGATTTTCCAGACTGTTTAAGTTTTCTGGGTTTAATATCACGACAAGTTTCTCAGAAGTGATTTCTATTCATGAAAAGGAGCAGTTAGCTTTGGAGGGTATCATTTCAAAAAGTAAAAAAACAGGTTGGCAAGGTGAGGTTAAAGCAACAACTAAAGATCATAAAGATATTTGGTTAGAGATGGCAATCATTCCCTTTAGTCCGACGGATGACCGTTCAGAATTGTTGATTATAGCTTCAGATATTACCACTCGAAAAGCTGCGCAATTAGAAATTGAGCGCTTAACAAAAGCAAGTTTTGAAGAGAAGATAGATCAACAGAAAATCATTTCAAGTAAAATTATTGAAAACCAGGAAAAGGAACAGAATCGTATTGCTAAAGATGTTCATGATGGTATTGGTCAAATGCTTACAGGTTTAAAATATAATTTAGAAAGTATTGATATTTCTGATATCGAGAAAACAGCCACTAAAATAGAGCATTTAAAAGAGTTGACTTCAAATATTATTAAAGGGGTAAGGACGGCAACATTTAATTTAACACCACCTGAATTAACAGATCATGGTATAGTGCCGGCATTAAATAAGTTAACGCATGAATTGGCGAAACTAACCGGCAAACATATTGTGCTTTTCAATAAGACAGATTTTAATCAACGTTTAGATTCTCTGGTTGAAATTAATATTTACCGTATTGTCCAGGAGGCTATTAATAATGCGATTAAATATGCTGACTCTACGCATATTTTAGTGTCTTTATCTCATAGCCAAAACATTTTAAGTATTGTTATCGATGATAATGGAAAAGGTTTCGACCCAACCAAAGTAAAAAAGGTGAAAGAAGGTGATGGCGGTATGGGAATGACCTTTATGAGGGAGCGAATCAAGTATATAGAAGGACGTTTCTTTATTCATTCAGAGAAAGATAAAGGCACCCGTGTAACTTTAAATATTCCTATTAAAGAGTAAGTATTTTCACTTAAAATTTATATTTTTGCTACGTAGGTTCTTTGTACGGTTAAAGCTGTTTTAAGGAAAACTTTTAAAATTTTAAAATATCACTACTGTGATGAAATAAATAATATTATGAGTGTTATAAATGTAGTTTTGGCTGATGATCATGTTTTAGTTAGAGATGGTATTAAGGCGCTTTTAGAAGATCAGGACGGTATTCAGGTAATTGATGAAGCTTCAAATGGATTAGAAGCTCTAGAGATTATAAAAAAGCAAAAACCTCATTTGTTAATTGTTGATATACGTATGCCAGAAATGAACGGTATTGAGGTGGTTCAAAAAATAAAAGAGGAACAGGTTAACGTAAAAACACTTGTACTGTCCATGCACGATTCTGAAGAATATGTGGTAAAGGCTATTCAGGCTGGAGCTGATGGTTATTTGCTTAAAGGGGCGAGTAAAGAGGAGTTCTTAAAGGCTTTAAATAGTATCGCTGGTGGCGGTAAGTATTTTACAGGAGATGTATCGGCTATTATTATGAATAATTTTGTGAGTGGTAATGCTACAGCAACGACTCCTAAAGTAAAGAAAAAAACTAAAGATCCATTTAACTTAACGAAACGTGAACGCCAGATTCTTGAGCTTGTTTTACAGCTAAAAAATAATAAAGATATCGCTGAAGAGCTTGAAATTAGTAAGCGAACAGCTGAAGTTCACCGTTTTAACCTAATGAAGAAATTAGAGGTTAAAAACCTTATGGAGTTAAGTAATAAAGCCAAAGAATATCAGCTGGTATAACCTTGTTTGGTTTTAAAAGTTTGTCGATAATTTTATATTGACACTTTATTATATTCAATTTTTATCATATTCCTAAAAACTTATTTTATTCTTTAATAATACTTTATTTGTTTTTAAATACGTATTTTTAATTTTTTAAATTAAGTATTTATACTTAATTTTGTACGTATAAGGGTGTTGTTTTGTTGGTATGAATTTAAATAATTCAATAGCAAATCATCTTTAAAAACACAAGTTAGGGTTCGTTGTATTAATGAATAGTGAATGGAAAGATGTTCTTTTTAGTATATTCTTAATAATGACTGCAGCACGGCTTTGTGTTTCAAAATTGTTTTAAATTAGTGTAAAACGCAGTGGTTTATGTTAAAAAATGAAGTGAAAACAACGTGTTCGTATTGCGGCGTAGGGTGCGGTATTATTGTAAAAAAAGATAGCAATAATAAAATTTATGTAGAAGGCGATAAAGAGCATCCAGTAAATAAAGGGATGTTGTGTTCAAAAGGTATGAACCTGCATTACGTGGCGAATGATACAAGTGATAGAATTCTATACCCCGAAATGCGTTGGAGTCGTTCGCATCCTCGTGAGCGTGTTAGTTGGGACGATGCATTAGACCGAGCTGCTAGTGTTTTTAAATCTATAATAAAAAAACATGGCCCAGATAGTGTAGGGTTTTATGTGTCAGGACAAAGTTTAACAGAAGAATATTATATAGCCAATAAGTTAACTAAAGGGTTTTTAGGAACCAATAACATCGACACCAACTCACGTCTTTGTATGAGTTCTGCAGTGGTTGGGTATAAGAAAACGTTTGGGGAGGATAGTGTGCCAATTTCGTATGCTGATATTGAACTGGCAGACTGTTTTTTAATTACAGGCGCTAATCCTGCATGGTGTCACCCAATTCTATTTCGTCGACTGGAAAAACATAAAGAGGAAAATCCAGATGTGAAAATTATTGTGGTGGACCCTCGTAAAACCGATACGGCTAACTTTGCCGATATTCATCTGCAACTCATTCCTGGTACCGATATTATTCTATATAATGCCATTGCGAGAAGTATTTTTGAGCGTGGATTGATGAATGAAGAGTTCATAAATAATTATACTGAAGGTTTTGACAAATACAAAGAACAGTTAGGAGAAACCACGGTTAAGGAGGCTTCAAAATTATGTGGTGTTTCTGAAAAAGATATCAGAAAAGCAGCCGACGTCATTGGTCTGGCTAAAGGCTTTATTAGTATGTGGGCCATGGGGCTTAACCAAAGTGTTGTTGGAACCGATAAAAACTTTGCCTTATTAAACTTGTCTTTAATTACTGGTCAAGTTGGAAAACCGGGATCTGGACCGTTCTCGTTAACGGGGCAGCCAAATGCTATGGGGGGACGTGAAGTAGGAGGTATGGCTAATTTGTTGGCGGTACATAAAGATTTAATGAATGAGGAACACCGTCGTGAAGTAGCGCAATTTTGGGGAGTTGATAAAATTTCCCCTACCCCTGGATTAACTGCTACGCAAATGTTTGATGCTTTAGAATCTGGAAAGCTAAAGGCTATCTGGATTGCTTGTACAAATCCTTTAGTAAGTTTGCCTAATACACATCGTATAGAAAAAGCCATGAAGAATGCAAAGTTCGTTGTGGTTCAAGATATTTCTTTTAAATCTGATACAGTAGCTTACGCCGATTTGGTGTTGCCAGCAGCTGCCTGGTTGGAAAAAGAAGGAACCATGACGAACTCTGAGCGTCGCATTTCCTATTTACCAAAAGAAATTAATGCACCGGGTGAAGCCAGACCAGATGTGGAAATTTTCTGTGATTTTGCACAGCGTATGGGCTTTAGAGGGTTTAGTTACAATAGTGCAGAGGAAATTTATGACGAATATGCGGCAATGACGAAAGGAACTAATATTGATGTTTCCTTTTTAAACTACGACAGATTAAAGAACGAGGGGACTTTTCAATGGCCTGTTTCTGAATACAGGCATCCGGGAACACCAAGATTATTTCAGGATAAAAAGTTTTATACACCTTCGCAGAAAGCCATCTTTAATATTCCTGCAGGTATTGCAAACACATCACTTCAACCCAACGAAGCGTATCCGTTAATTTTAACTACTGGTCGTGTTCGTGATCAATGGCACACCATGACTAAAACCGGTAAGGTGTCTCGTTTAAAAACGCACTATCCAAGACCTGTTTTAGAAATAAACCCCGTAGATGCGTATTTATCTAAAATTAAGGATGGCGATATCACGGAAATAAAAAGTGAAAATGGTACCGTTCGTGTTCGTGCAAAAGTTACCGAAAACATTGGTAAAGGCGTGGTGTTTTTACCTATGCACTGGGGTAAGCAATTACAAAGTGACTTAAACCGTGCTAATAATTTAACCAACACCCATATCGATCCGCAGTCTAAGGAGCCAGACTTTAAGTTTACTCGTGTATCGGTGTCAAAGTATAAAAAACCGGTAGAGAAAATAATTATTGTAGGCGCAGGGGCGGCAGCATTTAGGTTTGTTCAGAATTATAGAGAAAATAATCAGGCTGATGAAATTCATGTGTTTTCTAAAGAGCCAAACCTGTTTTACAATCGGGTATTGCTTCCGGAGTATGTTACTGAAGAGTTGACCTGGGAACAACTTTTAAAAATTAAGCAAACCGAATTAAATAAACTGGATATTAAAATTCATCCGGAAACGTTAATCGATAAGATAGATTCTGAAAATAAGGTTGTTATCGATAGTCATGGCGAACAGCATACATTTGATAAGTTAATATTGGCAACAGGTAGCCGAGCTTTTATTCCGAAGGATGTTCAAATTAATCTTCCTGGTCGTTTTACTATGCGAAATAAAGGTGATGCCGATAGCTTTAAAGCATATCTGGATGCCACTGGATTACCTCCAGAGGAGCAACACATCGTTATTGTAGGGGGAGGTCTTTTAGGGTTGGAGCTTGCAGCCGCTATGAAGCATAAAAACGTGAAGGTTACTATTATCCAACGTGCATCACGATTAATGGAACGTCAGTTAGATGCTATTTCAAGCAAATTATTGGCTTTAGATGTTCAGGAACGTGGTATTCAGATTTATTTTGATAATGAGGTGAGCACCGTCTTTGATGATGAAGATACAGGAGAGCTAAACATCACGTTAAAGAGCGGTAAGTTTATTACAGCTAACGCCATTGTCTATGCTATTGGTACCATACCAAACGTTGAAATTGCTCGTGAAAACGGAATTGTTTGTGGTCGTGGTGTTAAAGTAAATCAGCACTTGCAATCGTCACATCCGGATATTTTTGCCATTGGAGAAATTGCAGAATATAACAATCAGTTATTCGGAATTACCTCGGCGGCTGAAGAGCAAGCCAATATCCTTTCAAATTACATTGCAGGTGATATTAGTGAAGCTTACAACGGTTCCGTGTTAATGAATATTTTAAAGTTTAATGATCTTAATTTATGTAGTATCGGCGAAATAAAAGTCCCGGAAAACGACGATTCTTATGAGGAAGTCATTTTTACGGATATTTCAAAACGATACTACAAGAAATGTATTGTAAAAGACGATTTACTAATTGGTGCGGTTTTAATGGGGGACAAAAATGAGTTTGCCGAATTTAAAACCATGATTGAGAGTAAAATTGAAATGGCCGATAAACGCGATACTTTACTTCGAGGAGCTTCAAACGATGTGCCTGTAATCGGTAAATTGGTGTGTTCATGTAGTCAGGTAGGAGCAGGAAATATAGAGGAAACCATAAGTAACGGCTGTACAGATTTTACAGAACTTTGTAATAAAACCGGAGCTGGATTAGGTTGCGGAAGTTGTAAAACGGAGGTTAGGGAAATTTTAAACAGTACAAAGGTTTTAGCATAGTGATTATGAAAAATAAGACAAAAGAATCATACCGATTAAGAATTAACGGCGGTGTACTTTCGCCGGGTGAGTTGAAATATATTTGTGAAGCTGCAGAGAGTTTAGGTTTAGATGCGATTTCATTTGGTTCGCGTCAGGATATTATTTTTCCTGAGGAAATTGATAAATCAATGTTCAGTCAATTTGATAAAATTCAGTTTATCAAGCCTAAACGAGACGGGATGGAAAATATCGTATCCTCTTATGTGTCAGCCGATATATTGCCAAGCACTTCCTGGTTAACCAGTGATCGATACCTTTATGTTTTAGAGCAGTTTAAGCATAAACTAAAACTACGTGTTAATATTACAGACCCGAAACAGCGGTTGGTACCTCTATTTACCGGAAATGTAAACTTTGTAGCTTCAGAACATGAAGATTACTGGTATTTATATGTGAGGCTTCCGGAATGGAAAAAAACAGTCATGTATCCTGCTCTGATTTATAGCTGGGATATGGATAAAATAGAACTGGCCATTGAAAAGGTTTTAATTGAAGAACCCGAAAATATAGAAACCCTTTTTGAGTTGGTTAGTGATGCTGTAGATAGCAATAACAGAACAGTAGATAGGCCATTGGAAGTACCGTTTTATCCGTTTCCTTATTATGAAGGGATGAACCGTTTTGGAGATAAGTATTGGTTAGGATTGTATTGGAGGAATAATCGATACGATATTAGGTTTTTAAAGGCGATGTGCGATTTATGTGCCGAGAATAAAATAGGAAAAATTTCCATCACACCATGGAAATCCTTTATAGTTAAAGGGATTCCTATGAAGTTTAAATTACAATGGGAACGCTTTTTAGGAAGCTATGGTATTAATGTGCGCCATTCTATGCTGGAATTAAACTGGCACTTGCCGGTTTTTGATACAGCGGCATTAAACCTTAAGAAGTATTTAGTAACTAATTTCGATCAGAATGATATTAGTACCTACGGACTTACTTTTGGTGTGGCCAATTACGAGAGTAAAACCTATCATTTTACTTCTATTGTTATTGAAAAAAACAAACAGCCGGAAAATCTGGGAGACTTCATTATCCGTGACACCTATAATCTGTTATATGCTAAAAATTTCGATCCAAACACACGTGAATACATCATGCATGTTCAGGATGTTGATAAGGTAGAACTTCCTGGTTTGCTTATGGAGCTCAGTAAACTGTATTTTGAACAATTGGGTATGGAACGTGAGGAGGAAGCAGAAGTAAATGTTGTTAAGGATGTAAATGAGGAAGAAGTGTATCAGTGTAAAGATTGTTTAACAGTTTACAATGAATCTTACGGCGATCTTACGCAGGATATTTCGCCAAATACACCTTTTGATAGTTTACCGGAAACTTACGAATGTTCTATTTGTGAAGCTCCTAAAAGTAGTTTTGAGCAAAAGGTACTCGTTAAATAATAAAATTTTAAATCCATCCGTCTATACTTTTTTACCATTCGTCTACACTTAATTTAAAATAAACGAAATCAAATGCAGTTTGGACTAATTAGTAATATTTTTGAAGTTCATTTTGATTGGATTTATTCATGAACAACGTGTTGAACATATTACTAATTGAAGACGATGCCATTGAGGTGATGAAATTGAACAGAGCAATTTCGTCTTTAAATCTAAATCATAATATTATTGAAGCAAATAATGGTGAAGATGCACTTGAGCTTCTAGAAAAAAACGAAAACCTTCCGGATATTATTTTGTTAGACTTGAACATGCCAAAAATAAATGGTGTGGAGTTTTTAACTATTCTAAAAAATAATGAGGTTTTAAAATATGTTCCAACCATTATTCTTACCACATCAAGCAATCAAAAAGACTTGTTAGAGTGCTATAAAATCGGTATAGCAGGGTATGTTTTAAAACCATTGAAATACGACGAATACGTTTTAAAAATTGAAAACCTATTGAACTATTGGAGCATGAATGAGCTTATTAAGGCTTAATTTATAATTCTCATTTTCAGTATCTAACCCAATAACAATACCGTTTATAAAGTAAATCCTACGTTTTTACTTTCAATTCTCATCTAATAGTCGTTACTTTACTATGAGAAACAAAAAGCTCGTACCCTAATTTTAATACCAAGTTAATGAGTCAAGATATAATTGACATATTAAAACAGCAATTAGCTGAAGAAAAGGCTGCGCGTATTTCTTTGGAAAAGGAACTTTCTGAAGCTAATAAAAAGTTAGAATATATTAACACCAACTTGCAGGATGGTTACGATGGGATTGTTGATGCTTTCCTGATAATGGATTTGTCGGGAAACATTCTTAAAATGAATGAAAGTGCCCGAAATATTCTTGATTTTAAAGACGATGGTATTGGGTACAACCTGATGTCTATGGTAAATCCGGAGGATTTAGAAATGGTAAGTACTTCATTTAAGCAACTCTTAAATGAAGGGGTTATAACAAACTTCGAACTAAAGATAAAAACACCTTTACAGAACTATAAGGTTGTTCAAATTAACGGAAATATACTTTACGAAAATAATAAGCCTGTTGCCGCACAAGGTATAATTCGTGATATTACAAAAAGTAAAGAAGCTGAAGAAAAACTTAGAGAATCTGAGAATCGTTTAGCTACGGTTGTTTTAAATTTAGATAAGGGTATTTTACTAGAAGATGAAAACAGAAATATTATTGTAACAAATACTAAGTTTTGCGAATTTTTTAATATTCCCTTGCAACCCGAAGAGCTTGTGGGGAACGATTGTCAATCTGCAGCAGAACAGGTAAAACATCTCTTTAAGGAATCTGATGGTTTTGTAAACAGAATCAATAGTATTATTCAAAGTGAAGAAGTAGTTGTAAGTGAAGAACTTGAGATGGTAGATGGTCACGTATTAGAGCGCGATTATGTACCTGTGTTTAGAGATGGTAAAATCAAAGGCCATTTATGGACTTACAAAGATGTTACATTAAGACGCCAGTTTAGAGAAAATTTAGATCAGGAGCGTTTAAAGTATAGAAATGTCATTACTAAAATGAGTTTAGGTCTGGTTGAAGTAGATATGAACGACCGGATTACCGTTGCTAATGAGAACTTTTTGAGAATGTCTGGATATTCGGCCGAAGAACTCATTGGGTCAGATGCTAAAAAGCTTTTTAAATATGAACAGGAGTTCATGGAAGAGAAGCGTGAAAACCGCGATCGGGGTATGGCGGATTCCTATGAGCTTAAAATGGTTAATAAAAGTGGCGAGGAACGGGATTGGTTAATTAGTGTGGCACCAAACTACGATAACAACGGAAACATTATTGGTGCAATAGGCATTCATTTAGATATTACGAACGTGAAAAGTTTAGAGCGAGAGAAGGTAAATCTTCTGGAAGCTTTAGAGCGCAGTAATAACGAATTACAGGAGTATGCACATATTGTATCACACGATTTAAAATCTCCCCTGCGTAGTATAAATGCTCTGGTTAGTTGGATTAAGGACGATAATAAAGGAGCATTAGACGCTCCAACTATACAGAATTTAGGGCTTATTGAAACCACATTGGAGCGTATGGAACAATTGATATCCGATGTGCTGTTGTATTCAAGTATTGGTTTTTATGAGAGTGAAAAAGAACCTGTTAATGTACAGGAGGTAGTACAAGATTTATTGCACATTTTGTTTATTCCTGAACATATAACCGTGTATATATTGAAACCTCTCCCCGTTGTTTTTGGGCATAAAACTAAAATACAACAGTTGTTTCAAAACCTAATAAGTAATGCCATTAAGTTTATAGATAAAGAGAAAGGCTTGATTTATATATCCTATGAGGAACAACCTGATTGTTATCAGTTCTCAGTACAAGATAACGGTATGGGAATTGAAAAGAAATATCACGATAAAATATTTAAGGTGTTTCATGCTTTAAAGAAGAGTAACGATTCAACTGGAATAGGACTTTCTATTGTTCAAAAAATTGTGGAATTACATAACGGAAAGATATGGCTG
The DNA here is from genome assembly GCF_030908365.1 of Aestuariibaculum sp. YM273. Lineage (NCBI taxonomy): Bacteria > Pseudomonadati > Bacteroidota > Flavobacteriia > Flavobacteriales > Flavobacteriaceae > Aestuariibaculum > Aestuariibaculum sp. YM273. Next base: position 3,569,960 of record NZ_CP133090.1, on the reverse strand, counting down.
GAAAGTAAACCAAATAAGGGGACAACCTTTTTCTTTACATTAAAAAAAGGACCAAATGGAGCAGCCTAACTTGTCATACATTCAAAGCATGTCTGGGGGAGATAAAGTCTTCGAGCAAAAGCTTATAGGTATTATTAAGCGCGAATTTCCTGAGGAAAAGGAAGTCTTTTATGAGAATCTAAAAGTTGGAAACTACCTAAAGACGGCAGACAATGTCCACAAACTTAAACATAAAATTCTTATTTTGGGACTCGAAAAAAGTTATCATACAGCGGTGGCATTTGAGGATAATTTGAGAGAAGGAAAAATACATTTAAGCGCTGATTTTGAAGCTATTTTAATAAGCCTAACTAATTACTTGAAAACAATATAATCGAGCTCTATGAATTGTATAATTATTGACGATGAGGAAACTGCAAGAGCAATTATTAAACAAATGTGTTCTTTAACAGGCGACTTAACTGTTTTAGAAGAATTTCCGAATGCAATTCAGGCTATGAAATATTTAAATCAGAATGAGGTCGATTTAATATTTCTTGATATTCATATGCCCGAATTTACTGGCTTCGATTTTATTCAATCGTTGAAAAATCCGCCGAAAATAATTTTAACAACATCCGATTCTAAATTTGCTATCGATGCTTTTGAATACGATTGTATTATAGATTATTTGGTAAAACCGGTGTTACCAGCCCGTTTTGAAAAAGCTGTTTTAAAAGCTAAAAAGACAGAATTAAAGCAAGAAGCGGTTACCGATTCAGAGCCCAAAGAACAGACTACTTCCGATAACGATTTGTATGTTAATATAGACAGGCGCTTGATTAAAATAGATATTCCGAGTATTTATCTCATTGAGGCGAAAGGCGATTACATTAACATAAAAACGCAAACTAAAAACTACACCGTCCATTCTACGTTAAAGAAGATTGAAGAAAAATTACCAGCCGATTTGTTTTTAAAAGTACACCGTTCGTATATTATTAATATTGGTGAAATTGTTGATATTGAGGATAATAGCGTGCTTATTAAAAAAGATGTGGTTCCTGTTAGTCGTTCAAACCGGCCTGAATTAATGAATCGTTTAAATCTTCTTTAAGGGTTTAACTTAAGATTTCTGTCATTCGTCTAAACAAAATTTTCATTCAGCGAAAAACAAAAGACAACTCTGTTTCTTGTAAATATCTTTGCTACAGGTAAATAACAGTGGCGGGTTATTTTTAAGTGTTTTAACTTTTCATATTTTTTTAAGTTGAGTTATTTACCTAATAATGTGTTATAGTATGGGTGAGTAGTCCATGCGCAGGTAAAAATAGAGGGACATTTATGTTTGAATGATTAATAGCAAAACTTCTATTTATAAAGGCAAAAACGAAAGTTTTTGCCTTTTCTATTTTATCTAAAACAGTATTAAAGGCTTTTAGCTGAAGGTGTATTGTCAATATCACACTTATCAAATTTATGTTTCAACTAAAGGAAATTACCATTCGTCTACAGTAATCTGAATTCTGCCTAAATTTTGATCGGTATTACCTAGTAAAATAACACATTTGTTATAGATAAAACCCAATGTTTAATGAGATTAGCCATAATTACAAATTACCCGATTAGCCTGGACAGACTGGGTGATTATGCTTATCGTTTAATTAAACATTTTAGACAAAACGAGTCGATTTCTGAAATTGTTTTGTTAACCAATGATGCATTGGAAAAGAAGGGTTTGTTTTTTAAAGAATCGGGTTGTAAAATACAAGTGAAGCCTTGTTGGGTGATGAATGGCTTGTTGAATGTTTTTACAATAAATAGAGCTATAAAGGAAACTAAACCAGATGCTGTGCTGTTCGATTTTAAAAAATCGATGTTTGGAGATAATAAAGTAGCCAATGGCTTAGGAATGGCATTACCGTTTTTGTGTAGACTTAAGAATATATCGAATATTGCTGTTTGGCATGAGGTTTATGATGAAGATCAATTTAAGTCTGTTACAAAATTTTTTGTCAGACGATTAAATAAATTAATGCAATTGGCTGATGGTATTGTTGTAACCAAAGTTTCTCATGAGCAATTGTTAAAAGAAAAATATAACGCTAAACACATAACTTTTGTACCTCAAAATATTAATATCCCCGAAGCGCAAGAAGTCTCTCAACTAACTAAACTAAACCAAATTTCGAACTTCGGGGATATTATTGAGTACACAACAACAGAAGAATTAAGTAGGGAAACAAAGGAGTTGATTTCGATTAATAAAGTGGTTGATGTTTGTATGGATATGTTTCAAAATATAGCAAAAGAGAAGGCATATTTATACGAAAAAAAGGTGAAGAAATTCATCTTGGAAACAAGTTAGTGTATTTAAGGGTTACTCTCTCAATATTTGGTTAAAAACCAAATTTTAACCCTGTCTTCGAGGAAGTCTTTTTGGGCTTCCTTGATTTGTTTAAATGAATTATCCGCCTATAGTTATCATGCTACGGTTTTGATTATGGCGCTCTGGCTCTTGCAGTTTCTCTAAAGTATTCATACCACCACGTACTTTAAATTTAGCTTTTACGGCCTTTTCAATAATAGGTTCTATTGGTTTTCCTGCACGTAGTGTTCCTAAAATATCAGATTCTGTAGCCGAAAACAAACAATTTTTTAATTGTCCGTTGGCTGTTAAACGCAGTCGGTTACAAGAATCACAAAAAGGGTTAGTAACCGAACTAATAATGGCGAAACTACCAGTAAAGTCTTTTATTTTGTAGTTTTTAGAGGTGTCGTTGGGAGCATCTTGTAAGCGTTCAACAGAAGTTTTAGGAAACGATTCGTAAACATGATTCATAATATCGCTGTAAGATACCATTTTACTCATATCCCATTTATTACCATCAAATGGCATAAATTCAATAAACCGAACTGAAATTGGTAAGTCTTTTGTAAAATGAATAAAGTCGATGATTTCATTATCGTTAAAACCTTTCATTAAAACCACATTAACTTTTACGTTAAAACCTTCTTTTATTAAAAGTAAAATGTTGTTGTAGACTTGGTCAAAATTATCACGACGTGTAATTTCTTTGAATTTATCACGATTCAAGGAATCTAAACTGATGTTTAAACTTTTTACGCCATTGACTTTGAGTACATCGATAAATTTATCAATAATAACAGCGTTTGATGTGATCGAAAGTTCTACGGGCAACGACGCCAGTTTTTCTAAAACCACATTGAAATCTTTTCTAACGAGCGGTTCCCCTCCGGTTAATCTAATTTTTGATACGCCATGTTTTACAAAGGTTTTGGCAATATCATAGATTTCTTCGTAGGTCATTAAGTGGCTTTTAGAAGACAATGGCACACCTTCTTCGGGCATGCAATATGAGCATCGTAGATTACAGCGCTCTATTAACGAAATGCGCAAATAGGCATGGTCTCTGCCAAACTTATCTTGTAATATGTTATTAGGGGTTGTACTCATTTTAAATCTCCAGCAATAAGGCTTTTTAATAAAGTTACAAATAAGCCTTTCAATATTCAATGAATTTCAAATATATAATAGATTTTACAACTGCAGCAGAGGATTATAAGGAAATATGAAATTTAATTGAATTTGGTTGTTTTCTTCTGTAAAATAAAAAAAGCCACAATAAAAATTGTGGCTTTTTAACAAAATGAAAATGACTAGCTCAAGTCTACTCTAAGAACTTATTTCTCAACTTAGAAATAGCTGTAGAATCTAAGCCTATTTCGGTTTCAAGGTAGTTTTGTACTGAGCCATATTCGGCTTTTAAGATATCCATACCTGTTTGTAAATACGAACGTTTTACCCCCATTATTGGTCTTAAAATACGTTGATCGATACCGTAGAATTTTGCAGCTTTTTTTATGGTTTCTTCACTACTGTCGTATCTAAAGTAGTTTGATAAGGTATACTCATTATAAATGGTTTCCTCATCAACACCCAAAGCGGTTAAAATTAATGCTGAGGCGTGTCCTGTACGGTCTTTACCTGCAGTACAGTGAAATAATAACGGTGTTTTGTCGTTGTTTAATAAATCGCGGAACATTGTTTTAAAGGCGTCTTTACTTTTCAATAAGTCTTCAGAGATATTTTCCATTAGTTTGTCGCCATTAAAGGTTTCAGGGTCGGCTTCTCTAAGTTTTTTAAACATTTCTTTCATGTTACCATTCCCCATATTTCCAACAGGAACATGAAACCATTGTACACCGTTAGGATACATATCTGGTTTTTCTTCGATTTCTTCGTTGGTTCTAAAGTCTAATATCGATTTAATATCGATAGTGCTCATATAGGCTAAATCCTCTTGGGTAAGGTCTGATAATTCACCAGAGCGGTAAATAAGTCCCCATTTGGTGTGCTTGCCATCTTGGGTTGGAATACCTCCTAAATCTCTGAAATTCACGCTGTTTTCTAAATTGATTTCACGTTCAGCCAAGTGTAGTGTATCTTTACCGTTAACCGCAACAAAAGCCAAACGCTGGTTTGGTGTGTTGTTTTTAAAAGTTACAGTTCTCTTATCGTTTGAAAGCTTTTGAGGAGCGTTCCAGTTGATGGTTTCAAAACTGTTTCCAGAATATACTTCCCAGTTTCCTTCGCTTTTTAATGTTAGTTGATAATTCTTTTCGGGTAATTTATCGACGTATATTACTTCCTTAAGGGTGTACGATGGTCTTTCGGGTTTGTTGTACTCTGCACAAGCTACAACTCCGGTAAGGCATACCACACTTAACAGCCCTTTTATATGTTTTTTTGTCATAATGATTTAGGTTAAAATATCTGGTAGTTAATTCCGAATAGACCTCTTATAGAGTAGTACTCGGTTTGTTCAGGTCTTTCTGAAACGCCTTGGTAGTATCTTAATGGTTCGTTTGTTAAGTTGTTAAGCTCTACGTAAACTTTCATGTTTTTAGTTAGGTTTGCCGATGCTGTAAAATCAACAGTTAGGTTTTTACCGTACCAACGGTAGTTTTCCGGGTTTCCTTGAACCATAGCTAAAGAGGCATCTTTGTAGTTTCCAGCTAGACGGAATGATAAAGGTCCTTTTTCGTAAAATAATGATGCGTTAAAGATGTGTTTCGACTGACTTGGGATTTTTTCAGTCGTTGTTGTTACTTCAACTTCACCAGTAGATTCGTTAGTGTTGTACATTGGTACTTCCATTTCAGAATCGGCGAACGTATAGTTTGCTTCAACGCCTAATCCGCCTAAGATACCCGGTAAAAAGGTTAAACGTTTAGATAAGCCTAATTCGAAACCTGCTAACCATCCTGTTTCAGAGTTTTGAGGCTGTGTAACCTGAAATAAATTACCATTAATAGTTTGGAAGCTTCTACCCTTATAGATTACATTTTCTAAGGCTTTATAGAAGGCACCCCCACTTAAAATCCCGACGTTATCGAAGAAGTATTCTCCAATTAAATCGAAGTTGTTTGAGTATGTAGGCTCTAATTTAATATTACCACGACTAATGGTGTTTGGTGTTGTTAATAAGCTAATCGTCTCGGTTGGATTAAGTTCAGAGAAGTTTGCACGCGCCATAGTTCTTGTGTAAGCAAACTTAACGTTTAAATTATCCTGAGCCTGATATTTTAAATGAACCATTGGTAAAAGTGAACCAAAATCGTTGTTGTTCTTTACTTTTTCAATAGTTGTATTGTCATCAGCATCGGTTACTACAGAATGTCCTTTGTACTCTAAATTCGTGTGTTCGTAACGTACACCACCAATAACTTTTAACTTGTTGGTTAAGTCGTAGTCTGCCATAGCGTAACCAGCCATGACCTGCTCGTAACCTGAGTAGAAAGACCCTGCAGATGATGGGTTGTTTTCATCAAATTTGATGTTGTAGAATAACGGATTAGCATCCATTTCATCGTTGAACAAGTTGTCGATTTGATCTAAACGCATGGTGTTTTCAACTAATACGTTATCGTATGGACTTCCTATTTCAGATAAATAACCACCTCTGTAAGGGAATGTTCTGGTTTCGAAATCACTCATAGCAATTGGAGCACCATAGTTGTTTCCTAAGTATAAGCTGTACGTGTATGGCGTACCACGCTCTAAGTTCATTCTTTTAAACTTACCACCAACTTTAAGTTTTAATTTATCGTTAGCGTTGTATGTTAAATCTAATTTAGCAGTGTAATCATCTTCTAAACTGAAGGCGGGATAGGCCATTTTGTTGTTTAGGAATAACTGATCTGCTGTAACAGGAGCATCTAAATATGGTTGAATATTATCGTAGTGATCACCGATATATCCTGCAGGCGAATCGATATCTAAGAATTTGTATCCGTCGCTTGTTAAGTTGTTGTAAGTAACAGGTGCTGAAAATGTAGCCATCAGGTAGGCATCTGTATTCGCATCAGAACCTTTTACTTTTTTGTTACCCATTTCAGCAGAGTACGTCGATAATTTCCAGTCTAAATTAAACTTTCCATTATTGAACTTGTGGTCACCACCAAACTCGATACCGTGCATGTTAATATCAACAATACCATGTCTCACACGTACATCCATATCGCTGTCTTCAAAGTTAAAAATGTGCTCTACAGCAGATTCTTCATCTTTAAAGTTGGTGTAAAGACTTCTTAAGTATAACGTGTTATTGTCGTTTGGTTTAAATTCTAACCCTGTGTTTAATCCTGTGGTTGTTCTCGCTCCTAAATAATCGCGTAACTGTAGGTTGTTAATGGCTTGGTTATCCTGATTGTAAACCAACTCGTAGTTGTCTGTACCCCAGTTTCTGTTCCAGTAGGTTCCAGATACCAAGAATCCTATTTTTCCATTAGCAACACGGTCTCCATAAACTAAAGATCCACTCTGGATTGGTTTTTGAGCCTGGTTGTTGTAGCCGTAACCTAAGTTTACGTTTAAGGTTTTTTTAGAAGGGGCTGTTTTGGTAATGAAGTTAACCGAACCTCCAATCGCATCACCTTCCATGTCAGGGGTAATCGCTTTAGAAAGTTGTACATATTTAATCATTTCTGAAGGGAAAATATCTAAAGGCGCCGAACGTGTTCCTCCGGTATTATCTGATGTTCCTTCGGTTGAAGGCATACGGTCACCATTCATTAACGTCGAGTTCCAAGCGATTGGTGTACCACGTACAATAACGTAACGGCCTTCACCGTGATCACGTTCAATAGAAACTCCAGAAACACGTTGTACGGCTTCAGCGGCATTCCTGTCTGGTAATTTACCAATAGCATCAGAAGCTAAAACCTCCATAATAGCAATAGAGTTTTTCTTGATGTTTAAAGCTTTTTGTTGATTTGGTAAGTTGTTACCCTGAATAACAATCTGGTCTAATTCATTTCCACTGCTTAATGCAATGTCTCCAATATTTACAGGTTCGTTTGTTCTGGCAACGACTTCAACTTCCTGAGTTTTATATCCTATATATGATACAACAAGTGTTAATTCTCCTGGGTTTACATTGGTAATGTTAAAATGCCCGTCGAAATCTGTGTTGGTACCATTAGTAGTTCCTTTAACAATAATGTTTGCACCAGGAAGTGCTCCCAGTTCATCTTTTACAGAACCTATAATTTCTGCATTTTGTGCCATAGCACTTCCACTTAAACAAAAGACTAATAATAGTCCGAAATAGTTTAAAAGTGTGTGTTTTGTTTTCATTTGAAAATTGGTTTTGATTAATTTTTGATGCAAATATTATATCGATACCAATGAAAAAGGTTTGCTGTACTTGAGAAGGACGTTTTAAACGTACGTCTTAAATAATCCGAACTAGTTTGTGTTTTATTTTGTTGGTTTTGAGTGGTTTGTGTCTTGTTAAGAAATTTGATGTTCTTCATTAACAAAAAGTTAACTCGCTAAAAAAAGGGTTTGTTTGAACGATTTTGGTGTTTGTCCGGTTACTTTTTTGAAGTAGGTGTTGAAGGTAGATTTAGAATTAAACCCACAACTAAAAGCAATATCTATAATGTTTTCATTTCGTTTGGAATTTGATAGTTTTTGAACCACCGCATTCACGCGATATTCATTAATAAACTGGTAGAAATTCTTATTGAAGCCTGTATTTAATACCTGAGTAACGTGATGTTTTGGAATGTCTAATCGTTTAGATAATTGCAGAAGTGTAAGTTCAGGATCTAAATAAGGTTTGTTAGATTTAAAATAAGATTCAATTTTAGTCTTGTAATTATTTAAGTCGGTGTCACTAAGGTTTGAAGTCGAGTATTTTTGCTCTTCTATTTCGTTGGTTTTTGCTGTGGCTAATACATATTCAGGGTTTTGATAAGTTTTAATTTTGAAAAGAATTACACTTACCGTCGTTGCAAGGAAAAATACATAGGTTAATCTGGCGTTGATGTAAAATCCGAATTGCGATAAAACCATAATGATGAAAAACAAGGAAACCAGTGCTACAAAAATGTAAGACAACACCTTTAAAAACTTAACACGTTCTTTGTCTATAGTCTCATTATAGCTTGTGAGTTTTTTTAGACTTAAAACTGGATAAATAGCTAAAGAAGCAATTTCAGAAAGCACAAAGACCTCATAAATATCTAAAAATCCGTGGTTGTCGTAGAAGCTAATTTGAATTAAAATAACAATGAAACTAATTGTTGAAATGACAAACGGACTAAAATGTAATAATATAGATTTTAGTGTTATTTTTTCCTTTAATGATGTTGTCGCCAGATAGAGTATAGGGCCGTAGGCAAAACTAAAACTGGTTGGCACATTGTAATAAATGGGATTGTTTTCAAGAAATACTAAAAAGGTTAACTTAGTAGAAAGGTGTAAAGAAATAAAGAACATGTAAAGCGAAATAAGTTTTTCGAACGTATCTTTATTTCTTTGTGATGCCAAAAGGATAAATGAAAATATAGCCTGAAAAACTATAATGCTAATTAGGTAATTCATTAGGAAAAATTTAATCCATAAAATTACCTTTAAACAAACCAAAGGTATTTAACCTGAAGTTAATTTTAGTTTACCCTCAGGTTAAATATGTGTAGGTTTAATCGTGTCTGGCACCTCTTAATACTCCAAAAATGTGTAAAATGGAAGGGAACACCGCATCCATCGATTCTTTAGCGCCGTTTGTGGAGCCTGGTAAGGCTAATATTAATGTGTTTTTTATAGTTCCTGCAACACTTCTGGAAAGCATAGCATAAGGTGTTCTGTCCTGGCCGTAATTTCTAATCGCTTCTTCAATTCCAGGAATACGACGGTCTAAAATAGGAATTAAGGCTTCGGGGGTGACATCACGATTTGAAAGTCCTGTACCACCCGTGTAAATCACTAAATCAATTCCGGCTTCCTGATAGGCTTTAGCTTTATTTTGAATGATTTCCAGTTCATCTGGAATAATAATATAATCTTCAACTTTTACGTTGCTGAATTCTAACTTTTCAATAATAGCTTTTCCTGCTTTATCTTCTTTTTCGCCTGCCGAAATGGTATCGGAGCACACAATAACAGCGGCTTTAATATCGGTTCTAAATCGGTTTTTAAAATCAGATTTGCCGCCTTTTTTGTTGAGTAATTTGATGGCGTGAATTTCAATGCCTTTATCGATAGGTTTAAGCATATCGTACATATTCAACGCAATAACACTAGCGCCGTGCATGGCTTCGACTTCTACACCGGTTTTGTAAATAGTTTTTATAGTAAAAAGGATGGTGATTTCTAATCCGTTCATTTCGTATTCTACACCCGTATACTCAATAGGTAAAGGGTGGCAATCAGGTAAAATATCAGGTGTACGCTTTACGCCAAGTAACCCGGCGGCTTTGCTCATAGCTAAAACATTACCTTTCGGGACTGTGTCATTTTTTATTGCTTCAATAGTTTCAGGTTTACTTACTTTAACAATGGCTTGAGCCGTAGCAATGCGTAGCGTGGTATTTTTATGTGTAATATCAACCATAGTTGGTTTGTGCTTTTTTGTAATTAACTATTTTTCTTCCACTGATGTGTCTCGTCTTCAAAAATTTCCTTTCCAAAAACGGGAACATGTGCTTTTATTTCTTCAACAATATATTCTAAAGCTTTAAAAACGACTTTTCGTCTTGGTGAAGAAACAAAAACAAACAGACAGATTTCACCGGCTTTTACCGTACCTAAACTGTGATAAATATGCATGCAGGTTAAATCGAATTTTTCAAATGCAGCTTCGCGAATTTCATGGAATTTTTCGTTGGCCATATCTTCATATGCTGTGTATTCAATTGCGGAAACTGTTTTGTCATCAATAACATCGGCACGGACTTGTCCTAAAAATATATTATGAGCGCCAATGCTGGTTTTTGTTTGATGTTTAGCAATAGAATTCCCAATAAATTCTGATGAAATTGCACCTTGCTGAAACACATTTTTTATTTTTTTATCTGTCATTATTCTTGATTTTGATGTATTAAGTACTCAATAATGTCTGGAGCCCCTTCTTTAAGGCTGAAGCAGTTTTCTATGTTTAAATCCTGTAATATGGAAACCGCTTTTTTACTTCGCATACCTGACTGGCAAAAAATATATTTGTCTTTATCAGGTTGAATTTGATTGAGGTGCTGGTTCAATTCGCTTAAAGGAATAGATGTGACTGTTATGCCTTCAACTTTTGGCGTTTCATGGGTTTCTCGAACATCGATGAGCTGAATATTATTTAGATGTAAAATATCTTCAATTGAAACGACTTTAGGGGGTATTTTACAAAACACTTCGGTAGATTTTGATGTAAAATGGTCTTTGTTTTTCAAAACCTTATCTATTTCATTATCGTTTTTAGAAATATTTAAAACGGTTGTTTGGCTATTAAGTGCATTGAAGCAAAGTAGTTTTTCGGAAAGTGTATTTCCAATTCCTAAAACAATTTTTAAAACCTCGTTGGCTTGCATCGTACCAATAATTCCTGGCAGAACTCCTAAAACGCCAATCTCTGAGCAATTTGGAACCGAGTTTTTTTCAGGAGCTTCGGGAAACAGGCAACGGTATGTTGGTCCGTCTTGATAATTAAAAACCGAAACCTGGCCTTCAAACTTATAAATAGCCCCGAAAACCAAAGGTTTATTGGTAATCACACAGGCATCGTTGATTAAATAACGCGTTTCAAAATTATCGGTGCCGTCCACAATAATGTCGTATTGCTTAAAGAGCTCTAAAGCGTTTTTATGAGTTAGCTTCTCTTGGTAAGCAATAATGGAAATGCTATCGTTTAAATCTTCCAGACGTTGTTTTGCTGCTAGCGCTTTGTTTTGACCAACTGTGGCGGTACCAAAAAGGATTTGACGTTGCAGGTTGGTAATATCGACCACATCGAAATCTACAATACCAATTGTGCCAATGCCTGCAGCCGCAAGATATTGCAGAATAGGGCAACCTAAGCCGCCTGCACCGATAACGAGAACTTTTGCATTCGAAATTTTGTCTTGACCACTTTGGCCAATTTCAGAAAGTATAATATGTCTACTGTATCTATTCATAATTTTTTATCCACCAGCAAATGGGGGTAGTATGGCTATTTCTTCACCGGTTAAAATGGTTTCGTTAGAAACCAATGCTTTGTTTTGAGCTACTTTAAAGTCTTCTTGTTTTAAAGCTGGGTATTTTAATGTGAGTGATTTTATAAATTCGGAAACGGTTGCTTTGTCGTGCTCAATCGTTTCTTCTTCAATTTGAGTCACTTCAGCAATTTGTCCGAAATACTTAATATGGATTGTCATTTTTAATTGTTTTAATTCTTCAGGAGTGTTTACATTCATAACGCTTTTGGACCATTCTAAAGGTAATGTTACGGTTTTTACCTTGCATTGGTTTACAGCAAATCGTAAACGGCGTTCATCTTCATTTAAAAGTTTAATGAATTTTTCTTTACATGTTGATTTGTAAAGCGCCACTAAAGGCATCGTTTTTCCTTGGCTTTCAACTTGGATAATATCAAATTCATTTGTTGCGTTATCGATAAGTAATTGTAAAACTTCAATTGTTATTAATGGGATATCACAACTTAAAACTAAATTATAATCTGTTTTTGAGGCTTTTAATCCAGAGGCAATGCCAGCAACAGGACCAGCATCTGTGATGATATCTTGAATTCTACGCTCATTAAAAATATCGTAATCGGAATTATTTGAAACGATAATGATTTCAGAAACCAAAGGTCTTAAGGCTTGAATAACATGTTGCACAAAAAACTTGCCGTTTAGGGAGAGAAAACCTTTGTCGGTACCCATACGACTACTTTTTCCACCGGAAAGAACAATACCTGTTATGTTATTTTTTGTTATCATATTAGGTAAAGAACAGTTTAAAACACGCAATAACCAATACAAATGCTAAAATATAACGAAGGGCAGTGTTGTTAATTTTTTTACTTCCAAAGTAACCACCTAATATGCCCCCGATAAGCGCAATGGCAACCAAAATAAAAGATCCTTTTTCTAAAGTAACGCCGCTGCTAAGTTGACCGATAAGCCCGGATGCTGAATTTACCCAGATAAAAAGGGCTGAAACCGCTGCGGCTTCTTTCATTTTTCCCCAGTGTAAGAGCAAAATTATCGGTGTTAAAATAATACCGCCACCAATACCTATAAGCCCTGAGAAGAATCCAATAATACCACCAACTAACAATCCTTGCCAAAGTTTGACTTCTTTTGTAGTGTCATTTTCTTTTCCGAATATATTCAACATTTTTAAAATCGCGAATACTAATAACACGGCTAAAATCCTTTTGTATATGGACGCGTCAATTTCAATTGTTCCGCCTAAAAAAGCCAATGGAATAGAAGTAATAGCAAACGAGATAAATAGTTTTTTATTAAAAAAACCACCACGATAATAGTAGTAGAAGGATATGCCTGCTACAAACAAATTTAATAGAAGGGCGGTGGGTTTCATGGTTTCTGGCGCAAAGGAAAATAATGCCATTAAAGCCAGGTAGCCACTGGCTCCACCATGTCCTACACTAGCGTATAAAAATGAAACTACAAGTAGTAGAAATAAAAAAGCGTATATGTGTTGGTTGTCCAATAGCATATGAAGGAAGTGCAGATTAAAGGGATTTAATTTTTTCTAACTGAAGATCTAAAAAGTCCCAACAGTTTTTATTAATATCGTCAAACACATTAATTAGTGATTTACCATATTCGGTTAGTTCGGCACCGCCACCACCTTTACCGCCAATACTGTTTATGGTGACTGGTTGCTTTGCAGATTTGTTTACCGAATCGATTAAGTCCCATGCTTTTTTATACGAGATATTTAAAGATTTGGCTGCTTTTGAAAGCGAACCGGTATCATCAATAGCCTTGAGTAACTGTACGCGACCTTCGCCTAATAAAACGCCATTTTCATGCTCAATCCAAATACGACTTTTTATCTTGTAACTCATATTAATCGACTTTTAAACAGGAAGTAAGATGACTTCAACGAAATCTCCAACTTTTATTTTAGAAAGTTCTTCTGGTATAAATACTAAGGCATTGCAAATAGCATAGGTTTGTAGCATAGATGAGCTTTGACCTTCTAATATGGTAACCGAATTCCCGTTGTAGGTAGCTTTTAAAAACTGAGGACGATCGCCATGCTTTTTGAATAATGATTTAGATTTCGCCTGAATTCTAGGTAATTTATAGAACTCGTTACCCATCAATCGTTGAAGGGCTGTAAACACATAGATGTAGAAACAGGTTAGTGAAGCCGCTGGATTACCCGGTAAGGCAAACACATAAGTGTCGTTTTTAGTTCCGAAGAAAAGAGGTTTCCCTGGTTTTTGTTTCACTTTGTAAAAGTGCTCTTCTACCTGTAAAGCATTTAAGGCCTGGCCAACAAAATCGTAATCTCCAACTGAAATTCCTCCGGAAATAATAACCAAATCATGTTCTTTAATGACTTTGTCCAGCGTGTTAAGTGTTTCGTTATAATCGTCTTTTACTTTGTAAATATTTACGTCGTAGAATTTTAAACTATACAGAGTGCTCAAAAGCATTTTCGAGTTGCTTTCATAGATCTGTCCATATTCTAGATGTAATCCCGGTTCGATTAATTCGTTTCCTGTTGTAAGAATGGCGATTGTAGGCTTTTGATAAACTTTAACCTCTTTGATGCCTAAAGAACTTAAATAACCTATAGCTGCTGGGGTGAGTTTGGTGTCTTTAGCTAACGCTAGTTGACTTTTTTTAACTTGCTCACCAATAGTTCTAATATTTGTGTAGATTTCAACAGAATCATCGAGTTTAATAGTATTGTCTATACTTGATACCTTTTCCTGCATAACAACTGTGTTAGCAGTATCGGGAACCGGAGCGCCGGTAAAAATTCTTACGGCTTCTCCCTTTTTTAAGATGGGCTGATGATTGTCCCCAGCCTTTATTTCTCCTATTACCGTGTAAGTGAGCTTATCGTGCCAGTTTAAGGCGTAGCCATCCATCGCTGATTGTCTAAAAGGAGGCATGTTAATAGGAGCATAAATATTAGTGCTTAATTTGTAACCACCTGCTTTTTCCAAAGGTTTGGTCGTTTCTTTAAGTAGTGGTGAGCATTTGGTTTTTACCAAATCTAGTGCTTCGTTAATTGCTATCATAAGAAGTCGTTATGTATAAACAAATATAACGAATTTTTGAAGACAAAATAAAAAATACTTAATTTTTGTTTACAATTAAGTATTAATACTTATATTTGTTTTCTGGAGAAGTAATAAAATAAGATTAATTAATAGTTTTTAGTTGGAAACCACCATTCTAAGACATAAAGTTTCAACCACAACCCGTAAGAGTATGTCATATAATACGTCGTGTCATATCTGTGATAATTACAATTGCTTAATTAAGAGCAATATGTCGGCATTGGAAAGTGTTGATTTAGCTGTAAAAAAGAATAATCTACGTTGTAAAAAAGGACAACAGTTTATAATAGAAGGCGCTCCGGTTAATGGGTTGTTTTTTGTTTTAAAAGGAAAGGTTAAGGTTTTTAGAACAGGGATAAATGGTAGAGAACAAATTGTACGTTTTGCAAGAGAAGGTGAAATTATTGGGCATCGTGGATTTGGTACTGAAGAGTATTATTCAATAGGTGCTATAGCTTTAGAGGATACAGTATTATGTTATTTTTCTAAGCATATGCTTCAGGAGGTTTTAATGAGTAATCCAAAGTTTGCTTACGATTTAATGCTGTTTTATGCTAATGAGTTGAATAAGAGTGAATCCAAAGTAAAGTCTATTTCGCAAATGACGGTTCGTGAACGTGTTATAGATACCTTATTGTATATAAATAGAAAATTCGGGGTAAATAAAGGGTTTCTAGATGTTTGCTTAAGTAGGAAAGAATATGCTGATTATGCTGGGACTACAGAGGAACAGGTGATTAGGGTATTTTCTGCTTTGAAAAAGGAAAAATTAATTAGCGCCAGAGGAAAAAAAATAGGAATTAACGATATAGGTCTATTGAAAAGGGAAATAAGTGAGCATAATTTCTTTTTAGATAGTTAGAAGAGTTTGTTTTAAGTGCTTTACCAACTTTATTAGTTATTGCCATACGTATTTTACGTATGGCTTTTTTGTTCTTATGCTATAAGGTTTATAGGTGTTTTGAGATAATTATGGTTTTTAGCAGATTTTATTCTGATGAAAAACTGTTGTGGTTGTGTTATATGTCATTGAATAGTAAAGAAGCTACGTATATATTTGAATTTAATTTAAGTATTAGTACGTATTCATTTTTAATTAAGATAAACTAACCAAATAATAATGAAAATTATGGAGCAGAAAACAATCACTTTAGTTCAGGAGTCTTTTGAAAAGGTAAAGCCAATAGCGGCAACTGCCGCTGAAATATTTTATTCTAAGTTGTTCGAGTTAGATCCGGCTTTAAAACCATTATTTCCAAGTGGAGATGAAGCTATGAAAGTTCAAGGCAATAAATTAATGACAATGTTAGGAGCTGCGGTTGTTGGATTAAGTAATCTGGAGGCGTTAATTCCTGTGTTACAAGATTTAGGAAAACGACATGTTGGTTACAATGTAACGCCTGAGCATTACAGTACAGTTGGAGCGGCTTTATTAGACACGCTTGCAACTGGTTTAGGAGATGACTTTACGTCTGAAGTAAAAGAGGCCTGGGCTTCGGTATATGGAACCATGTCTACGGTCATGATTGAGGCTTCTTATTAATTTAATTTAAAGGGAATTATGAAAACAAAATTATTGTATAGTATTTTAAGAGTTTTAGCAATTCAGGTAATTGTATTGAGTTTAGTGGCTTGTGGAGGTGTGGCTGAAGAGTCTGCCGTTGACGGTGGAGAAGAAAATGTGTTTTCTGTAGATGAGGTACTGGAAATGGTTGCGAAAGAAAATGATGTGACCAGAACTTTATATACAAAAGCAATTGTAGGTAAAGGGAAGTTGCAGGGTATGAAGTTCGATGAAGACTGGAGAAAGGATGATGTGGAAGCAGGGCCATTACCGGCTTTATTTTTGAGAGGGGTAGCAACTAGTATTAGAAAAAGCCCTGTACCTTTAGGGTTGTATTTAGGTTCAGATCACCCAGTTAACAAGGCTAATAAATTTGAAGGTAAGCAAGCTGCACTATTTGAAGAAATTAAAAAAGACCAAAAGCCTCAATATTTTTATGATGAAGAGCAAAAGCTGCATACCGCTATGTTTGCCGATTTGGCAAGTGCCGGAGCTTGTGTAAGCTGTCATAATGCACATCCTCAAACCACAAAAAGTGATTGGAAGCTTGGAGATGTTATGGGGGCAACAACTTGGCAGTACCCAAAAGATTCATTGTCTTATAAAGAAACTGTAGCGGTATTAAATTCTTATTCAAAAGGTACGATTGATATTTATATGGAGTATCTCGATGAAATCGCAGCGTTCAAAGCAAGTGAAAAGCCTGAGATTGGTGATAAATGGCCGGCAGATGGTAATTATTTGCCAACAGCTGAAGTCTTTCTTGATAGTGTGAGAAAGTTGGCTTCATATGAAACCATGAATAAGCTGTTAGCAATGAAATAAAAAGCAGCAGGCTTATTTGTAAATTATAAATACTTCTTGTAGATATCCTATTTGTAATGAATCTGAAACAAAAACCTACTCTTCTCGGACTTGTGTTGCTCGTGCTTTTCTTTATTCAGTTTGTTTTTAAACTGGAATGGAAATGGTTACTGGAGCTGCAGACGGGAGAAATGTATAAACGTTGGACGGGGTTAATTTTAGGGTTGTTCATCACTTTTCAGTGGGTGTTAACTCTAACCAGAGTTATCAAGCGGTTTAGGAAATTTTCAGTTAAAATGACTCAAATTCATAAATGGATTGGGGCGTTAAGTCCACTGTTTTTCTACATCCATAGTATTGCGGTGGGGTATGGGTATTTAGCTTTGTTAACCTATTTGTTTTTTGCAAATGCCTTGTTGGGATATCTTAATTTAGATGTTATTAAAAACAATGGTGATTGGCTGTTTAAAGGTTGGATGATTTTCCATGTGTTGTTTTCAGTAATCATTACTGTACTTATGGTATTTCACATAGGAGTTGTTTTTTACTATAAATAATAAAACATGAAATTATTAATAAAGGATATCATAAAGGAGACTGACGATGCGATGAGTGTCTGTTTTAAAAATGGTAACATATTTAGTAAGTTAAAATATAAACCCGGACAATTTTTAACAATACACGTACCTATAAATGGTCAAATATATAAACGTGCTTATTCTTTTAGTAGTAGTCCATATATAGATAGAGACCTAAAAATAACCATTAAAAGGGTTGATAAAGGACTTGTATCCAATTTTGTTCATGATAATTTAAAGGTAGGAGACAAGCTGGAGGTTGATAAGGCTATGGGGTCTTTTTTTGTTGAGCCTAAAAAGGGTGAGGCAAAAACCTATGTGTTTTTTGCCGGAGGAAGCGGGATAACTCCGATTTTCTCTATTATTCAGTCGATTCTTGTTAAAGAGGTAGATTCAAAAGTGTTGCTTTTTTACGCGAATCAAACGCTATCGTCTATAATCTTTGCGGAAGATATAAAGCAATTATCTAATATATATCCAGATCAATTTAAGGTAGAACATATTGTTTCTGATTTAAATTTAAGGGCGGAAAATTATCACCAAGGTTTTCTTTCCGATGCTATTTTAACCAGTGTTTTTTCAAAGCACAAACTTGAGTTTGATAATCATGTTTATATGGTATGCGGGCCGTTTGGTTATATGGAGAAGGTAAAAGAGCTTCTGAATTTGAATGGAATTACCAGGGAGAAAATTAAGGTAGAGGTGTTTAAGTTGCCAAAGGTGAAAGTTACGGGTAAAGATTTGCTAAGTAATGTTACTATTAAAATAAAAGATCAATCATATGGTATAAAGGTAAGAGGTGATAAATCTATTCTTCAGCAGGCAATGTCTGAGAATATTGCCATACCATATTCTTGTAGATCTGGTATGTGTTCTACCTGTAAAGCGACTTGTGTTTCTGGAGATGTTAAAATGGTTGCAGGGCATATTCTGGAGCAGAGTGAAGTTGATCAAGGTAAAATATTAACCTGTGTGAGTTATCCGGAAAGTGAGTCGGTTGTTATTGAATTTTAATATTTAAAATATGTTTAAAGTAAATCCATTAAGAAAAAGACAAATAATAGGCGGTGTGTTCGGACTTGTGCTGGGTGGATTTATTTTCTTTGTGTTAACTCTTGATGCTTCAGAAGAGTATGTATCTATAGGTCCTATGAATACCGGGCATAACGATATGTCTTGCGTGGTTTGTCACGCCGATGCTAAAGGAAATCTTTGGCAGCAGGTGCAGTCCAATATTTCACATAGTTTTGGTTTTAGAAAAACAGGCGTCGATTTCGGAACAAAGGATGTAACTGTTGATAATTGTTTACAATGTCATGACCGACCTAATGACAGGCATCCATCATATCGTTTTTCAGAACCTCGATTTAGTGACGCTATAAAGGTTATTGATGCAACAACCTGTATTACGTGTCATTCGGAGCATCACGAAGAAAGGGTTTCAGTTGCAACAGCAGATTATTGTATGAATTGCCATCAGGATCTTGAAGTTGAGAACGATCCTTTAGATGTTAGTCATGCCATGCTTATAGCAAAAGAAGAATGGACAACCTGTATACAATGTCATGATTTTCATGGTAATCATAAATATGAAGTGGCTACCAGATTAAAAGATACTATACCTATGCTAACTATTGAGAAGTATTTTCAAGGAGGGGTAGATCCATATGGTGATGATAAAAAATATATAGGTTTATCGGAGTTGGAATGGTTGGAGCAATTTAAAAATAAATAAAATCAACAAATAAAAGTGATGTTTTAATAAGTGTTTTAGGTCTTAATTTTTCTTTAATCAACACTTTTGTATTAAATCCGCTGATTTTCTAAGTAAAATTAAGCGGATTTTTATTTTTTTTACGTATGGTATGTATTTGTAATTACGTATTATGTTTTCTTTATATTTATTTGAAAATAAGGTATTTGTGTTGATTTTATGGTTTTTAGCAGGTTTTGTTATGTTTAAAAAGATAATATTACATGTGATATGCCATTGAAGGGTTGAGTAACTACGTATATATTTGCTAAGTAAATAAGTACTAATACTTAGTTAAACTAAAAATCCTTCAATATGAAATCAGTATTAAAAAAATCAGCATGGGCATTATCAGTTTCGTTACTGCTATTTTCTTGTGGTGGAAAAGATTCTAAAAAGAAAGCGGTTACAGAAGACATCGCAGCGAATGTATCTAAAACAAAAACTTTAGATATAGAGAAACCTCAGTTAACCTTTGGTTTTATAAAATTAACAGATATGGCACCTTTAGCCATTGCTAAAGAAAAAGGCTTCTTTGAAGATGAAGGTTTATTTGTGTCTGTAGAAGCACAGTCAAACTGGAAAAATGTATTAGATAGAGTAATAGATGGTCAGTTAGACGGATCGCATATGTTGGCTGGGCAGCCAATTGCAGCAGGAGCTGGTTTTGGTAGACAAGCAGAATTAGTAACGGCTTTTTCAATGGACTTAAATGGTAACGGTATTACAGTATCTAACGATGTGTGGTCTAAAATGAAAGCTAATGTACCAATGGGAGAAGATGGTAAACCAGTTCATCCTATTAAGGCAGATGCCTTAAAACCTGTAATTGCGGACTATAAAAATAGTGGGAAAGCCTTTAAAATGGGAATGGTATTTCCGGTATCTACACACAACTACGAAATTAGATATTGGTTAGCAGCAGCGGGAATTCACCCGGGAATGTATACAGCAGAAAATGTACAAGGACAAATTGATGCAGAAGTATTATTATCTGTAACACCTCCGCCACAAATGCCTGCAACCTTAGAAGCAGGAACAATTTACGGTTATTGTGTAGGTGAGCCATGGAATCAGCAAGCGGTATTTAAAGGCATTGGAGTACCAGTAGTTACAAACTACGATATCTGGAAAAACAATCCTGAGAAAGTATTTGTAATGACTAAAAAGTTTGTTGAAGAAAACCCAAATACAGCAATCGCGGTAACAAAAGCATTAATTCGTGCAGGAAAATGGTTAGACGAACCAGGAAACAGAGCAGAAGCAGTAAAAATATTATCTATGCCTCAATACGTAGGAGCTGATGAAGTGGTATTAGCAAATTCAATGACTGGAACGTTTGAGTTTGAAAAAGGAGATAAACGTGAAATGCCAGATTTTAATGTATTCTACAAGTATAATGCAACCTATCCTTTTTATTCAGATGGTATCTGGTTCTTAACTCAAATGCGTCGTTGGGGACAAATTCCTGAAGCTAAGCCAGCTGATTGGTATGCTGAAACAATTAAAGATATCTACAGACCTGATATCTGGAAAAAAGCAGCTACGCTTTTAGTTGAAGAAGGATATATTCCAGCTTCAGATATTCCTCAAACCGATGGTTATAAGCCGGCAACTACAGACTTTATTGACGGAACATCGTACGATGCAAAAGATCCAATAGGGTACATTAACAGTTTCAAAATAGGAAACAAAGACAAATAAGATATTCAATATTGAATTTAGTAATCATAAGGTTGGTCAGAATAGAGAAGTTATTAACCAAAACGATTCTGGCGAATTCCATAAGACCACTTTAAATAAATAAAAATAAACAGATGAAACAGAGCATAACATTAGATAGAGTGACCAAATTTATGGGGCTTGGATTTTTAATCACTTTAAAATCCTTATTTACCGGAGATTTAGATAAAGAAGGCTTTAGAAACTTCTTGAGAAAAGTAGTCGTGCCAATCGCTTCCATATTCTTATTTATCGGCTTATGGCACATGGGCGCTAAATCTTTGTACAATATAGAAGCAGATTATAAGATTGAGAAAGCTTTAACTGAACAAGGTCAGGAGGCAGCAGATGCCATGAAAGCTTGCATTGCTTCAGGAGATGTGAGTTGTCAGCCAAATACATTGCCGTCTCCTGCGCAAGTTTGGGAATCTTATAAATCTCTTTTAAGAGATCATCAAATTATTAGTGCAGATAAAGCTGCGTTTGCAGAGAAAACAGCTGTTATAAATGCAAAGCGTATTGCAGAAGGAAAAGATCCTATTACCTATACGGGAAGACCATCATTCGTAGATCAGATTTTAACCAGTTTAAAAACGGTATTTGCAGGCTTTTTATTGGCCTTAGTCATTGCTGTGCCAATTGGAGTTATCATAGGGTTGAGCAAAACGCTAAGAAGTTCAGTGAACTGGTTGATTCAAATTTTTAAGCCAGTATCTCCAGTAGTATGGTTGTTATTAGTGTTCATGATTGTAAAAACGATGACTAAAGATTCTAATTCTGATAGTGCCTTTATCATCTCCTTTATTAGTGTGGGCTTGTGTTCTATGTGGGCAACTTTAGTAAATACAGCTATGGGGGTAGCGTCGGTAGATAAAGATTATATCAACGTGGCTAAAGTTTTAAAGTTAGGACCAGTTCAAAAAATATTTAAAGTGATTTTACCTTCATCTTTACCATTAATATTTACAGGGTTGAGAATTACATTGTCTGTGGCTTGGATGGTGCTTATCGCTATCGAATTATTAGCGCAAAGTCCAGGATTAGGATCGTTTGTATGGGAAGAATTCCAGAATGGTGCTATCGATTCGAATTCAAAAATTATTGTTGCCATGTTTGTTATAGGTGGTATCGGTTTCTTATTAGATCGTATCATGTTAACCATTCAAAATACAGTATCATTCAATAAAACCAGCGGAATTTAATAAGTAGCATATTAATATTTAAAACTTAAAGAAAATGGCATACTTAGAATTAAATAACGTATACAAAACCTACGGACAAGGCGATCATGCAACCGAGGTGCTTTCAAATATCAATTTATCAATCGAAGAAGGTGAGTTTGTGGCGATCGTTGGGTTTACCGGAAGTGGTAAAACAACATTGGTGAACCTGATTAATGGTTTATTGCAACCCACACGAGGTGAGGTGCTTTTTAAAGGCTTACCCGTTTTAGGAACCAGTCATGAGCGTGGTGTGATTTTTCAGAATTACTCACTATTACCATGGTTGACTGTTGGTCAAAATATATACATGGCTGTAAAAGAAGCTTTTCCGAAAAAAAGTAAAAAAGAACTTCATGAGATCGTTTCAGAATACGTAGCGATGGTGAATTTAACGCCGGCCATTAATAAAAGACCTAAAGAGTTGTCGGGAGGGATGCGACAGCGTGTAGCTGTAGCCAGAGCATTAGCGATGAAACCAGAGATGATTATTATGGACGAACCACTAGGGGCTTTAGATGCGTTAACGCGAGGGAATCTTCAGGATGAAATTTTAAATATCTGGGGAAAGGAGAAGCGAACTGCTTTATTGATAACTAACGATGTAGATGAAGGGATTTATATGGCAGACCGCATTATTCCTTTACGTCCGGGGCCAAAAGCGACTTTAGGCCCTGAATTTAAAATTGACATCGATCGCCCAAGAGATAAGACAGAACTTAACGATAATGCGAATTTTAAAGAAACGAGAAATGCGATTATCGAATACTTAATGGATATAGGAAATGAGCGTAAATCGGTAGAACAGGAAGTTTATGAATTACCGGATTTAACCCCAAAAAGCTTTGTCGGACACTTTTAACACGAAAAACTATGATTACAAATACAGGACATACAGATATAGTAACTGAAAACGGTATAGCTTTTCATGAAGATGTGATGTTGGATTTGAAACATCTGAAAAAAGTATACCCAACGCCTAAAGGTGATTATGTGGTTCTTGAAGATTTAAATCTTCAGATTATGAAGGAGGAGTTCGTAACCATTATAGGGCATTCAGGTTGTGGTAAAACAACCATGTTGTCTATGATTGCAGGGTTGAACGAAATCTCAGGAGGAAACATATCTGTTTTAGGAAATCACATAAAAGGTCCAGGGCCTGACAGAGGAGTAATTTTTCAAGCGCCAAGTTTAATGCCTTGGATGACTTCACTTCAAAATGTGATGTTGGGTGTGAATCAGGTATTTCCGCATGCTACCAAAGCACAACGTACCGATATTGCTAAATACTATTTACAAAAAGTTGGCCTGGAAGATGCCTTCCATAAAAAAGCATCCGATCTATCTCAGGGGATGCAGCAACGTGTAGGTATTGCTAGAGCTTTTGCGATAAAACCAAAAGTGTTGTTGTTAGATGAGCCTTTCGGGATGTTAGATTCTTTAACACGAGGCGAACTTCAGGATATTTTAATTGAAATCTGGAATAAAGAAAAAATTACAGCGGTGATGATTACGCATGATGTTGATGAAGCAATCTTTTTAGCAGATCGCGTGGTAATGATGACTAGTGGTCCTAAAGCTAAGATCGGAGATATTTTAAATATCGATTTTGAGCGTCCACGAACCCGAAAAGCAGTTTTAGAGCACGACGATTATTATAAATACAGAAAACATCTTATTGATTTCTTAGAGCATTAAAAACAAAAAAACAAACCAAATAAAAACAAACTAACCAATTTTTAACTTAAAAACGAACACATGAAAAAACAATATGTAATTCTAGGGCTATTATTAGGGTGCTTACAATTTGTGCATGCGCAATTTACTTTAGATGGAGAATTCCGACCAAGAGCTGAATACCGTCATGGATTTGGGAGTCTTATTGCTGATGATGCCGATGCAGGTTTTGGTATATCGGCAAGAGCTCGACTAAATGCAGGTTTCGCAACTGAGTCTTATAAATTTTATTTAAGCTTACAAGATGTTATGGTTTGGGGGGAAAACAGACAGATTTTACCTTACGATCAAAATAACTCTTTCGCGGTATTTCAAGCTTGGGCAGAACTTAATTTAGGTTCAGGTTGGACGACTAAACTAGGGCGTCAGGTATTATCTTATGATGATCAGCGAATTTTAGGTGGATTAGACTGGGCGCAACAAGGACGTAATCATGATGCTGCATTGTTAAAATATAAAAAGGAAAAATTTGCATTGGATGTAGCATTTGCTTTTAATCAGGATTATTCGCACCCAACAGGATTTGTAAATGTAGGAACAGGATATAATACAACAGGTTTTTTCTCTTATAAAACCATGCAAATGGCACATTTAAGCCAATCTTGGGAAAAATTATCAGGTAGTTTATTATTTATGAATAATGGGTTTCAGGAATTCGACGATACCGATGCGCCAGACGGAACAAGTAATCTTCAAACCTTTGGAACACATTTAGATTACAAAGCAGGAGGTTTTGGAGTCGCTGCAAATGCATTTCTTCAAACCGGACAAAGACAAGGAGAAGTTGATGTAAAAGGTGCGTATTTAGTAAGTCTTGATTTGAGTTTTAAAGCATCTTCAAAAGTAGGTTTAGGTGCAGGTCTTGAAATTATAAGTGGTAATGATGGTGATGCCGGGGAAACTGGAGCGTTCTTTCCCTTATACGGAACCAATCATAAATTTAACGGATTCATGGATTACTTCTACGTGGGGAATCATGCAAATTCAGTGGGATTATTCGATGTGCATGTAAGCGCAAACTTTAAGCTGAGTGAAACCTCAAGTTTACTAGTGAAAGCTTTAAATTTTAGCGGAGAACAAGATTTACCAAGTGGAGATAAAGCATTAGGAACAGAAATAGATTTAGTGTTTAAAAAGCAATTTAAAGGTTATGCTTTGGTTATGGGGTATTCGCAAATGTTTGCTGCCGATGGCATGTATGAGCTAAAAGGTGTTTCTGAAGATGCTGCTGCCGATGGTCAAAACTGGGCATGGGCCATGCTAGTACTTAAACCTAAATTTTTAAACTAATAAAAATAGTGTCTATATAAATTGAGAGAATAATTTTTATTGACCCTAACGGAATCCCGCTATTATGCGGGATTTTTTTGCTAATTCTTGTTTTAGAATTATTTAAAATACTTTTCTTACATTTATAGGAGAAAATTGTCATATATGCTGAAAAAAGTATTTGGAAGTGCCGTGTTTGGTGTTGAAGCCACGACAATCACTGTTGAGGTTAATATTGATTCAGGTATTGGTTACCATTTGGTGGGTTTACCAGATAATGCGATTAAAGAGAGTAATTACCGGATTGCGGCTGCGCTGCAGAATAACGGTTATAAAATCCCGGGTAAGAAAATCACAATCAATATGGCGCCTGCCGATTTGCGAAAAGAAGGCAGTGCCTACGATTTAACCTTGGCGATTGGTATTCTGGCAGCATCCAAACAAATTAATGCAGAAGATTTAGATAAATATTTAATTATGGGGGAGCTTTCATTGGATGGAAGTTTACAACCTATAAAAGGTGCACTTCCTATCGCTGTTAAAGCGCGAGAAGAAGGTTTTAAAGGATTTATTCTTCCTATTCAAAATGCAAAAGAAGCGGCTATAGTTGATAATCTTGAGGTTTACGGTGTAGAGAATATCAAGCAAGTGATTGATTATTTTGATAAAGGTGAGTCGCTTGAGCAAACTGTTATTAATACAAGAGATGAGTTTTATAAAAACTTAGAATTCCCTGAGTTTGATTTTAGTGATGTTAAAGGGCAGGAAGGTATTAAACGCTGTATGGAAATAGCTGCTGCGGGAGGGCATAATATTATTTTAATTGGTCCGCCTGGAGCGGGAAAAACCATGTTGGCAAAACGTTTACCTAGTATTTTGCCGCCTATGACGCTTCATGAAGCTTTAGAAACTACAAAAATACATTCGGTTGTTGGTCGAGTTAAAGACAGCGGATTGATGGCACAACGCCCTTTTCGAAGTCCACACCATACTATTAGTAATGTGTAAGTTTTAATTGTGTGGGTGTGTTTAAATAGTTACATTTGATTTGTAATCAATTAAACGAAAACATTATGTT
Organism: Aestuariibaculum sp. YM273; assembly: GCF_030908365.1. NCBI lineage: Bacteria > Pseudomonadati > Bacteroidota > Flavobacteriia > Flavobacteriales > Flavobacteriaceae > Aestuariibaculum > Aestuariibaculum sp. YM273. The sequence goes on along the minus strand of NZ_CP133090.1, from coordinate 3,543,641 downwards.
GGGTATTTACACACGTCTAAGTAGAGAAGATGATGAATCTAATTCTATTAGTAATCAAAAAAGGGAAGCTTTACATTACGTAAATGAAAACAATATACAACACTATAATATCTATGATGAAGGTCAAGGGTTTTCTGGAACTTTAAGAATTCAAGAAAGACCAGAATTAAACCGTATGATTAAAGATATGGAATCTGGTAAATTGACTTCTGTTTGGATGCGGAAACAAGATAGATTGGCAAGGTTGGGTATAACAGTTATGATGTTTGCTGATGCGGTTGTTAAAAATAATATAACCCTAATATTTGGTGATAAGGGTAAGGTTGATTTAACCGACCCAATTGAAATGTTTCACTTAACAATTATGGCAGGTGTTGATGCATTAAAACCAGCACAACAATCTAAAGCAACAAAACGAGCATTAAAAGATAATGCAAAAGAGGGTAAAGTTTGGGGTGTCATACCATATGGTTACAGAACTGATGATAATATGATGCCATTTATTCATAAAGAAGAAGCCAAAATCATTAATAGAATATTCAATGAATATTTATCTGGTAAGGGTGTAAGAACAATTGCAACTGGATTAAATAACGATAATATACCAACAAAATATGGTAGGGACAATGACAAATCAATTAAATTAAGAAATAAGTACACTAAAAAAGTAATTGAAAGACCAAGAAAAAATATTAAATGGTCTGAAAAAACAATTAGTGATATTCTAAAAAATACTTGGTATGTGGGTGAAAGAATTTATTCTGGTGAAAAATTACCTACACCAAAAATTATTGATGATATTCTTTTTGAAAAGATTCAAAGAGCAATTAATTCAAGAAAGGGGGTAAGAACTTCAACACCGAAATATAATTATCTTCTAAAAGGGTTAATCAGATGTAATGAATGTGGTAGAAATTATTATGGCAGATTCAGACCATCAAAAAATGATAATTTCTATATGTGTTCAAGTAAAAGAAGTGCTGCAACTAATTGTGGTAATAAAGCTATTAACATACCAATGCTTGATTCTTTTATTATTAAACATCTTTTCAAATCCAAGGACTTATTAAAGATGATGGAATCTATATCTAATAATAATTCAGTATTGAATGAGTTAAATGCTGAAATTAAACAATTGGAAGATGAAATTATTAAAACAAAATCAAGAGTAAATAAATATGCCAAATTATTGGGTGATGAACTGCAAGATGATGAAATCATTATTCAACAATATACGAATGCAAAAACCAAATTAAATTCAAATGAACAATTATTAAAAAAATTAAAGATTGAACAAGCCGATTTAACCAATTCAGAAGCATTAAAAAATTATAATAAGGAATTATTAACTATTAATGATAAAAGTGATTTTAATACTATTAAAATGGCGGTTAATAATATTATTGAAGATATTAAAATTGAATCCTTTGATACCAAACAACCTTCATATATGATAACTATTGCATATAAAGGATTTAATGATTATACCATATGGAATACTGAACTACCTTATGAACATTGGTTTTGTGCATTAGATACACATAATACCTTTAATGAATCTTGTGGTATTCCAGCAATATATTCATTGAATGAAGTTCGTTTATTTAAGAATGATATAGTTGAATTTAATTAATTTTTATTACTAACATATATTTTAATTAACCTAATATTAGTATTTTTTTCCTACTTTGTAATTTGTTAAAAGTTAATTTCTTACATTTAACTTCCCTTTATTAATTAATAGTAAAATTATATGTTTTTGTAACTAATCAATTTTATTATATAATTATGAGAAATTCACTTTTTTTATTAGTTCTAATTGGCTCATTCCTTGCCAATGGACAAGGTCGGGCAGAGATTAATGAGCAAAAAATTTCCTTTATTACTGGAATTGGAGCAAGTATTCCTTTTGGTAAATTATATCAAAACCCTGTTGTTGATTTAAGCACAAAAAATGTAATCATAGAGGAAGCACAGAGTTTTAAATCAAATATAAGTTTTGGAATTGCTTATACAGCAAAAACTTTATTATTACAGAATGGTACAAGAGTCCCATTTGGGTGGTCAGGAATTGCATTTATAAACCCTATTTCATTAAGTTCCACAGGGGAAAATGAAGGTTTTTTCAAAAATATAGATTTTGGACTTGGGGTTGGATTTAAATTTGCTGGTGGATTTTTAATTGCTGTTACAGCAGAATGCTTTAATGTAAGACAACCAAATAAATGGTTTGTTGATAAATATGAAACAAATGATAAGCAATTCTTGATTGATGGCTCTCCTCAAGTTTCTTTTGATGTAAATGACAATAATATTTTTAAAAATAAAATGGTTATTACTGGAGGACTTAAATTTTGCTATACATTTGATATAATTAAAAGTTATAGAGATAATAGTAATAATGCGTACGAAAGAAGTCAAGAGAGTATAATTAATGCAAATGGAGCAGGAGCAGGAAATGGAGCAGGAGCAGGAAATGGAGCAGGAGCAGGAAATGGAGCAGGAGCAGGAAATGCAGCAGGAGCAGGAAATGCAGCAGGAGCAGGAGGAGCAGGAGGAGCAGGAAATGCAGCAGGAGCAGGAGGAGCAGGAGGAGCAGGAAATGCAGCAGGAGCAGGAAATGCAGCAGGAGCAGGTGGAGCAGGAGATGATGCCCCAGATAAATAAAATTAATATTCATCTAAATATCATAAAACCTCGATTTTAACACAGAATCGGGGTTTTTGCTTCTCATACCCCATTCTGAACAATGTTCCAAATATATTATAAGATTTTTCTTTATGTTAAAATTTAATATTTGTATTATTGAGTATTAATCAACCTAACAAAATAATAATGCAAGAATTAGTATTTGACTTAACTTCAACAGAAGGTATTAAACAATCAGAAATACAATTATTAAAATTGAATAAAACCTTTGCAGACTCGTTCGGTAAGGTGGCAGCATCACGTATAGCGGATGATATTAAATCCATATTCAACTCATTTTTCGGATTTTTAAACGAAATGATAAATAATGTATTAGATATCGTTAATGATAATAGACACACTGAAAGACAAATGAAGCTTGCTCAAGACCTTATATTAAAGGCAAGGGAAATGGGGGCTAAAAAGGTAACGATTATCATTGATAAGAATAATGATGCGTCAATTAAAGCTTTTATAAAGGAAGTTGATGCAAATATTAAAGCATCAAAGGATAAAGGTGGTAAAATTGAATATGTGGTAGAGTTTAATTAAATAATTTCATCTAAATATCATTAAACCTCGATTTTAACACAGAATCGGGGTTTTTGCTTTTCATACCCCATTCTGAACAATCCTAAAAACAATATAAACACAAAACATTTCACAGATATAATCAGCGTTCAGTATTAAGAACAATCAGAAGATAAAAAGAAACCATCACCAATAAAATAAACACCAAGTACATCATATTGGAATAATAACAATAAACACCGAACAATAAAATACAGAATGGTATAAAAGAAACCTTCAAGCATTTAAGAAACTTACTAATGTACATCTTCATCTTTTCATCTGATGGTAATATCAAATGCTGATAACGTTTAAATACAATAACACATAAATCACAGAATAATGTAACAACTAATAAAATCAATTCTAATTTAAAACTCATAACTAATAAAAATTAAATTCTTTAACTCTAAACGTGAAATATAATTTACTGTTACACTTTTGTTATTTACTATTTCACATTTAAGTGTATTCAAAGATAATAAAAATATATAAGGCAATAGATTTCATTTATTAAGTAGTTATTAACAATAGTAAAAAACTATTAAACTGTACAACTCATTTATGTGTATTAATATATTATAATTGTAATCTTTAATATTTTGTAAGAATACACTTTAGATGTAATTGTTGATAACTTATAAATTATTCAACTTAAATGTAGGGTATAATAAAAGGGTATGGTATCATAATTTAAAATACCATTAAAAGTATACGCATCACGCATAAATTAGGACCCCCAGACCCCATAGAAGTGCATCGGGTAGGGGAGAGGTTCAGCGGTGTATATATGTGGTTGGTGATACAGAAAATGAAAGTTTCAGATGGGTAATTATAGGGTATATAAAATGTCTATTTTACATAATCATATTTATAATGCAAAAATTTGTAGGAGTAGTTTCTTATAAAAATGAAGTGGTTTTTATTATAGGGAAGTGGCTTTTATTTCTAATAATTTCTGAAGATATTCTATAAATTTTGTATTTGTTCATCAGTATATCCAGGTAACATTCTGCAATGGTCAAACCTTTTATTAGGATTTAATTTTTTCCAATTTTTAAAGAATTTAATATGATATTTTATTCTAAGGTTTTGTGCAAATGCACTTGCTTCAGTTCTTACCAACCAACTTTCTTTATAGTAAAAACTTTTATGATGGAAATGCATTAGGTGTCTTACAAATCTTTCAAACGCCCAACCTGATTCTTCCATTTTCTCTTTCTCTACATTTTCTGGATGCTTATAAAATTCTAACTGTTTTTCCTCTGTATCTATACTTTCTAACAGTTCTTGCGTTATACTAAAGGAATGTTTAATGTTTAAAATTGATTTTTTATACTCCTTTAATAATTGGTTATATTGTTTCTGATTATCATCATACGATAATAACTCCTTTAACAAAAGTTCATTTGAATCCATATTATATTGTATTTTAATTCTAAGATATTCATAAATACCTGTTTTTATTACGTATTATACGAAAATTGAGAAACCTAAGTTTTAAAAAAATAGGGGTGAACCACTACCCTTATATTCGTTTGATTAAGTATTCTGTTTTCTTCATCTTAAGTTTACCAGAATGTGCATTGCCATATCTTATTATATTATCATCTGGTATAATAACATCATCAATATCATAATCAGTTAGCACACCATCAATCACATCAAATAACTGTTTGGTTATATCTAGCTTAAGTATAATATCATTGTATTGTTTCTTGGTCCAATTGGTACTTATAATGCTATTATGGAATACATCATACAGTGATTGAAGTATCTTATCATTTGCACGTTTATAATGGTTAAAACGTTGTTTAAATGCGTGGGTTAATACATCACTATTCTTTATCATATTCTTCACCACACCTTCAACAAACAGTGAATCATATACATCGGTTAAATACATATAATCATCATCTTTAACCAGCTGGTTATACTTAGATATAAGAAGATATTCAAGGTTAAATCTTGGTTGTTCTAATGTGAATGTATTTGGGTATGGTGTATTGGAATCATATAATACATTATCCTTATACAGTATTTTATATTTGGTGTATTCATCACCAGTGAATGTTAATTGGTTATTGGTATCAACCACGTGTGATAATATGAAGTTTATATTATTAATTGCAAGTCTTGGTAATTGGTTAAAATCGGTTGATTGTTCCATTGGTGGTAATACTTGGTATGGTGCAAAGTTATTGATTCTGGACCATAAAAAAACCACCCATATGATACTTCATATAAGTGGTTTTAGTACCCTCAATTATGTTGGTGGTATTATCTTGGTGGGTGTAGTTTTGATTCCATTTCTTCATTCGCTCGATATATTTTATCAAGTCTGGTATAAACAACAAAATAATCCCAACTCGAACCATCAGAACTACAAGCAATAACATATTCTTTATCTTCAATTTCTTTAATATAATATTCACCACATACTTTAATTCCATTACTCACAATGATTCTGCCAATTTCAGTAAATTCAGTTCCTCGTGGTGACCTCCAACTTTGGGAGTATGTTTGTTCATCTGTAATAACACTACTGCTTTCAGAATTTGAACCAACTATATAAAATCCTACAAAACAAATTATTCCAATTAGAATGAATGTTCCACAGCCAAATCCACCCTTTTTCATTTTGTTTCCGCAATAAGGGCATTTGTCAGCCTTACTACTTATTTCTTGTTTACATTCTGAACAATTGATTAATGCCATTGGATTTTGATTTAAGGTTTTTCTTATATCATAAATATAAGAAAAACCACCTAAACATCACCATCAGCTTATTCTTATTTATGGTTTATTTTAAGTGGTTCTTGAACCCTCAATTATACTAGTTTCTTCTACGTTTATCTTTATTTGAAAAAATGGTTAATTCAAAAATTTTATAAATTAAATCTGTTGTTCCATAACCACTCAACCCTTCAATTTCAATATTATCGTTTTCGTAAAAATACTGTAAATAAATAGTAGGGGTACCTTTGTAGAAGTCTAAAAACAGATAAGTGGTATAATCATAAATACCTAAATCAGCAAATTCATTTAATACCGACATATTCCAAACGGTACATTGTCCTGTTTTGGATTCATATCCAGACATATCAAATCTTTTGTGTTGTTTCTCAGGTAACTCAGTTTTCATATATCTCATAGAACCTGTAACACCTTCATCAAATCCTAATCTTTGCCTTATGAAATCTTTTACTTCTTCTTTTTGTAATTTTTGTAATTCTTCAGTTGTCATCCTTTTGTGCTTTATTTTAAGATATATATTTCGGTTTAATTACTCCTTAGAATTATAACAATTTTCAATCTAGGTAGATTTGTATCGGGATTAATAGATTTACTTTGATACTCAAGTTTAATGTTGATTATCTCATATTCAATTTTATATTCTGATAAGTCATCTTCCAGTTTGTGTTTTTTTCTAATTTCAATTGCCCAAGTTGATTGAGATAAATATATTTTATCACCAATTTCTAAACTATAAATATCTACATCATCAAAGTGATATTTAGTATTGAGTGTGTTTTTTAAATGTTCGTTGAAAAATGCCTCTACACCTGTATAATGGCTTGTTTCAAAGGCGTCTTTTTGTCCTTCAATTTTAGTGTCGATTTCTATAAAATCATTGACATATCCTTGTTCTTCGTTATTCATATTATTTAAATTAATTATTTTCACGTATAAATTCAACACTTACATCATCAGTTCCATCACCATCTTCATCCCAGGTATAGGTTAGTTTTTCAACACCCATTTCAAAATTATTAAGTTTTTGAACTTGTTCACCTTCATCAGTGTCAGTGAATGTTAAAGTCATAATTCTTTCAGCACCATCAAATTTAAAAGTACCTATATCTGTATCTTCTGGTAAACAATCAGTGCCATTTGAGGAATAATAATAAACCCTTTCAAAGGTTCCATCAGAATTGAATTCAATATAACCTTGCTTTTCACAATCAGATAAAGGATTTGAAACACCATTAAATGTTTGTTTTTCTAAATACCATTTGGAACTAAATGGTGCTGTTTCATCAATTTCATCAGAATCAGAACAAGATATTAAACATAAAGTAAATGTTGTTAGTAGCACTGTAATAAGTTTTGGTTTTCTCATTGTGATATGGTTAGTTAATTCTATTGTTAGAATTGTAAATATACATATTATTCTTACATCATTGATTTGATTTGATATGGGATTTTTAAATGATTGATGTAAGATTTTGTTTATATTTGAATGCTAACCAAATATTAGTTTAATGTTCGATTTAATTAAGTCTGTTTTTGATACCAGTAAAGAAAGAATGAAGAATCCTTTTATAGCTTCATTCGTTTTATCTTGGATTGTTTTAAACTGGAAACCTCTTGTGTATTTTATTTTTTCAGATGCAAAGGTTGAAGATAAAATATTACATATAGATGATTCATATAATTGGATTAATTGCACTTTATGGTATCCTTTATTCTTTGCTTTATTTTATGTTTTAGCAATACCATATATTATGTGGGGTTTTGAGGAATTATATTCATTAGCAAATAGAGAGCGAATTGATAATTTAACAGAGCTTGAAGGGCATAGGATTGAAAAACAGATTACTCTGGCAGGGAGTAAATTGAGGTTGGAAAATGTTAAAGCCGACCATAAAGAAATATCTGAATTAAATGATAAAATTGCTGATTTGGAAAAGGAATTATTGAAAACCCAAGATAAGGTCAAGGAGGTTGAAAAGGAGAAATCAAAATTAAATTCACAATTGAAATTAAATGATGCAGCAATGAAGGAGTTAAATAGACAAAATTTAAATGATGAAGAAAAATTAAGGTATGATGCTGATTATTTATTTTTTAAGTCAAACCCAAAATATTTTGAATATTTTGAAAATATAGCTTTTTATATTAAAAAATCTAAGGGAGAATCCATTAATAAAAATATTCCTTTCGAGATTAATAATGTATTATTAAATGAAGGAATAATTTATAATTATAAAGATTCTTATTTATTTACTAATAAAGGAGAATACTTTTATCAAAAATATTTATCTGAAAAATTTTTAAATGAATATAATACAGAACTAAATAAAAGCTAAATGTTTAATTAAAGTAATGAATGTCAGTTATTTATTCTATTTTGTTGTGTAAGTGTTTCCTGTAAAGATTGGAACAGGAGTATGAGTCATAGTCCATTGATTTGCCATAGCTAATGCAATTCCATCAAAGGTTTTACTTCTAAGTGTACTCCTTTCTTCAGGTGTTTTACTCTTTTTTAAAGCTTCATAATACCAAAGAGGTTGTCTTGTTTTTTTTCCTGTTTTTTTATTTGTGAATTCAATGAATTCCCCTTTTTCTACTATTTTAGTAGGTTCCAATTTTGGTAAATTTTTAAGCCATAAACAAGTGCTTTTTTGAGCTTTATCACCAAACCAATAAGGTTGAATGATTTGGTCTGGTTTTCTGTAACAACTACTCATAATTCCTATTGGGTTTTCAATTGCAATTTTATCGCAATCTGCATTAACTATTGACATAAAGAAGTCTATAGCTTTTTGTTGTCTTCCATCTGCTCGCTTTTTTGCAAAATGTCTTGCTCCAGATGAAGCTAAGTGAGTACAGGGAGGAAATGCAATAATCATATCCCAACTATCATTGATAATATTCAATGTATCTTCTTTGATATGCCATTCAGGATGTCCACCTGAACAGTTTAATAAGTCATTACTATAGGCTTCGTGGCCTAATTTTCTTAATTCCATTGTTACTTTTTGTGATTCTTCACACGCTACTAAAATTTTCAATTTATCATTTGTTTTTTATTTGGGTTGATGCTAGTGCATCAGTGTTATTTTGTAAGAAAAAAATTTCTGAATTTTCTTGTCCTTTTCTGAATCATCATTTTGACATACATTGCAAAGTATTGATATTTAAAGGGGTTAACAGGTGTTAGTGGTTTCTTTAAATCAAAATTTTTGAAAGTTTTAAAAAAACTTTGGTACACATTGTTAGATGCTTTCAAAATTTAATAACTCATTAAAAAAAGTAAACGTTATGTTTAAATTTAATAGTAGAATTATCAAAATGGAAGTGCCATCAAAAAGGTTGGAATGGTGGCAAATATTGTTAATCTGTATATGCCTTTTAATTACCATCCTAGGCATCCTATACATTTACGGTAAATTCATATTACCAAATTTTGTAGAGTTCGCAAAAGTGATGAAGGGTACAGTTTGAATACATTTTTACCAATCCACCATTTTAGATTTATTTGCTGGTACAGGATGATTCAACCTTGGTTTTATTCTAATTCCATTATACCGTTTTATTCCATATTGCCAATTCAAATTGACCTTGTGTTATTCCGTTTATTATTTCCATCGATACAGCGTTACTATATTCGACATTCGGTATTGAATGTTCTTCATAATACCCAATTAGCCAACCTATTTTAAAAGCATTTTCAAATCTTACAGGTTCCTTTAATGTTCCATCTTCATTGAAGAAATCTTTTGTTTCAATATTCATTTAATTTTCTTTTTTAGTTCATCATTATTACTTCTGTTCCTATATCTATAACTATCTGAAAATTTTGAAAAGTTCAAATTATTTTGTTAACGAATAGTTAAACTTTTCATTGATGTAATCATTGGCTGTATTCAGCATAATGTTTATCATCGTATCATTCATTGCACCATCGGTTATTTGTGGGTAATAGCTTTTATATTTAACCAATAGTTTTAATATCATATTACTTGGTAATTCTATTTCATTTGGGTTATTGGCTTGGTTAAATGTTTGAAACTGGTTATTGTGTTTTAAGCTTTTAATAAACCATTTATGAATTGCATCAGCATATTCACCACCACCCAATGAAAAGGTTAATACATCCTTCAAGTTGAAGGTTTCATCACTTGTTTTAGATGCACCAGATTCGATTGAAATTACTTTTGGTTCCTTAGTCACTTTTGGTTTAATATAGGATGGTAAATCAGCTTTAATTGGTTCTTGTTTGCTTGGTATATCTTCAACAGGTATGGAATCCAATTCACCATTGATTACTTTATATACATTTTCATTGATGGTGATGATTCGTGTTTTGCCACCATAACCTTTTGATTGGTTGCTAGTTGTTTTACGTTTTATATAACCTTTTTCAGTACATTTTTTAATAATGTTTTGGATAGTTCTTACGTTAAACAATCCATTGGTAAAGTTTGAAAGTTCTTTATCACTTATGAATATATGTTTATCATTCAAAGCGAATGACAACAGGATATTCATTATCACCAATTCGTTTGCGGTAATTCCAGTTAGGTTGAAGATTCCATTAAATTGTTTGGAATAGTTACCAGCTACTTTGTTATTTAAGTTTTCCATAATTTTTAATTTTTAACAATAGTTATTTATTGCAGAGGGTATTATTAACCGACTACATAAATAAATATGTGAGTTTTCGTAAATGTTTGTTTATACCTAAAAAAGTTTAGGTAATCACACAGCGGAAGTGATTTGAATAATTGAATTTGATATTGCAAATATACTTCACAATTCAAGTTTTGACAAGGTTAAAACACTGGTATTCGTTGAATTACAAAGGATTTTCGTTAAAGCTGCAAATATAAAATAGGATTTGCAAAATGTAGGATAATAAACACAAAATCAATTAAAAATATTTTATAGGTAACCGATAGATTTTACGTATAGGTTGAAAATATTTAATATGGTTGAAGTAATTTATTTTTACCTACAGGAAGAATTTATCGTATAGGTACAAGTAAAAACTATCGTATAGGTACACGTAAATTTTATCGTATAGGTATACGTAAAATCTATCGGTTGTATATAATATAATACTTATAATATAATTATAATAATATAAATATTAATAAGATAATTATATAAATAAAGTATATATAAATAATTAATAATAAGTGATTTATAATTAGTTATAATATTTATTTAGAATAACATTTTTAGGTAAAATTGAAAGAATAATTACTTCAACTTCAACTTCAACTAATGCGCAAAGCGCATACAATAACCTTCAATTAATCATTTTAAGGGATATTTCTTCAATTATTTTATTTGAATAAGGTATTTGGGTTAATTCAAAAAGAAAGTTCTTTAAATCATTTTATTTTAATTAAATTGCTTACACGTTAAGTTGAAATTACCTTCAATTTAACTTTAACATTATTTAACATAGTTCAAGTGAATTTTAAAAATTTTTCAAATACTTATTAATAAAGAAAAGAATGAAAAATTTAAAAGAATACTTCAACGAAATTAATAATTACATCACCAAAAGGTTAAGTTGTGAATTATCCAATGCTGATAGATTCAGCATTGCACAATTCAAGGTAAAACACCAATTATTTCAATTTGGTAAAACTGATAAAAAATCAATTGAAGATTTAGTTCAATTATCAGAATTAATAACGAAAAAAACTAATTCAAATGATTAATGAACTACCAACAGTATTACCCATTAATACATTCAATAATTAATAAATACCCTTCAAAGTATAGAGAAGATTTATTCAACGAATGTATTATTCAATTAGCATCTATTTTTAATCGATTTGATAAAGAAAAAGGAACCATTCAAGGGTTTGCATACAAACGGTTGAATGGGCACTGTAAAGACTTTATATCAACTCAAAATGAATACCAATTAACACTGGATAACTTCACCATTGATGATGGTGAAGAATCCAGATTCAGTGATTTAATTCAAGATGAAAATGATGTTGAAGAAATCAATTCAGTTGCACATCGAGTACAAGTAAACGAACAACAAAGTGTTTTTTAAAATGCTTATTTTAAAGGTTTTAAATATTGTTTTGTAAGTTAATGTTTTAGAATTTTGTTATATTTAGTTACAAATAAATAATTTAATCCTAAAACATTTATAAATATGAAGAAGTTATCACTAACTATTACGGTTTTATTTTCTGGTTTATGCTTTTCACAAGGTCATTATATTATGTCACAATATTATTACGGGGATTTTCCTGGTGAAAATGTAAATATATTATTGAACAAGACAGTAACACCCTTGGAAACAAGGCGTAACTCTGATGGAGAATTACAGGGATATTTTAATTTTTATAAAAGATTTGATAGTAAAACTAAGAAAATCGATTCGTATGAAAATGATATTCGTTATTCAAATCCATATGAATTATTTGGAAAAAAATTTAAAGTTGTAAAAATATATAACGATATAACAATAAATCCCTTTTCACATAATTATTTTGTTTTGGAACTTGAAAATCCTGAATTAGGAACCGTTTTTTATGGTTATAATAAGGAACGCTTTGCGTTTTATGAATTAGAAGTTGTTGGAGGTTTGAAAAAACCAGTTACACCTGATGTTGATGAAGGTTTAAAAGAATCAGTTGCCTCTGATGTTGATGAAAGTTTGAAAAAAACAGTTACCCTTGAGGTTGATGAAAATTTAAAGGAATTAAAAAAATTTAATTGTGAGGATATTGAAACAAGCTTTTGGGATGATGGTTTGGAGTATAAACACTCTAATGAGGAAGATGGTATAATGTTTTTTAAAAAATCTGATGATAATTTTTCAAAACTTTATTTAAAGATTATTATGGAGGGTTTAACAAGGCTTGATGGAAAAAAAGAGGTGACTTTAAATTTAAGCAATAATAATTTTATAGAAAAAAATAATGCAGAAATTCAGTCATTAAGAGATAAAAAAAAGCATCGTTATATTTATACTATCATTTTAGAATTGAAAGAAAAGGATGTTGATTTAATAATTAATAATCCTATTAAAGGTACAACTGTTGATATGTTTTGGCGTGAAAATAATAAAGGAAAAAGATTAAATGAATATTTAAAATGTTTATCTCAATAAATTAAACACAAATCATTAACCAATAATGTGGATGGGTTTTTATACCTTGTGTTTATGTTTGATGATTATAAGAAAAACGACCCCAGATTTTGGTGGTTGTATACCAAATACACCAAACCAATATTAATAGTATTTTTTATTATACTTGCAATCGTAATTATATATGAAAAGATAAATGGCAGTATTGGTTAATATAACTACTAAAGCTGCTGATGTTCTTGAATGGGGTGAAGAATATTCGCCAGAACAAGAAGAATACATTCAACATATCATTGGTACATTTGAAAATAAACTTGAAGATTATTTAAAATATAAAGTATCTGGATATTATCAAATTAATGCAGAATTCGAGTATAACCCAATAACCAATAAGTTTAAATTATTGGAATGTGATTCACTAATGGTACATCATATTCATAACGCATTAAGAACTGAATTAAAACAATTTACATAAATGTGTTTTCATACTGCATTAACCAAACCAATTAAAGAAATCAAAAAGCGTTTTGATGTGGGTACAGATTCAGCAATGGATGTGTACCAACCATATTACCATCACAATGGGTTTAGTGATGAATACATCTATATCATCAAAGGAGAAGAACCATATACAATGGTACCATCGTATTGGGGGATAATGCCAGAAGATTATAATATCTATTCCAGAACAGGGTTCTTAAAGAAAACCAATACACTGAATGCCAGAAGTGAAAACCTGTTCACATCACCATTGTTCAGTAAACATATTAGAACACAACGTTGTATGATACTTTGTGATGGATTTTATGAACCCCATCACAGAAACAATGTTTCATATCCACATTTGATACAGATGAAGGATAAACAGTTATTTGTATTCGCTGGTATATATTCTGAATTGGATGATGGATTATACACAGCATCAATCATTACCACATTGGCAAATGACCAGATGAAAGAAATACACAACAAGCCATCAAAACAGGGTGATTTTAGAATGCCATTAATATTGGATGAAAAGAATGAATTCGATTGGCTGGATTTAAACTTGAATGATAATCAGATTAAAGAACTACTGTTTACATTCACTTCACAAGACTTAATATCTCACCCTGTATCACGTGATTTATTTAATGCAAGGGTAAACACCAATGCGCCAGAGATAATGCAACCAGTGTATTATGATGCTCTTAATACATTATTTTAAAATTTAAATTTGATGAAATGAAAAAAGTATTAAAAATTTTGTTGTCAACATTGTTATTATTTTCGATTAATTGCGTTGCTCAAATTGATTCAAAAGATTTGTTGTTAGTTTATTCTAAAGAATATAATTATATGGAATTAGTAGATGGTTTTATATTTAAAATTCAAGATATAAATAAAGCTTCTAATAAATTAGAAGTTAGTTATTTGGTTTTGGTTCGAGAAAAAACTAAAAATGAATATTATTTAACCTCACTTCAATGGCAGGAAAAATTAGAAGCTTTTAAAGGGGTATTGGAAAGTAAATTTAAAGTTTTAGATTTTAGTGTTAATACTTTTTCAGCTAATAAACTAAAATGTACCTTCAATAAGAAACTTCCAATAGACCCACCAATTATGTACTTTAATTTTAGTAATGATAAAGTTGTAGTTGAAGCAGATGGTAAAAAACAAGAAATAAAGGGTAAATTAAAATCTTTAAATGATGTAAAGTTTGAGAAGGCTAAATACGGTGTGAGTTTATTAGATAATTAGCCAATACTTTAACATTTCGTGTAAACCCTTGTAATTACTGATAAAAATAACACCCACACAAAAAAGATATTCACAAATGTTGCTTTAGTTGGTGGAGGGAGCTATCCTCAGCCTGGTGAAATATCCTTGTCTCATAACGGTGTATTGTTTCTGGATGAATTACCTGAATTTAAAAGAGAAGTATTAGAGGTAATGAGGCAGCCATTGGAAGATCGGGAAGTTACGATTTCAAGAGCGAAGTTCACGGTAACGTACCCGTCGTCGTTTATGTTGGTAGCGAGTATGAACCCGAGCCCCGGTGGTTATTTTAACGATCCGGATGCGCCCGTAACGTCGAGTCCGGCAGAGATGCAACGGTATTTAAGTAAGATTTCCGGGCCGCTGTTGGATCGTATTGATATTCATATAGAAGTCACTCCGGTACCTTTTGAAAAGCTTTCTGAAGATAGAAAGAGTGAATCTTCGGTAGAGATTAGAAAACGAGTAACCGAGGCTAGAGTTATTCAAACAAAACGATTTTCAGAATCTGATTCAGTTCATTATAACGCACAAATGAATACCAAGCAAATACGGAAATATTGTGTGTTGGATGACGCATCAAAAACATTGTTAAAAACAGCTATGGAGCGATTAAATTTATCAGCTAGAGCTTACGATAGAATTTTGAAAGTATCCAGAACCATTGCGGATTTGGAAGGTTCGGAAGATGTAAACGGATCGCATATTAGTGAAGCAATTCAGTATCGGAGTTTAGATAGAGAAGGGTGGTTGGGGTAAAAAAGAGTAAAGCCTAAACTTTACTCTTTAATCAATTGTTTTTAATTTGTTTCCTTCTCGTAAGTCGATGTTGTTACCGAAGTTACGCTTATGTCATTAACATCAACAAAATTGTATGTCGTTTCGATAGTAAACTCGGTATTGGTTTCGTTTACTTCTATAATGCTTGATTGTTTAGCGCAGCTTACTACAAGAGATAGAACAGAAGCTTCATTTAATTCCCAGGTTCCAGAAATGGTTTGTTTGTTTTCGCAATCTGTTGCAATTGTACCGGCTAAATAACTATAGCTGCGATCGTTATTGAAGTTGTAAGCAACATCCTGTTGGCATTCTGTAAACTGACTAAATAAATCGGTTGTAGGGTTATCGATGTCATCATCTGTTAAGTCAATTTCTTCCTCGGTAACAATACTTTTTAGTTTCCAAAGCCCTGTAAAGTTAGTTTCGGTTTCTGTTAATTCGCCTGTAAAAGCTTCCGGGCATTTATAGTCGTTGTCATCGTTACAACTTACAGCTAAAATTCCAGTTAACATCAAGCTTTTTACAAGTAAAATGGTCTTTTTCATAGTTTATTAAATGTTTTAATTTAACTAGTAGATGAGAAGAATTAAAAAACGTTGCGTTGACTTAAAAGGATTTTTTTAATAAAAATGTAATGGCTTGTTTATGAGTTGTATAGTGTTTTGGATTAAGTTAAGGCTAAGGTTTTGTTGGTTTGGCGTTTGCCTAAATCCTACTTGTTTTGTTTTTGAATTGAGATATAGCTACCTTCGTTTACCTTAAAATTTTTGTTTAATAGATTAGCTGTGTAAATTTAAAGAATATGGAATTGTTTCATGTAGATATTAATGCAGATGTGGGTGAGGGTATAGATAATGAGGAGCAATTAATGCCGTTTTTGTCTTCATGTAATATTGCATGTGGCGGACATGCTGGTGATGAAGGTACGATGCGGAAGGTTGTGAAATTAGCCAAAGTGCATCAGGTAAAAGTTGGAGCACACCCGTCGTTTCCTGATAAAGAAAATTTTGGACGCCAGGCTATGGAAATGCCTTATGCTGCTTTGTTTGAATCTTTAAAACATCAGGTAGATGGTTTATTGAAGATTTTAAGAGAAGAGCAGGTAAGTTTGCATCATATAAAACCCCATGGCGCTTTATATAATATGGCTGCGGCCGATAAAAAACTCGCCGGAGTTGTTATTGAGGTTTTAAAAACATATGCTACGCCTGTTCAGTTGTATGTGCCTTATGGGTCGGTAATAGCCGATTTGGCGGTTCAGCATAATATCCCGATTGTTTATGAAGTGTTTGCTGATAGAAATTATAATGACGACTTGTCTTTAGTTTCAAGACTAAAAAAGGACGCTTTAATTCATGATGTTGATGATATGTTTGAACATGTGTACAGAATGATTTCAATGCGGGAAGTTAAAAGTATTGACGGTACAAATGTGCCTATTCGAGTTGATACGGTTTGTGTACATGGCGACAATTCAGAGGCTATTAAATTGGTTGAAAATTTATGGAAAAGGCTTGAGGAAAAAGGGGTGAAAATTTATTAGGTCTATGACATATAATTTAGCATATAAACCCTATGGAGAACGGGCTATTTTAATTGAATGGCCGCAGGAAATTAATGAAAATATCTTAAGAGATGTTCTTGAATTTAAATTTAAAATAGAAAAATATGGTATTAAACAAATACTTGAAATAAGACAATCATATTCCTCATTGTTAGTTATTTATGGTTTTGTTTTAGAAAATTATTCTTTAGAAATATCAACTATAAGGAAAATCTATAATACAGAAATAGAGGCGATAGACCAGAGTTTCCGACAATGGGTAATTCCTGTTTGTTATGATGATGCTTTTGGAATAGATTTAAACGAGTTGTCTTTAGAAAAAAACATGTCAAAATCTGAAATTATCGATTTGCATTCTTCAGTTGTTTATACTACTTACTTCATTGGTTTTTTACCAGGCTTTTTATATCTCGGAGGTCTGGATGGTAAACTTCATACACCTCGAAAATCGACACCACGTTTACGGATTGAAAAAGGTGCTGTGGCTATTGGAGGTAATCAAACAGGAATTTACCCAATGGCTAGTCCCGGTGGTTGGAATATTATTGGAAATACACCTGTTTCTTTATTTGATGTGAATAAAAAATCACCATGTTTTGTTGCGCCAGGAGACAGGGTAAAATTTAAATCAGTATCAATCGATGTGTATCATGATATAAAAGTCTTAATTGATGCAGGGGTATATCAGATGGAAAGCGAGGTGATTAGTGATTAAAGTTTTAAAACAGGGGTTTTACACCAGTATTCAGGATTTTGGGCGATTCAATTGTCAGCAATATGGTGTGCCATATTCTGGTGTTATGGATCGCTATTCGGCAGGATTAGCTAATGCAATTTTAGGTAATGCTCCAGATTTAGCTGTTATTGAAATGACGGTTTTAGGTCCTGCTTTACAATTTGAGTGTAATACGTTTATTTGTGTTACAGGAGCTGATATTTCTCCGAAAATTAATAACGAAAACATTCAGAAAAATAAGCCTGTTGAAATAAATAAAGGAGATGTGCTTTCGTTTGGAAGATTAAAAAAAGGAGTTAGAGGTTATCTGGCTGTGTTAGGAGGGATTCTTTCTGAAGAGGTCTTGGGGAGTAGAAGCATGTATAAAGGTGTTACGGAACAAGGTGTTTTGTTGAAAAATGATTATATTGAAATAGGCGTAAATAACTTATTTAAAGCAAATAAGAACTCGTCAGTTAAAGTTAAGGTTGATGATTTTAAAGGCGGTGTATTGGAAGTGTTTAAAGGTCCTGAATTTGATTTGTTGACCCCTGAGCAGCAGTCTATTTTAACGTCTTCTAAATTCACTATATCTAAAAACAATAGCCGTATGGCTTATCAGTTTGAGGAGAGCTTTGAGAACAATTTAGAGCCAATTATAACCTCTCCGGTGCTTCCGGGCACAGTGCAATTAACGCCTTCTGGTCAGTTAATTGTTTTAATGAGAGATTGTCAAACTACGGGAGGGTACCCAAGAGTATTACAGCTTAAAGAATCTTCAATTAATTGTTTGTCTCAAAAATTTACAGGAGATAAGATGCAGTTTAAAATGTTGGAGTATTAGTTTACTTTCCTGTAACGATTGTGATGCCGGCAGATGTGCCTATGCGATCTACGCCTATTTTAATGTATTCAATGGCTGTTTTAAAATCCTTTATGCCTCCTGAGGCTTTAATTTTTGCACGACCATTAGCGGTAGTCTTCATTAATTTCACATGCTCAAGGGTTGCACCGTGTGGTCCAAAACCTGTAGAGGTTTTTATGAAGTCTGCACCAGCCTGAATGCTGAGCTCGCAGGCTTTTATAATTTCGCCATCCGTTAAATAGCAGGTTTCAATGATAACTTTTAACACATTGTTAGGTAGTCTGTTTTTTACTGATGCAATATCTCTAACAACGCCGGTATAATCTTCAGCTTTCAGTAAACCTAAATTTATAACCATATCTATTTCATCGGTGCCATCCTTCATAGCTTGTATGGTTTCATAAATTTTAGCTTCGGTACTCATGGCGCCTAAAGGAAAGCCGACCACCGTGCAAACTTTTACGTTGCTGTTTTTTGTATGCTCTTTGGCCAGTGCCGTAAAATAACTGTTGGTACACACTGAAAAAAAACGGAATTTCTTAGCTTCTTCACATAGTTTTATAACCTCAGCTTCTGTAGCTGTAGGTTTTAAAAGGGTGTGATCGATATAACTGCTAAGGTGTGTCATAATATGTTGCGGTTATACTAAAATGAAGTGTATATAAATAGTTCAGTAAATATAATACAAATTACGTGTAAAAAAAATAACGCAAGAAGGTATTGTGTTTACTGAACTATAGTAAGGTGTTTTTAAAAGCGTTGCCTTATTAAGAGATATGTCTAGCTTTTTTTGTTTTCTTATTTAAAAGGGCATTGAAGCCAATACGATGCACGCCAACTTCTAGATATTTCATGCTGGTTTCAAGGTCTTCAATATCACCTGAAGCTGTTATTTTAGCAGCGTCTTTTATGGTTTTTTTTATGATTTTTGTAGCGGTTAGCGTAGCACCTCCCTTTGAGAAACCACTTGAGGTTTTAATGAAATCGACATTAGCATCTAAGCAAATTTCACAAGCTTTTATTATTTCGTTTTTATTTAATTCTGAAATTTCTAAAATAACTTTTAAAGTGGTGTTTCCGATTGCCATTTTAACATCGCTAATATCTTTTAAAACAGACACGTAATTTTTGCTTTTAAGGAATCCTAGGTTTATTACCATTTCAATTTCTTCAGCACCATCTTCGATAGCCTTTTTGGCTTCAAATACTTTAGCATCGGTAGACATTGCTCCAAATGGAAATCCAACAACTGAACAGACTTTCGTAGGGGAGTTTTCCAGAAGCTGATGAGCTAAAGCTACATACGAGCTGTTTATGCAGACACCGTAGTAATCGTTTTGAATAGCTTCGTAACAAAGGTCGATAATTTCACGCTCTGTTGTTGTAGGTTTTAACAGAGTATATTCTATATGCTTAGATATATTCATAGGGATGAGTAGGTTTAATGCTATTAATATTCTCGTTTTATATACGAGCCTGATAGTTTTGGGGACTACTTAAGGGGCAAATTTAACTAATTTTAACGTACTTTTTTTTAATGTTATAGGTTCATTTTATTAACAATTTAATTTTTAATTTATTGTAAACACTTGTTTGTTAAGATACAATAATCATTTTTAATTTGAAAGAAAAAACAACTTATTAATCGGGTTTTAATCGGTTTTTGTATGTTAAATTATTGGTAGTCTTTTGTTTATGACGGGCTGTTGAGGTTGGTTGGTTATAAAATAAATAAAGGTTACCTGCAGGTAACCTTTATTTTAATTAATTAACTATGAAATTAAACTTCCTTTGAAACCAGATCATTTTGGTTTCTAAATACAAGCTTGTCATCAAAGGCATCAAGAAGTATGATGCTATCTGTAGTGACTGTTCCGGCAAGTATTTCTTTACTTAATGCGTTTAATACTTCTTTTTGAATAACGCGTTTTACCGGTCTAGCTCCGTATTCAGGGTTGTATCCTTTTTCGGCTAAATAGGTTATAGCTTCTTCAGTAGCATCAAAAGTGATGCCCTGTTTGTTAATCATTTTAGTGATGTTTTTAAGTTGTAAACCAACAATATCTCTGATGTTTTCTTTTGATAAAGGAGTGAACATTATAGTATCGTCGATACGGTTTAAAAATTCAGGTCGCACACTTTGTTTTAATAAAGCCAGTACATCAATCTTAGCGGATTCAATAGCAGAATTCAAATCTTTGGTAGCTTCAAAGCGTTCCTGTATAATCTGACTACCAATATTGGAAGTCATGATAATGATGGTGTTTTTAAAGTCTGCCACACGTCCTTTATTGTCCGTTAAATGACCTTCGTCTAATACTTGCAATAAAATATTGAAGGTGTCCGGGTGTGCTTTTTCAATTTCATCTAATAACACCACCGAATACGGTTTACGTCTTACAGCTTCAGTTAACTGACCACCTTCATCGTAACCCACGTATCCCGGAGGAGCACCAACTAAACGACTCACGGCATGGCGTTCTTGATATTCACTCATGTCGATACGGGTCATGGCGTTTTCATCGTCAAACAGGTATTCAGCCAAAGCTTTAGCTAGCTCAGTTTTACCAACTCCCGTTGTTCCTAAGAACAAGAATGTACCGATTGGCTTTTGTGGGTTTTGTAAACCTGCACGACTTCTTCGCACAGCATCACTAACAGCTTCAATAGCTTCTTCCTGTCCAACGACACGCTTGTGTAATTCATCTTCAAGCTTCAATAGCTTTTCGCGCTCACTTTGAAGCATTTTTGTAACAGGGATGCCGGTCCATTTTGCAACCACTTCAGCAATATCATCATAAGTAACTTCCTCTTTTATCAGAGAGTTTTCAGATTGCTCTTGTAATTGTTTTTGGTAGCTTTCAAGTTGTTCCTGAGCTTCTTTTATTTTACCATATCGTAACTCGGCTACTTTACCATAGTCGCCGTCGCGTTCGGCGCGTTCAGCTTCAAGCTTGTAGTTTTCAATATCTTGTTTTGTGTTTTGAATATTATCTACTACTTCTTTCTCGCTTTTCCACTTGGCATTAATTTCGTTGCGCTGTTCTTTAATGTTTGCTAAATCTGCTTTTAATGCTTTTAACTTAGCTTCATCTTTTTCGCGCTTAATGGCTTCAATCTCAATTTCCAACTGCATGATCTTTCTGTCTAGAACATCAAGTTCTTCGGGTTTTGAGTTGATTTCCATACGTAATTTCGAAGCAGCCTCATCCATTAAGTCAATCGCCTTATCTGGTAAGAAACGATTGGTGATATAGCGTTGCGATAACTCTACAGCGCCAATAATGGCTTCGTCTTTAATGCGTACTTTATGGTGTGTTTCGTACTTTTCTTTAATACCTCGCAAAATAGATATAGCACTTTCTGTATCTGGCTCATCGACCATGACTTTTTGGAAACGACGCTCTAAGGCTTTGTCCTTTTCAAAGTATTTTTGGTACTCATCTAAAGTCGTTGCTCCAATAGCGCGCAGTTCGCCACGTGCTAAAGCTGGTTTCAAGATGTTTGCTGCATCCATAGCGCCTTGTCCGCCACCAGCACCAACAAGAGTGTGAATCTCATCGATGAATAATACGATATCACCTTCACTGGTTGTTACTTCTTTAACAACAGCTTTTAAACGTTCTTCAAATTCGCCTTTGTATTTGGCACCTGCAATTAATGCGCCCATATCTAAAGCAAAAATTTGCTTGTCTTTTAAGTTTTCAGGAATATCGCCATCAACGATTCTGTGCGCTAAACCTTCGGCAATAGCAGTTTTACCAGTACCGGGTTCACCAACGAGTATAGGGTTGTTTTTAGTACGACGTGATAGAATCTGCAATATTCTTCGAATTTCTTCATCACGACCAATTACAGGATCTAATTTCCCGTCCTTTACTAATTGGTTTAAGTTTTTAGCGTATTTGTTTAAAGCATTATAAGTTTCTTCTTGACTTTGAGACGTTACATTTTCGCCTTTACGTAATTCTTGGATGCTAGCAGTTAATGATTTTTCTGTTACGCCTTGGTCTTTAAGCATCTGTGCTATTTTGCTATTCGATTTAAAAATGGCGATGATTAAATGTTCGATTGAAACATATTCATCTTTCATTTTTTTAGCAATAATAGAAGCTTCATTAAGTGTTTTTCCTGCTTCTCGGGAAAGCATGAGCTCACTACCGGTAACTTTAGAAAAGCTTTCAATCTGTTTGTCTAATGCTTGTTCTAAAATACCAATATTAACATTCAGTTTTTTTAAAATGAATGGGAGTACATTTTCATCAACTTCAAGAATACCTTTAAAAAGGTGTTCGTTTTCAATTTGTTGATGACCGAAGCCTTGCGCTATTTGTTGCGCTTGCTGTATGGCTTCTTGTGATTTAATGGTATAATTATTTAAGTTCATAAGTGTTCTTTTATTAGTGTTTCGCCGAAGCGATTCGTTTAATTTTAGTTTCTTTACACCATGAATAAGTCAATAACCTTACCATCACAATAAGCGAGACAAAATGTCTTGTTTGTTTGATTTTTAAATGACGATTAGTCAGTTGTAAGGAATTGCAAGAGTTACGACTTATGCTAATGAATAGAATACATTTATGGGAATATTTAATAAATTTTTAAAACATTCAACGGATAAGAAAGAGGAGAAAACCTTACCGTGGATTGACTTAGAGAGTATAGAGCAACTTCAAGGTATTGCGGAAAAATCTTCAGAAAAACCTCAGATTATTTTTAAACACTCTACGCGTTGTGGAATTAGTCGTATGGTAAAAAATCAGTTTGAGTCTGATTATCAGATTTCAGAAGATCAAGCCGATTTGTATTATCTGGATTTGCTAAACTACAGAGAGATATCAAATGAAATCGCTCAAAAGTTTGGTGTTTATCATGAATCTCCACAGTTGTTAGTTATAAAAAATGGAGTAGTTTCAGTGCATGATAGCCACGGAGGTATAAATGATTTAGAATTAGAGAAATACCTTTAAACACGCGGTTGTTGACCTGAAATTACTATTTTTTTATTTTTCGTTTTTCAATTTTTAAGTATATTTAAAAAGAAGGGAACTCGCTGTTTTTAGTGAATTCTTGACTATTTGAAGGCTATTTTTGAAAAAGAAAATTATTGATGAAACAATTGAAATCTAAGTATTTATTTGTCTATGGTACGTTATTGCAGGATTGTAATAACGAAATGTCTCAGTTTTTAGAACAGCATGCAGAATTTGTTGGAAAAGGCTTTTTTTGTGGAAGGCTGTATGATGTTAATGAATTTCCTGGTGCTGTTTCCAGCAGCGATATGTCGAAAAAAGTATATGGTAGTATTTATAAAATTACCAATCAGGAATTGGTGTTTAAGGTTTTGGATGAATATGAAGGTATAGCAGCAGAACAAACCGATTTAGATCTATTTAAACGTATTATTGTTGAAGCTTACATGGAGGCTGGATATACAGTAAAGACCTGGGTGTATGAATATAATTTACCAACAATAAACTTAAGGTTAATTCCGTCAGGACGGTATTTAGAATCTTAAAATGTAGTCAAACCTACAGAAGAAACACACTATTAGTTGTTTTCGAGTAAAATTTCATTTCTTTGCAGCGCTTTTTAAATCCCGATATGACTCATTTTTGCGATTCTCGATTTCATCCTTTACAACATAGTGAAAAGGTAGCGTTACCTGAAAAGTTTACCTTTCCGTTTTACTATGAACCTCATGAGCTATGTGTAGAGGCAGCAAAAGATTTGCAAACGTATTTGAAATCTCAAACAGATTTTATTCATAATTTCGGACTTGATCAAACCATGGAAGGTTTGATTATTGGAAAGATGTTTGGTGTGATGGTGGTGAAAAATGATGAAGGGAGAATAGGATATCTTGCTGCATTTTCAGGGAAATTATCAGATAATAATTATCTCGAAGGTTTTGTGCCGCCTATTTATAATACGTTGAATGTTGATGGTTTTTATAAAAAAGGTGAAGCAGAATTAAATGTATTAAACCGGCAAATTGAAAATTTAGAATCTGCGACCGAACTTCAAAAAGCAAAAGATGCTTTAAAAAAATCAAAAGCTCTTGCGGAAACTGAAATCAAAGCGTTAAAAGCTTTGATGAAAGCTGAAAAAAAGAAACGCAATAAAAAGCGCGATGAGGCTAAACCGGTATTAAGCGATGAAGCATTTCAGAAACTTTTTAATGAGTTGAAGGAGCAGAGTATAGGTTATCAATTACGATTAAAGTATTTGAAATACGAGTGGGAGCAAAAAATTAAGCAAGCCGAAATTGAATTAAATAACTATTTGCAGCCTATAGCAGATTTAAAAGATAAACGTGCTAAGCAATCGTCAGGGTTACAAAAACGTATTCATCAGCAATATCAATTTTTAAATGCGGAAGGAGAGGTTAAAGACCTTTTAGGCATTTTTAAAGACACCAAATCGCCAATTCCTCCGGCTGGCTCCGGGGAGTGTGCTGCGCCAAAGTTATTTCAATATGCTTACGAAAATGGATTTAAGCCAATCGCTATGGCCGAATTCTGGTGGGGGGCTTCACCAAAGTCTGAAGTGCGTAAACACAAGCAGTTTTATCCGTCTTGCAGGAGTAAGTGTGAGCCTATTTTAGGACATATGATGCAAGGGCTTCAGGTAGATGCAAATCCCATTGAGCAAGTTATAAGTTATGAGGCTGATTTAGAAATCGTTTACGAAGATGAGTATTTGTTATTAGTAAATAAACCTCATGAGTTTTTATCGGTACCGGGGAAAACCTATAGTGAATCTGTATTAACAAAAATGAGAGCTTACTTGCCTAAAGCAAAAGGCCCTTTGTTGGTGCATCGGTTAGATATGTCTACCTCTGGATTGTTATTGGTGTCTAAAAGTGAACGTATTCATAAGCATTTGCAAAAACAATTTATAGAACGTACAGTTAAAAAGCGTTATGTTGCGTTATTAGATGGTGAACTTAAAACAAAAACAGGGCAGGTAGATTTGCCTTTGCGGGTCGATTTAGATAACCGCCCCCAACAATTGGTGTGTTATGAACATGGTAAACCTGCTGTAACTAATTTTGAGGTTCAAGCTATAGAAAACGGTAAAACCAGAATTCATTTTTATCCGGTTACAGGACGTACGCATCAGCTACGTGTACATGCCGCACACAGTAAAGGATTGCAAATCCCTATAATTGGCGATGATTTGTATGGTGTAAAAGCAAACCGATTGCATTTACATGCTGAACAGCTGACTTTTGTTCATCCAATAAAAAAAGAAGTGTTAACGATTGTTTGTGAAGCACCCTTTTAATTTTAATCAATAGGAATTCGAGAACCGTTAAGTGACAACCATTTGTCGAAGTTTTGCATTTCAGGATTGAGTTCTAATGAGAAGGCTTCGTTGCGAACTTTGTTGAAGTCTTCGTTAAAATCTCTTTTAAACTGAAACATGTTTCCTAAATCATCGGCTCCAGGAAAACCAAAGCTTCGATAGGTGTCAGGACTTACATTGTTGTAAATGACATTAATATTTAAGGCTTTAGAAAGCTTGTCTGCCATGTCTGTTCCGCTTAACTTTTCACCTACCACACCAACGGTTTTATTAAGTAAAGACTGGCCTTTTTTGAAAATGCCATAAGCACATTTTCCAATATCTTCGGCTGCCATACCTGCTAAGGGTTTATCGTTCATAGGAAATGCGATGTAATAATTACCATCTTCTCCTTTTTGTGGTCCCATGCCGAAATAGATGAAATTATCCCAATAGAATGATGTTCTTAAAAAGGTTACCGGCAAGCCTGCTTCAGTAAAAAGTTTATCAGCCGCACCTTTGCCATCAAAGTGAGGTACTTTGTATTTCCTTTGTAGCGTAGGTAAGCGGTCATCATCTAATGGTACCCAGTTTCTTGTGTCTTCTAAGGTAGACCAAATAATGTGCTTTAAATTGCTGGCTTTTGCCGCATTAATAAAATTCTCAACTTCTTGATATTCTTTTTCAGCAGAAAAATGTTCCCAGAAAAACGTAACAAAATAAGCACCATAAGCACCATCAATAGCTTTTTTTATGCTTTCTGTATCATCAATGTCGGCTTCAATAATTTCGGCGCCTAAATCTGCTAAGGCTTTTGCTTTTTCTGAATTGGCATTTCTAGTTACAGCTCGTGCTGTGAATTCAGAACTAGGATCTGCGAGTATAGCTCTTACGAGCCCGCCTCCCTGAGCTCCTGTGGCTCCAAATACAGTTATAATCTTTTTGGTTTCCATGATTTACTGATTTAATAATTAAAATTTAAAAAAGTAGATGAATGGAAAATGGTTCTTTAGAGCAAGTACTCTAAAGATAAGAAAAATGAGCGTAACAAAATTAGTTCTGAGAAAGGAAGCTTATAAACTTGCTAAATCTTTAGAATGATCGGTTTGGTGCTCGTTGTAAACCTGTTTTACAATTTCTTTAAGTTCAGGAATAACGTTGGAGGCGATTCTGGAGTGACTGTTTAGAAGTACACAAATTCCTAAGTCGTCTTCTGGGAACAGAGCAATTTCATTTCTAAAATCATTCACGCTACCACCATGATGAAGAATGGTTTTTTCTTCTTGTGAGTCCTCTTCAGCATATTTGTGAATGCGCCATCCAAATCCATAATACGATTTTAAATGTCCGGGCCACCTTTGGTAGTATTTGCTATGTCCTCCGATTTCTATAAATGGTTTAAAGGCATCAAACAAAGCCGATTTATCCATGATTTCAGGATTGTGCCCCAAAAGGAAACGCATCCATTTAGCCATATCTAATGCGCTGGCATTAATGCCACCCGCAGCAATGGCGTTATAATACTTGTTAGTAAGTTTTATAGGTTTCCAGCCGTGCGTTCTCTTAATATGAGGGGAAGCTACATTTTCGGCATGCGTTAAGGTTTCGTGGTCCATACAGGTAGAATGCATATCTAACGGCTTGAAAAAACGATTAATTAATGCTGAAGATAAATCTTGTCCGGTTTCTTTGCGAATAACTTCTCCACATAGTGCAAACATCGCATTTTGGTAACTGTACATAGAACCCGGTGTGCTAACCGGGGCAACCTCTTTAAAGCGTTCGGCAATATCTGCTAAAGGTAATCCTGCTTCAACTAGATTAGTGAAACTATGATATGGTGTTCCTGAAGTGTGTGATAGGAGGTTCGCTAATGTAATTTTATCGGTATTGGTTTGATCTCCCAATTGAAACCCAGGAATAAAATCACTTACCTTGTCTTCCCAGTTAAGTAAACCTTCATTTTCAAAACTTGCCGCTAATATTCCTGCGAAGCCTTTAGAAATAGATCCTAAACGAAATATAGTTTCATTATTAACGTGATCTTTTAGTTTAGCATTACGTTTACCAAAGCCTTCAGAAACGACAATAGAATCACCTTTTACAATACTTACTCCAGCGCCTATAATATATCCTTTATTAATGGCGTTTTCGAAATAGGTTTCCACTGCCGCTTTTAAGTTAGCTTGCTGGTCTTTATAACGTTTTAAAACCTGAGGGTCTATGGTTGGTTTTTTAGGTAATTCCGGTGTAGCAACTACCTTTTCTTCAGGTGTTGAAGAGTATTTAAAAACACTAATAGTTAAGGCTGAAATAGCCAGAATAATAAACACAGACTTGACTAAGACTTTTGATCTTTGCATCGGGTTAAGTTATGGGTTACTAACTGTTGGTTTTCGCAAATATAGGATAAAATGTATTGATAATCCGACTAAAAGCACAAAATTATTGATTTTTTAACTATTTAAGGTGTTGGTTTTTAGTTTGTTGAATCTTTGTTTTTTGAAGTTTTACACATGAAAACGTGAATTGTATTAGACTGACCCTAATAAAAAAACGCCCAACTTAGTCGGGCGTTTTTTTCTTTATCTAATAGAATAGGAATTTATAATCTGTTTGAGTTGTGCTTTGAGATCTTCACCGGTATCGTAAATCATTTGCGATTCACTAGGGAAGGGCACACGCTGATTATTTAAATATTGCAATAAGTCCGTTTCCAAAGCACGACGATCTCCTCTTGAAGTAGCAAAAATATGTTGAAACACAAATTCACTGGTAATAGGGAATGCGTCTTCTAATTGTTTTGTGTTTAGATTTACATATTCTACATTTCCTGTAACCTGAACAGATTTAAATTGTGTCGATTCGTAGTACTCGCAACGTACTGTCTTTAAATTGTCAATTTTTATAACGTTACCCAGACTGTCTTTTACTTGATAGCCATTGTCGTCTAATAAATCTTTTTTACCGTCAATAATTTGTTTTTCCTTTATAATTTGACGCTCTTTAATTTGTTCAGGCGAAATATTAATGCCTCTTAAATTTACGCGCATGTTGTAGTCGTAATTTACTTCATTAACCGGAGTATTGTGGTACACCGTCCATAAATTGTTTAATCCGTAGGTGCTGAAATTAAGTAAATCGTCTTCTAAACGTTGCGGGATTACTTTTTCAGTATCGTTAACCATGTCCACTAAAACAAAATCGGTGCCTTTGCTATGGGCTACATCCATAAGCTGACGCACATCTTTAAAATTTGGATTGATTGTTTCAATTTCTTTGAAGTCATTATAAGCCTGACGAAAATCTAATTTATTTTTTGAATCTAACAGGTTTAATGCTGTTTTATACATTTGTTGTGAAGCATCATTTTTAAATGAAATGATATGGCTTGAGTAGTCGTTAAAATCAAATTTTACTTCTCTACCATTCACATAAAGTGGTAAAACTGGTTTTATACGTTCCTGACGATTATCTAAATTCACATAAGTATCGTAAATGCGAATATAGTTTTCTGGGTTGTTATCCTGCTTTAAAAAATCAACAGTACCTAAATCGCGTTCAGTAGCTTTATTGTAGGCTTCATGCAGCATTACAATATATTCGGCTTTTCC
Organism: Aestuariibaculum sp. YM273; assembly: GCF_030908365.1. NCBI lineage: Bacteria > Pseudomonadati > Bacteroidota > Flavobacteriia > Flavobacteriales > Flavobacteriaceae > Aestuariibaculum > Aestuariibaculum sp. YM273. The sequence continues at coordinate 3,513,941 of NZ_CP133090.1, read as the reverse complement.
TTTTTTATCTTTATTGGTACGTAATTTGTTTAACGCATCATAAATCGCCTGATCATAATTACCGGTACTTAAAGATTTTTCTATTTGCTTGCTACTGCTGCAAGCGCAAAGTATAAATAAAGATAGAATTGAGAGTAGTTGTTTTTTCATACTTTAAATTTTAGAGTTTTGATTAGGGGTAAACAATAGTAATGCCATTTTATAATAAATAACCCTCAAATGTAATATTTGAGGGCTAATATTATAGAGTATAAATAAATTTATTTCTTTTTAAATACAGGTAGTAATTTAGTAGAAACTTCGCCAAAACCGATGCGGGTGCCATCTTTTTCGCAATGGCCACGCATAATAACAGTGTCGTTATCATTAATGAATTTACGCTCGGTGCCGTCTTTTAATTTGATAGGTTTTTCACCTTTCCAGGTTAATTCCAGCATCGATCCGTAAGATTCAGGCGTAGGTCCTGAAATAGTTCCGCTACCCATTAAATCACCAGAATTCACAGGACATCCATTAATAGTATGGTGTGCCAGTTGTTGTGCAACATTCCAGTACATGTATTTAAAGTTAGACTTCGATACAATGTTTTCTTTAGCACCTTCAGGCTGAATAGACACTTCTAGTTGAATATCGAAACTTTTCTTTTTACCAGAATATTTAAGGTAGTCTAACTGTGGTTTTACAGGTTTCGGACTCTCAACACGATAAGGTTCTAAAGCATCTAAGGTTACAATCCACGGTGAAATAGATGTTGCAAAGTTTTTTGCTAAGAACGGTCCTAACGGCACATATTCCCATTTTTGAATATCACGTGCGCTCCAGTCGTTTAATAAGACTAATCCAAAAATATATTCTTCGGCTTCATCAACCGGAATAGGTTCTCCTAAGTCGTTAGCATCGGTGGTAATAAACGCCATTTCTAATTCGAAATCAACCAGTTTACTCGGTCCGAAAACAGGCTCGGTAGCGCCTTCCGGTAAGGTTTGACCTTGTGGTCTATGTACCGGGATACCGGATGGAATAACCGAAGAACTTCTTCCGTGGTAACCCACCGGAATATGCAGCCAATTCGGTAATAAGGCATTATCTGGATCTCTAAACATGGTGCCTACGTTCGTAGCGTGTTCCATGCTAGAGTAAAAATCGGTGTAATCGCCAACTTCCACAGGCAGTTGCATTTCAATTTCGTCTAAACGAAATAGAACAATTTCTTTATGGCTTTTATTGTTTTTTAACGTGGGGTTTTTGCTGTCGAAAACTTCAGCAATACGGTCTCTAACTGCACGCCATGTTTTTCTTCCATCAGCAATAAAATCATTTAACGAATCCTGAAGAAAAATATCGTCGGTTAAAGGAATACCATCAAAATATCCTAATTGATGTAAAGCCCCTAAATCTATAGCGGTATCACCAATACGGGTTCCGATAGTAATAATGTCATCACGCGTTAAAAAAACACCAAATGGAATGTTCTGAATTGGGAAATCTGAATTTTTATCGACGTGTAACCACGATGTTCTATCTGGATTGTTAGCTGCTAATCGCATAACTTTTACTTTTATTTAATAGTTGATAATATTCAAACCTACATAAAATTTTCATTTTTCGGGAAAAAAATAAATAAAAATTGGGTTTAAATACAGGGTTAATAAAAAGGTGAAAAACTTATTAGTAAATATATGTTTTTTGATGTTTTTAACTAATCTATTTGTTACTTTTGCACAATATTTAACTAGAATTTAATTTTATATGCAACGCGACGAACAAATTTTTGAATTAATTCAAGCTGAAAAAGAGCGCCAATTACATGGTTTAGAGCTTATTGCGTCTGAAAACTTTGTAAGCAATCAAGTTATGGAGGCTGCCGGATCAGTACTAACAAATAAATACGCTGAAGGATATCCAGGAAAACGTTATTACGGTGGGTGTGAAGTAGTTGATGAAGTAGAGCAAATAGCTATTGATAGAGCGAAAGCTTTGTTTGGAGCCGAGTATGTAAACGTACAACCGCATTCAGGAAGTCAGGCAAATACAGCTGTTTACCACGCGTGTTTAACACCTGGTGATAAAATTTTAGGATTCGATTTATCGCACGGAGGTCACTTAACACACGGATCGCCAGTAAACTTTTCAGGTAAATTATATAACCCTGTATTTTACGGTGTAGAAGAAGAAACAGGTGTATTAAATTACGATAAAATTCAAGAGATAGCGACTAAAGAGCAACCAAAATTAATCATTGCTGGAGCATCTGCTTACTCTCGCGATATTGATTTCGAACGTTTCAGAGTGATTGCTGATAGCGTTGGTGCTATTTTAATGGCAGATATCTCTCACCCGGCAGGTATGATTGCAAAGGGTATCTTAAACGATCCAATGCCGCACTGTCACATTGTAACAACAACAACTCACAAAACGTTAAGAGGTCCAAGAGGAGGTCTTATTATGATGGGTAAAGATTTCGAGAATCCATTCGGAATCAAATTAAAAGATGGTAGTTTACGTAAAATGTCTTCTTTATTAGATTCTGCAGTATTCCCAGGAAACCAGGGAGGACCATTAGAACACATCATCGCAGCTAAAGCAATTGCTTTTGGAGAAGCGTTAACTGATGAGTTTTTACACTACCAATTGCAAGTAAAAGCTAATGCTGCTGCTTTAGCTAAAGCGTTAGTAGCAAAAGGATATAACATTATTTCAGGAGGAACAGATAACCATTGTATGTTAATCGATTTACGTAACAAAGATATTTCTGGTAAAGATGCTGAGCAGGCTTTAGTAAAGGCAGATATCACGGTTAACAAAAACATGGTGCCGTTCGATACACGTTCTCCTTTTGTAACTTCAGGTATCCGTATTGGAGCTGCAGCCGTTACAACCAGAGGTTTAAAAGAAGCTGAAATGGAGCAAATCGTTGAGCTAATTGATGAAGTAATCATGAATTACCAAGATGAAGCTGTTTTAGAAGCTGTAGGAGAAAAAGTAAATGCGTTAATGGCAAACAGACCATTATTCGTAGCTTAATTACTTGCTGTTATATTGAACTTGTTTCAATATCTATTCAGTATCCATAATATTTATAAAGAATCCCGCTTAACTAGTGGGATTTTTTGTGTTTTGGCGTCACACTTCTTTGTTACTTCGGGGCGGGCTTTATTCGTGCTTGGTCTATTTAAAATTAGGGAACTCATAAATATAAATTTTTTAGTAGTTGCTCTTTTCAAGGAGCTCCAACAATATTTCAATTCCTAACGCAAAAGATTCAGGAATCTTAAATTCAACATAAAATTTAGATAAACTAAATCAATATTGGTAGTTTTGAGTAACGACTATAAAATAAATCATAGCATGAGCATATTCGATCTAGAACATAACGTTGAAAATTATTTTGTAAAGAATAATCCTAAATACTTAAAAATGGTTTTAGGGGCAGACGATGTAATGCCCTTGTGGATTGCCGATATGGATTTTAAAGTAGCTCCACCAATAACCGAAGCTTTACAAGACATCGTAGCACGAGGAGTATATGCCTATGAAGATATTAGTCCGCAGGTTAAACAAGCGATAGCCGATTGGAATTTAGAGCGCCATGAATTAAATATGAACCCTACTAATTTTATACAAGTTAATGGGGTACTAACAGCTATAGCGGTTATATTAAGAGCGTTGACCGAAGACGGCGATGGTGTTATGGTTCAAACGCCAGTCTATCATCAATTTTTTCAGGTAATTAAAACTGCAAATCGAACCATAATAGAAAGTCCGTTAAAAATTGAAAATGGTCATTACGCCTTTGATTTTGACGATATGGAGCGTCAGTTAAAATCTGGAAAAACAAAGGTTATTTTACTCTGTAATCCACATAACCCTGTGGGGCGTGTCTGGAATCGTGAGGAATTACAAAAACTAATACATTTAGCAAATCAATATAATGTGATTATAGTTAGTGACGAAGTGCATTCTGAAATAGTTTTTTCAAAATCTAAATTTCACAGCATTTTATCTTTTGAGGATACTAATAATCATATCGCAATATTAGGGTCGCCGGCAAAAACTTTCGGAATGCAAAGTATTGCCAATGGCTATATTTATATTAATGATACAACCCAGTTTGAGCAGATTAATAGTTTAGCAACATCTATGTATTTGCACCAAGGAGGGGCATTATCGGCGTATGCGATTTTAGCAGCGTATACCAAAGGTCATACTTGGGTAGATGATTTAGTTGTTTATTTAGAGCAAACGGTAAATTGGATTGAAGAGTTTTTAAATACGGAATTGCCTCAGGTAAAAATGATTCGACCAGAAGGCACGTATCAAATCTGGTTAGATTTTTCAGCATTGAATATTTCCGAAAATGAATTAAAAGATTTAGTATTCCATAAAGCAAAAGTAGGTTTGGCTCTTGGTTCAACATTTGGATCCGATTACCAGTTATTTATGCGAATGAATATTGCATCTCCATTTGTGAAAATTCAACGTGCCTTTCGTCAATTAAAAGCAGCGATGGATTTATAAATCATGTTGATTTTGGTTTAGGAATAAACAAAATACTATCCTGTAACAAAATCCGGAAAAGTTTAGTTTATAATAAGGTATAACCTAACGAAAATGCTAACGATTGAAATTCAGAATTCCAAAACATATAATTACTTAAAATATCTCTTGGTGTTTGATATCTTAATTCACAGCTATACCTATCATTTAATTTAAACCCTAATCCAAAGGCAATATTATTTCTTGATTTGATTTTCAAATTAGGTGAAGAAGAAGTGTTGAAATCAATAGTAGATTTTAGGCTCGCATCAAAAACAAAGGAACCATTAATAAATATTTTTGATTTTTTATTTAGAAAAAAATAGTGTCTTATTCCAACGGGAACTTCAATGGATTTATAATCAACATCTATTATGTAAGAAGAAGATTTTGCTTGAGATTTAAAATATTGATATGTTGGTTCTATAGTTAGAGCCCATTTGTTTTTGAAGAACGGCATCAGGACTTCAGCTTCAACACCAAGTTTGAAAGTTACCTTTTCATTATATCTTATTTTACTATAGTATGAAGCACTGGTGTTTTCCATGAAGAGATTTGAATTGTTTAAGCCAAGTCTTAAATTCAAATTAAATAAGTCTCTTTTTTGTTTTTCTTCATAATTTATGAAAGCTCCGTTTTTACACGTGTTGTATTCAACAAAGAAATTAGTTAATTGCTTTTGGTAGTAACCCAATTTTTCAACGTTATTAATTTCAATATCAGCACATTTTAAATCATTCCATAATTGATTTCTAAATCTGTTGTTTTTTGCAATTCTGTTATTGTTAGTTTTGTAAGGTTTGTAAACTAATTGTTCAATTTTAGAGTTTTCAACATTATAGAAAAACCTAATTAAATTACCATCTTCATATTTATAAAGGTTTGCAGATCCTTCGATCAAAAATTTCAAGAAAATGGTTTCTTCAATGAAGTTTGGTGTTTTTTCTTGACTGATTTTATCAAATTGATTACTTGATCTGTCAATTTGAACTTTGGATCTTAGGTATTTTGAAGTGTTGTTAATCCCAAACTCTTTAATTGAATTAATACCAATTTCCTGTATTTTATGGTTTTCAGATAGTTTGTAGTAAAATACACTTGGGTTGTTTTTCCAGTCTTCATTTTTTATAAAACAATTAGTTCTTTTATTTTCATTATTTATAAAATAACCTTTTTCAAATAATATTTGTGAATAGCATTTAAATTGAAGTGGGAATAAAATTAATAAGATAAGTATAAGTTTAATTTTCATAAAAGGTATAATATGGGGATTTTTAATAAATAAGAATATAGATATAAATTTTAGTATAGTTAAAATCAAATTCAGAAATTCTTAATTCTCTTCTTCCGGAAATGTAATGTGCTGATAGGCGCCTAAATCCGGCGCTTCGGTTCGGTTTACGTTTAATAAATCGGTTGGAACTTGTGATGAAAAGGTTACCAGACCTTGATTTATAGCAGCCGATTCCTCCCCAATTACTAGCATGTTTTCTTCGGGTTTAAAGAAATCCGGGTTTTGATTAAATATATTACCTTGGTAATGTGCGGTGTCTTCAAAATCGTAATTAGGACCAGAAAAGAAATTGGTATTATCCTGAAAACGAATCAAACAATTGTTGAATTTAAAATTAAAACTTACAGTTTCCTCTTCAATTTCATCTAACAATAGCTCGGGGTTATCATTTCCATAAATGATACAGTTGTTAAAGTTAGCTTCGGTTAAATCTGTGACAATGGTATTTTCATCTGCGTCAATAATAAAATTATTTAATAGCAGGGCAGGGAACTGTCTGGCGTTACTCCAGTAATTGGCAATGGTGCAATGGGTAAAATTATATCGCCCACCAAAGGTGCCTGCAAAAGCAGATTGTCCGGCATTATTTATAACAACATTATCCCCAGAAATAGAGGTGTTTCGTCCCAAAATACCAAAACCAGTGTTGTTATAGATTTGTGAATTGGTGATTCTTAAAACATCTTCGGAAGCTTCAGCGCCACCGTCGCATAAAATTGCAATAGAGCCATTTTTAATGGTCGCGTAGTTGATAATGTTGTCCGTACTACCTTCAAACAACCAAATGCTTTCCCATTGCCCTGGGATGTTTTCAAAGTCGGGCTCTAAGCGATCGCCTTCAAAAATGACTTCGTTTTCCAGTACATCTTGATCGGTACTAAATGCGCCATTGACATGAAGTGAAGCACCTTCAGAAACCAGTAGCCCTGAGCTTTCGTGAAAATGAATACGCGCACCGGCATCGATGGTTAGGGTGTATCCATTAGGTACGGCTGCATAGCCGTAAATAACATAGGGTTTTTCATTTGTGAAATGGAGTTCGTTAGGTTGTAACGTGCGCCCTTGTATATCGGTTTCGTATTCCTCTCCACCAATATTTAAGTTTAAAGTTTCAATAACTTTAGTGTCATAATCACGATTCGGATAAATAAATACAGCATCCTGAACTAAAGTAACCAGCTCTACATTTTGTTGGTTGCTACCAGCATCGAATTGAATTTGATCGGTGTACAAAAAGGTGCCGTCGTTAGCAAAATCGTTAATATTGATAGTTGATTCTACAAAAATATAAATACTGTCTTTCGCCTGAATTTGTACATTACTAAATACTTTTCCTGCCATACCGTCTATATTCAAGCGGTAGTTTGAACTGTTACCTTCACCTAATTGCACCGATGGAACATTGATATCGGTATTACTGCGATTGTATACTTTTACTGTGTAAGTACTAGAACCAATATTTGTAAATGTGGTATCTAAATACACGGTATCTTTTGAGAATTCTAAATTTCCGGCGCTTGGCGAAAATTCGAAATCTTTACGGCAAGAACTCCAAAACATTAAAAATGAAAAAGTAAGTAAAAAGTATATGTAGCGTTTCATTAAAGGCATTTATTTCGTAGGCTAAAAATATAACTTTTGAAGTTATGATTTAGTGTATTGTTTTAAAAATTAAAAACCTGATGCATTGCATCAGGTTTTATTATGTGTTTTTTATGTTTTTAGCAATTACAATAAATTGCGAAGCATTTTTACAGCGCTTTCAGCGGTAATATCGCGCTGTGGAGAACCAAACATTTCATAACCCACCATAAATTTTTTAACCGTTGCGCTACGTAATAACGGAGGATAGAAACTCATATGCCAGTGCCAGTGACTATTGTCTTCTCCATTAGTTGGAGCCTGATGTATACCACTTGAATACGGGAACGAGGTGTTGAATAGTTTATCGTAAGCCTTGGTGATTACCGAAATAGCTTCAGCAAACAACAAGGTTTCGTTGTCTGTCATTTCTGAAATATTTGTCTGGTGTTTTTTAGGCACAATCATCGTTTCAAATGGCCATACTGCCCAGAATGGAATTAACACAACGAATGAATCGTTTTCAAAAATAATGCGTTCTTGTTTGTCTAATTCTTGTTCCAGATAAGTTCCTAGAATACTTTTTTTATTTTCGTTGAAATAATTGCGTTGTTGTGCATCTTTCTTTTCAACTTCGTTAGGCAACGTGGTTTGACTCCAGATTTGTCCGTGTGGGTGCGGATTACTACAACCCATAACAGCACCTTTATTTTCAAAAATCTGAACGTAGTTGATTAAATCGTTATCGCCAAGCTCTTTGTATTGCTTTTGCCATTCTAAAACCACCTGTTCAATTTCGTTAGGTGCCATATCGGCTAAACTTTTTGAGTGGTCGGGGCTAAAGCAAATCACTTTACATATTCCTTGTTCACTTTGTGCTTTCAATAAACCATCGTCAACTGAGAAAGTTTTAGAATCGGTTTGCAGTGCAGCAAAATCGTTAGTAAACACAAATACATTTTCGTATTTCGGGTTTACTTCGCCGTTAATTCGCGTGTTGCCAGCACACAGGTAGCAGCTTTCGTCGTAAGATGGTCTAACTTCATTTGAAACCGCTTCGTTTTGTCCTTGCCAAGGGCGTTTCGCTCGGTGCGGTGAAACTAAAACCCATTCACCAGTAAGTATATTGAATCGTTTGTGTGAGTAATCTTGTAAATCGGTATTCATTGTTTTTGCTTTAGTCAGTTACTAATCCGGTTCCATCAGCCAGTTCTACAGAGTAAATAGAACAGTCTTTACCAAATTTGTTTTTATAAAGTTCTGATATTTTTGTTTTAAAATCGTTAACAGCAGATTTAGAAATTAAGTTAATGGTGCAACCACCAAAACCACCACCCATCATACGGGCACCAAGAATCTGGTCGTTTTCTTTAGCTTGATCAACTAAATAATCAAGCTCTTCACAACTTACTTTGTATTGGTGTTGTAAGCCTTGGTGCGAACCGTAAATGAGTTCGCCTAAAGTTTTTAAATCACCATCGGTCATTGCTTTTGATGCTAATTCGGCACGTTTGTTTTCCTGAATAACGAACAACGCTTTCTGATAGTTTTCTTCAGTAACTTTATCTTTTACAGTTTCTAAATCGGTTTCAGTCGCGTCTCTTAAGGCTTTGATGTTAAGCATTTCTGAAATGGATTCACAAACCGAACGACGATCGTTATAAGCACTATCAGATAGGCTGTGCTTTACATTGGTGTTTATAAGCATTAATTCGTAACCTTCAAAATCAATATGAAACGGTTGTGCTTCAATCGATCTGCAATCTAACAATAAGGCGTGATCTTTAATACCGAACATGCTCGCATATTGGTCCATAATTCCGCAGTTAACACCTACATAGTTATGTTCTGCTTTTTGTGAGATGAAAATCATTTCTTCACGGGTTAAACCTAATTCGAATAGTTCATTCAATCCGAAAACCACAGAGTTTTCAAGTGCGGCAGAAGATGACATACCTGAGCCCGCCGGGATATTTCCACTAAACACCACATTGAAATTCCCAACGCTAAGTTCTTTTTTCTGAATTTCAGCAATAACCCCTAAAACATAATTTCCCCAGCTTTCTTTAGCTAAAGGTTGAATGTTGTGGACTGAAAATTCTAAAGTATCATCGACATCAATAGCGTAGGCTAAAGAGGTGTCGGAGTCATTTTTTTGAAAGGCCGCAACGATTCCTTTGTTTACGGCAGCCGGAAATACAAAACCATCATTGTAATCGGTATGCTCTCCAATGATATTGATGCGCCCTGGTGAAAATACCACGAGCGGTTGTGTGTTAAATTTATCTACAAAGGTTTCTTTTACCTTGTTCACTAATGCTTTATTCATAATTAACTATTGTAGTTTAATATTCCAGTTTAGTTGGTAGGTTTCGTTTGGTTTTAAGGTTTGTAAGCCCATGTTATTGTTAAAACTATTAGAAACACCTGTGGTTGGTTCAATGGCCACATGTGTCTTTTTTGGTGGCGTATAGATTTGTAAAAAGCTTTCTTTTGAAGAACTACTCATTAAAAAGCTATATTCCGGGGTATTGAATGTAATATCGTTATGGTTTAACAGAAAACAATCGTCAAGATATTTATCTTTAATTTCAAAATGATTAGTACCTGAAACTTCTTTTGTTCCTGTGGTAATGCAACGGTCATTTAAAACCAATTGTTTGTCACTACTAAAACTTAAAGTGCTACCGAAAAGGTTCGCTGATTCAAAATATGGATGCCATCCTAATGTAAAAGGAAACGTTTTGCTATCTGTATTTTTTATAGTCACATTCAAATCTAAAGACGTCGCCGTTAACACATATTCTAGTTGAATGGTGTATGTGTAAGGAAAACCTGCTGATTCATTTTTCTCAATGTATTCCAATGTTACTGAAGCTTGATTTTCATTAGTAAATTGATTAACCACTTTAAAAGTTTTATTGAATACTAAACCGTGCAACGCATTATTGTTTCCCTTTTCGTTTATTGGGAACTCGAAATTTTTGTCTTCAAAAGTATAGCTCCCGTTATCTATTCTGTTTGCAAAAGGAAATAAAATAGATGATGCGTAAGTATCAGAATAGGGCAGTGGGTCTAATGAGGTTATTAATGGTTTTCCATTTAGGGTTAATTCTTGTAAGCTCGCACCAAGGCTTGTGTAGATTTTTGCGGATGTTAGAAATGAAGCATTCTCAATTTCAATATATTCTAAACCCTTAGAATTATCCGTTTTAAGATTTATATTGTACAATTTTGATTAATTATCAGATTAAGAGTTACAAATATACTAACTAAAAATGTATTTTTATATAGAATTAAACGTATTTATTACGTTTAATTTTAATTTGATTTTTTAAACTATCCAGTATGCATTGAAAACTAGTAAAAAAAAGCCTGTAAATGAGTTTTACAGGCTTTTAGATTATAATAGAATTACTGTTTTATTGCTTTTGAAACATCTTGCTAAATACCAAGAATAATACACCACACATTAACCAGGTTGGTAAGGTTACAAACGATAAAAAGACATCGAATTGAATGGAAATAAAGTAGAATAGTCCGAAACTGATGGCCCATGCAAACAGTACCGATTTATTAAACTTAATTCCTGCATACTCGGCATAGTTTTTAATGATGCCGTATTTTTTAGCAAAGAAATGTTCGAATACAATAACAGCCCCAATAGGTGCTAAAATGAATCCGTAGAACGCAACGAAATCTAATAATTTCATGGCGAATGCAGGGAATAACCCAGCAAGAGTCGCTACAGTACCTGCAATAATGGTTACCCAGAATGTTGAAACTTTAGGGATGATAGCCTGAAACGCTAAACCAGCTCTGTAAATGGTTGGGTTAGCTGTTGTCCATCCCGCTAAAATCACAGCAATAATACCGAAAACACCAATAGCATTATATGCTAAAGGTCCTGGTGCTACCGATGGGGCTTGCCCAGTACTTAATAGGGCTTGTGCTTCTGGAGATTGTAAATACACTGCATATAATAAACAAGCTGCAATCCACGCCATATAGTGACCTACATACATACCAGCCGCAGTTGTCCATCCTGAACTTGCCTTTTTAGCAAAACGGAATACTGATAAATCGGACATACCAATATGCATTGCTGCATTTGCAAACCAAGACCAGATAACTACATGCCAGAATGTGTATTTTATTTGTCCTGGGAATGGGTCTGAACCTTCACCCCAGATGTCCCAGAATTCTGAAAAGCTACCAACACCTAACTGATTTAAAGCCACAATACCACAAGCCACAAAAGCCAAGACAATAATAGGAGACATATAGTTTGCTGCTTTCGAAACCGTGTCGTAACCACGCGCTGCAATAATAGAAATCACAGCTCCAATGGCTAATACAATTACAATCCATGTTACTCCATTAGGCATGGTATCGGTTAGTTTAGGCATAGGCATATCAAAAGGGATACCTACAGCAGTAGCAGAAACGGTTATCATGGAACCTGCCAGAAAACAGAACAAAATACCGTTAGCTAAATTGTAAATGGTAACCAGATTTTTACCGCTGATTTTTTCTAATTGAAAGTATAAAGTCAAACGGTTTTTAACCGCAACTTCGGCGGTAAGAAAACGCCAGCTTAAAACAGCTAACAGGTTTCCTAAAAGTAAGCCTATAATTAAATCGAAAGCACTAACTCCGGCAGTTAAAAATAAAGGTCCGATTACGAATTCGGTACCTGCGGCATGCTCACCGGCATACATACCTAAAAAGCTTTTCCAGCCCTTTAATTTAGATTGCGGGACAGGCGTTCTTTCAAACTCACCTCCAGCAATGTCCTCTATCATATCTTCTTCTTGATGATATTGTGTCATATATAATCTAGTTTAGTATTAGTTTTATGTTAAAAATTTCTGTCTTAATTCTTCTACCTGATCGTCGTTAATAGGCACCATATTACCCAATGAATTTCCTAAGACAATAGATTTTGCACTAAATTCGGCAACTTCAAGGTAGTCGAAGGTTTGTAATAATTTATCACCAGTAACAATAACAGAATCGTTTTCAATAATTAAAGCCGTAGTACAGTCGTCAATAATTTGAGAGTTGTTATTGGCTTTAAAATGTGTTCCGTATTCTACCATTGGAATATCTTGTAAAAAGATCCAGCTTTCCGGAATGGTACGCACGTTTAAATACGATTTTGTTACCGAGAACGCCATTAAGTATGGCGATTGCGTCATGATGATTGAATTGACCTTCGGATTACGTTTGTAAATCTCCTGATGAATCCAGGTGGCTCTACTAGGGTTTTTACCAGCTTCTCTTTGTCCGTCTTTAATTTGAACGATATCTTCAATCGCCATATCCCAACGATTAACGTGGGTAGGGGTAATCAAGAAATCGTCTCCTTTCCAACGCATAGAAACGGTTCCGTACGAGCTTATCATTAAACCTTGTTCGCAGGAACGCTTCACGATGTTACAAATCTCCAAACGTTTTTCAACTTCATCTGATGGATACTCGGTTGCAGCCATTTCAGGAAGTGTCGATTGGGTTTGTGATTCAAACTGTTCTATTTGATCATCGGTTAAATAATTAGGTGTTCCTATTTGAGAACCGTAAAGAATAGTGCGTGCACACAGCTCTAAAGCTTCAAAGCGCTCGAAAGCATCATTTAAATCACTACCACCTAATACGGTTCCATGGTTTTCCATGATAACCGCTTTAAACCCTTTTTTAAATTCTTCAGCAATAACATCTCCTAGTTTATGACTTCCAGGTAATTCGTAAGGCGCATAACCAATCGGCCCGCAAACGTGTTTGGCTTGTGAAATAATATTTGTATTTGGTATCTGACGAACAATACTGAAAGATACTAATGCTGGCGGATGTGCGTGTATTACCGATTTAATATCCGGCCTAATATCATATATGGCTTTATGAAAAGGAAACTCCGACGATGGTTTGTGTTTACCAATCACGGTACCATCCTTCCTGACGCAAATAATATCGGATGACTTCAACGATCCTTTATCGATTGCTGAAGGTGTTACCCAAATATCACCGTTGTCATCGATGATAGAAATATTACCACCCGAGGTGGTCGTCATGCCCCTTTTGTAGATTCGACTAATAATTTTTGTAATCTGATCTCTGGGGTGCTCCAAATTTAATTTTGAGGCCATATTGAATTAATTTAATGTTAGGCAAATATTAAAACATAACAAGCTATAAGTTTAGGTTAACTGATGATAAACGGTACGTGTTTTTTTAACGAATAGTTCTTTTTCAGGAATTTAGAATTCAGTTTGCTATCTGAAATTGAAATGGCAGCCCCTAAAGCCGATCCTAGAGAAGAATCGGTGGTTCTTAATTTCATATTTCTGAAGTTATGCGATAACAGTTTAATGAATAAATCGTTGTCGCTAAAACCACCGTCTACATATAAACGTTTGATATGCTCTTCGCCAATAACATCTTTTATGCTCTTAATTTGAAGTTCTACTAATTCCATCATCAGTTGATGGTATGCTTCTTCAAATTCGCTGTATGGAAGTTTTGTTTCGGAAGGCATATCGTTTGAAGACAGACTTTCCCATTTAAACATATGCTCAAAGTCATTCGCGATTTCTGTGTAGATCTCGTAATTGAATTTAATATGGCGATGGGTGTCTTCAGGAACGTTGTAATGCTTATGGAGTTTACTCACCTGAATTTTATATTCGTTACCTAAAAATAAACGCGTTGCTTTTACAGGTTTTCCGTTAATACGCATGTAATTGATAGAATCTTTATCATGTGTATCTTCAATAATTGGATGGTCTGCAAACGGATTTAAGGTAATGCTCCATGTACCTGTAGATACCAAAACAAATTTCTTTTTAATGCTTCGTACGTAAGGTAAAAGAGCTGATGAACTATCGTGAATACCAACGCCTATTTTAATGCGTCGGCCATTATAGTTCATATTAATGCTTGTTTCGGTAGAAACAATAGTTGGAAGAATATGGTGTAATTCTTCTTTATATACCCACTCGTGGTAATCTTTTTTTGTGTAATCCCAAAGCGCGGTATGACAACCAATACTGGTGTATTCGCTTAATGGAATTCCGGTAAACACATAGCTAAGGTATTGTGGAAGATGTAACGAGTATTTAATTTTTTTGAAAATTTCAGGTTTACTGTACTTTAACCAGTACAATTGTAAACCTGAATTTAATAAGCTTAAATCGAAACACCCGGTAGTTTTTAAAAACTCCTCTTTAGGGCCGTATTTGTCCAAAAATGAATCAACGATCTCTTGGTCTAAAGGTTTTGTGTAGTTGTAAAGCGGCGTTAGTACCTCGCCGTTTTCATCAATATGTACAAAACTTGCTCCATAAGTTGAAAAGTTAATCGCTTTAACATTAAACTCCTGAGCATCTAAAATATTTTGAAACACACTTTTTAGCCATGTTTGAAGCGCTTCTAAATTTTCGGTAGGATGACCATCTTCATCTTCAATTTCCTCGAAACTTGTATACTCTTTATAAACTTCTTTGTAGTCTTTATCGAATAGGAAGAATTTTTTATTGGTTTTTCCTATATCAAATACAGCAGTTACATCTATCATTTCTTATAATCCAGTTGCTACGGTGTGTTTTCCTCTTTCTTCAATTAATGTGTCTCTAACGCCTAATGTGCGGTATGCGTTAATCGGACTTAAAGCACCACCTGCTAAACGTCTAGCTTCAGCTAAAAGCGGACGAACATCGGTTCTGTAAGCGTCTTGTAAAATTTCCTGACACTTCACAACGTCATGATTTAATTGCGCTGCTTTTAATTCAGCCTGATCAACTAATAATGCCTTAGCGTAAGCTTCCTGGATAGCTTCTAAAGATTGAATTAAATCTTCTAAAGGATCTTTTACGTTGTGGCTTGCGTCAATCATCCAAGCTAAATCCGGATTTTGTGGATTATTTTGCATACCGTAAACTAATTCGTTGAAAATTAAGAATAAGGCATAAGGCTTGATGCTTCCAACAGTTAAATCGTCGTCACCGTATTTACTATCGTTAAAGTGGAATCCTCCTAATTTACCTTTTAACATTAATACAGAAACAATCTGCTCAATATTACTGTTTGGTAAATGGTGACCTAAATCGACTAACGAGTACGCTTTTTCTCCACAAGCATTGGCCAACATGAATGATGTTCCCCAATCCTGAATAACCGTACTGTAGAAGTTAGGTTCGTAAGGTTTGTATTCGATTAACATACTCCAGTCGTCAGGAAGACCTTTGTAGATATCTTTTAGACTGCTTTCTGTTTGCTGTAATGCTGTTTGAAAATTAGTTTGCCCAGGGAAACAAGAACCATCGGCTAACCAAACGGTTAAACTTTTTGATCCTAATTTGTTACCAATGTTAATCACATCTAAGTTATGCTGAATTGCTTGTTGTCTTGCTGCTTCACTGGTACTACTTAAAGAACCGTATTTGTACGTTTCTTTAGCATCTTTTTGATCTTGAAAGGTATTCGAGTTAACTGCATCAAACTTAATGTTTAATCCGTTTGCTAAATCTTTAACTGCAGCGTAATCTTGTGGGATGTCCCAAGGAATGTGTAATGACACCGCTCCAGCCGTTTGTGTTAAAGAGTGGATTAACCCGATATCCTGAATTTTTTGTTCTAAACTTGAAGGCTCTCCGTAGAAAGAAAAACGTCCGAAACGTGTTCCTCCAGCACCTAAAGCCCAGCTTGGTATTGCTACTTGAAAGTCTTTTAATTTACTTACAATAGCCTCTACATTAGCCCCTTTTTTAGAAAGGTTATTTGCTAAGAAATCGAAATTTTCTTTGTGTGATTGTAAACCAGATTTATTCGTATCCTGAATGTGGTTTTGTTCTATTTTCATCTGTTTTAAATTTTTTGTTTTCTGAATGTTCAAAAAATTTGAATACATTCAGGAACTTATATAAATTTTATCATTTCTGGTTGAAGAATTTACAAATAATAAAATTTATACTTGTTTCATGTCTTTAATTGTAATTGGTTACTACAAGATACAATCATTTTCTTAATTGTGTAGTTATAGAAAATGCGTATCTGAAATTAAAAAAAAACTCCCATAGATATTTAACTATGCTATGGAAGTTTTTACAAACTAAAACTAACTATCGTTTATCTTACAAATGCATTGGCCATACCACCATCTACATTTATAATGTTTCCTGTTGATTTATCTAAGATGCCCACGAAAGTAAAGACACCGTTAGCAATATCATCAGGAGTAATGATTTCGTTTAATAAATTTCTTTTTGCATAAAATGCAGGAAGTTCTTCAACGGTAATGCCGTTTGCTTTTGCACGACCTTCGGCCCAAGCACCTTCCCATATTTTACTTCCAACAATAACACCATCAGGGTTTACGGTGTTTACACGTACTTTATCTTTAGCTAACTCAGCGGCTAATAAACGTACCATATGTTGTTGCGCCGCTTTAGCAGTACCGTAAGCTACGTTATTAGGTCCTGCAACTAAACCATTTTTACTTGCGATAGCGATATAATCACCACCTAAGTTTTGTTGGCGTGCGATGGCTGCGAATTGTTTTGCTAAGTCAAACTGACCTTTTACTAAGATACTTTGTAAAATGTTCCAGTCTTTGTCTGTTGTGTCTTCTAAAGATTTAGAAATCGCTAAACCAGCACTATGTACCACGATATCAACCCCACCAAACTCTAAACAAGCTTTTTTGTAAGCCTTAGCGATAGAATCGGTATCGGTAACATCACAAACAGCATATGTAGACACATCACGTTTGTATGTTGCATGAGCTTCTTTTAAGCTTTCTTCGTTAATATCGGTTAATACTACGTTAGCACCTTCAGTAGCTAATTTATCAGCAATAGCTTTACCAATTCCACCACCTGCACCAGTAACAAACGCTACTTTACGAGATAATGGTTGTTCTTTTGGCATACGTTGTAATTTCGCTTCTTCTAATAACCAGTACTCGATATCGAATGCTTCTTGTCTTGGTAAAGAAGTATATTCAGTAATCGCTTCAGCACCACGCATTACGTTGATTGCATTGATGTAGAACTCACTTGCTACACGTGTGGTTTGCTTGTTTTTAGCAAAACTGAACATACCAACTCCAGGGTAAATAATAATTACCGGGTTCGGGTCACGCATTGCAGGACTATTATCTCTTTTACAAGTATTGTAATAATCTGCGTATTCCTGTCTGTATTGTTCGAAAGCAGGCTCTAATTTAGCAAGTACAGCTTCAGCATCTGATAAATCTTCTTTTGGATCTAACGTTAATACTAAAGGTTGAATTTTTGTACGTAAGAAGTGATCTGGACAAGAGGTTCCCATTGGCGCTAAACGCTCTAGGTCGTTACTATTAATATACTCCATTACCACATCGCTATCTGCGAAGTGACCAATCATTCTGTTTTCAGAAGAACACAAACCTCTTAATAACGGCATTAATTGCGCAGCTTTTTCTAAACGCTCTTCCTGTGGTAAGCTTTCTACTATTTGTCCGCCAAAAACAGAACCTTTTTCTTCAATCTTTTTAGTGATGTATTCAGAAGCCATTTCAATAACTTCTAAACTGTTCATATAACATTCGTAAGAGGTGTCTCCCCAAGTAAATAAACCGTGGCTACCTAAAACGATACCTCTAATGCCTGGGTTTTCAGCTAAACATTTTTCTAATTGTAAACCTAAATCGAAACCAGGACGTTGCCAAGGCACCCATCCCATAGTGTCTCCCCAAATTTCTTTGGTTACTTTTTCGCTGTCTTTTGCAGCAGCAACCGCGATAAGAGCATCTGGGTGTAAGTGGTCGATATGTTTAAAAGGTAATAAACCGTGAAGTGGCGTATCGATTGATGGCGCTTTACTATCTAAGTCATAAATACAGTGGTTAAATAACCCAACCATACGGTCTTCATCTTCTAAACCTCCATATACATTTTTTAAATCGCGTAATCTTTCGGTGTACAATCCAGCAATACCAGAACGTGTTAAGGTACCAATATCTCCTCCAGAACCTTTAACCCACATTACTTCAACTTCTTCATTAGTTAATGGGTCTTTTTCTATGGTTTTACAACTTGTGTTACCACCACCATAATTAGTGATTCTTAGGTCTGCACCTAATATATTTGAACGGTATAAAAATAAAGCTACTTGGTCGTCACCTAAGCTATCAGCTTTTTTATCATCCCAAAGATAATCTACGTATTTAAATTGTTTTTCAAGTGTATTCATGAGAATTTTTAAAATATTTGTTCTCAAAATTAAACGAAGTGATTTTTGTTTCTATCCTGTACTGTACTGTAAAATGAATAAAATATTGATAATTTGATATTTATTTATTGTTAAAACAACGATATTGATATTATTTTAAACATTTTTTTATAGCAAATTATCAGTTCTTTGTTTTTTGATTGTCAATTATTTAAAGAATTAATAAAAGTGATAGTTATTTTTAAAAAAGGAAATAAACAGTACAGTGCAGTATAGTAATTATTATGTATATCATTAAATTTGCTACAATCATCAAGATTTTTAAACTTTTCAAAATAATAAATGAATCTATTTAATTTAGACGATAAAGTAGTTCTCGTTACCGGAGGCGGTGGTGTATTAGGAGGCAGCATGGCCGAATATTTACTTTTACAAGGCGCTACGGTAATCATATTACATTATAAACAAGACACGGTTGATGCAACCGTAAAACACATGAAAACCATCAGTAATAAAGTTGATGGGTATTTGTGTAATGTTGTAGAGGAAGAAAGCTTACAAGAAGTGTCGGATGCCATTATCGCAAAATATGGAAAAATCGATGTGCTGATTAACGCGGCAGGCGGTAATATGCCTGGAGCGACTGTAGGACCAACACAATCGTTTTTCGATATCAATATGGATGACTTTAAAAAGGTTGTCGATTTAAATTTATTCGGAAGTATCATCCCTTCTGTCGTTTTTGGTAAAGAAATGGTAAAGAATAAATCGGGCGTTATCATTAATATTTCTTCTATGGCTGCCGACAGAGCTATTACACGCGTTGCGGGGTATTCAGCTTCAAAAGCGGCAATTGATAATTATACCAAATGGTTATCTGTTGAATTAGCCACGAAATACGGAGATGGCTTACGTGTTAATGCCATTGCTCCAGGATTTTTCATTGGGAATCAAAATCGTGCGTTGTTGTTAAATGAAGACGGAAGCTATACCGACAGAGGTAAAACCATTATAAACAACACACCAATGAAACGCTTTGGCGAAGCCGATGAGTTGCATGGCGCTTTACATTATTTGTGTTCTGATGCCTCAAAATTTGTAACGGGGATTGTTATTCCAGTTGATGGCGGATTTAGTGCGTTTAGTGGGGTTTAATTTTATTCAGATTTAAAAGAAAATGCAAGAAACATTTAGATGGTTTGGAGTTTCAGACTCTGTAAAATTATCAGATATAAAACAAGCAGGGGCAACAGGTGTTGTAACCGCTTTACACCATGTGTCTAATGGAGACGTTTGGGAAGTTGAGGAAATACAAAAAGTAAAAAATCTAATTGAAGCCGAAGGTTTAGTGTGGAGCTTTATCGAGAGTATTCCTATTCACGAAAACATAAAATTACGTCAAGGCGATTATTTACAACGTATTGAAAACTACAAGCAAAGTCTACGAAATGTAGCGGCTTGTGGTATTAAAAACGTATGCTATAATTTTATGCCGGTGTTAGACTGGACTCGTACGCAACTGTTCTGGAAATTAGAAGATGGCAGCACAGCGTTGCGTTTCGATAAGGTGGAGATGGCGGTTTTCGAAAAATATATCATGGAGCGTGAAGGGGTAGAGGAAGCCTATACTTCTGAAATTTTAGCTTTAGCTGAAAAGCGTTTTGCTAAAATGTCTGCTGAAGAAAAGCAAGCCCTTGAAGACAATGTGTTAAAAGGTTTACCTGGAACAGTTGACGATTTAACGATTCCGGTATTTAAAGACATGATTGCGCAGTACGATAACTTATCACATGCCGATTTAAAAGCGAATTTATCATTCTTTTTAAACGAAGTCATTCCGGTATGTGAAGAAAATGGCATTGTGATGGCTATTCACCCAGACGATCCGCCAATGGATATTATGGGCTTACCACGTATCATTAAATCGGAAGCAGATTTAACCGATTTAGTAAACTTTATCGATAGCCCGTCAAACGGCATCACATTTTGTACAGGGTCGTTAGGTGCCAATCCGGATAACGATTTACCAAGTATGATTAGAAAGTTTGCCGATCGCATTCACTTTTTACACCTAAGAAATGTAAAACGCGAAGATGATGGGAGTTTCTATGAAGACAATCATTTAGATGGTTCTTCAGATATGTACGAAGTAGTAAAAGCTGTTTTAGAAGTAGAAAAACAAAGAAATATACAATTACCAATGCGTCCGGATCACGGACATCAAATGTTAAGCGATTTAGAAAACAATAAAGCATATGCTGGGTATACGGCGATTGGTCGTTTACGTGGTTTAGCAGAATTACGTGGCTTAGCACTTGGTATTTCAAAAAGTATATAAATAGTAATTTAAAAGCATTAATATGAAAGTCGGTTTATTTATACCGTGTTATATAAATCAACTCTATCCGCAGGTCGGAATAGCATCATTAGAACTTCTGGAAAAATTAGGAGTCGATGTTGAATATCCGTTAGGACAAACCTGTTGCGGACAACCACTTGGGAATTCAGGGTACGAAGACGACTCTAAAGGCACCTGTCAGTTGTTCGTTGAAAATTTCAAAAACTACGATTATATCGTAGGGCCTTCGGGAAGTTGTGTGTATCATGTAAAGAAGCATTTTGATATCTTAGAACAAACTGAAGAAGTGAAACGCGTTCGTGAAAACACCTATGAGTTGTGTCAGTTTATATATCAGGTGCTTGGTAAAACCGATTTAGGAGCGTCCTTTCCGCATAAAGTAGGTATTCATAAAAGTTGTCACGGATTACGTGGATTACGATTAGGCTCATGTTCAGAGCGTATGGATCCTCATTTTTCAACTGAAGAAAATTTACTGAAAGAAGTAAAAGGTTTAGAGTTAAAAACTTTGAATCGTGCTGATGAATGTTGCGGATTTGGTGGAACATTCTCGGTGTTTGAAGAAGCTATTTCAGTAAAAATGGGAAAAGATAGAGTCCAGGATCATATTGATAGTGATGTAGAAGTGATTACTGGAGCCGACCATTCGTGTTTAATGCATTTGGAAGGTTTAATCAATAGAAACAAGCAGCCACTTAAGGTGATGCACATAGCAGAAATTTTAAACAGTACTATCTAATTATGGCACACGCAGAAGCAGCAGCAAAATTTAATGAAAACGAGGCTAAGGTAAATTGGCACGATAAAGCCTTATGGTTTGTAAGGCAGAAACGTGATAAACAGGCTCATAAAATACAAGGTTGGGAACAACTTCGTGACTATGCATCGGCACTAAAGGCTAATGTGTTATCGAATTTAGATAATTATTTGGTGCAATTTGAAGAAAACGCAAAAAAGAATGGTGTTACAGTACACTGGGCAGCTAATGCTGAAGAACATAATAAAATAGTTCACAGCATTCTTCAAAAACACAATGCTAAGAAGATAGTGAAGAGTAAATCGATGTTAACTGAAGAATGTCATTTAAATCCGTTTCTAGAAGCTAATGATATTGAAGTTATCGACACGGATTTAGGGGAGCGCATTGTTCAATTGGCAAAGGAGCCACCGAGTCATATTGTATTACCTGCTATTCATAAAACTAAAGAAGAAGTAGACGAGTTATTTCAGGAGCATTTAGGCACCAAGCCAAGTGGAGGAAATCCTGAATATCTTACTCGTGAGGCAAGAAAGCATTTAAGAAATAAGTTTTTGCAAGCCGATGCGACGATAACTGGTGTTAATTTTGCCGTTGCCGATACTGGTGGTTTTGTAGTATGTACCAATGAAGGTAACGCCGATATGGGAGCACACTTAGCTAAAGTACATATTGCCTGTATGGGTATGGAAAAGTTAATTCCACAAGAAAAACACTTAGGTATATTTTTACGTTTATTAGCAAGAAGTGCAACAGGTCAGCCTATAACGACCTATTCTTCGTATTTCAATAAGCCGGAAGAAGGTAAAGAAATGCATATCGTTATCGTTGATAATGGAAGAACGGAGCAGTTAAGTCGAGAGGATTTCAGACGATCGCTGCACTGTATTCGTTGTGGGGCATGTATGAACACTTGCCCGATTTACAGACGTAGTGGCGGACATAGTTACGATGCAACCATTCCAGGGCCTATCGGTTCTATTTTATCACCAGGAAAAGACTTAACTAAACACAGTTCGTTACCATTTGCATCTACACTTTGTGGGTCTTGTAGTGATGTGTGTCCGGTAAAAATTAATATTCATGAGCAGTTGTATAAATGGCGTCAAATTATCGTAAAAGACGTACCACAACCAACTGTAAAGAAAAGTATAATGAAAGCTGCCGGAAGTATTTTGGCAAAACCAAAGACGTATGATTTTGTAGGGAAGTCCACGCGTTTTATATTAAAACATACGCCAAAATCTTTAATAAATTCAAAAATTAACACCTGGGGTCATGCTAGAGATTTACCGGAAGTAAAAGGTGACAATTTCGAAGAGTGGTACAAAAAAAGACAAAAAAATGAGTAGAGAATCTATATTAAAAGCGGTGAGGGCAAATAAACCTGAAACCCTGCCATTACCGGATATCGATTTAAGTGTTTTTGATGAGGATATTAATTTAATAGAACGCTTTAAAGAAAATATTGAATTTGTTGGTGGACGTCTTCTTGAGTTAGATGGATTAGCTACCCTTGATGAAGAGATTAAGACGTTATATCCAGAAGCTAAAAAAATTGTGTCTTGCATGAAGGAATCCGCCTTAGGTACAGTTCCTGTTTCAAAAGAGACCGACCCACATACGCTTGAGGACATCGATTTAACCATTATAAAAGGTAATTTTGCAGTAGCCGAAAATGGTGCTGTTTGGGTTTCGGAAGACGATATGGTTGTACGTGCTTTACCATTTATTACCAACGATTTAATTTTGGTAGTCCCTAAAAATGCTGTTAATTTGCATATGCACCAGATTTTTGATGCTATTTCAGAGCGTGAAAGAACCTTTGGAACCTTCATTTCAGGACCATCAAAAACAGCAGATATAGAACAATGTCTGGTAGTTGGTGCCCACGGAGCCATTAGCTTAACCGTCGTTCTTTTTTAGAAAATGGTATTTGGATAAATTTTATTTTATCCGTGTAAATAGCTTAAACGTTTAAGCATTAAAAAAATTAAGAAACTAAAACTATAAATTATGTCAGTTAGTTATGAATCGCGTTACGCATCAAGCCCTCAAGGCGTAAAAGGGTACGATACAACGCAACTAAGAAACGAATTTTTAATTGAAAATCTTTTTGAAGCCGATAAATTGAACTTAGTGTATTCACACTACGATCGTTTTATTACAGGAGGTGTGTTACCGGTTTCTAAATCAGTGTCATTAGATGCAATTGACCCGCTTAAAGCAGAATTCTTTTTACAAAGAAGAGAGCTTGGTATTATTAATATCGGTCAAGCCGGAACAGTAACTGTAGACGGTACTGTATATGAGTTAAACCACAAAGAAGCTTTATATGTAGGGCAAGGTAATAAAGAAGTTGTATTTGCAAGTACATCTGCAGATAGCCCGGCAATGTTCTATTTAAATTCAACACCTGCTCATAAAGCGTATCCAACAAAGAAAATTGGAACTGATGATGTAGAAGTTATTGAATTAGGATCTCCTGAAACTGCCAATGCACGTACTTTAAGAAAGTATATTGTAAACAGCGTCGTTGATGTATGTCAGTTACAAATGGGAATGACATCTATTAAAGTAGGAAGTAGCTGGAATACAATGCCGGCTCACGTTCACGATCGTAGAATGGAAGTGTATTTCTACTTTGAAGTACCAGAAGGGCAATCGGTTTGTCACTTTATGGGAGAAACTAACGAAACAAGACACATCTGGATGCAAAATAACCAGGCAGTAATTTCTCCACCATGGTCTATTCACTCAGGTTCAGGTACAAGTAATTACTCGTTCATCTGGGGTATGGCTGGTGAGAATTTAGATTACGGCGATATGGATGTTTGTGCTATTCCGGAATTGAGATAGTATGTTATTACAGATTTTAAAAAAGGCGCTAAAAATTAGTTTTAGCGCCTTTTTGTATTTGTAGTATTTTATGTGGTTAAAAATGAGTAAATTAAGATGTTTAAATTTATTCGTATGAAATATGTTACTATCGCATTATTAGTACTCAACAGCTTAAGTGCGTTTGCACAAGATCCGTTTTTAACCATTACATCAAAGATTCCATAAATCATCAACCTCGTATTAAGTCTAGTTTAGGTGTTAATATGAAACTAAATGGCTATATGGATATTTTTGGAGGCTTGAATGATAATGAAACCTTTAATGTAGGGCTTATTAATGTATTTGGAACGGATGATGATAAAAGTCTTAAAGCAGATTTATATCAAACTCAATTGCGATTAACGACACATATGGTTCAGGAAAACGGAAAAGTAATTAAAGCTGTAGTTGAATCTGATTTTTGGGGAGGAAATGGAAGAATGCGTCTTAGAAAAGCATATGTAGAAACCGAACATTGGCAAATAGGGCAGATGTGGAATAATTTTGGAGACGAAGACATCTGGCCGGATATTATGGAGTTGGAAGGTCCGCCTTCAGGAGTGTGGATTCGCACGCCCCACGTGAAATATAAAAATACATTTTCCAACCCTAACTGGATTTATGAAGCCAGTATTGAAGCGCCTATAGCAACTAGTTTTACTTACGATGAATTCCAGCCATTAGTAGAGGAGGTCGATCAGTTTATGCCGGATTTCACTTTTGCGGTAAAATATAAAAAGGATTGGGGGCATTTAAGATTATCTTCCATATTGAGAAGTGTACGTTATAAATTGGATGATGAGATAGATAATTTTTTAGGTTATGGAGTAAGCTTTAGTGGAAATTATAAACCCAATTTAAACAACTTTCAATTTCAATTGGTTGGGGGTAAAGGTATTTCAGCATATTTAACTACGGTTTCTGGAGGAGGTTATGATGGATATCCTTCCGGAAATAATAATATCAGTGCAACTCCTGCTTTTGGAGGTTGGGCATCTTATGGGTACTTTATAACTACTAAATTGCATACCAATATAGTTTTTGGAGCGACACAATTTAAGTTAGATGACTCCGAAAGGCTTATTGTTTATGAATCATTAGATGATACAACGGTGTTTGTAGAGGGCGATTTTCTGCATAAGCATTATTATGGTATTTTTAACCTTATGTATGATGCTTATAAACGTATGACCGTTGGTCTCGAGCTCGACTACGGTATAAAATCAATAGATGTTAAAGGGGAAGTAAATGGTGTAGCTCAGGCTTTAGATAAAAGTCGTGATGCCATGAGAATTAGTTTCGGTTTTATGTATAATTTTTAAGCAGATATTTACAGATTTTACTTCTTATTTATAGCTGTTCTAAGTCAAAATTAAGTTACATTTATAGTACAATTTATTCTGTAATTTTTTAAAGATAAAGATTTTGGCTAACCCTACTATTACTCGTGCTTTATCAAGCTTAACCTGTTTATTTGTTTCAATTGTTTTATTGAATTCTTGTAAGAAAGAAAAGAAATATGAAGCGATAACTAAAGATGATATTTTTACATCAACCGCTTTAATTCCGGATAAGCATTTTTTAGGAGACGAAACCTGTAAAAGTTGCCATGAAGCAGAGTTTAAAGATTGGCAAGGTTCTCACCACGATAAGGCCATGCAAATAGCTGATAGCACATCAATTCTGGCTGATTTTAAAGGAGAAACATTCACTAATCAAGAGGTGACCTCTAGATTCTACCAAAAGGATGGTAATTATTACGTAAATACCGAAGGACCGGATGGCAGCTACCAAGATTACAAAATTGTTTATACTTACGGAATTACACCACTACAACAGTATATTGTGGAATTTCCAAATGGAGCTTACCAGTGTTTAAGTACAGCTTGGGATTCAGTTGAGAACAAGTGGTTCAATTTATTTCCTGATTTTAGGGTGGTCCATGAAGAGTGGCTGCACTGGACAAATAAAGGTTTGAACTGGAATACCATGTGTTCCGATTGCCACTCTATAAACGTTAGGAAAAACTACGATTTTAAAACAGATAGTTACGATACTAAGTTTGCTTTAATCAATGTTAGTTGTGAAGCTTGTCATGGACCAGGAAAACAACACGTTGAAGATGTTAAGCGATTAGGTGAAGAATATATGCCCACGGGAACTATGAAAATGACAAGCAGAATAGCCCCAAAACAATTGGTGGACGAATGTGCAAGATGCCACGCTAGACGCGAACAATTCACTGAAAATTACAATTATGAAGGCACGTTTTTAGATCATTATTTTCCGCATTTAATTGTAGAACCACAATACTATCCCGACGGACAAATTTTAGATGAAGACTATGTGTATACTTCGTTTATGCAGAGTAAAATGTATAAAAACGATGTGGCTTGTAATAGTTGCCACAATCCACATTCTTTAAAGTTAAAAATTGAAGGCAATGCATTGTGTACCCAATGTCATACTCCAACAAAGTATAATACACCAGATCATCATAAGCATGAGATGGGAACCGAAAGTGCTGCATGTATTAATTGCCATATGACAGGGAGATATTATATGGGTAACGATTTTAGGCGAGATCATAGTTTTAGAGTGCCACGACCGGATCAGAGTTTGAAATACGGTACACCAAATGCCTGCGTAGACTGCCATGATACTAAAGATAATAAATGGGCTTGGGAATCTTTTCAAGAATTATATGGTAAAGTAGATTCTTTACATTTTTCAGATAAGTTAGTACCAGGTGTAATTGGAGAAGCTCATGCCGATGTTGGATTGATTGATTTAATTCACGATACTTCAGAAAACGAATTAGTTAGGGCTTCGGCATTACGAGCCTTATCAAATTATGATATCCAGCAATATTTAGATGAATATATTACCCGATTAAATGATAAATCACCCATGGTGCGCGCAACAAGTGTGGATGTACTGAGTAATATTAATAACACCGATTATATTAATTATTTACTACCATTGCTAAAAGACCCTAAAAGAACAGTTCGTGTAAAAACATTCTATGCGTTGGCAGGTGTTAATGTACTTCAAATTCCAGAAAGTTATAAAGCGGTCTATGCTAAAGTAAAAAAGGAGTTTGAAACTTATTTAGATTTGAATACCGATTTTGCTGGTGGATTGGCAAGAAAAGGAAATTATTATATAAAACAAGGTGATCTACAGCAGGCTGTGTTTTACTATGAAAAGGCCTTGGAAGTTGATAATTTGGAGAATAATTTAAGATTAACCTTAGCTAATTTATACTATAATACGGGAGCTTATAAAAATGCAGAGGAAACCTTTAAAATTGTCATTGAACAGGAGCCAGATTATGGTGTAACCTATTATTCATTGGCCTTGTTATTAGCCGAATTAAATAGGGAAGACGAATCTATCTCTTATTTAGAGCAGACTATTGATAAAATGCCCGAAAATATTCGAGCATACTATAATTTAAGTTTACTCTATGATAAAAGGAATAAGCCAAATAAAGCCGAAGAGGCTTTGGTTAGCGGCTTGAAAGTAGATGGCAATAATGAGAGTTTATTGTATGCTTTAGCGTATCATTATGCTAAAAATAATGAGAGCATTAAGGCAAAAAATATAGCCAAACGTTTGGTGGATTTATACCCCAATAATCAACAGTATTATACGTTTTATCAGCAGCTATCAAATATCTAATTCTTTAGATTTTTCAATCTTTAATCTTTTACTAATAGATGTAAGTTTTACAGTTATCATAAAATTTGTTAAAATCTATAGTTTTACTAAAGAAACCCTAAATTATGGAAAAGACTATTGGTTAAATTTAATATGTTTGTGTTCGAACACATTAACATTAGTATGAAAAACAACTTAACAAGCTTAACACTACTCTGTTTTACAAATTTATTCTTTGCTCAAGAACTACCTCAGGATCTAAAACATTACATTCAAAATCCTCAGGTAATTTCTGAAAATAAAGAAGACACACATACCACCTTTTATTCATTTTCTTCAGAAAGTGAAGCTTTAAAAAATAACTGGAAAGCATCTGCAAATTACATCAGTTTAGATGGACAGTGGAAATTTAAATGGGTTCGTAAACCAGCAGATCGTCCTAAGGATTTTATGAAGCCTGAAATCGATGTTACTGATTGGGATAATATTAAAGTCCCTGCTAATTGGGAAGTAGAAGGCTATGGAGTCCCAATTTACGTAAACCATCAGTATGAGTTTGCCGATTATAAAGCACCGGTTTCAAACGAGATTACTTTCGAAGATAAAATATACCCGTCTAATCCGGGACAAGTACCATTTGACTATAATCCTGTAGGATCTTATAGACGTACTTTTACAGTAACCAAGGGCTGGGATGAAAAGGAAGTGTTTTTGCATATTGGAGCCATGAAATCTGGAGGTTTCGTTTGGATTAATGGTGAATATGTTGGGTATTCTCAAGGGAGTAAACTTCCGGCAGAATTTAATATTTCAAAATATTTAAAGGAAGGAGAAAACACCATTGCCCTTCAAATTTTTAGATGGACTGACGGTTCGTATTTAGAGTGTCAGGATTTCTGGAGAATTAGTGGAATTGAGCGTAGTGTTTATGTGTATGCTCAGCCAAAATCGCGTATTAAGGATTTCGAAGTTATGGCAACTCTTGATGGTGCCTATACTACAGGAAATTTAGACCTTACTGTGGCTGTTAATAATTCAGATTCAAAATCAAATACGGTTGATGTTTTTTACGAGGTTTTAGACCAAAAAGGTTCTGCTGTTGCAAAAGGAAGTGATTCGGTTAAAGTGCCATCAGACGGAACGATTAATGTGAATTTGAAAACTCAAATTTTTAATGTGTTGCCTTGGACGGCTGAAACACCAAACCTTTATCAGGTAGTGGTGACGACTAAAGACAAAGGAAAGATTTTAGAGTCGACATCTACAAAAGTAGGGTTTAGAACGGTTGAAATTAAAAATGGCTTGTTACGTGTAAACGGACAAGTGATTACTTTAAAAGGGGTAAATACACAAGAGCATAACCCAGAAACTGGCCATGTGGTTAGTGAAGCGCAGATTTTAAAAGATATTCAGCTTTGGAAAGAGAATAACATTAATGCCGTTAGGCTAAGTCATTACCCACAGCAAGAAAAATTTTATGAGTTGTGTGATATTTATGGAATTTACGTGGTAGACGAAACGAATATCGAATCGCATGGTATGTACTACGGAAGTCATTCGCTTGCGAAGGTTGAAAAATGGGAAAAAGCCCATGTCGATCGTATGATTCGTATGGTAGAACGCGATAAAAACCACCCTTCGGTAATCATCTGGTCTATGGGTAACGAGGCTGGAAACGGAATTAACTTTTTTGCGGGATATGATGCTATCAAAGCACATGATAAGCAAAAGCGTCCGGTACAATACGAGCGCGCTTATAAAGATGTAGATGGTAATTTATTCGATATGGAGGCGAACACAGATATCATCGTGCCTCAGTATCCATCACCAGCTGGTTTTGAAAATATAGGAAGATCGAAAACAGACCGTCCTTTTATTCCTTCGGAATATGCCCATGCTATGGGAAACAGCACAGGAAACTTTCAAGATTACTGGGATGTTATTGAACAGCATGACAACTTACAAGGTGGTTTCATTTGGGATTGGGTCGATCAATCTATTTGGAAAACTAACAAAAAAGGTGAAAAGTATTATGCTTACGGAGGGGACTATGGTGAAGGTATGCCTACCGATAACACCTTTTTAAATAATGGAATAATTTTTCCTGACCGCACACCTCATCCGGGGTTATATGAAGTGAAAAAAGCCCACGAGTTTATTAATTTTAAGCACAAAGGTATTAATAGAGATAATCAGGTAAGAGTTTTAGTTGAGAACCTTTATGATTTTACCAATCTGGATAAGTTCGATATAAAAGCAAAAATAAAAGCTAATGGAACTATTTTAGATACGTTTGACGCCGGAAGTATAGCCGTAGAGCCTCATACAGGAAAACTAGTAAGGGTACCATTGAATAATATAGAGTTTAAAGAAAATACCGAATATTTTTTAGAGATAGAAGCTGTGCTTAAAGAAGGTTGGGGGATATTGAAAGCTGGTTATGTAGTAGCACATGAGCAAATTTTATTAGGAAGAAAGATAAAATGGCAAGAAGAAAGTATTGCTACTAGCTCCTCTATTAAAGTAAAAGATAGCAAGGAAAGTTTAGAGCTTTCGGGAGAAGATTTTGAAGTTCTGTTCGATAAATCTGCGGGTAAAATGGTGTCTTATAAGTTTGCAAATGAAGAGTTGATTAAAGACCAAAACGGACCAAAACCAAACTTCTGGCGTGCACCAACAGATAATGATTTTGGTAATCGTATGCAGGAAAAAAATATTAAATGGAAGGAAGCAACGCTTAATCAAAAAGTAACATCTTTTATGGTAGACGATTCTCAAGAAGGCAAAGTAACAGCAACCATTACATATACTTTACCTGGTGTTGAGACCACGTTTGTTTCGGTTTATACCATTTTAGCAAATGGTATGATTAAAATAGATAATACGTTAAATACAACTACTTATCAAGCAGATATTCCTAGAGTGGGTATGCGCATGCAGTTACCAAAAGCATTTAGTAATATGACGTATTACGGACGTGGTCCATGGGAAAATTATACAGATAGAAAAGCCTCAGCTTTTGTAGATGTATACAATTCATCGGTTTCCGATCAGTATGTGCCGTATATTCGTCCTCAGGAAAATGGATATAAAACCGATGTACGTTGGGTTGCTTTTGCTAATACAAACAATAACGGTTTACTGGTAGTGTCTTCAGCAGGCAACCAAAAGGATTTAGGATTAAGTGCATTGCATATGCTTAATGAAGATTTTGATGCGACGGATGGTTTAAATTATGCATTAGAAAATAAAGTTGAAAAACACGCAACACAGGATGCGAATTATAGTGATGGTATGCCTGAAGTAAATAAAAGCAAACACACCATAGATATTGTAGAACGCGATTTAGTTCAATTAAATATAGATATGGATCAACGTGGTGTTGGTGGTGATAACAGCTGGGGCGCTAGACCACAAAAGGAGTATACTTTAAGTGGAGATCATGTGAATACCTATAGTTTTTATATGGTTCCATTTAAAAATGGAAATAAGGAAAAGTTTACCGAATTATTCAAATCGGTTTACACATGTAAATAATTTTCTAATATTATTAAATTTAAAAAGACACTATCCCGAAAAGTGTGTAAAGTATAAAATATCGAGGGTTTAGCTTTTTTAAATCTGGACCCTTTTTTCAAATATAGTTAAAAACTGGTTTAAAATAATGCCCCAGTTTCTAATCGGCATCGACCATTTTTTAGTAGCCTCTCTAAGAGCTAAAAAAGTGGACTTCATTACTGCTTCATCTGTTGGAAATGACAGCTTGTTTTTGGTGTACTTCCTGATTTTTCCATTAAGGTTTTCAATAAGGTTCGTGGTGTAAATGATTTTCCTAATTTCTAAAGGAAATTCATAGAAAGCGGTAAGCTCTTCCCAGTTGTCATTCCAGCTTTTAATAGCGTAAGAGTACTTGTGTTCCCATTTTTGAGCAAAGTCCTCTAGAGCGGCTTTTGCTGCGCTTTTGGTGGGTGCATCGTAGATATTTTTCATATCCTTTGTAAAGGCCTTCTTGTCTTTCCAAACCACATAGCGGCAAGCGTTACGAATTTGATGCACCACGCAGATTTGGGTTTTAGATTCAGGAAAAACGTTTTTAATGGTATCGGTAAAGCCGTTAAGATTATCTGTAGCTGTGATAAGCAAATCCTGAACGCCTCTAGCTTTAATATCAGTCAAGACACTCATCCAAAAGGCTGCCGATTCATTCTTACCCAGCCAAAGTCCCAAAACTTCCTTTTTACCATCCCTGCGTAATCCTACAGCAATGTACATGGTTTTGTTAATGACTTTGGAGTTCTCCCGAACTTTGAATACAATACCGTCCATCCAAGTAATTAAATATACAGGCTCTAGTGGTCTGTTTTGCCAGGCAACAATATCATTGGTCACTTTATCTGTGATGCGAGATATGGTAGATGTAGATACATCAAAATCGTAAACTTCTCGGATTTGTTCTTCGATATCAGAATTACTCATACCCTTTGCATAAAGGCTGATAATGACGTTTTCTATGCCATCGACCATATTGGTACGTTTAGGAACTAACATAGGGTTAAAAGAGGCTTCTCGGTCTCTGGGAACTTTAATATTGGTCTCTCCTAAAGCTGTTTTTATCTTTTTAGAAGCGTAACCGTTACGGGTATTGCTATTGTCGGATTGTTGATGTTTATCATAATCTAAATGCGCATCAAGTTCTCCTTCTAGCATCTTTTCAATACCTCGCTTTTGGATGGATTTTAGAAAGGAGGTCAGTTCGTCTCCTGTTTTAAACTGTTTTAAAAAATCGTCGTTTAGAAAATCTTCTTTCTTCATAAGTGTGTAAATTTTAAAATTAAACAAAAAAAATATCGAGAGCATTAACCCTCGATTTTTAATCTTTACACACTTTGTGAGATACTACCTTTAAAAATCCGTAGCTTTTTCAGCTACGGATTTTTTTATTTGTAGTTGTAACTTTTCTTAAATTCGTTAGTCTAATAAGTGTCAATCAAAACACATAATCAATCATGAGAAAAGATAATCAATTACTAGTCATAACCCATTTAAGTCAGTTAGTAACCTTAGTGTTAGGTTTTGGAAGCTTATTATTACCCTTAATTATTTGGTTAACACAAAAGGATAAGGTTTACCAAATGGATGAACACGGTAAGAATATTGTAAACTTTCAATTGAGTTTAATTGTATATTGCTTACTATGTATTCCATTAATGCTGCTGTGTGGTATAGGACTTGTTGGATTTATTATAATTGGAATAGTTTCACTCATCTTTCCAATAATTAATGCTATAAAAGCCAGTAATGGCGAAGTTGCAAAATATCCATTATCTCTTAATTTTATTAATTAGTTTATTTAATTAAGATATTAATAAGACGCTCACTATTGTGGAGCGTTTTTTGTTTATTTAGAAAAAAATAGACCAGGTTTAGAAAAAATCACTTTTAGTATATGGGATTAATAATAAGTTTGTTTTTTTGCTAATCTTGATGCTTAAATTAAAAACTAACATATTACTTCTTTTTTTGATTCTGTTGGTCAATTCAGGTTTTACTCAAAATCCGATAACAGTAAACATGTCTACAGTATCTAATTTACCAGATATTGAATTTTATGATATAGTTGAAGATAATAACAAAGCGATATGGTTAGCAGCCGATAAAGGTTTATATCGATATAACGGCAGAAGCTATATTAAAACAACGCATCAAGAGCAGCATGGAAATTCTGTATTTGGTCTTAAATTAGATAAGCATGGCCGACTTTGGTGTAATAATATTTACGGACAGCTATTTTATGTTGAAAATAACACAATGTATCTTTTTTTTGATGCAAATAAAATTACTAATGGTCAGCTAGTTCCTTTTGAGGTTTATGATTTAAAAATAAGGTTATTCACAGAGCAAGGGGTTTTTGAAGTTGATAAAAACACAAAAAAGGTATCTAAAGTAAATGACTGGCACATTATGAGTGTTAGTCAATATAATAATGAAGATTTTGTGTTTCTTCTTGATAATAATGCTAAAATTATTTCGTCGAATAGTGACGAGATGCAACAAATTCTTGAAATAGATCAGTATCATCAATTACAATCTGCTCAGGTATTCGCCTTATCTCATCATGTGTTTGTTAATTACAGATTTGAAGGTAAGAATACCATTTATATTATAGACAAAGCAACAAAACGAACACAGAAGTTAATTACTCCAGAATTATTGGTTAACCGCACAATTTACAGAATTCTTGAAATTGATAATACGTATTGGTTCTGTACAGATTCAGGGGTCTATTTGTATGATTACAGTTGGTTTAACCTAAAATTAAAATCACACTACTTCAAGGGAGAATCCATTTCTAAAGTTGTTAAAGATTTCAATGGCAATTATTGGTTTTCGACTTTGGATAATGGAATTTTTGTATCTCAAAATATTCAGATAAAAACATATAATCTGGACGATAAAAAAAACAAAATAACATCATTTTGTGCATTAAAAGATAATAGGTTTGTTTTTGGTACTAACAATGGTAAGATATTATTTTATAAAAAAGGAATTTTGGAGCATTCTATACATTTACCCAGAGCGAAACCCGTAGGTCAATTTTATTATGATGATAAAAAACAGGCTTTGTTGGTTAGTTTGAATGTAACAAAGTCCTATGTTATAGATTTAACGAATTACAAAGTAACAGATGCTGCCAATAAGTTTGCTGTGGCTAAAAGTTTTTCTGCTTTAGGAAACGAGAATTTGTTTTATGGAAATTATAAGGAAGGCATTATATATCATAACCCCTTAAATTCAGATTCGTTATCAGTTTTGCGAGACAAACGGGTAAAAACTTCATGGTTTTCAAAGGGAAAATCGTTATACATATCTTTTATTGATGGCTTGTACGAATTCAAAAACAACACTTTAAAAGAAATTATTTATGAAGGAGAAAGTGTTTTAATCAATGAAATAGCTGAAACAGATGGGAGCTTATGGTTTGCAACCCAGCACTATGGTTTAATTCGTTTTTATAATAGTGAACTTGAACCAATGGATTTGAAAGTTTTAAATGATAAATTAATAAACTCAATCGTAGGTGATGGCAAATTTTTATGGATTTTAACAGATAGCGAATTAATACAATATGACACTTTAACCCAACAAATCAAAATTTTAAGCACACAGGATGGGGTCGATGCATCCAGTAGTCAGTTATTGGTATTAAAGGACGATATTTTAATTATTAAACCTAATATCTTCTATAAAATTCCTAAACAGGACTCCGTATTTAAAACGCATTATACGGCTCCTTTAAATATTAAATCAGTTTTTGTTAATGATTCAACATTACCACTTCAAGAACATTACGTGCTCGATTATAATCAAAACAATATAGGTTTAGAGTTTAATTCAAACGGTTTCCTTTCCGATAAATATGTACAGTATGCTTACAGGATAAGTGAAACCGATAATGTTTGGCACAACGTTCCTTTAGGTGTAAATAAAGCTGTTTTTAATAATTTAAACAGTGGAAAGTATACGGTTGAGGTAAAAGCTTTAAATACAGGAGGAAAGGAGGGGGAAACCTTAACTCCAATTCGTTTTGAAATAAGTAAACCGTTTTGGGAAGCTTCATGGTTTTATTCATTAGTTAGTTTATGCCTGATTATCATTATTTGGATGATTTT
The DNA here is from genome assembly GCF_030908365.1 of Aestuariibaculum sp. YM273. Classification (NCBI taxonomy): domain Bacteria; kingdom Pseudomonadati; phylum Bacteroidota; class Flavobacteriia; order Flavobacteriales; family Flavobacteriaceae; genus Aestuariibaculum; species Aestuariibaculum sp. YM273. The sequence goes on along the minus strand of NZ_CP133090.1, from coordinate 3,477,993 downwards.
TAATCAAAAATTAAAGAAAAAGGAGCAAGATCGTTTGGCGGAGATAGATAAAATATTAAGTGATAAAAAGATAACGAATTTACGTTTAGAAAACTTAAGATCGCAAATGAATCCGCATTTTATCTTTAATGCGCTCAATTCTATTCAGGATTATATCATTTCAAACGAAAGAGAGCTTGCCAGTTCATACCTCGTTAAATTTAGTAGGTTAATTCGTTTGTACCTAAATTACAGTCAGCAAAATGAAATTACACTAAGCCAGGAAATTGACGCCTTAAAGTTATACTTAGAATTAGAAAAAATAAGGTTTGCTGAAGAGCTTAATTACGAAATTTTAGTCGATTCAGGTTTAAATACGAATCAAATAAAAGTACCATCGTTATTTGTTCAGCCTTACATTGAAAATGCCTTAAAGCATGGTTTATTGCATAAGTCGGGTGAGAGAAAGTTGTCTGTAAGTTTTAACGAAATAAGACAAACAAATAGTCTAGAAATTATTGTAGAAGATAATGGGGTGGGTAGGCAAGCTTCAGAAGCCATAAACAAATCACTTCGCACTTATAAATCGTTTGCTACAAAAGCCAATCAAGAGCGCGTGTTTTTGTATAAGCATAAGCTTAAACGTGAAATAGATATCGATATAGAAGATTTGTATGATGATCAACATCAGCCTAAAGGAACGAGGGTCACAATTAAAATATTAATAAAATAGAAGTGATGAAAGCCATAATTATTGATGACGAAAAACGTGCAAGACATTTGTTGTCTAATCTAATAATAGAGCACTGCAGGTCAATTACAGACATTAAGGAGGCGGCAGATTTAAAAACTGGCGTAGATTTAATTAAGTCCGAAAAGCCAGATATCGTATTTTTAGATATAGAAATGCCAAATCAGTCGGGGTTAGAAATTCTGGAATATTTTTCGGGTCAAATCGATTTTAAAATCATTTTTGTTACTGCATACAATCAATATGCTATAGAAGCTTTTAAACTCTCAGCTATTGATTATTTACTAAAACCTGTTGATATTACAGAGCTTAAAGAAGCGGTGACAAAAGCAAAAGAAGCGATAGAGGCTAATAATTTAAGCCAACAATTAAGTAAGCTTCGCGATTCGTTAAAGCAATTATCTATAGATAAAATTGCTTTAGAAATTCCTAAAGGTATTTTGTTCGCTTCACATAACGATATAGTTTATTTTGAAGCAGATGGCATGTATACCAATGTGCAGTTAGCAGAAGGTAAGCAAAAAACTATTTGTAAACCGTTGAAGCATTTTGTGGAACAATTATCAAAAAACGCCATGTTTTTTAAATGCCACCGGTCGTATTTTATAAATTTAAAATATGTAGAAGAATTGGTTAAAGATGATGGCGATTATTTGCTAATGAGTAATCAAAAACGCATTCCTATATCAAAATCTAAACGCGATCAATTTTTAATAGTCGTTAAAGAAACATTTCTATAATTAATTCAGAAAGAAATTAAGGTACTTCAGAAAAATCTAAATTGGAAACTTAGACTCTAGCAGTTGTTTTGTAGTTGATTAATCATAAAAATTCTCAACTACAATGAAAAAAACTTTACTATTATTTACTACCTACTTATGCATAGGCGTATCTGCTGTTTTTGCTCAAAACGTAAATATTCCTGATGCAAACTTTAAAGCGTTTCTTGTTGGAAATGCATCAATTAATACAGACGGGAACACTGAAATTTCTCTTGCTGAAGCTCAGGCTTTCACAGGTGAATTATTAATTAATGGCTTGTCCATTTCAGATTTAACAGGAATTGAAGCCTTCGTAAACATTACACGCTTAGATTGCTATAGTAATAATTTAACGGCATTAGATGTAAGTAATAATCTGGCATTAACACGCTTGCACTGTGCAGATAATCAAATTGAAACATTAGATATTAGTGCAAACACATTAATTACAGATATTCAATGCCATAACAATGGTGTGTTATATCAATTAAATATTGCAAATGGTAATAATTTCAATATCAATTGGATGAAAGCCTATGGTAATAGCTTATCGTGTATTCAAATAGATGCTGGTATTACACCACCTGCAGAAGCTGGTATTTATAGTCAAGGATGGACCAAAGGAAATTCTGCATTTTATAGCTACGATTGTGCCGCGTTAAATCAAATTGTAACTATTCCAGATGCTAATTTTAAAAGTTTTTTAGTAAACGATAGTAGTATCAATTTAAATAACGATTCTGAAATTACTATGGCAGAGGCTCAAGTAACCACCGAATTAATAATGAATGGTTTGGGTATTTCAGATTTAACAGGAATTGAAGCTTTTACTAATTTAACACGTTTAGATGTTCCAAATAATAGCATAACAACAATTGATGTTAGTAACAATTTATCTCTTACACGTTTGCATGTTGCTGCTAATAATTTAACAAGTTTAGATATTCGTTTAAACACAAGTATTACTGAAATTTTCTGCTATGATAATAGTCAGTTAGAGACTTTGTTAATTTCTAACGGAAATAATAGCAATTTCAACTACATGAAGGCGTATTCAAATCCAAATTTGACGTGTATTCAGGTTGATAACGGGTTTTCGCCACCAGCTAATAGTGGTCAGTACTTGGTAGGATGGACTAAAGATAGTCATGCTAGTTATAGCGTTAATTGCATTCCTACGGTATATTATGTAGATGCTAATGCGACTGGAGCAAACGATGGAAGCTCTTGGAGTGATGCTTATACCAATATTATAGATGCTTTATCTGCAACAAGTCTTAATGATGACATTTGGGTAGCTAAAGGAACTTACACCTTAATAGATGTAAATACCCCTATCTCTGTGACTACCAATGAAATTAATATTGTTGGCGGATTTGCAGGGACTGAAACAACTTTAGCAGAGAGAGATGTTGCTTTAATTCACACAACTAATGCGACTGTTTTTACAGGTGATATGAACGGTGATGACATTGAAGGTGATTTTACATCTAATAAAACAGATAATGCAGAACGATTGTTTAGCGTAACAGCAAATGATGTTACTTTTGATGGCATCATCTTTGAAAATATTTACGATACATCGGCAGCTGGAGGTGTAAATGAAAATGGGGTTATTTATATTCCAAACAGTGCAGATATCTCAAATTTAAAAATTAAAAACTCTGTAATTAGATATAATTATTCAAACGGATATTTGTTGAAAATGAGAAAACTAAGTGGTGGACTATTTTTAGAAAACACCAAGCTTGTTTATAATACTTCGGTTAATTTTGGTTTAATTTATTTGCAGTCAGATAGTACAAACGGTTACGTTTTTACAAGATGGGCTAACGTTTTGGTTGCAGATAACGACACGAATATTGCAGCATTGGATATTCTAAGATCAGACTGGAGTAATGGTAATACTTTGGATGCAGTTATCACTAACAGTACTTTTGTTAACAATATCAATAATTCCACTTACGGTAATGTTATTACAGCTTCGGGAAATGCAAGTCTAAACCTTAATATATATAATTCTATTTTTTGGCAAAACACAATTAACGGAACAGCCGCAACAAGAGATATTTCCAATGGAGCAGAAGCTAATTTTGATGTTGTTATAAACAATACCATTGCAACTGTACCTAATAATGCAGGGACTTACGGAACTTTTTCAGCAACCAATATAACGACTTTAAATCCTGCTACTGACAACTTGAATTTAGACGCAGATTATAAGCCAACAGTAGCTTCATTATATATTATAGATCAAGGTGATAATGCGCATTTTAATGTCACTTTGTTTGGTTCATTAGATCTATCAGGAAATGATAGATTTGTAAATGCAACTCTAGATTTAGGAGCTTTCGAGTATACCTCTTCAACTCTAAGTATTGATGATTTTACTAAAGATTTATCAATTTCATTATATCCTAATCCTGTAGGCAACACTTTATATTTAAAATCGAAGCAAGACATACAAAATTTAGCTATTTACAATAGTAATGGTCAGTTAATAAAACAATCTGATTCTATAAATAAGGGAATGACTGTAGATGATTTGGTTTCAGGATTGTATCTGATACAAATAACAACCAATTCAGGGGTAAGTACTAAAAAGTTTATCAAACAATAAATTAGTTAAAATTAAAATTAAGAGGCATCCAATTTGGGTGCTTTAATTTGTGTATTTATGAGAATATTAAAAGTAGTAACCTTAGTTTTATCATCCTTTATATTACTGTCTTGTTCATCAGATGATAATAAGGAAAAGGCAAGAGGTATAATTGTAATAGGGGAAGATCAGTTTGAAGTCAAGTCAGCATTTTTAGGAGTTTCATTTGGTAACACCTTTATTGAATTAAGTAATAAATCGTCAGATGAGGTGATGTCTTCTTTAAGTTCTGGTGCTTCTTTACAAGGTGTAGATTTTATGCACTTTAGAATTAATCAAGCCTCTATTGGTGAAACAACTTATAATTTAAATGAATTAAATGATTTTGATTTCACTGTAAATGGTGAAATTTTCGAAGCCGAATTTGAAGGGGGTGTGACTGTTTTGTCTAAGAATGATATTAATAATAATCTGGAAGCTAATTCAGGCAGCATAACAATAACCTATTATTCTGTAGATAGGATAGAATTTACATTTGAATTTGAAAGGAAAGATGGCACTACTATTTATGGTAGTTATAATGGAGAGTATACTACCATAGATAATAATAACGATGGACAATAGTTCTGCTATGCTATTTTAAATAATTGAGGGATTGTTGAAGTAGTGTAATGAAAAACGCCCACCATTTGGTGAGCGTTTTTTTGTTTTAATATATTTTGTATCTAAAATTTTAGCTATTTAACATAACAGGCATAACAAGCATAGTAATTTGTTCGCCATCATCTAAACCATCAATAGGAGTTAAGATACCAGCACGATTTGGCATACTCATTTCTAATTGAACATCATCAGAGCCTAAGTTGTTTAACATCTCCATTAAAAAGCGAGAGTTGAAGCCAATTTGCATATCGTCTCCTTGGTAATCACAAGTTAAACGTTCTTCAGCTTTGTTACTGTAGTCGATATCTTCGGCAGAAATATTCAATTCAGCACCAGCAATTTTTAAACGAATCTGGTGTGTTGTTTTATTTGAGAAAATGCTAACACGACGCACAGAGTTCGAAAACTGTGTTCTGTCAATCACTAATTTGTTCGGGTTTTCTTTAGGAATTACCGCTTCGTAGTTAGGGTATTTACCATCGATTAAACGACAAATTAAGGTTGAGTTTTCAAAAATGAATTTCGCGTTAGAATCGTTGTATTCAATTGTAACGTCTTCCTCACTACCAGCTAAAATACCTTTCAATAGGTTTAAAGGTTTTTTAGGCATGATGAATTCTGCAACCTGACTGGCTTTAATATCTTCACGCGTGTATTTAACTAATTTATGAGCATCGGTAGCCACAAACGTTAAACCTTCAGTAGAGAATTGAAAAAATACACCGCTCATTACCGGACGTAAATCGTCGTTTCCGGCAGCAAAAATGGTTTTACTAATTGCGGTAGCTAAAACATCACCTAAAACCACTGTTTTACTCGGGTCTTCAAGAACAACCGCCTTAGGGAATTCTTTTCCGCTGGCATAAGCTAAAGCATATTTACCGTGATTAGAGCTAATTTCAACAGTGTTGTTATCTTCAATAACAAAAGTTAACGGTTGCTCTGGAAATGTTTTAAGCGTATCAAGTAATAATCGTGCAGGAATAGCAACGCTACCTTCACTATTGCTTTCAACTTCAAGTGTAGAAGACATCGTGGTCTCTAAATCACTTGCAGAGACGGTTAATTGAGACTGGTTTAATTCAAATAAAAAGTTATCTAAAATAGGTAATGTATTAGAGCTATTGATAACCCCTCCTAAAACTTGCAATTGTTTTAATAAATAAGTACTCGATACTATAAATTTCATGTTTTAACTTTATGGTTTTGGTTGATTACATGCTACCATTACAAACTAATAACTGTGTTTTGGTACACAGAAGTAACCTTATGATGTGTTACATGTAAAAGAACTTAGTTTAAGTCTTGAATTATACTACTTACAAATATATTCGATACCCCGAAATATAGGAAACAAACTTATTAACATTTAAGCGCCGTATTTTTTCTTTCTTACGTAATTATAAGTAAAACCAAAGATTGCAAGCAATACAAGTGGTAACGCAATGTTTATAAGTTGCCATTTGGTTTTTTCGGCAGCTATTTCTTGTTGATTTAAAAACGCAACATCTATGTGTTTAGATCTAATGTTAATGAGTCCTGAATCGTCTAAAAGATAGTTAACGGCATTTAATAAAAATTCTTTGTTACCGTATTGCTGTCCTGTCCAGCGATCGAAACCTAATTCCTGAGGTACACCTCTAACCACATCGTTTTTAATCACGTCACCATCTGCAACTACAATCATTTTTGTCGGTACACTTAAGTCTTTTTTCTGTTGTAACTTAAACGGTTTTATTCGATTGCTGTAAACCGAAGGAAATTCGCCTTCAAGCAACACGGCAAGCGTTTGATTGCCTTTGTTGAAAAGCGACGGGTCTTGCTCTTTGGTGACTAAATCTAAACTGATTTCTCTTGGCGTACCTTCCAGTTTGGTTAATGGCGCACTTTCTAACAGGATGGTTTTAGAAACATTATTTTTTAAAGTATCAATCTGATTAGCAAAATCGAAACGTACCAGGTTTAAATTATTGACAATAGGATGATTACTATTATTTGAAGCTAATGGTGAATACGGCCAACGTAAATTTTGAAATTGCGAATTACTACCTTCTCCCATAGCTAGGGTAATAGGAGCAGAGTATAATGTGCTTGTAATAACAGGATTAATACGTACACCGTATTTAAAGAAAAAATCGGTTAGGTTTAAGTCTCTGTTAACTGCGAAGTTTGTTCCGCGTGCGTTATACAAACTATCTTTTTCCATAATTACGGCATCAATCATCCAAAGGCTTTTTCCGCCATTCATAGTGTATTGGTCTAAAACCAGTTTTTCTTGCTCAGAGAAGGCTTCAGTTGGTTTTGCAGCGATAATTAAGTCGAAGTCGTTTAATTCTTTAAGTGATTTTTGCGGATTGTTAGAAACACTATCTAAAGTAAAAGGGGCAATAAAATAATACTCGCCAAGCTTTTTAATAAAATCGGCAATATATTTATCATCAAGTTCTTTGTTACCTTTTAAAACGGCGATTTTCTGATGCTTAGGTGTTACCAGTTTTTTAAAACCATCGGCGAAAGCGTATTCTAAATGTTGAACTGAATTGTTGACTAATTCTTGTTGTGAAGTCCCGATTTTATTTTTTATAAGTGGAATCACAACGGTTTGCTCATTATAGCTGGCTAAGGCCCAAGGAAAGATAACAGCCTGAGATGTTTTGCCACTTTCTTGAACGCTTAATTGCATGGGTGTTAAGCCTCTGGCGGTTAATTGCTGAATGTTTCGTTCTCTAGTCGCTTCGTCTTCTAACGGGTTGATGAAGTTGAAAACAATATTGCTGTTTTCGGCAGCGAATTCTTCTAATAACTGCTTGGTTTCATTTTGAAGCCTTCTAAATTCCGAAGGAAAATCGTCTCCCTTTAAAAAGACATCAACAATAATAGGCGATTCAACGTTATCTATAACATGAATTGCTGCGTCGCTTAAGGTGTATCGCTGATCTTCGGTTAAATCGAATCGTTTAAAAACTTTGCTGCTTAATACATTTAAAAGTACTAAGGCAATAATAAAACCTACGGTATATTTTACTTGTTTATTCAAACTTCGTTTCTAATTGATATTGGGTTGTACTTACCACTTTATTGTTTTCAAAAATGAGCTCTAAACACTCCTGGTCCATATTAAAAGCACCTGGTTTATAGCCTAAGTTATAGTTCCATTTTTCAGGAGAATTAGCTTTGATGCTATCGTCCCAACCAAACCATTCACTTTTCCCTAAAAGAGATTCTACTTCCTGTTTGGTTTTTCCTAAAAATATATTTTTTTCAACCATTTCATTACTCATTTCATATCGTAATGCCGGTTTTTTTATCCAGGCACTGGAATTAAAATGTTTTTCATGATGATAGCTTGAAAATATATTTATTAACGGGTAAAATACATAGAAGTAAATTACCGGAGTTAAAGCTATGGCTAATAGTAAACTTAGCCATTTACGCTTATCGATGGTATTGGTAAACAACCAAACCAAAATGAATACTAAAATAAAGAATATAACGAACAGGGGCGTTAAAATCATTGTTGTTCTTTGTTTATAGTTAATTTGGTTAACATTAAAAATAATGCTGTGATGCTTAAAAAATAAATGATATCTCGAGTATCTAATACACCTCGACTCATACTTTTGTAATGCGAACTCATACCTAGTTGGTCTATAAAATTACTTGAGGTAAAATCGGCTATGCCTTCAAATCCAATATAAAATACGAAGCATAAAAATACAGCAAGAATAAAAGCTACAATTTGATTACTGGATAGTGTAGATGTGAATATGCCAATTGCTGTATAGGCAGCGATTAAAAATAATAGACCGAAATAGGAACCTAGTGTGCTTCCAATGTCTAAATTTCCAACAGGGTTACCTAGTTGATACACGGTATAGACATATAATAGTGTTGGTATAATAGCTATTAGAATGAGAACAAATGCGCCAAAATACTTACCTAAAACAATATTGATATGAGAAATTGGTTTGGTTAGTAGAAGCTCCAGTGTACCTTGTTTTTTTTCATCTGATAAACTCCTCATGGTTACAGCAGGAATAAGGAAAATTAAAATCCAAGGAGCTAATAGAAAGAAGGCTGATAGATCAGCGAAGCCGTAATCCAGAATATTGAATTCGCCTTTAAAGAGCCATAAAAATAAGCTGTTTAATAATAAAAATATGGCAATAACCAAATAGCCAATAGGCGAGGCAAAAAATGAGTTTATTTCTTTCTTTAAAATGGCAAGCATTTATTACGGTTAAAAAATTAAACAAGAGTTTACAGAAGTAAAATTACTAAGAAAAGATTCAGGTTGTGATTTCCAAAATTCCATTTTTACAATTCTTATTAACAACTTTAATTGAGTTTAGGAAGAATGGATTCTGAGATAAAGTTAATACTTACAGTATCCATTAGCGACAGTCCCATAAGTGTAGAAGCACTGCCCACTGTAGCACTATTACTCTTATAAACGGCAATTTCTAAAAAGTTTCCGGAATTAAAAACTACCATTCCACGGCCTTCATCATGACGTTTCTCTTCGGGCACATCAAAATTAACGATGTCACTGTATTTTAAGTATATTTTTTTGAATTTATGATTACGCGCAGAAATCTCGAAAGCACGACCCTTTTGTATGGTTTCAAAAAAGCTGCGTTTAATATTTGTAACCACATTTCCGTAGTTATCAATATAAATAACGCTACCTATAATCTGGGTTTTATCGTCGTTTACATAAGGAATTACATTTCTAATAGGTTTAATATTAGAAATGGTTTTTCCAATAACCTCCAGTGTTCCACCCCGGGCAATATGGCAAGCCACTTTTACAAAAACATCAAGCACAGGAAAGCTCGATTGTATTTTATCGTGGATATTAATTTCAACAATTTTCTCAGGCGTAATTTCAGAGCAAATCATACTCATAATACCGTTGTTGGCGCAGATAAAATAATGATCGTCAAGCTTTAACGCTATGTGTTTGTTTTCTTTATTAATTTCAGAATCAATACCAATAATATGAATCGAGCCTTTAGGAAAACTAGCATAGGCGTTTTGTATAATATAGGCAGCTTCTAAAATGTTGAAAGGCGAAACGCCATGTGAGATATCAACAATTTTAGCATCGGGTAATTCTGTGTAAATCGCTCCTTTTGTCGCGCCAGCAAAGTAATCCTTCTCCCCAAAATCGGTTGTTAATGTAATAATCGCCATCGGCAAAATTGTTGATATGTTTTTAGTGTTACGTGACCCAAATTTATGTATTTTTGAGTAGAAACAGAGTTCCACAAAACTAATAAATCATTTGGTCTGATTAAATATTATTTTAATTTTATCTCTGTAGTAACCTAAAAATAAACCGACGCTTTTGAACGAAATTATTATCGAACTTGAAGAGATTTCTCCGAAAGAATTTTTTGGAGCACAGAACACCAACATCGAACTTCTAAAAAAGTATTTTCCAAAGCTTAAAATAGTAGCGCGAGGAAATAAAGTAAAAGCCTTTGGCGATGAAGAATTACTGGAAGAATTCGACCACAGAATCAATATGCTACTCAAGCATTTTGCTAAATACAACAAAATAGACGAAAACACCATCGAGCGTGTATTAACCAGTCAAAGTAGCGATGATTACAATACATCAGAGCAAAGTGGCGAAGTTATTGTGCACGGCGTAGGAGGTAAGCTTATTAGAGCCCAAACGGCAAACCAACGTAAACTGGTAGAGAATGTTCGTAAAAATGATATGGTTTTTGCAATCGGACCTGCAGGAACAGGAAAGACCTATACTGGCGTCGCTCTAGCAGTACAAGCTTTAAAAAACAAAGAGGTAAAACGAATTATTTTAACGCGTCCAGCAGTTGAAGCCGGTGAGAATCTTGGGTTTTTACCAGGAGATTTAAAGGAGAAATTAGACCCTTACATGCAACCGTTATATGATGCGTTACGAGATATGATTCCTGCCGAAAAACTGGCGCACTATATTGAAAACGGAACCATACAAATAGCACCATTGGCTTTTATGCGTGGTCGCACATTAGATAATGCTTTCGTAATATTGGATGAAGGACAAAATACCACGCATGCGCAAATGAAAATGTTCTTAACGCGTATGGGTAAGAATGCCAAGTTTTTATTAACTGGTGATCCTGGCCAGATTGATTTACCACGACGTACTATTTCAGGATTAAAAGAGGCTTTGTTAATCCTAAAAAATGTGGAAGGTGTTGGTATTATTTTCTTAGACGATAAGGATGTTATTCGCCACCGTTTAGTTAAGAAAGTTATAGAAGCTTATAAGAGTATAGAAAACAGAGAATAGACTTTGTATTAACCGTCTGCTGTTGTCGGTATGGTAATAAGTGTTAGTGATTAAAAGACTTCATGTATAGGGGAATTTAATTTGCTTATTAATTAAGAATTTTAAATATCGATTATCAGTAAAATGCCGAACAATTTGGTAAATTTGCAAGATCAAACAAACAGATAAAAAATAAAAACGAATTCGTGGCAAGTACAGACAACACCATAATCGACACAAACTTTAATTTTCCGGGTCAAAAAAATGTTTACAAAGGAAAAGTTAGAGAAGTATATAATATAAACGACGAGCAATTAGTTATGATTGCTACAGACAGACTTTCGGCATTCGATGTTGTAATGCCTAAGGGAATTCCTTACAAAGGACAAATATTAAATCAGATAGCCACAAAAATGATGGCTGCAACGGAAGATTTAGTCCCAAACTGGTTAACTGCAACGCCAGACCCTAATGTAGCTGTTGGTCATTTATGTGAGCCGTTTAAAGTAGAAATGGTAATTCGTGGGTATATGTCTGGTCATGCTGCTCGTGAGTATAAAGCTGGGAAACGTTTGCTTTGTGGTGTGCCAATGCCTGAAGGTATGAAGGAAAATGATGCCTTTCCGGAACCAATTATTACACCTGCAACAAAAGCTGAAATGGGAGATCATGATGAAGATATTTCTCGTGAGGATATTTTGAAAAGAGGTATTGTTAGTGAGGAGGATTATTTGGTTTTAGAAGATTACACCCGTAAATTATTTAAGCGTGGAACTGAAATTGCTGCCGAACGCGGATTAATTTTAGTAGATACTAAATATGAATTTGGAAAGACTAAAGACGGCAAAATTGTTTTAATTGACGAAATTCATACGCCGGATTCTTCACGATATTTTTATGCTGAAGGTTATCAGGAACGTCAGGATAAAGGTGAAGCTCAAAAGCAACTAAGTAAAGAGTTTGTGCGCCAATGGTTAATTAGTAATAATTTTCAAGGATTAGAAGGGCAGACCGTTCCAGAAATGAGTGATGAATACATTACTTCAGTTAGTGAGCGTTATATTGAATTGTATGAAAACATTACAGGAGAAACATTTGTAAAAGCTGATGTAAGTAATATTCAAGAGCGTATTGAAACTAATGTTTTAGAATATTTAAAATAACACATGTCAAATAACAATAAAAAAGCCCTTTATTTTAAAGGGCTTTTTTTATGTGCTAATTATCGTTTTTAAGTGCATTTTTTCTAATTCTACTTAAAGACTGTGTGGCAATACCGAGATAGCTAGCCAAGTATTTTTGAGGTATGCGATTAACCAAATCAGGGGTTTCTTTTTGCATGCGATAATATCTTACTTCAGCCGTTTCAGTCATGTTTTCTATAAGGCGTTGCTCGGTAAAATCTTGTACTTCGTTTAGCATTTTTCTGGTAAATAGACGCCATGAATCTAATTTCATTAGTTCATTATATTGTTCCAGATTTATTTGCCAGATTACCGACCGTTCCAGAGTTTGAACATTGTCTTTGGTCAGGGTTTGGTTTATAAAGCTCATTCTCGAAGTAATACAATACGGAGCAGGAACGAAAAACTTGGTTATTTCCTGATTGTTATGAGTGACAAAATTTCGAACTAATCCTTCTTCAATAAAGTAAAAATATTTACAAATTTCACCTTCTGTAATTAAAGTTTCATTTTTCTTATAAACCATGCATTCAAAGGCGGATTCAATAACGTTCCAATCCTCCGAAGGAAGGTCTACGTAGTTTTCAATCAAAGCTTTAATGTTATTCATGATGAAAAATGAGAGATCGAAATTCCTAATATTTTTTAAGAAATGAGTTAAGTGTTTGAAGTAAAGTTACTTTAATTAAGTCTATAAAAAAAATAAAAGTTTTTTGACTAATGCAATAGTATTTTAACTACGTTTGAATAGTCCGCTAATTTTACTGGCAACACTATAAACAAAGTGGTTTGTTTTAGCATAGTGGAATGAAATTACACAAACAATAACGATAAAGCATAAAGCACCGATTATAGCTTCAGTAGGTTCTAACGATTTACTAAACCAGCGTTTAAGTCCGTAACCCGTAAAACTTCCGTAAAGGATGATAAAATGAATTACGTACATAGATAGTGTTTTTTCTCCAATTCGCGCAATTATAGATTGTTTTAAAAAGCGTTCCAAACTGTAAAATATTCCGAAAAGAATTAATACGTTTCCTAATCTGGTAAACAGGTAATTGTAATCTGCACTTCGTTTAAATAGTTCGATATCTGTAATTGAATATAGTTTTAATAAGACCCATGAAGAATGGTACATTAATAGATATCCAATCAGGAAAAAACTAAGTATGGTGAAGATTTTAAAACGACTTCGATGCGCATGTCTGAAAAACACGGTTGATATAAAGGCGCCAAAGGCGGAGTAACCAAACCACGGTAAAATGGTAAATACAGAGCCATTTACTTTGGTCATATAATTGGCAATAACTAAGGGTAGGTTTTCAATAACCAGATTCCTGTAAAGTGGTTCTGAAACAAAGCAAAGACATCCAATAATAGCCAGAATTACAGAAAATAAATAACTGTATTGTTTAAATAATACATGCAGACAGACTAATATAATAAGTGATAATCCAATACATTGTAATACATCGATAACTAAAAAATAAGTATTAAAATATCCGCTTAGCCAACTAATTAAGTTAATTCTGAGACTATAGCCAATACCTAAAAGTAATAGACCTCGAAAAAGCCCTTTTCGTATTCTGGGTTTGTCGTTGCCTTTTTCGTTTGCCCTTAATAATAAATAAGTAAAAACTAAACCAGAAATCGTAAAGAAAGTAGGTGCTGTTATCCCTCTAAAATAAGACCATATTTTATAAGCTGTATTGGTGCTGTCTCTGTAAACAGGGTCTAAAAGCGTATCGATAAAATGACCCTGAAGCATCATTAAAATAGCAAAAGCCCTTACGGCATCTATAAAATAAAGACGATTAGCTTGCAATGGTATTTTAGATTTGGTTTTGATAAAGATACTTTTTAATAATTAAATAGAAATAGCTGGCAAATGTATACTAAAATATAATTAATTGTTTGCTTTAAGGTGGTATAATTAGAATATCGTGTTTGAGTTTAATTTTAAATAAAGAATTATGGATGAAATAATAATTGCAGTTTTCATTGTAAGTATTATATTAGCGGAAGTATGATTTTTTTAAGGAGTATTTAAATTAAAATACAAATAGCTGCGGAATAACCAACCATAGTCTTAAAATATCATACAAATAGTTATTAAAGATTCATTTAAATTAAATCACATAATTCCAATTAAACTAAATAAAACAACATGTCAAAAAGCAACGCAAAAGCTTATTGGAGAGAGAATATAAAATATCTCTTTATTCTATTAGCTATTTGGTTTTTAGTATCCTATGGCGCAGGAATTCTTTTTAAGGACGCTCTTAATGAAATACGATTAGGGGGCTTTAAATTAGGATTTTGGTTTGCACAACAAGGTTCCATTTATGTATTTGTAATTTTAATTTTCGTTTATGTTCGTCTCATGAACAAACTTGATAAAAAGTATGGTTATGATGGCGAATAGTATTTTATTTTTAGCGTCTATGGATGTGCAAACCTGGACCTATGTGATTGTCGGACTTACGTTTACTATTTATATCGGAATTGCTATTTGGACAAGGGCAGCTTCAACTAAAGATTTTTATGTAGCCGGAGGTGGTGTATCGCCTTTAGCCAATGGCATGGCTACAGCTGCCGATTGGATGAGCGCAGCTTCATTTATTTCTATGGCAGGAATCATTTCCTTTGCTGGGTATGACGGTGCTGTGTATTTAATGGGGTGGACCGGAGGTTACGTACTTTTAGCTTTATTATTGGCGCCTTATTTGCGTAAGTTCGGAAAGTTTACCGTGCCTGATTTTATAGGCGATCGTTACTATTCAAATACAGCCCGTTTTGTTGGGGTTATTTGTGCTCTTTTAGTTTCGTTTACTTATGTGGCAGGGCAAATGCGAGGTGTAGGATTGGTGTTTTCCCGGTTCTTGGAAGTCGATATCAATACCGGGGTAATGATTGGAATGTTTATCGTCTTGTTTTATGCTGTTTTAGGAGGTATGAAAGGGATCACCTATACGCAGGTAGCGCAGTATTGCGTACTTATTTTTGCATTTATGGTTCCGGCCATTTTTATTTCCATTCAAATGACGGGGAACCCTATTCCGCAATTAGGGTTTGGAGATACTTTATCCGATGGTTCAGGAACTTATTTATTAGATAAGTTAGATGGATTAAGTGCTGAATTAGGTTTTGCAGAATATACCGAAGGTTCCAAATCAATGACCGATGTTTTTGCTATTACCCTGGCATTAATGGTGGGTACAGCCGGATTGCCTCATGTTATTGTTCGTTTCTTTACTGTTAAACGCGTAAAAGACGCAAGAAAATCGGCAGGATTAGCTTTGTTGTTAATCGCCATATTATATACCACTGCACCGGCTGTATCGGTATTTGCCAGAACAAATTTAATTGAAACCGTTTCAAACAAACCATACGATAGTATGCCAGAGTGGTTTAAAAAATGGGAATTGACCGGGTTAATTACGTTTACAGATAAAAATGAAGATGGAAATATTCAGTATTTGGCAGATAAGGATAAAAACGAGTTGGTAGTCGACAACGATATTATGGTATTGGCGAATCCTGAAATTGCCAGATTACCAAACTGGGTAATTGCTTTGGTAGCAGCTGGGTCGTTGGCGGCAGCATTGTCTACAGCAGCCGGTTTATTATTAGTGATTTCGGCATCTGTATCACATGATTTAATTAAGAAAATGGTGAATCCAAATATATCGGAACAGGGCGAATTAATAGCTGCTCGTTTATCGGCGGTAGTAGCCGTTGGGGTGGCTGCTTACTTTGGTATTCATCCACCAGGGTTTGTAGCAGCGACGGTAGCTTTGGCTTTTGGTCTCGCGGCGGCATCCTTTTTCCCTGCAATTATTCTGGGAATTTTCTATAAGCGCATGAATAAAGAAGGGGCGATTGCCGGTATGATTGTTGGAATATCATCAATGATTTTTTACATGCTGAAGTTTAAGTTCGGCTGGTTTGGCGGTGGAGGAAAAGACGATTGGTGGTTTGGAATTTCACCGGAAGGCTTTGGAACAGTGGCGATGGTATTAAATTTCATAGTCTCTATTGCTATCATGAAATTTACACCAGCACCTCCGGAAGAGGTTCAGGATATTGTAGAAAATATCAGGATTCCAAGTGGAGCAGGAGAGGCTACGCATCATTAACAGAAAATCAGTTATTGTCTGTCTATAGATAAGTGTATTCTGTAGAAAAAAATGGGTCAGAAAAAGAAAAATTTATAATTTAGAAAACACCTAAATAGTTTAGGTATCAATCAAAATATTGCAACAAATAAAACATGAGTAATTATCACATAAAACATTTAGAAGAGTATTATCAGGTTTACAGAAAATCCATAAGAGAACCAGAAAATTTCTGGGAAGAAGTTGCCGAAGAACACTTTATGTGGCGCAAAAAATGGGATAAAGTTTTAAGCTGGGATTTTTCTAAACCCGAAGTAAAATGGTTTGAAGGAGCTGAGCTTAATATTACCGAAAATTGTATTGATAGACATTTAACTACCAGAGGTAATAAGACCGCTATTCTTTTTGAACCCAATAGTCCTGACGAACCGGCTGAGCATATCACTTATAACGATTTATATAAGCGTGTTAACAAGTTTGCCAACGTTTTAAAAGCCCAAGGGATAAAGAAGGGAGATCGCGTATGCATCTATTTACCTATGATTCCTGAATTGGCCATTTCTGTATTAGCCTGTGCCAGAATTGGAGCGATTCACTCGGTGGTATTTGCAGGGTTTTCATCATCAGCGCTAGCAACACGAATTAATGATAGTGATTGTAAAATGGTGATTACCAGTGACGGGTCGTATCGTGGTGCCAAGTCCATAGATTTAAAGGGTATTGTTGATGATGCCTTAGAAGATTGCCCGGGTGTGAATTCGGTTTTAGTCGCAAAACGCATCCATTCTGATATCGCGATGAAAGAAGGTCGTGATTTTTGGTTGCAACCCCTTTTAGATGAAGCTTCAGGAGAATGTCAGGCGGAAATTATGAAAGCTGAAGATCCGTTATTTATTTTATACACTTCGGGGTCTACGGGAAAACCTAAAGGTATGGTGCATACCACGGCAGGTTATATGGTGTATACGGCTTATACATTTAAAAATGTATTCCAATACCGTGAAGAGGATATTTATTGGTGTACAGCCGATGTAGGTTGGATTACAGGACATAGTTATATTGTTTACGGACCGTTAGCTAACGGAGCAACTTCAGTCATGTTTGAAGGGGTGCCAAGTTATCCTGATTTTGGACGTTTCTGGGAAATTGTAGAAAAGCATAAAGTCACTCAGTTCTATACAGCACCAACTGCCATTCGTGCCTTAGCTAAAGAGGGCGTAGGCTACTTAGATAAATTTGATTTATCGTCTGTTAAGGTTTTAGGAACGGTTGGAGAGCCCATTAATGAGGAAGCATGGCACTGGTATGATGATAACGTAGGAAAGAAAAAAGCCCCTATTGTAGATACCTGGTGGCAAACTGAAACCGGAGGTATTATGATAACACCGATTCCGTTTGTAACACCGACAAAACCAACGTATGCAACCTTACCATTTATTGGAATTCAGCCGGCGTTAATGGACGAAAACGGACAGGAAATAAAAGGAAATCAGGTAGATGGTCGCTTGTGTATTAAATTCCCTTGGCCAAGTATGGCGCGTACCATTTGGGGGAATCACCAACGCTATAAAGACACGTATTTTTCAGCGTATGATAATAAATATTTTACAGGTGATGGTGCTTTACGAGATGAAGTAGGATATTACAGAATTACGGGGCGTGTGGATGATGTGATTATTGTTTCAGGGCATAACTTAGGAACGGCTCCAATAGAGGATGCGATTAATGAGCACCCAGCGGTATCGGAAAGTGCTATTGTTGGATTCCCACATGATATTAAAGGAAACGCATTATATGGTTATGTAACCTTGAAAGAATTCGGAGAAACCAGAGATCATAATAATTTACGTAAGGAGATTAATCAATTAATAACCGAGCAAATAGGACCAATTGCTAAACTGGATAAAATTCAGTTTACTGCTGGATTACCAAAAACGCGTTCAGGAAAAATTATGCGTCGTATATTACGTAAAATAGCGAGTAAAGATATTTCTAATTTAGGAGATACCAGTACATTATTAAATCCGGAAGTTGTTCAGGATATTATAGATCATGCCAAGTAGTTTGTAATAAATGATAAAAAAAAAGCGGATTCAATTAATTGAATCCGCTTTTTTTATTCTATGAAATCAGGCTTAGTTATCTGTTTAATAAATAGCCCCAGTTAAGGTGTTTTTTCTTGTCAAGACGCCCTAAAATCTTTAAAAATACCAATGCGGTTATAAGAGCATCACCTGTGGCGGTATGCCTGTCCACCATGGGAACATTAAGCTCTTTACATAAATAGTCTAAACTGTAAGGTTTCGTATTGTCTTGATAAATGACATGTAAGGATCGTTTATACAAAACCCCCGTGTCAATAAATCGGTTTTTAAGTTTACCCAATCCATGTCTATGAAGCATTTCGTTAATCATACCCTTATCAAAACCTGCGTGGTGAGCTATTAAAATATCCCCCTTTATATACTCTAAGAAAGCTTTAATCGCTGCTAACTCTGAAATTTTATCGACATTATCAGAGCGCATTAAGCCATGTATTTCTACAGTTTCGGGTTTAAAAACGTCTTGTTTTAAATAGAGTTCTAAGGTGTTATTGACATCTATTTTTTTTCCAATAAAGGATACCGCTCCTATGGACAGAATCCGATCTTCTTGCATGTCGAAACCTGTTGTTTCCGTATCGAAAGCAATAAATCTGGTTTCCGGGACAGCAGCGTCTTTTTTATTCTTAAAATGGCTAAGGTAATCGACCCAAAATTCAGGATAGTCTTTTTTCTTTTTGAATATATCGAATAAGCCCATTACACAAAGTTTTTTAAGTCAAACCTTAAGGTTAAGGTTTCCTGAATTTCATTAATAGGTTTAAAACAGCGTCTTAATTTTAATTGTTCTTCTTTAGTTAAAGTGCCTATTTCAATAAATTTTCCGGAGTTATTATGGAGTAACCCTTGTTTGGTTTTGAATTTGGATAAGGCTTTAAACGCATAAGAGCAAGATTCGTAAAGCTCTTTGTTGTTAGGTTCTAATTCAGCAAGTTTTTCATATCGCTCATACGTGCTGTTTACTCCTTTTATTTTGTTGCTTAACGTTAATAGTCTTGCGGCATCAATTAAAGGCATAAGTGCACGACTTTTTATATTGAATAGGTCTTTTTGGTCTCCGTTTTTCTCCACTAAAAATTGTTTAAAGAAACCTAGCGGAGATGGGTTTTTTAAGGCGTCTCGCCCTAAGAATTTAAAGAATAACTGTGTTTTATCTAAAGTAGCATAGATGGAATCGGACAAACGACTGGTGAGTGTTTCATCACCATAAACAGGACTAAAATCAAAGAAAATAGAGGATAATAAAATCGCTTTTTCGTCAGGATTTAAAATCCAATTATCAAACTGATCTTTCCATTCTGTTAGCGACTTACACCATTCAGGATTGCGGGCCATCATATCGGCTTCACAATATTCAAAACCAATTTTATTCAGTGATTTATTAACGAGTTTTGCTAAATCTAAAAAGTAATTTTTAGTCTCTTCATACTGGTCTTCCGGAACATCTTCAAATATTATGGCATTATCCTGATCGGTGAATAAAAGTTGTTCTTTACGTCCTTGACTTCCTAAGGCCATCCACGCAAATTTTACTGGTGGTTTTGAAGGCATTTTTTTCAAAGCGATATGAACAGCTCGATGACTAACTGCATCATTAACTTGGGCCATTAGTTTAATAATATGTGATAACGGAATGTTTTGCTCCAGATAGCTCTTAATTAAGGTTTCAGCCTTTAGCCGTGCAGTACGTAAAGTTTTGGTACGTTTAGCTCGTTTAATCTCTTTTAAAATTACCGAAGGGTTATTTCCTAAAGTTACCAAGACGTCGTGGTGCGTTAAAACTCCAATTAGTTTTGAGTTTACCGTTCCGTCTTTTGTAATACATAAATGTCCGATGCTATGCTTGATCATTTGAAGCTGTCCATCGGCTACGGTAATATCTTTTTTGCTTGTTATTACCGGGGAATTCATAATGTTTGTTACCTGTGTTTCAATAGGGAAACGCCCAGTTGCAATCTTGTTTTTAATATCACTATTGGTAATGATACCTACCGGATGGTTTTCTTCATTTACTACAATAATACACCCAATACGGTGTTTGCTCATGCTTATTGCGGCGTCTTTAAGACTGGAATTAAGGCTGCATGTAATTGGGTTTTTAGAAAAATTTGCCGTTTGAAAATTTACGATATCCTGTGACGTGTTGGGTAAATAATCTACAAATATTTTTCCGGTTTCTTCGGCGGTATAGGGGTCGTAAGTATTGGTGGCGAAGGCGGTAATCAAAAACTTTTGAACCTGAGCATTGTCCTGCGTTACCGACTGAAAAACATCAATCGGTATCGCATAAACAATAGATTCTTCATTTGCAGTAGCCGTTAGTTTATAATTTTCTTTAGCAATAAGCGGCCTTAAACCAAATACATCTCCACCATCGCTAATATTTATAATTTCCTGAGTATTATTGTTGGAGGTATGAAATAAGGTAATAGCGCCGTTTCTGGTCATGTAAAAATGATCATGAAACGAGTCTCCTTTTTTAAAAAGGGAGTCTCCTTTATCTAAATAAATTATAGAAACTTGTCCTGATATTTTTAATAGATTATCTGGTTTAATACTATTAAATGGCGGATAGTTTTTTATGAAATCGTTAACGCGTTCTGCAATGGAATTTTTCAAAAGAAAAGAAATTTAGTAAAGTTAGGGTTTATGTTTTTAAGAGAATTAAATCATTTTAAAATCTAACAACAATTCACCTTCAATAGAGGCTTGTAAATGATCTCCTTTTTTTATCTCACCAGTTCCTGAAGCAGGTGTTCCTGTAAAGATTAAATCGCCAGGTTCTAAAGTCATAAATTTAGAGGTAAAAGCGATTATATCCCTAAAATTGTAGATCATTAAACCAGTGTTTCCAATTTGTTTTTCTTCACCATTAATTTTTAAATCAAAATTAATATCATCAAGTTTTGGGAAATTTGCTATTGGTTTAAAGTTTGAAATAGGCGCTGCACCATCAAATCCTTTTCCTAAATCCCAAGGTCCTTTGGTTTCTCTGCAAGCGTTAAAGATATCTTTTGCCGTATAGTCTATGCCGATACCAATTTCAGAAATATATGAAGCAGCATCTTCTAATGAGATGTCTTTTCCTTTTTTACCAATTTTAATGACTAATTCAACTTCGTAGTTTAACTGATTTGTAAAACTCGGATAAGTAACATCCTTATTATCCTTTACAAGACTCGATTCTGGCTTAGAAAAAATAATCTGATTTCCTGTTTTAACAGCTGCAATTTCGTCCGGTGAATTCACGTAGTTTTTACCAATGGCAAGTATTTTCATTTTTAGTTTATTGTATTATAAGTTATGGTGTAAATTTAAGAAAATAAGTGTTGAAAAGCCCTTATTAATCCGCTAATAATTCGTGGTGATACGAGGGGGATTTTTAATAATTAAAAGGAAATTGCGATTGTATTTTTAAATGCATAAAAGATTCGGTAAATTTATATAACCGCTTAATAAATTAGGAAATAATGAAAATTACCGACCTTCACGACATTGAATACAATCCGTTTTACAAAACGTATATAGGGATGATTCCTAAAGACAGAACCTTATTAGAAGGCTTTGAAAAAGGAGCAGAGGAGGTTGTTGCGTTTTTTAAAGATATTCCTGAGGAAAAGTTGAATTATGCTTACGCGGAAGATAAATGGAGTGTGAAAGATGTATTTCAGCATATTATTGATACTGAGCGTGTGTTCCAGTATCGTTGTTTTTGTATAGCTCGACACGATAAAACGCTGTTACCAGGCTATGATGAAAATGCATATGCTTTACCAGCACAGGCAAGCGCGAAAAGTATAGACGCTTTATTGGAGGAGTTTTCCGCAGTACGACAAAGCTTTATTGTGTTATTGAAATCCCTCAGTGTAGCCGATTTGCAACAAGAAGGAAATGCGAATAACTCTCCCATAACGGCACGAGCTGCTGCTTTTATAGTTTTAGGGCATGCCCTTTGGCATATGGATGTGATTAAAAACCGATATCTACAATAATTAATTTCTAGATAAAGAATTTCTACGTCTAATAGATAGAAAGACAAAAACCGATAAAACCCCAAATACCGAAAACCCGATAAAAAGAGGTAATACAGAGGTGTCTATATAATTACCAATATAATTTGCAATAGGAACAGCGAGAACTGTTGATATAAACCCATTGATGGCGGCTCCGATACCCGCAATATGCCCAAGAGGTTGCATGGCTAAAGCTCTTAAGTTGCCAAATAAGAAACCAACGGCGAAAAACTGCATAGCAAAAAAGGCTACCAAGACATAAATACTAGGGTTTTTACCAGACCAAAACAGTGCTACATACAATAGAGATACAGCAGCATAGGCTATAGCAGACGTGAATCCAATACGAAACATACCAAACCTAACCACCAACCGACTGTTAAAAAATGTGGCTAAACCAATGGAGATAGCCAGGCTAGCAAAAATGTACGGAAACATTTCTGCCATATTATATTGGGTTTCAAAAATTTGTTGCGAGGTGCTTAAGTACACCATAAATGAGCCTGTAATAAATCCGGAAACTAAAGTAAAAGCCACTGCATCTTTATGTTTAAAAAACTCAACAGTTCCGTTTACGAAAAGATTTAATTTTAGCTTTATGCGTTTTTCTTTAGGTAAGGTTTCTGGCTGACGTTTATATAGCCAAGCCATGATGCAAACTCCAAAAATAAGATTAAAATAAAAGATAGATTCCCAGTTAAAAAAGTAGGTTAGAAGCGATCCTAAAGTAGGAGCAACCACAGGAACCAGTATAAAAAACATCACCACAATAGACATGATTTTAGCCATGTAATTTCCACTGAAAGAATCGCGAATCATGGATAATGAAATACTTCTTGGAGCCGATAAGCCTACACCTTGTAATACACGTCCAAGAATCATCATTTCAAAATTTTTGGTTGTTACACAAATTATACTTGCAACTATGAATAAAGTAAAACCCACATAAATAATGGGTTTGCGACCAAAGCTGTCTGATAATGGCCCGAAAATGAGCTGCCCAAAACCAATGCCTAAAAAAATCATGGTTATTAGTAACTGGTTTTTATGCGGGTCTGTAACATTTAAAGATTGACCTATTTCGGGTAATGCTGGTAATAAGGCATCTATAGTTAGGGCTACGATAGACATTAGCGAAGCCATCAGGGCAACAAATTCAAATTTGAAAGTCTCATTGTTTTGCATTAAACAAAGGTAGTTCTATAAAATAAGTTAAAAATTAATTTAGGTTAACAAACCTCATTTATATTGTTAAATTTGTACTTAAACCTACATTAAGATATTAATGAATATAGCACCTCTACTAGATAGTATTAGTAAATACATTAGTTTAAGCGATAAGGAAATTGAATATTTAGAGTCTAAAGTATTCGTTAGAAAGTACTTAAAAGGACAATATATTGTTCAGCAAGGCGATGTGTGTAAGTACGAGTGTTATGTGTTATCTGGGTGTACCAAAACGTTTTACGTAGATCAGGAAGGGCAGGAGCATATAATTATGTTTTCTATTGAAGACTGGTGGACTTCCGATATGGGGAGTTTTATTAGTCAGACGCCGGCCGATTTTAATGTACAGTGTTTAGAAAATTCAGAACTCATTATGATTTCTCATGATGTGGTTGATGATTTATATCGTGAAATTCCAAAACTGGAACGCTTTTTTAGAAAGATAGTCGAGCGTGCTTTTGTGGCTTCACAAAAACGCATTGTTAGAAACTTCAGTCTAACAGCAAAAGAGCAATATTTGTATTTTAGAGAGCAATACCCTTTAATCGAGCAACGTATTCCACAGTATATGATTGCGTCTTACCTTGGTATTACAAAAGAATTTTTAAGTAAAATTAAAAGTCAGCTTATCCTTGAGCAGTAATGTTTTAAGTAAAACTTCAATGTTTATAGGGTGTAAGCGATGATGTTAATCTAGTTTAATATCATTTAATAATCTACTTCATTTTTATTTTTTGAGATGTTCCTGAACTTTGTCATGTTCAAAAAAAGGAAATATGCTTAGTTGCAAATTAATTGAAAAGATAAGTTCGGTAAACGATTTAATTCTACAAGGCAAAGCTCTCGAAGCCTTTGATGAATTTTATCATGACGATGTTGTTATGCAGGAAAATAACAACCCCGAATGTGTTGGGAAAGAATTGAATAGAAAAAGAGAAGAAGAATTTTTTAACGCCATTACAGAATTTAGGTCTGCTAAACCTTTAAAAGTAACGGTTGGAGAAAACATTACCATGGTAGAATGGCATTTTGATTATACTCATAAAGATTGGGGGATTAAAAACTATAATCAAATTGCTGTTCAAGAGTGGAAAGACGGAAAAATTATTAAAGAACGATTTTATTACGAATCATAAACAAATCAAACATTAAATAAAAACAAAAATGAAAAAGACAATTAAAAATTTAGCAGTAGTAGCTTTAGTAGCATTTACATCATTTGCTTTTGCAAATAACGATGTTGAGAAAAAGGAAGTAAAAGTAGAGTCTAGCTCGGTAGTATGGAAAGGTTATAAAGTAACAGGATCTCACGAAGGAACCATTGCTTTACAATCAGGAACATTATCTTTCGATGGTGATAAATTAGTAGGTGGAGAGTTTGTAATCGATATGTCAACCATCAACACTACAGATTTAGATGGTGAAATGAAAGGAAACTTAGATGGTCACTTAAAATCAGACGATTTCTTTGGTACTGAAAAATATCCAACGGCAAAGTTAGTGTTCACTAAAGTAAAGGCTAGCGGTAAAAACTCTTATGCTGTAACAGCAGATTTAACCATTAAAGGGAAAACCCATCCAGTAAACTTCGATATTTCTATCTACGGAAGCAAAGCAACAGCGTCTTTAAAAGTAGACAGAACTAAATACGATGTACGTTACGGATCAACTAGCTTCTTCGACGATTTAAAAGATAAGGCTATCTACGACGAGTTCGACTTAGTAACAGATTTACAGTTTTAATTAAAAGAAATTCCTTGGTGCCTTTGCATTGAGGAATTTTTTTATCAGCTATACAGAGTGACTAATAGCAGAGGATGGGGTGTTCAGAGATGAACACCTTTTCTTTTTTATGAAAAGTCTATATTTGCACAAAACAACACAACATGTCTTTTAAAAAATTACTGGAACCTCTTAAAGAAAATTTAAATCAGAACGGTATTGTTGAGCCCAACAAATTACAGTCTAAAATAATTTCAAGAATTAAAGGCGGTTCGAGTATGATTGTGGTTGCACCCAATGAAGCTGGAAAAACTACAAGTTTGGTAATTAGTGTAATTAATAAACTAAAGACCGCTTTTGAAGATGCGCCTCGTGCTTTAATTTTTGTGAAGGATAAACAATCTGCACTGGATTTAGAAGCCACATTTCAAACGTATGCAAAAGGCACCGATTTACGATTTTATTGCGCTTACGACGAGTACGATATTGAAGCACAGCGTGAGGATATTTATGTAGGTGTTGATGTGATTATTGGTACCCCAAAACGGATTAATAAACTGTTTTACTTAAATAGTATCAACCTTAATAAACTTCAACTATTTATTGTTGAAGATGCCGATTTCGTGTTTAAAGCCAACTTAACTTCCGAAATAAATAGAACACCAGAAAGTATAGGAAGATGCCAGTATTTGGTGTTTACAGATCGCTACGATGATCGTTTTGAACGCTGGGAGGAAACCTTCATGTATAATGCCGAAACAGTGGTTTTGAAGAAGTAGGTGGGTTTTCTTGTTGAAATATTTTTTTGCTTTGTTTGTTTTTCTGCATATCCAAAAATTTAGTAATAGTTTCGTTTGGAGGAATACAGCCAAATAAAGTTGGAAAGGATCTTTGGAACTAAGCTAAAAACTAGGGATAAAGATGGGGTGTTGTAATCTGACTTAATTTAATATCCTTTTAAAAATTTGTATTCAATTTTTTTAAAATTATATTTGTTTCTATCATATTTAATAACCTCAATCTCCTTAAATTCTTTTTTCTTATTAAATCCCTCTATATTTTTTGAAGAATCTTTCTCTAAATTGTCTTCAAAAGTGAAGTTTTTTACAACTTTCAAATTATTGAAATTATATGACTTTTCTTTTTCTATAAAGATTAAAGACTCTATGATTTCAATTTTATAATTTCCCCAACCATTTGAATCTCCTTGTGTTTTTCTGATTGGATAGTTTTCTAGTACCACTTTTATTGAATTATTATCAAACGTGATTATACTGAATAATTCTTCTGAGTAAAGAGTAATTCTACTAGGGGAAGAAAATTCTGTTATTATTCCAATTCCATTAATAGTTTCATTTATTGGAATGTTATTTGTTAAAATTTTAGTTGGGTAAGGTTGTCCTGCTTCAACGTTGGAATAGCTCAAATCATTATTTTTTAATTCTCCTAAAATTTCTCCACTGTTGTTTACGAATAAAAATGTTGTTGTGTAGTAATTTTCTAGTTCAAATTTTTTGGTAATATACCTTATAGAAAAAAACGTAATGCTTTCATTGTATTTTTTTGAAAATGATTTATCCAAATAAATGTTTTCAAATAGGAATTCAGAATTCTTAGAAACTAATTTTAATAATTCAATATCTAAAGTTTCAACAGTTTCTCTTTCTCCATAATCTTTAAAAATTTTTTGAGAATATAAGAGGTTAATATTCAAAACTATAATAGTGATTAGAAGTTTCTTTTTCATTCGTAGTTTGTTTACAATAAATGTATAAATACAATCATGTTAATTCTTACTAAATTAAGTATCTAAATATAGGTTGTTATTCTTATGAAATATACTTTAAGTTAAAAAAGTTTACTAAGCTCTAAATTTTAAAATGCGAATTCTTTTGGTGTGTTTTTATGGCATTTCTTGATAGAATGATACCAATAAAAAGTGATATAAAAGCCCCCACCCAAATACCGGGCACAAAGTCTATAAACAGGAAAAAGTCGTAGGCCCCGTGAAACAAGATAGCGAGTAGTAAACCAGCGATATTTAATACCAATCGGTTTTTCGAGAATTTTGCTTTTCCCATGTAATAGCCCATCAAGATACCAAAAGTAGCATGTGCTGGAACCGCAGTAAAAGCACGAAGAAGAGCGGTTTGTATGCCGCCATCTAAAACGTAAACAATGTTTTCTGTTGCCGCAAACCCCATCGATACCATTACGGCATATACAATACCGTCAAAAGGTTCGTTAAAATCGGCTTTGGTCTGTGCATAGTATTTTACAATAATGTATTTACTGAATTCTTCGGTAAAGCCAACAACAAAAAAGGCTTTTATAAATTGCTGAAGAATACTGGTTTTATTTGGCAAGGGTAGTACAATATCGAAACCATAATACATCACCGAAGTAATAAATATGCTCACTACCGCACCCAAGACAAATGAGAGAAATAATAGTTTTGGAGGTTCCTTTTCGTATTTATCTTTTGAATAAATATAGAGGATGATGATGCAAATGGGGGCAATAGCCAGCAGGATTAAATTCATTTAATAAATGTAATTAAAAGGAATTAAATCAATACTTTTTTTATGCTCCCCAAAACCACCTCATAATAGGTTTTGTTGGATGGTACAAAGTGGTTATCGATGCCTATATGATCTATGAGATATTGAAATTCCTCTAACGAAACCAGTTTTAAAGCTTCAACTTCTTCTTCCTGGGGGATTAAATTTTCTAATGGTTGTTTTAATTCACAAATGTAGGTGTGGTGAAATTCGTTATCGGTAATGCTAGAATCATAACTTTGAAAGCATTTGAACATACCAATTTTTTGTAAATCAGATTCAGTAATGTCTAAGGCAATTTCTTCTTTAGTTTCACGCAAAGCAGCTTGCTCAATAGATTCTCCGGCATCAATATGACCAGCAACAGACACATCCCACATGAGTGGGCAGATACTTTTTTTTGCCGAACGCTGTGAAAGCAGTATCTCACCATTTTTAGTATAAAACCAGATGTGTACCGTATTGTGAAAATAGCCTTTCTGGTGTATCACCGATTTTAATTCAGAAACGCCGGTAGGAATGCCGTTAGCATCAACAATGTCTATATATTCGTCCATAATAGAGAAAAGAAAAGCCTCAATGAAGAGGCTTTGATTTTATTTAAAGTAGCTGAAGGTTTCGCCGTCTTTAATATTTAATAAACTTTCGTAAATTAATTTAATCACGTTTTCAACATCGTCTCTGTGAACCATTTCTACAGTAGTATGCATATAACGTAATGGTAACGAAATTAAAGCAGAAGCCACCCCGCCATTACTGTAAGCAAAAGCATCGGTATCGGTTCCTGTAGCACGAGATAACGCACTACGTTGGAATGGAATGTCTTTAGCTTCGGCAGTATCGGTAATTAAATCACGAAGTTTTTGTTGTACCGCCGGAGCATATGCTACTACAGGCCCTTTTCCAATTTCTAAATCACCCTGAACTTTCTTTTCAATCATAGGTGTGGTCGTATCGTGGGTTACATCAGTAACAATGGCAGCATTTGGTTTAATACTATCTGCAATCATTTCGGCACCACGTAAGCCTATTTCCTCTTGAACAGCATTCACAATGTATAATCCGAAAGGTAGAGTTTTGTTGTTTTCTTTAAGTAAACGCGCTACTTCAGCAATCATAAAACCTCCCATGCGGTTATCTAAAGCACGACAAACAAATTTATCGTCGTTTAAAATATGGAATTCATCAGGATAAGTAATTACACAGCCTACATGAACTCCTAATTTTTCAACTTCTTCCTTAGTTTTACAACCACAGTCAATAAAGATATTATCTGGTTTAGGAGCTTCTTCATTTCCTGATTTTCTGGTATGAATAGCTGGCCATCCAAACACGCCTTTTACAATACCGTTTTTGGTATGGATATTTACGACTTTACTTGGTGCAATTTGATGATCACTACCACCATTTCGAATCACGTAAATCATCCCGTTATCTGAAATGTAATTTACATACCACGAAATTTCATCGGCATGACCCTCAATCACTACTTTATATTTAGCTTCCGGATTTATAACGCCAACAGCAGTTCCGTAGGTGTCAGTAATAAACTCATCAACATAGGGTTTCAGGTAATCCATCCATAATTTTTGACCCGTCCATTCGTAACCCGTAGGCGCTGCATTATTTAAATATTTTTCTAAAAAGTCGATAGACTTTTCATTTAGAATACTCTTTTTTGTCATGTTTAAAAAGTTTTGCACTAAAATAAGAATATTAATAGAATTCAAAGGGTATACAAAGGGAATATATTAACAGTTTTGGGATTATTTTAGGCTTTAAAGTTGAAGAATGGTTTTGGTAAAGAAACCTACTAAAAAAAATGTTTTCAAAATGTAAATTAGTAATTTTGAAAAGATAATTGCTCCAGTATTTTTATGAAGAATGTTTTAACATACTTAATTTGTTTGCTGCCTGTTTTATTATGGGGACAGATCAATGAATTTGAACAGGATTCTACCAATGTTACCTACTTAATAATTGATGGTGATTCTATACCCAAAAAGTCCATTAATTTAGATGAGGTTTATATTTTAAATAAGCTGAAATTTGATAATCGTGAAGATCGAATCAGGTATTTAATTTTGAGACGTAAAACCTTAAAAGTATACCCTTACGCGAAGATGGCCGCAGAACGGTTAGACTCCATGAACAAACGATTAGCATCCATTAAACGAAATAGACAAAAGAAAAAATATACCAAGCAGGTTCAAAAATATATTGAAGGCGAGTTTTCTGAAAAGTTGAAAAAATTCTCTCGAACCGAAGGTCAGATTTTGGTTAAATTAATTCATAGGCAAACCGGGGAAACAGCTTTCGATTTGGTTAAAGAACTACGAAGTGGGTGGCGCGCCTTCTGGTATAACACCACGGCGAGTATGTTCGATATTTCATTAAAACGGGAATTCGACCCCATGAATGTAAAAGAGGATTATTTAATTGAAGATATTCTGCTAAGAAGTTTTCAAAGCGGATTGTTAGAACAACAGGATTCGGCGGTGAAATATAATTTTTACGATTTAACCGAAAAATGGATGAATAATAAAACGCAGGAATAAGATGCGTATTCAAACACCAATAGAAGAAAAACTAAATGCAACCTCACATGCTATAGGTGCTATTTTTGGTGTTGTCGCTCTGGTGTTGCTTATAGTATTTAATACTAATAAAACGTCCTACAGTCTGTTCAGTGTTGTGGTTTATGGGCTATCTATAATTGTACTGTTTTCAGCATCAACTTTGTATCATGCCGTAACACATGAAAAAAACAAACATTATTTCAGAATCGTAGACCATATTGGAATTTACCTTTTAATAGCCGGAACATACACCCCGGTATTATTAATTTCATTGATAAAAAGCTTAGGCTGGCCTTTGTTCTGGATTGTATGGGGAATTGCTACTTTTGGTGTGGTGCTTAAAATCTTTTTTACAGGACGATTTAGTGTGTTTTCAACGGTACTGTATTTAGTTATGGGGTGGTTGATTGTGTTCGATTTTACAAACCTGAATGCGGTAATGGATAGCAATGGTATTTTATTGTTGTTTGCTGGCGGATTAGCATACACGGTAGGCATTGTGTTTTATGCCATTGAAAAAATTCCCTATAATCATGTCATCTGGCACTTATTTGTTTTGGCTGGTGCTGTTAGCCATTTTTTTATGATATTCTTTTATGTGATTTAATATGATTAATATTCAATTAGCGTCAACCAATCAGGAGTTTAAGGTTATTGAATCTTTAGCCGATGTTATTTGGCGAGAGCATTATATTCCAATGGTTGGGAAACCACAAATCGATTATATGTTAAAGAAGTTTCAGTCAGCTGAAGCAATGGAACAGCAGGTTGTGGATGGGATGCAATATTTTACAGTGTTTGATAATGAAATTCCTGTAGGGTATATTGGCATTAAAACGGAACCAGACACTTTGTTTTTAAGTAAGATTTATGTCCTGAAATCATATAGAGGTAAAGGAATTGCCAAAAAGGCAATGCAGTTTATTGAAGAGAAAGCAAAAAGTTATAGTCTAAAAACCATTCGATTAACGGTAAACATTAATAACGAAATAGCGATTAAAGCCTATGAAAAATTAGGCTTTATAAATGCAGGGCCAATTGTAGCCGATATAGGTAACGGATTTATTATGGACGATTACCTGATGAAAAAGCAGATAGATTAGCCTTCAATAACGTCTTTATATTCTTCAAAAAACGCTTCGAATAAGGTCATTTTTTCATTAAAAAACTCCATTACATCGCGCCAGGTGTTTTTGTTATGAATAGATACATTTTTCTCTAAGGGTACATAGATTCTGGAGATTTCCTTTTCGTTATCTAGAAAATAGGTTTCGTCGTAAATGGCATCGGGTAAATAATCATCAAGCAAAATCGATTTTAAAGCCTCTAATTTCTCCCAGTATTTAATGCGGTATTCCAAATCGTCTTCAACATCCAGAGCGACTAAAGCTTTTTTATTATCGAAGTAGAATTTAAAGCTAAAACCTTTTAATTTGGTATGGTATAAAATCCATTTTCTTGGAAACGATTTTCCGAAGCTCGTCCAAAACTCTTGTTTTAATTTTCTCGATTCTTCTTTACTAAACACGTTTAATTACTGTTTTTTATTAGATTAAATACGCTATACCAACACCTAAAATAATAGAGATAAATTTAGATAAGTTGAATTTATGCCCATCAGAACTTTCAAATAAAATGGTTGTTGAAATATGGAAAAACACCCCAATAACAATGGCATTAAACACTTGAGAGTAATGCGCAACAGCTTCAGAAGTTGTTGAAATTAAAGTTCCTAGTGGGGTCATTAAAGCGAATACGGTTAAGAATCCTGCAATTTGTATTTTTTTGTACTCCGATTGCAATAAAAACATGGTTATAATTGCAGCTACCGGGATTTTATGGATTAAAATGCCGTAAACCATATCGTTATGGTCGTGTATGGCAAAACCTTCTAAAAAGCTGTGTAAGCACAAACTAATAAACAGCGACCACGGGAATGTGGTATCTTCTTTATGAACGTGTACATGCCCGTGCTCGGCTCCTTTAGAGAATAACTCTAAAACTAATTGCAGTAAAATACCAGAAACGATATAAACACCGGCCAGTTTAGAATCTAAATGATGATAGACTTCTGGTAATAATT
This sequence comes from Aestuariibaculum sp. YM273, assembly GCF_030908365.1. Taxonomy (NCBI): domain Bacteria; kingdom Pseudomonadati; phylum Bacteroidota; class Flavobacteriia; order Flavobacteriales; family Flavobacteriaceae; genus Aestuariibaculum; species Aestuariibaculum sp. YM273. The sequence continues at coordinate 3,445,368 of NZ_CP133090.1, read as the reverse complement.
CAAATAGGGTAAGCGCCAGTAAAAATGCGCCGCTAAAAGACAATAATAGTTTGGTATTAACCGATTTTTGTTTGCTGGTTATTTGAGCAAGAACAAAACCGATAACAACGGCTAAAAAAGGAAATATAAATTTATTCATTAAATGTATAACTCAGTAAAGCGATTTATTTAAAGATCATGACTAAACGTTCAGACGTTTTAGGGCTAAATTTACGCAATTTATAATCACCAAACACGTCAAGTAAAAAGACTCCGGCTTCATCAAAAAAGGCTTCAAAATCATTAAGGCTAAACGCTTTTACGCGTTCCTGAAAATTATAATCTTCACCATCAGCCGAAAAACTTATATCTTTTACAATATAACCATCTTCCACGTAACGTTTCAGGTTAAATGTAATACCTTCAACCGTTTTAGTTTCTTCTGGCACCAGATTATCAATAATAAATTCACTATTCATAAAGTCAATAACCCCAAATCCAAAGTCGTTTAAATCTTCTTTAATGGCTTTTATGGTGTTCAGATTGTCTTCATCTTTATCAAAATATCCAAAACTGGTAAATAGGTTAAAAACCGCATCAAACTTTTTGCTAAATGGTTTACACATATCGTGAACGGCAAAATGTAAACTGTCGTTTTCAAATTGTTTGGCAAAAGCAATACTGTTTTCGCTTAAATCGGCACCCGTAACATTGTAACCTAAGGAGTTTAAATACACTGCATGACGTCCGCGTCCGCAAGGTAGGTCTAGAATGGTACCGTCTTCCGGAAGGTTTAAATATTCAGTAAGCGTATCCATAAAATGCTGTGCTTCACTATCGTCACGGTCTTTGTATAAAATATGGTAAAATGGTGTGTCAAACCATGAAGAAAACCATTGCGTTGTGTCTTTGCTCATATATGTGTTGTGGGTTCCCCGAAAAAGTTTCGGGTCAGGCTTTTCGTTATATCTTTTTAATAAGTTCACTTACGGCCACTTATAAAAAAGGATGTCACTTCAATCCTTAACCTAAATTCAGATTATCATTAAATTCACGCAAAATTACGCTATTTTTGCATTCTATTAAAGAAGAATACACAGTAAGTCTGATAAAAAAATGGGAGAAAATTTCGAAATGGTAGCCAAAACCTTGTTTGGTTTTGAAGATTTGTTAGAAAAGGAATTAACACAACTTGGTGCGCAACACATTAAAAAGGGTGTGCGAAGTGTGTCGTTTGTTGGCGATAAAGGCTTTATGTATAAGGCAAATCTCGGACTACGTACGGCTATCAAAATTTTAAAACCCATTAAAAGTTTTACGGTAAACAGCGAACAGGAGTTGTATAATAAAATATACGCTATGAACTGGAGTGAATACCTGAAACCAACCGGAACTTTAGCTATTGATGCGACCATTCACTCTGATTTATTTAAACATTCCTTGTTTATAGCTCAAAAAGCAAAAGATGCTATTGTCGATAAATTTAGAGATACCACAGGACAGCGTCCGAACGTAGATTTAAAATTTCCGGATTTAAAAGTGAATGTGCGTATCGATAGAAACCAGTGTACCATTTCGCTAGATTCTTCAGGAGATTCATTACATAAGCGTGGTTATAAGTTAGCGACTAACATTGCGCCAATTAACGAGGTGCTTGCTGCCGGACTAATTATGTTATCGGGTTGGGACGGACAATCAGACTTTATGGATCCGATGTGTGGTAGTGGTACCATGCTTATCGAAGCGGCGATGATTGCCTGTAATATTCCACCAAACTTAATGCGCAAGGAATTTGCTTTCGAACGCTGGGAAGACTGGGATGTAGATTTATTTGAAAAGATTGAGGAATCCTTGTTAAATAAAACACGCGATTTTCATTATACCATTACTGGGTACGATAAAGCCCCGAGTGCTGTAAAGAAAGCTCAGGAAAATATTAAAAATGCCGAGCTTGATGATTTTATAACCGTGAAGCATGAAGATTTCTTTAAAACTCAAAAAGGAGGCGAAAGAAAATTGCATATGGTATTTAATCCGCCCTATGGTGAGCGTTTAAATATCGATTTGCAAGAGTTTTATAAAAACATTGGGGATACCTTAAAACAAAACTACCCGAATACAGATGCCTGGTTTATAACAAGTAATTTGGAAGCCCTTAAATTTGTAGGCTTACGTCCATCTCGTAAAATTCAGTTGTTCAATGCTAAATTAGAGTCTCGTTTAGTAAAATATGAGATATACGCCGGAAGTAAGAAAGGAAAGTATATGAGGTAAAGTTGTTTTTAGTAGCTTTCTTTTTTGCTGCTCTTGGTTTTAAAGGCAATAAAAACAGAAAGTACTAAAAGAATGTTTTTTCCAACTAAGGCACCATAGCCAAAATCTGATAATCGACTTACTCCTAAAGATAGTATTTGAATAATGTTGATTAGTGAAATAATAGCTACGATAATAGAGATGTAGTGAAATAATTTTTTCATAATTTATATGTAAAAGGTGAGATTTATTATCTCACCTTTTTATTTCAATTTTTTTAGTAACGAACAGTTGTTGTTGTTGGAGTGTAAAGACCAAAAGTTAAAGAAGATACTAAACCATTAACAAAAGTTTGTACAGTAGTTACTTCGTAATTCTCAGCGCCATTAGCCATTGCTTTACTGTCAGAAACTCCAACGGGAGCTAAACCATAGATAACATAGTGATTCCACTTAGTTACTTTTTTGTTTCCAACAGCACCTTCACCAACTACACTTGTGTAAGAATAACATGAAGATAATAGAACTGAAGCTGCACAGGCAACAGTCATCATTTTAATAGTTTTTTTAATCATTTTTTAGATTTAATAATTGATAAATTGTTTTATAGTTTATGAAAAACTGTAGCGAATTTATGTTATTTATTGTAAGAAAAAAATTTAATTAAAGTAGGATTTGGTATTAGAATATGACGAAACTATATAACTATTTAAAAATTAGTGACGTAGGATGAAGGTTTTTTTATTAAAATTAATTATTTACATCAACTCTAAATTATTAGCGATGTTGTCTCTTAGTTCAGGTTTAGCATTTACGGCTTCAGCATAGGTATTCCAATTAGCTATGACATTGTTTATTTGACTAATTATAACATCCGCTTTTTTAATATTCATGCTTTTTGCTACCGTTAGTAAATCTTGTCTGTTAATGTCTTTGCGTTTTCCATTTATACTTAAAGCATGCTGACTAACCCAAACACTTCCAGGACGGTAAGCAAAACAAATATCGTAGGCGGGAGCCAGCTCCCAAACACCGCCTTGTTTTAGTCTAAAGGCGAAGTTTTTGGTGTGGTCGTCACAGTTTTTACCAATAACATTAAAAACCATACGTCTGAACATTTGTTCGGCTTGAGGGTATGGGAGTCTTAGAATACGCATGGTCTGGAATAGCTGTTCATAGCTGAAGCTATGCATCTTGTTAAAATCGTAATGCTGCATAGCGCACCAGGTTTGAATATGGTGTTTGGTATCGTTGCCTTCGCGATCAAAACGCTTGGTCATAAAATGGGCGCGGTTATTTTCTTCTAAAAGTATAGATTCCATCATATCAATACCGCAATCTATTGCCATATTGTAGTATGCCATTTCAATTCGGCCGTAGCCCTGACTTTCTCCAAACTGGGCGTCGCTAACACCATCCAGTTTAATCAGCCAGTGTTCAAAGCCTTTAGGCGCATTGGTTTGTCCTGAGCGAACCTGCCCCGTTTTTTTATTGTAAGCAATAATAGCTTTTGGTCTGGCACCACCAGCAGAGGTTCCTATTTTTAGGATGTCGAGCATTGCCTGGCGTTCATCCTTATTGATATTGGTTTCAAAGTCTTCACGTTTATGAAGCATGCGTTGTGCAATATCTACTAGGCTATCAATTTCTACTTCAAACGTGTTTTTGTTCGGTTTAAGTTGTGTGGGTTCAAATTCAAGAGCCCCCATGCCTCGTGTACCAATAAAGCACAATTGCTCCACAGGATTCATGCTGTTTTCTGGTCGTCCTTGTTGTGCAAGCCAACTATTGATAAGCTGATTTCCGTATTTGTCGGGTAGCACATCGGCTAGTAATCCGGGAAGCCCTTTAAAGGTATCGTAGTCGCCATGTCTTGAAACGCGAAGTTCAGGGAACGAAAATATTCGTGTGCCGGATTGTGTCGGCATTTTAACGGGAGATAGTTCTATGCCTGAAGCTTTAAATTCGGGTGTATATTCAAAGCTGGCTAGACCGGTGTCATCGTTCCAAGAAACGGCGCCAACCACCTGATTCCATATTTTCACAAAGGCTGTTTTTGTGCTTACCATTCGCTGTCGGTTTGGGGATTGGTGTTTTTATTTCTCGCGCGTTGGCGTTTTTGTTTTTCGAGGTTGGCTAATTCCAACGGACTGATTTGCTGTTCAATTTTGAAGTTACTAAACACATGAAGCGTATCTAAAGCCCGTAATATTTGAATAAGAGAAGTTAAGGAAATAGCTTCGCCTTTCTCTATCTGACTGATCGTCCAGCGGTTTACACCAGCGGCTTCAGCAATTTGAGCTTGTGTTTTATTCTGGTTTAAACGCTGATGTTTTACATAACCTCCTATAGCTTCAACGATAGCTTGGTCGCTCAAGGAAGTCCAATTAGTGTTAGTATTTACCATAATTATTAATTTAAATGCTAATTAATGTTGGTATTTTCTAACTCAAAAGTAGTAATTTTAAATGAAATATGAAATAATAATTATGTATGTGTTGGTAAAAACTATCTTTAAAACTAAAAAATCCAGTTAATGTTAGTAAAAACCAACAACACTGGATTTATAATTTTAAGTAAAATTGAAACTATTCAGGAATTTGCTGACTTAAACAGTGCAGTGTGCCAAATCCCCAGATAAAATCGGTTGCCGAAATACCTATAATTTCTCTGTCAGGGAAACAATCGGCTATTGTATTTAACGCTATACGGTCTTTTGAATCATTAAAGGTTGGGACTAAAACAGCCTTGTTGATGATTAAAAAGTTAGCATAACTCGCCGGCAAACGAATACCATCGAAATCTAAACGGTTCGGCATTGGTAAGGTTACAATATTTGGAGTTTTACCATTTTCTAATTTAGATGCTTGTAAACGCTTTAAATTATCCTGAAGTGGCTTAAAATTAGCGTCTTCAGGATTATCTTCAACTACCGTGATAATGGTATCTTCATTTACAAAACGCGCTAAATCATCAACATGACCGTGGGTGTCGTCTCCTTCAACGCCATCACCTAACCAAATTACGTTGGTAACCCCAAGATATTCTTTAAAAACAGCTTCGTAATCTTCCTTTGTAAATCCTGAATTTCTAACCTGAATAGTAGGGTGGAGCAGACATTCTTCAGTCGTTAAAAGTGAGCCTTTTCCATTCACATCTATAGCGCCACCTTCAACAATAACAGGTTTGCCTTTATAAGTTACTTGTTTGAGCGGTATATTTAAAAAGTCAGCTACTTTTTTAGGAACGTGCTTGTCTAACTTAAAATTAGAATATTTTGCCCATCCGTTAAAGTTGAAATTTAGAGCTCGACGTTCAGCTCCTTTTTTAACAATAATAGGTCCAGAGTCGCGCATCCAGCTACGATTGGTTTTGTGTATAATGAACGACACATGTTCTATATTTACATGCGCCATCTTCAGCATACTACTAACTTTGTCTTTTAGTTTACCGGAGGCCACAACAACAATAACACCTTCAACAGACGCTACTTTTTTTATGAACTCGACAAACGCCCATTGAATGGCTTCGTATTTTCCAGGCCAGTCGTTTCCGTTATGAGGAAAACATAATAAAACAGCTTGTTGTTGTTCCCATTCAGCAGGGAAAATCCATTGCTCAGTATTCATTAATCGATCGCTCTTTTAGTGATATCTCCGTATTTGTCGATACGACGGTCTCTTAAAAAAGGCCAGTTTTGACGTACATTTTCCTGTAAACTTAAGTCTACTTCAGCCATTAGAATTTCTTCCTGATCTACCGATGCCTGAGCTAAAATTTCACCTTGAGGTCCGGCAATAAAAGACGATCCCCAGAATTCAATACCATTGGTATCGGGTAAATATTTTTCTAAGCCAATGCGGTTAGCAGCTGCCACATAAATACCGTTGGCTACAGCGTGACCACGCATCACATTCATCCAGGCACCTTGTTGGTTTTCTCCAAACTCGGCTTTTTCTTGAGGATGCCATCCAATAGCTGTTGGGTAAAATAATACTTCAGCTCCTTGTAAAGCTGTTAAACGTGCTGCTTCAGGATACCATTGATCCCAACAGATGAGTGTTCCAATATTTCCTTTTTTAGTCGGGAAGGACTTGAACCCGATATCGCCAGGTGTGAAGTAGAATTTTTCGTAGAAATGCGGATCGTCCGGGATGTGCATTTTACGGTAAAGTCCGGCTTCAGAACCATCGGTATCAATAATATAAGCACTGTTGTGATAAACACCTGCCATTCTTTTTTCGAAAAACGGCACAATAATAACCACACCAAGTTCTTTTGCTAAAGCGCTAAACGCGTTAAAAGATGTACTGTAAAGTGGTTCCGCGAAAGCGAAATTATCGACATCTTCACTTTGACAAAAATAGTGGCTACTATAAAGTTCGGGTAAGGAGATAACTTCAGCACCTTGCTTAGCAGCATCTTTTACCCACTGAATACATTTTTTTAAATTGTTTTCAGGTGTGTTATTCAAGTTTAACTGAATAACCGCAATCTTGTACGTGTTTTTAGGCATTTTAAACTATTAATTTAAAACAAAGATATATAATTTTTAAATGAAGAAGTTTAAATATTTTTTATGAAATTTTATTTGAAAAATACTAGTGAAAGTGTTGATTTAAAGCTGTTAAATAAGTGTTTTAAAAAAGAAAACCCTTATGCTTATAAATAAAACATAAGGGTTTGATGTGTTTTTATGCGGTTTAAGTTATTTCTCTTTTTTGTAAAGCGGAATTCTGTAAGACACCGTATAACCATAGCCAACACCTATACCACTGCTGTCGTAAGTTTTATGAAATCCGGGGATATAAATATTTTCAAAATTTCCAGGATCTGATTCCGCAACCAAGAATTTAAGCTGAGCATTCAATCCTAAATATAGGTTAGTTAAAACTTCAACTTTTATTCCTAAAATTATTTCACTCCAAAAGGCTGTTAAACCATCGTAGGCTCTTGCTTCTGTAGATGAAAACTGATTCCAGTATTGCGTCGTGTTGTAAACGGTATAATTATTTAAGTCGTGACTAAAACTACTTCCACCAATACGAAACCCAAAGTAAATCATATTGTCCATATCCAGCCAGTTCTGGTACATGTTGTAGTCAATACCGCCTTTAATATAACCTCCTTTGGTGCTTACATCAAGATAATCGTTAACTGTGTTTTTTTCTTCGTAACCTAATTCTCCAGCGATATATAATTTCTGTTTGATTCGATAATCGGCTGAAATTTCAAATCCGCTGTAATCATCATCGATGGTAGAACGAATCAATTTTCCCAAGTCACCACCAACACGTAAGCCATATTTAAGTTTCACTTTTACCGAATCGTTAGCAACACTTGGAATACTATCGTTTTGAGCATTTGCAGAGGAACAAAACAACAGTAAGCACGCGATACTACTAATGATATAAATTGAAATGCGTTGTTGTTTCATCTTCTACAGATTGGTTATCGGTTAATGGTTGTCTGGCTTGAATCCAGTTGTCGGTATCGTCTTCAATGTTAAGTGTTACGTTTTTAAAAATGGTTTTGTAACCACAGGCACGTGATACGTAAACTTCTTCTCGGCTGTAATTAATAGTGATTAAATCGGAGTTGCCTTCAATAAAATCATCGGAGGTGTTATCTGGTGTACCATTATTGTTTACAGCGTAATCTTTATGAAGTACAAATTGTGTTGAATTCGTGTAGGTTTTTAACGGAAGAGATAAGGTGTTTGTTGAACTACCAACCGCAATAGCCGGAAGGACAGGGTTACCTTCATCATCAATGCCATACAATACTAAATTGAAAACATTTTTCTTGCTTTCCTGATTGTTTACATCGTAAAAATCGATAATTAAATTTGGTGTTGTAGGTGTGCCATCGGGACAAATATCGTCACGTTCGCAACTGATGTTTATGCCTATTAAAAGCGCTATAACAACTAAAGAAATAAATTTTAAGTATTTCATTCTTAATTTTAAATAGGTTTCTGAAAATGTCTTCAGATTGGCAATTTAGGGATTTAAAAATAATTAACGTTTTTCTAGTAACACAACATTTTCTACGTGAAATGTTTGTGGGAACATGTCAACCGCTTGTGTTTTAATTACTTTATACATGTCGTTCATTAAGGCCAAATCTCTGGCTTGGGTTGCACTATTACAGCTAACATAAACCACACGCTTTGGTGCAATATTTAATATTTGTTGCACCACATCTTTATGCATACCATCGCGTGGAGGATCGGTAATAATAATATCTGGAACACCATGTGTATCGATAAATTCCTGATTGAACACATTTTTCATGTCTCCTACAAAAAACTCGCAATTGGTAATATTATTGCGTTCGGCATTTTCTTTAGCCGCTAAAATAGCATCTGGTACAGCTTCAACACCAACCACTTTTTTAGCTTTTCTAGAAACGAATTGAGCGATGGTTCCGGTTCCGGTATATAAATCGTAAACTAGTTCGTCGCCTGATAGGTCAGCAAAATCTCTGGTAATTTTATAAAGTTCGAAGGCTTGCTCTGAATTAGTTTGGTAGAAGGACTTCGCGTTAATTTTAAACTTTAAGCCTTCCATTTCTTCAAAAATATGATCGTCGCCTTTGTAGCAAATAACTTCTTGATCGTAAATGGTATCGTTCGCTTTTCCGTTAATAACGTATAATAAAGAGGTGACTTCAGGGAATTTGTCAGCAATAAAATCTAACAGTAATTCACGTTGTTTTTTGTCTTCTTTAAAGAATTGAATTAACACCATAATGTCTCCGGTGGTGGAAGTGCGAATCATCATGGTTCTTAATAATCCGGTTTGGTTACGGGTATTGAAGAACTCCAAGCCGTTTTCAATCGCGAAGTTCTTAACGGAATTTCTAATCGCGTTTGAAGGGTCTTGCTGTAAATGACATGTCTTTACATCAAGAATTTTATCCCACATTCCCGGAATGTGAAACCCTAAAGCATTTCTATCGCCTACATCTTCTCCAGATTGAACTTCTTCAAGGGTTAACCAACGACTATCGCTGAATGAGAATTCCATTTTATTACGGTAGAAATATTGGTTAGCCGACCCCAATATAGGGGTTACTTCTGGGAGCTCAATATGTCCTAAACGTGTTAGGTTATTGGTAACCTCCTTTTGTTTGTAATATAATTGATGTTCGTAAGCCATATCTTGCCACTTACAACCACCACAAACACCAAAATGCTCGCAGGCAGGTTCGGTACGTTTATCAGATAATTTATGGAATACTGTCGCTTTACCTTCGTAATAGGCTTTACGCGCTTTAAATGTTTGCACATCAACTACATCGCCAGGTACGGCATTAGGTAAAAAAATAACCTTCCCATCTGGTGCTTTGGCAACGGTTTTACCCTTAGCTCCAGCATCTACAACTTCTACGTTTGTAAATATTTGTTTTCTCTTTTTTCTAGACATGCTGCAAAAATAATAATAGCCGGAAATAAAAATTGGTTTATTTGCATTTAGTTTAATAGAAATTTTGGTTTAGAACGGAACTAACAGGATAATGAACGTTAAATTTTCTGAAGCAAGTTATATTTATTAATTTGCGAGCCCTAGGGATGATTTCTCTCCCACGCTGAATTTTCGAACACTTCGGAAGGATAAAGGTACAGTAGGAATGGTTATTTTATCAATTTAAATTATATTAAAATGGCTGTTTTAAAAGAATTAACATCGCAGCAAGCAATCGATTTAGAAAACAAGTATGGCGCTCATAACTATCACCCGTTACCCGTGGTGTTAAGTAAAGGTGAAGGTGTTCATGTTTGGGACGTAGAAGGAAAACAGTATTACGATTTTTTATCGGCGTACTCGGCAGTGAATCAAGGGCATTGTCACCCGAAAATTATCAATGCCATGACAGAACAAGCTAAAGTGTTAACGTTGACATCCAGAGCATTTTACAACGATATGCTCGGTAAATATGAAAAGTTTGCCTGTGATTATTTTGGTTTTGATAAGTTGTTACCAATGAATACCGGAGCTGAAGCGGTTGAGACGGCTTTAAAAATTTGTAGAAAATGGGCGTATGAGGTTAAAGGTATCGATGAAAACGAGGCTGAAATTATTGTATGTGAAAATAACTTTCACGGAAGAACAACAACAATCATTTCATTCTCTAACGACCCTGTAGCTCGTGAGAATTTCGGCCCGTACACCAAAGGATTTATTAAAATTGAATACGACAATTTAGTAGCTTTAGAGAGCGCATTACAAAATAATAAAAACGTAGCAGGGTTTTTAGTAGAGCCTATTCAAGGTGAGGCTGGTGTTTATGTGCCTAGTGAAGGTTACCTAGCCAAAGCAAAAGCCTTGTGTGAGCAATATAATGTCTTGTTTATAGCAGATGAAGTACAAACCGGTATTGCCCGTACCGGGAAATTATTGGCAGTAAATCATGAAAATGTCACACCAGACCTTTTAATTTTAGGTAAGGCTTTAAGTGGAGGTGCTTATCCGGTAAGTGCTGTGTTAGCTAATGATAATGTGATGAACGTGATTAAGCCTGGGAACCACGGAAGTACATTTGGGGGGAACCCTGTAGCGGCAGCTGTAGCCATCGCAGCATTAGAAGTGGTTCAAGAAGAAAGTTTGGCTGAAAGAGCAGAAGAACTAGGGCAGTTATTTAGAAGTGAGTTGAATACATATATTGAAACAAGCTCTATTGCTAATCTAGTAAGAGGTAAAGGCTTGTTAAATGCTATTGTGATTAATGATAGTGAAGATAGTGATACCGCCTGGAATATCTGTTTGGCATTACGTGATAATGGTTTGTTAGCCAAACCTACACACGGAAATATTATTCGTTTTGCACCACCTTTAGTAATGAGTGAAGAGCAGTTGTTAGATTGTGTAAATATCATTACTAAAACGCTAAAGCAGTTTGAAAAGTAAATATAAGAAATAAAAAAAGCGACCTCTTGGTCGCTTTTTTTATTTGTATAGAACCTTTTTTATTGTCCCATAAATTCTTGCATTCGCTCTTGAAGTAATTCCTGATCTTGCATAGCATCCCAGCCAAGCGTCATAATTACCCACACCATCATTAACAAATAAATAGCGCTTAATACGATACCTACTATAGCTAATATTTTACCGGTTTTTACATTAGAATAACCAGTGTAAAGTTCTGTGTTTTCTAAATAAAGTTTAGTGGCTTTACTAGCCAAAATTAAAGCTATAATACCAACAACGAGACCTACGAGGCCATAGCAGCAACATGTAAGTATTGAGATGATTCCTAGGACTAAAATAAGTGTTGAATTGGGTAGTTTTTGTTGTTCCATTTGATATGATGTTAAATTGAAAATGTTTTTATAAAAAAGCTCGTGATAATAATTACAGCATTAATAATAGCTAAAATTAAAATGATTCTGTTAGCAGACTTAAAGCTCTTAAACAAATTAAAAGCAATTACCGAAAACATAAGAACTAGGGTGTAAATCGCCGGGTACATGTTAAATGCAGCACCAAATTCGCCTTGAAGTAATAGTGAAAGTGAACGTTGCATGCCGCAACCCATACACTCCATACCGAATAATTTCTTATTCAAACAGGGTAACATGTATTCTTCTAAACCTTGCATTTTTTATTTGATTGTATTCAAATTTATAAAAAAATAAAGGTTTGAAAGTATTATTTTCGATTGTTTATCAGAATTTTTTTGCTGATGCTTTGATTGTTTTCTAAAGTGATTTTAGCAATGTATACACCACCTGCTAATGCCTTGGTAGAGTAGGTGTAGTTTGAATTCACCTTGTTAATTACAGAGCTTATAACTTGTTTTCCTGAAACATCAAAGACCTTAAAAGTCTTAAAGACCAAATGGTTTAAGTTATTGATTTTTAATTGCGCAATGGTATTATTTTGAACAATTGAAATAGCATTTAATATCTCTTTGTCAATGCTTAATGTGTTTTTTGTAAATGTAATTTCAAATCGATCTGTATAGTGTCCTTTATTAAGGTTTATATCGAATGCTTGCTGTTTTAAATCTATATACATATCGGTTTCTTTATCATGAAGGTATATTGGGGTTGATTCATCGATATTTTGAATGTCAACCGCTCGAATCTTAACAGGCATATTATTGGCGACTTTTATGCCTAAAGGAATTTTAAAAGTTTCATCATAAACCAAGGCCTGAGCCAAAAACGCCAAATCGTTAGTTTTCCAGTAAGAGTCAGATTTTAAACCTCCGCCTACATTGGTTGTGGTTTCCAACCCGTAATCAAATCCTTCTGTAGCCGATTGGTGAAAAGTTTCAACTAATTGTCTGGTATATTTACCATTAAAATCAATGTTCAATCTAAAACGTTTGTAATCATTAGGAATTTTAGAAAATTCTGAAATTGTTTCCGTTTTCTGTTTGATACTTGTTATTTTAAAGAATTTGGTAGAATCTGCAGCGGTATTTTCTTTTTTAAATGCTCGGTGACTGTTTTTTGCTTTAACATATCCAGAAGCGGTACCTTTAACCATAAAGCCTTGTCCAATGGGTATATACCTTACATGAGCAAGTGATTTTGTGGATACATAATTACTAGAACTATTTAGTGTCCCATCTCCGTTAAATGTATTAAATGTAGCCGGCGTATAAGTTATGAGTTTACCATCTGAACTTATAGTGTAATGTGCATAACCTCCTTGGTATTCTTTTAAGTAATGCGTATCTATATTAGGGTTTTGCTCCCAGAACCTTAATGTCCCGTCAATAGTATTTTTGTTTTCTGAATCGTGTATATAAGCAACGGCGTCAAGTGCGGAAGGGTATGGATTTCCTACCAAAGTGAATTTGTCGGGTTTAACTTTAACACTAATGGTCCCTGTGTTTGGCTTTCCCCTAAAATCGTACTGCTGTGCACTACTAGAGCCAGCTGTACCTTTCATAGTAAAGCCTTCTCCTGGGTTAATAACTGTAGTTCCCTGAACATGCGACCAACCGTAATAATCATCTTTAGCAATATAACGCCATATCCAGTAAGGTTCTATATTTAAAGGATTAGAGGTTCCGTTATAGTTTGACTTGTGTACATATGTCGCAGGTACAGACTCGGTTAAACTAACAACGTCATTTAGTAATGAAATTCCGAATTTGTTGTTGTCACTGCTATTGGTTGTTTCTCCTATGGGAGAACACCAATAATTATATTCATAAGCATCAACATTACCTTCTTGATATACACTTAATTCGCCTTCACCCCAATTACGTTCATTTTCATCGCCCTGAATAATTTGCGCTTCATCTCTTAAGTAGATTTTACTTTCACTTTCATTGAGATTTATATCCTTAGAAACAAAAAGTATTTCATCTTTCGCAAAAACATAATAGTTGTTTCTCACGGAAAGTTGGGCGTAAGCGATATTACAAACAATGATTAAAAGGTAAACACATTTTTTTATCATGATAATGAGGGGCTTAGCATTATTTTATAGCAAATATATTACTTTTTATGAATTTTTTAACACTTAATCGATAAAATTGACTTTTTAACTTGTTTTTAATTGGGTTTTAAATTTTAAAATTTTCAGATAGCTCTAAAATTTTAATGTAATTTTGCAGAAAATAATAAGTTTATTGAACTCTTTAAAAAATTAGAACTTAACTAAAAGTTATTTTAAGTAATGAAATACATAAATTATATACTGATTGTTTTAGGAGCCATTGTGGCAATCTATTCGAAGGCAGGAGAAGAACAAAATCAGTATGTTTTAATAGCAGGAATTATCATTTTAATGACCGGTGTTTACAGGATATCTAAAACTATTCCAAGTAAAAACAGTGAGGAAGAGTATACAGAAGATAACGAAAACTAAAAAGCATGTCGTTTAAATTAGGGGATACAGTTTTGGTTTTAGATGAGGACATGTCTGGTGTGGTTAAGCAGGTGCAGGGCGATACCATTTCAATTGAAACAGACGATGGGTTTTTGTTACGTTTTCAAGCTGACGAATTGGTCAAGACAACATCCAGCAAGTCGATAAAGGAAACATTATCGTCTTCTGTCGGTATTGGTCAGGCAATTCAGGAAAAGGAAGCTTCGAAAAAACGAACTCAACAACCTAAGAAACGTGCAAAAGATCGTTATGAGCCAACTATGGAAGTCGATTTGCATATCCATCAGTTAGTGAAATCTTCAAGAGGTATGAGTAATTACGATATGTTAACCTTGCAATTAGATACGGCCCGACGACAACTGGAATTCGCGATTAATAAGCGTATTCAGAAAATCGTATTCATTCACGGTGTTGGAGAAGGTGTTTTAAGAACCGAATTAGAATACTTGTTTGGTCGCTATAACAATGTGAGATTCTATGATGCCAATTATCAAAAATACGGTTTAGGTGCTACCGAGGTTTATATTTACCAAAATACGCCTGATTAATTAAAAACAGGCGATAAGGTTTCTGTTTTTAAACTGCTGCTAATTTCAGAATCATCTAAAGTTCCAAACTCTAAAACATCAAAAGAAATGACTCTTAAATCTATATCGTAAACGGTTAAGGTTACTTCGTATGCTTTGGTTATGTTATGGGCTCTGTATGAGGTAGCAGATACAGTTGTATTTACTTCAGAATTAAGGTAATCTGGTCCTGCGTCAGGGTTAGTAATATCGTTAGCAGGGTTATTGTCTTGAGATTCGTTCTCCTCATCACGTGTTAAAACGCCATCGCCATCATCATCATTATCTAAATAGTCCGGAATACCATCTCCATCGGTGTCTTGTGCATCATCTAAGTTGTTATCCCCATTAGGGTCAGGGTTTTCATCTATGGTTAAAATATTATCGCCATCATCATCGGCATCTAAATAATTAGGAATGCCATCATTATCGGTGTCATCATCTGTTAAATCGCCGTTACCATTCCTATCTTCAAGAATAGCAGGGATTCCGTCGTTATCATCTTCTGTTAATTCAGTTCTGATAATAACATAACCGCTGGTCGCTTCATAGTCCTCTACAATTCTTACTTCAGAATTTGGAATGTCGTTACAAAACAAATCACTTGGCAAAGAAGTGTTACTGTATGTTCTGTAGTTAAAAGTATTTGTAGAAGATAAACTTAAGGTGTCTGCGAAAATGTTATCGTCTCCAACAGCTAAAATTTCACTAAGGCTGTTTATTTCAGAAATTCTAACTGATAAAGACTCAGAAGGATCGTTTTTTGTTTTGTAGAATACTAAGCCATTTGTTCCTGTACATACCGAAAATTCATCATCAAAGTCGAATTCGACATCAAGTACGTCACCATCATCACAAGCCGAATAGGTTAATAAACTTAGGGTAGTTAAAGCAAAAAATATTTTACGCATTCTATTTGGGTTTTAAGGCAAAAATAAACGAATTGTATTTTATAACGTAGCATATTGTCAATAATTTTATTCTAAGTAATTTTGTGATGTAAAATACAATTATGCAACAGGTTTATTTTGATAATGCAGCAACAACGCCAATTAGGAGCGAAGTTGTAGATGTGATTTCTGAAGTAATGAAAACAAATTACGGAAACGCATCATCTTCACATAGTTTTGGTCGCTCAGCTAAAGTACTTTTAGAGAAGTCCAGAAAGACCATTGCCGGGTATTTAAACTGTTCGGCAGGAGAGATTGTATTTACTTCCGGGGGCACCGAGGCCGATAATTTAATTTTAAGATCGGCGGTTCGCGATTTAAAAGTAACCCATATTATTACTTCAAAAATAGAACATCATGCTGTTTTACATACTGTTGAAGCACTAAAAAAAGAGTATGAGATACAGGTGAGTTATGTAAACCTTGATGAAAACGGAGATGTTGATTACCTGCATTTAGAAACTTTGTTGGATGTTGAAAGTAAAACACTGGTGAGTTTGATGCATATAAATAATGAGATTGGTAATATTTTAGATATGAAGCAAGTTTCAGATTTATGTATCAAATACGACGCTTTATTTCATAGTGATGCCGTGCAGTCTGTAGGTCATTATCAATTAAATTTAGAAGAAGTTAAAGTTGATTTTTTAGCAGCTTCGGCACATAAATTTCATGGACCAAAAGGGATTGGGTTTGTATATGTGCGAAAGGATTCTGGTTTACATCCATTAATTTTTGGAGGCGAGCAGGAGCGAGGTTTACGTGCAGGCACCGAAAGTGTTCATAATATTGTAGGTATGGAGAAGGCTTTAAAATTGGCTTGTGATAATTTAGAAACGGAGCAAAGTTACTTACGGGATTTAAAAGCTTACTTTAGAGAAGAACTATTAAAAGGTATCTCTGATATTAAGTTTAATGGGCAATCTGGCGATTTAGAACAAAGCACCAATACCATGTTAAATTTACGTTTACCAAGTTCGAAGGTTGATGCGTCTATGATTTTATTTCAACTGGATTTAAAAGGTATAGCTTGTTCCAGAGGGAGTGCCTGCCAAAGTGGAAGTAGTCAAAAATCGCATGTACTTTCTGAAATTTTAAATGCTGAAGATTTACAAAAGCCATCACTTCGTTTTTCTTTTAGTATTTTTAACACTAAAGAAGAAGTAGAGTATACAATTGAAACTTTGAAGACACTATAAATTGATAAAAAGAAGGAATAAACTTTCTTTTGTGGTCTTTTTGACTATTTTTTTTGCATTTTATCGGATTAATATTATTTTTGATTTCCCTAAGTTTAATTAATTTGTTTAAAAATGTTAAAGATTGTCCCTTTGGCGCTGTTTGCGTTATGTCTCTCATTTAGCTTAAATGCACAAATAGGTATTGGTACTACCGATCCCGATTCATCCTCAATTTTAGATATTACCTCAGAAACTCAGGGGATGTTAACCCCAAGAATGACATCTACACAGAGATTGGTTATTTCTCAGCCCGCAACAGGTTTGTTGGTATTTGATACGAATGAAAATGCTTTTTATAATTTTGATGGTTCTAGTTGGGTTAAACTTATTTCAGAAACAAGTATCAGTGATTACACGGGTTGGGCTGACTACTCTGACGGAACATATACAGAGGCAAGTCCCTTAAGCTTAGTGGCAAACACTAAAATAACATTACCTAACCATGCCACCACGATTAGAGATAGTCAAAAACCAATTGATATTACAGAATTTTATAACTCAACAAATTCAACTATTACCGGTAGAAATGGAGATGGAATAAATGTGGTAATAGAGTTTAAGATTAAACCAACAGTTAATCAAACAACAAAAATTACTGTAGCCATAGATATAGGAGGCGGTATTGGAGAGTTATATAAAAGAGATTTTATTACTTCAAAAGGTGTTGGGGTACAACATTATTATCTAAGCTCATTTAATGCTTATACTTTGGATACTTGGGAAGCAAATGGAGGAACTGTTAAAATAGTATCTGATTATGCCGCAGAAATTTACGACATAAGATATATTATAACAAGAACTCATAAGGCTAGATAGTTAAAATAACTTCGAGTTAAATTAAAACTTCATAGTGGTTCTTACGTTGAATACTCTCGGCGTTAAATAATTCGGAATGCCGTATTGTCTTTTGGTATATACATCGCGTACCCAGGTGTTGGTGATGGAGTTTTGTACATCGAATATGTTATAAATTTCGAAACCAAAAGATAAAGCCTTAAATGGTTTTTTCCAGCCACTGTTAAATTGTTTGTTGGCATCTACTAACACAAATTGTAACCCTAAGTCGGCACGCTTATAGTCCGGTAATCGGGTTTGGTATTCATAAACATCAGCATAGCTTGGAGAGCCTCCCGGTAATCCAGTATTATATACTAAATTCAAATACACTTTTAAATTAGGAACATTAGGTACGTAGTCTTGAAATAAGGCAGCGAATTTTAAGCGTTGATCGGTTGGTCTGGCAATATAGCCGCGACCATCAATGTTTTCTTCGGTTTTTAGATACCCGAAACTAAACCACGATTCAGTGCCTGGTACAAACTCTCCATTTAAACGCATATCCAGTCCGTAAGCGTATGCTTTGGCATTGTTAGATGCCCGGTAGCGAATACGAACGTTTTCAATGGTGTATGGGTTTACATCATTAAGGTGTTTATAATAAGCTTCGGAAGTCAGCTTAAAAGGTCTGTCCCACATTTTAAAACTGTAATCATTTCCTAGAACAATATGATAGGATTGTTGTGCTTTAACATTAGGCTGAACTACCCCGTTGGCATCACGAAGTTCTCTGTAAAAAGGCGGCTGATAATAGAGGCCAGTTGCTACCCTAAATAACATGTCTTTATTCCAGTCAGGTTTAATTGCAAACTGAGCTCTTGGGCTAAAAACCGTTTGATTTGATTTTTCAATACCCATACCGTTAACCGACCAGTTGTGTGCTCGAACTCCGGCATTATACCAGACATCACTCGACCCAATAGTACTGCGTTTACTCCATTGTAAATACGCCTGTATACGGTCTATTTGGGTTTTGTTTATACTTCGTACATTCTGAAAAGCTTCTAACGGACCAGAATAAGCGACATAAGGTTGTTCGTTTGGAGAAACTTTTGGCGGACGAATAGAAAATCCTGCGGAATCGATAACTTCCCATTCGATTAATCGGTCGCGAATATCTTCATGGGTATATTTTACAGACCATTCAAAACGGTTGTCATCAATCTTATAATCACCTTTGTGTTCAAAGTTACTTATTAAAGCATCTAAATCATTTCGACCGTGGTTTAACTGACTTCCAATGCCTCGACTGTATTCAACATCACCTAAATTTTCGCCACCAATATCGGTGTTAACTTCTCCTAATCTGTATTGTGCCAGAATATCAAAATACTCTTCCTCGGTAGTATGGTAAGTAGAGGCTAGCAATTTTAAATTCAGGTTGTCGTTTGCAAAATACGTTCCTTTAAAAGCGCCGAAAAACGTACGATACTGATCTTTTTCCTGACCTTCATAAAATACTAAAAGCGCTATGGGGTCGCTAAAGGTTCCGAAGTTGGTTTGTCGCGTTTCCGGTTGGTAATTGTATTTGTTTATAGAAGCGTTTCCTAAAAAGCTCAAATGAAATTTATTTGAAAACTTATACGTTAAATACGTTTGAATATCGGCAAAAGAGGGCTGGTAATTTGTTTCAGTCTCCTTAGCATCTACCAGTAAGCTGTTATCGCGATATCGCACACCGGCAATACCTGTAAATTTAGAATCTTTACTTATGCCTTCGACAGATACACTTCCGCCAAGCAAACTTAAATCGCCATTAACTTCAAATTGGTATGGTGTTTTATACGTGATGTCAAGAACGGATGATAATTTATCTCCATATTTAGCTTGAAAACCTCCGGCAGAGAAATCGACGTTTTGTGTCAAATCAGTATTAACAAAACTCAATCCTTCCTGTTGGCCAGAGCGAATTAAAAATGGCCTGTAGACTTCAATACCGTTTACGTAGACCAGGTTTTCATCGTAGTTTCCACCTCGTACAGAGTATTGGGTGCTCAGTTCATTGTTGTTACTAACTCCTGGAAGTGTTAAAAGTAAATTTTCTACACCAGCATTGGCTCCAGGGATTTTTCTAATAGTTTCTGGTTTTAACGTGATAATGCCCTCAACTTCTCTTTGGCTTGTATTATTAATAACTACCGTTGCGATCTGCTGTGTAGCCATATTCATAACAGGATTAAACTCTAGAACCTCTCCGTTTTTAAGATTGAAAACACTTGCTACTTTTTTATAAGATAGGTGGGTGAATTCTACCGAAATATCTTGATTAGCCGGAATATTAAAACTATAGAATCCATTATTGTTTGTTGTAGTTCCGCTAGTTTTCCATTTAATATTTACGTTTGGAACAGGGGAGTTGTTATCGTTTAGAATAATGCCTTTTATAGTTGCTGTTTGAGATATACCGGTTAAGGATATTGCAAAAAATAATAAGGTTAAAACGTGAAATCTGCTTTTCAAAGGTTATTTATTTTTTTCTATAGAATACAGATTCAAATGTAGAACTATTTCCCACATTATCGGTAACTATAAGTTTGAAATTATTTTTTGTTTCGGTAGAAATATGATCGTTAAAATCGAAAGTAAGTGTTTTTGTCTTATAATCATACTCCATTAAAATCCATTTGCCATTAATTGTCGCTCTGTAGTTTGAAATCCCTGATCCGGAATCATCAATTTTTACCTTTAAAAATCGGTAATTGCTTATCCACTGTTCATCTCTAAAGTTTTTTGGGGTAATACTCGGTTTTACCGTATCTGCTGTTAAGGTATAAGAACCTAAATACTTGGTACTGGCAATTAAAGTATCGCCTTCGCGTCTCGTACTCGTATAAAGCGGGTAATTTTTGTTTCGCCCCACTAATCTTGAAACAAACAATTTGTCTTTATCTTCATCATTAAAATGACTCACATTAAAATTGATGTTGAAATTATTCTTTGTAGGCATGATATCATCATGAAGCGTTAACGTATCATTTTGCACATTAAAATCCATATAGAAATCTTCGTAAAATGTGTTAGGATAAAAATGAACAGCTACGTTTCCGGATTTTAAATTGGTGCTTTGGTTTGCGTATATATAATATGGTGTTTTTTCTTCTGTTTTTTTAGTAGAAGTTTTATTTCCTTTAATGTTAATCGTCACCCAGGCATCATTATTTTCAAAATCGACCACTCGAATTTTATAAATGGAGTTGGTACTGTCTTTTACCACCAGGTTTCCGTTATAGAACTCAGGATTGTATAAACTCAATATATTATTATGATTAAATAGTTTCTGAATACGATGCTTTGTAGTAGTATAGTGTTCGTAATCTATAAGCTGATTAATGTTTCGGGTTTCATTAAAGGAGAAAGATTGAAAATTAATTTCAAAATTTTGATTACCGTTTAAAAATGATTGGATTTGATAAACCCCGTTAGAGTTAGCGGCTAAGTTTTGTCTGTCGTTAGTTTCCACTCCAATGCCAATCACGCCATAAGCTTCAATGTTTTCAGTGTTGTAATCTCCCGAAGCTAGAGGAATCAATCTTATTTTTTGTTTTTCAGTTGAATTATTAACGGAGGAGGAATCGTTTAGTGCGTAGGCATAAATAGATTTTATGGTTGGCTTCGTTGTATCTGCTACATTAATACCGAAAAGCATAGGGTTTAAAGGGTGTTCTTCTTTATTTCTTATTTCGAAATGTAAGTGTGGACCGCCTGACCCCCCTGTGTTTCCGCTATAGGCAACATGCTCGCCTTTATTTAGTTTTAATTCATTAGCAGATGGAAACAGTTCAATCTCATAAGATTCGGCTTCGTACTGTCGCTTTTTAATGTAGGCTTCAATTTCTGGAGCGAATTTTTGTAAATGCGCATAAACTGTAGTGTATCCGTTAGGATGGGTTATATACAGTGCTTTTCCGTAGCCGTAATGAGAAATTTTAATGCGACTTACAAACCCTTCAGCAGAAGCAAGAACTCTTAATCCTTCTCGTTGTTGCGTTTTAATATCTAATCCTGAATGAAAATGATTGGAGCGCAGCTCGGCAAAGGTTCCGGAAAGTATTAAAGGCACTTCAAGAGGATCTCCAAAATAATCTTGAGGGTATATATTTTGAGCCTGAGAAATTAAAGAAAAAGTTGTAAGTAGAAATAGGACTAATCGCATAAAAAAGTAGGTGTTGCTAAATTGTTAATTTGATGTTATACTGCAAAAATAAAAGAAAAATCGACCCATTTTGTTGATTTAGAGTAATAACGAGAATTTTCAAATTTTATTAAAAAACAATTGTTATTTATACTAAGGTATGTTAACTTTGTGTAATAAGTATTGAAATTTGCAAATGGGTAATATTGAAGATATTGTAGATTCTTTAGAAAGCAAAATTAGCAAAGTATTACATAGATTAGAGCGTTTAAAGCTTGAAAACTCGAAGCTGAAAGAAGAATTGATAGCTTCAAGACAAGAAATTTCGGCCCAAAAAGAACATATCACAAATTGGGAAGAAAAATACGAAGCGCTTAGAATGGCAAATACAATACTTGGCAGTGACGAAAGTAAAAGAGAAACTAAGCTTAAAATAAATGCTTTAATTCGAGATATAGATCATTGTATTGCGCAACTCTCAGATTAAAGATAAAACAAATCAATGTCAGACAAGCTTAAAATAAAGCTATCTATAGCAAACAGGGTATATCCTTTAAATATTGACCCGAGTCAAGAAGAAGGATTGCGTAAAGCAGCTAAAAACATCGAGACAATGATTAAGCAATTTGAGCAAAGTTATTCTGTTAGAGACAAGCAAGATGTATTAGCGATGTGTGCTTTACAGTTTGCGGCTCAGGTCGAACAGAAGTCTATCGATAAGGAACATGTAAACGAACATGTGGAAGATAAATTAAATGCATTAAACGATTTACTTCAATCTTATTTAGTCTCTTAAACGTTCTTTAAAATAAGTTAAAAATACTGCCTGCATTAGTGATTTTTTTTGATAAACTCAACGTTAATTCTTTAAAAAGGGTGAGTTTAAGTTGTTAAAGCATGCTGCCTTGAGCAGACCCTTGATCAGCTTGTTAGCCCTAAACTTGTTTTTAAGGAGTTTATACAAAACTTTATACTGGTGTGGGCTTTTTTATATGTTTAAATCAACTAAAATCAATAATGGATAACTCAATTATATTAATTGCAGGAGGGGGAGTATTAGGGATAGCAATAGGTTTTGTTATTGCTAAGGTATTAGAAAAAAATAATGCATCTAAACTGGTTAAGGAAGCTAAGAAAAGTGCCAGTTTAATAATCAAAGAAGCCAAAAGTGAAGGCGAATCGATTAAAAAGGATAAAATACTTCAGGCTAAAGAAAAATTCATAGAACTTAAATCGGAACACGAAAAGGTTATTTTAGCACGTGACAAGAAAATGGCAGAAGCCGAAAAACGTACACGTGATAAAGAATCTCAGGTGTCTAGTGAATTAGCTAAAAATAAAAAGTTAAACGATAGCTTTGAGAGTAAATTAAAGGATTACAATCACAGGCTAGATGTTTTAGATAAGAAGCAAGAGGAAATAGATCGTTTACATAAAAGCCAGGTAGAACAACTTGAAGTTATTTCTAGTTTATCTGCAGAAGAGGCAAAAGCACAGTTAGTAGAATCTTTAAAAGGTGAAGCTAGAAACGATGCAATGGCTTATATTCAAAGCTCTCTTGAAGAGGCTAAATTAACAGCTGAACAGGAAGCTAAGAAAGTTATTATAAATACCATCCAGCGTATCGGAACAGAAGAAGCTGTAGACAACTGTGTGTCTGTATTCAATATCGAATCAGACGATGTTAAAGGGCGAATTATTGGACGTGAAGGACGTAACATTAGAGCTATTGAGGCGGCTACTGGTGTTGAAATTATTGTAGATGACACACCTGAGGCTATCATTTTATCTTGTTTTGATTCTGTACGTCGTGAGGTAGCACGTTTGTCGTTACACAAGCTAGTAACCGATGGACGTATTCACCCGGCTCGTATTGAAGAGGTGGTTCAAAAAACACAAAAGCAAATCGAGCAGGAGATCATTGAAGTTGGTAAACGTACTGTTATCGACTTAGGAATTCACAACTTACACCCAGAATTAATTAAGATGGTGGGTAGAATGAAATACCGTTCGTCTTATGGTCAGAATTTATTACAACACTCGCGAGAAGTAGCTAAGCTTTGTGGTGTAATGGCAGCAGAATTAGGTTTAAACCCTAAGTTAGCGAAGCGTGCCGGACTTTTACACGATATAGGTAAGGTGCCGGATGCTGAAGCAGATATGGAAACACCTCACGCTATTTTAGGTATGCAGTGGGCTGAAAAGTTTGGAGAGAAAGAAGATGTATGCAATGCTATTGGAGCACACCACGACGAGATAGAAATGAAGTCTTTATTAGCGCCAATCATTCAGGTTTGTGATGCTATTTCAGGAGCAAGACCAGGAGCAAGACGTCAAGTGTTAGATAGTTATATTCAACGTTTAAAAGACCTTGAAGATATAGCCTTCGGATTTAACGGTGTGAAAAAAGCTTACGCGATTCAGGCGGGTAGAGAATTACGTGTTATTGTTGAAAGTGAAAAAGTAGATGATCAAAAAGCTGCGGATTTATCATTCAACATATCTCAAAAAGTTCAAACCGATATGACGTATCCGGGACAAGTTAAAGTAACGGTTATTAGAGAAACCAGAGCGGTAAATATTGCGAAGTAACAATCGTTTTAAATAAATAAAAAAGCCTCAACGTGTGTTGAGGCTTTTTTATTTTCGGGGATGATATTGTTCGACTACTTTAGTTAAATGACTTTTATCTAAGTGAACATAAATTTCGGTGGTGGTAATGCTTTCATGACCGAGCATCAATTGAATGGAACGTAAATCGGCATTGTTTTGCAAAAGGTGTGTGGCAAACGAATGTCTGAATGTATGTGGCGAGATACTTTTTTTAAGGCCTGTTTTTTCAGCTAACTGTTTGATGATGGTAAAAATCATGGCGCGTGTTAACTGTTTCCCTCGTCTATTTAAAAACAAGGTGTCTTCATGTCCGGATTGAATAGGAAGATGATTTCTAATTTCGCTACGGTAAATATTAATATATTTCTGTGTGACTTCTATAATAGGTACAAAACGTTGTTTGTCACCTTTTCCAGTGACTTTAATAAAACCTTCATCGAAGAATAAGTCCGAAAGCTTTAAATTGATTAACTCGCTTACACGTAAACCACAACCATAAAGCGTTTCTAAAATAGCACGATTGCGCTCACCTTCAGGTTTGCTTAAATCTATAGCACCAATAAGTTTGTCGATTTCTTCTTCGGATAGTGTGTCCGGGAGCTTACGACCTATTTTAGGTGATTCAATAAGATCTAAAGGGTTTGTTTCTCGATAATCTTCAAAAACCAGATAATTAAAGAAGCTACGTAAACCAGATATGATTCTGGATTGTGACCTGGCATTTACATTCTTAGCGGTTTCATAAACAAACTGCTGAATGCTTTCGGTTTTTATGTCAGTGGGAGAAATGGCATCGTTATGAGCTTCTAAATATTTTATAAGCTTTCTAATGTCTAAAGAATAATTATCGATAGAGTTTTGAGACAGGCCACGCTCTATCTTTAAATACATCTGATAATCTTTTAAGGCATTTTCCCATTTCATACAAGTAAAACTGAAATTGTTAGAGTTTTAATAATTTATACAAAGGAACTAATTGTTGATTGAAATAAAAAAGCCGAAAGATATCTTTCGACTTTTTTATTTAGTAAAGTAAAATTAGCATTTATTTACTTAATGGTTATTAATTTAATTTTTGGTTGATTGCAGGTAAAATAATTATGAAATTAATTTTAGAATCTACCAGTAATCATATTAATTAAATCGATAATCCACCAAACACCTAATCCCATAGCTGTAACAATGAATACGATGTTCCAAAGGATTGGTTTTCCGTAGTACCATCTGTGTCCTGCGGCCCATCCTAAGAAGAACCAAAGTAAAATACCAATGACTAAATTATCACCTACAGCAGAGGCTATTGGTGTTAATACTTCAGTGGTAGTTGAATTGCCAGCAAGCTCTGTAACTGTTCTTTTTACAGGGAAAGATGCGTAACTAGTAGCGTACGAAACTAAAGTCACTAATAATGTAAGTAAAAATTTAATTTTCATAATTAATTATTTTATGTTTGTTGATACAATTTATAAAAAAATCCTGTATATGTCTAAGAAACACTTAGTTATTTTTCTGTCATTGGTTTTTCCGTTATTCTTACGTGCTCAAGAAAATTATGAATATATAGGTTTTATAAGGGTTAACGATACGGTTAACATATCTTACAAAGTTGCTTTAACAGAGCAATCAGGTGTGGTGAAAGGCTATTCGTTAACAGGAATGGGAGGAGAGCATGAGACGCGATCAACCATTCGTGGCGAATATTATGAAGATAAAAAGGAATTGAACTTCAGAGAAACAGGAATTGTTTACACAAAATCGCCGGTAACTCAGGATGATTTTTGTTTTATTAACACGACTATAGAGAATTTTACGTTTAAAAAATCTAATAAAATAAAAGCTGATTTTATTGGGCTGTTTCCCGATAATACGAAATGCATTAATGGAGAAATATTGTTAAGTCCGTTAGAGAAAATGGAAGCTAAGTTCGATAAGGTAATGACTAAAATTAATAAGTCGAAGCGTGTATCAGATAGTATTAAAGAGAAGTTAAGTTCTATGAAGATGATGGATTCTCTTAATCTGAATATCCTTAGAAAAGATCAAACGATGAGTGTGTTTTCAAAATCTGAAAATGTGTCTTTAATTATTTATGACGGAGGGAAGGAAGATGGAGATAAAGTTACCATCTCTGTAAATAATAAAACTTTACTTTCTAATTTTGAAGCGACCAATAAGCAAAAGTTGATTAATCTCGATTTAGCTAACGGAAAAACCTCTATTGTAATTCATGCTGACAATGAAGGAAGCATAACGCCGAATACGGTTATTGTAGAGCTAAAAGATGGTGATAATACTCTAAAAGCCATGTCTAACCTCAAAAAAGGAGAAAAGACACAAATCGATTTTTTAAAAGCTAAATAAGTCTATTATAAATTTAAATGAAAAAGATAATTATAATTAACGGCCCGAACTTAAATTTATTAGGAAAACGTGAACCTGCTATTTATGGTAGTTTAACCTTTACAGAGTTTCTCGATACCATTAAAGAAAAATACGAGGGCATAACTTTAGAATATTATCAGTCTAATGTTGAAGGCGAAATTATAAATAAACTACACGAAGTTGGTTTTAGTTACGACGGGGTAATTTTAAATGCTGGCGCTTATACGCATACTTCAATAGGTATTGGCGATGCCATAAAAGGTATTGAAACACCGGTAGTAGAAGTTCATATTTCAAATACGTTTGGTCGAGAAGAGTTTAGGCATCAATCGTATATTTCTCCAAATGCCAAAGGGGTTATTTTAGGCTTTGGTTTGCAGAGTTATGAGTTAGCTATTCAAAGTTTTATTTAGTTTTGTTTAACTTTAAATTGTAGTTTAATTATGATTGTATTGTGAGTTTTTTAACATGAATAGGTCTTAGGTTTGTGTTATTAATCATAAAGCAAATCAATCATGAAAAGAAACTTACTGCTATTATTCCTATTTTTAGGATTAATTAAATTGCAAGCACAAGAATTAAAATTCGCTACAAGTGTAGGGTCGAATGGTGGAGTAAATAATTTTGCTCTCGCTCTTGATGCAACTTATTTAGTGAATATAAACAAGAATTTAGATATTGGTTTTACAACCGGGCTATCGTATTGGTTTAAAAGTGACGAATATGATTTATCCGGTTTAAAAGTTTCCGGTAGGGGTGATATTAAAATGCTCCCAATAGCGTTAACCAGCCGTTTCAACTTAACTGAAAAATTGACCTTTGGTTTAGATTTTGGATATGCATTCGCAATAGATTCTCATCCTTATTCCAGTGGTTTTTATTTTGCTCCTAAAGTTCAATATGAACTTTTTAAAAATACTGATATAGTGTTATCCTATAGGCTGTTCAATATGGATTCTTCAGTTGGTGTAGGCCCTAATATTGATATGGTATCAATAGGTGTTGAATTTAAGTTATGAGTAAAAAACTAACACTTCATTTATTGGCTTTTATTGGAGTTTTCCAATTAAACGCGCAGAATTTACAATGTAAAAGCTCGATTCAGGATAGTAGTTTCACATTTGAAGTAACCAATGATTTTAATATTTTCAGAATTAACAGTAATCTAGATATTTTTCAGAGGGCACAAACAGTTGATTTTGGAATCTATTCAAAATTTGAATTACCGGTTTTGTTAAGGGTAAAATTAAGCGAAAAGTGGAAGTTGTTTAGTGGTGCGAATTTAATGTTGTTTAAGGACGGAATGACAGGTATTGATTCCCCTTCATTAAATGCAAACTTTGGTATTGAATATGAGCCTACAAATAATTTGATATTAAATGCTCAATTTAATTATAGACTTTCAAATGATAATCTCATAAAAACAGATTTCACTTCTGGTTCAAGGGAATCATTCACCGTTGGGTCTAAATTAAAATTTTAAAGATATAAAAAAGGTTTCAGTAATTACTGAAACCTTTTTTATATCTAAGATCAATATTCCGACTTATCTAAAAAGCCCGAAATTAGATGTGAATTACTTCATCGTAAGCAGCAGCAACAGCTTCCATAACCGCTTCACTCATGGTTGGGTGAGGGTGAACTGCTTTTAATACTTCATGACCTGTAGTTTCTAATTTTCTTGCTACAACAGCTTCAGCAATCATATCGGTAACACCAGCACCAATCATATGGCAACCTAACCACTCACCGTATTTTGCATCAAAAATTACTTTTACAAATCCGTCTTTGTTTCCACCAGCACTTGCTTTACCTGACGCCGAGAATGGGAACTTACCGATTTTAAGATCGTATCCTTTTTCTTTAGCTTGTTTTTCGGTTAAACCAACACTAGCAATTTCAGGAGTAGCGTAAGTACATCCAGGAATATTTCCGTAATCTAAAGCTTCAACGTGTTGTCCTGCAATTTTTTCAACACATAAAATACCTTCAGCAGAAGCTACGTGAGCTAACGCCTGGCCAGGAGTAACATCTCCAATAGCATAGTAACCTGGTATGTTAGTTTGGTAGAAGTTATTTACTAATATTTTATCGCGGTCTACAACAATACCAACATCTTCTAATCCGATGTTTTCGATGTTTGTTTTAATACCAACAGCACTTAAAATGATATCAGCCTCTAAAACCTCTTCGCCTTTAGCTGTTTTTACTGTTGCTTTAACACCGTCTCCAGAAGTATCAACTTTAGTTACTTCAGCAGAAGTCATGATGTTAATACCGTTTTTCTTAAACGAACGCTCTAATTGTTTAGATACATCTTCGTCCTCAACAGGAACAATGTTTGGTAAGTACTCAACAATAGTTACTTCGGTTCCCATAGAGTTATAGAAATAAGCAAACTCTACTCCAATAGCTCCAGAACCAACAACTATCATTTTCTTTGGTTGCTCTGGTAAGGTCATCGCTTCTCTGTAACCAATTACTTTTTTACCGTCTTGTGGTAAACTTGGCAATTCGCGAGAGCGTGCTCCAGTAGCAATAATAATATGGTCTGCGCTATATTCAGTTCCGTCAACGTCAACCTTTTTACCAGGTTTAACTTTTCCGTAACCGTTAATCACATCAATTTTATTCTTTTTCATTAAGAACTGAACACCTTTGCTCATGCCTTCCGCAACACCACGGCTACGTTTTACAACAGCATCAAAATCGTGTTCTGCTTCCTTAACTTTTAGTCCGTAATCTTCAGCATGCTTAAGATACTCAAATACTTGGGCAGATTTTAGTAACGCTTTGGTTGGAATACATCCCCAATTTAAACATACACCACCAAGGTTTTCTTTTTCAACAATGGCAGTTTTAAAACCTAACTGCGATGCTCTAATAGCCGTTACATAACCACCAGGACCACTTCCAAGAACAATAATATCGTATTTACTCATGAGATTTTTTTAATCGTTATTTTTCCGGGTACGAATTTACGAAACCTTATCCATATAAAGAATTTAGAACCCTATAAATTTGTATCTTTTATTGCCTTAATCGGGAAGATTTACTTTAATATCATCTTCTAAATAAGTTTTTTATTGAAGTGTAATTAAAGAGACGTTTAGTTGTTTTTTATAGGGTATAACATAATTTCAAGATTCTGTTTAGGTAAAGTGTATACGGAGGTATTATATAAGAGTCTTGTTAAAAGGCATTTTAATTGTCTTAAAAACACGTTTTACAATTACAAGTGATTTTGATAAGAAATAAGATGAATTACAGATCTCGAAAAAGCATTTATTAAGGATAAATAAGTTAATGCTTTTCTTATTTTACAGGTAGGAAATAAAATAAAAATAATGTAATCTGTTTATTATCAGTTATTTTGACTAAATTTAAAAGAGATTAATTAACCAAAAATTTATTCAAAATGAAAAAACTCGCTATTATCGGCATGATGATGTCCTCAATCATCATGTTCTCTCAGACAAAAAAAAATGGAACTATTTACGTTGAACATCCTGCAATTAAAGTTGTAGAAGATATGACAAAAGCCTTTGTAGAAGGAGATACTGTTAAAGTCGCCAGCTATTTAGCAGATGATTTTAAAGCTTACAATGGTATGAATACAGACCCAGACAATGAAGGTGTAGATAAAAGCCGATATTTAAGACAAGTGGCTTTTTGGCACAATAACACTTCTTATTTAAGTATTGAACGTGCTCCAGGAGCTTATCCAGATGCGCTTGAATATAAAGAATCTGGTTTGTGGGTGCAGACCTGGGACTTTTTAAAAGGCGTACATGATAAAACAGGTGTACGATTAAATATGCAGCTTCATAGGTTGTTTGTTATTGATGACGATAATAAAATTAGAATGATGATTACCTATGATGATGGTACCGTTTTCCAGGAGTTGCGACAAGGATTTCAGCCCAGAACAAACGGAACGATTTATAATCAGCATGAAAACATTAATAAAGTACGTCGAATGATGAGTGCGCTTGAAAATGCAGATGCAGACAAAGGATTTAGTTATTTTACTGAAGATGCGGAATTTTCAAACTTAGATATGCCATGGGGAGAAACACATAGTTTAGCTGAAGAAAAAGAAGGCTTTACCAAAATGTTAGACGACTGGACTATAGATGCTATTGAAGTCGTTGGTTACCCTGATTATTTAGAATACGAATTAGGAGCAGCAAAAGTGGTACAGTCATGGTGGAAAGTGAGAATGACGCGTAAAAAGGATGACAAGAAATTTGTGATCCCAATGATGCTGACTCACGATTTTAATGATGAAGGTATGATTACTCGAGAAAGAGGATACTATAGTTTAAGTGCTTTAATGGAATAACCTAATTTTTAAAAAAATATAAAGCCTTTAATTTCTATTAAAGGCTTTTATTTTATACATCATCAGTAAAATGTTTTCTAGATTTTTCCTGATTAAATTTATTAGCGTTGTATGTTGTAGATTTTCCTTTGAGAATGGACAATGATTGCCATTCCTTTCCTTTTAGTAATTTTCCTAAAAATACAATTTGACCTATGTGATAGGAGTAATGTGCTAATTGACGATTGATAGCTTCTAAAACTGTGTGACCTTCATTTCTAATATAAATTATCCTTTCTAAATCGGCAGAGGTTAGCCGTTTAATCGCTTTAAACAAACAATGCCAGCCACTTTCCCAGGATGCAATCAGGTCTTCTTTTGAGGTATAAGAGGCAATAAATTCGTCGTCTCGATTGCGCCACGATTTCTCACCGTCCTCAGACAAAAAGTTCGTCCATCGGCTTAGCATATTACCAACCATATGTTTTGCAATTATGGATATGCTGTTGGCATCCTCGCTACTTTGCCAGGAGATTTCATCAAACGTTAGTTGATTAAAGGTTTTGTCGCCCAAACTTTTATAGTATTCAAATTGTTTGATGATACTGGTTAAATAACTTTCCATACGTGTAAAATTACAGCTTTATTTCTTCTCTGGGATAAATTTTAAAGCTACACCGTTAATACAGTGGCGTTTTCCGGTAGTTTCCTTTGGGCCATCGTTAAAAACATGACCTAAATGACTGCCACAATTGGCGCAAATTTCTTCTAATCTGGCATAGCCTAATTTAAAATCGGTTTGATAGGTAATACTTCCTTTTATTTCTTGGTCGAAACTAGGCCAACCACAGCCCGCATTAAATTTATTGTTGCTTTTAAAAAGCGGTGCTTCACAGGCTCTACACACATAGGTGCCTTTTTTAAAATTTTTATCTAATGGACTAGAGTGAGGTCTTTCGGTGTAAGCTTGCCTAAGTACTTTGTATTCCATATCGTTTAATTCGGCCTGCCATTGTTTTTCAGTTTTTACAACCTTAAAATCTTGTTGATTATGTTTTTGAGCATTTCCGTTACAATTAAATAGCAATATAGAAAATGTAAGTAGAAAAATATTTTTCATGAGTTGAGTTGTTTTTACAGAAAGTCAGTCGAAGGATTCAATTAAAAATAACAGAACCCTTGTGTATAATTTTTATTTGTTTAAGTGACTTTTAAAAATTGAAAGCGTCTAAAAGAGAACCGTACAATTTTTGTATTTTTATAGCGTATTTAATCCAAATTACGATGAAATTTAAGAAAACACTTATAGCTACAGGTGTAGTAGCAATGGCTTTATCGTGTGCAACAAATCCATTTTCAGGAAAGAAAACTATGGCATTTGTATCTAACGATCAATTATTTCCAACCTCATTTGCACAATACAATCAATTCTTATCAGAAAACAAAGTGGTTTCAGGAACAACTCAGGCCAACATGGTAACCCGTGTAGGACAAAAGATAGCTAAGGCTGCTGAACGGTATTTAGATGCCAACGGTTATCAAGGGTATTTAAACGACTATAAATGGGAGTATAATCTGGTGGATGATGAAACAGTTAATGCCTGGTGTATGCCAGGAGGTAAAATTGTGGTGTACACAGGAATTTTACCTGTAACAAAAACAGAAGCAGGTTTGGCTGCTGTGGTTGGTCACGAGGTGGCTCATGCACTTGCAAATCATGGACAACAACGTATGAGTGCAGCTTATGTACAGCAAGGTGTGGCATTAGCAGGTAATGTGGCTCTGTCGGGAGATCAGCAGTCTCTGGATATTTTTAATCAGGCTTACGGAATTGGTTCTCAGGTAGGTGTTATGTTGCCGTTTAGTAGGTCTCATGAAACCGAAGCAGATGAAATAGGTGTCTATTTAATGGCTATTGCTGGGTATAATCCGGATGAGGCAGCAGAAATATGGAAACGTATGAATGCGCTGGGAGGTGAAGCTCCTCCAGAAATGTTAAGCACGCACCCTTCTAACGAGTCGCGTATTGCGAATTTAACAGCTTTGGCACCGAAAGCAAAAGCTGAGGCGGCTAAATTTGGTGTAACGTCATTTAAGTAAGATTTAACCAATAAGAGTTAAAAATATTTATTTACTTTGAGGCTGCTCGGTTTGGGCAGTCTTTTTTATTTAAAACGTTTAGATTACTTTATGAAGCAATTAGAAAAAGGAAGTAAAAAACTGTTAAACGCTTGGGCTTTTTACGATTGGGCAAATTCGGTTTATAGTTTAGTTATCGCATCGGCAATCTTTCCTATTTTTTACGGTGCACTTTTTAGAATTGCAGATATAGAAAAAGTATCGGTTTTTGGAGGCGACATTTCCAGAGCGCCACTTATCAGTTATACCACATCTTTAGCTTTTGTTTTTATTGCTGTTGTAACGCCTTTAATCTCTGGTGTTGCAGATTATTTAGGGAATAAGAAGATTTTCATGAAGTTTTTCTGTTATTTAGGAGGAGCCTCTTGTATAGGTTTGTATTGGTTTTCGTTGGAACATATTTATTTTAGTCTGGCGTGTTACTTTTTTGGACTGGTTGGGTTTTGGGTAAGTTTTGCGATTAATAATTCGTATTTGCCAGATATCGCTTTCGCCAATCAGCAAGATAAAATTAGTGCCAAAGGATTTTCGTTGGGGTATATAGGAAGTGTCATTCTTCTGTTGCTTAATTTGGCTATGGTTATGAAACCAGATTTTTTTGGAATTACTACAGATGAAAGTGGGGCAGCCGAAATTAAAGCCATGAAATATTCATTTGTTTCAGTGGGGATCTGGTGGATACTGTTCAGTCAGTATTCCTTTTATTATCTGCCAAAAGGAAATAAAAAGGAAAGTGAAAGTCCTAAGAAAAATGTTGTTTTAAACGGATTCAAGGAGTTGAAACTGGTTTGGAATCAGTTGAGTCATAATGTAAAACTGAAGCGTTATCTAGGTGCTTTTTTTGTTTACAGTATGGCGGTACAAACGGTTATGCTTATTGCGACTTATTTTGGTGAAGAAGAAATTGCTTGGGGAACTGATGCAGAGCGAACCATGGGATTAATCGTTAGTATTTTGGTTATTCAGGTTGTTGCAATTTTAGGAGCCGTAGTTACAGCAAGAATTTCAAGAGTATTTGGAAATGTAAAAACTTTGATAGGTATTAATGTAATTTGGGCGATAATTTGTGTGTACGCTTATTATGTTATTACTCCAATGGATTTTTATATCGCTGCCGGTTTTGTGGGGATTGTAATGGGGGGTATTCAAGCGTTATCACGATCTACATATTCTAAAATTTTACCTGAAACAAAAGATACAACTTCGTTTTTTAGTTTTTACGATGTAGCCGAAAAAATAGGGATTATTATCGGAACCTTTCTGTATGGATTTGTAGCGCAGTTTACAGGAAGTATGCGTAATGCTGTTTTATTTCTATTTGTTTTCTTTTTTATAGGTATAGTGCTGTTATTTAGAGTGCCTAAAGAATTAGAATCGAAATAAATTTGAAAATAGATGATAAAAAGCCCGAAAGATAATTTCGGGCTTTTGGTTTATGATAGAATCTTATTAAGATTCTGTTGGATTGTTTTCAGCTTTTTGAATGCTGATGTCTAATTCCTGTGTGTCATTATTTAAATCGATAGCAATTGTATCGCCTTCTTCTACATTAGAAGTTATGATTTCCTCAGCTAATGCATCTTCAATGTATTTTTGAATAGCACGCTTTAAAGGTCTTGCACCATATTGCTTATCGAAACCTTTTTCTGCTATATAATCTTTAGCTTTATCAGAAAGTTTTAAGATGTATCCTAAATCTTTAATACGAACTAAAAGTTTGCTTAATTCAATATCAATAATCTTATTGATATCCTCTTTTTCTAGAGCGTTGAACATCACAACATCGTCAATTCTGTTTAAGAATTCAGGAGCAAAAGACTTCTTAAGTGCGTTTTCAATAACACTCTTCGCGTTAGCATCTTCCTGTGCTTTTTGTGACGAAGTCCCGAAACCAATTCCAGTACCAAAATCTTTTAGCTTACGAGCTCCAATATTTGAAGTCATGATGATGATGGTATTTCTAAAATCGATTTTACGACCTAGGCTATCGGTTAAATACCCATCGTCAAGCACCTGAAGTAACATGTTGAATACATCTGGATGCGCTTTTTCAATCTCATCTAACAAGATAACAGCGTAAGGTTTGCGTCTTACTTTTTCGGTTAACTGACCACCTTCTTCGTAACCAACGTATCCCGGAGGCGCTCCAATTAATCTGGAAATAGCAAATTTCTCCATGTATTCACTCATGTCGATTCTAATTAATGAATCTTCACTGTCGAATAATTCTCTGGATAATACTTTAGCTAACTGTGTTTTACCAACACCAGTTTGACCTAAAAATATAAATGAACCAATTGGTTTATTCGGATCTTTAAGTCCGGCGCGGTTACGTTGAATGGCTTTTACAACTTTTGCAACCGCTTCATCCTGACCAATGACTTTGCCTTTAATAAGGTTTGGTAACTCAGCCAATTTATTAATCTCAGTTTGCGCAATTCTATTTACAGGAATACCGGTCATCATGGAAATCACATCGGCAACATTTTCTTCAGTAACTATTTCACGATGTTGCTTGGTGTCTTCTTCCCATTTTTCCTGAGCAACAGCTAATTCTTTTTCAATGCGTTTTTCATCATCTCTTAGTTTAGCAGCTTCCTCGTATTTTTGCTTTCTAACCACCGCATTTTTAGTTTCCTTAATCGCTTCAAGTTGTTTTTCAAGCTCGATAATTTGTTTAGGAACTTCAATGTTTGTGATGTGTACACGAGAACCAGCCTCATCTAAAGCATCGATAGCTTTGTCTGGTAAAAAACGCTCCGTCATATAACGGTTGGTTAATTTTACACAAGCTTCAATTGCTTCAGGCGTGTAGTCTACGTTATGGTGTTCTTCGTATTTCGCTTTAATATTATTTAAAATCTCAATCGTTTCAGAAACACTCGTCGGCTCAACAATTACCTTTTGGAAACGACGCTCTAAAGCACCATCCTTTTCGATATATTGTCTGTATTCGTCAAGTGTTGTGGCTCCAATACATTGAATTTCACCTCTTGCCAATGCCGGTTTAAACATGTTTGACGCGTCTAAACTTCCGGTGGCACCACCTGCACCTACAATGGTATGAATCTCATCAATGAATAAAATAACATCGTCATTTTTTTCAAGCTCGTTCATCACGGCTTTCATGCGCTCTTCAAATTGACCACGGTATTTGGTTCCAGCAACTAAACTGGCCAAATCTAAAGTCACCACACGTTTATTAAACAGTATTCTGGATACTTTTCGTTTAACAATTCTAAGAGCTAAACCTTCGGCTATAGCAGATTTACCAACACCAGGTTCACCAATTAAAAGTGGGTTGTTTTTTTTACGTCGACTTAAAATTTGCGAGACACGCTCAATTTCTTTTTCTCTACCTACTACAGGGTCAAGTTTGCCTTCTTCGGCTAACGCTGTAAGATCGCGTCCAAAATTATCTAAAACAGGAGTTTTGGATTTCTTGTTGGTTTTACCTGTAGGACTATTGAAAATGTCTTTTGAAGTATCGTCATCAGAACTCGTATCATCTTGAAACGATTCTGCCTTTGGCTCTATATAATCATTATCGTTTGTAATCATAAGTTTAAATTGTTCTTTAACATTATCGTAGTCGATCTTTAGCTTATTTAAAAGCTTAGTAGTGGGGTCGTTCTCGTTTCTTAAAATACACAATAACAAGTGTGCTGTATTGATAGAAGAACTTTGAAATAGTTTGGCCTCTAAAAAGGTTGTTTTTAGTGCGCGTTCTGCTTGCCTAGTAAGGTGCAGGTTCTTCTTTTGGTTTGAAGCTGCAGCAATATTAGGGTTTGCAGGACTTAATATTTCAACTTTTCGCCTTAAGTGATTTAAATCTACATCTAAAGCGTTTAGAATATTTATAGCCTTGCCATCTCCATCGCGTAATAACCCAAGCATCAAATGTTCGGTGCCAATAAAATCATGACCCAAACGAAGCGCTTCTTCCTTGCTGTAGGCAATTACGTCTTTTACTCTTGGTGAAAAATTATCATCCATAATAGTTTCCTTTCTGCATTAAAAATACTAAAACATTTTACTAAAGGCAAAAACTATACCTTAAATTGTGTGAAAGTTGCTAAGTGACAAAAAAAACTTCATAAAATCAAAATTTACCCCTTCATTTTTATCAACTAAAAAAAGTGTTAAAATTGTTAATAAAAACACGAAAAAATATAAGAAAAAGTCAGGCTGTGATTGACGAAATACTTATATTAGCATGTTTTGAAAAACTCATAAAACTTAATTAAATATTTATGGCAGAAGGAGAAAAATTGATCCCTATTAATATTGAAGATGAGATGAAGTCTGCTTACATTGATTATTCAATGTCAGTCATTGTGTCACGTGCATTACCAGATGTTAGAGATGGGTTGAAACCAGTACACAGACGTGTGTTGTTTGGAATGCATGAACTAGGTGTTAAATCGAATACCGCATATAAAAAATCAGCTAGAATCGTAGGAGAGGTTTTAGGTAAGTATCATCCACATGGTGATTCCTCAGTTTACGATACAATGGTACGTATGGCTCAGGAATGGAGTTTACGTTATATGCTAGTAGACGGACAAGGGAACTTTGGTTCTATAGATGGCGATAGCCCAGCAGCAATGCGTTATACCGAAGCGCGTATGCGTAAGATATCTGAAGATATGCTTGCAGATATTGATAAAGAAACAGTAGATCATAAATTAAATTTCGACGATACATTACAAGAACCAACCGTATTACCAACACGTATTCCTGGACTTTTAGTTAACGGAGCGTCTGGTATTGCTGTAGGTATGGCAACCAATATGCCACCCCACAACTTATCTGAAGTTGTAGAAGGAACCATTGCTTACATTAACGACAACAACATTGAAGTTGATGAGTTAATGAAGTATATAAAAGCCCCAGATTTCCCAACAGGAGGTACTATTTACGGATACGACGGTGTTAAAGAAGCGTTCCAGACAGGACGTGGAAGAATCGTGCTTCGTGGTAAAGCCAATATTGAAGAAGTACAAGGTCGTGAATGTATTATAGTAACTGAGATTCCTTACCAGGTAAACAAAGCAGAGATGATTAAGAAAACTGCTGACTTGGTAAACGAGAAAAAACTTGAAGGTATTTCTACTATTCGTGATGAATCGGATAGAAATGGTATGCGTATTGTTTACGTGCTTAAGCGTGATGCAATTCCGAATATCGTTTTGAATAAATTATACAAGTATACGGCGTTACAATCGTCTTTTAGTGTAAACAATATTGCCTTAGTAAAAGGGCGTCCGGAATTATTAAACTTAAAAGATTTAATTTATCATTTTGTTGAGCATAGACATGAGGTTGTTGTAAGACGCACGCAGTATGAATTGCGTAAGGCTGAAGAACGTGCTCATATTTTAGAGGGTTTAATTATTGCATCAGATAATATTGATGAAGTTATTGCGATTATCAGAGCATCATCAAATGCCGATGAAGCAAGAACTAAATTAATTGAGCGTTTCAAACTTTCTGAAATTCAGGCTAAAGCCATTGTTGAGATGCGTCTGCGTCAGTTAACAGGATTAGAACAAGATAAGTTACGTTCAGAATACGACGAATTACTTAAAACGATTGAAGACTTAAAAGATATCTTAGACAAGAAAGAGCGTCGTATGGATATCATTAAAGAAGAGCTTGAAGTTGTAAAAGAGAAATACGGTGATGAACGTCGTTCAGTTATCGAGTATGCTGGTGGCGATTTAAGTATTGAAGATATGATTCCAGATGAGCAGGTGGTGATTACCATTTCGCATGCTGGTTATATCAAACGTACATCGCTTAATGAGTATAAAACACAGAATAGAGGAGGAGTTGGTCAGAAAGCCTCGACCACGCGTAACGAAGATTTCTTAGAGCATTTATTTGTTGGAACAAACCACCAGTACATGTTATTCTTCACGCAAAAAGGAAAATGTTTCTGGATGCGCGTTTATGAAATCCCTGAAGGAAGTAAAACATCTAAAGGTCGTGCGATTCAAAACCTCATCAATATTGAGCAGGATGATAAAGTTATGGCTTTCATTTGTACTCAAGACTTGAAAAATGAAGACTATATTAACAGTCATTATGTAATCATGGCGACTAAGAATGGTCAGGTTAAGAAAACATCTTTAGAGCAATATTCTCGTCCGCGTACAAACGGAATCAATGCCATTACGATTAAAGAGGATGATGAGCTATTAGAAGCTAAATTAACGACTGGAAACAGTCAGGTAATGTTAGCATTAAAATCAGGTAAAGCCATTCGTTTCGAAGAAGCAAAAACGCGTCCAATGGGTCGTGGAGCTTCAGGTGTTCGAGGAATTACTTTAGCTCATGAAGGTGATGAAGTTATTGGTATGATAACCATTGAAAATTCCAAAGAAGAATCGGTGCTTGTAGTATCTGAAAACGGATATGGTAAACGTACTTATGTTGATGATCCAGAGGATGGAGAACCAGTTTACAGAATTACCAACAGAGGTGGTAAAGGAGTTAAAACTATTTCTATCACTGAAAAAACAGGTGAGCTTGTTGCGATTAAGAGTGTAACAGATAACGATGATTTAATGATTATCAATAAATCTGGTATCGCCATTCGTTTAGAAGTTAGTAATCTACGCGTAATGGGTAGAGCAACTCAAGGGGTTAAGCTAATCAACCTTAAAGGAAAAGATTCTATCGCTGCGGTTGCGAAAGTAATGCACGAAGAGGAGCAGGAAACCGAAGAAGGTGTTGTAGATGCTCTAAATAGTGAAGGAGCTGAGGGTGGCACAACTCTTGATACCAACACAACAGAAGAGAATAACAATGATAATTAAATAAAACAAAAATGAAAAAACAGATTATTGTAGCTTTAGCGTTTTCAGTTAGTGCACTTTCATTTGCACAAAAGAAAGAATTGAGAGCAGCCGAAAAAGCTATTAAGGGAACTAATTATGCTGAAGCGAAATCTGCCTTAAAGCAGGTTGAAGCGTATATGCCTTTAGAGGATAAATACAAAGCAGATTACTATTACTTATATGCTCA
The DNA here is from genome assembly GCF_030908365.1 of Aestuariibaculum sp. YM273. Taxonomy (NCBI): domain Bacteria; kingdom Pseudomonadati; phylum Bacteroidota; class Flavobacteriia; order Flavobacteriales; family Flavobacteriaceae; genus Aestuariibaculum; species Aestuariibaculum sp. YM273. The sequence continues at coordinate 3,405,066 of NZ_CP133090.1, read as the reverse complement.
AACACTATATGCTGGTGGAGCAGGGTCTTTAAGTGATATCGATGAAGCTATAAAAAGCTTAGGTAATATTGAAGGTTCGCTTTCAGCAGAAAGTGCAGAGTTAAAGCAAGAAATGGTTAACTCATTACTGTCGAAAGGAAATGAATCTTACGAAGGAAACGATTACGCTCAGGCATCTCAATACTTCGAGAAAGCTTACAGATTAAGTACTAAGGATACTTTATTCTTGTACTACGCTGCTGCAACAGCTATTAATGTTCAGGATTTCGACAGAGCATTAAGTATCTATGAAGAATTAAAAGATTTAGGATATACAGGTGTTAAAACAGAATATTTCGCAACGAATGCTGAAACCAATAAAGAGGAAGTATTTGAAAACAAAAACATGCGTGATATTTCTGTGAAAGCAAAGTCTCATACCAATCCGGGAGAACGTACAACAGAATCTAAAGAGCCTGAAATCGTTAAAAACATTGCTATTATTTATGTGAATAAAGGCGATAATGAAAAAGCGATTGAAGCTATGGCTGCAGCAAGAGCTCAAAGCCCTGACGATGTTAATTTAATTTTAACAGAGGCTAATGTTCATTATAAAATGGGGAACACAGAGAAGTTTAAAGCTTTATTAGAGCAAGCTACTAAAATGGACCCTACTAACCCGGAATTACAATATAACCTAGGTGTTATTGCTGCAGAATCTGGTGAGACCGAACAAGCTAAAGGATACTACGAAAAGACTATCGAGTTAGATCCTAACTATGTAAATGCTTATATTAATCTTTCGGCGATTGTATTGTCAAAAGAAGAAGGAATCATTAAGGAAATGAATGGTTTAGGAAGTTCTAAAAAAGATGATTTGCGTTACGATGAATTAAGACAACAACGTCAAGATCTTTATCGTGATGCCGTGCCTTATTTAGAGAAAGCCTTAGCTGTTGATTCACAAAATATCAATGCTGCTAAAACCCTAATGAATATTTACAGTATTCTTGGTGAAACTGAAAAGCACAAAGAAATGAAAGCTAAAGTTGCCGATTTAGAAGCAGGAAACTAATTAGTAAAATTTCATATGAAAATAAAAAAGCCGCAATTTAAATTGCGGCTTTTTTATTTATATAATCTTTTTAATAACCCGTAGTTTATGGGTATGCATGCGTTTGTCGACGTTATAAATTCCGGTGTGATCTAATCGATCTATCCTAACTTTACCATTGGCATGAATAATATAATTATCGCTCATAATTAAACCGACATGGGTAATTACACCTTCCTGGTTGTCAAAGAAAGCCAAATCTCCAGGTTCACTTTCTTCAATAAAACTTAAAGGCTCACCTTGTGTGGCCTGTTGTGAGGCATCACGCAATAATTTATAGCCGTTAAGTTTATAAACCATTTGCGTAAATCCCGAACAGTCAATACCAAACGGGGTTTTTCCTCCCCACAAATAAGGTGAGTTTAAATATAAAAAAGCGGTTTCAATAAGATTGTTTTTAGCAACCTTACCCGAAACGGTATTACCGTCGTGGGTGTGGTTTAAAATGCTTAACCCGTTTAACGAAGAACCTAATAAAATAGGGTGTAATTGATGTTGAGGATCTTCAATAAACTCAACTAAATCTATAGATAATCTGGGTGTTTCTTTTTGAAGTGTATTGTAGTCTGAAGCCGATATTGAAACATATTGTTTGTTATCAATCCAACCTTCATATTTATCAAAAGATAATCTTATTTTGCTCCAGTTCTTGCGTTGTTCCAACACTTTAAAAAAGTCACCATACAGCACCTGAGAAACAAGTTCGCTGGCGTCTGAAGGCTCTCTTCTTAAAGGGACAATGCTTAAATTACAAATTCCGTATTGCATTAAAATTAATTACGTTCTATAATTATTGCAGATGCACCTCCGCCACCGTTACAAATGGCTGCGGCACCAATTTTAGCATCGTTTTGCTGTAAAATGTTTAACAATGTAACGATGATTCTAACACCTGAACAGCCTAGAGGGTGTCCTAGAGAAACGGCGCCACCGTTAACATTAACTTTAGAATCATTAAGACCAAGAAGTTTCATATTAGCTAAACCAACCACAGAAAACGCCTCATTAAATTCAAAATAATCCACATCATCAAGGCTAAGGTTAGCTTTACTTAAAGCTTTTGGGAGGGCTTTTGCTGGAGCTGTTGTAAACCATTCTGGTTCATGAGCAGCATCTGCATAGCTTTTTATAGTAGCAAGAGGTATTAACCCTAATTCGTTAGCTTTGCCTTTATTCATTAAAATAATAGCGCCTGCACCATCATTAATGGTTGATGCGTTAGCAGCCGTTACTGTTCCTTCTTTAGTGAATGCCGGACGTAGCTGAGGGATCTTGTCAAGTTTTACATTAGTAAACTCTTCGTCTTTAGTCACAAGAATAGCCTCCCCACGACGTTGCGGAACTTCTACAGGAACAACTTCATTCTCGAATTTTCCAGCATCCCATGCTGCTGCAGAGCGTTTATAAGACTGAATTGCATAAGCATCCTGTTCCTCCCGGCTAAAGCTATATTCGGTAGCGCAGGCATCAGCACATACACCCATAGCTTGCTCGTCGTAAGCGTCTACCAATCCATCTTTTTGCATACCATCAATAAGTGAAGCTGGTCCGAATTTAGTGCCTGTTCTTGCATGTAAATAATGAGGAATTAAACTCATGTTTTCCATACCTCCGGCAACAACAATTTCGGCATCACCAAGGGCAATAGCTTGAGCCCCTTGCATCACGGCTTTCATACCACTGGCACATACTTTATTAACTGTTGTACACGGTACGGTATTAGGTATACCTGCATAAATAGCTGCTTGTCTGGCTGGTGCCTGACCTGTTCCTGCTTGTACTACATTACCCATTAACACTTCATCTACCAATTCAGGTTTCAGGTCAATTTTATCTAAAGCGCCTTTAATGGCAATGGCTCCTAATCGGGGTGCTGGTATTGTAGATAAAGCCCCTAAAAAACTACCAATAGGAGTTCTTGCTGCAGAAACAATTACAACTTCTTTATTCATTATTTAATCTTTGTCTTATTCCTGCGAAATTAATCATTTTTTAGCAAACAAGAGAAGGATTCATTTATTATAAAAGCAATGGAAGTTTATAAATTTATTACATTTGATTTACTTATTGCTTTAAATGAAAGATTTAATAAATAAACTGTATAAAAACCACTCGTTGATTTACAAAGGGTTACTGTTTTTATGTACATCGTTTCTAATTGTGTATCTGTTTCCAAAAAGTGGAAAATTCAGATATAATTTTGAAAAAGGAAAACCGTGGCAATCGGAAAATTTATATGCGCCCTTCGATTTTGCCATAAAGAAAACCGATGAAGAAATTACTTTTGAAAAGCAGAATATTATTGATAATTCTGTATTGTATTTCGATATTGATAGTTCGGTTGAACCTAAAGTTAAAGACCTGTATAAAGAACAGTTTAAAAAGGTATTTGGCGACTCATTATCTGTAAGATCTTTTCAAACCGTTTACAATACCGGCTTAGAAATTATTGAAGAACTTTATACTTTTGGTATTCTTAATGAAACATACGATTATGCCGATACCAGAATAATTGCCTTACTTGAAGAACGCACAAAAAAACAAGACGGTTTTTTTGCCGATTTAATAAAACTTGATGCCGTTAGCATTATAATTAATAAAGAACTCGAAAGCAAAGGCCTTCTGGCTTATAAAACTAATTTTACATCCTTGTTTTTTGATATTATCGAACCGAATTTAACGTTCGATAAATCGTTTACAGAAAAAGCTTTAGAGGAAGAGTTAAGCAGGATAGCTTACACCCGTGGGAGCATAGAAAAAGAAACCCTAATTATTTCCAAAGGAGAAGTTATAGAAGGGGATAAGTATCAGGTTTTAAAATCGCTCGAATCGGAATATGAGTCACAAGTGTGGACTAAATCCAATTACAATTGGATTATTTTTGCCTACACTGTTTTAGTGGCTTTGGCACTCTTGATGTTACTTTTATTTCTTAGAAAATATCGTGTTGAAGTCTTTGAAAATAATACTAAAGTAACCTTCATTTTCTTTAATGTGTTCCTCATGGTATTTATGACTACCCTGGTTGTAAATTATAATTCTGAGTTCGTTTATGTGGTTCCGATATGTATTTTACCTTTAATTCTTAAAGCGTTTTTCGATGCGCGTTTAGGATTGTTTTCACATGTTATAACGGTATTGCTTTTAGGGTTTATTGTTCCAAACAGTTATGAGTATACATTCCTGCAAATTATTGCTGGTATTGTAACTATTTTAACGGTTTCAGAGTTGTATAAACGCGCTAACTTGTTTATCTCGGTAGGACAGATTACCTTAATTTATATTGTAGCTTATTTTGCTTTTTTCTTAATTCATGAAGGAAGTATTGAGACCATTAAATGGGAAATGTTTAAGTGGTTCCTTTTGGGTGGACTGGCAACCTTATTTGTTCAGCCGCTAATTTATGCCTACGAACGTATTTTTGGATTGGTGTCTGATGTATCGCTTTTAGAGTTATCTGATACGAATTCAAATTTGTTAAAAGAACTTTCTAATAAAGCACCAGGAACGTTCCACCATTCTTTAAATGTGGCTAATTTAGCTGAAGCCTCTGCCAACGAAATACATGCCAATGCTATGTTGGTAAGGGTAGGAGCTTTGTATCATGATATCGGAAAAATGAAAAACCCGACCTATTTCACCGAAAATCAATTAACAGGTCTTAATCCGCATGATGAGTTGTCGCCAAAGGAAAGTGCTCGAGTTATAATCGATCATGTTATTAATGGTATTGAAATAGCTAAAAAGAATAACTTGCCCGACCGAGTTATTGATTTTATACGTTCGCATCACGGGACCAATTTGGTTTATTATTTCTATATGAAAGAGAAAAAGGAATATGAAGAAACAAATATTCAACCAGATCCGGCAGATTTTAGCTACCCAGGGCCAAAACCGTTTAGTAAAGAAACTGCAATCCTTATGATGTGTGATAGTATTGAAGCAGCCTCGAAAAGTTTAAAGGAACCTACTTCAACAAAAATTGATTCGTTTGTTGAAAATATCATAGATAAGCAGATTGAAGATGGTCAATTTTTAAATGCGGACATAACTTTTAAAGAAATTCAAAAAATAAAAAAAGTGCTAAAACGCAAGCTTGCAAACATTTACCATTTGAGAATTGAATACCCCGAATAATTTTCAAAAAAAAGTGCAAAAAATAGTTGTGAGTATCTCAAGTATCGCTTACATTTGCAACCGCAAAAACGATTGCGCAAGTTCATAATTAAAAGTTTAAGGAGAGGTGCCAGAGTGGTAATGGAGCAGATTGCTAATCTGTCGACGGGTAACTGTCGCCGGGGTTCGAGTCCCCGTCTCTCCGCAAAAAAATATTTCTTTTAAAACTGCCGGTTAAAGAAATATAACTTACACCTCGGGGTGTAGCGTAGCCCGGTTATCGCGCCTGCTTTGGGAGCAGGAGGTCGCAGGTTCGAATCCTGCCACCCCGACAAAATTGAAATATTGAAAACTAAATAAATATTAAATAAATGATTTTCAGGAGTTTAATATTTTTTAGTTTCAATTGAAATCATTTGAATTCAATGCTAAAGATGTCCTATAGGGTGTCCTATTTAATTCAAATGAATTTCGTAAATTGTCTTTCCTACGGGACTTTCCAGAGATTTGACTTTCACTTTAATCATTGTTTAACTAAAGTGAAATGTAATGAAAACCACAAAATCATTTAGTATTGGCTTTTGGCTGAAAAAGACAGCAATCAAAAGTGACGGACAAATTCCAATTTATGCACGTATTCGTGTGGATGGTGTTGGATCAGATATCAGTATTAAGCGTACAACCTTTGAATCTCATTGGTGTTCAGAATCCTCAAGACTTAATCCAAGGGTTAAAGGTGCGCAGAGTATAAACATGTATTTAGATGATGTTTATGCTGATTTAATGGATTGCCATAGACAACTGTACGGTGAAGGTCGCCCGATTACGTCTCAAAAAATTAAACTTCGTTATTTAGGAAAAGACAAAACCTTTGAAAAGTTATCGGACATTATAAGGTATCACAAAGAGGTTGAAGCTCCAAAACTATCTCAAGGCACCTTAAAAAACTATGGAGCAACAGAAAAGTATCTTAAGCGATTTATTGAGCATCAATATAAAACTTCAGATATTCAATTACAATTTATAGATTATCTCTTTATAGTAGATTTTGAAAACTACCTAAGAACATGTAAGCCACTTAGATCTTCACAGCCTTTAAATAATAATGGGGTAATGAAACATATGGAACGGTTTCAGAAGCTCGTAAACATTGCGGTTAAATTTGGATGTTTTACAGCAAACCCTTTTAATTTATACGGGTTAAAGTATGATGATTATGATAGTGCTTTTTTGGAAATAAAAGAACTGAATAAACTAAAAGTTGTTAAACTGAAGGAATCAGGATTGCTTCTTGTTAGAGATTTGTTTTTGTTTTCTTGCTATACAGGTTTAACCTATACCGAGGTTGAACTACTTAAAAAAGAAGATATAGTTGAGGGTGTTGATGGTGATTTATGGATAGATATTAAAAGAAAGAAAACTAAAACTACGGTTAAAGTGCCTTTATTACCCCAAGCCAACGAAATTTTAGAGCGTTATAGTCATTATCCAAACCAAGTTAACCAAAACAGGCTTTTACCGGTTATATCAAATCAAAAGGTTAATAAATATTTAAAAACCATTGCAACAGTCGTAGGAATTAATAAGCATTTAACCTTTCATGTAGCTAGGCATACTTTCGCTACAACAATTACTTTGCTTAATGATGTTCCTTTTGAAACGGTATCAAAACTTTTGGGTCATACTAAATTATCAACCACTCAAAAATATGCTAGGGTGATTGAAAAGAAAATAAGTAAAGATATGGGGAAATTAAAAGATGTACTAAAAAGGGAAGAAATTAAACAGAATCATTATATAGGATCAAATGTGGTTAGTTTAAGGATAGTTTAAGAGGTGTTTATAGCCTTCTAAGTAGACTGTCACAGGTTCGAATCCTGTCGCGATCACAAGTATTTAAAGGCTTCTCAAATATGGGGAGCCTTTCTTGTTTTTGATTTGCACAAAATTTATAAAATTAATGTTGATTTTCGAAGTTACTCTTTATTCATTGGTTTCATTCTCTTGATCGATAATGATCATTTCTACATCATGAATAAAAAATTTAGTTTTATAGGATTCCATTTTAATACCTCCATCATAATGAATTAAATTATAGTTTTTAATCATATTATTTGTCATAATTTGTATCTGTAATTCAATGGTTTCCTGATCTTTTTTGGAAGCTTTATTTTTTTCAATTGATTTAATTTTTAATGCATTTAAGTCTTCTTTTAATTTATTTAAATCTTCTGTTGTCATAGTTTTAGTTTATTTAATTGAAAAGTTTGCTTTTTCTCCTTTTAGAAATGATATTTTAAAATCTAAAATTTCATTATATCCTTTTTTATAGATTACTTTAACAGAATTTTCTATATCAGTGTAATTTTGCCTATTGATTTTATGCCAAAGAACTGCCACATGCCCTTCTTTATTTCTGAAAACTTTTGCTATTTTCAAACCTTTTTCAAAATCTGATTTGTTATCTGGAGTGATAATTTCAAAAATATTATCAATTAGGGAATTCAGTGAATAGGTGTCATGTGGGTTTAATTGATTTGAATCAATTATTGTTTTAAACTTTGTTGGTTTATTAGGGTTAAAAGGAGACTGTTTTTTTACTTTATTTATGCAGTAATTGTTTTTTAAAAATAGAGCTTTTAAGAGTAATTCTGTTCCAATACCAATGAATAACCTTTTTTGGATATTTCTTGCCATAAGTTTATAAGGTTCTTGAATAGAAATGTCTTTTGTTAAGATTTTAGCGGAATTTTCGAAATAGAAGTCGGCCATTAATTTTAATCAATACAACGGTAACATATCTCAGATGGTATGGAAGTCAGCCCATAACAATGTCAAGAAATCGTATATGTTTAAGTACGATAAACTAAACAGATTGCAGAATGCCTATTATGGGGAAGGTAGCAGTTTAAATACCAATTGGAACAAATTTGAATTAAGCATTTCTGGATATGATTTCAATGGTAACATAAGTAGCCTTACCCGTAAGGGAGGAAGTATGGGAAGTACCATTGATAATCTTACCTATTACTACGATGCAGGGAATCAATTAATGAAGATAGTTGATGCTTCAGGTTCGAGCGGATTTGTGAATGGGACTAATACTGGAGATGACTATACGTATGATGATAACGGAAATCTTACTAAAGATCTAAATAAGAATATCACTTTAATAGAGTATAACCATTTAGACTTGGTAACTAAAGTTACTTTTGGGGATGGTAAACGTATTGAGTTTTTATATGATGCTTCTGGGGCAAAACTACAAATGAAATATGTTAATGGAGGCAGTACTACTGCGACAGACTATATTGGAGGGTTTCAGTACCAGCAAAGTGTGTTACAGTTTTTTCCGACCCCAGAGGGTTATGTGGAACATAATGGAGGGATTTACAATTATGTGTACAGTATAAAGGATCATTTGGGTAACGTTCGCATAAGTTTTAAGGACGGGGATAACAATAACATTGTTAACAGTTCAGATATCCTCTCAAACACAGATTACTATCCAATGGGTATGCCTCATTACGGGGAATATGCTATAAACTCTACATATAATTTTAAATATCAAGGAAAAGAGTTACTAAAGAGTAATAAATACAACATGTACGATTTTGGTAGTCGTATGTATGATCCGTCAGTTGGTCGTTGGTTTAATACTGATCCACAGAACCAATTTGGTAGTCCCTATTTGGCTATGGGTAATAATTGGGTAGTGTCTGTAGATCCCAATGGAGAGTTTGCTTTTGTACCCATTTTAGCAGCTGCGATGATAGGAGGAATGATTAGTGGGGTACAGACAGATATGTCTGGAGGTGATTTTTTGCAAGGATTTGTTAAAGGTGCTATTATTGGAGGTGTTACATCAGTTGTTGGTCAAGTAGCTAATGGATTAAATATGGCTAAGTCGTTAGGTGTTGGCTTTTTTAGAGGAGCATATGTTGGCGCTTCTGGGGGAGCAGCTGGAGGATTGACTTCTGGGATATTAGATGGAAATGATTTTGAAGAAACATTAATATCGGGAGGAGTTGGTTTAATTAGTGGAGGGGGTATAGGTGGATTAGCATCTGGTATTACCGCAGCAAATCATGGAGGTAATTTTTGGACCGGTCATGGGGCTACTTTTGAGGTGCCAGCTTTTAATTATAAAGGAGAAAATCAAGTCGGTGAAGGTATGGAATATACAACTGAGTATGGTAAGGGATATTTAGATTATTTTCCAGATATGGAACATCCTTATAGATATTATGCTGATGGGACGGCTCCAAAGGGGTATATATATAATGAAAAAAATGGAGTATTATATAGTAAGAAAGGAACAGGTGCCTTAGCGGTGACAAGATATGACCATACTATTCTAAGGTCAGATATGTATATGGGAAGAGCGGCTTTTGTAAGTAAAGAAGCTCTTTATTTAACTACTGGACATGAGTTAATGCATATAGCGCATTTTAGTGCAGGTTTATTCAGTGAAGTTAAAGGGCATAATTCAATTTATGATTGGCAGTATCAACAAGCAAAAGCTTGGGGGTTACACGACATGGCTAGATCTTATAAATCTAGAATATTGCCAGGTTTTTTTAATAGAAATTATGATTGGAATAAATATTGCATTGGTATTTGTCCAACAAAGGGTTTTTTAAATTAGTTATGAAGATATTTAGTTTAATAAGTTTAGTGATATTGTTTATGTTTAACGGATCATGTATATCAAAAAAGATAGAGAAAATCCAGAATGTAAATGTTCTTGAATATCATAATTTTTATGAATATGAAAACAAAAATGTTATAGATCAAATTAAGATTTTATATAGTTCAGGTAAAGAGTTTAATAAAATTGATGATTTTCAAGTTAGAGATTTGAAAAATCAAAATATTTTAATAAATGGGGATCTATTTGATTTGGTGTTTGAAAAGTGTTTTTTGAAATATTACAATGATGATAAACTTTATATGAGTACTTTAAAGGAAACTTCTCAATTATATTATATAGGTAAGTTAGATCAAAGTACTTTTTTTTACACTCAATTTTTTTTGTTAAAAATAACGGATAAAAAAAAAACTTTTTTAATTGAGAAGTTAATTATGTTGAACTCAAATTATAATTCGTTAACAGCTTTAATAAATTTATCAGATAATCGTTGTTTTGATGAAGGTTGTGAAAGTAGGATAAGCAGGAGAATTAGTACTAATAAATTTATTATAGAGTTTAGTCCCTATTCGGCAGATTTAATTAATGAAAGTCCTTGGAGCACTGAAGAGGTGTTCTATACTTACTTTAATTTTACTAAAGATGGTTATCTAAACATTAAAATGAGGGATTAATTTTATTGCTTCTTGAGAATTAATAATAGGATTTAAACAAGAGGATTTGGATTTATTAGTAATTAAGGTTGAAAAAGACTTTTGTTTTATTCTTTAAGCTGTCTTCAGCTGTTAGATAATTGATTACTGATAAAGAATTAAAAAACATAAACTGTATTAAAAAATGAAAAGACTAGGATTAGTTTTATTATTGGTAACCATAAAATTTTACGCCCAAGATGCGGTAGATATAGGCACACCTGCAAGAAGTCCGTTTAATTTGGGAGGAGATATCCAAGGAGTTATACAAAATAGTGTTAATGAAGTTACTGGCAAGGTGACATTTTCATTACCATTAGGGACTATAGGAGCATCGACGGTTTCTTATGGTTTGAACTTGACCTATAATGGGCAATCAGCATTTAAAAATGGAAAGGAGACCAATAAATATAACCCAACCAGTGTGGTTGGTGTAGGTTTTTCATTAAGTGTTCCAAAAATCATGGTAGATAATAAGGGGACAGGTACCATGGAAGACGATGACTTTTATTTGTTAGATGGAGGAACTAGTAGCAAATTAATTTGTACAAATAAGGATGGATTAACTGGAGCAGAGACTTGGGAATTTCAAATGGAGAAGTATTCTCCTTGGAAAATAAAGTTCTATAAGTATAACCTTTATTATGAGGATGATTATTGGACTATTGTAAAGGAAGATGGATTGACCTATAAATTTGGAGCTTCAGCCAGTACAAGTAAATCCAAAGAAAGTGTTATTAGATGGGGGAACTGGATAGGAAGCTCTCTTCAGTCTGGAGGTACTCAACAAACGATTGTTTGGAATTTATCAAGTATCGAAGACCAGTTTGAAAATGTGTCTTTTCAATATGAATTAGAAGAGATAGCACAGTCAGGTTCGGTGAAACAAACGGAAGCATCCTATTTAAAGAAGATATCGTCTTCAAATGGAGCAAGTATTCAATTGACTTATGGAACTAAAGGTAGCTTGGAATATTATGAGCCACATAAAGAAAAGGTAGAACCGGATGCGTATCAGGAACGCTATGAGAAAAAGTATTTGCAAAGTGTTTCGAGTTATAATAATGCTAATGAACTGGTGTCTACTTATAACATAGGATATACTTTAAATGGAAGTAGCTTAAATACCAAGCGTTATTTAACCAGTTTGACACAAACAGCTTACAATAATGGACAGAGTGAGGTAATGCCATCTCAAACTTTTGATTATCATTATACAGGGACATTTAAGGGAGGGATAAAAACAATAACTTACCCAACAGGAGGGGCTGTAACCTATAATTACAAGAACAAGTTTTTATTTAATAATTATTCCAATCAATTCGAAACTTCAGCGTTTTCTCAGCCAAGCGGTTATATGTATCACAGTATGTTTGTAAGTGATAATTATGGGATATTCGTATACAGGACTGAGAATAAGATTAGTGGAGATAAATACCGCTTTAAGTTTTTTAGGGTTTGGTGGACCGGACAGAAATGGGAATGGGAAGAATTTACTTTTCCTCATTTAATGTTAGATCCAAGTACGGTAAATGAAGGAGGCCCCTTAAAAGATCTATATCCGGTTTTGGAAAGGGATTATTATGGGTTTGTTTATGACAAAGGCACAGCTGCAGATATCTATTTATGGCATTTGGAGAATGATGGCAGAACTTGGGATTATTATACCACGACCAATAAGAGTATTGGTAGTACAAACCCAAGATTTCATTCAGGTGATGAGTTTGTTGCTTTACAAAATTATTCTAGTGGGGAATTATATACTTATGTATGGAATGGATCTTCGTGGAATTACAAATTGATAGATCAAGGTTCAGGAAAGTATTATATTACTGCAACTAATAATTATATAATGTCCTTAAATGAAGAAGGAGGTACCGATTATATAAGTGGTGTTGGGCATACAGATAGATATTATTTTCATTATTTGGATGCTCAAAAGAATTGGCAAAGTAAGTCATGGTCTGCTGAAGCAGATCCTTATATAGACGGGACAGAGGCGCCTAGTTACTTTTACCCTGATAATTCGATTATTGGTTTTGTAGCAGATGATAATCCAGAATTGTTTCTTAGGTGGGATACAAATTATAATTTAACTAATGTTGACAACGTTCTAGGATCTTATAACGATAGTTCACCAATGGTTCCAGTTGGTAATGGTATGTTTACAATACATAGTTCGTTTTATAAGAATCCTAATAAATCAGCTAGGTTTAATGGTGTTAATTGGAGTGTGAGTGCCTTGCCATCTGCTAACAACTCTTATTATTCTAAACTTAATTTTGGAGAGGATATTATGCTATTTCAAAATAATCCAAGTATTTCAGGTGTCGGCTACCATAAATATAATCCTAACACTAATTCATGGACATATGCTACGTTAAATAGTAATTATTCCAGTTCTTTAAATAATTATAAACTTTCAACAATTAATTCTGATTTTATTATAGCATCTAATAAAATTTATGAAAGAACAAATCTTGGAGTACTCTCTGAAATAGGAACATTGCAATATGATAATAGTTTTAGTTATTCTGATGGATTAAGACATTCATTTGTAAGACAATTAAATGGAGGGAATTATCAAGGTGTATATTATTATATAAATAAGGAAACGGGATTATTATCAAGTATAAATACAGGATCACAATATATGTTTTCTTCACGAGGTAGTAAGATGGGAGGGTACACCTCTTTTATGTCTCCAAGTTCTATTTGGCTAAGACAAGATGAAGCTGGAGATTACAGATATTTTTATAGAATAATAGATGATAAGATTAACAATTCTGTATATGACATTGTAGTAAATCATATAGATATTAATGATGATAATGGAGGTTTAAGAAAAGTACAATACACTTACAATAAACCAAAGTGTAGCCCAGATAATAGTTCTACGTTTTATGGTGAAGTTATCATTGAGAATAAAGGTGTTGGGACTGGTAATATAGGTAAGGTAGTTAAAAGGTTTAATGATGGTTCTACAGATTTGAGTATGGTTGGTTTGCCTTTGGAAGTTTTAACTATCGATGCTAATAACAAGGTTGTAAAACGAACCACTACAACTTGGAATAAGTATTCAAAATCTATATATAATGGTAGTGGCTATTTTTATAAAAGTTATTATATAAGGCCAACTATCGAAAAAGAAGAGTTATTTTTTGAGGAAAGCCCAAAAATAGTTAACACTAAGACTTATAGTTATAATACATATGGGTTAAAAACAGGTTCAACGACTACAGATAGTAAAGGAGAAAGTATGAGTCAGAATATCACCTACGCCTATCAGCAATATAGTTTTGTTGAAGATAAGAATATGTTATCATTTCCTTATATGATTTATACAAAGGAGGGTAATTATATTACTTTAAATGTAGAGCAATCCAAATGGATAGAAGATAATGGTAAAGTCTATGTGAATGAGAATTGGTCTGGTCCAGCAACAAATAAAATGCGATTAAACAATCAAGTATCTAAAGTGGAAACGACAACGGGTAATGTATTAGAAAGCAATAACGGAAAAGGTATTTATAGTACGGCTTTATTTGGTTATAATAACCTTTATAATGTAGCGACAGTTAATAATGCCACTTATCAAGAGGTAATAGATGAATTGGATGTCACATATTATCAATTACAGGGATTAAGTACATCAAGTTTGAAGACTGAATTATTAAAACTATATGATCGTTTACCAAATGCAAGTATTAGTCTTAAATTTTATGATAGTAGTGGAAGAGTTATTAGTAAAGTGGATGAAAGGAAAGAAGAAGTATTTATATACTATGATACATTAGGTCGAGAGGATTATGTAACTGATGCCCAGGGTAATATCTTAGAAAAGAAAAATTATCATTTTGCAAATTAAGTTATAGGTGAAAATAGAACTGGTACAATAAATTGTAAAAAGGGGTTAACTAATATGTTAATCCTTTTTTTTGTGTGTTAAGTAATTAAATTTATAGAGGTCAGTAGTTAGTTACTTATAATTTCCCCTGCTATTCCCGAGCTCATTTTAAAATAAGTTGTCCCATATAAGGGAAATGGTTAAGTATGAGTTGGTTATTGTTTTGTGTGAGAATAAAAGCTAATTAAAATGTTTTTTTTAGAAGGTAAAGGAGGTTAAATCCCTTTAGCGTTATAATATTTATGTTTTATAAGCATATTTTACAAGAAGTATTTCTGTTTTGAGCTATTCTGTACTGTATTTGAGATTTAAATTTATTGGAGTAGGTGCTAAAATTTATAGATAAGTCATTAAAAGCTTAAACTAATGAGTTAAATTAAGCCTTATTATTACTAAGGTAAAACCTTAGTGTTTTTCTACGCATATTAAGTATTTTTATCGTTTTAAAAGATTTAAATGATAAAAAAAAAATTATGCCTATTAGGTTTAGGACTTGTTTTAATAAGTTGTAAAGTAGGTGAGGTGTTAGGGAATGGGGAGCATAAAACTTCACAACAGGTTTTATTGGGAGGAATTGGTTCTAGTGAAACCAATATATTTAAAACTGACTTTAGTAATACCGCACTTCCTGTTTATGATATTTCTTTAAAAGTTAATGTTGAACCTATTTCATTTAATAAACAAGATTTCAAGGACTTTAAGGTTGCAAATAATCTACAAAATGCACCTATCGAATTAGAGTTTATAGATTCTATAAAGATAAAGCCAAAATATGTTAAGTTAAAAATTGCAGACAAGGTTGAACTTTTAAAGGTAATCAATCAAACAAATAATAGTAATCTTAAGGATTATTTAGCACATTCAACTGATTCTAATTTTATAACAAGTATTTCTATGGCTTTTAATGGAGATGTTTTGGAAGCTTTAATGCAAGCCGAATCTGTTTTTCTTATTGAAAATAGTTATAAGACATATAGTTTAGAATTAAAGGATTCAAAAGGGGATTCTAAGGTCATTTCATTTAATAATGGTGTTGTTTTTAAATACGAGCTAAGCCATTGTTGCTGGCAGGAAGATAAAAGACATCATCTTAATATTGTCGATATAGTAGAACAGTATAAATCATGTCCTAAACAAACCTATTCTTCAGCTTTAAAAGCAGAAAAACATTCCAAAAAACACAAATTATAGCTTATGAAGCGTTGTTTAATATTTTTAATTTTTTTTACAACTATTTTTTTTAGTTGTGATGATATTATAGAAGTAGAAGATATATCCAGCGATGTGGTTTTAATTTTGGCACCTACATCAGGAAGTATAGTTGATTTAGATCCTGTTAGTTTTACATGGGAACCTATAGAAGATGCTGAAAACTATCATTTACAAATTGCAATACCCAACTTTGAAGAGGCATCACAAGTCGTATTGGATACAGTTATATCAAAGACGAATTTTGAAAAATCCTTGGAAGCAAGCCAATATGAATGGCGAGTGAAAGCACAGAATTCAGGGTATAGTACAGAGTTTAATTCAACAAAATTTGTTGTAGAATAATTAATTTTTAGGATTAATTAATGAAAAGCAAAAAGAATACATATTTATTGTTGGTAGGTGTTTTATCTATTTGGGGTATCGTTGCTTTTAAAATATTTTCTGCGGTATCTCCAAAGGATACCAAAATTAAACAAAAACAAATCATTCAATTTAATCCTAAGCATAGTAAAGTTATAGACACCTTTTCGATTAGCATAGTAAATCGGGATCCTTTTTTAGGAACAATGTATGTCAAGCCAAAACGAGAGGTTGTTGTAAAAAAAAGTAACGTTAATAGAAAGGAAATTGTCTGGAAAGATGTTAGCTACCATGGTAATATCTCTAAAAAAGGAAATACGGAAAATATTTGTATAGTTTCTATAGATGGAAATCAAAGGGTGATGCATGTCGGACAAGAATTTGGTGGAGTAAAATTAATTTCTGCAACTAATGCACATATATTGGTGAGTTATCAAGGTGCTAAAAAGAGGGTTGCGAAACTATGATTAAGTTAAAGGCTGGTGCATTACAGTTTACAATATTTGTTATTGTCATTGTTGGTATTTTACTAGCGACGTTCATTATTTTTATTTACACACATAATCAATTTCATAATCAGTCTGAATTACTAGTTAAAACTATTAAAAATGCAGATAAGGGAGTTGATTACTTACTCCATAATCTAATCGATTTAAAGTATTCAGAACCTTTTAATCTTGAAGCTGAAAATGAAGAATTAATTAGCATTACAACTGATTTTTGGGGTGTGTATAAAAAAGTAATATCCACTTCAAGTATCAAACAAAACACTTTTAATAAGGTGGCATTGTTGGGATTTAAACGATCTGATAAAGATGTAGCTCTTTATGTTGAGGATCATAATAGACCATTGGTTGTTGTTGGTGATACCAAAATCATAGGCGATGCCTTTATACCGGAACAAGGCATTCGAACAGGAAATATCTCAGGAAATTCTTATTACGGGTCTCAGTTAATTTATGGAAGGAGTAGAACCATAAAAGATTTTCCTAATCTCAATACAGAAATTTTAAACCAAATAAAGCATATAAAAGATAGAATTAAGGATTTAGATAATGGCTATTATTTAGATGTTGAAGGAAGAAGAGTAATAGAAAAATCTTTTTTAGAACCCTTAAAAGCTATTTATAAGCCAGATGTTATAAAGCTTACGGAAATATCACTAACAGGCCATATTGTTGTACAATCAGAGACCAAGATTAAAATTGATGCATCAGCAACTCTACATGATGTTATTTTAATAGCACCTCAAGTTGAAATAGGGGATAATGTTAAAGGGAATTTCCAAGTTTTTGCTTCTAAATCATTGAAGGTTGGAACAGCATGTAATTTAACATACCCATCGGTTTTGGTTTTAAACGAAGAAATAAAAATAAGTGAAACATCTAATAATGAAACACCTGTGTTGGAAATAGGGGAAGGAACAGAAGTTAAGGGTAGTGTTATATTTTTAGGAGAATCAAAAGGGTATAAGGCTCAAACTATAATCGATAAAAACACTATAATAACAGGAGAGGTCTACTGTAATAGGAATTTAGAGCTTAAAGGAATTGTGGAAGGTGTTGTATTGACTTCTAGTTTTGTTGCAAATCAATCAGGTTCCTCTTATCAAAACCATTTGTATAATGGCATTATCGATATAAATAAATTACATGATAATTATGTCGGTATTACTTTTAAAGATGAGAAAAGAGGAATAGTAAAATGGTTGTATTAAAAAAAATAAAAGGATCAACATTAATGGAAACCTTAGTAGCTAGTGTGTTAATTGTGGTTGTATTTATGTTATCCAGTATGGTTCTGAACAACATATTTTCAAATGTTATTAATGGAAAAACCAGAGATATCGAAGTATTTATAACCGAACAAGAATACTTATATCAAAATGGATTATTGAAACTGCCCTTTCAGGATGATTTTAAAGAGTGGCATGTTTCCATTATTAAGGAAGATAAACAGAATCAGGTTTTTATCGAGGCAATACATACGCAAACTCAAAAGGGAATAAATAGAATTCTAAATAGCAATGATTAAAAAAATTAATGGGTTTACATTAAATGAATTGGTCATTGTGTTAATTATAACGAGTATCGTTGTGGGACTTGCCTTTTCTATTTTATCTATCGTTCAAAGGCATATGTCGGCGATTCAAAAAAATATAATACATCATACACAATTGGATAAATTAGAACAGCGCTTATGGATGGATTTTAATAGGTTCTCCACTATTACTTATGATAAAGACAATGAATTGTTGATATTTATTAATGAACTAGATACGCTTAATTATGAATTTTTAGACAAACATGTTGTGATAGGTTCAGATTCTTTACAAATTGAAATCAAAGAAGTCAATCTGTTTTTTTTAGGACATTCGGTTGATTCAGGAAATGTTGATGCTTTGAAATTAGAAATGACAGAAGGGTTTCAAAGCCAACAACTTTTTGTTTATAAGCATAATGATGCTGCAATATTTATGAATAATGGCATTTAAATTAGATAGTGTTACCAACATAGAATCACGACAAGAAATCGATAAGCAAAATGGTTCTTTTTTAAAAAAGGAGATTCACTTATTTAATAAGGTATTCTCAAATAAAGTAAAGGAGGATTTTTATACTGAATTAAGCGTCCTTTTAAATGCAGGAATAACACTAAAAGAAGCACTAGAACTTATTTTAAGTTCACAAAAGAAAATATATAATAAGACCTTATTATCAGATATTTTAAACGATGTTATTTCAGGGCAATCTTTATCTGAAACGCTTAGCGTAAAAAATCAATTTTCACAATATGAATATTATTCCATAAAAATTGGAGAAGATACTGGAACCCTAGCGTTAGTGTCAGAACAACTTGGTAGTTTTTTTGCTAAGAAGAATGAGCAAAAGAGAAACCTTATAAGTGCACTTTCTTATCCAATGATAATTTTAACCACAGCTGTTTTGGTTGTTATCTTTATGTTGCGGTTTGTAGTGCCTATGTTTCAGGATATTTTTAGACAACAGAAGGTAGAGCTTCCAGGAATAACAAAATTTATTATTGGTGTATCAGATTTTATGGGAGACCAAGGATGGTATTTATTAGTGTTAATTGTCTTACTTTTTGTTTTAAGATCTTTATTCAATAAGAAAAAATGGTTTAATGAGTTCAAAGGAACATTAGTTTTAAAAATCCCTTTTATTGGACATTTTGTGAAACTTATTTATTTGTCACAATTCACCCAAGCTGTTTCTTTGTTGGTAGCATCAAAGGTACCCCTTGTAAATAGTATCCAACTTGTAAAACAAATGATTATGTTTTACCCATTGCAAGAAGCATTGGGAACAGTAGAGCGTAACATTCTAAAAGGAGAATCCTTAAGTTTTAGTTTGAAACAACATAAATTATTTGACGATAAAATGGTCGCTCTTGTAAAGGTAGCAGAAGAAACTAATCAAACGGAATTTATATTTAGCAGACTTAATATGCAATATAATAATCAAGTACAGCAACAGTCAAAGGTATTGTCCACTATTATGGAACCTTTTATCATTTTAATAGTGGGTATTTTTGTTGGGATTATTTTAATAGCCATGTATTTACCAATGTTTAAGCTAAGTAGTGTTTTGGGTTAGTGATAAATAATTATTGTCATTATGTTTTTCGGTTTAGATTATAAGTGGCTAAATTGCAAACAACTGTTATAGTGAGCCACCCGTAGCGAATGAAACTGAGCTACTAAAAAATAGATTCCATTTATAGGGCATTACCAATCTTATAATCAAAAAGATCATGGCCAATAAAATAAAATATGAGAAAAGTAAATTTGTCTTTTTAGCCAGTTATAAATAATTTGTGAATTTATTGACACTATCCCGAAAAGTGTGTAAAGTATAAAATATCGAGGGTTTAGCTTTTTTAAATCTGGACCCTTTTTTCAAATATAGTTAAAAACTGGTTTAAAATAATGCCCCAGTTTCTAATCGGCATCGACCATTTTTTAGTAGCCTCTCTAAGAGCTAAAAAAGTGGACTTCATTACTGCTTCATCTGTTGGAAATGACAGCTTGTTTTTGGTGTACTTCCTGATTTTTCCATTAAGGTTTTCAATAAGGTTCGTGGTGTAAATGATTTTCCTAATTTCTAAAGGAAATTCATAGAAAGCGGTAAGCTCTTCCCAGTTGTCATTCCAGCTTTTAATAGCGTAAGAGTACTTGTGTTCCCATTTTTGAGCAAAGTCCTCTAGAGCGGCTTTTGCTGCGCTTTTGGTGGGTGCATCGTAGATATTTTTCATATCCTTTGTAAAGGCCTTCTTGTCTTTCCAAACCACATAGCGGCAAGCGTTACGAATTTGATGCACCACGCAGATTTGGGTTTTAGATTCAGGAAAAACGTTTTTAATGGTATCGGTAAAGCCGTTAAGATTATCTGTAGCTGTGATAAGCAAATCCTGAACGCCTCTAGCTTTAATATCAGTCAAGACACTCATCCAAAAGGCTGCCGATTCATTCTTACCCAGCCAAAGTCCCAAAACTTCCTTTTTACCATCCCTGCGTAATCCTACAGCAATGTACATGGTTTTGTTAATGACTTTGGAGTTCTCCCGAACTTTGAATACAATACCGTCCATCCAAGTAATTAAATATACAGGCTCTAGTGGTCTGTTTTGCCAGGCAACAATATCATTGGTCACTTTATCTGTGATGCGAGATATGGTAGATGTAGATACATCAAAATCGTAAACTTCTCGGATTTGTTCTTCGATATCAGAATTACTCATACCCTTTGCATAAAGGCTGATAATGACGTTTTCTATGCCATCGACCATATTGGTACGTTTAGGAACTAACATAGGGTTAAAAGAGGCTTCTCGGTCTCTGGGAACTTTAATATTGGTCTCTCCTAAAGCTGTTTTTATCTTTTTAGAAGCGTAACCGTTACGGGTATTGCTATTGTCGGATTGTTGATGTTTATCATAATCTAAATGCGCATCAAGTTCTCCTTCTAGCATCTTTTCAATACCTCGCTTTTGGATGGATTTTAGAAAGGAGGTCAGTTCGTCTCCTGTTTTAAACTGTTTTAAAAAATCGTCGTTTAGAAAATCTTCTTTCTTCATAAGTGTGTAAATTTTAAAATTAAACAAAAAAAATATCGAGAGCATTAACCCTCGATTTTTAATCTTTACACACTTTGTGAGATACTACCAATTTATTATTTTACAAGCATATGTTTTGTTAAAAGTCAACCTTTCTAATAAATAGTATGCGAAATATTCTCTAAGTAAATAACTCAGAATTCTTAAAGAGTCATAAATAAAATAAATATAGGAGTGTGATAAGAGGGACCATATTATTTAATTGCCACAAACAGTAGGGTTTGTCCTTATTATTGTGATGGTGATACCATAGAATTAAAAATAAATTATTGTGGATTTTTGCGGAAAAATAATACTACTTTAATGAATGTTTTTAATCTAAAAAAAGGACCTTTAATTTTAAGTTTAACTTTTTCTTTTCTGTTGTATTCACAAGAAGATTATTATGGAAAACAACTTAATTCAAATGTAATGTTGTCTTCTCAAACACTAATTAGTCCATCTGTATCCTCTCCTGATATTACAGCTTTTACAAAATATAATTTTGTTCCTACTTCTAATTACACAGGAAGAGCAAATATTAATATTCCTTTTTATGAGATTTCAAGTGGAAATATTCATATACCTATAAATATTTCGTATAATTCTTCTGGTGCTAAAGTATCAGATATGGCCTCTAATGTGGGTTTGAATTGGAGTTTAAATGCAGGAGGAGCCATTACAAGAATAATTAAAGGGGTGGATGATTTTACTAGACCGAAATATACAGTTTCTACTGAAAAGATGGGGGTTTCAGGATGGTTAGGTTATACTTCAGTAATTAGCAATTTTAGCGATGCATCACAACTTTATAATGATCCTGCTCCAGATGTTTTTGTAGTCAATGCTCCGGGACTTTCAACAAAATACATCCATGAAAAACATTTGAAGGCAACAAATGGGGAAACTACATTTTTTCCAGTTAGTGGGACTAAACCAGATCCAATAGAGCTGAATCATCAAGGAAATTTAATTGATGAAACATTTGGATTTGTGACAAAAACCTATTTCGATGAATCTCAACAAAATTATAAAGAGAATACAACATTTGGTCTTCAAAATGTTAAAGTAACGGCGTTAAATGGATTGGAGTATAGTTTTTCTACTCCTGATTTGTCCAGGCACCAAAGTGGTTATGGAGAACTAGGTCTCAATACTGTAACGGATAAAATTAGTGCCTATAAATTGGATCGAATATATGATCCTTCAACCAATCAGGAGGTTATTTTTGAATATGAGCAATATTATAATTACTTCGAAGAAATTATTTTAACTAAACCAAATTCTTATGGAGGAGGTACAGATATTCAATATTCTCATGATACCTCTAAAACTGTATTTCCATATTTACATCGATTAAAAAATATATATTTTGAAGGTGGGGTAGTTCAGTTTATTTATGGTTTAAATAGATTAGATAATACGGGGGAAAAAGCATTAACAGAAATTAAGGTTAAAGATCAAAATAACATAGTAGTTAAACACTTTAAATTGTCTTATGGTTATTTTCAATCAAACATAGGAGCGGGGACAGCGCAAAGTAAACGATTGAGATTAGATAGAGTGTATGAGGTGGATAAGAATGCAAATGAATTACCGGGGTATTCATTTAACTATGATACTTTAAATGAGATGCCTCCTCGAAATTCTTATGCTCATGATTTTCTAGGGTATAATAATGGATCTTTTAATCAGTCAATTGTTGATCCTGTGCCAATTTATTATTTCAAAAATAATAAGGTAATTCCATTCAATGAATCCAATTCGGTTTTATTGCCAGGAAATTTTTCATTGGAAGCCAATGAGGCCTATTGTAAATCTTACAGTTTGACTCAAATGACGCTTCCTACAGGAGGAAGAAATGAGTATGAGTATGAAATTAATAAATTTCAATATTTAGGAAGTACAAAAGAAGGTGGAGGCCTACGTTTGAAATCTCAGAAGATAATTGATGAAGAAGGATCTGAGCAAATTATAGATTATGAATATGGTTCAGGAGGTATTGCTAGATTTCCAAATTATGCTGCTTTTAAACTAAAAAATGGAAATTGGAATGCTTCTAGTAATCCACAAAATTTAACAGAATTGACTTCCTATTTTGGTATAGATACTTTTACTTCTCCTCAATCCTATGTAGAGTATACAAACGGTTCTTTTGTAGGTTATCAGAATGTTACTGTAAAAAATAGATTGGGTAATGGAAAGACGACATATAACTATAAGGGCTTTCAAGGGTATCCTAATTTAGATTCATCTAAGTCTTATAATATTTCAGACCCATATTCAGAGTCATGGAGTTTAGTAGGGAAATCCAGTCTTTATTTTGATAGGGATTTTATGAGAGGAATTTTAGAAAGTGTATTGATATATGATGAAAGTGGAGGTGTTTTGAAGGCAAAATATTATACTTATTCCTATAATGAGTTCAGAAGTATTAGTTTAAGCCACTTAAATAAAGCCGTTAGTGGTTCTTCTAATTGTTACTCAAGTAATGGTGAGTATTATTGGGTATCTAGTTGTGGAGGATATGTTGAAAATTTGGAATTACCGATAGCTAGGTATCTTTTAAGTTCTGTAATTGAATATGATAATTTAAATAGTCAAAACCCTAATTCATTTGTTACTAAAACTGAATATACTTATGATTTTAAATACCCTCTAATTAAAATTGAAAGAAAATCAGTCGGCGAAGATGATACTCTTCAAGGGTTAGATCCATTTTTAGAATTATACACCAATACAAATTATGATTTTCAACAGATTAAAGAAATAAGTTACCCTTTAACAGGAGGAAATCCTGAGTACAATGAGCAAGATGAGATTAGTGGTGTGGTTAATGCAGATAATTTAGTTGCTCAAAATAGATTAAGTACAGTTTTAAACGTAAAATACAAAGATCGAAATTCTGAAATTATTAGGGAAGAAAGATACAATTATAAAAATTTTGGAAATGATATAATAGATCTAGAGAATATTGAGTACATAGGTCATGATGGAACAGCTTCATTTTCGGAGCAGGTATCTAAAAGGGATAGTAAAGGAAATATTTTGGAAGTTGTAGGGAAAACAGGAAATCCTATTGTTTTTGTTTGGGGGTATAATAAGGAACATCTAATTGCTAGGATTGAAAATGCTACAATTGAACAAGGGAAGTTAAACTCAATAAATGCAACTATACAAACCTATATTGATGATGCGGTTGTTGCTTCTGATGAAGATAATTCAGGGGTAGCAGAAAATACGTTACGTTCAAAATTACAATTAGTAAGAAGTAATTTACCTTTAGCTATGGTGACTACTTACACCTACGATCCATTAGTAGGTGTGACCAGTGAAACCGATCCCAGGGGTAATACAATTTCCTATGTATATGATGATTTCGGAAGATTGGAATATGTTAAAGATGCAGATAGTAATATATTAAGCAAGAACGAATATCATTATCAGGGTCAACAGTAATAATCAGTAAAAAATAGAATAAAATGAGAGCAATATATCACATATGGCTAGCGATAGCTATGTCTTTATTTACCGTTTCAGAAGGTATATCACAAGAAATAGAACCTACTATTGTAGGGGAATGGCAGATGGATTATACCTCCAGTTACAACGAAATTTCATTTGAAGGCAAGGAAAGAATTAATAGGCTACCAGAAAAGATGAAGGAGCGAATTGAGTCATCATATAAAAGTCGGTTGTTAATTTTGGAAGATACAGGTGTGTTTCATATAAAGTCAGATAAATTAAAGGACTTTTCAGGGACTTGGCAGTATATAGCAAACAGTCAAGTCTTGCAATTGACTAGCGCTACAGGTAAATCTCATCAAGAATTTAAGGTAATAGAATTAGGAAGTAATCGAATGGTTTTAAAACTCCTTGGTAAGGGGGATTCAACAGCACTATTTGTAACACAATATTTTAATAAAAATTAAAAAACTATGAAGTGTAATTTTATTATAAACCACCGATATCTTTTTGTAGTATTCTGTTTAATTAAAATTTGGATTTTAAATGCTCAGGAGGTTGAATGGTCAGATACGGATGGGGTCGGTCGTTATACAATTCATGGCCTAGAATCTGTTGTTGCTGGAGAAAAAACGATGTTTGATATTTCAGATAATGATAATTGGGGGTCGTTAGAAGTGTTTACTTATGTTGATGTGTATGTTTGGGAAGGGACAGCTCACCATCCAGACGTACAGTTTCTAGATCCTAATCATTATAATGCGTCTAACAATTTGTTTTATTATATTTTTGATGAATTGAACAATCCACATGTATTTGAGGTTAAAATTGAAGCAGATCAGTCACCTGATTTTCCAGATGTTGAAGTTATTATAGAGGATGAATTTGGTATGTATTATTTATTCGAGATATATGTTGATGTAATAGAGTTGGAAACCACATGGTACGAAGATCAGGATGGAGACGGATTAGGCGATCCAAATTCAACACAGGTTAGTAGTTCTCAACCTAGTGGATATGTTGATAATAGTGATGATCAATGTCCTTTATCCTATGGTCCTTCATCAAGCAATGGTTGTCCGGTAGTTAGTTTAAGTGATGAGAATTATGTTTACACGATATCTCCTCAAATAGCAACTTCTACAGTTTCAAGCCTGTTAAATTCTCAAAAGATAGAGAGTGTGAAGTATTATGATGGATTAGGTAGAGCAAAGCAGAGTATAGGTATAGGAGCTGGAGGCACTGGAGAAGATGTTGTTACCCATATAGGTTATGATGCCTATGGCAGACAGGATAAGGACTGGTTGCCTTATGCGGCATCTGGTAATAATGGAAGTTTTGTTACTAATGCCGAATCAGGAACTAATTCCTATTATACGACTTATTTTGCCTCAGAGATTAGCTCAACGACGCCAAACCCATATTCAGAAAAAATTTATGATTATTCTCCTTTAAATATTGTAAAGGAAAATGCTTTTCCAGGTGAAACTTGGATGAATAAAGATTTAAATGATCATACAGTTAAAATCGAGTATGATAATTTAAAAACTTCAGACCAAGTTAGAAGATATACAGTTAGTTATTCAAATGATCAACCTGTTTTAGTTGATAACGGTATGTATTCTGTAAATGTTAGTTCAGAAGAATATCTGCCATCTGTTTTATTTAAAACTGTATCAAAAGATGAAAACTGGAATTCGAGTGAATTAAATGACCATACAACTCATACTTATAAAGATTATCTGGGACGAGTTGTATTGAAGAGACAATTTAATAACCAAATTCCCTTTGATACTTATTATGTTTATGATTTTAAGGGGAATTTAGTTTTTGTATTACCACCAAAATCTGAAGCAACAAATAGCAAGCCATCTCAAAGTATGCTTGATAATCTTTGTTTTCAATATAAGTATGATGGACAAAATAGATTAATAGCTAAAAAAATTCCAGGAAAAGGAACAACTTCTAATTGGGAGGAGATAGTTTACAATAGGCTGGATCAAGTTGTTTTAACTAGAGACCCGAATTTAAAAGCGCAAGGCAAATGGTTGTTTACGAAATATGATACTTTTGGAAGAGTAGCTTATACAGGATTAACGCTTAATAGTAATAGTCGTGCATCGCTACAGACTACAATCGATGGACTTACAACATCTTGGGTAACTAAACAAAGTTCGGCTACAAGCATTGCAGGAACAACAATCTATTATAATAATGGAGGTTTTCCCACATCGATTTTAGAGATACATACTATTAAATATTATGATGATTACACTTTTGATAAGTCTCCATTGGTTACACCACCATCAATTATAGACGGACAAAGTGTTGTAAACTATAATAATGCTAGTGGAACACAAAAATTAACCAAAGGATTAGTGACAGGGAGTAAGGTTCGTGTTTTAGATACCGATAACTGGATTACTTCGGTGAATTACTATGACTCAAAAGGGCGAGATATTTACAATGCGAGTTATAATGCATATTTACAGACGACTGATGTAGTTCAATCAACTTTAGATTTTACGGGTAAAACAACAAAAACGTTGACCACACATAAAAAGGGAACAGGGGCTGTATTAACAACAACAGATACCTTTACCTACGATCATGCAGGGCGCCTAGTTAGTCAAAAACAGAAGATAGGTGGGCAAGCAGAGGAATTACTTGTACTTAATGAATATGATGCTTTAGGTCAATTAAAGCAAAAGAAAGTGGGAGGGGCGGTAGCTACAACTATTGAGAACTCTGTAGGGTTGCAAACTGTAGATTACTCATATAATATTAGAGGTTGGTTAAAACAGATTAACAATCCGGCTAGTTTAGGTACAGATCTTTTTGGATATAAGATTAATTATAATGACCCAGTAGCCACGTCTACTTTACAATCGTCACCGCTATTTAATGGCAACATTAGTGAGACTCAGTGGAAGACAGCAAATGATAATGTGCTTAGAACTTATGGATATAAATATGATGCATTAAATCGTATTACACAATCAAAATTTAGTGATCAGGCAAATTATTTTTCAGAGTTTTATAGTACATTATATTTATATGATAAAAATGGTAATATAGAGTATATGGATAGGAATGTTTGGTATGATGAACATGATGATTTTGAAGATAATACATTAGATTATAGTTACCAAGGTAATAAGTTAGTTAGCTTACATTTGCAGGATAATGCATTTGGAGATTCTTTTAGGTATTATATTTATGATGCAAATGGAAATTTGTCTGAAGAGGTAAGAGAAGAAAATGGTTTTCAAGGTATATATAATGGACAACCAGAACGACAAATAAGTTACAATCATCTTAATTTACCAAATTATATAAATATTGATTCAAATGGAGCTGAAAATGATATATTAGGCGAAGAATTGTCAAGTGGAACAATTACATACAAATATGATGCTACAGGTAAAAAAATAGAAAAGAAAGTATCCGTGAGTGGAAATACAAGTGTTTATACTTTTTATACTGGAAATTATGTTTATTCTAGGATTGGGGATACAGGTGATGGAAGCTTGAAGTTTTTTAATCATCCTGAAGGATATGTAAATGCAGAGAATGGATATAAATATGTGTATCAATTTAAAGATAATTTAGGGAATGTAAGATTGTCTTATGAGAATATTGGAACAACTAGTTCTCCAAATCTTGAAATACTTGAAGAGAACAACTATTATCCTTTTGGTCTTAAACATAAAGGGTATAATGGTAACATAAATTCTACTAATTTAGCACTCAAATATAAATTTGGAGGTAAAGAATATCAGGATGAGTTAGGATTAAATTGGTATGACATTACGGCTAGGAATTATGACCCTGCATTAGGTAGGTGGTTTGTTATTGACCCTAAAGCAGATGATATTTTACAAGTAGATTTAAGCCCTTACAATTATAGTTGGAATAATCCTGTAAATTTAAATGACCCTGATGGGGAGTGTCCTTGGTGTTGGGGTGCTGTGATTGGATTTGCGGTAGAATATACGGTTCAAGTAACTTCAAATTTAGCTAGTGGACAGGAGTTGGGAGATGCTTTAACTAATGTTGACGGAGGTAAGTTATTAATAGCAACTGCAACTGGAGCTGCTACAGGTGGATTGTCGAGTGTAAAGGTAATCGGAGCTACAGCGAATGTTTATAAAGCTGTTGCTTTATCTTCAACAGCGGCAGGTGGGAATATTGTGAAGCAAGCTATAGTGGATGAAAACAAAATGTTAGACCCTGTTGAAATGGCGACTGATGCTATTTTGGAGGGAGTTCCAATACCTAAAGTAGAAGTGCCAAACGTTAGTTCCAAAACTATTAAAACAGCAGAGAGACAACTTGATAGGGCAGAAAGAGTAGCAGGAGATAATCCTAGACCGTCTAGAGCTCAAGCTGTAAAGGATTCCAAAGAAAAGGTCGAATCCTTAAATAGTAAAAAAGAAAATATTGAAACAATAAATAAGGTTGGTAATGATGTTAAAGATTCCGTGATTAAGGAGAGTATAAAGAATGAATTGGATGATAATAAGAAAAAAGATTATTAAAATGGAAATTATATAGTTAAAAATGAAAAAAAATTGGCTTGATATTATACTGTTTTTAGGGGTTGCTTTAATGATAACTGTTTCGGCAGTAATATTTATAAAAACATATGAGAAGAAAGAAATTATAGAGGAAGGTATCCAGGTTGAAGCAGAAGTGTTAGAGTCTCCAAACTCTTGCGATAATTTAGGGCGAAGACCTCCGTATAGCAAAATTAAATACCTCAATAAAATATTTATAAAAAAGACAGGTAATGATATTTGTCATTTAGTTTCACAACAGAAGTATGTAACCGTTTATTCAAATAAAAGTGGAGACGAAATTATATTTTTTGAAGAGTATAATTCAATGCAGTTTGTTTACGCCATAGGGATATTTTTAATTGCTATAGGAATAATAATTAAGAAAATTATAGAGAGAAATTAATGAGAGGTTTTTTTTTAGTATTATTTTTTATTAGCTTTTTTAAAATGTTTTCCCAAAATGAAAAAAGTTTTTTTGTAGAGAATAATAATAAATATGTCATTTTACTTGATAATGATGTTGAAGTTGCAAATAAGACTATAGGCAGTACGGAAATGGATTTTTTTGTTAAAAAAGATGATAGTAATTTGGGATATACTTTGGTTGTGTCAAAAATATTTGAGCATGAATTTGTTGAAGGAGATTTGTTAAGAACTAATTATGAGGATTTCTTTTTGGAATCATGTGGTTGTGAAATATTGAATAAAGAGGTGGTGGAAAATCATAATTTAGATACATATAGATTTAAAATTAAAGTAGATAAAAAAGGAAACAAATTTTTAGGTTATAATGATAGTTTTGTTTTTGGAGATTTTTTGTATAATATTTTGTTTTTAGCTCTGGAAGACGATTTTTATAAATATCGTGAAAGATATTTCGAAATTATGCAATCTTTGGTAGTCAATGGGAAAACTACCATCAATGGAGAGTATTAATGTTATGTTATTTATCAAGACTTAAGTTAGGATAGTTGGCTTATTTCCTAAGCCACTTAAAAACCTCAAAAAATAGTAACACAACCCAAGTTAAAATATACACGATAAGTGTAAATATTAAGCCAATAACCTTCAGGTCTTGCCCTATGGTTATTGGTTTATTTTTTTGCTCCGCATACTTAAACGCCATGCTATTCCTGAGCTCATTTTAAGATAAAGTGTCCCATATAAGGGAAACGGTTAAATATGAGTTGGTTATTATTTTGTGTTAGAATAAAAGCTAATTAAAATGTTTTTTTAGAAGGTAAAGGAAATTAAATTACTCTAGTTTTAAATTATTTCTGATTTATAGACATACTTTACAAGGAGTATTTCTGTTTTGAGCTATTCTGTACTGTATTTGATCTTTAAATTTATTAGAATAGATGCTAAAATCGATAGAGGAGTCATTAAAAATTTCAAAAGGCGTGTTTCCGTTCAAGCTAAGTTTTGGTCGTTGTAGGTTGTATGTATCGATGGCATGACTAAGTACTGCCTCAAGCTTAATCCGGGAGTTAATATGTTTGGGGTATAAAAATTGGTATTTCAGCACTTTATTAAATGCTTCGATCATAGAATTAGAAAACAATACATCATGTTGAGCTATTTTATGTTGAATCGCTCCATCGGAAGCTTCTATAACTGCACTAACGTTGGCGTTGACATTTTCAGAACCACCATCTGTTAAAAATAACGTCTGTTTTGGTTTGTATTTCAGATAAGCACTCTGTAATAAGTGGCGAATGGTTTTTCCTGAACTGTGCTTTTCAATTTGATAACCCAGAACCATTTTAGAAAAGTGATCCATTAAAATATGGATGTAGTGCTTAACGCCGTCATTCGTTTTAAAAATAGTGACATCCGCACACCACACCTCATTAGGTCTTGTAGTTTTAAGCGGATTATAATTATTAGGTTTTGTTATGATGTTAGTACCCGTAAAGCCTAAAATATTACAGTATTTGTAAAAGGTTGATAGTCCACAGGAAAGGGCATCATCTCTTATGGCTTTTAGATAAATAGAAGATTTTGACCATAATTTATAGGAGTCATGATTCATATAGTTTTTAATGGTGCGTACTTCACCTGTTAAGAGTTGATTTGGCATTTTTCTGGTGCACCATTTGTAATAGGAGGCTTCACATTTATGAATAAGGATGGTTTTGTAGTTCTCAAAAGAGCTTCTGGATATATTGAAAAGGTTTAGAGCTTTATTTATAGGAACGCTGTGCTTTACAGATTCTACACAGTTAACCACCAATGCCATGTTGTCTTTAATAAGCGACTTGAAACCTTTCACGTTAGAGATAATTTGGTTTAAGGTATCGGAGAGTTTAAAATAACCTTCGATTACGGTTTTAATTTTAGCAGACTGATTAAAACGTTTAATTAAATCGATTTCCTGATTGATAAATTCAGAAAGTTCACAGCCTTTATATTTGCTTTCAGACTCTTGTTTCCACCGGGATATATTAGAACTGGGAATATTGTGTCTTAGGTTTTCAGGAATATGCGCCTCTAAACCTACCCTGTAATAATGCTTTATACAGGTGTCCCAAGATTGGCGTTTTAAACTGGATTGAATTTTGATAAGTCTTTTTTAAGAGCAAATTTCAGAATTAAAACCTAATAAGTAATAAGGTTTTACCTTATCAATTGCACGGTGAAACCCCACCAGTTTTATCTGTTATTCTTGTAATTTTCAGACTGTATAATATTAAATATCAATTATTAATATGTTAAAACAGTTTGCGCTAAAGAAGACCTGGCAATTAAAAATTTTGTTTTTATGTATGCTGGCTAGTACTTGTTTGATTGCTCAAGGACTACCTGAATTGCCATCAATTATTCAACCTACACCAGCAGTTGCAGAGCTGGGTAAATATGGAACCTATCCTGTTTCCATGAATACAGGAATACCTAATATAAGTTTTCCATTGTTTGAGGTGAATGTTGCTGAAATTTCCTTACCATTTAGTTTGTCTTACCATGCAGGAGGGATAAAAGTGAATCAAGAAGCCACAGAAGTAGGTTTAGGTTGGAGTATTTCAGGGAACATGGTTATACACAGAAATGTATTAGGAACGCCAGATGAAATGCCAGAAGGGAATTTCAATATGCCAGTCATGGATTTTGATGAATATTATGCTAAAGTATCCCAGGGCGGGTATTCTGAAATTGAAGAAAATTATTATGATTTAAAAGCTTCTGCAGATGGCGCAGGAAGAGACACGAGGCCTGATATGTTTAATTATAACTTACCAGGGAAATCAGGGCAATTTATGTATGCGTCAGATAGGACCTATATGACTTTTCCTTACGAGCCAATAAAAATACTACGTAACACTATGGGGAGTGATTATGCTTTTTCAATTATAGATGATAAGGGGACTGAATATAGATTTAGAGATATAAATAAGATTTTGATTGATGATAGTCCTCAGCCAAGGAATAATTATATAACAGATTGGTATGTAACAGAGATTGTATCAAGAACGAAAAAAGATACAGTTTATTTTGAATATGAAACATGCGGTTATGTGAAGGAGCAAAAGTCATATTATCAAATGATGGAAAGTAATGCATCTGGATTAGAAGAGGAGAGTTATTCAATAGTTAGTCAGGAGGAGATGCGCGTAAAAAAGATAAGTTATCGTTTAGGAGAAGTAATTTTTAATTACAATACGCAACGATTAGATAGGACTCAGAGTTCAGCTAAAAGTCTTGATAATATAAGAGTCTATGATTTGAATGGGGAACTAGTTAAAGGGTTTGATTTTGTTTATGATTATTTTACTGCAAATTTTGGGTTGTCTGGTTACCCTGATTCTGATACTAAGAGATTAAAATTGTTGAGTTTTTCGGAGACTTCAGAGGCAGGTTCTGACATTGGTAAAAAATATGAATTTGATTACGAGGCAAATATAGGTATTCCAAGAAAGAGTGAATTTTCTCAAGATTTATGGGGTTTCT
Source organism: Aestuariibaculum sp. YM273 (assembly GCF_030908365.1). Lineage (NCBI taxonomy): Bacteria > Pseudomonadati > Bacteroidota > Flavobacteriia > Flavobacteriales > Flavobacteriaceae > Aestuariibaculum > Aestuariibaculum sp. YM273. Next base: position 3,371,945 of record NZ_CP133090.1, on the reverse strand, counting down.
TTAATGGTAAGTTAAATTTCAGTTTAATATCATCTAAGACTGTTCAGGGTGATGATTTTTATTTATCGGACTTATATGGCACTACAAATTGCTGTCAAAATCCAACTACGGCAGAACAAAATACCACTTATAATATAGGTTCGGCAAATAGGGCGGTTGATACAAGTAAAGTAAGGATGTGTATGCTTAATAAAATTACATATCCAACTAAAGGGTATTCAATATTTAAGTTTGAATCCAATTCTTATACGTCGGAGTTATCAGGAACACCTACAACAGTTTATGGTGCGGGACTTAGAATAGCTAATATTAAGAATTATAACTTTGATGGTACGTTAGAGTCTTTTGAAGAGTATAAATACGGAGTGAGTGAAAATGGACTTGGAGAAAAGCTATTTAATGAAGATTTGTTGTTTAAAGATTATGATGATTACACTCAAGAATTTTGGGAAGGAGAGATGCCATATACTGGAGGTTGTACAGGAAGGGCTTCTTCATGGCATAGAAAATACCTGGGGTTAGAGGTATATTCAGCATTAAATTATAATGAGGGTAATTTAATTTATCCTGAAGTAAATCATTATCAAGGAACAGACCTTTCAAACTTAATTAAAACTAAATATGAATATATTTTAGTTTCCGAATCTATTATAGATGCTCCAGAAGTTTACAAACCAGAGCGTTACCTTAATAGTGGGAATTATGCAAATTTATGTCATAATTGGACAGATTCACAATTGATAAAAAAGACATCTTATTCTAAAAGTGGTGGCGTGTATACTCCAATACACTTAGAGGAATTTATCTATAATGAGGTTTACTCCAAAACTGATTATGGCTTGTTGTTTAAAGAATTACAAAAATATATAGAAGCGACCTGTATACGTACTCCTGGATCAGGAGGAAACCCTTATTATTTTATTGCAAATGAATTCCTTTATAAAAGTCGAGCCTATCGTATGACGGAGAAAAAAGAAACCTCATATTTACCGACAACATCGGAGGCAGTGGTTCAAACAACGACCATGGATTATGATAATACGGATCATATGCAAATGACGGTTTCAACGACGACGTCGAGTGATGGAAAGACATTAGTAAATAAGATGTATTATCCAGATGATATTACCTCTTCTAGTTATCTTTTAGGAGGTCCATTAACAACACTTCAAAATAATGCTATTAATCGTCTAAATTCAGATGGTGATATTCATAATGTAGTAGTTCCTATTCAAAGAGAAGTTTATCAGGATGATAATAGCAATGGCGTCGCAGACCCATCGGAACTTGTTTCTTTACAACGAACAAATTTTAAAGATTGGGGAGGAAGTGTGGTGCTTCCAGAAGAGATTAGCACCCTAAAAGGCGTTTATAACAGTAGTTCAAACCCTTTACAATCCAGAATTTATTATCACGATTATGATGATAACGGCAATCCTATAGAGGTTAGTACGGCTGATGGTATTCATATCTATTATATATGGGGTTATAATAATCAATATCCCGTTGCTAAAATCGAAAACTTCACATCAGCACAGGCTTCTAATGTTCAAAGCTTAATTAATGCAGTAGTCAGTGCATCAGACAGTGATGATTCACAAGTAGATGAGGATTTACTTCGAACCTCGCTTTCAAACCTTAGAAACAGTTCGTATTTGTCGGGGGCTATGCTAAGTACATATACCTATGACCCATTAGTTGGAATGACTAGCATGACTGACCCTAAAGGGTATACTACCTATTATCTATATGATGCATTTAATAGACTTCAGTTTGTTAAAGATGATAGTGGCAAGGTACTAAGTGAGAATGAATACCATTACAAAGGACAATAACTAAAAATCCATAAAACAGATGAAATCTATATATACATTGACACTATTATTAGTGTTCATTTTAATGCCTATGTCTGAAGTTTCCGCTCAGATAAGTGAAGCAGATCTAATAGGTACTTGGAAATTGAACTATGAGAATACTTTAAGTAAAGTCAGTCAAGCCATGCGCTCTAAGTTTGATTCGTTACCAGCGCCAGTTCGCACAAAAGCAGAATTGGCCTACCGAGACCGGTTAATCTATTTGAAATCAGATAAAAGTTTTTTAATGAGGCTAACAGATGGTAAAACCGTCAGCGGCTTTTGGAAATTTAAAGAGGGAGCAAATCAATTGGAAGTTAGCACCTCCGGAGGTAAGGTTTTTAATTATAAGGCTCGTGTTTTAAACTTTAACACATTAATACTTGTAATTGATCCTTTCAATACAAGTGCATTATTTTCAGAAATGGAGTTTACTAAAATCAAAAATTAAAATGGTATGGATAAGATGTATATTTATTTACGAAGCTTAACGGTTGTTTCCTGTTTTCTTTTGTCATTTAATCTTTGGTCTCAAGGATATTATATAAGTGGACCAACCTCTGTGAGTTCAGGACCTACTTACACCTATACTGTCATGGACCCTAATTATAATGGGATATCAGGAATTAACTGGATTAATAATAATGGCGATATTCAATCGATATCCAGTACCAGTGCTGAGGCAACGTTCTATTCAGGTAGTTCAGCTACTATTGTGGCTGAAGTTTATGATGGTATGTATAATTATAACCTTGTAACTCTTAACGTAACTATTGGTACGGGGCCACCAGCTGTGCCCCCTGCACCTACCATCCAAAGCACGAATTGTGGAAATACGGTTTTAGCCAGAAGTAATCCTCCTAGCGGTGTGGTTTATTATTGGCAGAGTAGTAGTAGTGGTACCAGTACTTCAAATTTTTCAAGTACGATAACAAAAACCAGTAGTGGAACACAATATTTGCGAGCCAGAAGTACAGGAGGGACGTGGAGTACAGCATCGAGTAGTAAATCGTATACGGTTACTCAACCTACCACATGGTATAATGATCAAGACGGTGATGGTTTGGGAGATCCATCGAGTACGCAATCTGCTTGTAGCCAACCTATAGGTTATGTGTCTAATAATGATGACCAGTGTCCAGCACAAGCAGGGAGTTTAGGGAATGGCGGTTGTCCTTTAAGTGATGAAAATTATATACATACATTTGCTTATCAGGAAGCCTATGAAGAAGGTCAATTAGGTTTAGCACTTGAGGAGGAAAAGCAGGAGGTCGTTACGTACTTTGATGGTTTAGGCAGACCCAAACAAAGTGTAGGCATTCGAGCAGGAGGCAATTTAGAAGATGTTATTACCCATATAGGTTATGACGATTATGGCAGACAAGTTAAGGACTATTTACCTTATGCAGCAGTAACCAATGGAGGTTTAATAAGAACAGATGCATTAAGTGCAACAGGCTCTTTTTACAATACCTCCAAGTACGAAAATACTTTAAATCCATTCTCAGAGAAGAATATAGAGGCCTCTCCGCTCAACAGGGTACTGGAGCAGGGAGCTCCTGGAGCAGATTGGGCAGTCAATAAAACCAGTGATTCCGACCATACCATCAAATTTGAATACCAGACCAATGCAATAGAGGATTATGTGCGCTTGTTTGGAGTGTCTTTTGTAAATGGCGACACTAAAAATCCTCAACTAGAAGATAATGGGTTTTATTCAGGAAATGAGTTGTACAAAACAATAACAAAGGATGAAAACTGGAATTCAGGTAAGAATAAAACAACGGAAGAATACAAAGACAAGCAGGGAAGAATTATATTAAAACGAACATTTAAAAGTTCTAAATGGCATGACACCTATTATGTTTATGATGATTTTGGAAATTTAACTTATGTTTTAACTCCAAAAATGGGTACTTACCAAACAGGGGATCAAATGTGGCTTAATAAAACTAGTAACTATAATATAGTACCTGATATATTTACTGCAGAAACAGAAATGGATGAAGTTGAAAGTGAAATTGAAGTGGGTCATAATAATGGGAATTTTGATTTTTCTATAGTGATGGAAAGTGGGAATGGTCTATTCTTTGTAGATGGTACAGTTGAAGTTTTAGATTTAAGCTATTTTGAACCAGCGATACCAGATATGAATCTTGATTATTGGTATGATATTTACGGCATTGTTCAAGATGCGTTTATTGAAAATGAAAAATTATATTTTACAATAGATAATAATGGTTTTGGTGATTCTAATTTCGAGTTTTACGGCGAGGTAAATTATACTAATTACACGTTGCAACGTACAATTAGTCAATCCGAATTAGATAATTTAGCCTACCAATACAAGTACGATGAAAGAAACCGTTTGATAGAAAAGAAATTACCAGGAAAAGATTGGGAAGAAATCGTTTATAATAAATTAGATCAACCAGTTTTTACCCGCGATGCCAATTTAGAAGATGATGGTAAATGGCTATTTACTAAATACGATGCCTTTGGACGTGTAGCGTATACAGGTATTATTACTTCTAGTCTATCAAGAGAATTATTACAGGCAGATGTTAATAACATCCAAAATCAATATGAAGAAAAAACAGGAGCTAATAGTATTGCAGGAACAACTATATATTATAGTAATAATGCATTACCTTCTGTGGTATCCATTTCAGAAATATATACTATAAACTATTATGATGATTATACCTTTGATGGATTCACAACTCTACCCCAAACCATATACAGTCAAGATATAGTTAACTATGATAATACCGATAAGTTAAAAACTAAAGGATTATCGACATGTAGTAAGGTTAGGGTGTTAGATTCAGGTCCAAAAAAATGGATAGTAGCCGTTACGGGGTATGATGAGAAAGGGCGAGCTATATATGTAAAAAGTACAAATGAGTATTTGAATACTACTGATATTGTAGAAAGTAAATTGGATTTTGTGGGTAAAGTAGAAGAAACCAAAACAACCCATCAAAAGACAGGGCAGATTGATATTGTTACAGAAGATGTTTTCGAATATGACCATATGGGGCGATTAATAAGTCAGAAACAAGATATCAATAACCAAGACGAAGAACTTATAACTAAAAATCATTACGATGAATTGGGGCAACTTATTAAAAAGGATGTAGGGAATACTGAAGTAAATCCATTGCAAGAGGTAAATTATACCTATAATATTAGAGGGTGGCTTAAAACAATTAACGATCCAGTAACAATGCATGAAGATGGTGATTTGTTTAGTTTTGGAATAAATTACAACAAACCAGATGGCCCAACAACTTCAGTTTACACCAACGTACCATTGTATAATGGCAATATAAGTCATGTACTATGGAAAACAGATAATAAAGATGGAGGCTTAAGACATTATAATTATCAATATGATAACCTTAATAGGATTACTAGTTCTAAATTTGCTGAGAACCATTTATATAAATCACACTTCAATGAGTATATTTATGATTACGATCGTAATGGTAATATAGGAAGGATATTTAGGTATGGGCAACATCCAACAAATAGTCAAAACAGTTACCCAATGGATAATATAACTTATGTATACGATTATGGAAATAAATTAATTAACGTTAACGATGGCTATAGAGTAAATTCAACTTCTAATGCTATGGGAGGGTTTATAGATGGTAATACTGTAGGAAATGATTATGCCTATGATGATAACGGGAATATGATTCAAGACTTAAACAAGGGGATAAATTTAATAAGTTATAACCATTTAAATTTACCAGATTTAATAAACATTAACGACGGAGATAGTAATGTTGGTACAATTTCCTATATTTACGATGCTACAGGAGTGAAACTAAAAAAGGAAGTAAGTTTAGGGACTACTACGGAGTATGCTGGTAATTACGTTTACCAAAATGGTTCATTGAAATTCTTTAATCACCCTGAAGGCTATGTAGAGCCCAAAGTTGAAAGCAATCTGTCGGCAGGGTTCAATTATATTTACCAATATAAGGATCATTTAGGAAATATCAGGTTAAGTTATGCCGATAGTAATGGTGATGGTGAGATAAAAGGTGCTTCTGAAAATGTTTTCTTGGATGATTTAGATAATAATAGCTCTAGTGGATGGGATAGTGTTGGTGCTCTTTATGGGACATCAGCAACTATTGATAATACCCATAGTAAATCTGGAGATTCAGCAGTTAAATTACACATGGCATCTACAGGGAGTAAATATGCACATTCAAATATTTGGTATCCAATAAATAATTCTGTTGCTACAGATTATTATTTTTCAGCTTGGGTTTATGTTGAGAATACAGGTCCTGCTAATTATTCGTGGGCTAGGTTGTTCTTTTTTATGAACGAAGATACAGAGACAACATATTATACTGATATAGATTATATTCCAGAGACTTATATTAAGTATAAATGGATCTATTTAGAAAAAAAGGTGACAGTGCCTGCAAATATAGATAAAATAAATCTTAGGATAGGGGTTTACAATAATTCAAACTCAGGTTCCACCATTTCAGCATGGTTTGATAATTTAAGTATTCGTAAGGCTAATGATCCTAATGACATAGAAATCTTAGAAGAAAACAACTATTATCCTTTTGGTCTTAAACATAAAGGTTATAATACTAACGTAAATTCTACTAACTTAGCACTCAAATATAAATATAACGGAAAAGAACTGAATGATGAGATTGGGCTTGATTGGTATGATTTTGGAGAAAGAAATTATGACCCAGGAATAGGAAGATGGATGAATATTGACCCGTTTGCAGAATTTATGAGGAATCAATCACCTTATAATTTTGGATTTAATAATCCTATTTATTTTAGTGATTATGCAGGTACGATACCTTGGCCTTTACCAGAATTTTGGAAGATATGGAGTAGAAAGAGTGAACCAGATGAGTATTTTGGTTATATAAAAAGACGAAAAAGAAATCATTATGGGTTAGATTTAAATTATAGTGGGGGAGGAAATACAGATTATGGAGCTCCTGTAGTAGCAACTCACTCTGGTAGAGTAGCCCGAATAATCCCTTTAAGTGCTAATGATGGGGGTGGGAGAGTAATTGTAATAGAATCACCTGATGGAAGTTTTCAAACCAAGTATATGCATTTAAGTTCTGTTGCGGTTCAAGAAGACCAAGAAATAAGTGAAGGGGAAACAATTGGTTTAATGGGAGGTTCTGCTTTTGGTAAAGAAAATGGTAGAACAGCACATTTACATTATGAAATACATAAAAGAAACTCAAATGGTTCTTATAGAGCTGTTAATCCATGGAACGGAAGTCAACCTATTGACCCACAAACTTGGGTAAATCCGATGCCTTCTTTAGTTTCAGGGACAGAAACACAGTGGTCTACTTATTGGTCAAATGTTATGGACACCATAACTGAAGGAATGGGTAATACGGGGGATAAAGGTACTGGTTCAGGCGAATCAAAAAGTGGAAATAGCCGCGAACCTCTTACACCTTTACCATCCATTACTCCAGCACCAATTACACCATTACCAACAATAGAACCAGTACCAGGTACTGTAACTCCAATAAACCCAAGTCCAAGTCCTTCTCCATCACCACCACCAATTAAACCACCAAAACCATGTATTGATTGTTAAATTTTATATAGAATGAAAAAAGTAAAATTAATTATAATTTTAAGTTTCTTATTTTTAATAAGTTGTATAAATAAGGATAGAGAAAATAAGGAAAAGACCTTTACATCTAGCAATGTTGAAAATATGAAAAATGATGGGGAAGAGAAGGTACAGAATAAAGAATCTTTTAAAAATTGTAATGAGACTTTTGATGAGTTTTTTGAAAGGTTTTCTAGGGATAGTATTTTTCAAAAAAGTAGAGTTCATTATCCATTGAAATGGTATTTTTTAGCAGACAATGAATCAAGTAAATTAAGTTTAGATATTATTAATCGAGTTGAAGATTATGATTATATAGACTTCACAATGGACAGTCAATCTGATAAATATGAAGTTGTTTACGAAAGGGAAGAGAAAAGTGTAAACTATATATTAAAAGGTAGCGATAGTGGGGTATTTATGACTTATAAATTTAAAACCTTAGATGAATGCTGGTATATGTTTGAAATAATAGATGAATCTACTTAATTTTTATACTATTTTGACTAAATTTGACAAGTGAATGTCACAAACTCGTTTGGCTATGTCCTATAGAGTGTCCTATTTGGAATACCTGTAATTAAGTATTTGAAATACAGTGGTTTGGGTTTTATTTAGGAATCCTGCCACCCCGACAAAAAAAGCCTGATGAATTTCATCAGGCTTTTTTATTTATTCTTCTCTTTAGATAAAAACTCAAAAGTTAGGTAAAACTAATTCATCTGATTTTTTTATGGCATATTATAGTTAACATTTTCTAATTGTTTATTGATTGAAATATTTGGCATTCTTATACTACCAAGTAATCCTTATTTTGAATCAATTATCTTATTCTTTGTAATGCTTTTTTAGATTCAGTTTTTTTCTTGTAAAGATTAACTAAAATAAAACGCATTTACTTAATACTAGGTAATATAGTATCTCTATAGGATAATAATTCTAATCCGTCTTAAAAATTGCATTTTAATTTTACCACAGTAATTATGATTAAATTTTATAGAAGTAAATAATGTTTAATAATTGCTTAGTTTAATTTTTTGGTAAGCCAAAGAGGTTTAGAGAAATCTTCTTTGGCTTTTAATTTAAAAAAAGAATGAAAAATAAAATTACAGCCACTTTAGTTTTAATATGTGCAATTTATGTTTGCGTTTCATGTTCCTCATCTAGTTCAGAAGAAAATGTTTATCCAGAGAAGGAGTCAGAAACACCTGAAAATAATGAAATTGTACCTCCTGAAAATTTCCAATACATTTTTGCTAAAAAACCTGAAGGAGGTAAAGAAGTTTATATACCAGATCATGAAATAGACAATGGGTATGATGTATATAATGATTTCGACTCTAATGAGAGTAGATGGAGCTATCAGAGAAGTGCCTCATCTGATAATGTAATTGTTTTTTGGGAAAAAGGATTTGGACAATACCCTAGTAAAACATCAAGGCAAAACCTTCGGGTAGATATCAATAATTTATTGAAAATGGCTGAAGATTTCTATGTTTACTATAGAGATGTTATGAAGTTTGTTGTTAAAGGTGACTCTAAAACAGATGATTATCGAATGATTATTCAATTATTCTATCAAGAGGAGTGGTTAGCAACTGGAGCTGGTTATGATGATGTTATAGGAGCCTTATGGGTAAATCCGGCAACAACTAATGGAGGGGCAGTAATAGCACATGAGTTTGGTCACTCTTTTCAGTACCAAGTACATTGCGATGGAAATTATGGATTTAGAGACCAGCCTTATGTGGGGTCGTTTTGGGAGCAATGTGCCCAGTACATGTCTTGGCAAATTAATAACGATAGTTATATTAGTGAGTTGCCGTACTTTTTAGATAATGTTCATAAGAATTTTTCACATGAAGATATTAGGTATCAATCTATGTATCTTCAAGAATATTGGAAAGATAAACACGGTGTAGATTTTTTAGGGAAACTTTGGCGAGAAGCTATTTCTCCTGAGCATCCGATTGAAACATACCAAAGGTTGACAGGAATAAGTCAAGAAGAATTTAATGCCGAAGTATTTCAATATGCATGTAAAAATATTTCTTGGGATTATCCATTGGGTGTTTATAATAATGATTTTATAGAGAATCTGTCTGCAACAGACCAAGAAAATTACAAGCATAAAACTAATTTGGAAGTTCTTGAAGATGGGTATTATCAGGTGGTGTCGAATCAAATTCCTCAGTCTTATGGGTATAATGCTATAGAACTAAGTATTCCAGTAACAGGTACAACAGTGTCTGTAGACTTTGTTGGTTTAGATGGAGGCTATTCAAATGTTGAAGGTTGGCGCTATGGTTTCGTTGCGGTAACAAATACCGGATCGGTTGTTGGGGAGGCAGGAGTTTCTAAGTTAGGAACTGCAGATATAATAATTCCCGAAAACGCAAAATCTTTATGGTTAATTGTAACAGGTGCTCCTACTGCACATGTAAATCATATTTGGGATGAAGATGCTTCAAATGATCAAAAGTTCCCATATAAAGTTAAATTTACAAATACAGCTTTAGAATAATTTTTTATACTAAATTTTATGAATAGAATAGTTATAACCCTAGTAGCCCTGAGTTCATTTGCCATTTTTGGTCAATCAAAAACCGGGTACCCCATTACACCAGTTCCTTTTACTTCTGTTAAAGTTAATGATGCTTTTTGGGGACAACGTATTGAAGCTAGTAGAGAAACAACCATACCTCTAGCTTTCGGAAAATGTGAAGAAACAGGACGTTATGATAATTTCATGATGGCAGCTACTCCAAGTCATGATCATAAAGCTGAAGGCTTTACTTTCGACGACACCGATGTGTATAAAACTATCGAGGGTGCTAGTTATTCAATTCAAACGCATCCAAACAAAAAATTAGAAAAATATATAGACAGTTTAATTACTATTGTTGCTAAAGCACAAGAGCCAGATGGTTATTTATATACATTTAGAACAATGAATCCAGATCAGCCTCATGATTGGGCAGGAGACAAACGCTGGGTTAAGGAAGAAGATCTTAGTCATGAGCTTTATAATCTTGGGCATTTAGTTGAGGGAGCTGTAGCACATTATCAGTCTACTGGAAAAAAGAATCTTTTAAATATAGCAATAGAATTTGCCGATTGTGCCATAAGTGAAATTGGTAAGGGGCCAGATCAAATTATGGTCGTTCCTGGACATCAAATTACTGAAATGGCATTAGCAAAACTATCTGTAGTTACAGGAGAAAGAAAGTATCTTGATTTTGCCAAATTGTTATTAGACGAGCGTGGACATACGCATATAAAAAGTGAATACAGTCAGTCGCATAAACCTGTTTTAGAGCAAGATGAAGCCGTAGGGCATGCAGTTAGGGCAGCTTATATGTATTCAGGAATGGCCGACGTAGCCGCACTTACAGGTGATGAAGGTTATATTCATGCTGTAGATAAAATTTGGGATAATATTGTTTCTAAAAAATTATATATCACAGGAGGTATTGGAGCGACAGGTCATGGTGAAGCTTTTGGTAAAAACTACGAACTACCAAACATGTCTGCTTATTGTGAAACTTGCGCCGCTATCGGTAATGTGTATTTAAACTATCGTTTGTTCTTATTACATGGTGATGCTAAGTATTACGATGTTCTAGAGCGTACTTTATATAATGGGTTAATCTCAGGGGTTTCATTAGATGGCGGAAGTTTTTTCTACCCGAATCCATTAGAGTCTATTGGTCAGCATCAACGTCAGGAGTGGTTTGGTTGTGCTTGTTGTCCTTCAAATGTTAGTCGATTTATTCCATCGGTACCAGGTTATGTTTACGCTGTAGATGAAAGCGATGTGTACGTAAACTTATTTATGGCAAACGAATCAGACCTTAAAGTAAAAGGAAAATCTTTAAAAGTAACGCAAACTACTAATTACCCATGGGACGGCAATATCACAGTTGATCTTGCTCCAAAAGGTAAACAGAATTTTAATCTTAAAATACGCGTACCAGGATGGTTACAAAATGAAGTTGTTCCATCTAATCTTTACACTTACACCGATAAAAAGGACTTAAAATTTTCAGTAAAAGTTAACGGTAAAGAAGTAACGTCAGAAATCAACAAAGGGTATTTTGATATTAACAGAACATGGAAAAAAGGAGATAAAGTAGAAATCAATTTTGAAATGGAGCCACGCACCGTAAAAGCACATCCTGCTGTAGAAAACGACCGAGGCAAAGTATCTATTGAGCGTGGACCTATAGTGTATTGTGCTGAATGGCCAGATAACGACTTCGATATTTTCAGTTTGATATTAAATAAGAAACCTGAATTTGAAGTTGAATCAAAGAAAGATTTACTTTACGGAGTTAATATGATTCATACAGGAGCTCAAACCTTAAGTTACAGCGAAGATGGTAAAATTGTAGTCAAAGATGTAACTTTAAACATGATTCCTTACTATTCTTGGGCACACCGTGGAAGTGGAGATATGGCGGTTTGGTTACCAATAGAATTAACCGCTACAAAGCCAGCAATGGCACCTACTTTAGCTTCAGAAAGTAAAGTAGAGGCATCACATAATGTAAAACCTATTGTAGCTATTAACGATGGCTTAGTGCCTGCCAATGCCGAAGATCGCTCTATACCTTATTATCATTGGTGGCCAAAAGAAGGTACAACTGAATGGATTTCATATAATTTCGATTCCAAAAAAACAGTAAGCCGCTCAACAGTATACTGGTACGACGACAAACCTTGGGGAGGTTGTCAGGTTCCTGATTACTGGAAAATTTATTATAAAGATTCAAATAACCAATGGCAACCAGTAGAAAACACTACAGCCTATGGCACTGAGAAAGGCCTCCCGAATGAAGTTGTTTTTAAACCTGTTGAAACTACCGCTATTAAAATGGAAATTAAGCTAGCGGAAAAAACTGCAGCCGGTATATTTGAATGGGAAATAGAATAAATAGTTAAGTATAGTTAAAATGAGCAACTTAGTTGCTCATTTTTCTTTTTTAATATTTTAGAATTGATTTTTAATGAAAACTCACTTTTTACACAAATCAGCTTTTAGTCTTTTATTTTTTGTTATGCTTTTTAATCAAGGGGTTTCTCAACCTATCTTGAATTATGAAGCTTTCTTTGAAGATCCAGAACATCACTATGTCGAAGTGAGATTGAATATTGAAAATGTAACATCGAAAAAAACATCTCTTATTTTACCCGTTTGGTCTCCTGGGTATTATGAAATATTAGACTTTCCAAAAAACATTGTAGATTTTAAGGTGGTTAATAACAATCATCAGGAATTAAATTGGTATAAAATAGCTAAAAACAAATGGGTAGTAGACAACCAAGATAGTAAAACCTTTTCTGTAAGTTACAGGTATTTCGCTAATCAAAAGTCGGTAGCGGAATCCAATATTGATAACGAACGCGCTTTTATCATGCCTAATAATATCTTTATGCATGTTGAAAACGAGCTAAACGTTCCTGTAAATTTAAAAATAACACCTTATAAGATTTGGAAAACCATTTCAACAGGACTTCAAAAAACAGGAAACAACACTTTCTTCGCTAAAACTATTGATATTTTATACGACAGTCCAATTTACATAGGTAACCCACATGTTTTTAATTTTGAATACAACAACATTCCGTTTTCGGTAGCAATAGCCAAACCTGAAGGACTTGATGAATCTAAATTTAGAAATGATTTAAAGAAAATTGTAGATGCCACAACAGATTTAATGCATGATATTCCTTTTGAAAATTACAGCTTTATATTGATGGAAGAAGGTGGTGGCGGATTAGAGCATTGGAATTCTCAGGCGGTTTTCACTTCTGGATCTTTTTATTTCGAGCACGAAAGTCATTACACTGATTTTTTAAATTTTATAACCCATGAGTATTTTCATCTTTACAATGTAAAAGCCATAAGACCAGTTGAATTGGGTCCGTTTAATTACAGTAAAGAGAATTATACCAATATGCTTTGGGTGTCTGAAGGTTTAACGGTTTATTATGAATACATCATTATGATGCGCGCAGGTTTATTAGATAAAAAATCGGCTTTTAATTACTTCACTAATTCTATTAAAAGATATGAAAATATTGAAGGTAAAAACCATATGTCGTTAGCAAGATCGAGTTTTGATATTTGGCTGAATTTTTTCAATCATAATGTTAATGCTGAGGAAACAACAATTTCATATTACAACAAGGGGCCTATTATTGGTTTGCTTATGGATTTAGAAATTCGAAATAATACAAACAACAAAAAGTCTTTAGATGATGTGATGCGCTTTCTTTACAACGAATATTATTTAAAACAAAACAGAGGATTTAAAGAAGAGGAATTTTGGGACGTTTGTAAGTCTATTTCAGGAAGTGGTTTTGATGATATAAAAGAATATGTCTACACTGTTAAAGACATAGATTATCAAAAATATTTTGACTACGCCGGTTTAAATATAGATTTAACGCCATTATCTGACGCTTCAGTTAAAGAAGAGTTGGTTAAAAGAGTTTTCACTATAACTGAAAAAGAAAAGATAACACTGCTTCAAAGAGCTATAAGAGATTCTGTGTTTATTAAAGATTAAGGAATTAAAACAAAAAAGCTTCGTTTTAACGAAGCTTTTTTGTTTTAATATTTGAAGTATTGTATTATAATAAATCTAAAGCTTCAAGTCTTTCTTTAGCTAGAATATATCTTGCCTGAACATCATCAATTTGCTGTTGAGTTAGTTTTACGCCATAGGTACGAAGCCCTCCATATATATCATTATGATGAATACCCATAGCCAGCTTAAGATACTCCATAAGCAGTGGCTGAGCATCCAGATACGATAGGGAATTTAAAGCCTGAGAGATTTTATTTGCCTCAGCCCATTCTCCATTTAAAACATGCTCCTGCATAGTAACGCTTGCTTTTGGGAAGATAGCACCCACACCTGTTATGCCTCCACTTGCTCCAGCAAGACCTGCGTGTACAGTAACTGAGTCAACTCCTGCCAAAATTTTTAAATCCTTGTTCTCTAACATCAAAGTTTCAATAATTGAAACATCTATAGTTGATATTTTAAGAGCAGTTACATTAGGTAAAACAGAAATTCTTCGAAGAAGATCAGTTGATATAGCATGATATCCAGCGGCATCAGGATTGTTATAAGGCATAATTGTTACGCCTACATTTCTTGCAGTTGCTTCTGCAAGTTCATAGTAATCATACATTTCATCATCAGATGGAAACGCCTTAGTTTTTGGCGGCATAATCATAACTGTATCCACTCCAACAGCTGCAAGACCTTCAACGATTTTGGCAAGTTCTTCCTTAGTTTCTGCTGCTGCACCACTAATCAAAGGTACTTTATATTCTTTAGCAACGTCAGAAAGTGCTTTAAGTAAAGTAAGGCGCTGTTCAGTGCTTAAGTAGCTATTCTCACCCAGAGTACCAGAACCGACAAGTCCACCCATTCTGCTTCCTCCCTTTCCTTCAATTTTTAAAGCATCTGCGGCGTATTTTATTGTTGTATCTAGGTCAATTTCAAGGTCACCTGATTTCGACTTTTTCAACCATGTAAACACAGCCGGCATAACGCTATGCCTCCAATCTGAACTATTTGTTTCTGTCATATTTCTTATTATCTAAAATTAACCTAAATAAACATTTTTCAATTGATGTCTTAGGCAAAAGTATAAAGTAAAACCTCATCCAATGAAGTCATTGTTAACATAAAGAGATATTATATTATCCTATTTTAAGTATTTTAAAAAAGAACAAGGTAGTTTTAACTCCTTATGAGTAGAATATAGATTTTAAAGTCTAAGACCAGTTTAAATAACTGAACTCAAAATTAGACGGAACATAAACATTAGAGAGTATGTTAGTTAGCTTTCGTTTTAGTAATTATGAAAGGAAAATCTAAAAACACTTTAGAATTTAAACAAAGAGCAGTTGAGTTGAGTTAGACCTAAGGCAAAGTAAAACAAGAATGTTAAAACTTGAATATATTTCTGTCGGAACATTATCTTTAATGTAGGGAGTTAATTGTACTGTTTTATTTATTTGGAAGACGGCGATATAGCGTCGTTTTTTCGTTTTTACAGGTTACATATAGTGGTATTAAAGAACAATTTTAAGTAAAATATAATTATCTAAAAACTGTTAATTGTTGTTGTTTACCTAACTTATTATTTTCATAATAAGTTAGGTGTCCAATGTATTAAAACCTTTGCAGTCTAAAATGTGAAGGTGTTACACCTTTAATTTCTTTAAATTTCCTGTTAAAATTAGCTGTATTCTGAAAACCACAAAGTTCCGAGATGGAAGAAATGGAATGATCGGGGTTGTTGTAAATAAGTTTACAGGCATTCTCAATTCTAATTTCAATTAAAAACTGAAAAAATGTTTTATTGGTTCGCTTTTTAAAATACCTGCAAAATGCGTTTTTACTCATATTGGCCACTTCCGATATTTCTTCCAATGTAATAGGTTCCATATAATTTTCCATGGCATAATTAAATACATCATTCATACGCTTACCTTCGTCGTCTGTATACTTCTTTTTATATACAAATGATGATATTGCAGTTTTTTCGGCCTTGGTTATATGGTCTATAATTCTTAAAAGTGTGCCAATACGCTGAACTTTATTTTGATTTTTTAATTTTAAAAATAGCTTTGTGAGTTTATTTTTTCTGGTTAATATTTTCATTCCGTATTCAGAATCTGTGAAAAAATCATGTATACTTTCTAAATCAGGTAAATCAAAAAAATGTTTTCCAAAACAGTTTCTGTCGAAAAACAACGTGTAAACCACTGTCTCTTCAGAAAAGTTTACATCTGTTCGAAATACATGTGGAACATCACTACCTAATACCAGAATGTCATTTGGCGAAAAATCATTAATTGTATCTCCTACTATAAGGGTGCCAGCTCCCTTTTCTACATAGCTAATTTGTATCTCACTATGTTGGTGTAATTGATCGTATAAAACCCTTAATCGTTCCTCCTGGTATACTAACGCCTCGTTTTCTGGTTTCGGAATTTTAAAAGGAAGTACTTTCATATGGTTATTAATTTTGCTAATATTACTAAAAAATAAAATACAATCCTATTTATAGGGTAATATAGTATTACAATAAGTTAATAATCACTACTGTTGATATATGGACAAAGTCTATTTTTGTTCATATAATATCATATGTTTTGATTAAATGGGAAGGCATTATGCTAGCAATTTGAACTAAATTTGCAAGTGAATATACACTTATTAGAGCTTGATGTTAACCCACAATTGGTGCAAAATATTAAATAAGCAGAAGTTGCTACTGGTATTAGAACAGAACATGTAAGAGCACCAAGATTACATTTTTTAAAAATATTTACGCATAAATACATGATTACAGGGAAAAATTACATCGGAAACAAACTGAGTGCTAAAGGAACAATCAGTCATAAAACGATTAATCCTAAATTAAACCTTCAAAACGAAACAGCTTTTATAGAAGCGACTTCAGAGGAAATTGAAGAAGCTGTACAACTAGCTGCTGCAGCTTTCAAAGCGTTTAGAAAAGTTTCAGGAAAAGACAAAGCTAATTTTTTAAATGCTATAGCAGAAGAAATTTTAGCTTTAGACCAAGAGTTAATCGACGCCTACACCACAGAATCTGGATTACCTGAAGGCCGAGCTATTGGTGAACGAGGCAGAACCATAATGCAACTAAAATCGTTTGCCGATTTAGTAGAAAATGAAGATTGGAAAGGGAATAGGTTCGATGCGGCTATTCCGGATAGACAACCGCTTCCTAAAGATGATTTAAGAAAAACAGTAATTCCTATCGGTCCTGTTGTTGTTTTTGGAGCAAGCAATTTTCCATTTGCCTTTTCAACAGCAGGAGGCGATACTGCCAGTGCTCTAGCAGCAGGTTGCCCTGTTATTGTTAAAGCTCACGAAATGCATTCTGGTACTTCGGAGCTTGTTGCTTCGGCAATTATTAAAGCTGCTGAAAAAACTGGAATGCCTAACGGTGTGTTTTCTCACCTATCAGGTAGAGGTCCTGTTGTTGGAGCTACTTTAGTAAAAAATGCTAAAATAAAAGGCGTTGGTTTTACGGGTAGCATAGGTGCTGGTCGGGCTATTTTCGATATGGCTTCTAAGCGCGAAGAACCCATTCCTGTTTATGCTGAAATGGGTAGTATTAATCCTGTAATCATTACACCAAAAGCTATTGCAACAAGAAGTGAATCTATTGCAAGTACTTATGCTGGATCGATTACTTTAGGTACCGGTCAATTTTGTACAAACCCCGGATTAATATTGACCATAGAAGATGAAAACACCGAAGCTTTTATTAATGATTTAGCGAAGAAAACAGTAGCTATAGAAGCACAGTGTATGTTACACCCTAATATTAAGGCTGGATTCGATAAAAATGGAACTAGTGTAACGTCTCAAGAGGGGGTTGTTTCTGTAAGTAAGATTGAAACCGCTGTTGCAGATAACTATGCTGCTTCACAAGTAGCAACAGTATCGGGAGCAGACTTTTTAGCGAATCCTAAAATTCACCAGGAAGTTTTTGGTCCGTTCTCTTTAGTTGTTAAAAGCAAGAATGAAGAAGAACTTGTTGAAATTATTGAAGCTTTAGAAGGTCAATTAACTGGAACTATTATAGCTGAAGATGATGAAACATCAAATTTAGTAGACATAGTTGACGCATTGGTAAACCGTGTTGGTCGCATTATATTTAATGGTGTTCCTACTGGAGTTGAAGTTTGTCCTTCCATGCAACATGGAGGACCTTATCCTGCTTCATCAGACGCTAAATTTACTTCTGTAGGAACAGATGCCATAAAACGATGGGTTAGACCTATTAGTTATCAATCTTTTCCAATGGAATTGCTTCCGGAAAGCTTGCAAAAATAATTAAAAGTCGATTTTTAGAATATTGAAATAATACATGGCTAGAAAAACCTTTTTTTGTGTAGATGCACATACCTGTGGAAACCCAGTTCGTGTGGTTGCTGGAGGAGGACCAAATCTTATAGGTAATTCTATGAGTGATAAACGACAACATTTCCTAAAAGAATATGATTGGATTCGAAAAGGCTTGATGTTTGAGCCTCGAGGTCACGATATGATGAGTGGCAGTATTCTTTATCCCCCTACAAATCCTGAAAATGATTTTGGCATCCTTTTTATTGAAACCTCTGGTTGTTTACCTATGTGTGGTCATGGTACTATTGGAACCATCACCATTGCCATTGAAGAAGGTTTAATAAGCCCTAAAACACCTGGGGAAATCAAAATGGAAGCCCCGGCAGGTTTAGTGGAAATTGAGTATAAACAAACAGGAAAAAAGGTAGATTGGGTTAAATTAGTTAATGTAAAATCTTATTTAGCAGCTGAAGGTTTAACCGTAGAATGTCCTGAATTAGGAGAATTAACGTTTGATGTGTCTTACGGAGGTAACTTTTACGCTATTGTAGATCCGCAAAAAAACTTTAGTGGTGTTCACGATTTTACAGCTAGTCAAATTGTACAATATTCTCAAGTAGTTCGCAAACGCATCAATGAAAAGTATCCAGATATGTTTATACACCCTGAAAATGATACGATTCGAGATGTAAGTCACATGCTATGGACAGGCAATCCTATAGATCCAAACTCCTCAGGTAGAAACGCAGTTTTTTATGGAGATAAAGCTATAGATCGTTCACCTTGTGGCACAGGAACATCGGCACGTATAGCTCAACTTTATACAAAAGGTAAACTAAAGCTAGGTGAAGCATTTATTCACGAAAGCTTTATTGGTAGTAAATTTATTGGTAAAGTAGAACAGGAAACTACCCTTAATGGAAACGTAGCGATCATCCCTAGCATACAAGGTTGGGCACAAGTAACCGGCTATAACAATATCATTATTGATGATGATGACCCTTATGCTCATGGGTTTCAAGTAATTTAAAAATCTAAATAATATTGATAATAAAATGCGCTCGATAAAATTAAATTCAATTTTTCTGGCGCATTTTATGTATACCTAACAAACTAACAATGAAAAAAGTAATTATAATAGGTGCCGGAATATCAGGATTATCCTGTGCTTACTATTTAACCCAGGCAGGTTATCAGGTAACTGTATTAGATAAAGGAGAAGGCACAACAGGAGCGTCTTTCATCAATGCCGGCTATTTAACCCCTAGTCATTTTATCCCTTTGGCAGCTCCGGGAATTATCACTCAAGGTTTAAAATGGATGTTAGACAGTTCGAGCCCGTTTTATATTAAACCGAGAATAGACTTTGACTTTTTTAAATGGGGGTTGCATTTTAAAAAATCTGCTACAAAAAAAAATGTCGAACACTCCATACCTGTTTTAAAAGATTTAAACTTAAAGAGTCAGGTGCTTTTTGAAGATATGATTGATGCTCTAGATTTCAAATTTCATTATGAGAAAAAGGGAGTTCTTATGGCTTATACAAACCCTAAAAGTGAAGAAGAAGAACATGAAGTTGCTCATCGTGCCATTCAGGAAGGTTTAGATGTAACCTGTTTAAACAAAGAAGACGTACATCAGTTAGAGCCTGTTTTATCTGATAATGTTATTGGGGGTGTCCATTTTAAATGTGATTCGCACATGACACCAAATCATTTTATGGTCGATTTAAAAAAATGGTTGGAAAAAAACGGAGTTACTTTTAAAGTAAATCAGGAAGTTATAGATTTTACAACCCAAGGCAATACAATTACTTCAGTAATAACAAACAAAGCGACTTATGAAGCAAATGACTTTGTATTAGCTAGTGGTAGCTGGACAACCCCATTAGCAAAGAAACTAAATTTAAATATTCCAATACAAGGAGGTAAAGGTTATAGTATGGATGTTTACAGACATACCGGGATTACCATTCCAACCATATTAGTTGAAGCACGGTCTGCAATAACTCCGATGGATGGGTTTACACGGTTTGCGGGAACCATGGAATTTTCTGGAAATAATACTTTGGTAAGAAAAGAACGCGTTGAAGCTTTAGCTAACGCCGTAAAAACATATTACCAAGATATTGAAATTAACGAAGAAGAACGAAATAAGGCAACATCAGGCTTAAGACCAGTATCACCAGACGGGTTGCCATTTATAGGTAAAACAAGTACATTTAAAAACTTAACTATTGCAGCAGGTCATGCCATGATGGGATGGAGTTTAGGACCTATTACGGGAAAACTTGTAACGCAATTGGTTGAAGATAAGAAAACGTCGGTTAATGTTAATCCGTTATCACCTGAACGTTTTTAAGTAAATTTGAAAGATACATTACAATGACGAAATTCGGAATAGGAGGCTCTTCAATTGAAAAGGAATTAAATGCTATAACGCCAATAGCACATACAATAAAGCCCATATCAAATAGAGAATATGAAGAAAGAATAAACAAAGCTTGTTCATTAATGAAAAACCAAAATGTAGAGGCTTTATATTTAAATGCAGGAACTAATTTGCAATACTTCACAGGAACACACTGGCATGCTAGTGAACGTATGGTGGGTGCTGTTTTGTTGAAAAATGGGGACCTGCATTACATTGCTCCAAACTTTGAACGAGGCACAATAAATGATTTCATGGTTATACCTGGTGAAATTCACGGTTGGGAAGAGCATGAAAATCCTTATGAATTATTAATAAAAACACTTCTACACAACAACATAAGTAGCGGAACCATTGCAATAGATGAAAGTACACCTTTTTTTGTTTTTGAAGGTATTAATCAAGCTTCAGCTAATAATTATAATATAAAGAATGCGAAATCCATTATTGCAACATGTAGAATGGTTAAATCGCAAGCAGAAATAGATATTATACAGGCTTTGATGAATATTACATTAGAGGTGCAAAAAGCTGCAGCAAGAATTCTAAGAGTTGGTATCACAGCTCAAGAAGTTACGGATTTTATTCATGAAGCTCATAAACGTTATGGGGTAAGTTCGGGGTCTTATTTTTGTATCGTATTGTTTGGTAAAGATACCTCGTTTCCTCATGGTGTTAAGAACCCGAAGCCATTAGAAGAAAATGATATTGTTTTGGTTGATACGGGATGTTCTGTTCATGACTATATTTCAGACATTACAAGAACATACATTTTTGGAAAACCTACCGATTACCAAAGTAAAATATGGAATATAGAAAAAGGTGCTCAAATCGCGGCCTTTAGAGCTTCTACTATTGGAAATTCATGCAGTTCAGTAGACACTTCAGTAAGAAATAAAATAGAATCCAGCGGTCTTGGTCCCGATTACAATCTACCAGGTCTACCACACAGAACTGGTCACGGAATTGGTCTAGATATTCATGAGTATCCCTATATCCTTAAAGGAAATGAAACCAAGTTACAAGAAGGTTTCTGTTATAGTATTGAACCTATGATTTGTGTACCTAACGAATTTGGTATTCGTTTAGAAGACCATGTTTATATTACAAAAGAAGGACCTAAATGGTTTACTCAACCAGCTATTAGTATAGAAACCCCTTTTGGATTATAATACAGTTTTTTATTTAATAAGAAGCCTACTTTAATTTTAAGTTAAGTAGGCTTTTTTGTTTAGGTACCATTTTATCGTTGTATTGTAATAATAATCTCCTTTTAATATTAAAATCACAAATTTTTAACACATTGTATAATGTTAAGGATAATATAGTATGTATTTCAGGTAACATTACGCAGGAGTGCTTTTTTAATAATATCTAATTTTATACAAAATCAAACAAACTACTAAATGTCTAATAAATTCATAAAAATTATAGCTGTTCTATGTTGTTTTTCATCATATGGGCAAGGAACATTAAAAGAATATAAAAAAGCATTAGCCGTAGATTCTCTTTTTAGAGGTAAAGTTTACAATACACCATCAGAATTCAATTGGATGTCTAACAACAAGATGTGGTATGTTAATAATGCTAAGTTAGGTAAACAATACTATATGGTTAATCCAGACAATAGGGAACAGTATTTGTTTTTCAATCATTCAAAAATGGCTTCTGCTATTAACGAAAAGGCTAATAAACATGTAAGTGAAGATAATTTACAATTAAGAGATTTAGATTTTAATGAAGAAGATAATAGTCTTAAATTTAGTATTGAGAACTTATTGTTACGTTGTAACCTTAAAGATTATTCGGTAACTATTTTAGATACTATAAATAATAGAAACGGAAGAAATCGAGGATATTGGGGTAATCGGTTTGATGAAAATAGTAATAGACCAGTTACTTCGCCCGATAGCAGTAAATCTGCATTTATAAAAAATTTCAATCTTTATATTAAGGATAATAAAAGTGGAGAAGAAACTCAGTTAAGTTACGATGGTACAGGTGGTAACTATTATTCATCGTACATTAAATGGTCTCCCGATGGAAAGAAAATAATGGCTTACAAGGTAAAACCAGGAGAAGATCATAAAATTTATTTTGTAGAATCAAGCCCAGAAGACCAGTTACAGCCTAAATTACAATCTCGGGATTATTTAAAACCGGGTGACGAATTGTCTTTTAAAAGCCCTCAGTTATTTTTAGTTGAGACAAAAAAACATATTGAAATTCCAACTAAAACATTTAACAGTCAATACAGCCTTTCTAACATAAATTGGAGAGAAGACAGCCGTGCCTTTACTTTTGAGTATAACCAAAGAGGCCATCAGGCTTACAAAGTTATCGAAGTAAACGGACAAACAGGAGATGTGAATGTTTTAATTAACGAAACAAGTAAAACATTTATAGACTATAGTAGTAAAAAATATCGTTACGATATTGCCGATGGAAATTCTATTGTTTGGACTTCAGAGCGTGATGGTTGGAATCATATCTATCTGTATAATGGCGATGGAACTTTAAAAAGACAACTGACAAAAGGCGATTGGGTTGTAAGGAAAGTGATTCGTGTTGATGAAGAAAACAAAGAAATATATTTCACAGCAAGTGGGTTGGACAAAGACCAAGATCCTTATTTTATTCATTATTGCAAAGTAGATTTTGAAGGCAAAAACTTTACTCGGTTTACTTCAGAAAATGGAAATCATAAAGTTACATTTTCCAAAGATTATAAATACTATGTTGATCAATATTCACGTGTAGACATGCCTGCTGTATCCTTGTTAAAATCTGCCGAAAAGCAAAAAGCAATAAAGGAACTTCAAAAAGGAGATTTTACCGAACTATTAGCGCAAGGTTGGCAAGTGCCAGAAGTGTTTACCGCCAAAGGAAGAGATAGTAAGACAGATATCTGGGGTGTAATTATTAGGCCAACAACATTCGATCCAAACAAAAGTTACCCGATTATTGAATACATTTATGCAGGTCCTCACGATTCATTTGTGCCAAAAGATTTTCATGCGTATTACTGGTCAATGTCTGCTTTAGCCGAGCTAGGTTTTATTGTTGTCCAAATAGATGGTATGGGTACGTCTAATCGTTCCAAAGCATTTCACGATATCTGTTGGCAAAATTTAAAAGACGGTGGGTTTCCTGATAGAAAATTATGGATGAAGGCAGCAGCTAAAAAATATCCGTATATGAATGTCGATAAGGTTGGAATACATGGAACCTCTGCCGGTGGTCAAAATGCTGGAGCAGCTTTGGTGTTTAATTCTGATTTTTATGATGTTGCTGTAGCTTCCTGTGGATGTCATGATAATAGAATGGATAAAATGTGGTGGAATGAACAGTTCATGGGATACCCCATTGGTCCGCATTACGAAGCTTGCTCTAATGTTACAAATGCGCATCAATTAGAAGGAAACCTTATGCTAATTTTAGGAGAAGTAGACGATAACGTAGACCCTGCATCTACAATGCAATTTGTAAATGCTTTAATTAAAGCTAATAAAGATTTTGAGTTGGTCACGGTTCCCGGAATGGCACATTCCTCAGGGGGTGCCTTTGGGGAACGTAAACGCAAAGACTTTTTTGTAAAGCATTTGTTAGGTGTTAATCCTCCGTCTTGGAAAGAAATTTATAATTAAAAACTGTAGAAGTAAAAAAGAAATATTAAAGTATGAAATTGAAAAAATTATCCATTTATTTAGTTTTAGGTTTAAGCTATTTTGTACAGGCTCAGAGTGGAGACCAGATTTTGGATGGAATTGGAGAAACCGCACTTGTGTCTCGGTATGTTTTTGATGGAAATCTTAAAGATTGGTCAAGGAATAATTTACATGCAAGTGTAGAAGGGTCTGAAGCTGTATTCGTAGATGATAAAAAGTTTAAAAAAGTATTGTCTTTACAAGCCAAGAACAAATTGTATGTGTCAATTCCTGGAGAGACATTAAATAGTTTAGAATCTTTAAGTGTTTCAGGTTGGGTGAATTTGGGTTCCGAGGCTTCTAATCAATATATCTTTGATTTTGGTAAAGCTAATGGTGGTCATTTTTATTTGGTTTCAGAAGTTAAGGACGGAAAAACAAATTATCACGCAGAAATTGTTACCAAGAAAGGAAAGCAGTATGAAGTAGGTTTGTCGGCCTTGCCAACTAACACTTGGGCACACATTACAGTGGTATTTGATATATCTTCAAAAACCTTAATAACGTATACTAACGGAAAGCTATCCGGTGAAGCTAAAAACTTGGATGTAGAGTTAGAAACTCTTTTTGATAGTTCTGAAACTCCAAATAAACTTTACTTAGGAAAATCTTTAAATTCGGAAAGCACATTTTTAAATGGGAATTTGCATGATTTTAGAGTATACCGAGTGGCTTTAAGTAGGAGGCAGGTTGCTCGCATATACTACAGTGCCCTTGGCGGACAAGTTAATGAACGTCATGAAACAGATAATGATCTACCGGAATTTACAGCCGATACACCTCAATTATACATGAAGTACTTAACAGGGGTTTCGGATATTAAAGTAGAAACTACCAAAGGTGTTTTACCAAGACTACCTAGATATATTAATGGGATATACAAAGATGGTGTGATAGGACCTAAAGTACGTGTTATATGGCCGGCTCCGGTAGACAATAGTTCGGTGTTAAATATTGGTCAATATACAGTAACAGGGCATGTGTCAGGATCTGATTTACAGCCTAAAGCATTAGTAACTGTATTGAAGGAGGAAAAAGTAGAAACTCCGGATATAAAGTTAGATGTTTTTCCTTTAAATCAAGTATCATTAGATATTGATGAGCATGGTTCACAAACCAAATTTATTGAAAACCGAGATAAATTTATAAATACTTTAGCAGAAACCAATCCAGATAATTTTTTATACATGTTTAGAAATGCTTTTGGAGAGCCTCAGCCAGAAGGAGCTGAAGCATTGGGGGTTTGGGATACCCAAGAGACTAAATTACGGGGGCACGCTACAGGGCATTACTTAACAGCTATTGCTCAAGCTTATGCGAGTACGCCTTACAATAAGAATTTACAAGATAATTTTAAACAAAAGATGGATTATATGGTAAATGTTCTATATAATTTATCTCAAAAATCAGGGAAACCTGCTAAAGCCGATGGGAAGCATGTATCAAATGCAACGGCTGTACCTTTCGGGCCAGGAAAAAAAGCTTTCGATTCCGATTTAAGTACAGAAGGGATTCGTAACGATTACTGGAATTGGGGTGAAGGATTTATTAGCGCTTATCCACCAGACCAATTTATCATGTTAGAGGAGGGAGCATCTTATGGAGGACAAACAACCCAAATTTGGGCACCTTATTATACTTTACATAAAATCTTAGCTGGTTTAATAGATATTTATGATGTAAGTGGAAATAAAAAAGCTTTAGCTATAGCTGAAGGTATGGGAAGCTGGGTATATAATCGTTTATCTAAATTACCTACCGAAACTTTAATAAGTATGTGGAATAGATATATTGCAGGTGAGTTTGGTGGTATGAATGAATCTATGGCTCGTCTATATAGAATTACTGGAAACAAGGAATTTTTAGAAACGGCAAAATTATTCGACAACATTAAAGTCTTTTTTGGAGATGCTAACCATAGTCACGGATTGGCTAAGAATGTAGACACTTATAGAGGGTTACACGCTAATCAGCATATTCCTCAAATTATGGGAGCATTGGAGATGTATCGCGATTCAGAGATAGCTGACTATTTTCATATTGCCGATAATTTCTGGTATAAGACAACCAATGATTATATGTATAGTATAGGAGGGGTAGCAGGAGCGCGACATCCGGCGAATGCAGAATGTTTTACAAGTCAGCCGGCAACAATTTATGAAAATGGATTGTCTGCGGGTGGACAAAACGAAACTTGCGCAACCTATAACATGCTAAAGCTAAGTAGAAATTTATTTTTGTTTGAGCAACGTGCGGAATTAATGGATTACTATGAACGTGGGTTGTATAATCACATTTTAGCATCGGTCGCCGAAAATAGTCCCGCAAATACATATCATGTGCCACTTCGTGCAGGTTCCATTAAACAGTTTGGGAATCCTCATATGAAAGGTTTTACATGTTGTAACGGAACTGCTATTGAGAGTAGTACTAAATTACAGAACACCATTTATTTTAAAAGTTCAGATAATAAATCATTGTACGTTAACCTTTATAT
Source organism: Aestuariibaculum sp. YM273 (assembly GCF_030908365.1). Taxonomy (NCBI): domain Bacteria; kingdom Pseudomonadati; phylum Bacteroidota; class Flavobacteriia; order Flavobacteriales; family Flavobacteriaceae; genus Aestuariibaculum; species Aestuariibaculum sp. YM273. The sequence continues at coordinate 3,344,904 of NZ_CP133090.1, read as the reverse complement.
ACCGTCAACGTTAAATTGGACCGAACGAGGAGTGACAGTGGTTCAAACTACGGCATTTCCGAAAGAGGAAAATACCCGATTAACAATTAACGGCAAAGGAAAGTTTGATGTTAAGGTACGTGTGCCGCAATGGGCAAAAAAAGGTTTTTCCGTAAAAATAAATGGTAAGACAGAAAAAGTTAATGCTATACCAGGTACCTATTTAACGTTAAATCGCAAATGGAAAAATGGAGATACTATAGATTTGGAAATGCCATTCCAGTTTCATTTAGAATCAGTAATGGATCAGCAAAATATAGCCAGTTTATTCTATGGGCCTGTGTTATTAGCTGCACAGGAGAATGAACCAAGAAAAGAGTGGCGTAAAGTAACGTTTGATGCAAAAGATATAAGTAAAACTATAGAAGGAAATCCAGAAACTTTAGAATTTACTATCGACGGTATAAGCTATAAACCATTTTATGATACTTACGGAAGACATTCCGTGTATTTGGATGTCACTCTAGAATAATGGATTTTAAATTTTAGAAAAACCCTAAACAATGAAAACAAAAATAAGTACCATCCTTTTAATATTATTTTCAATATCTATGATTAATGCAAGCGAACTTATCGATGTTATCAATTCGTATACTGCCGATAAAAGGGCGTTAGAAAAGGCTTATTTGGTGAAAGAATCAGATACCTATTATAACCGTTTATTTGAATTTTATGAAGCCTGGGATAAACAATTAAAGGCGATAAATTTTAGTGAGTTAAGCGAAGAAGGTAAAGTAGATTATATTTTATTAGATAATCTTCTAGAAAAAGAAACGTATAAGCTTACACATAAATATAAAGCTTTTAAAAAAGTGGTTCATGTGTCCGACTTTGCAGAACCATTGTATACCTTTATCAATGAAAGAAAAAGGGGTAAAGAGCCAGAATCTAAAAAATTAGCTGGAGATTTTAATACTGTAAAGCAAAAATTAACGACTAAAACAGAAGCCTTAAAAGACTCTCCTTTTGAAAATTGGATGGAAGCAGAAAAAGCTGCTGGAATAATTTCTTCACTTCAATATGGACTTCATGAGGCTTATGAATTCTATTTTAATTACGATCCAGAATTCACTTGGTGGGTGAAGGATGCTTACGCCGAATTAAACGATGCTCTAAAAACATACCGTGAGTTTTTAATGGAAAACTATAAGAAAGACAGCATTAAAGATGACGGTTCTGGAATTATTGGGCAACCCGTTGGTCGCGAAGCTTTAATTAAAGATTTAGAGTTTGAGTTCATTCCGTATTCACCAGAAGAGCTTATTAGCATGGCAGAAAAGCAATTTAACTGGTGTAAAGACGAAATGATAAAAGCTTCAAAAGAAATGGGCTTTGGAAACGATTGGAAAGCGGCCTTAGAGCACGTAAAAAACACCTACGTAGAACCGGGTAAGCAACCGCAGGCCATTAAAGATTTATACGACTATAGTGTTAATTTTATTGAAGAGCGCGATTTAATTACCATCCCGGAACTGGCTAAAGAAACCTGGGCTATGATTATGATGACGCCAGAACGTCAAAAGGTAAATCCGTTTTTTACCGGAGGATGGGAGATTAGTATTTCTTACCCAACTGTAGATATGTGTTATGAAGATAAAATGATGAGTATGCGTGGTAACAACCCTAACTTTTCATTTCCAACAGTTCAGCATGAATTACACCCAGGCCATAATCTTCAATTTTACATGAATGCGCGCCATAAAAGTTACCGTAGAGCTTTCGATACGCCATTTTGGATGGAAGGTTGGGCACTATATTGGGAAATAGCTTTGTGGAATAAGGGATTTCCTCAAACACCAGAACAAAAAATGGGTATGTTATTCTGGAGAATTCACCGTTGTGCCAGAATTGTATTTTCATTAAAGTACCAATTAGGCGAATGGACACCACAACAATGTATAGATATGTTGGTTAACGAGGTAGGTCATGAATATGCTAACGCAGAAGCCGAAGTGCGTCGTTCTTTCGCAACGAGTTACACACCGCCTTTATATCAAATGGCATATATGACTGGAGGATTACAGTTTTATGCCCTAAAAAAAGAAATGCTAGATAAAGGTTGGACAGAGAAACAATTCCATGATCGAGTGTTAAAAGAAAACTTTGTACCTGTAGAGATCTTAAGAAGTTTACTGCAAGAGAAACCATTAAAAAAAGACTTTAAATCGACTTGGAAATTTTCAACCGAGTTTAATTAAACGAATTAAGAATAAAATTATGAGAACTATAAAATATAAAATTGTCCTCGTGGCCGCCTTGTTTTACGGGGTTTATACTCAGGCTCAAGGATATTGGGATCGCTTAGAGGATAAAGAGCCTACCTTAGGTGTGGCCGATGTATATCAAAAATTTAAAACACCTAATTTTCAATTAAAATTAGTAAAAGCGTCTCAAACCATAGCAGGGCTGAGACCTTTAAAAAATTTAAATTTTGATTTTACGCCAAGTGATAGATTAGAAATTCGTGATAAAGATGGTCTGTATCATTTAGGTGATATTAATTTAAGAATAAAACAAGGAGATAACGATTGGAAAAGTTACTCCACAGCCGCTAAACGAGGAACGGTTGAGCCACTTAAAGTATCAGGAAATGTTTTAGCAGCGGCTGATTTAGCTAATACATTACCATCAGATATACCTGTAACCATAAAACGTTATTACGAGGTAATTGATGATCATCTGGTAATGCGATTCGAAATTTCAAATAAAACTTCCAGTTCTATAGAAATAGGGGCTTTAGGTATTCCTATGATTTTTAATAATATTTTGGAAGGAAAATCATTAAATGAAACACATGCACAAAATGTGTTTTTCGACCCGTACATTGGTTTAGATGCAGGATATTTAGAAGTAAAGCGTTTAAGTGGTCAAGGTCCTGCTCTTTTAGTTTTACCACAGGAGAATTTACCATTTGAAGCCTATCGTCCGTTAAACGACGATCCAACACCAAGAAGTATTGTTTTTGAAGGGTTTCATGAGTGGATGGTTTATAGTAAAGCCTATGCCGAGCAAGAATGGAAAGGTGTAAATCAATGGAATACTCCAACCTCATTAGTATTAGAGCCAGGGAAAAGCAAAAATTTTTCATTAAAATTAGTGCTTTCCGAAGGGATAGAAAGCATTCAAGCAACACTTAAAAAAGAGCAACAACCTGTTGCTACAGGAATTCCAGGCTATGTTATTCCACAAGATATAAAAGCACATTTGTTTCTTGATTATAGCAGTGATATCTCTTCAATTCATGTTGAACCTAAAGGAGCTATAAAATTAAAAGCCGACGGAATTACGGATAAGGGCGTTAAGAAATATACCGTTGAAGGAAAAACATGGGGGCGTTCAATCGTGACAATTACTTATGCAGATGGTAAAAAACAAACCATAAATTACAAGGTTATTAAACCGGAAAGTGAAGTGATTAGGGATTTTGGACATTTTTTAACAACAGAGCAATGGTTTGATGAACCAGATCCTATATTTAAAAGAAATCCTTCGGTTATTAGTTATGATTACGAAACAAAAAAACAATTAACACAAGATAGTAGAGCCTGGGTTGCCGGATTAAGTGACGAAGGTGGTGCCGGAGGTTGGTTGGCGGCTATCATGAAACAGCTTGTTCAACCCGATAAAGAGGAAATAAACAAGCTTCAAATGTTTGTAGATAGTACGCTTTGGGGAAATATTCAGTACAATGATGGAAAGAATAAATATGGCGTAAAAAAGAGTGTTTTTTACTATGAGCCAGATTCATTACCTAAAGGAACTTATAGCGATACTATTAACTATAAAACATGGGCAGCTTGGGATCATAAGCATGCTAACGATCCAGGAAGATCTTATAACTATCCGCATGTGGCAGCAGCATATTGGGTGATGTATAGATTAGCCAGATACAACGAAGGTTTAGTAGATAATCACACGTGGGACTGGTATTTAGAGCAGGCTTACCATACGGTTATTGCTATGGTAGAGCAGGCACCGTATTATGCACAGTTCGGGCAAATGGAAGGCTCTGTGTTTTTATATATTCTTAAAGATTTACAATTAGAGAATTATACAGAAATGGCTTCCGATTTAGAGGCAAGAATGAAAAATAGAGCAGATCATTGGGAAGCTTTAGAATATCCTTTCGGAAGTGAAATGCCATGGGATTCTACAGGTCAGGAAGAAGTCTATATGTGGTCTGATTATTTTGGATACCGTCATAAAGCATGGGTCACTCTTAGAGCTATTTTAGCATATATGCCAACAATGCCACACTGGGCTTATAATGGTAACGCTCGTCGTTATTGGGATTTTTTATACGGAGGAAAACTCTCTAGAGTGGAGCGTCAGATTCATCATTACGGATCATCATTAAATGCAATTCCAGTTTTAGAACAGTACAGAAAACGACCAGAAGATTTATATCTTTTAAAAGTAGGTTATGGAGGGCTTTTAGGAGGTATATCTAATATTACTCAAGACGGATTTGGGCCGGCGGCTTTTCATTCTTACCCGTCAACACTTCGAATAGATTATTTATCTGGAGATTACGGATCAGGGTTCTATGGGTATGCGGTTAATACATCATCTTACCTAACTAAAGATGAAAATCTTGGTTGGTTAGCCTTTGGAGGTAATGTGGAGCAAAAGGGAGATTTAGTAAGTGTTGAGCTCACAACCGCCGCAAAATCTAAAATATACATAGCCCCAAAGAAACTGTGGTTAACCTTAGATGCAGGAACTTTTAATAAGGTAATTTATAACTCAAAAACAGATGAAGTTACGTTGGTTTTAAATCCTAAAACCGAATTTACACCGTACGCTTATTTAAGAGTAAATAACGAAGATATTAAATTGTCTTACAGTAAAGTGAGAGGAGCTTATCAAATTCCTTTGGAAAAGAGGAGCTTAGAAGTTAAATTATAAAAGATCTATTGCTTTGTTTCAATAGAATAGTCCTTTGGTCCCCAAGCCAACCTTGTTGTGTCTTGGGGATTTTATTTAAATACCAATTATGAATAAAACCATACCATACATTTCAGATGAATTTATTGAGGAAAATTGTGATTTTAAAGCGTTAATAGAAGCTTTAAAGCAAGGGTTTTTAAGTGCCGATATTATTGTGCCTATGCGTCATCATCATGATTTTCCGAATCCTAAAGAAAATATTGATTCCACATTGTTATTAATGCCGGCTTTTAATCCGGGAAATGAGTTAGGAGTAAAAATAGCTACGGTAAGTCCTAATAATGGTAAATATAATATGCCTGCTATTCAGGGAATGTATTTATTCTTAGATGGACAAAAAGGTTCTATGAAAGCTATTTTAGAGGCAAAATCCCTCACAGCAAAACGAACAGCTACGGCCTCTGCATTAGCTAGTAGTTTTTTATCAAAAAAAGAAGCATCATCCTTGTTAATGATAGGAACAGGTGCTTTGTCTGTTAACTTAATTAAAGCTCATAGTTCGGTAAGGCCAATTAATGAGGTTTACGTTTGGGGGCGTGATTTTGAAAAGGCACAAGCAATTTGTCAGGCTTTAAATAATGAATCCTTTACCTGTACCCCGATAAAAAATATTGAAGATAAAATATCGGAGGTTGATATTATTTCCTCTGCAACTTTATCGCCAGATCCTTTAGTGTTTGGTAAGTATCTAAAACCTGGACAACATATAGACTTAGTTGGGGCGTATAAAAAAGATACACGAGAGGCAGATGATGAAGCTATTTTAAAATCGAACGTATTTGTAGATACTTATCAAGGAGGTTTGAAGGAAAGTGGAGATATCTTAATTCCTTTAACATCTGGAATATTATCAAGGGAAGATATAAAAGCAGATTTATTTGAATTATGTGGTGGTACCAAATTAGGTAGAGCTAATGATAATGATATTACACTTTTTAAATCTGTAGGTCATGCATTAGAAGATTTAATAGCGGCATCATATTTTTATGAGGTTTATAAAGGTGGTGAGTAAGTTGAATTTTGTTTTAATTTTTATAATATCAGTTGTTATTGGTTAATATTTACAAGGTATTAGCTAATAATAGCTTTAATAAAAGGTATTGGCAATTCTATATTTGTTATGTGCGGTTAGGCACTTCTTCGTTTAATTGAAGATAAATTTTTAAGCTCAGAAATAATTATGGTCAAATCAAAATTAATATATCTACACTTGTTACTAGTTTTATTTGTTGTTTCATGTAATAAAAAGAACTCAGGAAAAAATATTGTGTTAGGGTCTACTACGATTAGCAATCCTGTTTTGCCGGGTTATTATGCAGATCCTACGATTAAGAAGTTTGGTGATATTTATTATATCTATGCTACTACTGATAATGAAATGTTAGCTTCTGGAGCTCCTACTGTTTGGTATAGTAACGACTTACAAAACTGGTATAATTATACCATGGAGATTCCTTCATTAGAATCTGTTAACTTACGCAATTTCTGGGCGCCTGATATTGTTGAAGGTAAAGATGGTAAATATTATTTGTATTTCGGAAATTGTCAAGCAGGTTGTAATATTTACGGTTACGTGTCTGAAACGCCAGTAGGTCCCTGGACAAAACTTAATGAAGATGACACTCCGGTAATAGCTCACAATTATCCAAGACCAGGTTTTCCTTCGTTAGATGCCCAATTTTTCACAGATACCGATGGGAAAGTTTATGCATATTGGGGAACATGGGTGCATTATAATGGTGGATATGCCGTAGGAGAGCTAGATACCAATACAATGAAAGATATTATTAACCCGGAAAACATTCCTTTAGAGCAAACACCAAATCCTTTTGAGGCAGTGTATATGATGAAAAAGGGCGATAAATATATTTTAATGTATTCTGGAGAATCTTGTCATGACGAGACTTATAAAGTCCTTTATTCATACTCTAATTCACCTTATGGGCCATTTACTCCGGGAGAAAATAATCCTATATTAAGTTCGAATGAAGATTTAACAGTGCATGGTCCGGGACATCATTCGGTTTTAGAGGACGGTGAGGATACTTATATCGTTTACCATAAGCATGATTATCCGATGACACGTGGAGGTTTATCAAGACAGGTGTGCATTGATAGGATGATTTTCGAAAACGATTCTACAATAAAAACTGTGGTGCCGTCACTTAAAGGAATTCTACCAATTCTTCAATCTAAAGTGCCAGAGAATATCGCACATAATGCCAAAACTATGGCTTCATCTAGTTATCATTTGCAATCTTTGGATTATGATTATGTTTATGAATCGGATTTTGCTACAGATGATAACAATGCAACGATGTGGAAGGCTGAAAATAATACATCTCCACAGAGCTTAACAATAGATTTGGGAGAAACAAAAGATGTTAAGAGGGTTGCTACTCAATTTGAATTTGCCAGTTATTATTATCAGTATATTATAGAATACTCTAAAGATGGAATGGCTTGGGAAATGTATGCCGATAAGGCTAAAAATTACACCTCAGGAAGCCCAATGATTGATGATAATGATGTGGAAGCACGTTATATAAAGTTAACGATACTAGCAACAGAGAAAGCAGGACTTCTTCCTGCTGTATGGAATATTAAAGTTTATAGTGAGTTATTTGAAATTCCATTACAACTTAAGAATAAGCCTTCAACAACATTACCTGCTTCTAAAAGTGCTTATGAAAAAATTATTGATATTACAGCAGAGTCTGTGGTACAAGAAACGTTAACAAGCGTTAAGAATATGGGAACACTTTCTGGTGTTTTTTCAAAACAAGGCAATGTAGGCGTTATTATAGATAAGGAAACAGGGAAAAAGGCATTCGAATTTACCAAAGGGGCATTGATATTAGATAAAGAAGTTCCGGAAAATTTATCATGGAACGGATCTTTTACTGTAGCAACTTGGGTTAAAAACCCTGAAATTTCTAATCAAGGAGAAATTCTTGCTTCATGGTGTAATCGTTTTAAATATGGTTTGGCTAATAGTTATAACGCTTTAGCATATAATAGTGGTCCTTATGGTGCGGCAGCACATTTAGACGGTCATTTCGATATGGCTTATAAAAATTTACCAACAGAGAATCAATGGCACTATATAGTTCTAACATTTGATGGTGTTGTTGAAAAGATATATGTAGATGGTGTGCTCGATAATTCCCAAAATATGCTATTATCTTCCGCTATTGAAAATGCGAAGTTTATTGTTGGTTCCTCTGATATTGGAGAGCATTTTTCTGGACTGATGACATCGTTTGAAATGTATGACTATGCGATAGATGAAGAAGAAATTTTGAAGCAATTTAAAAGCAGACAATACTAATTGATTTATTATTAGGGTTTTAAATTGGTAATATTTACAAATTAATTGCTAATTAATGTAAATATTACATTTATAAGGATGTTTAACTTGTGGTTATCAAATAACTAACAAATAATCAAACTAAAACATCCTTAATTATGGAACAAAAAGATTTACATGTCATTTTGTTGTTAAAATGGACATTACTAACGACAATTTTAGCTCTTAGTATTAATGCGTTTTCACAAACTAATTTAGCATTATTAAACACAACAAACACCTCAACATCATTCGTTTCGGGATGGGAAAGTCTCGATGCTGTAAATGATAATAATCCAATATTAAGCTCGGAAGACCGCACCTATGCTGTCTATGGTAATTGGAATGGAGAAGGGGACTATGGCAAGTATAATTGGGTTGAATACTCTTGGAATTTTGCTCATACCATTTCTTCGGTATCCGTATATTGGTTTACAGATATGGGAGGTTTATTAATACCAAATGATGCTTATATAGAGTATTGGAATGGATTACAATGGGTAAGTGCAGGGGATTTACCAACTGTAGCAGACACTTTTAATACTTTAGAAAATTTAGATATTAATGCTAGTAAGATTAGGGTTAGTATGAAAAGCGACACCTCTACGGCCATTTTAGAATTTCAGGTTTTTGGAACAGAAACAACAAGTTGTGATCCAATAATGATTACACCTAAAATTAGTGTTAATTCAGAAACAGAAGAGGAAATAAATTATACTGTTATTGAGGGAACAGATACAGTAGAGTTAATCCCTGAATTACCTTTAGGAACCTCTGGAGGAAATATGTTATGGTCAGGACCTGATAATTTTTCGGCAGCATCGCAAACGATAACGTTATCTAGCCTATCAAGGGAAAGTTCAGGAACCTATACTTATACATATGTAAATGGTTGTGGTTCAGTGACAACACAAGATTTTATTATAACAGTTCAAGAAACTACCTCAGCCTTTAATGAGTGGCCAGCTTACGATCATGAGACGCTTTATTATGATTGGAGTGCAGAATATCCCAGTTTTCCGGAACCAACAAAAAATTTGATGATTGATTATCCTGGTTATAGTGGCTGTAATGAAGATTGGAGAGAAAATTATGGAAGTTGGACTTTTGTTGCTGGACCTACTCCTAATCCGGAAATTACACCTTTAGCGGTAACAAATATGTTGGAACGGGTAGATGCTGATTTTAGATTTTTAAGAGATAATATGGGATGGCCTCCTGATAAGTTACACCAGAATGGTTATCGCAGTATGATTTATTTATTGGGCTCAGGTTTATGCAATGATAATATGGGGCAGTATGATCCGGGAGGATGGATGGGAACCATTGGTACTCAAGATGGTGAAGTATGGCATAACGTCATATTGTCTTATGTACCTGTTAAGGCTTTTGATCCTGCTACACCCGATCCATATCAAACAGGTGCTGTAGTTCATGAGGGAATTCATGCCCTTTATGCGGCCCTACCAGGATGTAGAGATGCAGCTTGGTTTCATGAGGGATCCAATGTATGGCTGCAAATGGTTTTAGAAATTGAAAAGGCGGGAGGTCAATTAAGTTCTTATGAAGCTTCGGACTTAGGGTGGCTAAGTTCTCCCAGTGTATTTTCACCGTTTACGCCAATTGAAACCTATGGAGGCTGGCTAACAGACGGTACTTTTGCAGGACCAGCAGCACAAGGTTTGGTTAGATCTGATGGAACTTTAAGAACTAGAAATTTGTTTGGGGGTATGCAATACAGCACAATTTTTCCAACATTTTTAGGAGAAATTGTTAATATTAAAAGTTTACCATGGGTATGGAAATATGCCATAGGTCACGTTTTAGAGGGAATTGCCGAAGGTAGTGATGGAGCTCCAGGGTTAGGAGATTTCAAAACACGTCAACTAATTCAGGAATATAGAGCGCGATTGGCATTGTCCGATTTTAAACGATTTACGAAGCCGCTTAAGAACATGTATAACGATTGGTTTCAAACAAGAATATATGCGGAGCATACAGATACTTCAGTGCCAGAACCAGTTGATGATTGGTACGCAACACCATATGCTGAAATGACCTTAGATAATGAAGGGTATCTAATTCCTAATCCTTTAACACTTCCAGGATGGTCTGGTGCAAACTTTATTCCAATCCATGTAACAGGAAATTCGGCTACAGTCACCTTCGAGCCATTAGGTAGAAATATGTCAATACAACTATGCTACCGTACAAAAGAAGGTGCTACATTTTATAGTCAGCCAGTTTACGCTGGAGATTGCACTATTTCTTTTGATCAAGGTGCACCGGCAAACGGTGTCATTTTTGCTGTAGTTTGTAATACAGATTATGTTTATAGTGAAGAAGCAAGAACTAACAAATTTAATTATAAATTAAAATTAGGCACAGGAGCAATTCAAGCGGCTAGCACTGACTTAAGATGGTTTAACTGGGAGGAAACTATAGTTGATAATTCTTTGTCTACAAACAAAGGTGTGTCAATCCTTTCAAGGTTTGATCTGTATCCAAATCCAACTGAAAAATCAGGTTTTTTCAATATTAAATTTAAAACTGAAACGTCTTCAAATTTTGATGTGCAAATATCAAATATAAATGGACAATCAATTTATGTAAAAGAGAATTGTAACATATCAGAGCAAATATCTACCTCTAATTTATCCAAGGGAATTTACTTTGTAACCATTAAAACGAATGATTATCAGGAAACTAAAAAGTTAATTGTAAAATAGTCTATTTTTTATTTGAATTAATGTTAAGTGCTTGACAATTGTTATTGGTCAAGCACTTTTTTATGAAAGACTGTTAATTTTTACAAATTATAAGATAATTAATAGCATCTGTGTAATTAAAAGGATTGATAAATTAGATGTTTAACAAATTAACCATTTATGTTCGAGTCTGGTTTTATTCTAAATACAATACATTATGATAAAATTTAGGTTATTTCTGTTTTTAATAATTATACTACATATTAGTACAGATATTTTAAATAGCCAAAATAGTGAGTCTCAAATAAGAGTTGAATTTAATGGCTTTGGTATCGTGGAAATTTCTTCTAAAAACGATGTTCATAAAGCGAATGTGGTAAAGCGAGGCTCTGTATTTGGAATGGCTGCAGTTGAATATAAAATCGGGGAAGAAGGTGATTGGTTAGGTATTTATACAGGAGAAACAAAATTTAAAAAAGATCAGAAAAAATATGTTTATACCGATTATATTGAAGGTATGCCCATAAAAATGGCACGAACGTTTACGGTTGATGAAACGGGAATAGACTGGGATATTACGGTTGAGAATAAAAGTAAATATTCAATTGAAATTGGGAATTTTGCTATTCCATTACCTTGGAATAAACCGGTAGGCGAAAATCCTGAGTATGTTTTTGAACAAGGTTTTGTTGAGCATCAACATATCGCAGAAAATGGATCATTTATATATTTTACAAAACCTTCAGGAGAACCACCTTTTCTGGTTTTAATGACTAAGCCTCAAACTAAATTCGAATACTTTAAAACAAGTAATAATACTTATAAAGCCTATGTGCATTCTAAATTAGAAGCTACTCGGGATCAAGAAGGTACCTGGAGGTTAGAAAATACCGGTGCGACATTAAATCCAGAAGGTGAATCTAATGATCAAGTAACGTATAGTTTTAGAATGGAATGGGCAAACAGTTATGATCATTTAAGAGATATTCTTTATAATAATAACATATTAGATACGCGCATTGTTCCGGGGATGACTTTGCCTCAGGGATTGAAAGCTAAAATAGCTTTAAGAAGCAAAAACAGAATAGATTCTATTGTAGCTGAATTCCCTTTAGAAACAGAAATTATTCAGTTAAAATCGGATAAAAAAGACACTAATATTTTTGAGGTTTCTTTCAGTAAATTAGGAGAAAATATGATTTCGGTGTATTATAATAAAACCGAGAAAACCGTACTGGAATTCTTTTCAACTTTACCTATTAAAGATTTAATTAACGAAAGAAGTCGGTTTTTAGTAGACAAACAACAACATAAGGATACAACAAAATGGTATAACGGACTCTATTCGGTTTGGGATATGAAAAACGAAGTGCTTCGTGGTCCTGATAATACAGATGGATTCGACCATTGGTGGGGTTATGTTTTAGCTTCGGATGATCCGGCTTTATGCAAAGCTCCTTTTTTGGCTGCTAAAAATGTATTTTTTCCAAATGATAAGGAAATAGAATCGATAGAGTATTATCTTAAAAATTTTGTTTGGGGTGGTTTACAACGAACCGATAAAGAATTTCCCAACCCTTATGGTATTTACGGAACACCAAATTGGTATGTATGTAGAGATGACAAACTGAGAGCCGGAGTAGGAAGTAGAAATCTTGATAAAATGCATATCTGGAGATCTTACGATTACCCGCATATTTTTATGCTCTATTATCATATGTATCAGATTGCAAAGTTTTACCCTGAAAGGGTGTCTTACCTCGATGCCGATGGCTATTTAGAACGAGCTTTCCAAACGGCCAAAGGGTATTTTAATTATACATATGATATTCTACCTTGGTATGAAACTTATAAGTGGGGGTGTTATAATGAATTAGTGTTAATTCCTCTTATAGATACTTTAGAAGAACATGGCCGTCAAAATGATGCCGATTATTTAAGGAGTGAGTGGGAAAAAAAGGTAAAGTATTTTGTTTATGATGACAAGTATCCTTTTCGTTCGGAATACAGTTTTGATAGAACAGCATTCGAATCCAGTTACGCCTTTGCCAAGTACGGGGCAACAACTAAAATGAAATCGGATACTAATCTTTGGTATGATAAAAAACTAGAAAAATGGTATTCACATCCAAAAGTGAGTACAACCGATAGTCGTGAGTTTATGGAACGTCAATTAATGGCAGGATTGGCAGTTCGAGGTTGGATAAATAATTCTTATTATTTCTTGGGCTCGGATGATACCTTAAGTTATATGGCTCGCATGGGAGGCTGGGGTATTTTAGATTACGCTTTGGAGTTCTCTGAGTCACCATGGGATTGGTTACAATTAGGGTATGCTTCATATCTTAGTTCGTTTGCGTTGTTTAATGTGGGAACCGAAGATTCAAACTTTGGTTATTGGTTTGCAGGAAAGGAAAATAATGGTGCTATGGGATGGGCTTTTAACCCTCAAAAAATCGGTAAAATTTGGCTTCAAGGTAGAGAGAGTCCTAGAGGACCATGGAATTATGATGGCGAGGCTGATTTAGGAAATGGTGCTATTTTTAGAACAGCTGCAACTATTTTGGCTGAGGATCCAACCTTTGGATGGATTACTTATGGTGGAACACATGAGCAAAAAGGGAATACCTTTTCAATAACTCCAAAGGATGGTGTTTTAAATAAGTTTTGGGTTGTTTCAAATGATATTAGAGTAGGTATGGTTTTAAATAGAGATGGCTTTGATTCGTCTGTCCCTATTACGTTTTCAAAATCAAAAAATGAAATTCAGTTAGAGGTTAATAATAAGGTAAAAACAGCTCATAGCACGGTATTTAAGTTGCTCGGTAATATGAATTGCTCGGTTTATTTTAACAATGAAATTGTTAAGCCCATAAAAGGGCAATATGTTTTACCTATTGAAAAATCTAATAATACTCTTAAGATTAAAATTGAGAATTAAAATAATTATTATGATTAAAAGAGGCTTGATTTTGATTTTTTTACTTGGAGGAATATTTGTTTGGTCACAACCTTACTCAGGAACTATTTTTATAGATCCTGATATTATAACTTCAAAGGATTCTTCTGCTTTTAAAAGTATTATTTATAAAGGAAAAGAATTTGTAAAAATGTATGATAGACGGATTGAAAATGTTACAAGTAACAATGCTTTTCAATTTGATATTATTTGGAAGGATGGTTTTAAATCTCTGGCACTGGTTAATTCGGAGTTTAATACGCCAGAAGCGGCTTTAAAGGAAGCTAAAAAATATAGTTATATAGTTGGACAGCTACCTCATTGTTTAAGGTTGTTTATTGATAAAATATTAATTCACAAAGGGGTTAAATTGTTTGGGGGTGGCAATAGATCTATATTAATACATACAGGGCAGGGTGCTTTGTATGAAAGGGATGGTATTTTAGAGGAGACACTTGTGCATGAGGCTTGCCATACGTCTTTAGATGAGGAGGTTTATAATTTGCCAGAATGGGAAACAAAGGCATCATCAGACAGAGAGTTTATCTCGACCTATGCAAAGGACAATCCATTAAGAGAAGATGTAGCCGAGAGTTTTCTGCCTTGGTTGATGGTAAGGTTTCGTTCCGATAGAATAACTAATAAAGATTTTTATAAAATATCAAACACGATTCCTAATAGATTGAAGTTTTTCGATGGGAAAGATTATAATTTATATCCTTTTCAAATTAATTCAGATAATTAAAAAATCACTTTAATTCCAGGGATAACTACTTAAACCTTTGAAATAAAATAACAATACGCTAAGATTACATTTAGAAAATAAACGCAACTAATGAAAAAAAACTTAATTAAATTATTCATCATACTTATTTGTTTGAATAAATCTTTTGCTCAGAAATTCAATTTAAATTCACCAGATAATAACCTTCAAATAAATGTTGAGGTATCTGATGGTATCACTTATAAAATATCATTAAATAATAAAGTAGTTATTGAAGAGGGGATTGCTTCAATGCACTTTTCTAAAGGAACAGATTTTGGTGTTAATCCCAAGGTCAAAAATCATTCAGTATTATTAAAATCTGAAGAGATATACCCAACAGTTCCTCATAAAAATGCAAAAATAAAGGATGAATACTCAGAGTTGAGTCTAAATTTTAAAGGAAACTACACTTTAAAATTTAGAGCCTATAACGACGGTGCAGCTTATCAATTTATCGACCAAAATAATACCGAGAGGCAAGTGATGTCAGAACAAATCGATATTACTTTTCCCGACAAAACAACTTCATTGTTTCCTCAGGAAGAATCCATGTATTCGCATAATGAACGCTTATATTTAGATAAAAGTTTAAATGAAATTTCATCTAATGAATTTTGTAGCTTGCCTGTTCTTTTTACTACAGGAGAAACCCGAGTATTATTTACAGAAACGGCCCTGCACGATTATCCAGGATTATTTTTAAAAGGGTCTAATAGTACTGTTTTAAAAGCGAAATTTCCAAACTTTGTTCTAGAAGCAATTGATAAAGATGGAAGGTCAGATCGTGTTCAGACTATAACAAAAGAAGCTAATTATATTGCGGAAACCACTGGAGGTAGAGACTTTCCCTGGCGTGTATTTATAATAACAAATGATGATAAAAAACTTGTAGAAAGTAATTTAACATATCAATTGTCTAAACCTGCAGCTATTAATAAAACCGATTGGATTAAACCCGGAAAAGTAGCTTGGGACTGGTACAACAACAATAATATTTATGGCGTAGATTTCGAATCTGGACTTAACACAGATACCTACAAGTATTATATAGATTTTGCTTCAAAAAATGGTATTGAATATGTTATACTTGATGAAGGCTGGACAAAATCAACTACAGATATCCTTCATTTCAATCCCGATATGGATATCAAGGAACTTATTCGTTATGGTGATGAAAAAGGAGTTGGTATTATTCTATGGGTACTCTGGAAACCTTTAGATGCGAATCTTAACGAGATTTTAGAAACCTATAAGGGGTGGGGAGCCAAAGGAATAAAGGTTGATTTTATGCAACGAAACGACCAGTATATGGTACATTCTTACGAGGAAATAGCTAAAGTTTGTGCTAAATTGGAGCTTTTAGTAGATTTTCATGGGGCTTTTAAGCCTGCTGGTTTAAGAAGGATGTATCCTAATGTACTAAATTATGAGGGCGTAAAAGGAAGTGAAAATAACAAGTGGAGTGATGAAATTACTCCAGAGCATAATGTAACATTACCTTTTATTAGAATGGTTGCTGGCCCAATGGATTATACGCCAGGAGCCATGATTAATAAACAAGAAATAAATTATTCTATAAGTTTTGATAGACCAATGAGTTTGGGAACTCGAGCTCATCAAGTTGCGATGTATGTGGTTTATGAAGCACCTCTTCAAATGATGTGCGAATCACCATCAAGATATTATGAAGAACAAGAAACAGTAGATTTTATTAAGCAAATTCCAACAATATGGGATGAAACCAAAGTGTTACAAGCTTCTGTTGGAAATTATATTACTGTGGCTAGAAAGAAAGATGAAAAGTGGTTCATTGGATCCATGACCGATTGGGATGAAAGAACTTTGAAAATTGATTTAGGATTTTTGGACACCGGTGAATATACTATTGAAATTTTTAAGGATGGTATGAATGCCAACAAATTTGCGGAAGACTACAAGAAGGAGTCTAAAACTGTAGATAACACCACTAAAATTAACGCTAAATTGGCAAAAGGAGGTGGATGGTCTGCCATAATTACTAAAAAATAAAAGAAATTATAAATGATGAAGTTTATAAAAACTACCAAAGCATTTACTACGTTTTTTTTCCTGACTATAACACAACTAAGTTTGGCGCAAATGCCAATACAAGTTGCAAGTCCAGATGGAGAGACTAAAACAATTATTAGCTTAGATGAAGGAAATTTATTTTATCAGGTTAGCTTAAAAGAAGAAACTTTTTTAGAGCCTTCAGCTTTAGGGGTAAAAACATCTTTAGGTGATTTTTATAAAGAACTTAGCTATGTTTCACATTCTACTAATCAAATTAAAACATCTTATAAGTTTAATAAAGGAAAAGCAAGCCATATAAATTATATCGCTAACGAAGTATCATGTCAATTTACAAACACCAATCAAGATACTCTTTATGTAATATTTAGGGTAAGTGATAATAATGTAGCGTTCTCCTACAGGATTAGGACAAAAGAAAGAAGTACAAATATAAAAGTCTTTGAAGAAATTACAGCTTTCAATATTCCTAATAATGCGACAACTTATATAACACCGCAAGCCCCACCAATGACTGGGTGGGAATTAACAAAGCCATCATATGAAGAGGTTTATACTTTTGGAGAAAGTATAAATAAACCTTCTCTTTATGGGCTAGGTTATACTTTTCCTGCGCTTTTTAAAGTAAACAAAACTGATGGATGGATATTGATTTCAGAAACGGGTGTTGATAGTAATTATCTTGGGGCGCGACTAGGAGAACCTACAAAGGATGGTGTATACAAAATAGAATTCCCACAGGAAGGTGAGAATAACGGTATTGGAGGGACTTTTGCAGTGCAAGCTATGCCTCTGCAAACACCTTGGAGGACTATTACCATGGGCAATACATTAAAACCCATTGTAGAATCAACGATAACATTTGATTTAGTTGAACCACTTTATCCTCCGTCAAAGGAGTATAAGATGGGACGAGCTTCATGGAGCTGGATTGTGTGGCAAGACCAAAGTATAAACTATGAAGACCAGGTAAAATATATTGATTTAGCCTCGGCATTAAAACTGGAATATGTGCTTATCGATAATTGGTGGGATAGAGGCATCGGAAAAGAAAGGATGCCCCAATTAATTGAGTATGCTAACTCTAAAGGTGTTGATGTTTTACTTTGGTATAATTCTAATGGATACTGGAATAATGCACCTCAAACACCTCAAGATAAAATGGATAGTGCTCCCGCCAGGCAAAGAGAAATGGCTTGGTTGGAATCTATAGGAGTTAAAGGTTTAAAAGTTGACTTTTTTGGGGGGGATAAACAAAACACTATAAAGCTATATGAAGATATATTAACCGACGCGAATAAATATGGTTTAGCCATTACATTTCACGGTTGTACATTACCAAGAGGCTGGGAGAAAATGTATCCTAACTACGTTACCTCTGAAGCTGTAAAAGCATCAGAAATGCTTTATTTCGATCAGCTATATGCAGATGATTATGCTAAAAATGCAACGATATTCCCTTTTACAAGAAATGTTGTAGGAGCTATGGATTTTGCTCCGGTGTTTTTTAATAAAAGGCTTGGTAGAGATGAAACCTATGGGACAACCAGAAGAACAACCGATGCTTTTGAAGTTGCTACTTCTGTATTATTTCTATCGCCAATTCAACACTTTGGTATTACCCCTAATAATTTAGAAGAACAGCCCAAGTATGTTTTAGATTTTATTAGTCAAGTTCCAACGGTATGGGACGAAACAATCTATATTGGAGGAGAGCCTGGTGATTATTGTGCTTTAGCCAGAAGAAAGGGGAGTAAATGGTATGTAGCTGTTGTAAATGGTAAAAAAGAAGCTCGCAAAATAGAATTAGATTTACCAATGCTAAATAATAGCAAAGCATCTATGATTTACGATAATGAAGATAGAACTGCTGGGTATAAAAATGTTGAAATCTCAAAAACAGGTAAAATGACTATTCAAGTTTTATCAGAGGGCGGAGTCGTTATATTTAATTAAAAAAATGAAACTAAGAACTATTATTTTAATTGTGTTTT
This sequence comes from Aestuariibaculum sp. YM273, assembly GCF_030908365.1. NCBI lineage: Bacteria > Pseudomonadati > Bacteroidota > Flavobacteriia > Flavobacteriales > Flavobacteriaceae > Aestuariibaculum > Aestuariibaculum sp. YM273. The sequence goes on along the minus strand of NZ_CP133090.1, from coordinate 3,326,090 downwards.
GTTGGTTTAGCAAAGTAATTTATTCACAAAACAATCAACAGAAAAAGGAACTTTATTTACCCGAAAAAATATGGAAAATTCCAGAAAGAAATAATTTTCAAGAAGCAAGTAGTGAATATAGCTTTAATCGAATGATAGAATCCGAAAATATAGCTATGTTTTGGCATAAAGAATATGGGGCTAACCCAATGGATAATACGGATGAAACTAGAAGATTCAATCCTAAAAAAGCCATTTTGGAATGTGAACGTTTTTATAATTTCTATGTAGATAGTTTAAAACTTGTTCTTAAAGGTAAGTCTCTAACAGATAAGTATAAATTGCTAATTTTTGTTATTGGAGGAGAGGAAGGTACTGCATTTGGTGGAGGATCAGAGGATGTGGGAGTGTTGTGGACCCCGGCTGTAAGAATAAACAAAAGTCCTTATGGAGCATTGGCTCATGAAATAGGTCATTCTTTTCAATACCTTAGTAGAAGAGACAGCAAATCTGGTCCGAATGGCCCAGTTATGGAAATGTCTGCCCAATATATGTTATGGCAAGTATATCCTGATTGGCTTACTTTCGAAAATTATCATTTAAAAGGATTTTTAGAAGGTACTCATTACGCGTTTTTGCATCCAAAAAATATGTATCATTCGCCTTTTGTTTTGGAGTATTGGTCATATAAACGTGGAATTGATTTTTGGGGAGAATTGAGTAGAAATACCCAAGAAGGAGAAGATGTTGTAGAGACCTATAAAAAATTGTATAAGCTTAATCAGGACGAATTTAATGATGAAATGTTTGATGCTTCTAGAAGGTTTATAACATGGGATTTACCTAGAATAGATAGTTTGGCAGGACCTTATAGAAATATGCATAAAACTAAACTAACTGAAACAGGGGATGGATGGTATAAGGTAGACTCTACCAACTGTCCACAAAATTATGGCTATAATGCTATTAAATTAAAGGTTCCGAAGTACGGACAAACAATTAGGTTAGATTTTAAGGGCATAGTTAGGTCTAAGGAGTATAAAAATAGGAATGCTGAATTTGCAGGTTGGCGTTATGGTTTTGTCGCATATTTAAACAATGGGAATAGGGTTTATAGTAAAATATATAAAGACCCGCAAGGTAGGGTTAAATTCAAAATCCCTGAAAATACAGAATACTTATGGTTCACCGTTACAGGTGCACCTAGAAAACATATTTCTTTAGTTTTAAAAAGAGGAATTGAACCTTTAGTGGAGCAGTGGCCCTATAAGTTTCGTTTAAGTGGGACTTTTGTAGGTAATTAGATGGTTTCGAATTTCTTAGGAATTAAAATCTCTTATCAATTCTGATAGGAGATTTTTTTTAAGGTTTATACATGTTTTAGCTTTTAAGTCTTAGAATTGTATGTTATTTCTTTAAAATCAAACCTATTTTGTTCTACTTTTTAATATTATTAAAAAAAGGGGTTAAGATAGTATTAGTTTCTGCTAATTATAATACAGGTATAAATAAATAAGATTCTAATTTTACAAAAGAACATAAAGTTTATTTGATGGGCTTAATTTCATGTCAATTTTATGTTATTAAAAAAACAACAAACAACAAACAACAAACAACAAACAACAAACAACAAACAACAAACAACAAACTATAATCAATTAATAACTATTAAATCAAAATTATGAAAGACCTCTACGTAAATAATTTGGCATTGCTCTTTTTAAGTTGTAATGTTTTGAATCTGTATCAGGCTAATTTTAGGTAATTTATTCTTAAGTAGCTAATCCTTCTTAATCTTCATCGGAGTTAAGATCTGTTCCTAATGGATATATTCTTTTATCTAACGGGCTTGTCCCGGTATACTTTCTTTTGTTTTGCTTTAGTGTAATAGTATTACCTATTTGTAAATATATTATGATTATATGTATTATTATCTTTTTTTGAGATAATATAAAATTAGTATGATGTAAATTTCATAATTAACAAAAAATTCAAAAAAATATGAAATTTTATAAAAAATGTTAAAAAAAATATGACAAAACGAACTCTACATAACAATTGTTTCAAATTTAAATTGGAAGTAAACCTAGAAAATCAAAATTTATGAAAAATATGAACTATTTCCTCTTAAGAGGAGTTCCAAAACAAGAGAATTTATTCTTTAAGAGAATAATGTTTCTTTTTGTCCTTGTTTTTGGATTGGTTGTTCATGCGCAATCAAAAATAATAACAGGAAAGGTGGTTGATTCAGAAGGCATTCCTTCTCCTGGGGCGACAATAATGGTAAAAGGTACCGATCGTGGTGTTTCAACGGATTTTGATGGTAATTATTCTATTGAAGCATCGGCCAATGAAACTTTAGTAATTTCTTTTATGGGGTTTAAAACTCAGGAAATTCAAATAAAATCAAAAACAGAGATAAATATTACCCTTGAACCTAATCAGGAAACTTTAGAAGATGTTGTTATTGTTGCTTTCGGAAAGGCTCAAAAGCAAGAGTCTGTGGTAGGTGCTGTCTCCAAGATTGGAGGGGATAAATTAATGTCTGTTAGGATGGGGAGTAGTATAGAGAATAGTTTGCAGGGACGATTACCTGGTTTAACGGTTATTCAAACGGATCCAACTCCAGGGGAAGAGGCTATTGGAGGCTACTATGCGGCTTCACCAATTCAAATGTCTATTCGTGGTAATTCCTCAATGGGAAATAATACCCCGTTATTTATTGTTGATGGAGTTGAAAGAACATTTTCTAATTTAGACCCAAATGATATTGAATCCATCTCGATTCTTAAAGATGCATCAGCAACAGCTGTTTATGGTGTTAAAGGTGCTAATGGTGTAATTATTGTTACTACTAAACGCGGTAGAAAGGGATCTATTGAACTTGATTTTTCGAGTAGTTTCTCTATGAAGGAGGCTGCTATTCTTCCTGAGTATATGAATGCTTATGAAACCATGTCTTTAAGAAATGAAGCTTATGCAAATGATGGAATGTGGAATTTAATGATTCCGGATGATATTCTAGAGCATTATAGAACTCAAGATTTACCGTATTTGTATTCAGATTTTGATTGGATGGATTATTATTTTAAGCCAGCTTTCGATCAAACATATAATTTAAATGCCAGAGGCGGTAATAGCTTTGTACAGTACTATGCATCAATCGGGTTTTTAAAGGAGGGTGATATTTGGAGTGTAGGAGATAAATTTCCATATGATTACGATAGTCAAAACGCACACTATGGTAGTACCCGTTATAACTTTAAAAATAACTTAGATTTTAATATTTCGAAAACGTCGAAGTTTACGGTTAATCTCGGAGGAAATGTTAAAGCATGGGGTAAACCGGAAGATACTTTTACTCAGCCTATTTGGTATGAACCAGTTACTTCAATGCCTTTTTATCCAGAAGAAGCTTTGGAATTATACCCCGATAATACAATTCCTTATAATCAAACAGGAAGCAGACCATACATAAATCCAACACAAGGAGAGGTTGAGATGAACTGGTTGGGAGCTCAAGGGTTTAATAGATTTAAAGCAAATGAGTTAAATGTTGACTTAAAGTTTGATCAAAAACTAGATTTTATTACTGAAGGCTTGTCAACTAATTTGTTATACTCTTATAATTCTAATGTAATTTATCGAAAAAATTATTGGTTACCTCAATATTTTGGATACTATTTAGATCCTAATACGCAGGAATGGTCGAGATATGATAATGGAGGAGGAGAAGATTTAGATACACCGCAACCGGTACTTCAGGTAAATGCTGCAGAAAATATTTTTCAAGGAACAAAAAGTCATTATTTACAATACACCCTAGGTTACAATAGAACCTTTGGTAAACATAGTGTTTCTGGTTTAGGACTTTTTAGTCGAAGACAAGCAAAATATTTCTTAGCAGAATTTCCACATTACGAAGAAAACTGGGTAGGAAGTGGTAGTTATAGTTATGACGACCGTTATTTTTTCGAGGCGAGCGTAGCTCATACGGGATCGGAAAAATTTGCACCAGGGTTAAGATTTGGTACTTTCCCTGCAGGAGGTGTTGGCTGGGTTTTATCTAACGAAAAATTCTTTGGCAATCTTAAGGAATCTATCAACATGTTAAAAGTTAAATACTCTTACGGGGTTGTTGGTAGTGATGCAGGAATTGATAGATGGTTATACTTATCTGAATATAACCAAGAAGGTGGAACGGCTTTTGGTTACCCTTTACAAGGTTACGGATATATCAATGAAGGTGCGTTACCAATTACCGATGCTACATGGGAGAAAGCTTATAAGCAAAATTTAGGTTTTGAATTAGGGTTCTTTAATAGTTTAATTACGCTTAACGTTGATCTGTTTGATGAAAGACGTGAAGATATGCTACAATCCAGACAACGTGTACCTTCTTGGGCAGGTGTTCCAGCAATTCAGGCTAATATTGGATCATCTAAAAGTCATGGGGTTGAAATAGAATTAGGATTGAACAAATTTTTTGATGATGGCTCTTACATTACATTTAAAGGTAATTTATCAGCTTCAGAAAACAGAATGGTTTATTACGATGAGTCTGATAATATTCCTTTTAATTTAAAAGCAGAAGGCAAACCAGTTGATATTGCTAGACGTATGGGATCTTATACACCAGCAACAGGGATTGTAACTCAAGGGTTTTATCAGAATTTTGATGAATTATTCTTGTATCCAACAGTTGGAGGAGGAAACCCAATAGTAGGAGATTTTAAATTCTTGGATTTTAATGGAGATGGTATTGTCGATTCTCAGGATAGAGTTGTAGCGGAAAGCCCTTCTATACCTAATGTAACCTGGAATGGTGTTATAGGTGGAGCCTATAGAAATTTATCTTTAGAATTAAATTTTTATGGAATTAGTAGTGTGCAGACGCCTATGAGACAAGGTGGAATGTTCTTCTTGTATCCTTTCACAGAAAATAAAGATAATGCTTATACAGCTCACGCCAATCACTGGACACCTACCAATACTAATCCAGAATTTCCAGCAGTACATGCGCAGGCAACAAGCCAGTACAACTACCAAATTAGTGACTTCTCAATGGTTGAAGGCCAATATATTCGTTTGCGTAGTGCAAACCTTAGATATGCAATTCAATCAGAAGCGCTTAAAAAGTCACTTGGGATTAAAAACCTTGAGGTAGGTCTAATAGGAACTAACCTTTGGACGTGGAGAAAACGTAAGTGGGGAGGAGATCCAGAAGGAGGAAATTATGGAGTAGATTTTGGAGCTTACCCTCAAATGAAACGATACACTTTAGAACTACGCGCAAGATTCTAACAAAAAATGAGAAACATGAAAAAAGCTTTAAATTTTTTATCAATAATATTAGGTCTGTCTACTGCGATTAGTTTTACTAGTTGTGAAGATTACTTAGATAAAGTTCAAGATTCTTCTGGTCTAACCGAGCAAGATATATTAGAAGATTATTTTAAGTTCAGACAATATGAAGATGGAGTATACCAACATTTGCAGAATTATATAGGAGCAGGGGATTATAGTTATATAGCTGCTTTAGGAGATGAAGGTTATGTAAATTCTATAAACTGGGAAACGATGCCAATAGCTCAAAGTGGAGATTGGCTTAGAGCCTATGATACAGGGCAGGCACTACAGTTTTATGGAGTGTGGAATGCATGGTCTAGTATTCGTCGAGCAAATCGAGTAATTGAATTGTTACCCCAGTTGCAAAATGCAACTCAGGAGGAGATGGATGAATTAAAAGGGCAGGCTCATTTTATGAGAGCTTGGTATTATTATGAGTTTTTAAAACGTCAAGGAGGAATGCCATATATAACAGAGTCTTTTGACGCCTCAGATAATTTTGCAATACCAAGGTTAACCTATGAAGAAACGGCACTTAAGATTGCTGCAGATTGTGATTCAGCAGCGGTATTGTTGCCAACTAGATGGGATATTCAAAATTTAGGACGTCCAGAGAAAGGTGCTGCAATGGCACTTAAGGCTTCTGCTTTATTGTTTAATGCGAGTCCATCAAATAATTCAAATAACGATACATCTAAATGGGAATTGGCAGCACAGGCATCATGGGATTTGTTATCAGAATTAGGGCCGTTTGGAAATGGCAGATATAGATTAATGCAATCAAATGGAACAGATCAGGTGACTTATAAAATACCAACTGCAGATTCAGAGCGATATGAGACTATAGAGTATGCTAGTGGCTTTGATAGTATTTTTATGTATCGTCCATATCATGATGAAATTATCTGGGAAAATTATGCGTCCGTTGGAGATGGCGGAGGTGCTTACCGCGTTTTAACAACACGAAGTATAGAAGGGAATAATGTTACTCAAGGGTTTACACCTTCTGCAACCTTTGTAGATAGATTCGAAACTTTAAATGGTTTAGATATATCTGATGATCCAGATTTTGATGAGCAAAATCCATTTGTTAATAGAGATCCAAGGTTTTACCATTCCATTCTTTTTAATGGAGAACGATGGACAAGTCAATCTGGAAAATATCTAGAACTTTTTGAAGGAGGAGCGGAAAGAAATAGTCAACCAGGGGATGCTCATTTGGGATACATGGCTAGAAAGTTTTGGGGGAAAAACGTAGATCAATGGTCAGGGACAGCTGCGCCTCAAACACATGTTATATATTTCAGGTTAGCTGACATTCTTTTACAATATGCTGAAGCAGCAAATGAAATAGGAGGACCAAATCATTCTATAGCAGGTGCTAATTTAACTTCGGTAGAAGCAGTAAATATGGTTAGAGCCCGAGTTAATATGCCGCCTGTTAATGCGACATATTTAACAAATAGAGAAACTTTTAGAGAACGAATTAAAAATGAACGAGCAGTAGAACTGTTTTTAGAAGGTAAACGTTTATTTGACCTTTCAAGATGGGGAGATGCTCATAAGGCTGAATTTAGAGAGTTTATAGCAGATGATTTTACTTTAGACCCATCGTACCCTACTGGTTATAGAATCAATAGAAGTGCAGAGCCTTATTTTACGCGTTCGTTTACACAAAGACATTATAAGTGGCCAGTACCATTAACAGATGCCTTAATGTTTGATGAGTTTGAACAAAATCCAGGATGGTAATTTATTAATAACACGAAAAGAAGAACAATTATGTATAGAAAAATAACCGACATATTGATGTTTTTTACAGCCATTGGGATATTCTGTTCAACAACATTTTTATATGCCCAAGAGACAGAATCTTCTACAGCTGTTATATCAGGTACTGTAGTAAATAGTAACGGAGAACCTGTTTCAAATGTTTTTGTAAAATCGTTTGAGGCTAAAGGTAAAAGTATAACCAACAAAGAAGGAGGGTTTTCTCTAGAAGTTACATCTTTAGATATAGATAAAATAGTAATTGAAGAAGATGGATACCTTTTAAGTATTACAGAAACCAATTTTGGGGTTTTAGAAAATCCGACAATAGTTTTAACTAGTAGTAATTTTATGGAAAACGGAGTGGTGAGTTTACCTTACCAAAAGTTTTCAAATAATAGAAGTGTTTCGGCAACTTATACCATAACTGGAGATGAGCTGGCAACTTACCCTTCAGGTACTTTTCTGGAAACTCTTTCAGGCAGAATACCAGGTATGCAAGTTAATACTTTTAGTAATAATCCTGTAAATGAGTCGGTATTCGCAACCATTAGAGGTGAGGGAGTATCGTTTTACATTGATGGTATTTTAAGAGATCCTTCAGATTTAACTATATATGAAGTTGAGAGTGTTCAAGTCATTAAAGATTATGCGGGAAGATCGGCATTAGGGTTATCAGGTTTAGGACCGGTTGTGTGGATTACTACTAAAACAGGAACCAAGTATAAAAGAGATATTTCGATATCAACCGAGAGTGGTTTTAGTTCTCCAACAGCTAAACCAGAGTATTTAAATTCCTATAATTACGCAACATTATATAATGAAGCATTGGTTAACGACGGGTTAACTCCTCTTTATTCTTCTACAGCTCTTGCAGCCTACAGGGACAATACCGATCCATTGTATTATCCAAATGTAGATTACATGAATGATTATATTAGAAAATCGGGTGTTTACAGGAGAGCTAATATCAATTTTAGTGGAGGTGATGATAAAGTAAACTATTTTTCATTACTCGATTATGTAAGAACAACAGGTTTAGAAAAAATAGGAGAAGACACTTCTTCAGATCGTTACAAGGTTAGAGGTGGTGTTAATATTAAGTTAACCGATAAAATACAATTTAATGTAAATTTATCAGGAACGTATCAGGAGTTAGCATTTCCTAATCAAAATGGAGGAGCATCTCAGTTCAATATTTTTAACTATATCTCAAGTACCCCTCCAAATGCTCACGCTATAGCTTATGAAGGAAATTATATAGTAAGTAATGATTTCCCAACAAATATTGAAAATATTCTTTTCAGCGGATATGCAGAAGGATATAATCTTAACTCCCAGAACAATGCAACCTTAATGTTGGACTTAGGTGGAATTACTAAAGGTTTAACCTTTACAGGTACAGCAGCTTTCGATATTTACAGTAATGTAATAAACAATAAAGGGGGCACGGCAGCATTATATACTTTACTTCCTAATAATGTTTTACAATTGTATACAGATGAAGTTGTAGACCCTAATTTAACTACAGGTAACGATAGCTTTACAAGAAGTACTACAGCTTTACTTTCTTTAAACTATGACAGAATGTTTGGAAATCATGCGCTGACTTTAAACACATCATTTTATAATGGTTTAGTAGAGACTCGTAGGTTTGCAAATTATCAACCAGCAAAGAGAAAAGATTTAAGTTTTAGAGCTAATTATGCTTATAACGATAAATATGTTCTGCAAGTTGATCTTGCTTACTCGGGAAGTATGAAATTACCAGATGGTGACCGCTATAATGTATATCCAACTGCTGGCGCTGCATGGGTGTTAAGTAATGAGTCTTTTTTAAGTTCTAGTAAAACGGTCAATTATTTGAAACTTTTCACTTCTTATGGAGTTATGGGGAATGATAATTTTAGAACTGGGTTTAATACGTCTTACAACCCATATTACTTAGGAACAACACTTTGGCAAAACGTTGGTTCTTGGGCATCTGGAATTGAAGGAAATCAAGGAGCTTTTGTTAATGTTTATAATATTCAGCAAGAAGGAAGTACAGATTACGAATTGCCAAAAATAAGTAATTTAAATATTGGTTTACAAGGAGAATTATTTGATAAAGCATTGTCTTTCGAAGCTAATTATTATGCAAGAAGAAACTACAATCAAATATCTCAAAGAAGTTCATTAACACCTTCATTATTTGGAACAGGAGGTTTTTTACCATTAACCAATTATGGAGAAACCAAATACTGGGGTATAGATGGTTATTTACAATACCAAAATAGTGTTGGTGACTTTAACTATAGTCTAGGAGGAAATATTATGTACAACAGATCCAAATATATTGATGTTGATGAACCTGCCGCTTTAGAAGATTATCGAAAATTAGCAGGAACCGATACCGATATGTTTAGAGGATATGCCTCGGAAGGTTTGTATCAATCCGAAGACGAAATAACATCAAGAAATGTAACGCAAAGCTGGGGAGCTGTTCAACCTGGAGATATTCGTTATCAGGATTACAATAACGATGGGATTGTAGATGAAAAGGATATTCACGTTACAGGAGCACATGCACCAAGAATATACTATGGTTTAAATTTAAACTTAAAATATAAAGGTTTTGGTCTTTTTGTAGTAGGACAAGGTTTGGCTAATGGAGTTGCTAATTTAGGAGGTAATTATTTTATGGGAAGTAACCCCAGAGCTAATTATTCAGAAGTTATGTTAGACCGATACCCAGAAACCAATAGCATACCAAGATTAACAACACAATCTCAAAATAATTATCAAAATTCAACTTTTTGGTTGAGAGATGGGGCTTACTTTAGTATAAAGAATATTGAATTAAGTTATACGATGCCGAAAGCAATAGCCACTAATTTTATGTTACCAAATTTAAAGTTTTTTGCAAGGGCTAAAAATGTTGCTTCATTCTCTAAGTTTTCAAAATATGATATAGATCCGGAGAATACAAGTGCAGGGGTTAGTACATTCCCTATTTACAGAACATTTACACTAGGGGTATCATGCAAATTTTAATTAATAACATCAAGATTATGAAACATAAAATATTTTATTATTTAATATTCGGTATCTTCTTAACAGCCTGTGATATTGATCCATTACCAATACAGGATCAAACGACTGAAGATTTGTGGAGTCATTCAACATATGGAGAGGGAATTTTAGCCAATGCGTATGCAAATTTAAATGGAAGTTATCCTGTTAATATGGATTATTATACAGATAATGCGGTGCCTAATCAACCAGGAACAAATGCCTTAGCACTTGGTACTTGGGGGGTAGAGAACAGTCCTATAGGGAACTGGGAAACTAACTATAACATGATTAAGTACCTTAATCTCTATATAGAAAATGGAGAAGATTTAATTTATAGTGTATCCGATAAAGAGAGAGATTCCATTCTTAAATCAAATAGAATGGGAGAAGCATATTTCCTTAGAGCTTGGTACCAGGCCGATTTACTTAAAACTTATGGAGGTCAGGCAGAAGGTGAAAATGAATTTTTAGGTTTTCCAATCGTTACCACTGTTTTAAAGCAAGGAGATGATTTAGATTTACCTAGAGATACCTACGAAGCTTGTGCTCTGCAAATTGCTGCAGATTGCGATGTAGCTATTTCGCTTTTGCCTATGACATATAGTAATGGAACAGACCCTTACACGGGCTTAAATAATAGAGGAAGGGCTTCTGCTTTAGCTGCACATGCTTTAAAAGCTCGCGTATTTTTAAATGCGGCAAGTCCAGCTTATAGTAATTCTACTCAAGCGCAATGGGAAAGAGCTGCTACTGCAGCTTTTGAAGCTATTGAGGCGGCAGGCGGTTTAGCAGATTTAGAACCTTTCAACAATTTTAATGATGCTAATAGTTTCGATAATATTTGGATACAACCAACATTTAATGGTAATGGATTAGAGTCTTTATATTATCCGCCAACCTTATATGGATCAGGAACATGTAATCCATCTCAAAATTTGGTTGATATTTTCCCTACAGCAGATGGTTATCCATTGGAAGCAAGTAGTATTTATGATGAAGCAAACCCTTATAATAATAGAGACGAAAGGTTTTATAGATTTATATTTTACAATGGAGATAACTATAACGGAAGTATAATAAAAAGTTATGTTGGAGGAGATGATGCCCCTGGAGGGTTAACCCAACAGGGAACTAGAACAGGGTATTATATGAAAAAATTATTAAGTAGAAATGTTAGACTTAACCCTAATGATGCCACATCAGATATTAAGTTTTATGTTTACTTAGGTAAAACCGAGCTTTATCTTAATTTTGCTGAGGCAGCTAATGAAGCCTATGGTCCAACAGGGTCAGATTTAGGGTATTCAGCTTCAGATGTTATGGCAAGAATACGTTTAAGAGCTGGTATAGATTCAGATTTAGCAACGGCAGGAATTCAAGATCAATATTTGTTAGATCAGGCAAATGCAGGTACAGATGCATTTAGAGAGCTTATAAAGAACGACAGAAGAATAGAACTTTGTTTTGAAGGGTTTAGATTTTGGGATATTCGTAGATGGGAAGAGTCTTTAAATCATGTAGTTGAAGGAGTAAGAATAAATCGCGATTTAGTTAATGGAGATACGTATGACTATGTAACAGTGGAATCTCATACTTATCAAGATTATATGAAATATGCGCCGTTACCATTTTCACAAACATTGATAATGACTAATTTGAAACAAAATGCAGGCTGGTAACTTTTATTATAAAAGGATTTTAAAAATGAAACATATGAAAAAACTATTAATATTTTTAGTGCTAATTTCAGTATTAACAAGTTGTTATGATGATTTTAGGCTTGATAATGAGTTTTCTTCTGTAGCTTTCGCAAGCGCAGACGGAGGATCTGATGAACCAGGAGTATTATGGAGAACGGTTGTAAAAGGTGAAGGACTAAAACTGAATGCAGGTATTTATTTAGCAGGTATTTTGGACAATGGAAAGGAACGTTGGGCTGATTTTGAATTAGATCCTACACTTTTAGATGGTACAGGTTATACACTTCTTCCAAGTGATTATTACTCATTAAGTAATGCTAGTCGTTTCGTAATCCCAAAGGGAGAAATGGTTGGAACTGTAGAGGTAACCTTAGATTCAATAAACTTTTTAGAAGATCCATTAACATCACAAAGAACTTATGCTCTTCCTTTCAGACTGATGGAAACTTCTGAGGATAGTATTTTAAGTACACAAAGCACACAAATTTTGGTTGTTAAATACATGAATCAATATGAAGGGTTTTATAATCAAACCGGATCATTTCAAACATTATCTGCTGATGAGTCAGAGCTATTAAATTCAGGAGATATAGAAAATGTAATAACAGCTAGTACTATTGTTTTAGACTCTGTAGAGATGAATGGTTCAATGAATTTAGTCGGACCGGATTATAAAATTAAGATGCGCGTAAATGCTGATAATACAGTGTCTTTACAATACAGTCCAAATTTAAACGCCGATAATTCACCAAAGAATATTGCTTTAGATGCTACTGTAACTGCTCCTAATGCCTCTCCATGGGAAAACAAAGACGGTATAAAAGAAGGAGTAGATCCTACAGCATCAAATGATCGTGGTTCAAGTGGTTTGGCATTTGGTAACTGGCCTTTGTTTGATACTTGGGACTATGTTGAATATGATTTTGGAGGTGATTATTTAATAACAGAATCTAATATTTATTGGTTTGCAGATAGTGATCCAGGAGTTGGAGGGGTATCAAAACCGTATAATACGTATTTGCAGTATTGGGATTCGGAAAGTGAATCTTGGAATGTTTTATACAATAACAATGTTGTTAACGGTACTGAAGTTTCAGAAGCAAATTATTTTTTAGACGATGGAACATATACTTCAGAAAATCCAGCACCGGGGACTTTATTAAATCAATACAATACCACAACTTTTGATCCTGTTACAACAAGTAAAGTTAGAGTTTATTTTAAATCTGTTGACGCTTCGGGTATTTTAGAATGGAAAGTATGGGGTATTCAAGCTCCAAGTGGTTATGAATCTTCTCCAATTGGTTCTATTGTTGAAAATGGAGAAAACACGTATAATCCCGAAACCGGTGTTTTTACATTGAATTATTCGGTATATTATGCCTTAGAAGACTATCATACCAATGTAACAACTATTTTAGAATGGCGTAATAGAATTAGAGATGGTGTAAACGAATGGAGACGTTAGTGAATTTTGTAAATATGTATTCAACATATTAATTTGTAGAATAAAAATCCCAATGCAGGTCAATTTTGATAATGTATTGGGATTTTTTAGTAGTAAGACTTTTGAAAACTTTTGTTTATGAAGAATGATATGATTAGGGTAACCTTTACTGGTTTTATGCTTTGCTGTTTTATAATTTTTAATAATTATTTAAGTGCTCAAAACTTCAATAGAATAGAAACGGTTGCTGGTCTGCAAGGTTTAGAAGAAAATAATGCTGTTGCTATAGCTGATTATAATAAAGATGGGTTTTTAGATGTCTTTGTTGTTGCTGCTGGAAAGGATGAAGATGGAGTTGAAAAAAGTCGAAGTAGATTATACAAAAATAATAACGATGGTACTTTTACAGATGTTACCGTTGTTTCTGGTTTATTAAAGGAATTTTATCCAATTACTCAAGCTGGAGAAGCTCCTGAAGAAGCTTTAAAAGGCGTTAAATTCGGTGCGTTTTGGGGTGATTACGATAATGATGGATATCCAGATTTATTTTTAACCACAATGTTTAAGGTGTTTCTATTTCATAATAGAGGAAACGGCTCTTTCGATGATGTAACATTGCAAGCAGGTTTTCCTGAAAGTTCTACATGCGTTTATACAGATGCCACCTGGTTTGATTATAATAAAGACGGTTTACTTGATTTATATATATCCGATTGGGCGGGGTGTAATGGTAATAGTTTTTATGTTAATAATGGGGATGGTACCTTTGTAAATAAAATGGAACTATTTCCAGATACAGATAATAAGTACTCCTTTATGAGTATACCTTTCGATGTAAATAATGATGGATGGCAGGATTTATATGTAGCTAACGATGTTCCTGGTCAAGTAAATGATTTATTTATTAACCAAAAAGGACAAGGTTTTACAGAAGAAACAGAAGCTTATGGTCTTCATTTTAATCAGAATGCCATGGGGATTGCTTTAGGAGATTATAATCTTGATGGTTTTTTCGATTTGTATGTGACAAATATTGAGAAAAATGTTTTGTTTGAAAATAATGGCCAGAATACTTATTACAATGAAACTTCAATAGAACAAGGTGTAAAGTATACAGAATGGGCGTGGGATGCTGTTTTTGCAGATTTCGATTTAGATAGTGATGAGGATTTATTTGTAGTTAATGGGTTTGATTATCTTAAAACAAATGCGCAGAAAAATATTTATTTTCAAAATCTTCATGCCAATGGGCAGTCTAAATTCATTAATAAATCTGAAGATTCCCAATTGGGTGATTTAACAATAAGCGTGAGTGCGGGCGTTTTTGATTTCGATAACGATGGCGATTTAGATATTCTGGTAACCAATAGCGACAGGCCATCTTATTTTTACGAAAACAACACAACAAATTTTACATACAACACACCAAATTTACATTGGTTAAAAATAGGTTTACAAGGAACAAATTCTAACCGAGATGCGATTGGAACTAAAATTCAGGTTAAAACAGATAAAGGAATATTGGTAAGATATTTTACAGGTAAAGGATTTTTGTCACAAAATAAAGTACCTGTACATTTGGGGTTAGCAAATGCAACAAAAATCGAGGAACTAAAAATTACCTGGCCTAAAGGTTTAGTTGAAATTTATAATAATTTACCGCTCGATAAGACTATCAATTTTAAGGAAGGTGATTTTTATCAAGTTTCCGATTTAGAGCCGAGTAAGAAGATATATGGCTGCACCGACCCTAATTCATGTAATTATAATCCGGAAGCAACTATTAGTTCGGGGACATGTGTTTATTTAAAAACGTCGTCCTTAATTTACGGAAACAGTAATGTGTTAGTTTCAAGTATAGAACAATATTCGTATCCTCAACAAGAAGGTAATACCGTTGCTTGGAGTATTTCAGGAGGAACTATTTTAGAAGGTGAAAATGCCAATACCGTTAAAGTGGAATGGGGCACAGGGGGAGAAGGAGTTATAAGTGTGATTGAAACCAATGCCTATTGCTCCAGTCAGCCTGTTAGTTTAAAAGTAGTACTTAGAAATGAATCAGATCCGTTGCCGGAAGAAGAACAATCCATCGCACGTTTATGGAATGAAACGTTGCTATCACTAATACGAAAAGACTATGCACGTCCTACGGTTCATGCGCGAAATCTGTTTCATACCAGTGTGGTGCTGTATGATGCCTGGGCAGTATATGATGATAAAGCGTCGCCCTATTTACTAGGAAATACGCTTCATGGGTTTAATAGTGATTTTGAAGGCTTTACAACGACAGACAATGTAATCGAAGCCAGAAAGAAAACCATTAGTTATGCGGCGTATAGGTTGCTGAGTGAACGTTTTGCACATGCGCCAAATCCAACCTTGTCACAAAGCATTTTAGATGAAGTGATGGCTGGACTGGGTTACGATATATCCATTACCGATGAAGATTACACCACAGGTAACCCGATTGCTTTAGGAAATTACATAGCCAGCCAGATGATAGTCTATGGGTTACAGGATGGCTCTAATGAAATCAACCAGTATGCCAACCAGTATTACCAGCCGGTTAATGCACCGTTAAGCTTAACCTATCCTGAAGGTGTGGCAGATATTAATCCAGATCGCTGGCAACCACTAAGCTTTAATAATTTTATCGATCAGAGTGGCAATGTTATTGGTGGTGTAACCCCAGGTTTTTTAAGTCCGGAGTGGGGAAGTGTACAGCCGTTTTCCATGGAAGAAGAAGATAAAACCACGTATACCAGAGATGGACATGACTATCAGGTGTATTACGATCCGGGAGCCCCACCAATGAGTACGTCAGAAGATTACAAATGGTGTTTTTCACTAGTCTCTAAATGGAGTTCACACTTAGACCCTCACGATGGAGTACTGTGGGATGTCTCCCCAAAATCTATAGGTAATATAACGGAGGATCACTTTCCACTCGAGTATGCCGATTACAAGAACTTTTATAAAGAATTGGAAGGAGGCGATATAGGCGTTGGTCGCTCGAGAAACCCGGTAACGCAATTACCTTATCAGGAACAAATCGTTCCGAGAGGAGACTACACGCGTGTACTGGCCGAATTCTGGGCTGACGGACCAGACTCAGAAACACCACCGGGACATTGGTTTACGATTTTAAATTACGTAAACGACCATGAGATGTTTACCAAACAATTTGAAGGTGAAGGCAATATATTAAGCGATTTAGAGTGGGATGTAAAAGCGTATTTTTTAATGGGAGGCGCTATGCACGATGCTGCCATTGCTGCCTGGGGCGTTAAAGGCTGGTACGATTATATCCGCCCTATTTCGGCCATTCGTTATATGTGTGAGATCGGACAATGCACAGATACCAGTCAATCCAATTACAATCCAGATGGGATTCATTTACAGGACGGACTCATTGAAATCGTAAAAGAAGGGGATCCGCTGGCAGGAACCAATAACGAACACGTTGGCAAAATAAAACTCTACGCCTGGAAGGGGCATGACTTTATAGAAGACCCAAAGGTAGATGAAGCCGGCGTGGGATGGATTTTGGCTGAAACGTGGTGGCCTTACCAACGCCCAACATTTGTAACCCCACCATTTGCAGGCTTTGTTTCGGGACATTCAACGTATTCCAGAGCGGCAGCCGAGGTGATGACCCTACTCACCGGTGATGAATACTTCCCAGGAGGTATGGGTGAGTTTTTAGCCAGGAAGAATGAATTTTTAGTCTTTGAAGAAGGCCCTTCGGTAGATGTAACACTGCAATGGGCCACCTACAGAGATGCATCCGATCAATGTAGTTTATCACGTATCTGGGGTGGTATTCACCCACCAGCCGATGATATTCCGGGGCGATTTATGGGAATTAAAATCGGTCAGAAAGCCTTTAGTTATGGTAAGCAGTATTTTGAAGGATCAGAACCATCAATAGATGAGCTAACCACCGAACTAAAAGTTTATCCCAACCCTATAAGCACATCATCAAACAGCATAAAGGTATCTAATACACAAGCCTCTGATGTATTTCAATTGTTTGATATTAACGGTCGATTTTTACAAAATTTGAGTAACACCTTTAATGAAGCTACCAAAGTATCAGAACTTCACTTTACAAACACCCTGTCAACAGGAGTGTATGTGTTGAAAATAAATAACTTATCGCGGAAAATTGTGGTGTTGAGCAGGTAAAACGGTTTTATATAAAAAATGCATCCAAAATTTGGATGCATTTTTTTATGGTTTACTCTGTGTATTTTAAAATGTTGGTTCTTTCTAAGTCTTTACTTTTCTCAATGGGTTCAATCAGAAAACTATAGTTATAGTGTTTTGCAGGTAGCCTAAATTGTTTATGAGGCAAAGCTTTTCTTGACCAGCTATCGTCGCCACCAACTCCCATTTGCTTATGGTCTATGTTAACAGTAATAAAATCCCGAGGTTTTAAATCGTAAGGATGCAAAGCCTCATCAATATCTTCGGTGGTATATGGCCATGTACTTATATTTAGATTACCTGAAATGGCGGTCACTTTTAAACCTACGCTATTCTTATTGGTTAAAGAAAACCATCTCACATCGCTTTTATTCCCGCTTTCCTGAGGTCTGATATAAGCGTAATAATCATTTAAAACAGACTCATGGTATACATTTATATCAGCAGCTAGTTTTCTATCCCAATACGTTTCGTAAGGGCCTTTTCCTAACCAGGTTAAATCATCAAATTCTGAATTTATTTGTAATTGTAATCCAATTTTAGGTAACATAGTTAGGTTTTCATCTGCATTAAAATCAACTTTAACAAGTATTCGTCTGTCATCAAAAATGGCATAATTAATAGTCATGTTTGCTTTAGACTGAATAAATTCGAATTGACTTGAAACTAAAACTGTATTGTTTTCTTTGTTAATAGTGAAAGATTTTAGAGTTCTGTTGTTTGAAGCTTCTTTCCATTCAGCTAAGGTTTTAGGAGTATTACCACCAAGTCGATCGTTGTCTGTTATTGGACGCCAGAAATTAGGTGTTAACCCCGATATAATCAGGTTTTTACCATTTACATTATGACTATTTATTAACCCTGTGTTTGCATCAAAACCAATTTCAAAATCTTCACCTTTTATGGTGTTATTTTCAACTGTAATGGATTTAATTTTATATTTTTCCGATTGAAATGGCTTATAATTATCCAGTTTTATTTGTTCCCAGGCCACTTCATGACCCTTTTCTGCCCAGTTCTTGTTTTCCTTTAAAACAAAGGCTATTCTTAGAAAATATTCAGCACCTGCTTTCGGTTTAAACGATTTAAGCGGTATTTGAAGTCGAGTAGTTGTTTCCGGGTTTAACGAAATCGGTTTTATAGCACCATTTTGAATGGTTTTTCCATCTTCCTGTAGTTGCCAGATGATATCATATTCCGACAGATTGGTAACACTGTGGCGATTCAGAATTTGAATCGATTTATCTTCTTTATTATAATCTGAAATTTCTATTGGTTGAAACACTTTTTTGCATTCCCAAAGTGCTGGTTTCGGGTTTATGTTAGGGTCTACAATACCGTTAATGCAAAAGTTTGAAGAGTTTGGGAGGTTGGCATCTCCCATATCGCCGCCGTAGGCAAAATAAGGTACACCATCTTTGTTTTTTTGTAAAAGCCCCTGGTCTACCCAATCCCAGATAAAACCTCCAATCATGTTTTTGTGTGTTCGGATAGCGTCCCAAAACTCAAATAAATTACCTGTAGAATTTCCCATTGAATGCGCATATTCACACCATAAAATAGGTCTGGTTTCTTCTTTGTAATTGGCCACTTTCACCATATAATCTATGGAATTATACATTCGGCTTACCATGTCTACATAATCTGGATCTTTTAAAATATCACCGTTTTTTGTTTGTCCGTTGGTTTGTGCGCCTTCATAGTGAATGTATCTTGTTTCGTCGTAATTTTTAATCCATTTCGCCATGGTAGCGTGATTAAAACCAGAACCCGATTCGTTACCCAAAGACCAGAAAATAATAGAAGGGTGATTTTTGTCTCGTTCTACCATTCTAACCGCACGCTGCAAAAAGGCACTTGCCCAGTCGCTATCATTACTCAGCCTTCCACCAATACCATGCGTTTCCAAGTTAGCTTCGTCAATAAGATAAATACCATATTCGTCACATAGTTCGTACCATTTTTCATTGTTCGGGTAATGCGATGTTCTAACGGCATTGAAATTAAAACGTTTCATAGTTAGAATATCTTTAAGCATCGTAGAGTCGCTAACTACTTTTCCATTAACGGGGTCATGGTCGTGCCTGTTAACACCGTAAAGTAGGGTTGATTTCCCATTAATAAGTAGTTCCCCATCTTTAAATTCAATTTCTCTGAAACCAATTTTAACAGAACGCGTTTCAATAATATGATCCTTTGCATCTTTTAAATAAAATACAAGTGTGTATAAATTTGGTGTTTCGGCGGTCCACTTTTTTGGATTTTCTATGAAAGATTCCATCAGGGCAAAATCGTTTTCTCCACGCTGCGGATAGTTTTCATATAATATTTTACCAGCTTTTATAGACGCGGAATCTTTAAGGATATTAATATTTTTTTCATCGAAAAGTTTGTATTCCAATGTATATCCTTTTATAGATTCGTTATTAAATACTTTAAGTTTTGGTCTTACCTTTAAAAGGGCATTGGTATAAGTTGAATCTAAATCGGTTTGAACAAAAAAGTCGTATAACTGCACTTTAGGTGCCGCCGAAAGGTAAACATCGCGATGAATACCACTTAATCGCCAGTGATCTTGATCTTCTAGATAGGCGCCGTCACTCCACCTGAAAACTTTAAGAGTCATCTGGTTTTCACCTTCTTTAAGAAAAGGTGTAATATTGAAATGGGTTGGTAACATGCTGTCTTCGCTATAGCCCACTAGTTTGCCGTTTAAGTATAAATAATACGCCGAACTTACCCCTGAAAAGGTGAGTGTGATTTGCATATCATCCCATGTTTTAGGAATTTCGAATGTCGTTCGGTAGATACCAGTTGGGTTATCGTTTTTAGGAGTAAGAGGAGGGTTGATAGGAGTGAAAGTGTAACCAGCACTGGTGTAAAGCGCCGTACCATACCCTTGAAGTTCCCAATTGGCTGGCACAGGAATAGTAGTCCAATTGGAATCATTAAAATTTAATGCTTGGAAGTTTTCAGGAACACCTTCAGGAGTTTGACTCCAATGGAATTTCCAATCGCCGTTAAGTAATTTAAAGCGTCCTGAATCTTCTTTTATATTTTCAAGTGCCGATAGTTCATCGGGAAACGAAAATGAGGTCGCTCTTGAAGGCATTCGGTTTATGCCTGAAACCTGAGGATCTTCCCAAGGTTTTATATTGCTATTAATTTGAGCAAATGTAAATGTTGAAAATAAGCTTGCAACCAGAGTTACTTTTATAAAATGCTTCATGTTTTATTTTTCCATGGTTTTTACCAATTCAACATTTAAATAATACATGTATTCAATTCGCCATGGACTGAATAAAAACTGATTGGTATGTTTAATGTCTACACTTTGCCATTCCAACGACGGTATAATTTTAATATACTGGTTTTGTTCTTTAAGTACTAATGGCAGATTAAAGCCTTCTATACAGTTGGTATATCGGTAATGAATTTTGCTGTTTTTACCATCGACATACAATTGTAATTTTGGAATTTGTGTGGTTGTTAAGTATTGTTTAAAAACGTGAGTATAGTCATAACCCCCTTTATCTGAGATGTATTTTTGAATTTCCGAGCCATCAACTGTTTTATTGTGGAAAGCCATGTTTAACCCTGTGAGGATGTTTTTAAATAGTTTATCGTTATCGATACTGTGTCGAATGGTATGCAGCATATTGCCTCCTTTGACATACATATCGCCACTTCCCTGAGCATTAACGCCATAAGCAGGAATAATAGGTTTATCATTCTGAATGCCTTTTCTTAATCCGAAATTATAATCGTTTGCAGCCTCCTTTCCGTATATATAATCTAAAAACAGGGTTTCACTGTAATTGGTGAAACTTTCATGAATATACATGTCGGCCAAATCGTTACTTGTAATGTTGTTGCCAAACCATTCATGACCGCTTTCGTGAATAATTATAAAATCCCAGGTAAGACCTAAACCTGTTCCGGAACCATCCCGACCGCGATAGCCTCCAGCATAATGATTTCCGTAAGATACATTAGACTGATGTTCCATACCGGTGTGTTCCGTTTCTACCAGTTTATAACCATCTTCATAAAATGGATAAGGGCCAAACCAGTATTCAAAAGCATCAAGCATATTATGAACTTCGGTTGGCATATAGTTTTTAGCCTTTTCAATATTATAATCTAAAATCCAATAATCTAAATCGAGAGAACCTCTTATACCCGTGTATTGTTCAGAAAACTTTTTGTAATGTCCTATATATGGAATAATACAATAGTTGCTAATTGGGTTATTTACGTTCCATTTATAGGATATGGTTCCATCATTATGTTTTGTTTCATCTACTAATCTTCCGTTTGCTACTGCCATAAGGTCTTTGGGAACACGCATAGTTAAAGAAGCTCCAAAGTCAGGTTCATCACTTTGATGATCTTTATTAGGATACCATATTGACGCCCCTAAGCCCTGACAGGTAACTGTCATCCACGGACGGCCTTTTTCATCTTTAGTAAACGTCCAGCCGCCATCCCAAGGCGCCCGAATGGCCTCATGAGGTTTTCCGCTGAAATAGATTTTAACCTTGTGTTCAGAATTTAATTCCTGTTTTGGTGTTTCAACATGGTAAACAAACCCTTCTCGATTAAATTTTAAAGCTTTCGAATTATCCAAAATTATACTGTCAATTTCTAAAGGTTTTTGAAGATCGATTTGCATCGTATTTACATGTTGGTCCTGAATAACTTTATAGGTAATAACATTATAGCCAGAGGTATACTTTTTATTAAAATCCGGCTTAACTGAAATATCATAACGCAGCACGTCCCACCAAGCACGTTCTGGAGTAATGCTTCCTCTAAGCGTGTCGGCACGAGTAAATTTTATATCTGACTCTTGAGCTTGTATTTGAATAGTAAATAGAATAAAACCTATGGCACTAAAAATGATTTTTTTCATAAATAAATTGGTGTTTAAAAGCAATGGATTGATATAGATAATCAAATTTGTAGAAATTAATTCTATTTTCAAAGTTAAGAAGGTTGTAAGGGTAATATAGTATTGCAGTTGGTTAATTTATACTGTGAAATATAAAAATTTGTAATGTGGTGTTTATGAATTAATCTTTAAGTTCAATTTCAGCTATAATTTACTGTAAGTGAAAATTTCATTTTAAATTTTTCATGTAATCAAAATAATATTTTGTTAGTTTTTATGGTTTTGCTTCTAATTAAAAACAGAAGTTAATTGGTATTTCAGGTCTTCCTGCCACCCCGACAAAAAAGCCTGATGAATTTCATCAGGCTTTTTTATTTCTTTGTGATTTAATCTATTTAAATCAAAGTTTAGCAGGTATTACCAAAAATGGAACGTTTAAGTGAAATCCTATTTGGTTTATAGTAGATTTGAAGAAGACATTTGTAAAAAACGAGTGTTTGTTATTTATCATTACTAATAAATTTATTCTTGTTGTTAGTTGGAAATTGGAGATGCCTTCTTCAACAGTTTGCTTATCTACTTCATGAATTAAATAGGTGGCATCTTTAAAATAGTTTTTTAAGGTTTCTTTGTTTGCTTTTTGATAGCCTGCAAGGCCATATCCGTCTAAAACATGAAGAATGTTAACACGAGTATGTTCGAGTGAAATTAAGTCGAAAATGGGTATAAAATGTCGATCTTCAAATTTTACACCATAATCTGTCGGGAATAGTACTTCATGAAGCTCTTCAAATTCAAATCCACTTGGTACAGCAAGAACCGGACATTTTACATGTTTTAAGACATGCACAGTGTTAGAACCAAATAAAATACCTTCAGCCCCTGTGGCTCCTTTTGTCCCCATAATAACATAATCTATATGCTTTTCACTTATAATGTCATTAATTTCAGAAATCAGGGTATTAAAAGCAGCAATAATTTCAATAGTATGTTTTGGGTTTTTAAACTCTTTTTTTACACGTTCTTTAAAATGCTCAAGACCTTTAACTGAATTGTCTCTAACAGCATCATACATACCAAATTGGGCTGGTTGTACCAAAACATACTCCACATGATAAATGGCAGGAGTGTATATATTTAGTAAATAGAAGGTGCACGTTTCGTCTTCAAAAAGTTTCAAGGCGTACTTTATAGCATTCCAGGAATTCTCGGAAAAATCGGTGGGAAGAAGTATTGTTTTCATGACTTTGGTATTATTTTGTTTAGTTATTGCTTGTCAGGTCTTCTTCGTATAGATATTCAGAATGTTTTTATAATAGATGATTTCATTTGCATTTAATAGCGTTTAATATTTTGCAATGCTAAAAATGGAATGTCCAGGTTTAAACCGAATTCATCTATGGTTGACTGATATATCATATCTTCCAAAAACGAGTGTCTTGTGTTTACCATTACTAACATATCTATGTTATTTTCTTTTATGTATTGATATATAGAATTAATGATGTGTTTACTATTTACCAGTTTAAAGTTCAAAGTGTTTTTATGTAATTCTTCTTTTATAAATTTTTGATTGTCTTTTTGTCTTAAGGATAGCTTATCACTTGTAGAAATATATAATACATCTACTATAGCGCGATAGGTTGAGGCCATTTCACAGAATAATTTTAACTCTCTTCTTTTATACGGTATTAAGTAGTTGGTAGGGAATAGTATGTGTTTTGGTTGTGTGTATTTATAGTTTTCGGGAATCGCCATAACCGGGCATTGCACATATTTTATAACCTGCAAGGTGTGACTTCCGAAAGTTATTTTTTTATCATTGGTTTTGCCTTTAGTTCCCATAATAATGATATCAATGTTTTTACCATCAACTATGGTGTCCATTTCGTCAATGAGTAAATTTTTAGCTGAAATGATATTATAAGTATGTTTTGGGTTTGGAGAAATGGCTTTTATAGCTTCTAAAGTGTTTTTTAAGGATGTTTTAGAGGCGTTGCTTACCGTTTCAGAAACTTTTTCTAAATCGTTTTCTTCAACAAGATCTTCATGATTGTAAATTTCATCGAGGTAAGCATGCATAATATAAAATTCACTAATCTCATATTTAAACAAGTCGATTGCGAATTTTATAGCATTAAATGCATTTTCTGAAAAATCGGTTGGAACTAATATCTTTCTCATCACTTTAGTATTTAAATTAAAGATACTTTAAGTAAGGTTTTGATACAATGATATTTATCAGATGATTGTATAAAAAAAGGGAATGCGTTTAAAAAAAATCATTCCCTTTTTTCATCGCAAATTTACAAGTAAGCGAACTGATTAATAGCCTATTTGAAGTTAAAAGAAACAGGATGTTAAAACGTCCTGTTTCTTTTAATAGTTTAATGCTAAGCCTTGATTTGGCTTTCAACAATATGTTTTAGATTTTATAACTGAAAAGCATTAAACGGTTTGTTAGTTTAGTTTATCATTAAGTAAATGATCGTTAATTGGTATCGAATATATTTTAACTTTTCTTGTTTTAAAATGATATATATCAGTTTGGTTTATTATATCGGGACAATATTGTAAGCCATATTTAAAAGAAACAACCCGATTAAGAAGAGCAGCGTGTAAATTAGTTGAACAAGCTTAATATTTATAAGTTCTAAGGCTGAGACGGTTTGTTTTGGAAATATGAAAAGAGACAACCCGATAAAAATAGAAAACCACCCCATAAGCGTGATGATTAATGTCCATTCTGGTTCCCAAATATTATGAAATAGGGTGTTTAATAGTCCGACGAGAATTGCTATAAACGACGAGGTAATAAGAAATTTTATATCTTTAAGATCAGAGAAAATTTGTTTAATCCGTTTGGGATTGAAACTTAATATCAGGAAAAAGATGATAAGATACCATCCCCAGAATTTTGCTAATAAAATTGAAGTTTCCATAAGGTTACGGTATTTCGTGTAATACTAAAAACGGTATTTTTAAATGATAGCTTAATTCTTCAATTTGAGAATGAAATAAGATTTGCTGAAAATAGTTTAGATTTTTGGCAACCATACAAATAATATTAATATCTCTGCTATCTATAAAGCATTGTACGGCATCTTCCAATTTTCTGTTAGTTAGGTAATGAAAACTAGATTCAATATTGCTAAAATAATCTTGTAATAATTCGCGGTTCTTTAGCTGTTCAGAATTTAAACTGGTTTTGTTTTTACTTATGTGTAATACACGTAGCGATGCTTTGTTGTGTTCTAAAATATCTAGTAGAGGTTGAAGGATTTGAAAATTATAGGTCAGGGAAAAATCAGAAGGAAAGGCAATTTCTTTAATATTGGTTAAGGTCGCTTTTTCAGGGACTGTTAGTGTATTACATTTTACTTTTTTTATAACATCTCCGGTATTACTTCCCATTATAATTTTTCTTAAACCATCAGAGCCTTTGGTACCCATAACTATAAGGTCTATGTGTTTTTCTTCAACATGTTTTCTAATAGAGTCTATAAAAAAATTATATTCAAAAAGGGTATGGAATTTATGATTAATATTAGGAGCAAGTTCGGTTGCGATACGTTTTAAAATACTACGCAATTTGTGTTTGCTGGGCTTTACGTAAACATCTTCCAAAACTTCATCGGAAACGATATAAGGAGAGCCGTTCATGTAATTGTCGCTCACGCGATTAATGTGCAGTAGATAAAAATGACAGGTATCATCTTCAAAAAACTTAACCGCATATTTTATAGCATTCCATGAGTTTTCAGAAAAATCCGTTGGTAGCAGTATATTCTTCATTGTACAAACGTCTTAGTATGCCTAAATTACAATGAAGATGTTATTGCTAAAATGATATTCATCATTTTAACAGAGTGTATAAAATTTTTAGGTAATGCTTTTTAGTTTGTTGATATCTAGTATTTTAATGTTTCTGCCTTCAGCTGTTATTATTCCTGATTTTTTAAATTCTGTTAAAGCTCGAATTAAAGTTTCGGTGGCAATACCCGCGACACTGGCTAAGTCGTTTCTCGATATTTTTATAGGGTCTTCAGGTCTGCGATTTATTTTTTCAGCAAACTTTAAAATGGTTGAAGCGGTTTTTTTATTAACTGTTCCATAGGCCATTTGAAGCAGTAAACCCTTTGCTGACGAGAGATCGTCGGTTAATAGTTCTATAAGAGCCAAGGCTATTTTTTGATTCTTGTCAAGAAGTTCTTTGAAATCTAAAAGTGAAATGCCGAGTAATTTTGTATCTGAAATTGCCGAGGCTGTTTCCTTGTGTGGCGCATTGGTTTTAAGGGAGGTGTACCCAAACAAATCGTCTTCTTTGTACAGCGCAGTTACTAGCTCTTTGCCTTTTTCATCGATTCTGAAACATTTTACAGTACCATAGCTGATAAGGTAAATGTAATTGGAGTGATCGCCTTCATAATAAATGATGTCTTCTTCGCTGTATTTGAATTCTTTACCATGATCGTCGAAGAAATTCTTTAAATCATTCAATGATTTTATTTCGTTTTCTTCGGGAGGGTGTATTTCAATTTTTTGATTCTGCTGTTTTAAATCCTCTAAAATAGACACTTTCGCTAATCGACTTTCAATGGCACTTACAATATCGTCTTCCGTAAATGGTTTTGTAATATAATCGTCGGCACCCAGATTCATACCTTTTCTAATATCCTGACGCTCCGTTTTCGCAGATAAAAATATAAATGGAATGTGTTTTGTAGCCTCTTTTTTAGATAACGTTTGTAAAGTTTCGTAACCGTCCATAACCGGCATCATTATATCGCAAATAATAATGTTTGGTATATGTTTTCTAGCCAGTTCAACACCTAATTTACCATTAGAAGCCGTTAAAACCTTATAATTAGATAATTCTAAAAGTTCGGCTGTATTTTCTCTTAAAACAGTATCGTCTTCTATTAATAATATGGTTTTCATAGTGTAGCTGTATTTGGAAAAGTAATGATAAATGTTGAGCCGATATGTTCTTTAGTTTCAAAACAAATAGAACCTCCTAAGTTTTCTAGGTGATTTTTAACGATGTTTAAACCAATACCGGTGCCTTGGGTGTTAAGGACGTTTTCGGCTCTAAAATAACGTTCAAATATATGTTTTTGATCCTTTTCTGGGATGCCAATACCCTGATCGATTACCTTAAGCACAGTGGTCTCGTTATTTTGTTTTACAATGAGTTGAATATTGGTGCCTTCCGGAGAATACTTTATGGCATTGTAAAGTAAGTTGGATAGTATGAGCTGAATAATTTTTTCATCCTGGTATAATGATAAATCATCTATATTTTCTGGATAGCTTATTTGCTGCCCTTCTTTTAAATGCATATTGGCATCGTATACCGCTTCGTTAATAATCTTGCTGAGTTTAAACTGACTGAAGCGATAGTTAACTTTGCCTGTTTCAAGTTTTTCAACCGATAGAAAGTCATTAAGAATGTTATTTAAAAAGTGAACCTTATCGACCACCGTCTTTATGTGTTTAGTACGTTTGTCTTGGTGTTCCTCCAGTTGATATTTGTTTAATAATTCACAGGAGGTTAATATGGCACTTAATGGAGTTTTAAACTCATGTGATACTAATGATAAAAAGCTTGTTTTTAATTCGTTGAGTTCTTTTTCTTTATTCAGTGCTTTTTCTAACTGTTTGGTACGCTCTTCTACCTGGTTTTCTAGATTGGTGGTATAATTTTTACGTTCGGTAATGTCCAGAATAATAGCTACAAATACCTCGTTTTCGTTTAACCGTGAAGACTGCAGATGCACCTCAATTGGGTATTCGCTGCCATCTTTTCGTTTATGTACACTTTCAAATTCTATTTTTTCTAAATCATTTTGTATTAAGGACTGTATGGTTGTTCTAAAGTTGGCTTTAGTATCATTCGAGGTAATATCCAATGGTGTCATTGTTTTTAGCTCCTCTATGTTGTAACCAATATTCTTTTGTGCGCCATAATTTGCGTTTACAAATTTTAAGGTTTGGGCATCAAAAACATAAATTTCGTTTAATGATTCATCGAAAATAGTGGCGAGATGCAGGCGTTCTTCTTCTGCTATTTTTTTTGTCGTAACATCGTTTTGTATCCCAATAAAATTAGAGACAAGACCTCTTGAATTGGTGATAGGGAATATATAAAGGTCATTCCAGAACATAGAACCATCTTTTCTATAGTTGCGTATGGTAGTTTGACAACTTTCTCCTTTTTGCAAGGCTTCGTTTAATTGGTTAATGGGCTCCTGTTTAGTGTCTGCTCCTAAAAGAAATTTAAAATTATGATTGAGAATTTCTTCATCAAGATAGCCTGTTAATTGCTGAAAACTGGAATTAAAATAAATTATAGGGTTGTCGGGTTTTAATGCGTCAGTAATGAAAATTCCACTTTTTGCAGACTCTAAAGCTTGTGTACGAAGCATCAGGTTTTTTTCAACTTCCTTTTTTTTAGAAATATCATTAATTAAAGCAATGACGAAGCTTTTGTTATAACTTGTAAATGGGTTTAATTCAATATCGATAGGAAAGATGGTGCCGTCTTTTTTTACTCCATAAATATCAGCAGCCTCTGTCATTTTTCGACGTTTACCATCTGCTATAAATTTTTTAAAATAGTTATGGTGGTTATGATGATAATTTGAAGGAATAAGTATATTGAGAGGTTTCCCAATCAGTTCATCTTTTGTATACCCAAAAATGGTTTCAGTGGCAGCGTTAACTTCTCTTAAAATTTGCTCACTATCAACAATCACAACGCCCTCGGATACCGTTTCTAAAAGGATGTTAAATATTTCTTGGTCTTGATGAAACATAAATGATCAGAAGTTAGGAATGGTCATTTAAAAATACGAAAAAATCACCGCTTAGTCTTAATATAACTGATGAATATCATTACAAAAAATATCATATACCTGTATTTTTAGTATTATAAAAACGAGTCGTCATGGAAACTAAAAAGAAACTTACACATACCTTTTATCAAAATCTAGGTAAATTATTTTATGCTATTGCCGCATCAGATAATAAGGTTCGAAAAGCAGAGTTTGACAAGCTGAAACAACTGGTTAAAAGTCAGTGGTTAGATATGGACCCCATTGTAGATGATTTTGGTACAGATGCTGCTTATGAAATTGAGATTGTATTCGATTGGCTAAATACTCAAAACACACTAGATGTTGATGCTTGTTTTGATGATTTTGTAGCATATAAAAACGAGCAACCACATTTATTTACGACGGAAGGACGAGCCTTAATTCTAAAAACAGCACATGCTATAGCTGATGCATTTTCTGGAATTAACAAGTCTGAATTAATAATACTGGCTAAGCTGGATATTGAGTTGAAAAAATAAACTTTTCACTGTATAGTAGTGGTGGGCCAACAGGTTACACCATGATATATATCATTTTATTATCGTGGTAAACACTTTAATTTAGATACACATTAACTAGAAAATAATGGCATTTATTGATTATTATAAGGTACTAGGAATTCCTAAAACAGCTACTGAAAATGATATAAAAAAAGCATACAGGAAGTTGGCAAGGAAATATCATCCAGATTTAAATCCTGATAATGCTGAGGCAGAAAAAAAATTCAAGGACATTAACGAAGCCAATGAGGTATTAAGTAATCCAGAAAATCGTAAAAAATACGATCAATATGGAGAGCACTGGCAACATGCTGAAGAATATGAAAAAGCAAGACAACAGGAACAATATCATCGTCAGCATCAAAGTGATGGAGGTCGGTATTCGGAGGAAGATTTTTCAGAGTTTTTTGAACACATGTTTGGTGGATCGAGTAGAGGCACTGGCGGACGACAAGTTAGGTTTAGAGGGCAAGATTTTAACGCGACCCTTCAACTGGATTTAAAAGATGTTTTTGCCACCCATAAACGAACCTTAACGGTAAACGATAGAAACATTAGAATTACTATCCCTGCAGGTGTTGAAAATGGTCAGGTTATTAAAATTAAAGGCCATGGGGGAAAAGGTATTAACGGTGGTCCTAATGGCGATTTATATATTCAATTTTCCATAGAAAGCCATTCTAAGTTTAAACGGGATAAAAGCGATCTTTACGTTACAGTTGATTTAGACCTATATAAAGCCCTGCTAGGTGGAGACATTACAGTTGACACCTTTAATGGAAAAGTGAAACTTAACGTTAAACCAGAAACACAAAATGGGACAAAAGTTAAACTGAAAGGAAAAGGCTTTCCTAAATATAAAAAAGAAGGGCAGTTTGGTGATTTAATTATTACTTATAACATAAAATTACCCACTAAACTCTCAGAAAAAGAAAAAGTATTAATTCAACAATTACAAACCTTAAGAGCCTAATGGAAACAACAGATTTAATATCGGTACAACTTATTTGCAAGTACTATAAAATTCCAGAGGATTTTATAAACAGGTTACAGGAATTTGAATTAATAGAACTTAGGGCAGATGCTAATGAAGTTTTTATTCATAAAACGCAATTAAAAAAAGTGGAAAAAATGGCAAGATTACATTACGATCTTGAAATTAATATGGAAGGTATAGACGCTATTTCAAACTTGTTAGATCAAGTGAGCAGTCTGAGAAAGGAAATAACAAGTTTACATAATAGATTGCGTTTGTATGAGGATTTTTAATAAACACTAATGGAACAATTAAAACAATGGGCGGCAGACAATCCAACGCTTTACAGTGTTGCAAAATATGTTTTGCTTGTTGTTTTTGTATTTATGATAATACAGTTTGTTAGAAGATTACTCCGAAAGCAAGTTATAGATGCCACGGCAAGATATAAGTCTCAAAAGGGGATTGAGATTATTGGGTATGTTATTTTAATTTTTTTAACCGTTTCCTATTTCACAGGAAATATTAGGGACTTTACTCTGGCCATCGGATTGTTTTCAGCAGGGATAGCTATCACGCTGCAAGAGCTTATTTTAAGCATAGCCGGATCACTTTATATTTTTGTTGTTAAGGTCTATAAGCCTGGAGATCGAATTGAAATAAATGGTATAAAAGGCGATGTTATTGATGTAGACAGTATTTATACCACCATGATGGAAATAGGAGAGTGGGTAACCAGCGATAATTACAGTGGTCGTATTGTTAAGTTGAGCAATTCTTTTGTGTTTAAAGGACCGATTTATAATTATTCAAGTGATTTCCCTTTTATATGGGATGAATTTAATTTACCTATTAAATATGGAAGCGATATAGAATTAGCCAAATCTATTGTTGTAGAGATAGCCTCGAAAATGCTTTCAGAATATACGGCCAATTCTAAATCGCAATGGAAAGCCGTTGTTAGCAAATATTATATTGAAGACGCTCAACTCGACCCGACACTGGCTATTACGTTAAATGATAACTGGATTCAGTTTAATCTGAGGTATATTGTAGATTATAAAAAGCGACGTTCAGTAAAACATATGTTTAATGAGGAAATTCACAAAGCTATAGAGAAAACTCAAGGCGAAATTAATTTAGCATCAACCACTTTAGAACTTATAAAAATACCAGAATTAAGTGTAGAACTTAAAAATAAACATACCCATGCTAACCTTTAAAAACTTTAATATTGCCGATTGGTTATCCTTCTACAGAATAGCAGCAGCACCATTATTACTCTTATTAATTGGTTTAGATTACAGGTTATTATTTGCATCATTTTTATTAGTTAGTTACTTAACTGATGCGTTAGACGGTTTTTTGGCGAGAAAACTAAAAATAACGAGTCCAAGAGGGTCGCAACTCGATTCATTTGGCGACCAAATTACACTTATAGTGGGGCTTGTTGGATTGTTTTATTTTGAAATGGCCTTCATTAAAATTCATTTGGAATTAATTTTTCTGGCTTTTATTCCTTATATCGCTCAAATGGTAATCGCCTATTACAAGTATGGTAAAGCCACTGCTTTCCATACCTATTTAGCAAAACTATCCGCGATACTTCAAAGTATATTTATATTATTTTCTTTGTTTTTCTTTCCTGAGAAACATTTGTTTTATATCATGATTATTATAGGAGTTCTGGAAACTATAGAAGAGATTACTTTGATATTTATGTACGATAACTGGGCTTCTGATGTTAAAGGTATTTATTGGGCGTTAAGAGATAAACGACGATTGAAAGGGAAATAATTAAATTTAAAACTCATGCGCAGCTACTCGATATTTATCATTTTATTGTTGTGCGCCGCTATTTTATTAGTCGATGTGTTGTCGTTTTACTGGTTACAACGTATTACTCGCTTGATAAATGCTTCATTTCTTAAAAATAGTATTCATATTTTATTTTGGATCTTCTCTGTAGGGCTAATAACCGTAATTATTATATTAAAAATTACTTTAGATGATATCAATCCACGAAGAAAACACCTTTTAGTATCTTCTTTATACGGACTTACGGTTTCATCATTTATTCCGAAAATTCTTTTTGTGATTATTATATCTGTTTTGTTTTACGGGAATTATGTGTTTTCTGAAAACCAATCATTAGTAGTTATTCCCTTGGTTGGGTTATTATCCGGCGTTTTACCTTTTTTAGCCATTTCTTATGCCATTTTCAGAGCCGTTTATCATTTTAAAATTTATAGGCATAAATTGTATTTTAATCATTTACCAGAGTCCTTCGCCGGTTTAAAAATAGTGCATATTTCAGATTTACATTTGGGAGGATTTAACAAACGATATAAAGTTTTAAAAAAAGCTGTCGGACTGATTAACGCCTTACATACAGACTATATTTTTTTTACAGGCGATTTAGTAAATAATTATGCATGGGAGCTTGTTGGTTGGGATAAAGTATTTAATCAGTTATTAGCTAAAAAAGGCAAATATGCTGTTTTGGGTAATCACGACTATGGCGACTATTCAAGATGGGAAACTAAGGCTGATAAAATTGAAAATCTAAATGAAATTAAACGGTTTTATAACGACGTCGGTTTTAAACTATTGCTTAATTCATCTGAAATTGTAAAAAGAGACCAGGAAGCCATAGCAATTGTTGGGGTAGAAAACTGGGGTAGACCTCCATTCAAACAATATGGAGATTTACAAAAAGCTTTAAGTTCTGTATCACATATTCCATTTAAAATTCTGTTATCTCATGATCCGACACATTGGAATGAAGAAGTGATACATGATACAGACATTGCCTTAACACTTTCGGGGCATACCCATGGTATGCAATTAGGGCTTAACTACAAAAATATGGCCTGGAGTCCTATTAAATACAAATACAAGCACTGGGCAGGTTTATACGAACATAATAAGCAGTATTTGTATGTAAACAGAGGATTGGGGTGGATTGGTTTCCCTGGCAGATTAGGAATGCGTCCGGAGATTACTTATTTAGAACTTCATTCCAATAAATAAGTCATTTATGGTTTCTGTTTTCAAGTTTAGTCTTTGGGTTTAAAATATAAAAAACTGATGCCTATCATTTTACATGTTCTATTATCTAAATAGATTTAGTTGTATTAACCCGTAAAGATTAGAATCATGAAAAAGTTTATTATTGGTTTGTTTATTATGGGATTAACCATCCCGATGCACGCGCAAGATCCCATCCAACTACCAACAGTGGTTTTAGTGCATAATTATAAATATTTGGATGCTTCAGGCTCAAAAGATTTAGCAATAGATGTTGAACAGTTAGAATTAAAAGTGAGTGATTTTAACGTTAAGGAATTAGACGTTTATTCTGAAGATAATGAGTACTACGATGTGTTTTTTATTATTCCAAAAGGCAAAATATTAGCGACTTACGATGATAAAAGCAACCTTTTAAGAACAGCTGAGCGATTTAAAGATATCGATTTACCAATGCATGTAAAACAATCTGTTGCCAGAAGATTTCCACAATGGAATATTTCAAAAAATGTGTATTTAGTAAATTATTACGAGCCTGATAATATTAAAAAAATGTACAAACTTACATTACAAAATGGAGACAAACGTATTAGAGTGAAAGTTGATGATCATGGAGATTTCATGTAAAACTTAATGACGCTAATAGCTGAAAACTTATAACTAGTTAAAACCTTAATCTTAACAATTATGAAAACAGATTCTCAAATAAAACAAGATGTGCTTGACGAATTAGCCTGGCAATCTAGTATAGACGAAACTCAAATAGGAGTTATCGTAAAGGATGGTATTGTTACCTTAAATGGCGTTGTAGATTCTTATGCTAAAAAAATGGCAGCAGAACGTGCAGCAAAAAGTGTATTTGGGGTAAAAGCAGTAGCAGAAGATATTGAAGTTAATTTTAAGTTGGGACAAGGTAAGTCTGATGCAGATATTGCTAAAGTAGTGGTAGATGCTATCAAATGGAATTCCTCTCTTCCAGAAGATAAAATTAATATAAAAGTAGAAAATGCCTGGGTTTATTTAACAGGAGAAGTAGAGTGGTCTTTCCAGAAAACAGCAGCTAAGGTTGCTGTCGAAAATTTACATGGGGTAAAAGGTGTTGTAAATAATATTATCATTAAACAACGCGTAGAACCTGTGGAAGTTAAAGATAGAATTACCAAAGCTTTCGAAAGATCGGCCGATCTTGAAGCTAAAAATATTCAAGTCGACATTAATGGAGGTGTGGTAACCTTAAGTGGAACCGTGCATTCTATTACAGAAAAAGAAGAAGCTCGTAGAGCAACATTTTTTGCACCTGGTGTAACCAAAGTTATTAATAACCTAAAAGTTAAATTCTATCCAGAATACGCCTAAGTATTTTTATAGGACAACTAAAAGTATAATGTTCAATTTTATACTTTTAGTTGTTTTGTTTTTCAGCCTTTCTTTGTTGTCGTTCCAGTTTTCTAAAATAACCACGTGTTAAAAAGTTATGCTTTAAAGCTTCCATGTTTTGATTAAAATTATCGGTGCCTTCGTTGATGTTTTTTATGGATTGCTCTACGTTTTTCACAAACTCTTCATCATTAAAAAGGTAGTTTACAGCACCATTTCCGTTTTTATAATCAGTAATGGTTTCATTTAAATTATTGATAACAGTCTTAATCTCTTTTGTAGAGGTTTCTAAATTGGTTAAAACAGCGCTTACTTTTTGGGCTTCAATAGAATCATTAAGCAATTTACCAGCAACACTTTCATCAAAATTAACCGTGTTTATAATAGTATTTAATTCTCTCATGGCTTTATTAGCCTCAATACTCATAATTCGTAGTTGATTAACCGTTTGTTTCAAGTTAGAGGCAACGATGGTATCATTAATAAGCATTCCTAAAGTACCTTTGTCATCAGACATGGCATCAGCAACATTCAGTAATTTGGCGGTTAATAAAGCGGCATTTTCATTGGTAACGTTTAGTGTGTTGAGCATTTCGCTGGTTCCTATTTTAGTATAGGTTTTAATGACATCTCCTGATGAAATCATTTCGGCATCACCTTTACCTGGAATAATATTTACAATCATATTTCCCACCAGTCCATCGGTACTTATGGTGGCAATGGCATCTTTTTTAATGTGCTGAACCATTTTTTCTTCAATAACCATATTAACATTTATGGTAGAATCGTTAATCATGGAAATACTTTTTACTGTTCCAATATTTATTCCAGAATAACGAACATTATTACCCTGCATTAAACCGTTCACATTAGTGAAATTAGCACTGATTGTAAAGGTTTTTACAAACATGTTTTGTCGGTTACCAATTAAATACACCGCGATAATAAACAATATTAAACCAGTGACGACAAAGATGCCTAACCTCAGTTTTTGATTATTTGTTTTTCTCATGATCTTAAATATTTATTTAAAGAATGCTTTTACTTTATCATCTTCGGAAGCTCTTAAAGCTTCAAAAGTTCCTTCTGCGTAATTTACGCCATCAACTAATAAAATCATGCGCTCTGAAACCACACGGGCACAATCCACATCATGCGTGATGATGAGTGATGAGGTTTTATATTGTTTTTGAACACGCCGCATGAGTTCTATGATTTCTTTGGATGTTATAGGGTCCAGACCACTGGTAGGCTCGTCGTATAAGATTATTTTGGGTTTTAGTATTAAGGCTCTGGCTAAAGCTACGCGTCTTTGCATTCCACCAGAAAGTTCATTAGGCATGAGATCGATGGTATTAACAAGTCCAACACTTTCTAAAGCTTCCAAAACCAAAGGCTCAGTATCGGTAATGTTACCAAATTTATGTTTGTGGCGTCGTAAGGGGAATTCTAAATTTTCTCGAACCGTCATTGAATCATACAAGGCACTCCCTTGAAATAAGAAACCAATTTCGGTGCGTAGTTTATCTAAATCCATACGATTTAGAGCATTTATGTCCTGACCCATAACATTGATGCTACCAGAATCGGGAAGCATTAAACCGACCAAACATTTTACCATTACCGATTTTCCGGCGCCCGATCTT
Source organism: Aestuariibaculum sp. YM273 (assembly GCF_030908365.1). NCBI lineage: Bacteria > Pseudomonadati > Bacteroidota > Flavobacteriia > Flavobacteriales > Flavobacteriaceae > Aestuariibaculum > Aestuariibaculum sp. YM273. Next base: position 3,289,278 of record NZ_CP133090.1, on the reverse strand, counting down.
CCCATAATTACCAAATTTTCACCTTCATAAAGTTTTAGATTGAATCCGTTTAAAACCGCTTTATTACCAAATGATTTTTTCAAACCCTTGATTTCTAAAATAGGTTGATGAGTATCCGAACTAATCGATGATTTTGATATGTTGAGGGCTTCTTTCATAATTATATTTCAAAAAATATATCGGTTACAAATACAGCAATAAAGTCGATTATAAATAATAACATCGATGAAAATACCACAGCCGAATTAGCGGCTAAACCAACCCCAACGGTGCCTTTTTCACAATAATACCCTTTAAAACACCCAACGAGTCCAATAGCAAAACCAAAAAAATAGGTTTTAATAGTGGCTGGGATGAGGTCGCCAAATTCCAGCGCATTAAACACCTTGTTAAAGTAGAGTAGGAAGGACACATCACCTTTTAAGTTTTCAATAATATAGGAGCCGTAAAGAGCTATAGCATCGCCTAAAACAACCAAAATGGGCAGCATTATGGTAGATGCCAGTATACGGGTAACCACGAGAAATTTAAACGGATTTGTACCGGAAACCTCCATCGCATCAATCTGCTCGGTAACACGCATAGAGCCTAATTCGGCACCAATGCCAGAGGCTATTCGTCCGGCAAAGGTTAACGCAATAATAACGGGACCTATTTCTCGAATTATAGAAATACTAACCATTGAGGGCATCCACGATTCAGCCCCAAACTCTTCTAATGTTGGTCGAGTTTGTAATGTTATAACTAATCCAATAATAAACCCAGTGACACCAACTAATAATAAAGATCGGTTACCAATACTGTAACATTGTTTTAGTAACTCATTAAACTCAAAAGGTTTGTGAAAAAGCTCTTTAAAGAACCTTTTTGTAAAATAAGTGAGCTCACCAATTTCGATAAAAAAGGATTTTATTTTAGTTGGTTTTAGCATGACATGTGTTTCTATATTTAAAGTTATAATAGCATTAACACATATAAAATGATTAAAATCATTTAGTTAATATGGTTAAGTTACTAAAATTTAGTGTAAAATAAATAGTACGAAAGTTTAAATTGATTAAAGAACTTTATAAGTCATTAAAAACTGATATTCCTCATTGTAAAACACTTAGTTTGTTATGATATTTAATAGAATCTAAAATATAATAGTCATGAAAAACAAGGATATTCATTTTGTCGATCGGGTAATAGATGCTCTTAAAAAATCGGCTACGGAACTTGAGGAATTTCAGGTACAGGCTGCTTTAGGGAAAGCAGAGGCTCAAGATAAATATGAAGAGGTTAAAAAGAAATTTAATCAATTCATTCATGATAACGAACATAGAATTAAAGATGTAAAAGAACAAATTGAAGAATTACATACTAAATTCGATCAGCTTCGTGTACAATTAGCGTTAGGTAAAGCAGAAACTAAAGATATGTTTAAAAAACAAAAAAAACAGTTGCTTATTATTATTCATGATATAGAAACAAAAATAAAAACTAACGAAACATTAAATAGATTATATGCCTTAACGCTTATTGAAATAGAACAATTTAAGATACAACTTGAGATTTTAGAACAAAAATTTAATAAGGAAAAACCAGAGGCTAAAGCATCTTTCGAACAAGGTAAAAAGGACTTCAATGCCTTTATTGATAAGTTTAGAAGTAAATACACAAAAAAGAAAGAAGAAACCAAATTAGAGCATTTTCAAAATGAAATATCTGCAGCCTATGACCATTTTAAAAAAGCATTCTCAATGCCTAACTAATTATAAACTCTTCAAAAAAAGAAAGCACAATGTATATTGTGCTTTCTCTGTTTAGGAAGACTAATGTGTGAAACGTCTTCAATAATCGTAATCTCCTTTTCTAATATTGGATAGCATTCCAAAACCTAAAAGCAAGGCGATAACAAAGCATATAATTCCAAGTACAGATATCCCTTTCCAAAGCGGAACAATTTTAAAGGCAATAAACAAAGAAGCCCCAACGATTAAAGCGACCATAATAAAGGTGGTAATTAACTGCTTGGTTATTCTTTGTAAGGTGTGCACCATAGGATCAATACCTTTGTGCGTAATGTCTACTTTAATTTGCCCGGAATTTATTTTTCGAATGGCATTTTTTAAGTCCATTGGAAAATCTTCAATGTAGTCGGTCAGTTCTACTATGGAATTAATCACCTTTTTGCCCATTTTTATAGGATTGTATTTTTTAATGGCACTGGCTGTTAAATAAGGTTTAGCCATTTCAAATTGTTCTAGATTCGGATCTAATTTTTCAATAACCCCCTCAATGGTTACTAACGAACGCGCAAAAAGGAAAAAGTACGTTGGCACTTTTAAACCGTGTGCAATAATGATATCCTTAAGTTCTAATAAAACCGTACTCATTTCGTTGTCATGAATATCACGTACATAATACTTCTCAACAAATTCATTGATATCGAATTCTAAATCTCTACGGTTTGCGATAGGTGCATTATTTGAAAGTAGTTGTAAAGCCTTAATTATTTTCTTAACATCTTTATCGGTAATGGCAATAAACAGTTTTCCGAAAATTGCAATATCTCTGGGCAACATGCTACCCATCATACCGAAATCTAAATAGCAAATATGATTATTAGGAAGCACCAGTAAATTCCCTGGATGTGGATCGGCATGGAAAAAGCCGTATTCAAAAATTTGTTTGTAGAAACTTATACTTAAGCGTCTGGCAATAATTTTGGTGTCTATGTTTTTCGCTCTAAGGGTTTCAATTTTATCGATTTTGATGCCGTTGACAAATTCTAAAGCCAGAACTTTTGAAGTGGTAAATTCTTGGTACACTTTTGGTGCCTGAGCGAATTGTTCGAGGGAATGGTCTTTTTGTAGATTATTATAAAAGCGTTGCACATTTATAGACTCATGAATAAAGTCGAGTTCTTTTAAGATTGAGGCTTCGAAGTTTTTTACCAAGCCAATAGGATCAAAACTTTTTAAAGAGGGTATTCTATGCTCTAAAATTCGGGCAATTTTATACATCACTTTAATATCTTCAATGATTACATCGTGAATACCGGCACGCTGAATTTTTAATGCAATACGTTTGCCAGAATGTAGCGTTACTTTGTGAACTTGCGCCATAGATGCTGAAGCAAAAGGGGAGGGTTCAAACCAGGCGAACAGATGGTCTACAGAATTTTTTAATTCGGTTTCAACCACTTGTTTGGCTAGTTCCTCAGACATAGGAGGCACATTATCCTGAAGTTTTTCAAGCTCGAAGGTTAATTCCAGCGGCACCAAATCAGGTCGGTTACTTAAAATCTGTCCGAATTTTACAAACGTGGGCCCTAACTCTTCACAAACCAATCGCATTTTTGCCCATTTGCTGTATTGTTCAACCTGTTTTTTTGTGCTGTTAGGGATGAATTTCTGAATGAAGACATAACGTCTGTTTTCCTGTAAATAATGAACTAAATCCTCAAAGCCATATTTCATTAAGACTTTAAGAATTTGATTGTATCTCGAAAAAGATCTGAAACGTTTTACTATGTCGGTTACAATTCCCATGGTGTCAAGTTTGCACTTTATTTAATCTGGCTTCCAGAAGGGCAACGGTTTTGTCTAGTTTTTCAATTTTTTCATTGAGGGCTTTAATTTCATCTAAATGAGCTACGTTTATTTTTTTATAAAATTTCACGATGAGTTCCTCAATTTTGGCGTCTAGTTCCTCTTTAAGTTCATGTGTTTTTAAAAATATTTTATCCATAAACTCCAGTTCGTTTCCGTTTTCATCTAACTGCGATTCAGCCATCGCTTTATTGATGTTTTCTTTTCCTTTTTCGGAATACTCATTTAATTTTTCTAAAAATTTAGTGTCTCTAGCTAAAACATAAAGGCTAGAACTTAAGGTGAGTAATTCTATGATGGTTTTAGTTTTCATTACTATATTTTTTATTAGTCATATTCCAAATTGAAGACCGTATATTTTGGTGCTGTTTTACAAACTATGAAATGTCTTGTTTGTTCGATTTTACATAGCTTATACTAGTATTAAATGTATTGACAATTTCCATGATTTAACATGATATATATCATGTCGAAAAAGGCGTTTAAAGGTTAACTTTAAGTGTTATATAAACTAAATAATTGCGCCATGAAACCTAATTCAATCATATTAGTAATGACTAAAGATGTCGTGACCGTTTCACCACACCAAAAGCTTTTAGATGTAAAGCATATTTACGAGAAAGAGCAATGGCATCATCACATTCCTGTTTTAGAAAACGATAAGTTAGTAGGAATGGTTAGCTTGGTAGACTTTATGTATAATATTGCAGGAGCAGGATTGAAGGATAATCATGAGGTTTACAAAACACTTGAAGTGAAAGATATTATGACTGCCAAACCATTTTATTTAACAACTAGTGCGAGTGTTGAGGATGCTGCAAAAGTATTTTCTAATGAATATTATCATGCATTACCCGTTTTAGAAGATGATAAGTTGGTTGGTATTGTTTCAACTGCCGATATCATCAATTATTATCTTAAGAAAGCTGTTTGAAAAACTTTAAAACATAAGAGACAATGAATTCTTTTAAAGTACTTCTCAAGTTTACCTTGATGTCTTTTGTATGGCTTTATCCGAATTTGATATTAAGTCAAAATAAAGAAATTCATATTGGTGATGGTTCACACGTTTTTCCTAAGACCACTAAAATAAATCAGAACATACGCGTTGAGACGTATTTTCAGTTTTTGGATTCGTTGGTTCAAGTCTATGATTCTATAACACCTTATAAGCTCACTGAGCATCTTTTGGTAAGAAGTAACCCATGGATTATTGATACGCTTCAAAACACCGATTACTACCGAAAAAAAGCAAGGGATTCTTTTGTTTATAATCAGAAAAAAATGATTGTTATCCCCAAAGGGAATGCTTTAGTAATTCCTGGTTTAAAACAGGTCGATTCGCTCCAAAAAGCATTTAAAAACACATGGATAGATATTAATATCCCTGAATTTAAACTTCGTATTTTTCAGGATTCGGTTAAGCTGTTTGAATTTCCTGTTCGTGTTGGACGGCATGAAACGAAATACCTGGAAATGTCAGGTAGAGAAGAGGACCTAAGAACCAAAACCGGTACTGGTATTATTGTGGGATACAATAAAAACCCCAGATATGCGAACCCGGCAAATAATCATGATTACAAGGTGACGAGACGAGATGATGGAAAAGTGACTTTAGTGCCTCAAATTCCATTTATAGAAACTGAATTAAACGGCACGAGGTACGGACAAATGATTCACCCGACCACAAATCCTGAAACTTTAGGAAAAGCCTATTCTAATGGCTGTATCGGTACAAAAGAAGCTGATGCTTGGGTTATTTATTATTATGCACCTATCAACACTAAGGTAGATATTCGATACAATTTAAAAGTTATTAATGAAGACGGGAGCGTAGTTATAATGAAAGATATATATGCCTATCAATAAAAAAGCCTGATATTCGTATCAGGCTTTTTTAAGAATATGTTATTCATGTTTTTTATATACATGATTTCCGTACCAAGCTATAAAGCAAAAGCAAATAAATGGTAATATAAATGAAAAGTTAATTTCAGAAACCCATAAAATAGTTGTGTCGGCAACACCATGTCCGCCTATATCAATAATATCGCCTTGAAGTTTTGGTAATAAAGCCCCACCAACAATAGCCATAACTAAACCTGCTGAGCCTATTTTTGATTCCTCTTCGGTTAAATCACCTAGGGCAATACCGTAAATGGTTGGGAACATTAAAGACATGAAAAACGAAATCATAACAAGGAAGTATAGACCTATAGTACCTTTTATAACAATGGTCCCTAAAACACATAACCCTGCGAGTAAAGCAAAAGACATTAACAGTTTTCCAGAGCTAATAAAGCGTAGCATATAAGTTCCTACCGCTCTTCCTATAGTAAATAAAATAAATGCGGCCATTTGGTAATACCCTGCTGTTACACTATCAACACCAATAGCTTCCGCATATTGATAGATATAGGTCCAGCACATAATCTGTCCGCCTACATATAAAATTTGAGCTAAGACTCCTAAAACATATTTTCTGTTTTTAGCTAATACAGAAAACGTTTCTCCAATTTTAGGAATACCACCTTCATCTTTCGATTGTGGCATTTTGCTAACCAAAAACAAGACGAACACACCGGTAATTACCAAACCTAAAATAACATAAGGGTTACGAATTACCATTAAATCAGACGTTCTTACCAATAGTTTCGAGGCTTCATCTAAAACACTAAAATCCGCAATGTCATCCGATTGTAGATTCTTTAATACAAATTGCTGAGCAACAACTAACCCGACAATTAACCCTAATGGATTGAATGCCTGCGCTAAATTTAAACGTTGTGTAGCGGTTTCTTTAGCGCCCATGGCTAGGGCATAAGGGTTGGCAGCAGTTTCTAAAAAGGCTAGTCCGAATGTTAAGATGTAAAGTCCTAAGCAGAAAAACCAGAACTTTTCGGTAATGGCTGCAGGATAAAACAATAAAGCACCAGTAGCATACAGTGCCAATCCTATTAAAATACCCACCTTATAAGAGTATTTCCTCATAAAAATTGCCGCAGGAAGTGCCATACAAAAATATCCGCCGTAAAAAGCCATTTGTACCCAGGCAGCTTGGGAGTTTGATAATTCTAATACCTTTTTAAACGCCTGTACCATTGGATCGGTTACTGCATTTGCAAAACCCCATAAAGCAAAAAGGGAGGTTACCAAAATGAAAGGAATGAGCATTTTTTTCTCAACAACAGGAACCTTTTTAATATCACTCATATTTAATAATTAGTTTAGTTTAATTTGAATGAAAAATAATTTTTTTGACTGCAATAATATGTATTTTTTCGACGAGTACCACTTTTGGTTACCTGAATGAATGTTTAAAAAATATTTTCCAACGGGACTTCTAGAGATGCATTCGTCGAAAAAAGTACAGTACCAGAGCTTTTTATGTTAAACTTGTTTTTCAATAGCAATAGATAAAAAAAATGAATTTCAATATCCTATTCGATAATCAAGCAAAACTTTATAAGTTTATCTCTAAAGTTTTGGTCGTGGGATGTAGTGTTGGAAATTTATTAAGTGTGGCGGGACAAACAGGAAGTATTCACGAACCTGTTCGTTACATTGGAGGAACTCATATCAACCGTTTTACACATGAAGGAGGGTTACGCTATGCTATTGGTGTGGAAAATATTCAAACGATGAGAGCCAATAGGTCTTACCCAGAGCATAGTGATGGTTTTGGTTGGACCTATAACCATGCGTCGAATTTAGCATTTTGGAACGGGCAATTTTTTCAGCAATACATTAGTGGAGAATCCGATGAACACGTTCCTCCAGTGCAAACCTTATTAATCACTTCAAAGGATGGGAAAGAATGGAGCTTCCCTAAGGTTGTGTTTCCGCCTTATCAGGCACCTGAAGGTGTTAAAATTCCTGAAGGATCAACGGGGTATATGATGCATCAGCGCATGGGATTTTATGTGGCGCCTAATGGTAGATTTTTAACATTAGCATTTTATGGACATACCGAAAACCCTTTTAGGGAAAATGGTATTGGTCGGGTAGTTAGAGAAATTTACAAAGACGGCACGTTTGGTCCTATTTATTTTATTCGCTATGATAGTCAGACAAATTGGGATGAAAGCAACACGTCGTATCCGTTTTACAAAACATCAAAAGATAAGGGTTTTATAAAGGCTTGTGAAGCACTTTTAAAAGATAAGAAACAAACATTACAATGGTTTGAGGAAGATAATGGAGACGATGGTTTTTACACCTTTAATAAGGGAGAGCAAGCATTTTCATGGTATCATAGAAACGATGGAAAGGTTGTCGGACTTTGGAAAAAGTCTTATGCTGCATTGTCTGATGATGAAGGAGAAACGTTTTCAGATCCTGTAAAAGCTCAAACCTTAATTATGTCTGGCGGTAAAATGTGGGGACAACAAACAGAAGATGGTAAATATGCGATTTCATATAATCCGATTGATCAAACGCAATACCGATTCCCAATGGCTTTAGTAACCAGTACTGATGGTATTGTCTACGATAATTTATTGTTGGTTCAAGGCGAAGTACCACCGAGACGCTTTTTTGGAAGGTGGAAAGATTTTGGACCTTGCTATATGCGGGGTATTACAGAAGGTAATGGAAATCCTCCTGGAGATGATATGTGGATGACCTATAGCATGAATAAGGAAGATATCTGGATGTGTCGTATTCCGGTACCCATAAAATATGCTGTAACGGAAGATGTGAATGATGATTTTGAAAACATGAGAGAGGGTGGTAATATTATTGACTGGAACACCTATTCGCCAAAATGGGCTAAAGTAAACTTAATAAAGGAGCCTAATGGCAATAGATGTTTGCAACTAACAGATGAGGACCATTACGACTATAGTCGGGCTATTAGGGTTTTTGAAGAAGGGACTAATGTAAAGGCTCATTTTAAAATTAAACTTGAAAGTATAGATACAACGCAGTTTGATATCGATATCACGGATCGTTATGGTAATAGGCCAGTTCAAATTACAGTAAATAAAGAAGGAATGTTATTTGCTTCAAACAGATCAGTAATGAAGTCTGTGATGAAATTAAGATTAGATGAATGGTACGATATAAAAATAGAAATGAACACTTCTGGTTTAGGTAGCTATTCATTGTTTCTTAATGAAGAGCAGGTTATAAAAGAAGCTTCAACAGTAATGGCAGTTAAATCTGTGGAGCGGTTGTCCTTTAGAACCGGAGCCTATCGCGATTTACCTAATCGTGAGACACCTAACGAAGAAAAATATCCCCCTCTTTTAAATGCGGATGAAAAACAAAATAAATCCAGTTATTTAATTGACGATGTTTTCATTTCAACTAAAATCCAATAACTAAAAATAAAACAACAAAACTTAAATGATGAAGTACAGAGGTTTAATAATAATCATGTTGGTTATAGCTCAATTGTATAGTTGCAAAGCTCAGGTAGACCCACCAGAAGCATTTGGTCCAACGCCTTCCGAGAAGCAGTTAAACTGGCACAACATGGAGTTTTATGCCTTTGTTCATTTTTCATTAAATACGTTTACAAATAAAGAATGGGGCTACGGAGATGAATCTCCTGAATTGTTTAACCCTACAGAATTAGACGCAAGACAGTGGGCGAGAGTGGCGAAGGAAGCCGGAATGAAAGGGATCATTATAACCGCCAAACATCACGATGGATTTTGCTTGTGGCCCTCAAAATACACAGAACGTTCAGTTAAAAATTCGCCATGGAAAGATGGTAAGGGCGACGTGGTTAAAGAATTAGCCGAAGCTTGTAAAGAATATGATTTAAAATTAGGAATATACTTGTCGCCTTGGGATAGAAATCATCCTGGCTACGGAAAGCCGGAATACATTACCTATTTCAGAAATCAGTTAAAGGAATTGCTAACTAATTATGGCGATGTATTTGAGATGTGGTTTGATGGCGCTAATGGAGGTGATGGATATTACGGAGGCGCTAACGAAACAAGGAAAATAAACACTTTAGAGTATTACGATTGGGATGCCACCTATAAAATGATTTATGATATTTCACCAAATACTTTGGTTTGGGGTATAGGGCCATCAGAAGCACGTTGGATTGGTAATGAAAGAGGTAGAGCAGGGAAAACCAATTGGTGCCTGTTGCGACAAAAGGATGAATTGGCAGGTAAAGTACATTACTCAGAATTTATGAACGGTCATGAAGACGGTGAAAAATGGGTGCCAGGTGAAGCCGATGTATCTATTCGTCCGGGATGGTTTTACCATGAATCTGAAGATGATAAAGTAAGACCTTTGGAAGAAATGGTAGATATTTACTACGAGTCGATTGGTAGAAATGCCAATTTGTTACTAAACCTTCCGGTCGATAAGCGTGGACTTGTTAATGAAAATGATATTGCTAGATTAAAAGAACTTACCGCTGTAATTAAAGCAGATTTTAAAGAAGAATTATTAGCAAAGAGTAAAATTTCAGCAGATAATACCCGAGGTGAGAGTAAACAATATTCGGCTGCAAACTTAATTGATAACAATACAGAAACTTATTGGGCTACCGATGATAGTATTCATACAGGTTCTGTGTCTTTTGAATTTGAAAAACCTATTAATATAAATCGAGTAGAGTTACAAGAGTATATTAGGTTAGGGCAACGTGTAAAGGCGTTTAATGTGGAAGCTAAAGTTGATGGAGCATGGCAGACTATAGCTAATGAAACGACTATTGGATATAAACGAATTCTAAGAGTGGATAGAGTAAAAGCAGAAGCGCTTCGAGTTAATTTTACCGATTCTAAATCAAGTTTAGTAATTTCAACTATAAAAGCATACAATGCCCCAACTTTAGTTACGATGCCAAAAATTAGCCGTGATAAGCGTGGTTTAGTGACTATGGAAGCGGATAACGGAAATGAGATTTATTACACTATTGACGAAACAGATCCAACAACTCAAAGTCAGCGTTATAAAGAAACAATTCAACTTCCTCAAGCCGTCATGGTAAAAGCTATAGCTCATAATGCAGAGGAAAAGGTTAGCAGCAAGGTTAAAGTGATTAATTATGGGAAGTCTAAAGAAAAATGGAAAGTATTATCCAGTTCAGCTCATGATTTTAAATCTGCAGACAGAACTATTGATGGAAACTTGAGTACCTTTTGGACATTTGGAGAAAACAACTCAAAATCACCTCAGAATATTGTGATTGATATGGGGGAAACCATAACTATTAATGGGTTTTCATATTTTCCTAAGCAATTAGGGCATGATCTAAATTTAGTGTCACAGTATGAATTTTATACAAGTTCAGACAATAAACATTGGGTTAAACAGTCTGAAGGAGAGTTTTCCAATATTAAAAATAACCCCGTAAAACAGATAAAAACATTTCATTCAATTACCGCGCGTTACATAAAATTTGTTGCAAAATCCGGGATTGATGATAAAAATATGTTCTCAATAGCAGAATTAGATATTCTGGAAACATCAGAAAATTAAATTGATCTATTAGGTCTATAAAATTAATTCCTTTGGAGTTGTTCCGTTGTTATTAGTCGAAATTATAAAGTAGAAACTATCTTAAATAGGTAACTTAGATAACCATCAGTTAATTAGTAATCTACACGTTTATGATTAATACGGTAATAAATAAAACCAAAGAAATAAGCTACAGAGAAGCTGGGAAATTTGAAGAAACACGATTTGAAAAAATTCATAATGTCATTTTCGAATCGTCTACAGAGGCGTCCATACTTGTAGCACACGAAATTGCTAACTTAATTCGTCGTAAGGAAGAATTAGGTGAAGTATGCGTACTAGGTTTAGCAACAGGATCTTCACCAGTTAAGGTGTATGAAGAGTTGGTAAGAATGCATCGCGAGGAAGGATTAAGTTTTAAAAACGTAGTTACTTTCAATTTAGATGAATATTACCCTATTGATGTCGATAATATTCAGAGTTATTATTACTTCATGCATGATCACTTATTTAATCATGTCGATATTTTGCATGAAAACATCAATATCCCTGATGGAACGGTTAGCGATCAAGACCTGCATCAGTACTGTATTGATTATGAGATGAAAATCCAGTCTTATGGAGGGATAGATTTTCAGTTGCTTGGTATTGGAAGAACAGGGCATATCGGGTTTAATGAACCTGGTTCTCATATTAATTCAGGGACTAGAGCAATAACTTTAGATTATATTACCCGCGTAGATGCAGCCCCTGCATTTTTAGGATTGAAAAATGTGCCTAGAAAGGCCATTACTATGGGGGTTGGAACTGTTAGGAAAGCAAAACGGATTGTACTGTTAGCATGGGGAATTAATAAAGCTGATATTGTAAAGCAGGCTATTGAAGGGGAAATGTCTTCTCAAGTACCGGCTACCTATTTACAAGAGCATGATAATACAACTTTTGTTCTTGATATTGAAGCTTCATCAGAATTAACCCGTGTAAAAACCCCTTGGTTAGTAAAATCTTGTCGTTGGAATGATGAATTAAAATGTAAGGCGGTTATCTGGTTAAGCGAACTTACAAAAAAGCCGTTTTTAAAGTTAACCGATAAGGATTATAACGATAATGGCATGTCGAGCATATTAACAGAAGAAGGTGCTGCTTATGATTTAAACATAAAGATGTTTAATAAAATGCAGCATACTATTACCGGTTGGCCGGGTGGTAAACCTAATGTAGATGACAGTAATAGACCAGAGCGATCCGAGCCTGCAAAAAAGCGTGTGATTATTTTTAGTCCGCACCCGGATGATGATGTGATTTCTATGGGAGGTACTTTTGCCAGACTTGTAGAACAAGGCCATGAGGTTCATGTTGCTTATCAGACTTCAGGAAATATAGCAGTGTCTAATGAAGAGGCTTTAAAATTCGTTGAAGTTTCAAAAGTGTTGAATTCAAATTCAACCGAAGTAGATAGCATTATTCATTTTTTAAAGAATAAATCTAAGAATGATATTGATACACTTGAGGTTAGAAAATTAAAAACCACAATAAGAAAAAGTGAATCTTTAGCGGCAACAAGATATGTAGGCTTACCCGATGAAAATGTTCATTTTTTAGAGTTGCCTTTTTACGAAACAGGAACGATTAAAAAAGGGAAGCTTACCGAAGCCGATATAAGAATAATGTGCGAATTAATAGACGATATTAAGCCACATCAAATTTATGCAGCAGGCGATTTAGCGGATCCGCATGGGACCCATAAAGTGTGTTTAGACGCTTTGTTTGAGGCTTTAAAAATATTGAAGCCCGAAAGTTATATGAAAGATTGTTGGGTGTGGTTATATCGTGGCGCTTGGCACGAATGGGAGACCTATCAAATTGATATGGCGGTGCCCATGAGTCCAGACCAGGTACTTAAGAAGAGACAATCTATATTCTATCACCAATCACAAAAAGATGGGGTCATGTTTCAGGGTGATGACAACAGAGAGTTCTGGGTGCGAGCTGAAGACAGAAATCGTGCAACAGCCAAAAAATATAAAGACCTTGGTCTGGCAGACTATGAGGCAATAGAAGCTTTTAAACGCTACTATTTTTAAAATTTAAGAACGAACTCATTATAGTTTTTTATTGTTTAGTTTATGTTATTTGAGTTTGGTTAATAAGATGGTTATTTCTATTCAATTAGGGGTGACCATCTTCCTTTTTAAAAGAACACTAAACCGAAGCATCAAGTATTTTTTGCTTCACTTCATCTAAATATGAACGGCCAATTACATAACGTAAACCTTCTATTTCAACACTATTACCTTCTAAAGCATCAATCTTATCGATAGCCACCGTATACGAGCGGTGAATTCTAATAAAATCAGCAGGAGGTAAAAGATTAGTAAAGTCTTTTAATGTATAGTGAACGATGTAAGACCCCGAAAAAGTTTTAATTTTTAAATAATCCTTTAAGCTTTCAATAATTAAAATTTCATTGAGGAAAATTTTCTTCATTTTCTTTTTATCAATCTTGATAAAAATGAAGGGTGTGTCTTTCGTTGTACTTGAAGGAATTTTGTTTGTAGATTCTAGACGTTTCGAGATTTTATTTAAGGTTTTCATGAACCTTGGCATTTCTATTGGTTTAACCAAGTAGTCCAGAACATCTAATTCGTAGGTTTCTAAAGCATATTCATCATATGCACTTGTTATTATAATCAAAGGTGGGTTTTCCAAACTTTTAATGAAATTTATACCATCTAAAACAGGCATATTTATATCAAGGAAAACGACATCAATATCATTGCTTTTTAGGAAATTTAATCCATCAATAGCATTATTAAAAGTGTTTATAATTTCAAAATCATCTATTTGTTCAAGATAATTTTTTATGACATTTACAGCTAATGGCTCGTCATCAATTATCAAGCATTTAATTTTCATAGTTTGTTTGGTCGTAGTTTTAGTTCTGTAATAGTTTGTTAAGCGACTTTAATTTTCAGTTTAACAACAAATTTGTTCTTTTTTTGTTTAATTGAGAGTTTGTAGTCGTTTTTATTATAACCTAATTCCAATCGTTTTTTGGCATTTACCAAACCAATTCCTCCGGCTTTTTTATTAGGCTTTTGGAGCTCGCTAATCTGTGGCATCGGGTTAGTGACGGTAAAGTAAAGAAAATTTTCTATAATCTTAAAGTTGATATTAATTTTCACTTTGCCAATATTCTTGTCGGCCCCATGTTTAAAGGCGTTTTCGATAAATGTTAATAATAGAATAGGTGCGATTTCCTTGTCATGAATGTCGCCGGATATGTACATATTAACTTCTAAATTCTCGTCATACCTTACCCGTTCTAAATCGATGTAGTTTTGTATGTAAATAATCTCTTTCTCTAAAGTTTGACGTCTTTCTCGTGTTTCATACAATAAGTACCGCATCAATTCAGAGAGTTTTAAAATCATTTTTGGGGTTTTATTAGATTTTTCTACCGATAATGAATAGATGTTATTTAAGGTATTAAAAAAGAAATGTGGAGACACTTGAGTTTTTAAAAAGCGTAATTCTGTTTCTAATTGCGTTTTTTCTAGAAGTGCTACGCGTTTGTGTTCTTTTAAGTAGTCTAAAGTTATTTTTATTGCTGTTACAAAGGTGATTACATACAGCTCACCAATCATCATGTCTACTGTGTAATTCAGGTTTAATTTTTCAATAGCTTCCGGACCTTCAGGCCATACGTTATGGCTAACCAGCCAATATGTTAAATTGTATTTTACCAGTACCATTACAAAAATAGATCCTAATACAGAAATAACATATAGCACATACTTTTTATTATAAACCAGAAAGGGCATCAATATGAAAATATTTAGGTAGCATAAAATCATATGAATAGGAAACCCTATCAAGTTGGTTTTTAAAGAATATTCATAGTCGTCAAAATAACTTCCCCAACGAAATGTATTAAACAGGAAATAAATTGACCAAAAAACAAGGTGATAAACCAATGGAATTTTAAAGAGTTTGTTTTGATTTGCGTCCATTTAAAAGCAATTTTTATTTTTTGGTGTTTAGGTCTTAAAATGTGTCATCCGTCTAAAATAATTTCAAAGTTTAAAAAAAACTAGAAACTTTAGACTTCAATATTAAAAATATAATATGAAAAACGTATCGGTAATTGTTTTGTTAGTGAGTCTTTTCGTGAGTTGTGGAGACAATGTTACTAATAAAACTGTGACTAACAAAATTTTAAGTGATGAAGTAGATCCTTTTATTGGAACAGGAGGACACGGGCATACTTATCCGGGGGCGACAGTGCCTTTTGGTATGTTACAAGTGAGCCCTATTAATGGTATTAGTTCATGGGACTGGTGTTCCGGATACCATTATTCCGATTCTATCGCTGTTGGATTTAGTCACCTAAGTTTAAGTGGAACGGGTATTGGTGATTTAGCCGATATATTATTCATGCCGATAAATAAAGAAGTGGATTTGTCTGTTTACCCAAAATCAAGAGACAGTATCACTTACAGGTCTAAATACAGTCATGATAATGAGACTGCAAAACCAGGTTATTACCAATTGTTTTTAGAGGATCATGATGTTAATGTTGAGCTTACCACAGCAAAGCGCACAGCGTATCATAAATATACGTTTAAAGAAGGCGATGAGCAGTCGGTAGTAGTTGATTTAGGTTTTAGCTTAAATTGGGATAAGACCATTGAAACCATTCTGGAAGTAGAAGATGAATATACAATAACTGGTTACCGCTATAGTAAAGGCTGGGCGCCAAATCAAAAAGTATTTTTTGTAGCAAAATTTTCTAAACCAATTACTGGTAAAAATGTATTTAGCGATGGTGTAGAAATAGAAGGTAACCTTGCCAAAGGAGCAAAAACAGCTTTACAGCTATTCTTTAATGATTCAGATTCTACCGAATTATTAGCAAAAGTAGCATTGTCATCAGTTAGTATTGAAAATGCCAAGGGTAATTTAGAAGCCGGTGGCTTTGAGTTTGAAACGGTTAAAACTGCTGCCAATGATACTTGGAACAACGCTTTAAAATCTATTGAAGTTGAAAGTTCAGTAGATTCTTTAGAGACTATTTTTTACACAGCTATGTATCATGCACAAGTAGCGCCAGTAACGTTTAGTGATGCTAATGGCGAGTTTAGAATGGAGAATGATAGCATTGCAACGGCTAAAGATTTCACAGCCTATTCAACATTATCACTGTGGGATACCTTTAGAGCAGAGCAGCCTTTATTAACTTTAATTGCTCCTGATAACGTTTCAGATATCATCAATTCTATGTTGACGTATTATGAAACAAAGAAAATTTTACCGGTGTGGACACTTTATGCGAATGAAACCAATACCATGACCGGATACCATTCAATTCCTGTAATTGTTGAAGCTTACTTAAAAGGTATAAGAGGGTTTGATGCAGAGAAAGCTTTTGAAGCTATGAAAAACACAATGATGCAGGATGAGCGTGGATTAAAATATTATAAAGAGTTCGGATATATTCCTTATACATCAATTGATGAATCGGTAACCATTACTTTAGAATATGCTTACGACGATTGGTGTGTAGCTCAAATGGCAAAAGCACTTGGCAAAACTGAAGACTATAAGTTTTTCATGAATCGTTCAAAAGCCTTTGAGCATGTGTTCGACAATCAAACCGGATTTATGCGCGGGAAATCTGAAGACGGAAAATCTTGGAATGAACCATTCGATCCGAAATACTCGAACCACAGAGTTCAAACAGATTACACTGAAGGGAATGCCTGGCAACACAGTTGGTTTGTGCCTCATGCGGTTAAAGAATTAGCTGAACTACACGGAGGAGAAGATGTGTTTACCTCTCGATTGGAGCAATTATTTACCGAAAGTTCAGAGATTACAGGAACGCATACTTCGGCAGATATCTCAGGTTTAATTGGTCAATATGCCCATGGTAATGAGCCGAGTCATCATATTGCCTATATGTTTAACGATGCGAACAAACCGTGGAGAACACTGTATTGGGTGCGCCACATTTTAGATACGCAATACAATACTACACCAAACGGATTAAGTGGAAATGAAGATTGCGGACAAATGTCGGCTTGGTATGTGTTCAGTTCTATAGGGCTTTACCCAATGAATCCCGCTTCCGCAGAGTACGAAATAGGAAGTCCGATTTTTGATAAAACAACATTGAATTTACCGAATGGTAAAACATTTACTATAAAAGCAGAACATGTTTCCGATAAAAACATTTATATACAATCGGCGACTTTAAATGGAGAAGATTTCAATCAAACATCAATTTCGCATCAGGCGATTTTAGAAGGCGGTACATTACATTTTGTAATGGGACCAAATCCAAATAAAAACTGGGGAATTAAAAAATAGTAGGATGGATATAATAGATATTAGTATTATTGTTTCCTACGTTTTAATAACAGTAGGAGTGGGAGTCTGGATATCAAAAAAGGCTTCGCAAGGTTTAGATCATTATTTTCTTGGAGGAAAATCAATCAAATGGTATTACTTAGGTTTAAGTAATGGCTCTGGAATGTTTGATGTTTCAGGAACGGCCTGGATGGTTGGAATTTTATTTCTGTATGGTGTAAAGAGCTTTATGTTTATGTGGCTTTGGCCTATCTGGAATCAGATTTTCGTTATGATGTTCCTGGCGGTTTGGATTCGTCGTTCAAAAGTGATGACAGGATCGGAATGGATTTTAACACGTTTTGGAAATGATAAAGCCGGAAAAGCTTCGCATATCATAGTGGCTATCTTTGCTATTGTGTCTGCCATTGGGTTTATAGCCTATTTCTTTGAAGGTGTTGGGAAGTTTCTAACCATTATTTTGCCTTGGGATTTAACAGCGCAAATAGGAGAGACTGTAATTTTCACCTCCACGCAATCTTACGCATTAATCATTATTCTTTTAACAACTATCTATACAATTAAAGGTGGTATGTTTTCAGTTGTAGCAACCGAAGTACTTCAGTATTTAATTATGGTTGTTGCCGGTGTTTTGGTGGCAGGTTATACAATGATTTCATTTACAGATATAGAAATTACATCTCTAATTTCTGAAGAATGGAAAAATATCTTTTTTGGTTGGGAATTAGGACCACATTGGAGTGATAAATATGCAGCGTTTAATAATTTAATTGATACAGAAGGTTATAAAATGTTCGGTGCTTTTATTGGTATGTCTTTATTTAAAGGCTTTTTCGCTAGTATTGCAGGACCAACACCAAGCTACGATTTACAGCGTATATTATCTACAAAAACCGTAAAAGAGGCGGCTTATATGTCAGGTTTCACAAATTTGATTTTATTCATCCCTAGATATTTATTAATCGGAGGTATTGTCGTGATCGCATTAATGGTGTTAGCACCGGGCATGAATACGGCCGATTTAACAGGAGGGGATTTAGAAGTTATTTTACCCAAAGTGATTAATTTTCATGTACCTGTTGGAATTAAAGGATTACTATTGGCAGGGTTGCTAGCGGCGTTTATGTCAACGTTCTCGGCATTTGTAAATGCAGGGCCGGCTTATATTGTAAACGATATTTATAAAAAGTATTTTAAACCGGAGGCTGATAGCTCTCATTATATTAAAGTTAGTCACTTAGCATCCTTTGTAATTGTGTTGCTTGGGGTTTTAATGGGCTTTTTTGCCGATTCAATTAACTCGTTAACCTTATGGATTACAAGCTCTCTATTTGGTGGTTATGTGGCTGCAAATTTCCTGAAATGGGTATGGTGGCGTTTTAATGGTTGGGGCTATTTCTGGGGTATGTTGGCAGGATTAATTATTGCTTCATTTCAATTTGTGTTAGATCAGAACAAAATGAATTTTGATGTTGGGGGGCTATGGTACCAATTAGCAACCATGCCATCAATATATTTATTCCCCATTATTTTTGGTTTTTCATTAATTGGAAGTTTATTAGGGACCTGTTTTTCTAAGCCTACAGATGAAGCTGTTCTGAAATCATTTTACACTAATGTAAGACCTTGGGGATGGTGGAAACCGGTTTATAAAAAATTAAAGGAGGAAGATGCATCCTTTGAAAAGAATAATGACTTTTTAAGAGACATGTTGAATTGTATAATAGGTATCATATGGCAATCAAGTATGATTGTGTTACCAATTTACCTTTTAATACGAGATTACCCGAAAACTTTAATCTCTTTAGTTGTATTTTTAGTAACAACATGGATTTTAAAATATACATGGTTAAATAAAGTAAATAAAATAACAGATTAAATTATATAAAAGTGGCAAATATACCTTGGCAAGATAGACCGGAGAATAGTAATGAGGTGATGTGGAGATATTCTCAAAACCCTATTATAGATCGATATGCAATTCCATCGTCAAACAGTATTTTTAATAGTGCGGTAGTACCTTTTGAAGATGGGTTTGCTGGAGTTTTCAGATGTGATAACAGAGCGGTGCAGATGAATATTTTCGCAGGCTTTAGTAAAGATGGTATCAACTGGGATATAAATCATGATCCTATTGTGATGCAAGCCGGGAATACCGAAATGATTGATTCCGATTATAAATACGACCCGCGTGTGGTGTTCATTGAAGACCGATATTGGATCACCTGGTGTAATGGGTATCACGGACCAACTATTGGTATCGCATATACTTACGATTTTAAAGAGTTTTTTCAATGTGAAAATGCCTTTTTACCCTTCAACAGAAACGGGGTGTTATTCCCTAAAAAAATCAACGGTAAATATGCAATGTTAAGTCGACCAAGTGATAATGGGCATACTCCTTTTGGAGATATTTACATTAGTTACAGTCCCGATATGAAATATTGGGGTGAACACCGTTGTGTAATGAAAGCTGCGCCTTTTGAAGAGAGCGCTTGGCAGTGTACCAAAATTGGAGCAGGGCCAATTCCGATTTTAACCGATGATGGATGGTTAATGTTGTATCATGGAGTGATTAACACCTGTAACGGATTCCGTTACGCTATGGGGGCTGCACTTTTAGATGAAAACGAGCCAGATAAAGTTAAGTACCGTACACAACCCTATTTATTAGGACCTGCGGTTTCTTACGAACAGAATGGAGATGTGCCTAATGTGGTGTTCCCATGTGCAGCATTGCATGATTACGAAGAGGATAAATTAGCGGTGTATTATGGTGCGGCAGATACTGTTGTAGCCATGGCATTCGGTAAATTAAGTGAAGTGGTAGAGTTTACAAAGAATAACAGTTTATAATTTGAAGGTACAAAGGAAAATAAAGGCTTTGGTTGGTACGGCGTGGTGTTTTTGTGCACTGGGTTGTGCGCAACCTAAGCAGGATTTAGAACCTAGACAATATATCGCATACAAAACTTCAGAGTCTATTTCTATTGATGGAAAAGGATCTGAAGTTTCTTGGGATAAAGCAGAATGGACAGATTTATTCATAGATATTGAAGGAGATAAGAAGCCAAAATACGACACCAGGGTTAAGATGCTTTGGGATGATGAGTATTATTACATTCTGGCCAAAATGGAAGAACCACATGTGTGGGCCGATTTAAAACAGAGAGACACTATTATTTTTTATAATAATGACTTTGAGGTTTTTATAGATCCGGATAGTGATGCGTATAACTATTATGAGTTGGAAATTAATGCATTAAATACGGTATGGGATTTGTTTTTAACCAAGCCTTATCGCGATAATCCTAAAATTTTAAATGATTGGGACATTAACGGATTAAAGTCAGCTGTTACCGTTCAGGGCACTTTGAACAATTCGAGCGATACTGATGAAGGCTGGACATTAGAAATAGCCATTCCTTTTGCTGCTTATAAAACGTCTTATTTTCATAAAAATGTACCGGTGGATAGTTTTTGGCGTGTAAATTTTTCGCGTGTTAATTGGCAGCATGATTTAAATAACGGAAAATACAGCCGTAAAAAAGGGAAAGACGATAAATTTTTACCAGAGTATAACTGGGTATGGTCACCAATGGGTGTGATTAATATGCACGAGCCTGAAAAGTGGGGTTATGTTTATTTTTCATCTAAGGAAATAGGAGGAAAGGATGCTTTTGAAATTCCGCAGGACGAAAAAATAAAATGGGAAATGTTCAGTTTGTACCGTGCTCAGAAAAGTTATCGAAATAAGAAAAAAGTTTGGGCATCATCCATATCCCAACTTGTTGATAAAGATATTACAGTTGATGGCAAGGTATTAAAACCGGTATTAGAGAACCACTCAACTGGGTATAATATTTCTGTAAAAAGTCCATTTTCAAATAAAACATTGATAATTAAGGAGAACGGAGAGTTTTCAGAAATAAAATAGAAATACGTTAAATATAATAGCAGGGTTCAATAAAAATCACAAGTATAATTATATAAGAACCTTAATGTTGAAGTAAGGAAATTAAGTAATAGATGTTTCAATTAAGCTTAGTAAATATAAAATCTAGAATTCTAAAAATAGGAGTATGTCTTTTGGTAGGTGCTACTATTATTGGTTGTGAAAATAAGAAGGAATCAATAGCAACACCAGTTGGTGACTTGAAATTAATAGGTTACGTTGCGGGGTACGAAGATTTCAATCCAGCAAAAGTTGATGCATCAAAGTTAACACATATAAATTACGCCTTTGCAAATATAGTAGGTGGTAAGCCGAGGTTTGAGTTAGAGGTCGATTCCAGTAAAATAGCCAGTTTAATAGCGCTTAAGTCTAAAAATAAAGATTTAAAAGTGTTGTATTCTGTTGGTGGTTGGGTTTGGTCTAATGAGTTTTCGCATGTGGCTGCCTTTGAAGCATCCAGAAATAAGTTTGCAGAAGCTTGTGTGAAGCTAATGAAAAAGCACGATTTTGATGGTGTGGATTTAGATTGGGAATACCCTGGACAGCGTGGGGAAGACAATGCGTTTCGTCCAGAAGACAAACAGAATTTTACGTTGCTTCTTAAAGCCATTCGTACGGCATTAGAAGCGCAGGGGAAAAAAGATCAGACGCATTATTTATTAACTATTGCCAGTGGATCGAACCAGGCTTATATAGACCATACCGAGTTAGGTAAAGCTCAGGAATACCTTGATTTTATTAACGTGATGTGTTACGATTATTATCATGGGTGGTTTTACCAAACAGGGCATCATGCCAATTTGTATCCAACAAAGAAAGACGAATATGAAGGTAATAGTGGATTACAGGCCATTGAAAGACATTTAAATGCCGGTGTTCCTGCAAATAAATTAATTATGGGGATTCCATTTTATGGAAGAATGTGGGAGAAAGTAAACCCTGAAAATAACGGGTATTATCAATCAGCCATGTCTACTGGAGTTATTGTTCCATATTGGGATATTGTTGAAAAAATGAAATCAGGAGATTTCGAAAAGTTGTATGATGAATCTGCTAAAGCGTCCTTTTTATGGAATGCAAAAGACAGCATTTTTATTTCATGGGAAACCCCTAAAGAAATAGATGCTAAAACAAAGTTTATAAAAGAAAAAGGTCTTGGTGGCGCTATGTTTTGGGAATATAGCTTAGATAAAAATCAAGAATTATTAAACGCATTGTTTAAGGGTATGGAATAACAACAAACGTCTAGAGATAGACAAAAGGCAACAAACAAAAAACGACTAACAACAACTTATGAAAACAAAATACTTACTAATAACGGCTTTGGTGTTACTCTTCATATCCTGTGGAGATCAAAAAAAAGAGGGTACTATTGCTGAAGTTGATTCTCCTGAATCTAAAAAAGAAGCTTTTGAATTTGGGGTTTGGACAACCGCAAACGGCAAAAAATCGGATGAAGAATACCTTAAAGAATTTGAGAAATACAGTAATGGTGGTATAGATGAAGTTCTAATCAACACCGGAACTGATCCTAAGTTATTAGAGCGATTAGTGCCTTTAGCTAAGGAAAAAGGGTTACGGGTGCATGCCTGGATTATGGCAGTAAACCGTCCGGGAGATACTATTGCTCTACAACATCCGGAATGGTATCAGGTAAGTAGAGAAGGTAAATCATGCTTTGATACGCGTCCTTATGTAGGGTATTATCAGTGGTTATGTCCGACAAGAAAAGAATCACGAAACCATATTTTAGGTTTAGTGGAAGGTTTGGCAAAAGTTGAAGGTGTTGAGAGTGTGCACTTAGATTATATTCGTTTTCCGGATATCTTTTTACCAATCGGACTATTACCAAAATACAATTTAATTCAGGATGAAGAATTGCCGGAATACGACTTTTGTTATTGCGATGTTTGTATTAGCGAGTTTGAAAAAATCCATCATAAAAATCCTTTAGAAAGTAAAAATACAGCGATTGATATGGAGTGGAAAAACTTCAGACTAAACGCTATTAAATCGGTTGTTGATGATGCTTATAAAATCGCTCACAATAACAATAAGATTTTAACAGCTGCGGTATTTCCTTACCCTGAAATGGCAGATCATATGGTACGTCAACGTTGGGATAAATGGGATATTGATGAAGTTTACCCAATGATTTACCATGGATTTTACAACGAAGAAGTAGACTGGATTGGGTATGCTACCAAGCAAGGTGTAACAGATACTGAAAGCGAAGGGATATCATTGAATACAGGAATTTATATTCCTGATTTTAAAACCACTGAAGATTTAAAACAGGCTATTTTATACGCTAAAGAAAATGGAGCAAAAGGGGTTTCTTTTTTCGATGGTAATGCGATTTCAGACGAATTTTTTGAAACTATAAAAACGACAAAAGCTAATTTATAATCGTACCTGATGAAGTTTGGAGTTTACATATTTTCAGTTTGTGCATTGCTTTTAGTGAATTGCAAACAGACTGATGATGTAATTCATAAAAAACTCACACAGTACGTGAACCCGTTTATAGGTACAGATGGTCCTGGTAATACGTATCCAGGAGCTACTGTGCCTTTCGGAATGGTGCAATTGAGTCCAGATATAGGTATTCCGGGTTGGGACAGAATTGCGGGGTATTTTTATCAGGATTCCATTATTTCTGGTTTTTCACATACCCACTTATCAGGAACAGGTGCTGGCGATTTATATGATATTTTAGTCATGCCTACCAATAGCCGTTTTAATAAACGAATCGAGGTAAATAACTTTAAACCTTTTTCAGGCTATAATCATGAGCAGGAATCGGCTGGACCAGGATATTATCAAGTTGATTTATTAGATTATGGAATTAAAGCTGAATTATCAGCTACTCAAAGAACAGGAATTCATAAATATACCTTTCCAAAAGATACATTGTCGCAAATTCATATCGATTTAGGTTATGCGCTTAATTGGGATGCTCCTATAGATACATACATAAAAGTTTTAAACGACAGCACACTTCAAGGTTATCGAAAATCTACAGGATGGGCTAAAGATCAGCGTGTTTATTTTGAAATTCAGGTGTCTAAACCATTTCAGTCCTATCAGTTTTTTTCAAACGATTCTTTAGTTACGGGAGAAGCTTTAGGAAAGAATACAAAAATCATTCTGACTTATAATACTGAGGACAATGATGTCATCATTTTAAAAACAGGATTATCTACAGCAAGTCTGGATGGTGCTAATAAATCTTTGGAAAACGAAGCGCCTCATTTCAATTTTGAGGACTATAAAGAGCAAGCGAATCAGCTTTGGGAACATCAACTAGAAAAAGTTGAAGTATGTACTACCGATGAAACAAAGAAGCATATTTTTTACACAATGTTGTATCAATCTATGTTAGCACCGACTTTGTTAAGTGATTACAATAACGAATACAAAGGAGCTAATGATAGTGTTATGACAACTACAGGGTTTAAACGTTACGACACGTTTTCACTCTGGGATACGTATCGTGCAGCACATCCTTTATATACCATAATACATTCTGATAGGGTTTCGGATATGATTAATTCCTTGTTGGCGCATTATAAAGAAACAGGATTGTTACCGGTTTGGTCTATGCAAGGGAATGAAACCAATATGATGATCGGTAATCATGCGATTCCTGTTATTGTGGATGCCTATTTTAAAGGCATTAACGGGTTTGATGAAAATTTAGCCTACGAAGCCTGTAAATTAAGTTCTATGGTCGATGCTCGTCAGTTGTATGAATATAAAACATTAGGCTATATTCCAGTTGATGAGCATCATGAAAACTGGTCAGTTTCAAAAACTCTGGAATATGCATATAACGATTGGTGTGTCGCACAATTTGCGAAAGCTTTAAATAAAACAGAAGATTACGAGTATTTCTTAAATCGTTCTGAAAACTGGAGAAATTTATACGATTCAAAAAGTACTTTTTTACGCCCAAAAAGTGAAGATGGGACTTTTATAGAAAACTTCATTCCTAAAGAATATACACCCTATTATTGCGAGAGTAATGCCTGGCAATATATGTGGTCAGTGCCCCAAAATATTGAAGGTTTGATAAAAGAAGTTGGTACTGAGCGATTTGAAAAAAAACTGGATTCTATGTTTAGTTTTTACCCTTTAGCTACCGACAAATTGCCTATTTTTAACACGGGTATGATAGGTCAATATGCCCATGGAAATGAGCCGAGTCATCATGTGGGCTACTTGTATAATTACATCGGTAAGCCTGAAAAAACACAAGAAATTATCAGAACCATTTTAGAAACACAATATAAAAATACACCAGATGGCCATTGCGGAAATGAAGACTGCGGACAAATGTCGTCTTGGTATGTATTTAGTGCTTTAGGGTTTTATCCGGTAAATCCTGCTCAGGGTGTTTACGCTTTTGGTTCACCTATTTTCGATAAAGCCATTATTCACTTAGAATCGGGAAAAGATTTTACAGTTGAAACTGAAAATAATTCCTCGGAAAACAAATACATTCAATCTATAACTTTAAACGGAAAGGAAATTTCAAAAAGTTATATAGAACACAAAGACCTTATACATGGGGGAACCTTGCAATTTGTTATGGGGCCTCAACCAAATAAAAACCAAACGTACACTATGGCAATATCGTCACAGGTATATAAATAATATTGAGAACATGGGAGACAGAAGACATTTTATTAAAAACGCAGCATTAGGAACATTAGGAGTGAGTGCACTTTTAAGCTGTAAAGATGAAACAAAATCAGCGGTTTCGGCTGCTGTTTCTGACGATAAAAAAGGAACTAAACCTTTAATTATATCCACCTGGAATCATGGATTACCAGCTAACGAAGAAGCGTGGAAATTACTAAAATCTGGTAAATCTGGATTAGATGCTATTGTTGCTGGGGTTGGAATTCCAGAAGGGGATCCAAAAGTGAGAAGCGTTGGTTATGGTGGTTATCCGGATAGAGAAGGTAAAGTGACTTTAGATGCTTGTATAATGGATTCTAATAGCGATTGTGGTTCGGTATCTTTTCTTCAAAATATAAAACACCCGATTGCAGTTGCACAAAAAGTATTAGAAAATACGCCTCATGTTATGTTAACTGGCGCTGGCGCCTTACAGTTTGCTAAGGAGCAAGGTTTTAAAGAAGAAAATTTGTTAACAGAAGCTTCTGAAAAAGACTGGAAAAACTGGTTAGAAAAATCGAAATATCAACCAGTCATTAATATTGAAAATCACGATACCATAAGCATGTTGGTGATTGATGAAAATGGCGAAATTACGGGTGGTTGTACAACCAGTGGTGCGGCTTGGAAAATGCACGGACGCGTAGGAGATTCTCCTATAATTGGTGCAGGATTATTTTTAGATAATGAAGTCGGAGCTGCCGCTGCTACAGGACTTGGTGAAGCAGTTATAAGAACGGCAGGAAGTGCTATGGTTGTTGAGTTAATGCGTCAGGGGAAATCACCTGATGAAGCTTGTAAAGAGATTGTAGAACGTATTTACGACAAACATAAGAACCATCAGGATATGGAATATTTGCAGGTAGGATTTATAGCCGTAAATAAGGCCGGTGAATATGGTGGTTATAGTTTAAGGTCTGGGTTTAATTATGCAGTTTACGATGAAGCTAACGGTAATAGAATGGAAGATTCTAAATTCAAAATGACCTGGGATAAATAAAAGAAGACACAAACTAACTTAAGATGATAAAATTTAGTCACTCAAAAATATTGCTTTTAGGACTTGGACTGATGTTGGCATCGTGCCAGTCGAAACAGGTAAATTTCACAGAAGCCGATATTCAAATCATTCCAAAACCGGTTGAATTAACCTTGAACCAAGGTGGATTTGAGATAAATGAAAACACGCAATTTGTTATTGAAGATGAAAGTCAGAAAGTGGCTTTAGAGGTTTTAATTAGTAAATTAAAAACGGCTGCAGGATTTACTCCTGAAATTGTAAATGAAGCGCCTTCAAAAAATTATATCCAATTCGTAACAGATGCTAATTTGAAATCCGAAGCTTATGAGTTAGATTCAGATTCAAAAGGGGTAATCATAAAATCCAACGGGGTTGCTGGTTTTGTGTACGGTATTGAAACACTTAGACAATTACTGCCAACAACAATCGAGAATACTTCTTTAGTAGCAAATCAAGATTGGATTGTTCCTAATGTTTCTATTAAAGATGAACCACGTTTTCAATATCGTGGATTAATGCTTGATTTATCGCGCCATTTTTTCGACAGTGATTATATTAAGCAAACCATCGATCGTTTAGCGATGCATAAAATGAATGTTTTGCATTTGCATTTGGTTGATGATCAAGGGTGGCGAATAGAAATCAAGAAATATCCAAAATTAACCGAAGTTGGCGCATGGCGCGTCGATCAGGAAGATAAATTTTGGCACAACCGAGACAAAAACCCACATGGTGTTAAAGGAACTTATGGTGGGTTTTTAACTCAGGAAGAATTAAAAGACATCGTTGCTTATGCCGCGTCTAAAAATATAGAGGTGATTCCTGAAATTGAAATGCCGGCTCACGTGTCGAGTGCAATAGCCTCTTACCCAGAATTAGCGTGTTTTAATCAGGAAATAGGTGTGCCTTCAGGCGGGCTTTGGCCAATTACAGATATTTATTGTGCAGGAAAGGACAGTACGTTCCTATTTTTAGAGAATGTTTTGGATGAAGTCATGACCATTTTCCCATCAAAATATATTCATATTGGAGGCGACGAAGCCACTAAAACCAATTGGAAAATCTGTCCGCATTGTCAAAAACGTGTTAAAGAGGAAGGTTTAAAAGATGTTGATGAATTACAAAGTTATTTTGTAAAACGTATGGAAAAATACATCAACTCGAAAGGTAAACAATTAATAGGTTGGGATGAAATTATTGAAGGAGGTCTTGCTCCTGAAGCGACGGTGATGAGCTGGAGAGGTAACAAACCAGGTATTGAAGCTGCAAAGCAAGGACATGACGTGATTATGACACCAACATCTCATTGTTATTTTGATTACTATCAAGGGCCTCAGGAATACGAACCAACTGCATTTACGGCTTATACACCTTTAAGTAAAGTATACCAATTCGATCCGGTAGCAGATGAAATGACTCCGGAAGAAGCGAAGCATGTTTTAGGTGGTCAGGCAAATTTATGGGCGGAATATTTACCAACCACAGATCAGTCTGAATACATGATATTCCCAAGACTAGCAGCCATGTCTGAAGCTTTATGGAGTACCAAAGAATCTCGTAACTGGGAAGATTTTTCACGCCGTATGGAAATGATGTTTGAGCGTTATAAGGATTTAGATATCAATTATGCGAGAAGTGCTTATACTCTAAGGCCTGCATATTCTTTCGATTCTATTAATCAAGCAGTCAATTTTTCACTTAAAAATGAATTTCCAAGTCCAGATATTCGTTATGTGTCAGGAAATGCGGACTTAAATGAAAGTGCACAGAAGTACACTGATACGTTTCAGATTAAAGAAACTACAATTTTAAAGGCGTCTTTATTCAAAGATGAAAAACCTGTAGGAATCACTTATGTAGACACGATTAAATTTCATAAAGCTATAGGAAAAAAAGTTACCTACAATACGCAGTATAGCAATGCTTATAAAGGTACTGGAGCAACCACGCTGGATAATGCATTACGTGGCTCGCAAAATTTCCATGACGGACAATGGCAAGGTTGGTTAACCGATATGGAAGTGATTATCGATTTAGAAAATGAAACCGAAATAAGTAATGTAGCCGTTGGAACTTTAGAAAGTCAAAAGGCAGGTATTTATTTCCCTGTTGCTGTTGAAGTATCGTTGTCTAATGATGGTAAGGTTTTCGAAAAAATTGGAGAAGCAACAAGACCATATGCGCAAGCTTCAAAAGTCACAAAAAAAGATTTTACGGTTAATTTCCCTGAACAATCTGCAAGATTTGTAAAAGTGAAAGCAAAAGCTTTAGAAAAAAATCCAAGAGGTGGCGGGGTTTGGCTATTTGTTGATGAAATATTGGTAAACTAATTAGACTTTAAAAGATATACTTAAAAATGAAGAAACGTTATATAGCCGCAGCTTTACTGATGGCATTATTCAGTTTTCAAACTAAAGCGCAGGAAACAGAGCAAAGTAAAGAAGAGCGCATGGCGTGGTTTAAAGATGCCAAGCTTGGTATTTTTATCCACTGGGGTATCTATGCCGTAAACGGAATCGACGAATCCTGGTCGTTTCACAACGGATACATCACCTATGAGGATTATATGAAGCAATTAAATGGCTTTACAGCTAAGAACTATGATCCTGAATACTGGGCAAAATTAATTAAAGAAAGTGGCGCTAAATACACGGTAATCACTACAAAACATCATGATGGTGTAGCTTTATGGAATACCAAACAAGGTGATTTAAATGTTATTGATAAAACCCCGGCGAAAAAAGATTTAATTACACCTTTTGCAAAAGCAGTTCGTAAAGAAGGATTAAAATTAGGTCTATATTATTCATTGTTAGATTGGTCTTATCCTGATTATCCAAACTTCTTAAGAAATGAAAAACGTTATAAAGATGATGATAAACGTTGGGATAAATTCACCAAATTTAATTTCGGTCAATTAAAAGAATTAACAACTTACGATCCGGATTTATATTGGTTTGATGGCGATTGGGAACAGAAAGCAGAAAAGTGGAAAGCTAAAGAAATTCGTGAGCTTTTATTCAAAGAAACCCCTTCAACCATCATCAATTCAAGACTACAAGGTTACGGAGATTATGCAACGCCAGAGCAAGGTGTGCCTGTAAACAAACCAAAAGATAAATATTGGGAATTATGCATGACTATGAACAATTCCTGGGGCTATCAACCAAACGACACCAAATACAAGAGCTTGAATCAAATCATTCGCATTTTTGTGGACTGTATTAATATGGGAGGTAATCTACTTTTAGATATCGGACCTAAAGCGGATGGAACTATTCCAGAGGAGCAAGTTGAAATCTTGAAAGGATTAGGAAAATGGACGAAAAAGCATGCTGCTGCCATTTATGGAACACGTGCAGGAATTCCATTCGGACATTTTAATGGTTATACGGCATTGTCGAAAGATAAAACCATTTTATATCTGTACGTAGACAACAAACCAAACGGTCCGTTATTAATTAAAGGACTTAAAAATAAAGTAAACCGCGCTTGGGTAGTTGGTAACGGCACCAAATTAAAAACCGATGTGGTTGGGAAATTATACTGGAGTAAAGTTCCTGGGTTATTATATATCGATTTGCCAGAACACGTACAGGATGAAAACGTAACAGTAATTGCACTTCAGTTAGATGGCGAGGTTGATTTATATGGAGACGCTGGTCAGGTAATAGAAAGTAATTAGTAGAATTAAGGATATGAGTCGGTTAACTATATATTTAGGGGTATTACTATTAAGCTTTGTTTCGTGCAATCAGGAGACCAAACAAGCTGAAAATACCAAATCGGTTAAAAATGATAATTTAGTCGATTTGGTAAACCCGTTAATGGGAACGGACTCCGATTATAGTTTATCTAACGGGAATACGTATCCAGCAATCGCCACACCGTGGGCGATGAATTTCTGGACTCCGCAAACGGCAAAAATGGGAGATGGCTGGACCTATGCTTATGATGCCAAGAAAATAAGAGGGATCAAGCAAACACATCAACCAAGTCCGTGGATTAATGATTATGCCGCCTTTTCTTTAATGGCAGTTACTGGCGATTTAAAATTTCAGGAGGATGAGCGTGCTTCATGGTTCTCACATAAAGCGGAAACTGTAAAACCGTACCATTATTCGGTGTATTTAGCTGATTACGATGTTAAAGCTGAAGTCGCTCCAACCGAAAGAGCTGCGCATTTTAAATTTACGTTTCCTGAAGCCGAACAGTCTTATATTTTATTAGATGCCTTTTTTAAAGGATCCATGGTGAAAATTATTCCTGAAGAACGAAAAATCATTGGCTATTGTAGAAATAACAGTGGCGGCGTTCCCGAGAATTTTAATAACTATTTTGTTGCGGAATTCGATCATGATTTTGAAATAACAAACACCTGGCATGACGATTGGAAATTACAGAAAAACGTTAAAAACAGTGAAGGAAATCATGTCGGCGCCATTATCGGATTTAAAACCAATCGAGGCGATGTGGTACATGTAAAAGTAGCGTCGTCTTTTATAAGCCCTGAGCAAGCGCAGTTAAATCTTGATAGAGAAATTGGAGAAGATTCTTTTGAAGACACTAAAGACAAAGCAAAACAGGCATGGAATAAAGAGTTAAACAGAATAGAAATTGAAGATGATAATAGCGATCATATTCGCACTTTTTATTCGTGTTTATATCGCGTGCTATTATTCCCAAGAAAATTTTATGAATTTGATGTAAATAACAACATCGTTCATTACAGTCCGTACAACGGAAAAGTGTTATCGGGCTATATGTTTACCGATAACGGATTTTGGGATACGTTTAGAGCCGTTTTTCCATTTTTTAATATGATGTATCCGGAATTAAATAGTCACATCATGGAAGGGCTTGCAAATACGTATAAAGAATCAGGATGGTTGCCGGAATGGGCAAGTCCCGGGCATCGCGATTGTATGATTGGTTCTAATTCAGCGCCAATAATTGTTGATGCATTTCTTAAAGGAAATGTAAAAGAGAAAGATGTTGATGTCCTTTTTGAAGCGATTCTAAAAAATGCTACCGTTGAAGACGGTCGCCCAGTAAATTCTGTAGGTCGTGCAGGGTTAGACTATTATAATACCTTAGGATACGTGCCTAATAATGTCGATATAAAAGAAAATGCAGCTAGAACTTTAGAATATGCGTATGCCGATTTTACAATTTCTGAAATGGCTAAGAAACTTGGTAAACAAGAATTAGCAGAAAAGTTTGAAAAGCAGTCGTTGAATTATAATCATTTATTCGATCCGTCAACGGGGTTAATGCGTGGTAAAAATGAAGACGGTTCGTTTCAATATCCATTTAACCCGTTAAAATGGGGTGATGCATTTACCGAAGGCAATAGTTTACATTATACCTGGTCGGTATTTCATGATGTACAGGGATTAGTCAATTTAATGGGAGGTAATGATGCCTTTATTTCAAAATTAGATGGTGTTTTTACGATGCCTCCAAAATTTGACGATTCGTATTACGGGCACACTATCCATGAAATTCGAGAAATGCAAGTGGTAAATATGGGGAATTATGCGCATGGGAATCAACCTATTCAACACATGATTTACCTGTACAATTTTGCAGGAGCTCCATACAAAACTCAAGAACGTATTAGAGAAGTTTTAACTAA
The DNA here is from genome assembly GCF_030908365.1 of Aestuariibaculum sp. YM273. Lineage (NCBI taxonomy): Bacteria > Pseudomonadati > Bacteroidota > Flavobacteriia > Flavobacteriales > Flavobacteriaceae > Aestuariibaculum > Aestuariibaculum sp. YM273. The sequence goes on along the minus strand of NZ_CP133090.1, from coordinate 3,256,573 downwards.
ACTATATTCAGCAAAGCCAGATGGCTATTGTGGTGATGAGGATAACGGCCAAACTTCGGCTTGGTATGTGTTCAGCTCTTTAGGATTTTATCCGGTAACCCCTGGAATAAATCAGTATGTCATCGGTAGTCCGCTATTCAAAAAGGCAACACTTCATTTAGAAAACGGAAATACTTTCGAAATACATTCAGAAAATAACTCAAGAGGCAACTTTTATATTCAATCAGTAGATCTGAATGAAGCAGTTTACAACAATACCTATTTGAATTATGAAACCGTCCAGAACGGTGGTGTTTTAAAATTCAATTTAACAAACACAGCAAATACGGAGTGGGGCAGCAAATTAGAAAATGCACCTTACTCACTTAATAACTCAATTAAAAAATAATTAAAGTATGAAAAAGACGCTTATTGCTATTACGGCATTGCTTTCGATGCATTCGTTTTCGCAGGCCATTTATGAAGATGAACGTTATGTGCCGGAAACAGATCCGTTAGTATTAGAGAAATTAGACCAATGGCAAGACCTTAAATTCGGTTTATTAATGCACTGGGGAACATATAGTCAATGGGGAATTGTGGAATCATGGTCCTTATCACCAGAAGAGTACGGATGGTGTGAACGTAAAAAAGGAAGCAATCCAGACGATTATTTTGCATATAAAAAGGAATATGAAGCGCTTCAAACCACATTCAATCCAACAAAATTCGACCCAGATAAATGGGCAAAAGCGGCGAAACATGCCGGGATGAAATATGTGGTATTTACCACAAAGCACCATGACGGATTTAGTATGTTCGATTCGAAATACACTGATTATAAAATTACATCGCCAAAAACACCTTTCTCGTCAAATCCTAAGGCGAATATTGCTAAAGAAGTATTCAATTCATTTAGAAATGAAGGACTTTGGGCAGGAGCGTATTTCTCTAAGCCAGATTGGAATGTAGATAGTTACTGGTGGCCAAAATACCCACCAAAAGATAGAAACGTAAACTATTCGCCATTAGAAAACCCTGAAAAATGGCAAGAGTATGTCGATTTCACGCATAACCAGATTATGGAACTTTTAACCGATTATGGTAAAATAGATATTCTTTGGTTAGATGGTGGCTGGGTGGCTAAAACGCCTAAAGCTGAAATTACGGAGTGGTATGGAAGAACTATTGATAAAGCTGAAGACGGGTATTTAAAACACCGTATCATCAATCAGGATATTAAAATGGATGATTTAGTGGTTAAGGCTCGTAAACAGCAACCAGGTTTAATTGTGGTTGATCGTGCTGTTCACGGGAAAAACCAAAACTACTTAACACCTGAAAATCGTGTGCCAGAGAAGACATTGCCATATCCATGGGAGTCTTGCATAATTTCAGGAGGTGGCTGGTCTTACACACCAAATGCGAAATACATGAGCCCTCGCGAAGGTATTCACACGCTTATCGATGTGGTTGCTAAAGGTGGTAATTTATTGTTAAACATTGCGCCAAGTCCAGAGGGTGAGTGGCAGCAAGGTGCATACGATTTATTACAAGCTTATGGCGATTGGATGGATGTAAACAGTACAGCGATTTACGCAACAAAACCTATCGCTCCATTTAAAGAGAACAATATTTGTATGACTCAGAATGAAAAAGGTAATGTGTTTTTATTCTATATGGCAGAAGAAAATGAAAACAAAATTCCCGCTGAAGTAGTTGTAAAATCAATCACGCCTAAAAAAGGTACTAAAATTACTATGCTTGGTTCGAGAACACGTTTAAAATGGGAAAAACAAGCGGAAGGATTTAAAGTAATTATTCCTCAGAAATTAAGAAATAGTTTACCTTCAAAATACGCATGGACATTAAAAATTGATGCTGTAAATCAATAGATTTAAGTTCAATAAACAGATAGGTGTTTGCGTAATTTATAATTACGTAAGCGCCTATTTTTGATTAAAATACATATCAAAATTTAACCTTAAGCTTTAACTAGTTGAAATTACGGTTGATGTCTAAAATAGAATAATATAGTTTATGAAATTAAAACAATTAATTCCAGTATTAGCGATAACTACTGTGTCTTTCAGCATGGTGTCTGCTCAGGAATTTATTTCAAAGAAAAAGAAAGCTAAAATATATCACGATACCTGGATTGATTTTAATAAAAACAAGAAAAAGGACATTTATGAAGATGCTTCACAGCCTCTAAACGATAGAATTGACGATTTAATACATCAGATGTCTTTAGATGAAAAAACCTGTCAGATGGCAACGCTATATGGATTTGGTCGCGTGCTAAAAGATGAATTACCAAACGCCGATTGGAAAAATCGAGTTTATAAAGATGGAATTGGTAACATCGATGAACATTTAAACGGTTTAGCCTATCATAAAAGTGCCGAAACCCAGTATTCGTGGCCTCCGTCTAATCACGCGAAAGCTATTAATGAGGTGCAACGCTTTTTTGTTGAAGATACCCGTTTAGGTATTCCGGTAGATTTTACAAATGAAGGTATTCGTGGGTTATGTCACGACGGTGCAACAAGTTTTCCAGCTCAAATAGGCATCGGTAGTACATGGGATAAAGACCTAGTGTCTGAAATTGGAGCCATTACAGGAAAGGAAGCCCGAGTTTTGGGTTATACCAATGTGTATTCTCCAATTTTAGATTTAGCCAGAGACCCAAGATGGGGTAGAACTGTCGAGTGTTATGGTGAAGACCCGTATTTAGTGTCGCAATTAGGTTTAAATATGGTAAAGTCATTACAGGCTCAGAATATTGTGTCTACAGCAAAGCATTTTGCCATGTACAGTGCTCCAAAAGGTGGACGTGATGGCGATGCCAGAACCGATCCGCATGTTACAGAACGCGAAATGCATGAAATTTACTTAGAACCTTTCCGTACCGTTGTTCAGGAAGGAGGTTTAAAAGGCATTATGTCTTCGTACAACGATTATAACGGAATTCCGGTAACCGGAAGTCATTATTTTTTAACCGAATTGCTAAGAGAACAATGGGGCTTTAATGGTTATGTGGTTTCAGATAGCTGGGCTGTTGGTGGTTTAAAAGGCCGTCATCATATTGCTGAAGATTTTAAAGAAACTGTCTATTTATCGGTTATGGCTGGTTTAAATGTGCGCACTAATTTTTCACCTGCCGAAGATTTTATTTTACCTTTAAGAGAACTGGTTGAGGAGGGCAGAATTCCAATGGAAATTATAGATGAGCGTGTTAAAGATGTTTTGAGAGTTAAATTTGAATTGGGATTATTTGATAGTCCTTACGTTAATGATGCAAAAGAAGCTGACGCTATTGTTCACGGCTCTGAAAGTGAAAGCATTGCATTAAAAGCATCAAGAGAGTCTTTAGTGTTATTGAAGAATTCAGAAAGCCTGTTGCCTGTGAAATTAAATACCTTGAAAAATATTTTGGTTACAGGCCCAAATGCAAAGGCTATAAATCATTCCATTAGTCGTTATGGACCTTCTAATATAAAAGTGCAATCCGTTTACGATGGTATTAAAACATTTGTTGGCGATAAAGCGAATGTGAATTTTACCCAAGGTTGTGACTTTTATGATGCTAACTGGCCGAAAAGTGAACTTTATAGTGTAGCTCCAGATGATATTCAGCAAAACTATATTGATGAAGCTGTTAAGGCTGCAGAAAAATCCGATTTAATTGTGGTTGCTGTTGGTGATAATGAAGATACGGTTGGTGAATCAAAATCCAGAACATCCTTAGATTTACCGGGAAATCAGTTAGATTTAATAAAAGCCCTTTATGCAACCGGAAAACCAATTGTAGTTGTTTTAATTAACGGCCGTCCAATGAGTATTAACTGGGTAGACGATCATGTTTCATCAATTATTGAAGCTTGGTTTCCTGGAGAATATGGCGGACAAGCAATTGCTGAAGCTATTTTTGGAGCCTACAATCCTGGTGGAAAATTACCAATAACATTCCCTAGAACGGTTGGACAAATTCCTTTTAATTTTCCTTACAAAAGAAGTTCTCAAAAAGGGCAGGGTAAGGGTGATATTGGGCAAACCAGAATTAATACAGCGTTATATCCGTTTGGTTATGGGTTAAGTTATACAACATTTGAGTATAGTGGTTTAAAAGTAACGCCAGAAACAGACTCAAAGGACTTTAAGTCGGTTTCAGTATCATTTAAAATTAAAAATACTGGGAATTATGAAGGTGATGAAGTGCCTCAATTGTATATTCAGGATGAATTTGCATCGGTAGTAACTTATACTAAAGTGCTTAGAGGTTTCGATCGTGTTACTTTAAAACCTGGAGAAGAAAAAGAAATAACTATGACCTTAAAACCAAAGGCTTTATCTTTATTGAATACAGATATGGAACGTGTCGTAGAACCTGGAGTTTTTAAAATCATTATCGGGTCGTCTTCTGAAGAAGAGCGATTAACAGGGCAATTAATTATAAAATAAAAGTCAACGATATGAATACGATTAATAAAACATCATCTGTTTTTAATCAACTTAAAAAAGGGATTGTTCTTGGTTTATGTGGTTTTGTATTTCAAAATATACAGGCCCAAGAGCAACCAGCAGATTATGTGAATCCTTTTATTGGAACTTCAAATTATGGTGCGACCTATCCTGGGCCTATTGCACCACGAGGAATGGCAAGTGTGAGCCCATTTAATGTGGCGGGACCTCAAAATCCTTTAGAAAAAGATAGTCAGTGGTTATCTAACCCTTACGTGAATGAAAACAAATTTCTAACAGGGTTTTCACATGTGAATCTAAGCGGTGTTGGTTGTCCTGATTTAGGGGTGTTATTGTTAATGCCTACTACAGGAGATTTAAAAACCAATCATTTGGAATATGGTACCACCTATAAAAACGAAGTTGCCAAAGCAGGCTATTACAGTGTTGATTTAGATAAATACAATACAAAAGTAGAATTAACAGCTTCAGAACATGTGGGCGTTAGTCGAATTTCATTTCCTAAAGGAGAGTCTAACCTGTTGCTTAATCTTGGTTTAGGACTTACCAATGAACAAGGAGCCATGGTAAAAATAGTATCTCCAACGGAGATTGAAGGTATGCGAACCGTTGGTTCTTTTTGCTACAATAGCCCTGAAGATGCATATCCAGTGTATTTTGTAGCCAAGTTTTCTAAACCTGCCGAAACTTTTGGTGTTTGGAATACACCAGCTAAATACGACGGAGTAGAAGCACAGTGGATGGGGTATAACGGTAAAACTCGAATTATGAAGAATGCAACCAAAACGGTGGTTGGCGATAGTATTGGTACCTATTTCTCTTATAAGTTTGAAAAACCAGAAACGGTAGAAGTTAAGATTGGTGTATCGTACGTTAGTATTGAAAATGCAAGAGAGAACTTAGAAAAAGAAACTCAAGCAAAATCTTTTGAAGATATTTATCAAGAAACCTACACTAAGTGGAATACACTATTATCCAGAATACAAGTGGAAGGCGGTTCAAAGGATGATAAAACCATTTTTTATACGGCGTTATATCATACCTTAATTCACCCGAATATGCTTAACGATGTTAATGGGGAGTATCCTGAAATTAAAACAGGAAAAATAGGGAAGACCGCTGGAACAAGATATACAGTGTTTTCATTGTGGGATACCTACAGAAATTTACATCAGTTGATGTCGTTGGTTTATCCGGAACAACAGGTTGATATGGTTAATAGCATGATTGATATGTATGATGAAAATGGCTGGCTACCCAAATGGGAATTAAATTCTACAGAAACCTTTACTATGGTTGGTGATCCTGCGAGTATTGTTATTACAGACACCTATTTAAAAGGAATCAAGGATTTTGATATAGAGAAGGCTTATGAAGCCATGCTGAAAAGTGCCAATCAGATTGAAAACAATCCGTTACGACCTGCTTTGAAAGATTATATTGAGAAAGGCTATTTAACAACAGAAAGCAAAGGTCCTGTTTCAACAACGCAGGAATATAATATTGCCGATTATTCAATTGCGCTTTTAGCAAAAGAATTAGGAAATAAAGATGATTATAAACGTTTTATGAAGCGTTCCTTGTCTTACAGAAAATTGTTTGATAAGGATTGGAATTTACTAAGACCCAGAAATGCAGATGGTACTTGGTACGAACCGTTCGATCCTGATGCTGGTGCTAATTTTACCGAGAATGTTGGTTTTATAGAAGGGAATGCCTGGCAATATGCTTTTATGGAACCTCATGATATAAAAGGGTTAAAAAAGTTAATGGGAGGAGATAAACCATTTACAGCTCAACTTCAAAAGATTTTTGATACAGATAAATTTGATATGGCTAACGAACCTGATATTGCGTATCCTTATTTATTTAATTACGTAAAAGGCGAAGAATATCGTGCTCAGAAGTTAGTTAAGGAGTTGGTGAGAAAGCATTTTAAAAATTCGCCTGATGGTTTACCAGGAAATGACGATACCGGAACCATGTCGGCTTGGTTGGTATATTCCATGATGGGATTTTACCCTGTAGTTCCTGGCGAACCAATGTATACTATAACGACACCAATGTTTGATAAAGTTAGAATTCAATTGAATGGTAAATATTATGAACAAAACGAGTTGGTTATAGAGCGTAATACTGAGAGTGACGGAATTGTTAAAGAAATCAAAATAAACGACAAGAAAAGTAACAGTTATTTTATCAGTCATGACGACCTAACAACCGCTAAAACCATAAAAATTATTCAGAAATAATACATTTTTAAATAAATAAGTGTAATTCTGCCTCTTCAAAAAGCTTATAAATACTAGGTTTACCCATTATTTGTAGGCTTTTTACTATTATAAAACATCAATTATTTAATTTGTTTTTCATTCACTACCCTAGATGAGTTGTTGGTCGAAAAAAGAATACTTATCAGGTTAAATAATTGTTAATTTAATTCATATTAACTCAAAACTAAAAAATTTATGAACCAAAAATTATTCAAACTACTGTTTGTATTTTGTTTCTTCGGTGTGTTATATGCCGGAGCGCAAACTACAGTTTCAGGGGTTGTTTCTGATGCTACTAGCGGGATTCCTCTTCCAGGAGCGAACGTTATTGTAAAGGGAACATCAAAAGGAGTTGCAACAGATTTCGATGGACGTTATGTTATCGAACTTGCCGGCGATGAAATATTGGTGTTTTCCAGCATTGGATATACAACCAAAGAAATTTCTGTTGCAGGGCAAACATCAATTGATGTGCAACTTGCTGAAAGTACTGAAAGTTTAGAAGAGGTTGTCGTTACCTCTTTCGGTATGACCAAAGAAAAACGAGCTATTGGTTATGCAACGGCGGTTGTAGAGGCCGAAGAATTAACAAAAACCGGTACACCTAACTTTGCAACAGCATTGTATGGTAAGGCGCCTGGTGTTCAAATTGCTGCAACTACAGGTGGTTCTACCAGTGGTGTTAATATGCAAATTCGTGGATTAGGGTCTATTACAGGGAATACGCAGCCACTTTATGTTGTAGATGGTATTCCTATTCGTAATGACAATGTAGATAACACAAGTTATTGGAATGATCAACGTATTCAGGGTAATGGTATTTTAGATATTAACCCAGAGGATATCGAGAATATTTCGATTTTAAAAGGAGCTTCTGCAGCAGCAAAGTATGGTAATGAAGCGATGAATGGAGTTGTATTAATTACAACAAAGAGTGGAAAAGGCATGAAAAAAGGCCTTGGAGTGTCTGTAAACTCTACTTATACTGTTGACAAGGTGGCTTACTTACCGCGTTTTCAAAATGTTAGAGGGCCAGGTTACCCTACGTATCTTAATGATGCTGGACAAGATGAAGACATGTGGTTGTTTAACTCTGAATATGGGGTTAGAACACCAATTGCTACTAACGTAAATTTTGGACCTAAATTTGACGGTCAGCCAACATTGGCATGGACAGGAGAAGTTATTCCTTACAAGGCTCAAAATGGAGTAGAAGGATTATATCAGGATGCTCATAACTTCATGAACAACATTTCGATTGTGAATGCTACGGATAAGGCTAATATCCGTTTCTCTTACACACGTCAGGATAATGAAGGGCTAAGTAGAGAAGCTGAGAATGATAAAAACATCTTCAATTTAAACACTAGTTTTAATTGGAATGATGACTTAAAAACGGATGTATTAGTAAATTATATCAATGCTAAAGTTTTAAACAGACCTTATAAAATTGACCGTTTAACTAATAACTTTGGTGGTATGATGACTCGCTTTGATAGTGGTGATTGGTACTATAAATACGCGCAAACCAGTTTAGGGTATCGTTATGTAACTGGTTCTGGTGCTAGTTTAACGCCGGATGAAAATTTAACTATCCCTGGATACAGAGGTGATGTTTTAGAATATGCTTGGCGTATAAACAATTATCAGTTTGAGGAAAATACAGACCGTGTAATTGCAAGTATTACGCAACACTGGGATATTACTGATGGGTTATCTTTAAGAGGAAGAATGTCTACAGATTTCACTGCTTTCGAATCTGAAGATAAAAGACCTAACGTAAGACCTTTAGCTTTAGGAAACCCGAGTGGACTTTACCGTGTTACTAATAGACTTGATAAAATAGTATACGGTGATTTATTCTTAACTTATAATAAGGATTTAACTGAAGACTTAAACATGGAGTTATTAGCAGGGTATAATGCTACAAAATCTATGTATAAATGGACGCAAAGAGCTACAAGTGGTGGTTTAAGTGTTGAGAATTGGTACTCTATAAATGCTTCAACAAATACACCTAACTCTAATAACGACATGCAAAGTTATGTTAAGGATGCATTAATAGGAACAGCGAGCTTTAGTTTTAAAAACTATTTATTCTTAGAAGGAACTATTCGTCAAGATCGTACTTCAACAATGAACCCTGATGATAATTCATTTACCTATCCTTCGGTGAATTCAAGTTTTGTATTCTCTGATGCTTTCGATATGCCTGATTTCATCAACTTTGGTAAAGTTCGTGCGTCTTGGGGTAAAGTGGGTAACTTCCCAACACCTTACAGAGCTAATATAGCTTATAATCAAAGTTCTTTAGGAGATCAAGGTGCAGGTTCTGTTATTTATACAACTTTACCATTAGCTGCAGGAAATGACGGAATTAAATCAGAAACACAGCGTGATGTGGAATTTGGTTTAGAGATGAAAATGTTTCAAGGTCGTTTAGGTGTTGATTTAACATATTACGATTCTCGATTAGAAGACCAAATTTTACCTTTAACATTACCTAACTCAGCTGGAGCTAGTAACGTATTAACGAATATCGGTACAATGCGCAATAAAGGTTGGGAGCTTGGTTTCAATGCAACACCTGTTGCAGGAAACGATTTTACTTGGGATACTAATATTAATTTCGCATTCAACAAAAATACTGTAGAATCTTTAGCGCCAGGATTAGAAGAATTAGTTCATGCTAATTATGATGGTAGTGCTGCCAAATTAGTGTCTGAGCCAGGAGAGCCTGTAGGTGTATTCTATACGCACCCAGTAGCTACTGATGCTAATGGAGATAAAATTGTTGATCCAAACGGATTATATAAAGTAGATCCAGACCAATGGATTAAAGTTGGTAGCGCACAACCTAAGTTTGTAGGTGGTTTTGCTAACTTTTTTACTTATAAAAACTTTAGCTTAAGTGCATTAGTTGATTTTAGAGTAGGTGGTTATGTAATGCCAACAGCATTAAACTGGATGATTAGTAGAGGTTTAACAGAAGAGAGTTTAAAATACATGGATGCTGAACATGGCGGTTTAACATGGTATGAAAACTCTGTGACTGGAGAAAGAGAATTAATCGCACAAGGAACAGCTGCAGGACCAAATGGAGAGCAAGTTTACGATAATGGTATTATTTTAGATGGTGTTAAAGCTGATGGAACTGAGAATGATTACATTACATCAAATCCAGAATATTACAATACTGTTTATAACTGGGGTGGACCTCAATATAGTCCAAACACACGTTATGAATTATATATTCAAGAGAATACATATTTCAAAATGCGTGAATTATCTTTAGCATACCAATTGCCTTCAGATATTGTTAAGAAAATTGGTTTCCAAGATTTACAATTATCTGTGTTTGGTAGAAACTTATTCTATTTCTATAGAACAATTAAGGATATGGATGCAGAGCAACTTACAGCAGGATCTAAGTGGTTTCAGAACGTTAATACAGCGGGTATGAACCCTTCTAGTAGAACATTTGGATTAAGTTTAAGAGCTAAACTTTAATATGATGGTGAGAATGAATAAAAATAAAAGATACAACATGAAAAAACATATATTCATAGCGTTAGTGGCATTAGGACTGGTAAGTACCGGATGTTCAGATGCAGATCTTAGCGATAATTATAGCGATCCTAATAAGATTGGAGAAACGACAGTTCCTAAGCATTTTACAGGAATGTTATTTGCCAATGCAAATTATGTTTTACCTAATTATGGGAATTATTTTATCATATTAAGACCTACATTATTGCCATGGACTCAAGCTGCTGGTTGGTTAAACAGCTTAGGTCAATATAAGGTTGGAGCTGCCACTGTAGATGAACAATGGAATCAATACTACAGTATGTTAACGCAATACAGAGAGCTTCAAAAGATTTATAACGGATTGTCAGATGAAGAGCAAGCTGCTAACAAAATTTTTATGCAAGCAGCTACTATATATCTTTACGATCATACTCAAGAAATGGTAGATTTATTTGGATATATTCCATTTAGTGAAGCTGGGATGTTGAGTACAAACGGTGGGGATTATATTTCATCTTTACCTGCATACGATGCTTCAAATGATTTATATACTATGATGTTAGATGATTTAGCGATCATAGCTGATGAATTAAATAGTACTTCTTTAGCAGCTGTAACTTCTACAATTTTTACCACTCAAGACTATATTAATTATGGAGATCTTGATTTATGGAAAAAGTATTGTAACTCGTTACGTTTAAGACTACTTAATCGTGTGTCAGGAACTTCTGAGTTTTCAGCTCGTGCAAGTACTGAAATGGGTGCAATTTTAGGCGGATCATATCCAACAATCGATTCTAATGCTGAGAATGTACAGATAGAAGTTGTAAACGTTGATTCTGATATTAACTCTAGAGGGTTTGAGGATGGATTTGGTAGTGATGGATGGTATACTAATTATGCAGGGAAGCTAATGGTAGATCATATGGTTGCTAATACAGATCCAAGATTACGTGTTTATTTTGAGAAAACGGTAAATGACGATTATCAAGGAATTGATCCTTTAGCTGATGCAACTACTCAACAAACTGCAGCTGACGCTGGAGAGGTAAGTTTATTTAGCAGATCGACATTCAACTTAAATCAGGTTTTCCCTGGAGTAATCATGGATGCTGCTGAAGTAAGTTTTATTAAGGCAGAATACTATTTAAGAAGTGGAAACGACGCTATGGCGCAAGAAGCTTACGAAATGGGTATCGAACAATCTGTAGAATGGTATTATTGGGTGAGATCAATTACAAATAATGATATTTCTGGAGAAGTAGATGCATTAGGAGCAACAGAGGTTGCCGATTATGTTGCAGGTGCTGGTGTAGCTTGGTCTGGTACAGAGGCCGAAAAATTAGAGTTAATTGCTACACAAAAATGGATTCATTATGGAGTTGTTAATTTACGTGAGAGTTGGGCAGAGCAACGTCGCTTAGACTTACCTGAATTAGAGTTTATGCCAGATGATTCTGATGTACAATCTTTACCTCCAGTAAGATGGATTTACCCTGATAAAGAGCGATCTTTAAATACAGAAAACTTCTCTGAAGTATCTTCTATGGACAATATGACCACTAAGATTTTCTGGGATGTGAATTAAAGTTTGATTAATAGTGTTATCAAAAAGCCTTTCATTAATTTGAAAGGCTTTTTTTGTAATTAAGATTTACAGAATACCTTAAAAAAGTCATTAGGTTTTATGTTCTAACTCTTATATTTGCTTTTCAACATTATAAAATATTCACCAAATCAGTGGTTTTGCAATGAAAGTAAGTTTTAAGTATCACACCTTGTTTTTTGTTTTTTCAATGGCTATCATGTTTAGTTGTAAAACAGATAGTAAGAACACCGCACAATTACATACAGCAAGTGTTTCTGAAAAAATAAAAGCACCGAAAGGTATGGTTTGGGTAGAACCTAAAACCTTTACTCAGGGCGCAAAACAAAATGATAAATTTGCTTTACCTAGAGAGAAGCCCGGACATACAGTTTCTGTAGATGGCTTTTTTATAGATGCCGCTGAAGTAACCAATAAACAGTTTAAAGCATTTGTAAGCGCAACTGATTACATAACAGTTGCAGAAAGACCGATTGATTGGGAAGATCTAAAAAAGGAGCTACCAGAAGGAACTCCTAAGCCTCATGATTCAGTTTTAAAACCAGGGAGTTTAATTTTTAACAAAGAGGTAAAACAAGTCGCTAATATGCGTAACTATGAGCAATGGTGGCGTTGGCAGGTAGGAGCAGACTGGAAACATCCTAAGGGGCCAGAAAGCTCCATTGAAGGTAAAGATAATTATCCGGTGGTGCATATTGCTTTAGAAGATGCTTTAGCTTATTGCAAATGGGCAAACCGTAGACTTCCAACTGAAGCCGAGTGGGAATCTGCGGCACAAGGGATGCATAGAGATGAAGTGTATACCTGGGGTGATGATGCCGAAGTCTTAAACGAAAAAGCAAATACGTGGCAAGGAGTGTTTCCTATAAAAAATGAGTCGAAGGACGGATTTGAATTGATTGCTCCTGTTAAATCGTATTCAGCTAACAGTATTGGTTTATATGATATGTTAGGTAATGTATGGGAATTGACAAGCGATTTATTTAACGAAAATTATTATAATCAAATTAATCCGAATCAGATATTAGAAAATCCAAAAGGTGCCGAAAAAGGATATAGTATAGGTAAGCCTTATATTGAAGAACATGTGATTAAAGGTGGTTCTTTTTTATGCAATGCTTCGTATTGTGCAAGTTTCAGAATTTCAGCCAAAATGGGGATGGAGCCTAATTCGAGTTCAGATCATATAGGGTTTAGAACTGTTGCAACTCCAGATATGTTGAAATAAGTGAATAAAAAAATCCCGAACTCGTGGAAAACCGAATCCGGGAATCTTTAACTAACTAATAAAAAATCTAATTTCTCTTTTTCACTTTCTTTATTTTTCCATTTTTCTTGTAATAGTAATAACTATCGTTGGTATTGTTATGCGAATAATTACTCGATAGATTGTTTTCAATGACGCAATAATTCACATGACGATTATTTGAGTTTACATATCCTTTTGTAGAAACTATTTGCCCCCAATTGTTATAGTTAACTGTTAATCCTCCAACTCGGTTTAAAGTTGCGTTTCTACCACGACCATAACCAATAAAAACAGAACCTATTTGGGTTACGTTTCCAGTACGGTCATAATTAATCGGTATATTTCCTATATCACGAATCGTGCCATTTCTGTCTCTTGAAATAAAATTTCTATTAGGAGACGTAGATGTATAGTTTATACTGACTCTTGGACCACTGTAAGATGCATTGATAGAGTTTCTTCTAGAGTTCGAATTATAATATGTATTATTATATAGAAATTCATAATCAAAATTTCCATCAGGGAAGATTGAAAATTCAATACCATTTTCAATAAAAGTTACAGGTTGAACATAACGATAATGGTTTGGGGGATTTATAGTTGCTTTATTTAAATCTAAAGCCATAACACCATTTGCGCTAAAAAGCATGCCTGCGAATAAAAGTACTAGTGTTTTCATAAACGTTCATTTTTTTGATTTTACCTACTCATAAGCTTTTCGGTTTCCGCTTCATTAAATCTTAAACAATTTGTGTGCCAAAAGCGTATGATTTTGTTTATCAATAACCTATATTTTGTAGACGTGTTTAGATTTTTATTATTTTTATAACAATCAACCATTGTCAGATGAAAAAACCTTTGGAGACTTGTAAAAACTGTGAAAATAGATTTGAGCAAGGTTTTGAGTTTTGCCCGTATTGTGGACAGAAATCAAACGATCAACTTACCGTATCCGTATTGTTTTACAATACAATTAGTAATTACTTTTCTGTAGATGCGCGTTTTTTTAAGAGTTTTATTCCTCTCATGATTAAGCCTGGGTATTTAGCGAAACGTTTTGTTGAAGGCAAACGGTTGTTGTATTTACATCCAGCACAAATGTATTTGTTTATATCTGTGGTGTTTTTCTTTTTGTTTTCGTTTATTAGTCGAAAACAAGTTGAAACAGTTAATAAAGCTCTAGAAAAAAAAGAAATTCCTGTTGTTGTACACGATAGTTTAAAGACCCAGATTATAGATTCTTTACGAAATGTAACGACGACAAACTATATTGTTAAAAACGATTTTTCTTTTGACGGAAGAAGAGTAGACTCTTTGATTGCTATTGATGCCCCTAAAGAAGATATCTTTCAAGCAATGGGGGTGGGTAGTGATGCAGGATTTTTTAAAAGAAGGATTTATGCCCAAATTTTAAAATTTTATAAGCAACGAAATGGAGGGTCTATTTTACAGGCTTTTTACGATAGTATACCTATAGCCATGTTTTTCTTGTTGCCTATTTTCGCTTTTATATTAAAACTACTGTATTATAAAAAAGTTCCGTTCTCTTACAACCTCGTGTTTAGCTTGTATTTCTTTGCGTTTGTATTTATGCTGTTTAGCTTTTTAGTGATAGTAGATTTAATTTGGAAACCGATGTCCTGGCTAAATAGCATCGTAATGATTGTGGTTTTTATTTATTTCTATTTTGCCATACTACAATTTTATAACCAGAGCAAACTAAAGAGTTTATTTAAAAGCTTTTTGGCGACATTTTCTTTTTTGCTAATGGTAATTCCTGCAGCAATCGTGGTAATGTTTATGGTTGCTTTTTTATTTTATTAGGTAAAAAAAAAGAGGAGCCTAAGCTCCTCTTTAAGTTATTTACTTAGTTAAAGATTACACTATTTAACTAATAATTTTACA
Organism: Aestuariibaculum sp. YM273; assembly: GCF_030908365.1. NCBI lineage: Bacteria > Pseudomonadati > Bacteroidota > Flavobacteriia > Flavobacteriales > Flavobacteriaceae > Aestuariibaculum > Aestuariibaculum sp. YM273. Next base: position 3,241,545 of record NZ_CP133090.1, on the reverse strand, counting down.
GCTTTAGCTCCTTCAAAAGTTTTTACAGTTGCAATATAAATACCTGATCTGAAAGAGAAACTTACATCTTCATTTGTTTTAAATGATTTAACTAATGCACCAGTTAAACTATAAATTTTAACTTCAGTTGGTGATTGCACATTTGATACATGAATATTATTTCCTATAGCTCTAACGCTAGTCATTACTTCTGAAACTTCTCCAGCTTTATCGATGCTAAGAGTGAAATCAGCATTTTCCACTAGTGTATCAGGAATTTCACTTAATCCAAATATAAGTGCGTAAACTGCATTTCTCCAAATGGTTAATGCTTCAGGACTAATATTAGCACCATCACCCATTATCATAGCTGCATGGCTCCATCCAAAAGTTACAGCATTTACTCCTAACACATCATTAGGATCTTCACCTATTTGTGTCCCGGATGCTAAATAGTTAACTATCATTGAACTTGCGGCATCTGTAGCTTCTGGAACTGTAACAGCAGAAGCAGATAAACCACCTGTTAAATCAATATTTATCAATGCATCTATGGCTTTATTTCCTCCAGTGCCTCCATAATTGCCTGATGCATCATCTGCAGTCGCCTCACTAAAAATTCTTATATCATTTCCTCCGGAAAAATCAATACCTTTTAATAAAGGATGGTTTGTATTTACGGCTGTTACAGATACATTTTGTGTAGCTTCAACAGACGCATCTGCATCAGTAATAGCTCTACCACTTCTAAAAGCCCATGATTTATTATATATAATAGGAGTAGTTATGTCTCTAACACCAAAAACACCTCCAGGTTTGAATACGTCATCCCCAGAACCAAAAGATTCCTGAGCAATAACTAAATCGTAACCAGAAACATCAGGGATTGCACTTCCAGTTGCATCAGATTCAACATACTCTACAAAGAAGTTAGGATCGGCATTAAGCATTCTTATAATAGGGTCATTATTTAATGCAGAAGCACCAGCTCCTGGAGTTTTTCCGGCTTTATTCGCATAAAGAATTAATTTAGGTTCCTGCTCATTAACGTAAGGGGATGTTGGTACTGCTCTACCTGTAAGCATGTATGCTGCGTTTCTCCAAATTGTTAACAATTCTGAAGTAACATTTGTCCCGTCACCTTTCCTTTGTGCTCCATGAGTAAATGCAAAGACAACGATATCTTCAACAGTAACATCTTGTCCCGCCGTTCCTAATTGTGTACCGGTAGGGATATGATTGATAACAATAGAGGATTCTACATCTGTAACAACTGGAGTGGTTGCTAAGGTAGCAGCCGCCGCGTTATTCATTTCTATACCGGTAATCACTTTAAGTGCACTATTTCCACTATCTGTACCATTACCGTTTGTAGCGGTATAGAATAAGCGAATATCATCACCTCCAGAGAAGTCAATACCACTGAACATTGGATTGGATTGGTTCGCCAAAGGAACGGTTACTGATATATCACTAACAGTATTTCGCACTGCTGCACTCGTCAAAGTAATTTTATCATTTACGAAGGATTCCGATTTACAAAAAATAACAGGAGCTGGCAAGTTCCTAAGTGCTAACGGACCGTCATTAAAAGATTTAAATGCAGGACTACTAGATGATACATCTTCCTGAACGATAATCAGCTCAAAAGAAGAAAGGTCTGAAGGAAATATATTTCCGCTTCCATCTATAGTACCAGTAGTAACCGTAAAATTAGGGTCAGCATTAAGCATTCTAGTAATGGCATCATCGCCAGGAGCGGAAACTAAACCGCCTTCACTAGAAGAATTGGCGTTATTTAAATAAAGTACTTGTTTAGGTTTTATTTGGAGTAAATTATAGTCTACTTGAATATAAGGTAAATACATATCTGTACCTCCATTAGTTCCGTCTACCACAAATTTAAAATCTATACCGCCAGGGTTCCCATAATATTCAAAAGTGAAATCGGTACCACGTGAACCATCTATGGTTTCATTATAAGCTACAGTAGAAGGACCTACTAAACTTGTACCATCCATTACACCCCATCCTTTGTTATTAAAGTTTGGAGCACTTACAATGTAGTCTAGTGTTGACTCAGCCATAAGAGGTACAGTAACTTTTCCTCCACTTAGGGTTTTTATATGAAATTCACTTCCTGCTTTTAAATTAACACCTAAAGTGCTATTATAAAAATTATCTCCATTCCCAACAAAATTTCGAATTTGAACATAGCCTATACTAGGGCTTAAAGGGTTGTCTCCATCGCTATGGAATCTTCCAGTAGGGTGTGAATTTAAATCATTTAGCTCGATACCATTTACATTTGATAAACGAGATATGTCTTCTAGAAGGGTGCCATCGGTACTAACGTTACCAAGGAATGACGTAGCACTTCCTCCTCTAAAATCATGATAATAAGTTGCATTAACCACTTCGTAATTGGCAGCGGCTGGATTAGAAACCATAGTTCCTGGTACAGTTAATCCTGTAAGCATATATGCCGCATTTCTCCAAATAGTTAAATTTTCGGAAGTGATATTACCTCCATCTTGTTTAACGCTAGCACCCCAAGAAAAAGGCAATGTAACAGCGTCCTGAGCTAAAACACCAGAAGCATCGGTACCAAGATGTGTGCCTGCAGGGAAATAATTAACACCAATACCTTGATCAGGAGTTGTAATTTCATCTACTGTGGCCATTAAAGTATTTGTAACAGGAGAGCTACCATCACTTGTTATTTCAATGTTGTTAATAATGTCAACAGATCTATATCCACCAGCTTGTCCAAAATCATCTGATGTGGTTAAGAATAATGGTATATCGCTACCATTAGAAACACCCAAGCCACTGAATAAAGGGCTAGAAGCGTCTACAACACTCATAGATAAATTTTGTGTTCTTGTATCTTTAGCAGCTGCTGAAGTTATTAAATTATTGTTTCTAAAATGTAGCATCTTACCGTAGATAATTGGAGCCTGTATGTTAACAGGTGTTAAGGCTCCGTCAGTAGGCGCCCCACTAACACTAGCAGGTTTTAAAAAATTATAAGTAGCTACATTTTCTGTTACAACAATTAAATCGAAGCCTGTCTGATCTATGGTTGTACCAACCGCCATTGAATTTCCGGCAGGCACACTACCATCCAACGCTACAACATAGGCGTCTGGTGAAGAAGCAGCAGAACCATTTTGTGCTATTATAGTAACGACATTAAAATTTGAATCCCCCTTCAGCATTCTGGATACTGGATCATTATAAAGAAGGGATGATTTTGTAGTAATACCAAAACTGGTATCAGGAGCATTGGTGCCATACCCAGTACCAGGTACTTGGTTGTCATTATAAATTTTGACACCTTCTGATAAAATGTACAAAACATTTTTTTGCGCCATAAGTTGACTAGAAGTCAAAGCAAACAGCAACATAAACAATAAAAATGTAATTTTTTTCATAGTTTAATTGAAATTTAGTTTAGTTAAAAGATTTATTTATATAATACCTATCTAAAGACTAGGTATTTACTCAGTAACGAATTTGACAATTATAATAATAAAAATATGTCATTATTGTTCTCCGGTCGATTATATAAATTTAGTGTTTTTTTAGTGTTTTAAATAAAAAACACTGATAATCTTTTAAAATTTAACAATTAAGACCTAGTAATTTAATGAGTATGGCAATTTAATACGTCTTTGAGTTGTCATACTCATTATCATTTTATTTTTTAATAATTTTCACTGTTTTTGAAGTAGTATCCCTTTCAATTTTTATAAGATATAACCCCTTTGGTAATTGGTCTAGGTTTATTGTTTTAGCATTATTGTTTCCAATAGAAACTTCGTTCACCCAAAGTTTTTGACCTGCTATGTTATATAGGGTTATGGTAGTTTCCTTTTCTTCACCGGCAATATTTAATTTCACAAAGTTACTAGTAGGGTTTGGGCTTATGGAAACATATTCTAATATTGTTTTAGCCTCATTTAAACTTAATGTTTGAGCATCAAATTCGATGGATTTGTCACTTAAGCCTCCCATTTCGTTAGCAGCTCTAACGGTAAATACACCTTCCGTATGTTCGCTTATATCATAATTGTTAGTAGTTACAAAATCGAGAAATATGTTGTTTTTAAATATAGCCCACCCTAAAACATAATCACTGTTTTCCCAAGTCAAATTTGACCCTGAATTTGATAGAGTAGGAGTATTAGCTTGTTCAGTATAAAGTTTAGGCTGCCAATTATCGGAACCACCTAAAACACTAGTGATAGAATAATTGTTTGCTTGGCTTTCTGTTAATACAGGATCTATAGTTACGGAGCCACCACCGTTATCTGTATAATTGTAAGTGGTTTTTCTTCCAGATAAATCTACTGGCACACCAGAAGATGTTAAACTGTTATATTCCGCATAAACTTCTGGAGCACCTCCCCATTCAGACCAACCCTCACTCGTTGGAAGTTGTTTCATTATAGTGTTGATAAAAACAACTTTAGGACTATTATGCCAAGGGCGACCAAGTTTGTAAGAACCGTTGTTCTGGCTAAATCCATCAATTGTACAATCTCTAAAAACATAACCCCAATTGGTAGTAGTTGCTGCCGCCGTTATGTGGTTGCCTGAGCGGTCTTCAAGAAAAATATCACAAGAGTTAAAGAAAACATCGCCGTCACCGAAAATGAAGTCCACTGTACCATGGATTTCACTATTTTCAAGGTATATTCTATCAGCTTGAGTATAAAAGGTGTCTTGATTGCTTAACAGTTTAACATTTTTATATATATTCTTATCACCTTGATCTCTAACAGCTACAGCTCTACCTGTAAAAGCACCTTTGCGATAATCCATTTTATTTAAAATAGTAAGGTCTTGTAAATAAATATTAGTTGAGTTCGATTGAAAATTAATTGTGGGAGTTGTACCGATTCCTTCGTCGGCTGAGGAAGGTTCGTTAAAAAGAATTACGCCGTCGGCACTTTGCCCTATAAAAGAAACATTTGGAATGTTTATAAATGTTTGTTGTGTGGCATCCCCAGTTGTATTACCTAAGTCGTATTCGCCGTTAGGGAAAAAGATATAGAAACGTTCTCCACTTGAAGACGCCGTTTGAGCAGCTGTTAAAGCTGCAGCAAAATCCCCATCTATACCAACAATAAAATCATATGGTTTTTTGATTACAGTTGGTTTGTTTAGAGTAGTAAAATTAATAGATATGTTTTCTGTTAGGATATTGTCGGTTAAATCGGAAATAACGTTTGCAGGTAAATTAAAACTATAAGTTGTATTGTAGTCTAACCCGGAATAACTAAAAGAAATAGACTTTCCGAATACTTCTGGTGTTAAACTATTAGCTCCTAAAGTAGCTACAGCGTTATCAGCAATTTTAACACGTTCATCAAAATTAAGTACAATTTTACCTGTAGCCGATGCGCCGTTTGCATTGTCATTAGGAATAGTACTGGTTAGAGCAGGTGGAACTCCATCATCAAAAACACTTTCTGTACCAAATACATAAATTTCGGATATAGCTGTCCCGTCATTAGAAGCAGTTGCTCCTATAAGTGAAGAGCTGTAGTCTGGAATCCATCTAATATAGACTTTACTTTGATTATTGGCATCCGAAGGAAGTGAAAAAGATCCGTTATACCATACTTTTGTTGCCACAATATCAATTACTCCAATTTGTGTAAAATTAGTACCATCAATAGAGTATTCGCAAAACTGTTTTGAGTAGCCATTATAATTTAATAACATATCAGCTTCAACACTTATATCTGTGTAATCTGAAGCGTCAAAACTTATTTGGTAATAGTATTTATCGGTAAGAGGGTTCCAGTTTACAGCTGCATTTTGCCCTTCATAGCCGCCGGCAGAAATAAAAGATTTATCTAGCCATGAACTTTGAGTATTATCGGCTTTTCTCAAAACTAATGCGGCTGTTTCATTAATTGTTGAAGCGCTAAAATCAGCAATTCGGCCAGCATTACCCGAATTATAAAAATCCCATCCTGCAATATAATCTGTAGCATTGTAATTGGAAGTAATTGTTTTGTTACCATCCATATTTACATTCAATTCGCTACTAGTTTCACCATTAGCCCAATTGGAAAACGCTAAAATAGGTAACTCGTTGGCGGTTAATGTTACATTGGTTCCGGAGACATACATTCTTTTTCCATCAATAATTTCGCCTTCCGGAAAAATATCAACCATGTATTCACTTGCTCCTCCAGTAACATTTACATCGAGGCTATAGGTTGTTAGTTGATTAAACAAAGCTTTATACTCAGCGTTTTCTGTAACTGTAACCTCTAATGGATTAGCTGTTGAAATTTGATTACCCAATTCATCTTCCCAATGATTAAATTCAAATCCAAAATTAGCATTAGCAGTTAGGTTGATAACTGAACCTTCATCAGCAGTTAAAGGTTTATCAGAACTAACATTACCCCCTTCGGATGGACTTGAAGATGTTGTAATGGTGTATTGAGGTATATTTATGACAGTTCCACTAAGATTTCCTTGAATTTCAATGTTTGCAATACCAACACTTTTAGTGGGATCAAAGGCATAAATGTAAATGTATAAAGACGATTCAGCATTAGAAGTTGGAATGGACAACCCGCTTGTCGGAATATTAACATCATATGTGGCATCTGGATAGGTGTTGTCACTTCTTCTATCAGGTTTAATACCTGTTTGTAGTGTGGTTAATGTGCCGTCTGAAGATTTCCAAACAACATCAATCAGTCCGCCTCCCGTACCAAAACGTTCGCAGTTAAATGAAATGTTAGTAAGATCGAAATTAAGACCGGTTAAAGGTGTTATATTAAAACTTACAATATCATTTATAGTTGGGGTATTATTTTTTACAGTAGGGGTGAATCGGGTAAAGGTAATACTGTTTTCTTGTCCGGTTTCTGTTCCATTATAGGATAAATTACCTCCTTCGGTTACATAATCAGGTTTCCACAAATTGGAATCGGTATAAGTTGCTGTTTGTCCAGATGTCCCTTGATTAAAAACCCAAGTGACTGTAGCACTTTGATTAACAGTTTGTGCAATCGATTGCCCTGATGCAAATAAAAAAAATAGACACTGTAAAAAAGCTAGGGGGTGAGAAAATAGTTTTTTTGTCATTTTCAAATAGTTTAGTTGTTGGTATGATAATATATTAAGTTATTGTGGTGGATATCAAAGAAATAAAAAAATAACTTAATAAAAAAGAGAATTTGACAAAAAAACAATCGATTACATGTCGAGTTTTGATTCCGGCTTAATTTAGGAAGCGACTTTAACTTACAATTTATCCTTTAAATATTTTCCAATTAAGGACGGGGATTTTATAATATCTTCAGGTGTTCCAGAAGCAACCAAATTACCGCCATGTTCTCCGCCATTAGGTCCCAAATCGATAATATGATCGGCACATTTAATGAGCTCAATGTTGTGTTCTACAACGATAATAGAGTGTCCTATTTCAATTAAAGCATTAAATGATTTTAGAAGCTTTTTTATGTCGTGGAAATGCAATCCTGTGGTTGGTTCATCAAAAATAAAAAGAGCTTTCTCTTTATTATTTCCTTTACCTAAAAAGGAAGCTAATTTAATACGTTGGGCTTCGCCTCCCGAAAGTGTAGAGGAACTTTGTCCTAAAGTTACATATCCAAGACCAACATCCTGAAGCGGTTGTAGTTTGTTTTTTATTTTTGTTTCGCTATTAGTTTCAAAAAATGCAATAGCATCGTCAATGGTTAAATTTAAAATATCATCGATACTTTTATTAGCAAACTGAACTTCTAAAACTTCTTTTTTAAAACGTTTTCCTTTACAGGTTTCGCATTCTAAGTGCACATCGGCCATGAATTGCATTTCAATAGTTACTTCACCTTCTCCTTTGCAAGTCTCACAACGTCCGCCATCTACGTTAAACGAAAAGTGTTTTGCCTGATAATTTCTAAGCTTGCTAAGTTTTTGCTTGGAGAATAATGCACGAATATCGTCGTAGGCTTTTATGTATGTTACAGGGTTAGATCTTGAAGAACGCCCAATAGGGTTTTGGTCTACAAATTCAATGTGTTTGATGTTACTGAAATTCCCTTCTAAATCCGAAAATTGCCCAGCTTTATCACTAAAGTCAGTTAGTTTTTTCTGTAATGCAGGAAATAATATTTTTTTAACTAAGGTGCTTTTTCCACTTCCCGAAACCCCAGTAACTACCGTAAGCATACCTAAAGGAAAGCGGACGTCAATGTTCTTTAAATTGTTTTCACGAGCCCCTAAAATATCTACATAATATTTTGATGTACGTCTTTTTTTAGGAATTTCAATTTTTAACCTTTCGTTTAAGTATTGTGCTGTTAATGATTTTGAAATAAGTAGTTCTGTGAATGTACCATGAGCAACTACTTCACCACCAAAAGTTCCGGCTTCAGGACCGATATCAATTATGGCATCAGCAGCTTTCATGATATCTTCATCGTGTTCTACAACAATTACTGTATTGCCTAAATCCCGTAATTGTTTTAAAACTAAAATCAGTCGTTCGGTATCTTTAGGATGCAACCCGATACTTGGTTCGTCTAAAATATACATCGATCCTACAAGACTACTACCTAAAGATGTTGCTAAATTGATGCGCTGACTTTCACCACCAGATAACGTATTGGACTTTCTGTTTAGGGTTAAATAGTCTAAGCCAACGTTGGACAAGAAGGCTAATCTATTATTAATTTCCTTTAAAAGTCTATCAGCAATTTTAGTATCGTGTTCGTTTAATTCCAGAGTTCTAAAGAATTCAGTTAATCGGTCTAACGGCATTTCTACCAAATCGGTAATAGTTGCACCTGCTATTTTAATGTAGTTTGCTTCAGCGCGTAATCTCTTGCCATTGCAGGATTTACACTTGGTTTTTCCGCGGTAGCGTGATAACATCACTCGGTTTTGTATTTTGTAAGCTTTAGCTTCTAATTCAGTAAAAAAGGAATTTAATCCTTCAAAATATTTGTTACCATCCCAAATTAGCTGTTTTTGGTCATCACTTAATTGAAAATAGGGTTTATGTATGGGGAAATCGAATTTATGAGAATTATTTACTAATTGATCTCTGTACCAGCTCATGCTATCGCCGCGCCATGGAAAAATAGCATTTTCATAAATTGATAAGACTGTGTTTGGGATAACCAAATCTTCATCGATACCAATAATATCGCCATAGCCTTCACATTTAGGGCAGGCACCGTAAGGGTTATTAAAACTGAAAAGATGAACATTAGGTTCTAAAAAACTCATACCATCAAGTTCGAATTTATTTGAAAAGTGGCGTAAGTTGTTATCTGATAGCGTTTCAATAAAACATTCGCCCTTACCCTCAAAAAATGCGGTTTGAATGGAATCTGCTAATCTGTTATAAAAATCTTCATCATTTTTAATTACAATCCGGTCTACGACTAACATGACTTCTTCTTTTTCTGAAAGATGTTCAGTTTCGTCTATTCGTATAACGCGGTCACTTACTTTTATCCGTGCATAACCCTGTTGTGCTAAGGTATTTATTTTGTCTTCCATAGCACGACCTTCTTCTAAATGAATAGGAGATAGTAATAGTAATTTTTCGCGTTCAGGAAAAGTTTTTAAAAACTCAAGTACATCTGTTACAGTGTCCTTTTTCACCTCTAATCCTGAAATAGGCGAGTAGGTCTTTCCAATTCTGGCGTATAATAATTTTAAGTAATCGTAAATCTCGGTACTTGTCCCTACTGTTGATCTTGGGTTTGTTGAATTTACTTTTTGCTCAATGGCGATCGCCGGAGCTATTCCTTTTATGTAGTCGACCTTTGGTTTGTTTAAACGCCCTAAGAATTGACGTGCATAGCTCGACAAACTTTCAACATAACGTCGTTGTCCTTCGGCGTACAAGGTGTCGAAAGCTAAACTTGATTTACCAGAACCAGATAAACCAGTAATAACTACCAATTTATTACGTGGTATTACTACATCTATATTTTTTAAGTTGTGCAGTTTTGCACCTTTTATTATTATATTTTCTTTCGGATTTACTTCAGAAATAGTAGTGTTCATAGGTCTCAAAAAGGAATGATTTCACAAAGATACTAAAGTATTTATTCTGTTAAATATAATCTGCTTTAAATGAAATTATCGTAGTATTTATAATTAAATATTGATTGAAAATTAGACTTTTATGATAAAACTTGCGTAAATAATCGGCTTAACAATAAAAAAAGCCGTGTTATTTTTGTTTTAGGAATGATTGTTGTTATATTTGAGTCTATTAATCAATTTATCAAACTAACACAAACTTGCCTATAGCATAACATTACTTTAAAATTTATAACCCCAAAAGTCTGGAAGTTTTCTTCTATGCTTAAAAAGTAATGATTATGCAATACGATAACGTACAAGATGCTGTCTTAGTTAGTAGCTACATTAAAGGAGATGAGAGTGCTCTGGAAATTCTTATAAACAGGCACAAGCAAAAAATTTACAGTTTTATTTTTTCTAAGGTATACGATAGAGATGTTGCTGAAGATATTTTTCAGGACACCTTTATTAAAGTGATTCGTACTTTAAAGCGAGGCGCTTACAACGAAGAAGGTAAATTTTTACCATGGGTAATGCGTATATCACATAATCTTGTGATTGATTATTTTAGAAAGAACAACCGCATGCCTAAATTTGATAACACAGAGGAGTTTAATATTTTTTCGGTGTTGAGCGACAAGAGTTTAAACGCAGAAAGTACGATTATAAAAAAACAAGTAGAGAATGATGTAAGACGTTTGGTTGATGAATTGCCGGATGACCAGAAACAAGTGTTGTTAATGCGTATTTACGACGATTTAAGCTTTAAAGAAATATCAGATAAAACAGGGGTAAGCATTAATACAGCCTTAGGTCGTATGCGATATGCTTTAATCAACCTGAGAAAAATAATTGATAAGCATAATATTATTTTAACGAATTGATGCAATAAACTGATTTTTGCCACGTTAGTAATTTAAATGAATCCTTAAATTAATATAATGGCGAAACTTTACTCTGAAAATTCTATTAAAAAATCGAATGCAATGGAACCGCGAGAAGAAACGGTTAAATTTCTTCTAAGTTATTCAAAGGCTTTAAGTGTTATAAATTGTAATAAAAAGAAGTTTGAAGCGCTTCTGAATTAAGTTGGAAAAGTCCTAATGAAAATTAGGACTTTTTTGTTTTATAATAATCGTTTATAACCGATTTTCTTCCAATTGTTTTGGTGATGATATCGTTTTCTAAATTCCAACCTCGTGCAGGAGAATATTCCCGACCGTACCATATAATTTGGAGATGCAAATCATTCCATAATTCCATTGGAAATAATCGCTTAGCATCCTTTTCGGTTTGCGCAACACTTTTACCGTTACTTAAATTCCAACGGTACATTAATCGATGAATATGGGTGTCTACCGGAAACGCAGGAATACCAAAGGCTTGCGACAAGACAACACCAGCAGTTTTATGTCCTACGGCAGGTAGCTCTTCTAAATCTTCAAAATTCTGTGGTACCTCACCATTATGTTTTTCAATTAATATTTTTGATAAACCATGTATGCCCTTGCTTTTCATTGGTGATAACCCAACAGGTTTAATGATTTCTCTAATTTCTTCAACCGTTAAATTTACCATATCATACGGGTTATCAGCCTTTTCAAATAATAACGGTGTAATTTGATTCACACGAACATCCGTACTTTGAGCAGACATTAACACTGCGATTAATAAGGTGTAAGGGTCTTTGTGATCCAAAGGTACCGGAATGGTTGGGTATAATTCTTTTAAGGTAGTTATTACAAATTCAATCTTTTGTTCCTTGGTCATAAATTGCATAATTTTGTAGAAAAGCAAAGTTAATATATCTATTGTATTACACTTTGGAAATGGTTTTAAATTGTAAAAATTAAATAAATGAACACATTAAAAGCAGGTGATACCGTTCCAGATTTTACTTCTGAAGATGAGCAAGGAAACACAGTGTCCCTAAGTGATTATAAAGGCAAAAAGTTAATCGTATTTTTTTATCCGAAAGCGAGCACGCCAGGTTGTACAGCTGAAGCTTGTAATCTTAAAGATAATTTTGAAGTTTTAAAAGAAAAAGGATACGAATTATTGGGAGTTAGTGCTGATAGCGCTAAACGACAAAGTAATTTTAAAAACAAATACGAATTCCCTTTTCCGTTGCTAGCCGATGAAGACAAGACTGTTATTAATACCTTCGGAGTTTGGGGGCCTAAGAAATTTATGGGTCGCGAGTACGATGGAATTCATCGCATGACATTTTTAATTGATGAAAACGGTATTGTGGAGCGTGTAATAGAAAAGGTGAAAACTAAAAATCACGCTGCTCAAATTTTAGAAGCCTAATCTTTAGAATAATATTCTATAATAAAAAAGCAGCTTAATAAAAGCTGCTTTTTTATTTGTATGTGTAGAAAATATTATTTTCTTTTTCTAATTAAAGTTAATGGTTTTCTAGAATAACCGAACAATCTATAATCTTTGATTAATTCAGCCGTTCCGTCTGGTACCATATCTTCCCATCCACTTTCACCATCGGCAATCATGTTCAGAATTTCGCGAGAGAAAATATTCATGATGGTAGGGTCGTATTCTTCAATATCAATCACTTTACCATTGTATTTAAAGAATTTATATAATTCTTTCATACGAGGATACACTTTTAGGTTTTCGCTGGTTATTAATTCTCCAGTTTCCTGATCGTGCATTGGATATAAGTAAACTTTTAAATCTTTAAAGAACAATTTACCGAAAGCCTCTAAAATACCACCACTTAAGTGTCGGTAATATTTTTCATCAAAAATATCGACCAGATTGCTTACGCCCATGGCTAATCCCATTCTGGATTTCGTATAATTAGAGAAGTATTCAACAACTTTGTAATATTCCTGGAAATTTGAAATCATTACCGAATGCCCAAGAGCACACAATAAATCGGCTCTATCAATAAAGTCTTGCTCGTCAATTTCACCCTCAGCTCTTAAGTTAGATAAGGTGATTTCGAAAACCACTTCAGTTTTCTCTTTATCTACTTTGTTTTCTTTGATAAACATCTCATATGATTTCTCATACATTTCCATGTTTACCTTGGTTACAGGTCTGAAACTACCGCGAAGCGCTAAAATGTTTTTCTTGTAGAATACTTTGGCTGGTAAAACATTGGTTCCGTCAGGACCAAACATTACGGCATCAGTCATTCCATTTTTAACAAGCTGTAAACTCATTAAACGGTTATCTACATTTTTAAAGACTGGTCCAGAGAAGTTTATAGTGTCAATCTCTACACGGTCTTTATCTAAATGATCGTATAAATAGCGTAGTAATTTTTTAGGTTCGTTGTATTTGTAAAAAGCACCGTAAATTAAGTTGGTTCCCAAAATACCAAGCGTTTCCTGCTGATGTCTTGCATCGTTCTCTTTAAAACGAAGGTGTAATATAATTTCGTTATATTCACCACCAGCTTCAACCTGATATTTAATACCAACCCAACCGTGGCCTTTAAATTGTTTAGCAAAATCTATAGTTGCTACAGTATTGGCATAGGTAAAGAAGATTTTATTCGGATTTTTTTCACGTGTTAAGCGGTTCTCCATAAGATTCATCTCATGGGTTAACATCTTTCTTAAACGTGCTTCAGTTACATAACGACCGTCATCTTCGGCACCATATATAGCATCACTAAAATCTTTATCGTAAGCAGACATCGCCTTTGCTATTGTTCCAGAAGCACCGCCCGCTCTAAAAAAATGTCTACAGGTTTCCTGTCCGGCACCAATTTCGGCGAAGGTTCCGTAAATATTTTCGTTTAAATTAATTCGGAGAGCTTTAGTTTTTAACGAAGGAATATCATCAAATTCTTTATCACCTTTTATGCTTATTTCCATAGGTTTTTAAGGTTATTTTGTATTGTGGAGTAAAGATATTAAATAAGTGTTTGAAACAAAAAAACATTCTTATTTTTGTGATAAACTTAATACTATTTTGAAAGTAACTTTCCTCGGTACAGGCACATCACAAGGGGTTCCAATTATAGGGAGTGATCACCCGGTTTGTTTAAGCAAAGACCCAAAAGACAAAAGGTTACGAGTTTCTGTTTTGGTAGAATGGGATGATTATACCTATGTAATAGATTGTGGTCCGGATTTCAGATATCAAATGTTACGTGCTGAATGCAAAAGAATAGATGGAGTTATTTTTACTCACGAACACGCCGACCATGTTGCTGGTCTGGATGATATTCGTCCTTTTTATTTTAGGCAAGGCGATATTCCTATTTATGCACACAAGCGTGTTTTAAGATCTTTAATCAAGAAATATGATTATATTTTTGCTACAAAAAATAAATACCCGGGAGCACCAACAGTTATTACGAATCGCGTTAAAAACAAACCGTTTCAGTTAAAAGAATTAGAAGTTATTCCGGTAAACGGAAAACATGGGGATTTGCAGGTATTTGGGTATAGGTTCGGTGATTTCGCCTATTTAACAGATATGAAAACTGTTAAGGATAAAGAAATTGAAAAAATTAAAAATGTAAAAGTTTTAGTTGTTAATGCGTTACGATACGAACCACATTATTCACATTTTAATTTAGACGAGGCTTTAGACTTTATAAAAAAGGTAAATCCAGGAAAAGCATATTTAACGCATATTAGTCATTTGTTAGGTTTTCACGAAGAAGTAGAGAAAACTTTGCCAGAAAATGTATTTTTGGCCCATGATGAATTACAAATAACCATTTAAAAAAATAAAAAATGAAGCAAAGAATTTTCATGTACTTGTTTGTGTTTGCTCTGCTATTGGTATTGTTTCAGTTTGTGAACTCGAAGCGTGTGTTTGAAGACATGAATCAAAATATTGGCGATTACAAAGAGCAACTGCAACAGTATAAAGATTCGTTAGTGAGTATGCAGCATGAAATTACCGACTTATCACATTTTAATTTCAATAGAAATGAAGATGCGATTAGTTATTTTGAAAATCAAGGCTATGATGTAAGTGAATTGGTTCCAGGTATTAAAGACGAACTTTACAAATTAAATGAAGTAAAAGGCGAGCATCCTATTGTGCCATATGCTGCGAGCGAAGGCAAGCGCATGATGATTAATACGATTAAGTTATTAAACCATAAATGGATTATTGCCGATTTTACAGATGGTAAGTATTGGGGAGAAATGTTTTTAACGTATTACATTAACGAAAATCAACAAATTGAATTTAATGTAGTGGAGTCGTTTTTGTATCCGTTCGATTAAATCCTATAATTTATTTAACTCGATAGGCGATTCCTTTTTGTTTTTGGGTTTCGCCAACGTACGAGTATTCGTAAGTGTACGAACTATCAGTAGTTGTTAAGATTTTTAAATGAATATCTTTTCGCTCGGCCATGTTTTTCGGATTAATAGTTTTAAATACAACTTCACAATCATTAATCCATCGCAGTGACGAAGAATCTATTTTATTATTATAGGTTTCCACCTGAAGATCATCAGTACGTTTAAACTTCGATTTAAATAATTCGCCATTAATGGTCACTTCACTATAATATTCTCCGGTTTTATAATCGCTACAATTACGAGTTGTTTCAAAACAGCTAAACAGGCTTAAAAATATTAGAGCATAAAAAAATTTCATCTGAACGATTTATAAGGTTTTAAAATTTCAAGCAAAGGTACTAAACAATCTTAATTTTAATTGTGATAGTTCTTAAAAGTACCATCTGAATAAAATACCACAATACGCTCTATAGTTTTTCCATTTGTATTTTCAGAAAATATTTTTTCTTCTGGATGATTTACGGCTGCTCTGGAAATTGGAGCCGGATCCTCAACTTGTTTGATTTTTGGTGAAGCCTCAACCGGAGGTGAAGGTGTTATTTCTTTTTTTGCAGGAAAACTACCTTTACCATTTAGTAACCAATATAATTCTACCTCAGGATAGGCTGAAAGTATTTTTAACACAAATTCTAAACTAGGCTTATTTCGTCCAGATAAAATGTGGGATATACTAGAGCGTTGCACACCGATTTTTTCAGCAAAGGAAGAGGCTGATTCTCCATAAAAATTGATGACTTTCTCTAGGCGTATTGTAAATTCTTCTGTGTTTATCATTGTAACTGTTTACAAATGTTTACTTCGTTACAAATGTAATAAAAATATGTTTACAGTATACAAATGTATACAAAAAACAAATGAAAAATGTTAAAACATTAAAAGCAACACTTCAATTAAATGTAATTAAAAAACTGAAAATAAATAAGTTAAGTATAGTTTAATCTTTTTTGCAAAATAACGAATTAATTATGGTGCTTCCATTGTAAATAAAATAGATGTTTGTGTTTACAAATGTATACAACTGAATATTATTTCTTGTTTACATTTGTGAAATACGATTTGTTAACAATTGTAACTTTTTAAATTCTTACATTTGTCAACAAATTAAGATCATGCAATTAGAGACCATAAAATCACTTTACTTAAACCACAAAGAGTCACGTTTAAGTCATCGATATATTACCAATAATCAAATAAAACCTATTTTAGATTCATTAAGTAGTCAATTGAAATTTGAAAGTATCGGCAAATCTGTGTTAAACGACGATATATACGCATTTAAAATAGGATCTGGGGATAAGCGAATTTTAATGTGGTCGCAAATGCATGGTAATGAATCGACAACCACTAAGGCAATTTTTGATCTTACAAATACATTATTAAGCAACGATTCGTCAATACAGCACATTTTAAATGGGTGCACCTTATATATTATACCTATTTTAAATCCAGATGGCGCTAAGGCTTATACTCGAATAAATGCCAATGAGGTAGATTTGAATAGGGATGCTCAAAATTTAACACAGCCTGAAAGTTTAGTTTTAAAAGCAGCATTCGAAGCTTTTAAACCACACTATTGTTATAATCTTCATGGTCAACGTACAATTTTTAGTGCTGGGAATACCAATAAATCTGCAACGGTATCCTTTTTATCACCGGCACAAGATCAGGAATGTACTATAACACCTAATAGAAAGATTGCTATGGAGATTATCAGCGTAATGAATGATGCCTTGCAAAAGGAAATTCCAGGGCAAGTAGGAGTGTATGATGATGCGTTTAACCTAAATTGTGTTGGAGATACGTTTCAAACTAAAAATATTCCAACCATTCTATTTGAGGCGGGTCATTTTCATGAGGATTACGGAAGAGAAAAAACAAGGAAATTAATATATATATCTTATTTAACATCCTTTGATTATATCGTTAATAATAATGTTTTAGGAGATAATTACGAGGGGTATTTGAATATACCAGAAAATGAAAAGCTGTTTTTAGATGTAATTATACGAGATGCTTCGGTAGGAGATATTGGTATTATGTTTCAGGAGCGCTTGGTTAATAATGAAGTTGTTTTTGTTCCTAAAGTGGATAAAATTGAAGATTTGAAGGGGTTTTATGCGCATAAAACCATTCAAGCCAATGGTTTAGAAGTGCTTAATGAGCAGGGGAATGCTGTTAATTTAGGTGACGAAAACGTTTTCGTGATTATAAATAATGAAAAAATCTCATTATTTTCGAAATAAAGCCTATTAATTATGTATTATTTTTAAAGAAAATGTATTATTTTTGCTTTATACTTAAGAATAATTAATTATGGGGAAAATTAAATTAGACGAGATTGATCACCAAATCCTTGATATGTTAATCGATAACACTAGGATTCCGTTTACAGACATTGCAAAAAAATTATTAATATCTGCAGGTACAGTACACGTAAGAGTGAAGAAAATGGAAGAACACGGAATCATTAAAGGTTCTTCTTTAATGTTAGATTATAAAAAATTAGGATATTCGTTTATTGCATACGTAGGTGTATTTTTAAATAAAACCTCTGAAACTAAATTTGTGTTAGAGAGAATTAACGAGATACCTTATGTTACTGTAGCGCACATCACAACAGGGAAGTTTAATGTGTTTTGTAAAATTCGTGCGAGAAGTACTGAACATGCAAAAGAAGTTATCTTTTTGTTAGATGATATTGAAGGTGTTTATAGAACGGAAACCATGATATCGCTAGAGGAAAGTATCAACGATAAAAAACGATTAATGCATACTATTTTTAACGAAATGTAAGGCTTTATCAATTAGATATAAAAAAGGCGCTAATTTATGATTAGCGCCTTTTTTTCTTTTATAACCTGCCGTTTACAGGTTCTTTTAAAAAGCTCTTTACATCGTATAATATACTATTGTCTTCTAGTAAGTTTTTGGTGTTTATACTAAGAAATTCTGAGTGAGAAACAGCTAATACTACTGCGTGAAATTTTTCATTTGGTAATTCTGTTACGGTATTCAGGTTGTGTTCCTGTGATACTTCTTCGGGTTTTGCCCAAGGGTCGTAAATAGTAACTTCGGTACCGTAGCTTTGTAATTGAGTAACTACATCAACAACTTTAGTGTTACGAACATCAGGGCAATTTTCCTTAAAGGTGATTCCTAAAATTAGAATTTTCGCGTTTTTTATTCTAATGTCTTTCTGAGCCATAAGTTTTATAACTTCCGAAGCGACGTAATGTCCCATGCTGTCATTTACACGTCGACCAGCCAGAATAATTTCAGGATGATACCCGATTTCTATTGCTTTTTGTGCTAAATAGTAGGGATCTACACCTATGCAGTGTCCGCCAACAAGTCCTGGTTTAAACGGAAGAAAATTCCATTTTGTACCCGCCGCTTCTAAAACAGCTTGCGTGTCGATATTCATTAAATTGAAAATTTTAGCCAACTCATTTACGAAAGCAATATTGATGTCGCGTTGCGAGTTTTCAATAACTTTCGCGGCTTCCGCTACTTTTATAGATGGGGCTAAATGGGTTCCTGCAGTGATAACACTAGCGTATAAGTCGTTCACCTTTTTTCCTGTCTCTGGAGTGGAGCCGGAGGTAACTTTAAGGATTTTATCAACGGTATGGAGTTTGTCACCTGGGTTTATACGTTCGGGAGAATAGCCGGCAAAAAAGTCTTCATTAAATTTTAAACCGCTTATAGTTTCTAAAATTGGAATACATTCATCTTCAGTAACTCCGGGGTATACGGTTGATTCGTAGATCACGATATCTCCTTTTTTTAAAACTTTTGCGATAGACTCAGTAGAGCGGTAAAGCGGTGCCAAGTCTGGTTTATTGTTTTTGTCGATAGGCGTTGGAACCGTAACAATGTAATGGTTACAGGTTTTTATATCCTCTAAATTAGATGAGTTGAATAGTCCGTTTGAGTTGTCTTCGCTTGAAGGCTTTAAGACGGCTTGTAATTCATCTTTATCAACCTCTAATGTTATATCATTGCCTTGGTTTAATTCTTTGATTCGCTTTTGATTAATATCATAACCAATAACAGGATATTTAGTTGCAAATAATCTCGCAAGCGGTAATCCTACATACCCTAGACCTATAACGGCAATTTTTATATCCTTCATTTTTTGGAAAGTTCTTTATCTTAAATGATTCCAATACCACTTAACAGCTTCTTTTAGGCCAGTTTTTATGTCGTATTGGGGATTGTAATTTAGTAATTGTTTAGCTTTTTCTATTGACGCTAAAGAGTGAGGGATGTCCCCAATTCTATTTTCTTTAAATTTAATTTCAATGTATTCAATATCCTTATCATAATCGGATAAATATTCTTTTAGCAGAGAGGAGAGCTGTAAAAGAGTGGTTTGCTCTCCATAGGCTACATTGTAAACGTTGTTTATTGCATCTGTATTTTGGGTTGTTAATGCATTAATGTTCATTTGAATAACATTATCGATGTAAGTAAAGTCTCTGGAGTAGCTTCCGTCGCCATTTATCATAGGAGACTCGTGTTTTAAAAACTGTTGAACAAACTTAGGTATTACAGCAGCATAAGACCCATTTGGGTCCTGTCGTTTTCCAAAGACATTGAAATACCGTAATCCTATGGTGTCTAAATTATATGTGGTGTGAAATATATCGGCATATAATTCATTAACATATTTAGTAATGGCGTAGGGGGAAAGTGGTTTTCCTATTTTATCCTCTACTTTAGGCAGTGGTTTGCTATCTCCATAAGTAGAGGAGCTTGCGGCGTAAATAAATCGTTTAACATTTGCTTCTTTAGCTGCAACCAACATATTTAAAAAACCGGAAATATTAACGTCGTTTGTGGTGATTGGGTCACTTATAGATCGTGGTACAGAACCAAGCGCAGCCTCATGTAAAATATAATCAACTTTAGAGCAGGCAGCTCTACAATCTTCTAGATTTCTAATATCGCCATTTATGAGTTTGAAATTCGAGTTGTTTTTAAAACTTTCTAAATTCTCTTGTTTTCCAGTTGAAAAATTATCCAGGCAAGTCACCTTTATATTATGCGATAAAAGGTATTCGCATAAGTTAGAACCGATAAAACCAGCACCACCCGTTACCAAGACGTGTTTGTTTTTTAGTATGTTTAATTGTTCGGGGGTCATTTTGTGATGCTTTTATAAATCGGATTAAAAATATAAATGTAATTTTAATTGCTAAACAAATTCAGGTATTGTTTTCTTTTTTTATTCAATTTTGAATGATTTAATTTAGTTTTTTATGAATAGTAAAATAGTCGATAGAGATTAATGAGTAGTAAAAGAATGTACATATCATCACCTCATATGAGTGGATTTGAGCAAGAATTTGTAAATCATGCCTTTGAAACAAATTGGATTGCGCCAATGGGAGATAACATTGAAGGATTTGAATCTGATTTGGGAAATTTTCTTGGGAATAATTCTAAAGTAGTCGCTTTAAATTCAGGTACATCTGCTATTCATTTGGCTTTACAGTTACTCGGGGTTTCAAAAGGTGATGAAGTGTTATGTCAGAGTTTTACGTTTATAGCTTCCGTGAACCCTGTTCTTTACCAGGGTGCAGCACCAGTATTTGTAGATAGTGAGGTTGAAACATGGAATATGTCACCTGAACTTTTAGAGCAGGCTATCTTAAATCGGATTGAGAATTTTAAAAAACCAAAAGCCATTATTGCTGTGCATCTTTATGGCTCGCCGTACAAAGTTGATGAAATAAATGCTATTGGGAGGAAATATAATATATCTGTTGTGGAAGATGCGGCAGAGGCTTTAGGAAGTTATTATAAAAACAAACCTTGTGGTAATTTATCGGATATCGGTGTGTTTTCTTTTAATGGAAACAAAATCATAACAACTTCCGCTGGAGGAGCTTTGGTTGTAAAAAATGAAAAGTTAAAAGAGCAGGCTATCCATTTGGCAAATCAATCAAAAGATTTAGGTGAGCATTATGAGCATTCTAAAATTGGTTATAATTATAAAATGAGTAATGTTTTAGCAGGGGTTGGTCGTGGACAAATGAAGGTTCTTGAAAATCGGGTGGAAGCCAGGAGGGATAATTACAGTTTTTATAAATCTGAATTATCTGAATTAAAAGGAATTACATTTTTAGATGAGGATTATAATAGTAAGTCTAATAGGTGGCTGACCTGTATTTTAACCGAATCTTTTATAATGCGCGAACGCATCAGATTAGCTTTAGAAAAGCAAAATATAGAATCTCGACCATTTTGGAAGCCGATGCACTTACAGCCTGTTTTTAGGGATTGTTTAAGTTTTGTTAATGGTGTTTCAGAGAATCTTTTCAATAAAGGATTGTGTCTCCCTAGTGGGTCTAATTTAAGTAAGGAAGATTTAAAAAAGGTAGTCGACGTAATTAAAAAAGCAGTTTAATAGGTTAAAAAAAAAAGCCTGTAAGTAAATTACAGGCTTCAAATTGTTTTATGATGCATAAAATTTAAAAGCATCAATTATAATATCATCATCGACTAAGCAATCTATTTTAGGTTTGCCAATATCTTCTAAAAGCACGAAGTTAATGTTGCCGTGATTATTCTTTTTGTCGTATTTCATCAACTCCATAATTGGTTTACGTTCGTCTTCTGAAATCTCTACTTTTCCGTAGTATTCCGTAAAGAATTCTTTAATTTTTAAAGTGGTTTCTTTTTGGAATCCAGTTAATTCAGTAGAAATATAAGAAGCTAAAATCATGCCTATAATAATGGCTTCGCCGTGTAAAAGCGTTGTTTTTTCAGGGTTACTTAAAAAATAAGTTTCAATAGCATGACCTAAAGTGTGTCCGAAGTTTAATGTTTTTCTTAGGCCGTTTTCGAAAGGGTCAATTTCAACAACATTCTTTTTAATTAAAACCGATTCATGAATCAGTTGATCTAAATCGTCTGAGTTTAATTTTGATAAATCCTGAAACTTATTCCAATAGTTTTCACTGCTTATAAGTCCGTGTTTTAGCATTTCAGCTAAACCGGAACGCATTTGGTTCTGTGGGAGTGTAGCTAAGTATTGGGTGTCAATTAAAACTAAATCAGGATTGCTTATTACACCTATTTGATTTTTTAAATGCCCTAAATCCACACCTGTTTTGCCACCAACAGATGCATCAACCATCGATAACAGTGTTGTTGGTACATTAACATAAGCTATACCTCGTTTGAAAGTACAAGCTACAAAGCCACCTAAATCGGTTATAACACCACCGCCAATATTGATTAATAAACTTTTTCTGTCGGCATCTAATTCAGATAGTGTGTTCCAAACCCCAACACAGGTATCAATTGTTTTGTTTATTTCGCCGGATTCGATCTCAATTATCTCGATAGTTATTTCTGTTTCTACTTGTTTTAAGAAATACGGTAAACAAAATTCATGAGTATTTTCGTCTACAAGTATAAAGATTTTAGAGAAATTATTTTCTTTAATATGCTTATTTAAAGATGGGTAGCATATGTTATTGAAATGAATAGTACAGTTGTTTGTGCTGATGGAATCCATGCTAAATATTTAACTTTTTTTTAAGGATGTGAAATTAAGGAGATTTATTCATAAAATGATAACTTCGTCGGCATTACTTTTATATAATTTTTTTGATTCTTTATGAGTGTAGAACGCATATTCGATAATACGGAAGTGGCCTTTGCGCTTAAAAGTGACTCTGAGTTAGAGCGCGCTTATTTTTTATTCAAAATGATTTCTATCGAGCCTTTGGTGCGTATAGGTACTGCTGCAACGAATTTTGCGATTAAAGCACATTTACCTGTGGAAGGACTAATTCGTGCTACCGTTTTCGATCATTTTTGTGGAGGAGTTAGTGAAAATGACTGCCTGCCGGTTATTAATAAAATGTATGAGAAGGGCGTGAGTTCTGTGCTTGACTTTTCTGTAGAAGGGAAAGAAAGCGAAAAAGAGTTCGATAACGCCCGCGATGTTGTTTTAAAAATCATGGAGTTTTCTAAGGAATTAAAGGCGATTCCTATTGCAGTGTTTAAGCCAACTGGGTTTGGGCGTTTTTATTTATATGAAAAAATGGGTAAGGGCGAGACTCTTACTTCTGCCGAACAGGAGGAATGGAATAAGGTTATAGGTAGGTATGATGGTGTCTGTAAAAAAGCAAAAGACTACAACATAGCTGTTTTAATTGATGCTGAAGAAAGTTGGATGCAGGATGCTGCCGACGCATTAGTAACCGATATGATGAAAAAGTATAACACAGAAAAACCCGTGGTATACAATACGCTTCAAATGTATCGTCATGATAGAATGGATTTCCTTCGTAAAGAGCACGAAAAAGCTAAAAAGGAAGGTTATAAACTTGGATATAAGATTGTTCGTGGCGCATATATGGAGAAAGAAAATGAGCGTGCTGAAGAAAAAGGATATCCAACACCTATTTGTGCAAGTAAATTAGCAACAGATGAAAACTTTAACGATTGTTTAAATTACATTTTAGAACATCTTGAAGATATCTCGCTGTTTGCAGGAACACATAACGAAGAAAGTTCATATTTATTAATGGACTTGATGAAGCGAAAAGGGGTAGAGCACAACGATTCTCGAGTTTGGTTTGGCCAGTTGTACGGTATGAGCGATCATATTAGTTTTAACTTGTCGAACTTAGGTTACAATGTAGCGAAGTATATTCCTTTTGGACCAGTAAAAGATGTGATGCCTTATTTAATTCGTCGTGCTGAGGAAAATACCTCTGTTGCAGGGCAAACAGGTCGCGAGCTTAATTTGCTGTCTAAAGAAAAGAAACGTAGAAAAACATTATAAGTATTTTCTTAGAATAATTTCAGCGTCTAGTGTTGAAGTGTTCGGAGTAATCTTTTTTAAATATTTAAAGTCTGCTATTTGTTTGGCAGGCTTTTTTTTGTTTTTAATTTGAAAGATGTCTGGATGCGATGTGGGTTCTGTTGATTCATTGGTGTCAACCATTATTTCATGTAATTTTTCACCAGACCGAACACCGGTTACTTTTATTATTATATCATCTTTTTTTGATATTGATATTACGGATTTAGCTAATTTGTAAATGCTAATAGGACTGTTATTTTTAAATGATAAAGTTTTGTTTTTTAATTTATTAAGAATTGTTGACTCAAGTATTAGTTGACATGCTTTTTGTTGACCTATAAAGTAGCGCGTCATATCTTTATCTGTAATAGTTAACGATAAATTAAGTTCAATCTGTTTTAAAAATACCGGTAATACGGAACCGTTAGACCCTAATATGTTTCCGAATCGGGTAATTATAAATTCGGTGTTTGACTCCAAAGAATCTAAATATTGTTCAGCAATATGTTTTGTTATTCCCATGATGCTTATAGGTGCAACAGCTTTGTCGGAGGAAACAAAAACAAATTTTTTCACATCCCTCTGAGCAGAGAGATCTGCAAGCAGTTTTGTAGCTATGATATTTGTTTTTACAGCTTCATATGGATTGATTTCCATTAATGGTACATGTTTGTATGCTGCACAATGAAAAACCATAGTAGGATTGTAGGTAGAGAATATGTGTTTGATCGAAGCTTTGTCATTAATATTACAAACTCTTAATTCTATTTTGTGATTTATGTGTTCAGTAAATTCAATAGAAAGGTTGTAAAGCGCAGATTCTGCAATATCTATTAGAATGACTTTTTTAAAAGTACAAGGAATGAGTTGTTGGAATAGCTCTTTGCCTATCGTTCCAGCAGCCCCGGTTATTAGTATGGTTTCTTCAGAGAAATCGAAAACCTTGCCTGCTTCGAAATCATTTATATTAGCATTAAATACATCGGTGTGATTTATAAGTTGATCTATGTAAAAGTCAATCGAGTTGTTCATTCAGATTTGATTTAAGCTACTGCAAAGTAGAAATAATATAGATTTGCTGCAATAGGAACAAGTTCTTATTGGAAGATAACTCTGAAAACTGTTTGTAACAAAATTTTAAAATCTAGCCATAAACTCCTGTTTTCTACATATTCTTTATTGATTTTTAATTTATCAGGCAAAATAGAATTGATATAAAATTCCTGAGGGTTTTTAGCTGATTTTAATAGTTCTGCTTCGTGTCTGTATTTTAGAGAAGCTAATCCGGTAATGCCTGGTTTTACTTTTAGTACAACCAAATCATTATTTGAGTAAGAATTAACAAAATAACGTAGTTCTGGCCGTGGACCAACAAAACTCATGTCTCCAATAAAAACATTAAATAACTGTGGTAATTCGTCTAATTTGTATTTACGAAGATAATAACCTGTTTTTGTGATACGCGTATCGTTATCACCTAAGGTTAGTAAATTCTGCTCCTTTGAATCTGAAAACATGGAACGAAATTTGAAAATAGTAAAATCTCTATTATTTTTTCCTACCCTTAATTGTTTAAATAGGATAGGGCCTTTAGAATCAATTTTTATAAGAATTCCGATTAGTATCAGTACAGGGGTTAATAAAACAAGTAGAATGAAAGCGAAAACTATGTCAAACCCTCGTTTTATGTACATCACTCATTTATTTTTTATAGTTCACAGCATTTATAGTGGCAATGCTATCACAGTTTTCAATAGTTAGTTGAATGTCTTTATTTTTATATTCACCCTCGACAACGTAAACACCACATGGTTTTTGGTGAACATCACTTTCAGAGAAATTAACATCACCTTTTTTTAGAATATAATTAACGAGTAAAGAGTCAGATAAATCAGAAGGGTAAATGAGTTGTTTTTGTCTGATGTTTTTCAATACCCTGGCATCAGGGCCATAACTACAAGATACTTTTTTACCGTTTAAAAAGAACGCTAAGATGATTAATCCGAATGAAAATCCGCCAAGGTAGTATCCAATACGTTGAATTAATTTCATGTATAAAATTTAAAATTGGCTGAATTGGTAATTGAAAACGATAATTAAAAAATAATCAAATTAATATCGCTGTAATTTAAATTAAACCACTCGCCAACCGATTTGTTTGTTAAAATTCCGTGGTAAAAGTACAACCCATTTTTTAAACCTTTATCAAATCTTATTGAATTTTCTACACCGCCATCTTCAGCTATCTTTAGCAGATAAGGTGTGAAAATATTACTTATTGATAATGAGGATGTTCTGGAGTATCTAGCTGGAATGTTAGGCACGCAATAATGAACTACATTATGTTTAACGAATGTAGGTTGCTTGTGCGAGGTCACTTCGCTGGTTTCAAAACAGCCACCCATATCGATACTAACATCTATAATAACAGAACCTTTTTTCATGTCCTGCACCATATTTTCTGTAACAATAATAGGAGAACGATTATTCCCTCGAACTGCTCCAATCACCACATCACAACGCTTAAGAGCTTTTGTTAATATTTTAGGCTGAATAGTAGATGTATACAATGGGCGACCTAAATGGGTTTGAATGCGCCTGAGTTTGGTTATAGAATTATCGAATATTTTCACGCTGGCACCAAGCCCCAGAGAGCTTCTTGCGGCAAATTCACCAACAGTACCTGCGCCAAGAATAACAACTTCTAAAGGGGGAACCCCACTAATATTTCCAAACATACGACCATTTCCACTTTTAGCATCTGTTAATAACTCAGAAGCTATCAAAACAGAGGCTGTTCCTGCAATCTCACTTTGCGATTTTACAGCAGGGTAGTTTCCATCGGCATCTCTAATAAACTCAAAGGCTAGAGCTGTAATACGTTTAGCCGCCATGGCTTCAAAATATTTTTTTGATTGTGTTTTAAGTTGTAAAGCTGAAATTAGAATCGTTTGAGGATTCATCATTTTAATTTGCTCCAAACTAGGCGGCTCCACCTTTAGAATCATAGGGCATGCAAAAACTTTTGCAGTGTCTTTTGTTATTTCAGCGCCTGCTTCACTATAGTCCTTATCGCTAAAATTAGCGCCATCTCCGGCACCCGATTCCAAAAGTACTCGGTGTCCGTTACTTACAATAGCAAAAACGGCGTCAGGAGTTAAACAAATACGATTTTCTTGGTAGGCTGTTTCTTTAGGGATTCCTATAAAAAGCTCACCTTTTCGTTTAAAAATTTCAAGAGTTTCTTCCTGTGGTAAAAGTTGTTGTTTTGTAAAAGGAGACAGTTGTTTAGACATGCTTTATACGTGGTTGATATAAAAAAGTTAAATTACAAATTATTTAGTTAGCACATTTAAGTAAATTAAAAATATTTCAAATTATAACCACATTGTGCTATTCGTCTGATTTTTCAAAAATTAAATGATAAAGTTTGCGTTTTTATGGTTTTCCCTCAAAAAATTTTAAATAAATTATTTTATGTTTGTATGTAGAAAACTCTCTATGCTTAGAAAACTACTACTACATTTTTTATGTTATTTTCCATTGTTGGCTTTGGCGCAAAACCACACTATTTCTGGACATGTAGTTGATGAAAATAAAATAGAAGTAGCTTATTCCAACATTGTTTTGCTAGACAGTGATAACGAATATATAAAAGGAACAACAACAGATGATTCCGGAAATTTCGTTATTGAAGATATTCATAAAGGAACCTATCAATTGAAAATTTCATATTTAGGTTTTGAACCTTACAATGTAACTTTTGAGCTGTATAAAAATATTGCATTTAATAACATTGTCTTAAGTGAAAAGGCTGAGGCTTTAGATGGAGTATTAGTGACTGCTAAACGCCCTACAGTAAAGCGGTTAATTGATCGTGTTGTTTTTAATGTTGAAAATTCCACACTATCAAACTATAATGTGCTAGATGTGCTGAAACATACTCCGGGGGTTATGGTTTCTGATAATAAAATTACAGTTAAAAATGGCGAACCTATTATCTACATAAACGATAAACGAGTGTATTTATCTTCAAACGAAATTCAACAATTGTTAGAAGGAACGACAGCTCAGAATTTAAAATCAATTGAAGTAATAACTAATCCGCCTGCTAAATATGAGGCAGAGGGGAATGCTGTGATAAATATTGTGACAAGTAAAAATATTGCAGCAGGTTATAATGGAACAATATTTGGAAATTACAAGCAAGGATATAAATACCCAAAATATGCCTTAGGAACCAGTCATTTTTTTAAAACGAATAAATTAGATGCCTATTTAAATTATAGTGGAAGTCCAAGAAAAGATTATAGACATAACAATGAAATTGTAAATTTTAAAGATGAATTAAATCAAACATCGTCAATTTGGGAAACGGATTTCAAAAGAACTAAAGAGTCATTAAATCATAATATTAACGCAAATATCGATTATGAATTAAACGAAAATAATACTTTAAGTTTTTCTTCGAGTATTTTAATAGGTCCAGAAAAAAATACAAATACAGATGTAAATTCCACAACACAAATGTTTAGTGCTAATTATGTGTTGGATTCTCTGTTTAATACCACAAATAACGCAAACTTTAAAACCAATAATCTGGCGTTTAATCTTGATTTTGTTCATGATTTCAAAAGGGAAGGAGAGAAACTAACTGTAAACCTGCATCATACAAATTATGATTTTGCAAGTTTACAAAACGTAAACACCAATTATTATTTGGCCAATGAAAATGTCCTGTTTAGAGAGAGTATATTTCAGACAAATAACAGTCAATCTACAAAGCTATACACCGGCCAAGTTGATTATGAGTTGCCTTTTGAGAATAATGGTCAATTTGAAACAGGTGTAAAAGTATCAGATATAAATTCCGGAAGTTATATAAATCAGTTTATTGTAAATAATGGTCAACAATCAACAGATATAGATGAGCTTGATACATTTTTATATGATGAAATGAATTACGCTGTATATGCTAGTTTTTCTAAAGACTGGGATAACTGGAGCTTTAAAACAGGGCTTCGTTTGGAACACACAGATTTAACTGGAGAATCTGAAACAATCAGTAATTCCAACGAGTCAACATATACTAAATTATTTCCTTCGTTTTATTTGCTTGATAGGATCAATGATAATCATCAAATTTACTTTAGTTATAACAAACGCATATCAAGACCTAGATATAATGATTTAAACCCTTTTAAGTATTATTTAAATGATAACACCTATCTGGTAGGTAACCCAACGTTGAAACCTCAAATTGATGATGTTTTTACTTTAGGATACACTTTAAAAGACACATATACATTTGAGGTATATTATAGATATGAAGATAATCCTTCATTAGAATTATTTCAGCAGGATAATGTCAACAATAAAGTTAGATATATAAAAACCAATATTGACAGAAATATTTCTTACGGTTTAGATTTTATGACGTATACTAACGTTGTTTCAAACTGGAATTTATATGTTTTATCTTCGCTCTTTTATTACGAAGGGAAATATTATAATGATAATTTGCTGATTACAAATGATAAGTGGTCTGTATATGCGCAGGTTGTGAATTACTTTACGCTTTTAAAGGATAAGAGTTTGTCAGTAGACGTCTCTTATAATTATATATCTCCACTGGTAGATGGTCCTTCTGTTTACAGTACGCGCCACGGACTGGATATAAGCGTTAGAAAATCGTTTTGGGATAATAGAGCATCATTAAGTGTAGGTGTTACAGATGCATTTAACACGCAAAACTTTGATTTGAGTAATACCTATGCAGATCAGGATTTATTTATGACATCAAGAATGGAAAACAGGCTGATTACTTTAGGGTTTAATTACAAATTTGGTAATTATAAGTTATCTACAAATAAAAAAGAAATTAATTCCGAAGAGCGAAATAGATTAGAAAGCAATAGCTCCCATAATTAAAAGTAGTTCCTAACTTTATCCCAGAAGTTTTTAGGTGTCATTTTAAATTCGTCTTCCAGCTCCTCTAAAGTTTTATCTGCATTATTAATCTTGTTGAAAATCTGCGCTCTAATAAGATATATAGAAGGCACAATAACCGCCATGATTGGAATCAAATAGATTAATTGATTTGAGTCAACATATTTCAAATCATCATTTATAGTAATGAAAATTTGATAGGCATACATGGCTATAGGAACCAAAAGAACATGATACCACCAATGTCTACAAGTGAAAAACCAAATAAATATTAAGAATAGAGGGATTACTTTACCTGTTAACGTCCATGCTACCGTTAGTACGCTGCCATAATATTTACTGTCATATGTAAATAAAAAAGTGTTCCAAACAGGAATGTCTGGAACACTTTCGTATAAATAAAAGAAATAAGGAGTCATTGCTATTAATGTAGCAATAATACTCCCTATAATCAAACTCTTCCTATCCAGCTGATGGAATTCTAATTTTTGATCTTTCAATTTTTGCTGTTTGTTGTCCATCTTGGTTAACTGCGTTAGCTGCATAAGCTGTGAACAACATTCCTCCGAAGATCGCTACTGCGATTAAATACTTTTTAGTTTTCATTTTTTAAGGGATTTAATTAATTAATTACCCAAATGTAACTAAAGGCTAACTTGAAGTTTTTCTTAAAATGTTAAAAAAATGTTAAAAACAGGGTTTTTCTATTTTTTCGCTACGGGTTTACCGTAAAACTTCAAATTTCGGAGTAAATGTGTTTCTATATCATGTAACTTAAACGTTATTTATTTTTACTTTAAAACTAATAATCTATTGTTGTCTTCTTTAATATCAATAGATAAAATGTCAAATTCACTTGGTAATAAATCTTTTATGACGTCTGGCCATTCTATAAGATTCCAATATCCGGAATCTAAATAATCCTCTATTCCAAAATTATAAGCCTCTTCTGCTTCCTTTATACGGTATAAATCGAAATGATAAATTTTATCATCTTTTAATTCATATTCGTTTACAATCGAGAAGGTCGGGCTGCTCACTTCATCTTGACTTCCTAAAGCTTTTATTAATGCTTTAATTAAAGTTGTTTTCCCTGCACCCATTTCACCATGAAATAACAATGTCTTGGTTTTTAGGTTTTTGATGATTTGCTGCGCTACTTCATCAAGTTGCTCAAGATTATAATTTATTTCCAATCCAATCAAATTTAAAAACAATATTACAAATTATATACGAAAAACACTAAAGATTTGTGCGTTTTATCGGTTTTTTTGGTATTATATAGATTATTTTGGCAGAAAAACGGAAAAAGGGATGATCATTTCTTCAAGCGAAACCCCACCATGTTGATAGGTATTTCTATAATAACTAACATAATGGTTGTAGTTATTAGGGTAAGCAAAGAATGAATCGCTTTTCGCAAAAATATAGGAGCTACTCATATTTATTGAAGGTAAATGCACTTCCTTCGGATCTTTAAATACAAGAACTTCTTTTTCTTCATATGTCAAACTTCTACCAGTTTTATAACGCAAATTTAAACTTGTATCTCTATCTCCAATAACTTTAGATGGATTTTTTACATTGATTGTGCCGTGATCTGTAGTTACAATTAATTTAAAGCCTAATTGCTGTGCTTGCTGAATCATTTCGAATAAGGGCGAGTTCTTAAACCAGCTTAGAGTTAATGATCTGTAAGCCTTATCGTTTGAGGCTAATTCTTTTACAACTTCCATTTCGGTTTTTGCATGAGATAGCATGTCTACAAAATTGTAAACTACTACCGTAAGATCATTATCTTTTAGGGTTTTGAAATTATCAACCAGCTTTTTACCTGTTCTTAGGTTGGTGATTTTATGAAACTCATAATTTAAATGATCTAGGTTTAGTCGCTTCATTTGGGCTTCAAGAAAATCTTCTTCATGTAAATTTTTCCCACCTTCATCTGTGTCGTTTTTCCAAAATTGCGGATACAGTTTTTCCATATCACTTGGCATTAAGCCTGAGAAAATGGCATTTCTCGCATATTGCGTAGCTGTAGGAAGTATGCTAAAGAAAGCTTCTTCGTGATCTTTTTTGTAATAATTATTTATTATGGGTTCGAAAACTTTCCACTGGTCGTAGCGTAGATTATCGACTACAACCAAAAGTGTTGGTTGTTCTTTGCTTAGTTCAGGAACAATTTTTTCTTTAAATAGAGTGTGAGACATCACAGGCGCCTCTGTGTTTGGAAGAAACCAGTCTGCATAATTCTTTTCGATAAATTTTCCGAATTGAATATTAGCTTCGGTTTTTTGAGATTCTAATATTTCAAACATGCTTGGGTCTTCAATGTTTTCTAATTGAATTTCCCAATACAATAATTTTTGATACAGGTTTACCCATTCCTCAGAAGAATTAACCATAGCTAAATCCATGGCTATTTTTCTAAATTCCTGCTGATAACTTGACGTTGTTTTTTCCGAAACTAATCTGGAATGGTCTAAATTCTTCTTTAAACTTAACAGGATTTGATTTGGGTTTACCGGTTTTATAAGGTAATCGGCTATTTTACTTCCAATAGCTTCTTCCATAATATACTCTTCTTCACTTTTAGTAATCATTACTACTGGAAGATTGTCTTGTTTGGCTTTTAACTCATTTAACGTTTCAAGGCCGGTAAGGCCAGGCATGTTTTCATCAAGAAAGACAATATCAAACTTTTCGGTTTCTAAAACATCAATCGCTTCACTACCACTTTTGCAGGTTGTAACATTGTAATTACGTTGCTCTAAAAATAAAATATGTGGTTTTAGTAAATCAATTTCATCATCTACCCAAAGTATTTGTATTGCACTCATTTAAATATGTTTAATAATTAATTTATTTCAATATGTTTGGTAATTGTCTTTTGTTCAGACAGTCTATATATTTATATTTGTTTTATAAACCTTAATGATTAAAGTTTGAACAAACTTAAAATATTAAACGACCCAATTTACGGATTTATTACTATTCCGAATTCTCTAATATTCGATTTAATTCAGCATAAATATTTTCAACGTTTACGAAGAATTACCCAAATGGGGATGTCTTATACGGTTTATCCGGGAGCCCACCATACGCGATTTCATCATGCTATTGGTTGTGTGCATTTAATGCAGCAAACTGTGAATGTACTTCGTTTTAAGGGGGTTGCGATTTCTGAAGACGAAGAAAATGGGCTTTATATTGCTATTTTATTGCATGATATTGGTCATGGGCCGTTTTCTCATGCTATGGAGCACAGTATAGTGAATGGTGTGTCTCATGAGCATCTTTCTTTGCTTTTTATGGAGCGTTTGAATGAGGAATTTAACGGAAGTTTAACGTTAGCTATTGAAATTTTTAAAGGTGAATATCCAAGAGCTTTTATGTGTCAGTTAATTTCCGGACAGTTTGATATTGATCGTGCTGATTATTTGAAACGGGATAGTTTTTATACAGGTGTTGCGGAAGGTAATGTGAATAGTGAACGGTTAATAACCATGCTAAATGTTGTAAATGATGAATTGGTTGTTGAAGAAAAAGGAGTGTATAGTGTTGAGAAATTTATTGTAGCCAGACGTTTAATGTATTGGCAGGTATACTTGCATAAAACAGGGTTAGTTGCCGAACAACTATTAATTCGTGTTTTAAAGCGAGCTAAAGAATTATATAGTGAAGGTTATAAATTGGCAGCTAGTAAGGCATTAACTTACTTTCTGGAAAATAAAATTACACTACAGGAATTTAGCGAAGGAACACTTGATGTTTTTGCTCAGTTAGATGATTATGATATTATTTCCGCCATGAAGGAGTGGCAATTTGAGAAGGATTTTGTTTTAAGTCATTTGTGTGAAATGATAATCAATAGGAATCTGTTAACCATCAAAGTTAAAAAGAAGCCAATAAAAGCAGAAAACCTGGAAAAATACCTTGAAGATTTAATGACTGACTATAATATTAGTAGGAAGGAAGCATCCTATTTTGTTTTTACCGGAGATATTTCAAACCAAGCCTACCAGCTAAAGCACAAGAGTATAAATATTTTGCATAAATCAGGAAAAATTCAGGATATTGTAAAAGCTTCCGATCATTTAAATATAAAAGCATTATCTAAACCGGTAACAAAATATTATATATGTTACCCAAAACAAAGAACTTAGCGGGCACAGCCTAAGGTTTGGCTTGATAACTTTAAAACAATAAAGAGGGTACGGGTGAAAAACTTTAACACATTTTTCCTATTTTTGCCCAAGAAATTTAATCAGCAAACTTTAAAGTGTGAAATTTACAGCAGAACAAATAGCAGGAATTTTAATGGGTGATGTCGTTGGAAATCCTGATGCTGAAGTGTCTAAACTTTCTAAAATAGAAGAAGGGTCTGAAGGCTCTTTAACGTTTTTAGCAAACCCGAAATATAAACACTACATATATACAACAAAGGCTTCTATTACCATTGTTAATAAGACCTTTGAGCCTGAAGAAGATATAGCCACTACGTTAATTAAAGTTGATGATGCGTATCTGGCTTTTTCGAAAATCCTTGAATATTACAACTCTGTTAAACTTAATAAAACAGGTATTGAGCAACCTTCATTTATAGCAGAATCCGCAACTTGTGGAGAAAATATTTATGTCGGTGCCTTCTCTTATATAGGTGAAAATGTAAAGATTGGAGAAAACGTAAAGATTTTTCCAAATTCTTATATTGGAGATAATACAGTAATAGGGGATAACACTATCGTTTTTTCCGGTGCTAAAATATATTCAGAAACCATAATTGGTAATAATTGTGTTATAAATTCTGGTGCTATTATTGGCGCTGACGGATTTGGTTATGCACCTAACGAAAGTGGTGGGTATAATAAAGTGCCACAAACCGGAAATGTAATTATTGAAGATTATGTTGATGTTGGTGCTGCTACCACTATAGACAGAGCAACTCTAGGCTCTACCGTTATTAGAACAGGTGTTAAGTTAGATAATCAAATTCAAATAGCACATAACGTGGAAATCGGTAAAAATACTGTTATTGCTGCCCAAACTGGAATTGCAGGGTCTACTAAAATTGGAGAAAACTGTCAGATAGGAGGGCAGGTAGGTATTGCAGGACACATTGTAATTGGTAACAATGTAAAAGTTCAGGCGCAATCAGGAATAGCCAGAAAAGTAAAAGATAACGAAGTGTTGCAAGGGTCTCCTGCTATAACGCTAAGTGATTATAATAAGTCGTATGTTCACTTTAAGAACTTACCTAAGATTGTTAAAAACATTAATGATTTAGAAAAAAATAAATGGGAATAGTAGTTACTGAAACGAAACAAAAAACTATAAAGAAAGAAATTTCTTTAACTGGCGTTGGTTTACATACTGGTAAAGACGTTACATTAACGTTTAAACCTGCACCGGCTAATTCAGGATTGGCTTTTAAACGTGTGGATTTAGAAGGGACACCTGTAATTGAAGCTGATGCAAACTATGTTACAAATACCCAAAGAGGAACATGTTTAGAAAAAAACGGAGTTGCTATTCAAACTTCAGAACATGTTTTAGCAGCCTTAATCGGTTTAGATATCGATAACGTTATTTTGGAGCTGAATGCTTCAGAACCTCCAATTATGGATGGCTCATCGAAGTTTTTTGTTGAAGCTATTGAAAAAGCAGGTATTGTAGAACAAGATGCTTTCCGTGAAGAGTTTGTAGTTACAGATATTGTATCATATATAGATGAAGATTCAGGAAGCGAAATTCTTGTTATGCCGGCAAACCAGTATCAAATTACTACCATGGTCGATTTTGGTACTAAAGTTTTAGGAACTCAAAATGCGACTTTAAATCAAGTTTCAGATTTTAAAGAAGAAATATCTACTTCTAGAACATTTAGTTTTTTACACGAAATTGAAATGCTTTTAGAGCATGGTTTAATTAAAGGTGGTGATTTAAATAACGCAATCGTTTATGTAGATAAACCATTATCTCCTGAAACTATGGAGAAATTAAAAGTTGCGTTTAAAAAAGATGCTATTGCTCTTAAGCCAAACGGAATTTTAGATAACCTAACATTACATCATCCTAACGAAGCTGCAAGACATAAATTGCTAGATGTTGTTGGAGATTTAGCTCTAGTGGGAACTAAAATTAGAGGTAAAGTAATTGCTAATAAACCAGGTCACTTTATCAATACACAGTTCGCTAAAAAATTATCAAAAATAGTTAAAAACGAGCGTCGTAATAATGTGCCTAATATTGATTTGAATCAACCTCCATTAATGGATGTAACTCAAATTATGTCAATGTTACCACACAGGCAACCATTCTTATTAATCGATAAAGTTTTCGAACTTAGCGATCAGCATGTAACAGCTACCAAGAATGTGACTATGAATGAAGAATTCTTTAAAGGTCACTTCCCGGGAGCACCGGTTATGCCTGGAGTGTTAATCGTTGAAGCTATGGCACAAACAGGAGGTATTTTAGTGTTAAGCACTGTGCCGGACCCTGAAAATTACTTAACATTCTTCATGAAAATGGATAATGTTAAATTCAAACAAAAAGTATCTCCAGGTGATACGTTAATATTTAAATGTACGTTAATAACACCTATTAGAAGAGGTATTTGCCACATGCAGGGATATGCGTATGCTAATGGAAAATTATGCGCAGAAGCAGAGCTTATGGCGCAGATATCTAAAGTAAAATAAACTTTTAAAGACAAAACTGAACAAATGAATCAACCTCTTGCATACGTTCATCCGGGCGCTAAAATCGCAAAAAATGTTGTAATAGAACCTTTTGCAACCATTCATAATAATGTAGTTATAGGTGAAGGGACCTGGATAGGAAGTAATGTAACTATTATGGAAGGTGCTCGTATTGGAAAAAACTGTAACATCTTTCCTGGTGCGGTTATTTCGGCAGTTCCACAAGATTTAAAATACAACGACGAAGATACGACGGTAGAAATCGGTGATAATGTTACCATTAGAGAATGCGTTACGATTAACCGAGGAACTACAGATAGAATGAAAACCGTTATTGGTAACAATTGTTTAATCATGGCGTACTGTCACGTTGCTCATGATTGTATAGTTGGAAACAACTGTATTTTCTCGAACAATAGCACTTTAGCAGGTCATATTACAGTAGGAGACTATGTTGTTTTAGCAGGTATGGCTGCGGTACATCAATTTGTTTCTATTGGAAATCATTCCTTTGTTACCGGTGGGTCCTTAGTGCGTAAAGATGTGCCTCCGTTTGTGAAAGCGGCAAGAGAGCCATTATCTTATGTCGGGATTAATTCGGTGGGGTTAAGACGTCGCGGATTTAGCACAGATAAAATCAGAGAAATACAAGATATATACAGAATCCTTTACCAAAAGAATTACAATAACACACAAGCAGCTGAGATTATTGAAGCTGAAATGGAGGCCACTCCAGAACGTGACGAGATTCTTCAGTTTATTAAAGATTCTCAGCGCGGTATTATGAAAGGATACTTCAAAGCAAATTAATAAAAATTAAAATCAATTATTAGATACATATATTATGGCAGTTACAACGAGTGATATTAGAAACGGATTATGCTTAAGATATAACAACGACATTTATAAAATTGTTGAGTTTTTACATGTTAAACCAGGTAAAGGTCCTGCTTTCGTTAGAACAAAGTTAAAAAGTGTAACAACAGGAAAAGTGCTAGATAATACTTTTTCTGCAGGGCATAAATTAGATGATGTTCGTGTAGAAACTCATAAATTCCAGTTTTTATATAATGATGGAGAGTACTACCACTTTATGAACACCGAAGATTACACGCAAATTCAATTAGTGGAAGCAGCATTAGATAGTCCTGGATTAATGAAAGAAGGGGAAGTTGTTACTGTAATGATTAATACCGAAGATAACATGCCACTTTCTGTTGAAATGCCAGCAAGTGTTATCTTAGAAGTTACAGCTACGGAGCCTGGAGTTAAAGGAAATACAGCGACTAATGCTACAAAACCTGCTACAGTTGAAACTGGAGCTACCGTAAATGTACCTTTATTTATCAACGAGGGTGATAAAATTAAAGTTGAAACAGAAAAAGGAACGTATAAAGAACGCGTTAAAGAATAATTTCAGTTGAAATTTCCAAATCCATATACATTAAAACAAATAGCTCTATTAATCGATTGTGAATTTGTTGGGGATGATGATTTTCCTGTTTTAGGAATGAATGAAATACATGTTGTCGAACCTGGTGATATTGTATTTGTCGATCATCCAAAATATTACGATAAAGCTTTAAATTCGGCAGCTACTATTGTTTTAATAAACAAAGAAGTTGAGTGTCCTGAAGGTAAAGCGTTGTTGGTAAGTGACGATCCTTTTAGAGATTTCAATAAGCTTACAAATCATTTTAAACCTTTTAAAGTTGCAAATGCTCAGATTTCCGATTCTTTAAAAATAGGAGAGGGAACTGTAATTCAACCAAATTGCTTTATTGGTCACAATGTTGTTATTGGTAAAAACTGTGTCATTCACTCCAATGTTAGTATCTATGATGATGTAGTGATTGGAGATAACGTAACCATTCATGCCAATACGGTTTTAGGAGCCAATGCGTTTTATTATAAAAAGCGTCCGGAAGGGTTCGATCGTTTAAAATCCAGTGGATGTGTGGTTATTCAGGACAACGTGGATATTGGAGCTTCTTGTACCATAGATCGAGGTGTAACAGGTGATACGATAATTGGTGAAGGTTCTAAATTAGATAACCTCATTCAAATTGGTCATGATACTGTAGTTGGTAAAAAATGTTTGATTGCTTCTCAGGCTGGAATTGCAGGTTGCGTTGTTATTGAAGACGAAGTGACTATTTGGGGGCAAGTAGGTTGCGCTAGTGGTATCACTATTGGTACTAAGGCTGTAGTTCATGCGCAAGCCGGTATTAGTAAATCGTTAGCCGGACATAAAACCTACTGGGGAACACCTGCTCAGGAAGCTAAAGAACACTTAAAAGGTTTGGCTTTAGTGAAACAAATTCCTAAGATTTTAGAAGAACTAAAAACTAAAAAATAAATTAAAAATGCTGCTGAAAGTATGTTTCAAAAATGTATTTTTGTGCAGCTTTATTCAAAATAATAAGAAAAAATGAGTGTTTTAGTAAACAAAGATTCAAAAATAATAGTTCAAGGGTTTACTGGAAGTGAAGGTACTTTCCACGCAAGCCAAATGATTGAATACGGAACGAATGTAGTAGGTGGTGTTACTCCGGGTAAAGGAGGACAAACACACTTAGACAAGCCTGTTTTTAATACAGTAAAAGACGCTGTAGATCAAGTAGGTGCCGATACTACTATTATTTTTGTACCGCCAGCTTTTGCTGCTGATGCGATTATGGAAGCTGCTGATGCAGGGATTAAAGTAATTATCACAATTACTGAAGGTATTCCTGTTGCAGATATGATTACGGCATCAAACTACATTAAAGATAAAGACTGTCGTTTAATTGGTCCTAACTGTCCAGGTGTTATCACCCCAGGAGAAGCTAAAGTTGGTATCATGCCAGGATTTGTATTTAAACAAGGAAAAGTAGGTATTGTTTCTAAATCGGGTACTTTAACGTATGAAGCTGCAGACCAAGTTGGAAAACAAGGTTTAGGTATCACTACTGCAATTGGTATTGGTGGAGATCCAATTATTGGAACAACTACAAAAGAAGCTGTTGAATTATTAATTAACGACCCAGCAACAGAAGCTGTGGTTATGATTGGTGAAATTGGAGGTCAGTTAGAAGCTGATGCTGCAAAATGGTACAAAGAAAGCGGAAGTAAAAAACCAGTTGTTGGATTTATCGCGGGAGAAACTGCTCCGGCAGGACGTACAATGGGTCACGCAGGTGCTATTGTAGGTGGTAGTGATGATACCGCTCAGGCTAAAAAGAAAATTATGAGAGAATGTGGAATTCACGTAGTGGATTCTCCAGCTGAAATCGGTAAGAAAGTTGCTGAAGTTTTAGGATAATCTCTCTAAACATATCATAAAAACCTCGCAATAATTTGTGAGGTTTTTTATTTGTTACAACTTGTATTTGTTATATTTGAATTAAGGAATTAACGAAAAAACATTTGGACTCTACTTTAAGAGTCGCTTAGAAATAAATTAATCACAATGAAATTATTAGAAGGTAAAACCGCCATAATCACTGGAGCTAGTAGAGGTATTGGTAAAGGTATTGCGCAAGTTTTTGCAGCACAAGGTGCTAATGTTGCGTTTACATATAGTTCGTCTGTAGAAGCGGCTAACGAGCTTGAAAAAGAATTAAACGATTTAGGTGTAAAAGCCAAAGGTTATAAAAGTAATGCAGCTAGTTTTGAAGAAGCTCAAAAGCTGGCTGAAGATGTAGTTGCTGAATTTGGTAGTATCGATGTATTAGTAAACAATGCAGGGATTACTAAAGACAACTTATTAATGCGTATCTCTGAAGAAGATTTCGACACAGTGATTGAGGTAAACTTAAAGTCGGTTTTCAATATGACTAAAGCTGTACAACGCACAATGTTAAAGCAACGCGGTGGTTCTATCATCAATATGAGTTCTGTTGTAGGGGTAAAAGGTAATGCTGGTCAAACCAACTATGCGGCTTCAAAAGCTGGTATCATCGGATTCTCTAAATCTGTTGCTTTAGAATTAGGATCAAGAAACATTCGTAGTAACGTAGTTGCTCCTGGTTTCATTGAAACTGAAATGACGGCTAAATTAGACGAAGAAGTGGTTAAAGGTTGGAGAGCTGGAATTCCATTAAAACGTGGTGGTACTCCTGATGATGTTGCTAATGTATGTGTGTTCTTAGCTAGTGATATGAGTGCATACGTTACAGGACAAACGTTAAACGTTGACGGTGGAATGTTAACTTAATTTCCATTTCCGCTGCTGCGGAAATCTCACTTAAATCTTATGTAAATTAATGAGTTCTGAAACTCTGGTATACATCATAATTTCTGGAATTGCTGCTTTATTGATAGCAGGATTTCAGTATTATAAAAACAAAAAAGGCATGTCCAAATTGAACATGCTTTTTTTGTTTCTACGCTTCACAACTATTTTTTCGATTCTTTTATTGCTAATCAACCCTAAATTTGAGCAAGTTGTTTTATCGGTAGAAAAACCAAACTTGGTCATTGCGGTTGATAATTCAGCTTCCGTAGAATATTTAGGTCATAACGAAGAAGTAAAAACACTCTTCAATCAAATAAAGAATAACAGTAAGTTAAGTGATAAATTCAATTTAAGTGTTTATAACTTTGGTAATCGTTTAAACCCTTCAGATTCGCTTTCTTTTAATGAGAAAGAAACAAATATAAG
Organism: Aestuariibaculum sp. YM273; assembly: GCF_030908365.1. Taxonomy (NCBI): domain Bacteria; kingdom Pseudomonadati; phylum Bacteroidota; class Flavobacteriia; order Flavobacteriales; family Flavobacteriaceae; genus Aestuariibaculum; species Aestuariibaculum sp. YM273. The sequence continues at coordinate 3,200,052 of NZ_CP133090.1, read as the reverse complement.
TAACGTGTTCTCTCAGTTATCACAAATTTATAAACAAAGTACAGCGCCTACAATACTTATAACAGATGGTAATCAAACTTATGGTAACAACTATGAATTTGATTATATGAATTATAAACAACCTATTTACCCTGTTGTTTTAGGAGATACAGTGACTTACACTGATTTAAAAATTCAACAACTTAATGTAAATAAGTATGCCTATTTAAAAAATAAATTTCCAGTAGAAACTATTTTAGTGTATAATGGTAGTGGATCTGTGAAATCTCAATTAAGTGTAACGCGAGGAAGTGCAGTTGTATATTCAGAAACCGTGAATTTTTCGAAAGAGAATAATTCCAAAATTATCAAATTCACCTTACCAGCAAATCAGGTTGGTGTGCAAGCCTATAATGCAACATTAAAATCTTTGGATTCGGAAAAAAACAAGATAAACAATTCTAAAAATTTTGCGGTTGAAGTTATAGATCAAAAAACGAAAGTAGCTATTGTTAGTGATATTGTTCATCCTGATTTAGGAGCCTTAAAAAAGAGTATTGAAAGTAATGAGCAACGTTCAGTTTCGCTTTTTAATCCTAATTCAATTTTAGATGAAATAAATGATTTTCAATTAATTATATTGTATCAACCAAACATCAAGTTTAAAGAGTTAATTGAACAATTGGATGCTGAGAATAAAAATAGATTTGTTATTGTTGGACCTAAGACCGATATCGAATTTTTAAACAATAATACCAAAAGTTATGAATTTGAAATTACTTATAATACGGAGGATTATCAAGCTGTTTTAGATAAGAACTATACACCGTTTTTGGTTGATGATATTTCCTTCGAAACTTTTCCTCCACTGCATTCTTATTATAGTTCTTTGATTACTTTAGTGCCTTTTAAAACCATTTTACAAAAGAACCTTAACGGTATAGATGTTGGAGAGCCATTGTTGGGAACTTTTGAAACACAGGGGAGACGAGAAGCCTTGTTATTAGGTGAAAATATTTGGAAGTGGCGTGCCCAGAGTTATGTAGAATACAAATCCTTTAACGGTTTCGATAATTTCTTTAATAAACTGATTCAATATTTAGCCTCCAATAAGTTAAAAAGCAGGTTAAATGTCGACTACCAGTCGTTTTACAATGGTTCCGGAGGTGTTATTATAACTGCTGAGTATTTTGATAAGAATTATGTTTTTGATGAACGTGAAACTCTAAATATCACGGTAATAAATAAAGATTCTAATGAATCTAAAACATTTCCGCTTATACTTAAAGGAAATAATTACGAGGTGAATTTGAGTAGTTTGCCTCCTTCTGAATATACATTTACGGTTGAGGCTGAAGAAGCCAATATTTCAAAATCAGGGAGTTTTACGATTCTCGAATATAATGTGGAGAAACAATTTTTAAATGCCGATGTAACAAAACTTCAAAATTTAGCTACTAACAGTTCTGGTAAGGCTTATTTTATTGCAGATACTAATGACTTAGTTAATGATTTACTAAGTGATTCAAGGTATAGTGCGATTCAAAAGAGCCATAAAAATAGCTTACCTTTAATAGATTGGAAATATTTATTAATCATTATAGCGTTAAGTTTAAGCGCTGAGTGGTTTTTAAGAAAATATAACGGATTAATTTAAACTAAAATAAATAATGGAAAAATTACCAAAAATAGCATTGCCTATAGTTGTTATAGCAATCATAATTATTGTCGTATTGTCTAAATCAGCCGTAACCATTGGTTCCGGAGAGGCGGGTGTATTATATAAAACATTTGGAGGTGGTGTAGTTACCGATGAGCCACCTTTAGAAGAAGGATTTCATATTGTTGCGCCTTGGAATAAAGTGTTTGTTTATGAGGTGCGTCAGCAGGAGAAGTTGGAAAAAATGAATGTATTATCATCTAACGGATTAGATATTAAATTGGAAGCATCTGTATGGTTTCAGCCTAAATACAATCAGTTAGGCAAACTTCATCAGGAAAAAAGTGAGCAATATATAGATCGTGTGCTGCTGCCTGCAATTCGGTCTGCGGCAAGAAGTGTTGTAGGTCGTTATACACCAGAACAATTGTATTCCAGTAAACGTGATGCGATTCAGCAGGAAATATTTGAAGAAACTCAAAAAATTGTGGATGATCAGTATATCCAATTAAACGAGGTTTTAGTTCGTGATGTAACCTTGCCTCCAACAATTAAAGACGCTATTGAGCGTAAATTAAAACAAGAGCAAGAGTCTTTAGAATATGAATTCCGTTTAGTGACTGCTCAAAAAGAAGCAGAAAAAGTGATTATTGAAGCTCAGGGAAAGGCTGATGCAAACAAAATTTTAAGCGCTTCATTAACTGATAAAATCCTTCAGGACAAAGGTATTGAAGCAACAGTTAAGTTGTCGGAATCGCCAAATAGTAAAGTTATTGTTATTGGTTCCGGAGATAGCGGTATGCCTATCATTTTAGGAAATCAATAAAAGGCTATTTAATAGATTATTTAACATTGTCTTTTAATTTTGAATTTTAATTAAAAGAATGTTGTGAAAACTTTTAAATGTTAAATACTGAAAAAAAACAATCGCATTATTTGGAATTAATAGTTTTTATTTCAAATCTTTGTGACAACAAAACGAAATTTTAATGAAATTTATTCAAAATCATCACCATCATTTTCAAATTTGCTCTCAAGCGAAGTGAAAATGTATTGAATAAATTCAACATATTTTAGAACCCGTTTGAGACAATCAAGCGGGTTTTTTATTTAAAAACCAACTATTGTCTTAAACTCAGAAAAACAAACTAATGAGTAAATTACGAATTGCAGTTCAAAAATCTGGTCGTCTACACGACGAATCTATGGAATTACTAAAAAACATTGGTATTTCTATCGACAACGGAAAAGATCAATTAAAAGCTTCTGCTCGCAACTTTCCAGTAGAGGTATTTTATTTAAGGAATGGAGATATTCCCCAATACCTAAAAGATGGTGTGGTTGATGCAGCTATTATAGGCGAAAATGTATTAATTGAAAAAGGGGAAGGTATTGGTGTTGCAGAAAAACTTGGGTTTTCAACGTGTCGTGTTTGTATTGCTGTGCCAAAATCTATGAAATACAACGGGCTTACCGATTTAGAAGGAAAGCGTATTGCCACATCTTACCCGAATACAGTACAAAAATATCTAGATCTTAAAGGTGTTTCTGCTAATATTCACATCATTAACGGATCGGTTGAAATTGCTCCAAATATTGGGCTTTCAGAAGCTATCTGCGATATTGTTTCAAGTGGAAGTACACTGTTTAAAAACAATTTAAAAGAGGTAGAAACCTTATTAAAATCAGAGGCGGTTTTAGCTGTGTCTCCTGTTTTAAGTGAAGAAAAACAGGCGATTTTAGATAAGATTCAGTTTAGAATCCAATCGGTTTTAAAAGGAAGAGAGTCTAAATACATTTTACTAAACGCACCAAACGATAAAGTTCAGGATATTATTAATGTACTACCAGGAATGAAAAGTCCAACGGTTTTACCTTTGGCTCAAGAAGGCTGGAGTTCAATACACTCGGTAATCAGTAAAAATGAATTTTGGGATGTTATTGATGAGCTAAAAGCCAAGGGCGCACAAGGTATTTTGGTTTGTCCTATTGAAAAAATGGTACTTTAATTCTCAATATTATGAAGATAATTAGTAACCCTGAAAAATCAGAGTGGGCAGAAGTTTTAAAACGACCGACGCAGACTGTTGATGATATTGAAGCTACTGTAAATAAAATATTCAACGAAATTCGTCAGGAAAGGGATGTTGCTATTAAAAAGTATACACAACAATTTGATGGTGTAAATCTAGATTCAAATGTTGTTACTGAAATTGAAATAGAAGATGCTGTTAATGCGGTTTCTAAAGATTTGAAGCAAGCAATAGTTCAGGCGAAACAAAATATTGAAGCCTTTCATGCTGCTCAAAAAACATCTAAGCTTGAAGTTGAAACTGCAAACGGAGTAGTTTGTTGGCAGGAAAAAAGACCTATACAAAAAGTAGGGTTGTATATTCCTGGTGGAACGGCACCTTTATTTTCAACGGTTTTAATGTTGGCTGTACCAGCGCAAATAGCGGGATGCAAGGAAATTGTACTCTGTTCGCCGCCAAATAAAGAAGGTAAACTAGCTAACGAAATTCTATTTGCGGCACAACTTTGTGGGGTGACTAAAATTGTAAAAGCTGGTGGTATTCAAGCTATTGCTGGCTTAACCTTTGGAACCGAAATTATACCTAAAGTTTATAAAATTTTCGGACCAGGAAACCAGTTTGTAACGGTTGCAAAGCAGCTAGCTACTAAATTTGGTGTAGCTATCGATATGCCTGCAGGACCAAGCGAATTACTTGTGGTTGCTGATGAGACGGGAAATCCAGCTTACATTGCGTCAGATTTACTAAGTCAGGCCGAACATGGTACGGATAGTCAGGTAATTTTAGTATCAACGTCTAAGGATGTCATTGAAAAAGTATCTGAAGAAGTTGAACAACAACTTAATGTGCTTCCGCGTAAAGCAATAGCTGAAAAATCTATTGCGAATTCGAAACTGATTTATGTTGAAAGGGATGATGTTGCTTTAGAGTTAATTAATGAATATGGACCAGAGCACTTTATTATTTGTACCAAAAATGAAGAGTTTTATGTAAATGGAATTGCAAATGCGGGTTCGGTATTTATCGGAGATTACACGCCTGAAAGTGCAGGTGATTACGCGTCTGGAACCAATCATACTTTGCCGACTAACGGATTTTCAAAAGCATATTCTGGTGTGAATTTAGATAGCTTCCAGAAGAGTATGACGTTTCAGAAAATCACAAAAGAAGGCTTGTTGAATATCGGAAATACCATTGAACAAATGGCAGAAGCTGAAGGGTTACAAGCGCATAAAAACGCAGTGTCAATTCGATTAAAGGATATAGAATAATGGACATAAAAGAGTTATTAAGACCCACCATTAAGGCATTAAAGCCGTATTCTTCTGCGCGTGATGAGTTTCAGGGTGCTACCGATAATATGGTGTTTTTAGATGCTAATGAAAATCCGTTCGAGAACGGGGTTAACCGGTATCCAGATCCGTTACAACGCACTTTAAAATCACTTTGGTCTGAAATAAAAGGTGTACCAACGCAAAATATTATGTTTGGAAATGGTAGTGACGAAGTTTTAGATTTAATCTACCGTGCGTTTTGTGAGCCCAACCAGGATAACGTGATCACCTTACCACCAACATACGGGATGTATGAGGTTTTGGCTAATTTGAATGCGATTAGCATTAAGAAAGTTAACTTAGATGAAAATTTTCAGCCTAAAGTCGATGAGATTTTAAGTGCGGTTGATGATAATAGTAAACTGTTATTTATTTGTTCTCCAAACAATCCATCAGGAAACAGTTTTAATGCCAAAGCTATTGAAAGATTGGTTTCAGAATTTAAAGGTATTGTGGTAATTGACGAAGCTTATATCGACTTTTCAAAAGAAGAAAGCTGGGTCTCTAAATTAGAACACTTTCCTAATTTAATTGTGACGCAAACTGTCTCTAAAGCCTACGCTATGGCTGGTATTCGTTTGGGAATTTGTTATGCATCAACAGAAATTATTTCAGTATTAAACGCTATAAAACCGCCATATAACATCAATGAGCTCACTCAGAAGAAAGCTATAGAATTACTAAGTATAAAAGACTTGGCTGAAAATCAAATTCAAGATATTCTTTCGGAAAGAGAAAAATTAGTAAAAGCGTTACAATCTGTTAATTACATTTCTAAAATTTACCCAACCGATGCCAATTTTGTATTGGTAAAAGTTGATGATGCCAATAAACGTTATAATCAACTCATTGAAAAAGGCATCGTTATTCGAAACCGAACCACGCAACCGGGTTGCGAAAACACCTTACGACTTACCGTAGGGACTTCAACAGAAAACAAAATATTAATAGATACCTTAAAATCTATATAATGAAGAAAGTATTATTTATAGACCGTGATGGTACATTGGTGTTAGAGCCGCCTGTAGACTATCAGTTAGATAGTTTGGAAAAACTGGAATTCTACCCAAAAGTATTTCAATATATGGCTAAAATAGCCAGTGAATTAGATTACGAACTGGTTATGGTAACCAATCAGGATGGTTTAGGAACCGATTCGTTTCCTGAAGACACGTTTTGGCCAGCGCAAAATAAAATCATTGATGCCTTTGCTAAGGAAGGTGTTGAATTTACAGATATTCACATCGATAAAACCTTTCCGCACGAAAATGCGCCAACGCGTAAACCAAGAACCGGTTTGTTAACCAAATATTTTTCAGAAGATTACGATTTAGAAAACTCATTTGTGTTAGGTGATCGAATTACTGATATGGAATTAGCTAAAAACCTTGGAGCTAAAGGAATTTATTTATCCGAAGATCCAAATTTAGGTGCAGATGAAATTGAAACTTCTAAACAAGAAATTTATAACGCAATTGCATTAACATCGACTGACTGGAAGGAAATTTATGAATTCCTAAAACTAAACGATCGCGTTGCTGAAATCACCAGAAATACAAACGAAACTAAAATCTATATTAAATTGAATTTAGACGGTTCTGGTAAAAATAATATCGATACTGGATTGTCGTTTTTCGATCATATGTTAGATCAGATTGGGCGTCATGGTGCTATGGATTTAACCATTAAAGTTGATGGTGATTTAGAAGTTGATGAACATCATACCATTGAAGATACAATGATTGCTTTAGGTGAAGTATTCAGTAAAGCTCTTGGTAATAAATTAGGTATTGAACGTTACGGGTTTTGTTTGCCAATGGATGATTGTTTAGCTCAGGTAGCTGTAGATTTTGGCGGTCGTAACTGGTTAGAGTGGGATGCCGAATTTAAACGTGAAAAAATCGGCGATATGCCAACAGAAATGTTCTTTCACTTGTTTAAATCGTTTACCGATGGTGCTAAATGTAATTTAAATGTAAAAGCCGAAGGTGTAAACGAACATCACAAAATCGAAGGTATTTTTAAAGCCTTTTCTAAAGCGATGAAAATGGCGGTAAAACGTGATTCTAATAAGATGTTTTTGCCCTCTACAAAAGGAATGTTATAAATGAAATTAGTTATAATAAATTACGGAGCGGGAAACATTAAAAGTATTCAGTTTGCTTTTAAACGTTTGGGTGTTGATGCCATATTATCAAATAATCCAGAAGAAATTCTTGCTGCCGATAAAATCATATTCCCAGGTGTAGGTGAAGCTAGTAGTGCTATGACTATGCTTCAAGAAACTGGATTAGATCAACTTATCCCGAAATTAAAACAACCCGTTTTGGGAATTTGTTTAGGCATGCAGTTACTTTGCGAATTTACAGAGGAAGGTAACACTAAAGGGTTAGGTGTTTTTAAAACCGTTGTAAAGCGTTTTGATAATTCCGTTAAAGTACCACAAATGGGTTGGAATGTTATTAAAGATTTAAAGTCTAATTTATTCAAGGGTATTAAAGAGAAGGAATACATGTATCTCGTACATAGTTATTATGCCGAGCATTGCCCTGAAACCATTGCAACCACAGATTACGGATTAAACTATGCTTCGGCTTTGCAACATAAAAACTTTTACGGCGTGCAGTTTCACCCGGAAAAGAGTAGCTTAGCAGGAGAACAAATTTTAAAAAACTTTTTAGAGCTATAACATGAGAATTATACCAGCCATAGATATTATAGATGGGAAATGTGTCCGTCTAACCAAAGGCGATTACGACACAAAAAAAGTATACAACGAAAATCCGTTAGAAGTTGCTAAAATGTTTGAAGATGCAGGTATTCAGTATTTGCATTTGGTCGATTTAGATGGCGCAAAAGCCCAACACATCGTTAATTACAAGGTTTTAGAGCAAATTGCATCAAAAACCAAGTTAAAGGTAGATTTTGGCGGCGGATTAAAAACCAATGAAGATTTACACATTGCCTTTAATTCAGGAGCCCGACAAATTACAGGTGGAAGTATTGCTGTAAAAGACGCTAAGACTTTTGAAGGTTGGATTTCAAAATACGGATCTGAAAAAATTATTCTGGGTGCCGACAGTAATGCAGGTAAAATAGCGATTAGCGGATGGCAGGAAGATAGTCAGGAAGAGTTGATTCCGTTTATAAAAGGTTATCAGAAAAAGGGCATTCAATATGTAATTTGTACTGATATTTCCAAAGATGGTATGCTGCAGGGCCCTTCAGTAGATTTATATAAAGAAATTATTGCTGAGTGTTCAAGCGCGAGTAACGGCCAATCAGTGAAATTAATTGCTTCAGGAGGTATTTCAATTATTGATGAATTGCCGGTTTTAAAAGAATTGGGTTGCGAAGGTGTTATTATTGGTAAGGCGATTTACGAAAACAGAATCACCTTAAAACAACTCGAAAAATTTATATAGTATGCTAACAAAACGAATAGTTCCTTGCTTAGATATTAAAAACGGACGCACTGTAAAAGGTGTAAATTTCGTCGATTTACGGGATGCGGGAGATCCTGTAGAATTAGCAAAACAATATGCCGAAGTTGGCGCCGATGAGCTTGTGTTTTTAGATATTGCAGCTACTTTAGAAGGCCGAGCCACAACCTTAGATATGGTGTTGCGTGTTGCTGAACAGGTAAATATTCCATTTACAGTTGGTGGTGGAATTTCTTCGGTAGAACACGTTGATGCTTTACTTCAGTGTGGTGCCGATAAGGTGTCTATCAACTCTTCAGCAGTTAAACGTCCGGAGTTGGTTAATGAATTAGCCGATAAATTCGGAAGTCAGTGTGTTGTGGTGGCTATTGATGCGAAACAGATTGATGGTAATTGGAAGGTGCATTTAGCAGGTGGAAGTATTCCTACAGATATCGATTTATTTGAATGGGCTATGGAAGTTGAAAAACGTGGCGCTGGTGAAATTTTATTTACATCCATGGATCACGACGGGACCAAAAACGGATTTGCAAATGAAGCTTTAGCAAAACTTTCAGAGGAATTAAATATTCCAATAATTGCCTCAGGTGGTGCGGGAAATGTGCAGCATTTTGTTGATACGTTTATTGAGGGGAAAGCTGATGCTGCTTTGGCAGCAAGTGTGTTTCACTTTGGTGAGATTCCTATTCCTGAACTTAAAAAAGAATTAAAAAAACATAATATAGAAGTACGATTATGACTATAAAATATAATGATAACGGACTTGTTCCAGCTATTATTCAGGATGCCACAACAAAAACGGTGTTGATGTTGGGGTATATGAATGAGGATGCTTATCAGAAAACTTTAGAAACAAAAAGAGTAACCTTTTTCAGTAGAAGTAAACAACGTTTATGGACTAAAGGAGAAGAAAGTGGTAACTTTTTAAACCTGGTTTCTATTAAGAATGACTGTGATAATGATACCTTGTTAATACAAGTGAATCCTATTGGACCAACATGTCACAAAGGAACAGATAACTGTTGGGGAGAGGGAAATCAGTCTTCTTACGGATTCTTTTCAATTTTAGAAGAGGTTATTAAAGAGCGTGTTGAAAATAAGGACACTAACAAATCTTATGTAGCAAGTTTATTTTCAAAAGGAATTAATAAAGTAGCTCAAAAAGTAGGAGAGGAAGCTGTGGAGACAGTAATTGAAGCTATGGATAATAATGATGAATTATTCTTGTATGAATCGGCAGATTTATTGTTTCACTACCTCATGTTGTTGCAAGCTAAAGGCTTTACTTTAAAAGATATTGAAGCCGAATTAAAAAGCAGACACAAATAAATTAAAAAAGCCTCAGAACTAATCAGAGGCTTTTTTTGTAAGTTTTTTTAAGTAATCCATCGTTTTGAAACGGCTTTCTTTGAGAACCAAACCAAAAAAGCGGCAAATACTATAATGCTAATGGTCATTCCTAAATTATCTGAATGCCCTGAGAATAGAAAATACCCCATTTGAATAATAACAGCTACAAATGAAATGAGTAATAATGAATACGCCCATTTTTTTCTCAGCAACAAGCCTAAACTACCTATGGCTGCAGTGAAAACTGCAATCGCAAAAGCAGCCGTTAACCAGGAAGGTAGTGTGGAAGCTAATTCAATTTGTTCTGTTGTCATAGACGCTTTCCATCTATCTGTTTTGTAGGCTTGACCTATGTATTGATCAACCCCCATAATATTCCATAAAAGAGCAATAACACTCACAATCCAAAACCAAAACGGTGGCTTTTCTTTTAAACTTGTCATAATAATCGGTTTGTTAGTTAGTAATTATACTATACAATTTATAAAATTTTTGTCATAACTGATAAAATAAGTTTACTTTGCCCGCGGATTAAACATAGTGATGAAAAAATATTTTTACGTAATCACCATTCAATATTTGGGCTATCGGTTTCATGGTTGGCAAAAGCAACCTGATGTTAAAACTTTGCATTTAATGGTAGATCGTACTTTGAATTTTATTTTAGACGGAAAACGGTTTAAAAGTTTAAGTTCAGGAAGAACCGATGCAATGGTGTCGGCGGAATGTGCTGCATTTGAATTATTTTTATCGGAACCCTTAGAGGATTTGCATTCATTTTTAGGATTGTTTAATTATAATCTACCTCAAGATATTCGGGCTTTAGATATCAAAGAAGTTGATGCTAAGTTTAACATTATTAATCATTCTAAAATAAAGGAATACCTGTATTTATTTACGTTTGGTGAAAAATGTCATCCGTTTTGCGCACCGATTATGACAACGATTCTCGATGATTTGGATATCGAATTAATGAAAGAAGGTGCTAAATTGTTTCAAGGAGAACATTATTTTAAATCCTACTGCTTTAAGCCTACCGATAACGGGATATACAACCGTGAGATTATTACCTGTGAGATTGTTGAAAATGATATTTATACAGCGAATTATTTCCCGAAACAATCTTATGTGCTTCGGGTAAAAGGAAAAGGCTTTATGCGAAACCAGATTCGTTTAATGATGGGAACTTTAATCGATTTAGGTAAAGGCAAATTAACCTTAGAAGATATAAAGCATAGTCTGCAGCAGGATGTGTTTGTTAAAATGGAATATATTGCTCCGGCATCCGGTTTAATTCTTAATCATATAGAGTTTGAATAACCAACAGGCTTTTGTAACTTAGATTTAAATTTTTAAAATAACTCATATGAAAGTCGTACCAGAAACTGTATTTAAATTTTTTCAACAGTTAGAGCAAAATAATAACAGAGACTGGTTTAATGAGCATAAGAAAGAATTTAAATCCATAGAAAAGGATATTAAAAGCTTTTACAATAGTGTTTTAGAAGATTTGAAAGCCCACGATGACATTGACAAGCTGAAAATCTTTCGTATTTATCGTGACGTGCGTTTTTCTAAAAATAAATTACCTTATAAAACCCATTTTGGAGGGACTTTTCACCGGGTTAAACCGGAATTACGAGGTGGTTACTACATACATATTCAACCCAATAATGAAAGTTTTATTGCTACAGGATTCTGGCAACCTGAGCCGGCCGACCTGCTTCGAATTCGAAAAGAATTTGAAGTAGATGCCAGAGAAATGAGAGATATTTTAAATAATAAAAGCTTTAAATTTATTTGGGGCGACCTTGTTGGAGATGAAGTAAAAACAGCGCCCAAGGGTTTTAGTAAAGATCATGAAAACATCGACTTGATTAAGAAAAAACAATATATCTTTATAAAAAAATATACCGACGCTCAAGTTTTAGATGCTGGGTTTATTGATGATGTAAATATGGCATTTAAAGCAATTCGCCCATATTTTGATTATATGAGCGATGTGCTTACTACTAATTTAAACGGGGAAAGTTTGCTTTAAATCGCTTTAAGAATCTCGGGTTTTTCAAAAAGCTGTACATTATCGATTAATCGCTGTTTTACAAGATTCATCATACGTTTATTTAGTGCCGATGAGTTTTGAATGTAATTTATATACTCCTCAACCGTAAACATGCCAATAATCATACCTTTTAAAGAATTTCTGAATTTCATATCTTTAATTATAGCATTTTCAATGTAATCAATGCGCTTTTCAATGGTTAAGCTGTAGAATACATTTTTGTGCTTGCTCACATAATTTAAAAAAACTTCATTCAATAAATTGTTCTGAAATTTAACAATAGGGCGCAATACTAAATTCTGAAAACGTTCGTCACTACTCATATTGTCGTTAATAGTAGTTGTTTTAAATTCAGGACGAATCTTTGTTAAGTTAAGCTGTCTATTATCCATAATTATAAGAGTTTTATTAAAATTATAGAATTAAAAAGCGCAATTGGTCGTGAAAAATTATAATTGTTAACGACTTTATTAACAAATCATATTTTTATCTTTATTCCAAAATTGAATTAATAAGAAATAAATGAAGTTTGGAAGCGTAGATAATCCGCAAGATATAGATTTTTCATTACCGCCAGATCACCCGGATACAGTCAAAAATTTGAATAAATTTAAAGATGATAATGTTCCTGAAATTTATGTAGGCTGTGCCAAATGGAATAGAGCAGATTTAAAAGGGTTTTATCCGCGTGGTACGAAAGATGAATTGGTGTATTATTCATCACAATTTAATTCAATTGAGTTAAATGCCACTTTTTATCGAATTTTTCCAGCCGAACAATTTGAAACCTGGTATAACAAAACGCCTGAAAATTTTAAGTTCTTCCCAAAATTAAATCAGGAAATTAGCCATTGGAAGCGATTGCAGGAAACCACAGATGTGGTTAATCATTTTTTAAATAACGCAGCGAATCTAAAAGAAAAACTAGGAACTATATTTTTACAGATGCATAATAATTTTGCGCCGAAAGATTTTGATAGAGTCGTGAAATTTGCAGAATCATGGCCTAAGGAAATGCCTTTGGCAATGGAGTTCAGGCATACCGACTGGTATAATGATGATTCTGTTGCAGAAGAATTGTATCAGCTACTCGAAGCCAACGATATTTCCAATATTATTGTCGACACAGCAGGAAGGCGCGATCTAATGCATATGCGCTTAACCAATGCTACAGCTTTTGTGCGCTATGTTGGCGCTAATCACTCTAGCGATTATACGCGTTTGGATGATTGGATAGAGCGGATAAGGCTCTGGTCTGAGCAAGGCGTAAAAGAAATAGACTTTTTTATCCATCAAAATATTGAAAAAGAGTCCCCTTTATTATCGGCTTACTTTATAAATAAGCTGAATTCAGAATTAGGATATAAATTAAAAATACCAAATGATGACGAGCAACCGTCGTTGTTTTAATTAATAAAAACATTATTATGAAATTCCACACCAGAAAATGGGTTAAACCCGAAGATTTAAACGCTAATGGTACTTTGTTTGGAGGACGTCTTTTAGAATGGATAGATGAGGAAGCTGCCTTGTATACTATCATCCAGCTAGAGAACCAAAAAGTGGTTACCAAGTATATGAGTGAAATAGATTTCAAGGCCTCAGCAAAGCAGGGAGATATCGTTGAAATAGGTATGGAAGTAGTTAAATTTGGTAAGGCTTCTTTGGTTTTAAGTTGTGAAGTACGAAACAAAATGACCCATGAAACCATTATTACCATTTCAAGTATTGTTATGGTGAATTTAGGGCCAGATGGTAAAGCAAAACCTCACGGAAAGACCGAAGTAGAATACGTAGTTAACAGGTTGAAGTAATTTACCTAAAATAGAGCTTTAAAATTTCCAAGCAATTTTGCGATTCCGTTAAAAAATTATCGATTTTTTTCAGCTTCGCTAATAATCCTATAAAAATATCACAAGCATGTGCCATATGTTTTAGTAAATGCTGAAAAAATTAGAGTATTTATTAACTTTGTCTTCCTTGGTTAATTGAACTTCATTAACCAATACATTCACTAAGATTTAAAACTAAAATTAGAGATATATTATTATGAGCAAGACATTGTTTGACAAAGTATGGGATTCACATGTTGTAAGGAAAATTGATGGTGGTCCGGATGTGTTTTTTATAGACCGTCATTTTATTCATGAAGTTACAAGTCCTGTGGCATTTCTTGGGTTAAAAAATAGAGGATTAAAAGTATTATACCCAGAGCGTACGTTTGCTACAGCAGACCATAACACGCCAACCATTAACCAGCATTTACCGGTAGAAGATCCCTTATCTGCTAACCAGTTAAAAGCATTAGAAGAAAATTCTAGTGAATATGGTATTAGCCACTGGGGATTAGGGCACAAAAAGAACGGTATTGTTCACGTTGTAGGTCCTGAAAACGGTATTACATTCCCTGGGGCAACTATTGTTTGTGGAGATTCACATACATCTACACACGGTGCGTTTGGTGCTATTGCTTTTGGTATTGGTACTTCAGAGGTAGAGATGGTATTGTCTACACAATGTATTATGCAACCTAAGCCAAAGAAAATGCGTATCAACGTAAATGGCGAATTAAGCAAAGGGGTGACTCCTAAAGATGTTGCTTTATATATCATTTCACAATTAACAACATCAGGTGCAACAGGGTATTTTGTTGAATATGCTGGTGATGTTTTTGAAAACATGACTATGGAAGGCCGTATGACTGTTTGTAACTTATCTATTGAGATGGGGGCTCGTGGTGGTATGATTGCACCTGACGACACAACGTTCAATTATTTAAAAGATAAACCATTATCTCCAAAAGGAGAGGAGTGGGATAAAGCTGTTGCTTACTGGAAAACTTTAAAAACTGATGCTGATGCATCTTTCGATAAAGAAATAAACATTAATGCTAAGGATATTGAACCAATGATCACCTACGGAACAAATCCAGGTATGGGTATTGGTATTTCTAAACACATTCCAACTGCAGAAGCTGTAGAGGGTGGTGTGGCAACCTTTAAAAAGTCTTTAGACTATATGGGGTACCATGAAGATGATGCTATGGTTGGTAAGAAAATCGACTATGTATTCTTAGGAAGTTGTACCAATGGTCGTATTGAAGATTTTCGTGCGTTTGCATCTATTGTAAAAGGACGTAAAAAAGCTGATCATGTAACGGCTTGGTTAGTACCTGGGTCTCACGAAGTTGAAGATAAAATTAAAGAAGAAGGTATTTTAGATATTATTACCGAAGCTGGATTTGTATTGAGACAACCAGGTTGCTCGGCGTGTTTGGCTATGAATGATGATAAAGTTCCTGCTGGAAAATATGCTGTGAGTACTTCTAACAGAAACTTCGAAGGACGTCAGGGACCTGGATCGAGAACCTTATTAGCATCTCCATTAGTAGCGGCTGCTGCGGCTGTAACCGGAGTGGTAACTGATCCAAGAGAATTATTATAATCATTGAATTAAAAATTGATTAAATCAACGATTAAACACAAAAATTAGAATTTAAAATGGCTTACGATAAATTTAATATACTAACAACAACAGCGGTACCTTTACCATTAGAAAATGTAGATACCGATCAAATCATCCCGGCACGTTTCTTAAAAGCAACAAAACGTGAAGGTTTTGGTGATAATTTATTCCGCGACTGGAGATATAATGGTGATGATACGCCAAAAGAAGATTTCGTTTTAAACAATCCTATTTACACTGGTAAAATACTAGTTGGAGGAAAGAACTTTGGTTCTGGATCTTCAAGAGAACACGCTGCCTGGGCAGTTTACGATTACGGATTCCGTTGTGTGGTGTCAAGTTTCTTTGCTGATATCTTTAAAAACAACTGTTTAAACATTGGGGTGTTACCGGTACAGGTTTCTCCAGAGTTTTTAGAGCAAATCTTTACTGCGGTTTACGACGACCCAAAAACAGAAATCGAAATCAATCTTCCTGAGCAAACCATTACTATCCTTTCTACTGGTGCTCAAGAGTCTTTTGATATCAATAGTTATAAAAAAGGAAACATGTTAAATGGTTTCGATGATATCGATTATTTACAAAGCATGAAAGGTGATATAGAAGCGTTCGCTGAAACTTTACCGTTGTAATACATGGCATCTAAAAGAATTGAAATAATGGATACGACACTCCGCGATGGTGAACAAACCTCGGGAGTGTCGTTTTCTGCTTCAGAGAAACTCACCATCGCTAAACTTCTTTTAGAAGAATTAAAAGTTGACCGTATTGAAATAGCCTCGGCCAGAGTATCTGAAGGTGAATTTCAAGCTGTTAAAAACATAACAAAATGGGCAAAGGACAACAACTATTTAGATAAAGTTGAAGTCTTAACATTTGTTGATAAAGGCGTGTCTATCGACTGGATGATTGAAGCAGGGGCAGTGGTTCAAAACCTTTTAACTAAGGGCTCACTTAATCATTTAACTTACCAACTTAAAAAGACAGCAGATCAGCATTTTAGTGAGATATCAGAAACTATTTCTTTAGCATCTTCAAAAGGCATAAAAACCAATATTTATTTAGAAGACTGGAGCAATGGTATGCGTAATTCTAAAGACTATGTTTTTCAGTTTTTAGAATTTTTAAGCACACAAAATGTAGATCGTATCATGCTACCTGATACCTTGGGAATTTTAACGCCTATAGAGTCTTTTGAATTTGTAAAGGAAATCAAAGATAATTACCCTGATTTACATTTCGATTTTCATGCGCACAACGATTACGACTTAAGTGTTGCCAATGTTATGTCTGCCTTAAATGCAGGCGCAGATGGTTTGCATCTTACTGTAAATGGTATGGGGGAGCGTGCAGGAAATGCACCTATGGCGAGTACTATTGCCATGATAAACGATTTTATGCCAACTATTGAAATTGGTGTAAACGAAAAGGTGTTATTCACGGTAAGCAAGCTGGTAGAAAACTTTTCAGGAATTATGATTCCTGCCAACAAACCGGTAATTGGAGCTAATGTGTTCACACAAACCGCTGGAATTCACGCAGACGGCGACAACAAGAAGAATCTCTATTTTAGCGACCTAATGCCTGAGCGTTTTGGCAGAACACGAAAATATGCACTTGGCAAAGCCTCAGGGAAAGCCAATATTCAAAAGAATTTACAAGAATTAGGACTATCGCTCAACGATAACGATCTAAAGAAAGTCACGCAACGTATTATCGAGTTGGGTGATAAAAAAGAAGTGGTTACTAAGGAAGATCTTCCGTATATCATATCGGACGTTTTAGATAGTTACTCCTATGAAGAGCATACCAAGGTTAATTCATACGTTTTAACACATGCTAAAGGCTTAAAACCATCAACAACGGTTTCCATTACAATTGATGGTGATACATACGAAGAAATTGCTTCTGGTGATGGTCAGTTTGATGCGTTTATGAATGCACTTCACAAAATCTATATGATGCGAGATGAAAACCTTCCGGATTTAATAGATTATGCAGTAAGAATACCTCCGGGAAGTCATTCTGACGCCTTGTGTGAAACTATTATAACCTGGAAAAACGGTAAAAATGAGTTTAAAACACGTGGTTTAGATTCCGATCAAACGGTTTCCGCAATTAAAGCCACAGAAAAAATGTTAAATATAATTACTAATTAAGAATACAAAATAAATGAAATTTAATATAGCACTTTTAGCAGGTGACGGAATAGGACCTGAAGTGATTGAGCAAGCAGTGAAAGTAAGTGATGCTGTAGCTGAAAAATTTGGACACGAGATAACTTGGAAACCAGCTTTAACAGGTGCTGCTGCGATTGATGCGGTAGGCGAGCCTTATCCAGATGAAACTCACGAGATTTGTGCATCGTCAGATGCAGTGTTATTCGGAGCAATCGGGCACCCGAAATTTGATAATGACCCTACAGCGCCGGTACGTCCAGAGCAAGGGCTATTAAAAATGCGTAAAAAACTAGGCCTATTCGCTAACGTTAGACCAACCTTTGTTTTTCCGTCATTATTAGATAAATCGCCTTTAAAGAAAGAACGTATTGAGGGGACCGATTTAGTGTTTTTCCGAGAATTAACCTCTGGAGTGTATTTCGGTGAAAAAGGACGAAAAGATGATGGTAATACCGCTTACGACACCAACATGTATACGAGAGAGGAAATCACACGTTTAGCACGTAAAGGTTTTGAAGCGGCTATGCAACGTTCTAAAAAATTATGTTGTGTAGATAAGGCTAACGTTATGGAAACTTCTCGTTTATGGAGAGAGACTGTGCAAGGGCTGGAAAAAGAGTATCCTGAAGTAACTGTGTCTTATGAGTTTGTTGATGCTGTAGCAATGCGTTTAGTGCAATGGCCAAAAGATTACGATGTATTAATTACAGAAAACTTATTTGGAGATGTTTTAACCGATGAAGCTTCTGTGATCTCGGGTTCTATGGGGTTAATGCCATCGGCATCCTTAGGAACAAGTGTTTCGTTATTCGAGCCGATACATGGGTCTTATCCTCAGGCGACAGGTAAAAATATTGCGAACCCAATGGCAACGGTATTATCTGCAGCTATGATGTTTGAGAACTTCAACTTATTAGAAGAAGGAAAAGTAATCAGAGACGCTGTAAATAAAGCTTTAGCTGAAGGAATCGTAACAGAAGATTTAGCTGAAGGAGGAAAAGCTTACGGAACTAAAGAAGTAGGTGATTGGTTAGCTGCGAATATTTAAGCTTTGTAAATAGAATATTTAGTATATTATGTTTAGCCTATCATTTAAAATGATAGGCTTTTTTATATGGTTATAATTTTATAAGATTTTTCTTGATTATTATTATTATTATTATTATTATTATTATTATTGATATTGTTAATCTAAATCATATTCAATGAGAAAAAAAATTTTATTGTTGTTTATAGTATTAGCCATAAGTGTTAATTCATTTTATGCTACAAGTACGACGCAATCTGGTGGCTATTTCATGGAACTTATACATGAAAAGCAAGAATTTGTAGTTCATTTAATGGGATGGTATTATGCTCAACTATACGCAACAGGCACTTGTGCTCGTGAAGGTGACCCAATTCCCTATCCCGTTTGCTCAGGTTTAGTTCCTACATTCAGTGGTGTTGGCCTAAATGGTAGTATAGGATTAGTAAGTTATGTTTTTAACCAAGAAAATAATGATCTTTACTACTATGCATTATATCAAGGAAATGTATGGGAAGAAATAGCTGGTTATCAATTTAATGTTCCAATTAGCGGAAATTTTGAGGGTTATTACCCTATAAATAGAGCATGCCATTAACTTAAAACTTAAAATAATGAAATTAAAAATTAATTATTTAATAATTTTAGGCTTAATTTTGTTTTCTTGTAATGATTCTAATCAAGAAGAACAATCTAAAAACCTTAATTACAGTACCAAAGAAAGAGAGTTTGTTATTGATTCTATTTTTAAAGAATATGGATTAGAATCCAATAAATACGTAAATAATAAAAATGATATTGCAGGGAAACAAAGTAAAAAAGAAAACTATAAGCAAACATTATCTGAAAGTTTAACAAAAGAACAAATTGATTCTATTGTTAAAATAGTAGAGATGATTAAAGCTTATGAAAAATCCGATCAAGCAGCATTAGTTCAAAGAATGGAAGTTTTAAATGATAATTATAGTTCCATGAGTGACATAGAAATATTACAATATTATAAAGTTACAGATAGTATGTTTAATACTCATTTTTCAGAAATTTATTCAAAAAAAATAAATGGTATAGGAAACAATGTTACAACAAATTTTGAAGTATCTGGAGATAATTAGCAAACAACTAAAACTAACAAAGGTGAATTCAGAAGAATTCACCTTTTTTTATGTGGATACTGAATAGAATTCAGTATGACAATTTTAGTTTCCTTTAAAGCTTGAATCGCTTGGCAATTCGAAAATTTCCAAATCGAAATAGGGAAGGGCTGCTATCAAGTGATCAAATATATCAGACATAATATATTCGTAGTTTTCCCAGCGCTTATCACTACTAAAGGCATAGATTTCTAAAGGAATACCTTGCGTTGTTGGTGCTAATTGGCGCGCCATAATCATCATATCTTTATTAATAGCCGAATGTTGTTTAAGATACGAATCGATATACTTTCTAAATACGCCTAAATTGGTTAAATTTCTTCCGTTAAGTGATAACGTTTTGTCAATGTTATGCGATTCATTATACGACTTAATATCGGCTTGTCTACTATCCAGATACGAAGTAATGAGTTGAATGCCTTTTAGCTTTTCAACTGTTGCATCATCTAAATATTTTACACCACTTTGTTTAATATATAATGCTCGTTTAATACGACGTCCTTCGGAACTTGTCATACCACGCCAATTCTTAAATGAATCTGAAATTAAGGCATACGTGGGAATGGTAGTAATGGTTTTATCGAAATTCTGAACTTTCACTGTCGCTAATGTAATTTCGATAACATCTCCATCGGCGCCATATTTTTCAAAAGTAATCCAGTCACCAATACGCACCATATCGTTAATGGATACCTGAATACTAGCTACAAACCCAAGAATAGTGTCTTTAAAGACCAAAAGCGCCACAGCAGAACCAGCACCTAAAGCAGTAATAAATTTAAAGAATTCAATTCCTGTAATGATAGCAAACGAAGAGAAAATCCCAATTACCCAGGCGAAAATCATAAATACCTGAATATAACTTGCTATAGGTTTATCTTTGAAGTTTGGTAGGGTCTTAAGATAATCTTTAATCGTGTTTAAGAGGCTTCGCACCACCCACAAGGTTAATACTATCGCGAACACCTTAAGTGTCTTTTCTGCAAAATTTTCAAAATCAGGAAAATCTGTAAACACTAAAGGAATAAACTCTAAAGTAATAAGCAGAGGTATAATATGAGCTATGTTTCTTGGTACTTTATTAGCGATCAATAAATCGTCAAAATTAGTTTTCGATTTGGTGGCAAATTGCGTAAAAATACCTCTTAAAAACTTTCTGATAAGGAAGTCTATAATAAACACTAAAACACCCAAAACTACTAAAAGAGCGAACATATTCAGGTATTTCGCGCTAGTCTCATTTAAACCTAAAGACAAAAAATGATCGTATAGCCAGTGCTTAAAATCTAAACCTGTTGTTTCAAAAACCTTTTCGGTAGATTCTATAATATTTTCATTTTCTTTTTCTTGAAACATCATTAAACTACGGGTTTTAAATATTTTTTATCCACATAAAATGTTCCGAATGGTAATATAGCTGCAAATAAAATAAATGAAAATTGTTTACCGTTCCAGCTATAATCTGGTTTTATTAAAAAAGCTAAAACAATATATCCAATAAATAATAAACCATGTGGCATGCCTAATAATTTGACATATTGTGGTTCATTTAGCATGTATTTTACAGGAGTAGCTATAAAAAGTAAAAGAATATATGATAACCCTTCTAAAAAGGCAACAATTCTAAAGATGTTAAGCAATGAAAACATAGTATAAATTTTTGCCTGTAAAAATAGTGTACAAAGATTAAAAAAAGCCTGACTTTAAGACTTTTTTAAAACACATGAAAAATTACCAGTCCGTAAATTAAAAAACGTAATAAACGTAAGGACCCGAAAAGCATGACGTTTCTAAACGGAAAAGCAATGATTCCGGCTGCCATACAGGAAATTGAAAAGGGTAGTGGTAGGAGCGCACCAACAACAATTAAGAAACCACCCCATTTTTTAGAGTTTTTCAATTGTTTTTTCATTTTAACCTCCATGTAATTGTGTATGGAAGGAATTTTGGTAATAATATGCCCTAGATAATAGGATATTAAACCTCCTGAATATGATAAAATAGCCAGTAAAAATAAATACATCCAAGGCGCATGCATTTTTCCTGCCCAGGCAATAAAAATTTCTGGCGGCACAAGTCCCAAAAGAGTTTCTGAAGCAAAAAAGAAGGTTAAAACGCCATAAACAGGTAATGTTTTGGTTAATTGAACCAGTAGATCGTTAATGTTAAAAAAGTGATTAACAATATAAACGCCAGCAACCGCTAAAATAATATAGGGTAATGCTTTTTTTACGGCATTCCAAACAAACCCATAAAACCCTGTGTAGCTATAATACTGGTGTAATAACTGTAATCTGGATTTTTCAGATTTTGTTTTTGGTTTGGATTTCATTGTAAAAGCAATTTTTTTAGGCTAACAAATATAGCAGATTAGAATGCTTTACCTGATGAAGTATGGGTTTTTTAATAAAGATTTAAGACTTTATAAACCCTGAATTCAAATATTGAAGAAACGAAAAAAAGCTGCCTTTTGAGGGTAGACAGCTTTTTTTACAATGGATTAATAGAGAGATATGTTTTATTGATTTGCAGCCATTAGCGCAAAAAACTTATCGATATTTGGTAAAATAACAATTCTTGTTCTTCTGTTTTTAGCTCTGTTTTCGGCAGTATCATTACTTACTAAAGGTTGATAAAAACTTCTACCAGCGGCTATTAATTTTTCTGGTGCTACTTCAAAATTGTTTTGTAAACGTTTTACAACAGATGTTGCACGTAAAACACTTAAGTCCCAGTTATCTTTTACAGAAGCACTTTCAATCATTTTCTTGTCATCTGTATGTCCTTCAACCATAACGTCTAAGCTTTCTTCAGAGTTGATAACATCAGCGATTTTTTGTAAAATAACGTCAGCTTTATCTGTTACTCTGTAGCTTCCAGATTTGAATAACATTTTATCTGAAATAGAAATCATAACTACGGTTTCCTCAACTTTTACAGCGATATCATCACTTTCATCAATATCGCTTGCTGTATTTTTAATGTTGTAAGCAATAGCTGCGTTCATTGAATCTTTTAGAGTAGTGGTACCAGCTAAATACTCAGAAGGTACATTTTTTAACGTTTCACGCATTTGCGCTTTAGCATCTTCGCTCATAACAACACCATCAACGTTTACCATTTTTGCGTTGCTTTCTTCAGTTAATGAGTTGATTTTGTTATTGTAAGCATCAACACGCGCTTGAATAGCGTCAAATTTTGCTTCTAATTCTTCATTCTCAACTTTTGTTTTGGTTAATTCACTTTTAAGCTGACCATTTTCGGTTTCTAAAGCAACATATTTCTTTTTAGAAACACAAGACGATAATAAAATCGCTGACAATACTACTAATGATATTTTTCTCATAATTTAAGTTTGTTGTTTGCTTATAATTACGATGAGACGTCGATTATAGACGTTGAGCGGTTAATTATTTTTTATTTTATTTATAAACTACTGAAATAGAGGTGTTTCAAATATTCTATTTTACATAATATAAATTATAATCCAAAAATACCTATCGAGTATTAATATATAATTATGCATACTAATAATCACTGTATTGAACTGATATCCCTAATTATTAAATTCTTTTAAACTATAATTAGGATTAAACCTTATAAAACAAATAAAGAGGTTTTATCTCTGGCAAATCATATTTGTCAAAATATTATACAGCCTTGAATAGTTATTATATTTTAATTTTTACTGTTTAAAAACTATTTTGTTTAACTTTTTGTTAAAAATATTAAACAATTAAATTAAAATTCTTATCTTTAAGGTATTAACTAAAACATATAAGTGATGAAACGATTTTACAAAAGCATTCCCCAAATCACAACTTGTTTAATGTTAACCTTGTTTGTGTTGTCTTGTAATACTGAAGATATGTCTACTATGCAAGATGACACTTCTGCCTCTTTATACGAAATTATAGAGGCTAATTCGACTTATAGTTCTTCAACCGCAAAAGCTGCGCCCAAAAAAGGTGCCGATCCGATAGCTGCCATTGCTATAGATGCTGAGTTTACTCAATTGGTAGCCGCTTTAATGTATGTTGATGAGCAACTTGACGCAGGTCTTGTTAATCTCTTTTTAAACGGGAATGACCAATTTACCGTTTTTGCTCCAACCGACGAGGCTTTTAGTGCCTTATATGCTGCACTAGAAATAGATGGTATTACCGATTTAGATGCTGAACTGGTTTTGAGTGTATTACAATACCACGTAACAACCGGTCGTAGAGCTTCTAACAGTGTGGTGCCAAAAAATGGTATGCGTACCATTGAAACATTATTACCTGACGCTACTTTTGATGTTTACCCTGATTTAAGTATTATGGCTATTGGAAATTCGGCCAATATCATGTTTGCAGATATTTCTGCTTCTAATGGAATTATTCACGTAATCGATACGGTTATACTCCCTATAGAATAATTTGTTTGTAGTTTAATTGGTTTATTAGGTATAAAAGCTATCAAAATTTTGATAGCTTTTATTTTTATACAATTGTTGTTTTTTTAACAAAAATCAGAAAACAATACATAAAAGTTAACAAAATACACTTTTAAGGTAAAATTCTTTATATTTTCAACGACTTATAATATTAAATTAGCAAATAATTAAAAGCTTAAAAATGAAAACTCATAACATTAGTAGACGAGATTGGTTAAAAAAGGGTTCGCTAACATTGGCAGGTTTGGCAATGGTACCTTCTGACGTTTGGGCGGAGTCTGTAAAAATTGCCCAGGCTAACAATAGTACTTTTTTGTACAGAACTGATAATAGTTTTAATGAATTTACACCTCCAAGTGTATTTGAACCTAAACTTAAAGCGATATTAAGGGCTAATGAAAATCCATACGGTCCCCCACCCCTTGCTGCTAAAGCTTTTCAAGAAGAAGTGTTTTCAGGAAACAGATATGCCTGGTCGACACTAAATAATTTAATAGAAATAATTGCAGAGAAAGAAAATGTTAAGCCGGAACAAATATTAATGGCTCCTGGGTCGTCAGATATTTTGGAGAAAGTTGGAATGGTGTTTTTTCAACATGGAGGCGATGTAATTAGTGCAGATCCGAGTTATATGTCCTTAATAAATGTATCAGAGTCTGTTGGAGGTCGATGGAGATCTTTTAAACTCCTTAACGATTATCAGCATGATTTAGAAGCCATGGCCGCCGCTATAGATAAAAATACTAAACTTGTTTATATATGTAACCCAAATAATCCCACCGGCACAATAACTAATGTAGATAAACTAAAAAGATTTTGTAGTAAAATTTCTGAAAAGGTACCTGTTTTTGTCGATGAAGCTTATATCGAACTATCTGACAATGGCTTAAAAGATAGTATGGTGAGTTTGATTAGCGAGGGAAAAGATGTAATGGTTGCCAGAACATTTTCAAAAATACACGGAATGGCTGGTTTGCG
Source organism: Aestuariibaculum sp. YM273 (assembly GCF_030908365.1). Taxonomy (NCBI): domain Bacteria; kingdom Pseudomonadati; phylum Bacteroidota; class Flavobacteriia; order Flavobacteriales; family Flavobacteriaceae; genus Aestuariibaculum; species Aestuariibaculum sp. YM273. The sequence continues at coordinate 3,174,955 of NZ_CP133090.1, read as the reverse complement.
AATTGGGTATTTGGTTGGTAAAGAAGAAACCATTGATAAAATTAACCAAATTACACGTGGTGGTATGGGGATTACAGGACCTTCTATTATGGCGGCAACAACCAGTTTAAAAGGAAATGAATTTTTAAAAATGACCAAATCTAAAATAGCCGAAGCACGTGATTACACTAAAGCTTATTTAGATAGCAAAGGATTTAAATACATGCCATCTCAAACCAACTTTATAATTTTTGAAATTAATATGGATGGTAAAGAATTTTTAGAGAAAATATACAGTAAGCAAGTTGGAGTTAGAGCTTTTACTTTCTGGGGTAAAAATTGGTGTCGAGTTAGTATGGGGACTCTTGATGAAATGAAACTTTTTACCAACGCAATGGATGAAATATTTGCTTAATGTCTGAATCTATAACTAAAATTATTTCTTTTATCTCATTTATCCTTATTGGAGTTTTATTAAAGAGAAAATTTAGCAACAGGGAGGAGTTGAATGGGTTGAAAAAAATCATACTGTTGTTGGCTCTACCTGCAACAATATTTATATCGCTGTTAAAAATTAATTTACAAGCCAACTTAATTTTGCTTCCTTTTTTAGCTTTAGGGTTGAATATGTTGTTATTTGTTATAACCCCAACTCTTCTAATCTTTTTAGATATTAAAGATAAGCCTCAAGTCAATACCGCTAAATTATTATTACCATCCTTAGCTCCTGGTCTGTCCTGTTTCCCATTTATTTTCGAATTCTTAGGGGATTCTTATTTAGCAAAGGCGGCAATGGCTGATTTAGGAAACAAATTTTTTGTTCTTTTTATATTATATATTGTTGCTATAAAATGGTATTACAGGAACCATTCAGATAGACAAGAACCTTTAAAAGAGAAAATTAAATCCTTAGGAAAAGTAATGCTGTTTGAACCTATAAACATTCTTATAGTTATTGCATTAATTTTCTTAATATTTGGAATATCGTTTTATGATTTACCTATATTTTTACAGGATAATTTGAATAGGCTTGCAGCCATGCTTACTCCAATGGTATTACTTTTTATTGGCTTAGCAATTAAAGTAAAAAGAAAATCCTTCATTCAAATATTTTCATTACTCATGCTAAGGTACGGTGTAACGCTTCTTTTGGTAGGATGTATAGTTTCTCTGGTTCAATTTACGGTTAGTGATGATGTTTTATTCATGCTAGTTTTTTCTTTAAGCGCATGCAGTTTCTGGCCTTTTGCTCATATTTCCAGTATTACCTCTAAAGAAATCGACTTGAAGGATGGGCAAAAAACATTTGACATAGATTATGCCTTATCTCTTTTAGCTTTATCATTACCTTTATCTGTATTACTAATTCTTGCTGTTTTTATTTCAGAAAAAACATTTACAACCCCTAAAAATATTTTTTTACTTGCCTTTTGTATTATTGCAGCAGGTATCATAGTTCCTTTTTATAAATGGGCAAAAAATGGAGCTCAAATTAAATCGAAATTCAGTAGAATAGAAAAGTATTAATTGAATTCTACTTCTTCTATTTCAAAATCTGATTCTCCTTGCATTTTATATTTAATCTCAAAAACAGGTTGAGATCCAGTATTTTTAAGGTTTGTTGGAGATGGAATTGTTATTTTAATTTTTGTGCTATCGTTAGATTGTTGCGTTAAATAAGTTTTAACACTAGCTACCCGTATAGAATCAAAAGCCTTTGATACTGCATTGATTTCTGTAGTATCTACCAGTTTTAATGCTTTGGAAATTTCTTCTTTTTGCTTGTTTTTATCATTAAAATATACCAATTCAATATCTAAACCAGGTTTGTTTTTTTCGAGCTTTCTTAATAAGTCAAGTTGATGTTCTTTGCGGTTAACAAGTGTTGTATCCATGTAAGTATAATTAATCTCTTTAATATCAGTTGGATCTACATTTATAAGATTTGAGAGCGCTCTGAACGGAGACGTTACGGTTTTTACCAGAAAGTTACCGAACGTTCGCCATATTATTTTTCGAATATCAATTTCAGGATCGTTTAAATCACCTCTCACAGGAATATCCATATTAATTACACCGTCCTTATCTTTTAATATAAATAATGCCACTTTTAATGGTAAATTATAAAACGGACTTCCTTTTTTATTACCAACTTCTGCATGATGCACAATTAATTTGTTTTCCAGATTAAGTTTTCCCTGGTTAATATCAATGATTCCTTTATAATACATATCTCCATAAAGAATAGGATAACCGGTGTATTCCATTGAATAAATGTTTAAATCGCTTAACTGAAAGTCTGAAATCACATAATTTACCTTCATATTCATAGCTGCATCACTAGGGTTAAATCCAATGTCTGCTACTAATTGTCCACGTTCATTTAAAACCATAGAAGCCTTGCCATTAACCCAATCGGAATCACTTTTAATTTCGTTGAAATCCATCTTTACTTTAGAGAAGTTATAGACGAAAGGCGTTGCCGTGGTGTGGTCGGTAAAATTTAATTTACCTTTTTCTAAATGAATAGATTTTACACTAAACTTTACAGGTGGCTCCTTGTGGTCTTCAGATGTTACATTAGGCTCCGATGAGCTTTCAGTAGTATCTAAACCAAAAGAACGATAAAAATTATTGGAGTCTTTAAATAGCTGAAAATCAATTATAGGTTCTTGTATTCTGATATCTCCTAACTGATACACTGACTGCATAGGCATCACTTTTTCAATAGGACAAACGATGTTATGTGCTGCTAAAAATTTCTCACCGGTAGCATCGGTTAAAGCAAAGCCCTCTAAAGAAGAATTACCTGTAATATCTATCGTTTTTAAGTTATTCAAGTTTCCTGAAATATCAACTTTTCCTGAAGCTAATCCTTCCATTTTTGAAATGTTAAGATGCTCCTTAGTGTATGGAGTAAATGATGAAATGTCAAGATTATCGATAGTTAAATGAACTAAATAATCCCCTTTTTCTGAGTCAAATTCCGAAGTAATTCCAAACTGTCCTCCTTCGGTAAGTTTAAATGAAGCATCCATTTTACTGGAGCCTCTTCCCCATTCTACATGAGGTAAATAAAAGGATAAATTATTTAAAGTCTGAGTTACATTGTGTGTTTGATCATTATATATTAAGGTACCTCCGTTTAGATTTAAATCAGACAGACTAAAGAGGTAAGCTTTCTTGTCGCTATCTGGTTTGGTAACTGTATCACTTTCAGTTTTGTGAAAAGCAATTAAATCATCAAAATTGAAAATCGAATCTTTCTGAGAAATGTTTACCCAAAGGTTTTTAATATATAGTTGCTCCACTACTATAGATGAAGAAAAGTATTCTAAAGGATCTACATCAAGAATAAGACTATCCAAAGAAACAAACTTATCCTTATCATTAGCTTCAAACATTGTTGCTCCACTTAGCGTTATTGTAGAGGTGAAATAATTTACAGACAAGTCCTTAATTTCTAGCTTTCTACCAACCCATTCTTTACCGTGTTTCTCCAATTGATTTCGAATAATAGATGGAGAAATTGCAAGAAATAGTGCGGCTACCATCAATATACTAAAGCATACAATTACCAAGCGTTTCATTGTTTTGGTTAAAGACATTCCGAGAAACTTTGACTTTTGGTTTCCTGCAGGCATAAAGCTAAATATTTATAAGTCTAGTATTAAAATATAATTCAAAGGTAATAATATGCTATTTATATTCCATGGGTAATAGATATTCTAAAAGTTAAAATATATTAACGGAATGATTTTATAGACCAATAACACCTTCTTTATTGTTATTAGTAAAATCAATATATAAACCTTAATTAAATAGAATATAACTATAATAAATATAAACAAACAAAATAAGGTTTAAGTATAACTTAAACCTTATTAAAATAGACAGTTTTTTTATGTCTCTTATAATTTTAATATTCCGCATCATTGATTAGAAATTTTTAAATACTCAATTCTCAAGGGGAAGGAAAATTACTACTATAATAAATGAAATTTTACAAGAATAAATAATTTTTATTTAACATGAAATAGCAAAAAACTATATTCACCAGTTGTAATAAAATTTTATAATTCCAATAAAGAGTATGACGATTGAAGAACTTGGTGAGGTGCGATTGATAATTTAATGAATGACTAGCTGTGTTTTAATTCCACATTATTCTAATAACTCTTTGTGTTTTCTTTTTAGCATCTAAATTATTAATTGTAAGATAGCCAACATTTGAGTTTTCTATAGGTTTTATCTTGTAAGCACAATCAAATTCCACATGAGCTTTATTTATATTCGGTAAATAAAAAATGGTTGGTTCTTTTATGTCTTTCAATTCATTCCATTCACAATAAAATTCATGAGAATTGAGGTCATAATTATATGATAAAAGTTCACCCGAAATAGCATAGGGATATGGACGAATAATTGCTTCTTTAAAATACAAATCATTTTCTGTGCCAGGGTAATATGCCCAATACGTATTACTGAATTTATAGTTATTTATTAGGTTAATATTAGTTTGTGCTATTTTCAACATCGCATTTGAGTCACTATGTAGGGCGCCCCACTCACCTATTAATACAGGTAAATTTATTCTTTTCGCGTTTTTTGAAATATTTCCAAAAATCCCTTCTAAGCGATGGCTACTTGAGTTTTCCATATTATTAGTGTCAACTAATAAATCATAAACATGTGCTGCATAGGCCACTAAAGAATCTTTTTGATTATTTATTTTTAAAGGCTTCAGAGCAGTGTTTACGCCACTATTACAAAAATAACTGTGATTTATAAATAAGATTTTATCCTTGTCAATCGCCCGAATTTGAGCTGCTATTTTTTCATAAAAGAGTTGTAATTTGTTTTTTTCAAAAGCACTATGGAGTTCATGCACACCATCCATTACTTTAAGAAAAGTTTCTTGATCATTCAGAAGTTCGAGGGCTTTATATCGTCCAGAGCTTGAAGACCACATTTTAGCTACCTCTTCAATGTTAATTGTTTTACCCGTTTTCTCCTTAAACACCTGCGTATAACTTAAAAATAATTTTGGCAGATACAGTTGAGCCTCAGATCCAGGAAAAGGTTCATTCATTAAGTCGTAGCCTATAACAGTTGAGTTTTCTTTATATCGATTAGCAAGTACTTCCCAAACTCTGGCATAATGATCCTGAATTCCCATACCATTATCAACCATTTTGTTGTCCCAAAAATTATCCCATGCCGCTTGTACAGCTGGACTAATCAGGTAAGCGTCGCTCCAAACTTCCCCTTCATAATGTGGCTTGCTTTCATCTAGCGTGGCCCATTCAGGAGCACCATCGCTATATTTCACACTGAATAAATCTTGATGCATATCCAAATAAACAAACACGCCAGCTTTGGTGGCGTATTCAATCTGTCTGTCCAAATATTTCAAATAAGATTCACTAAATTTTCCAGGTTCTGGCTCAAGTCCGTCTCATATAACGCCCAACCTAACTACATTTATTCCCCATTTTTTAAAGTTTGAAAATGAAAGTGAATCAGAGTCCCATCTGTAATTAGATATTTTATTTTTATTAACTAAGTTAACCCCATTCAATATGATATGACGACCGCTTTGATCGATAAAATTTCTACCGGAAATGCTAATTTTTTCAGGAAATAGCTTTGTTTTTGTGTTCGTTTTATTTGTACATGAAACAAAAGTGCATACATATAATAACAGTAAAAAAACTAAACGCAATTGACTCATAAATTACAAATTATATTAATGTTTTAATGGGATATGTACATTAAACGACTCTCCTTTTTGAGTGGGATTTACGTTAATCAAAGCACATGCTGAATACAGCACCTTAGGTGTCCCGTCTTCATCAATTAAAAGTTGCGGACGTTCTAAACGATTTACATGAAGCGTGTCTCCAGATTTAAGAATGACTTCCTTTTTTAAAAAAAAGGATTCTTTTGGTTTTGTCCATTTTATACCATCAATAGACTCCAATAATGCCAAGCCTGGTTGACCTGTTGTAATTTTCCCCGTAAAATCCTTAAGTACAACATAAAACTTTTTATTTGTATTGTGATACCATACATAAGGATCTTCCCCACTGGCAATCGTGCCATCTTTGTTTCTAATATCAAATACAAAGTCGTCGGTTGCTGTAAAAGGACCTATTGGAGAATCACCAATTGCAACACCATGGACTCCTCGCCATCCGGGGTTATAAAAGTTACCTTTAAAATATAACAGATACTTTCCATCTGATGGACGCTGTACAACCGAAGGGTTAACTACTATAATATTATCGGGCTTAGGCGCTGTGCCTTCTGGTGAAGGATTAACAATATTATTAGGTTTTACACGGGTTCTAGGTTTTAAAAGCGGTGTATCGAAACGTTTGTATTTTCCGTTCATCAAATCTTCAAAACTATTAAATTCAATAACGCCAATACATTGACTTTGCTGAACCCGGTTTCGTTTATTTACATGTTCGCCTTTTGAACCTACAGGTTGCATCCCCGGATCTTTTCCGGCGCCATAATATAGATAGTACTTATTATTAAACTTCTTTATATGCGGGTTATGAACCATTTGTGCGTCCCAGGCTGTAGAATCTCCTTCTAACGCTTTTCCTCGTAACACAATTTTTTGAAATTTAAAATCTCTATCAGGATAATCTGAAACCGCGTAAGCTATTTTAGAATTAAGCACCCAGGAATTTGAAAATGATGGAATCGAATCTCCGCACTCCCAGGTAGAATACAGCATATGGTATTTATCATCATCTCCTTTTACAACACTGCCGCCCCAAACAAATCTATCAGGATCATTTAATACTGATGGTCCAACAATAATATTGCCTGCTACGCGACCATCAATGGGTACTGCTTGAACGCTTAGGGATTCTTGTTTTTTTTGAGTACAGTTAAAAAGAATTAATACTGAACATAAATTAAGAAAAATGACCTTCATTTAGTTTTAGTTTATTGTTTTAAAAATAGTTGTTAGTTTGTTGCTTTATTTACGGAGTATCCTTGTTCACGATAGTTTGAAAGTAAATTTTCTAATTCATTAATTTTTTCTGGGTACTTTTCAAATAAGTTTGTTCGCTGTTCAGGATCGTCTTTCATATTAAACAGGATACCTTCCGTTTCAAAATCTGTGTATCCAGTAAGGTTTTTAAACGCTTGAGGCATTTCTCTGTGACCTCCGGAAGCACTGTTAATATAGAGCCAATCCCCTTTTCTTATACCCCACTTAGATTCATAGGTGTTATGCACAATAGCTTCACGAAGCGGTTTCTTATAATGTTCTCCGTTTAATATGGGTGTTAAATTATAACTATCTGGGGCTGCATTTTCCGGAAGTTCGACACCAACTACATGAGATAAAGTAGCCATAATATCCACTTGAGAAATAACTTCATCAGACACAGAACCTGGCTTAGTATGGCTTGGCCATTTTACAATGAAAGGAACATGGTGTCCTCCTTCCCAAACATCTCGTTTTAACCCTCTAAAATTGCCCATACTGAAATGGTTGTATTCTACCGCACGCTGCCATGCATAATGCTCCGGACCATTATCGGCACTAAAAATAACTATAGTATTATCTTCAAAACCATTATCCTTTAAAGCTTTCAAAACCTGCCCAACTACCCAATCGGTTTGTACCATAAAATCACCATAGGCTCCAGCTTCAGATTTTCCATCAAATTCATCATTTGGAATTATAGGAGCATGTGGAGATGGCAAGGCAAAATATAAAAAGAAAGGCTGCTTATTATCTTGACTAGATATCCACTTGGTAGTTTTTTTTGTTAAGGTGGGTAAAACATTATACGGGTTCCATCCTTTAACTCTAGGCCCAGGACGAAATTCCCAATGCCCTTCTTTTACTTGAAAACCTATATTTTTTCGAGTCATACTTTCGGTTGGCGCTTCAATTATTCTGTCGTTTTCTACCCATGCATATGGAGGAAAATTAATAGTGCCATCACCAAAATAATAATCAAACCCACGATCTAAAGGACCTCCTTTTACGGGTTGATTCCAGTCAATATCTTCTGGTAAAACACGATTTGAATTAATAGAATCATGTTTAAATTTCCAGTTCCAACCTAAGTGCCATTTGCCTATACAGGCTGTAGTGTATGCTTTTGCTTTTAAGACTTGAGGTAAGGTTACATCGGAAGCCTTAAAAAACGGAGCGCCAAAAGCCTGAACCACTCCAAAATGATTGCTTCGCCAGTGGTATTTCCCCGTAAGAAGCGCATAACGACTGGGTGAACATATTCCTGAAGAACTATGAGCATCGGTAAAACGCATGCCTTCTTTTGCCAAATTATCCAAATTAGGGGTTGGAATTTTTGAATTCGGATTTTGAATATTTAAATCGCCGTAGCCCATATCATCAGCATAAATAATAACAATATTTGGCGGAATGTTTTTCTTTTCTTTCGAGCAACTAACCAAGGCTACTGAAACCAATAGAATATTTAGAATTTTAGGAGTTCTCATAAATTATCTATTCTGTAAATTGATTTACAAAATACTATATGTGTTGATATTTTAAACGAATTTTCGATAGACAACAAACTTAAAGCCTTTAACAACATTTGATCTTTAAACCGTATTTCGTTATCCTTAATACCCAGCAATTATAATAAACCCTTATCAATTCAAGTTATTTTAACCATGCCTAATTTTCATGAATTCTGTAGCACATTAATGTAAATAGAAAAGGCGTTTAAATTATTAGCGGAGTTTACTAATTCTTTAATTGACTCTTGAACAGGGTATTGATGTTTTTGTTAATAGGATATTTTGAATGGAATAGATATGGTGGTTTCTAGTATACTTTAAACGTATTCGTTCGCTTTAGTCCAATCGGATTTTGTTATTTTATAACACAAGCAAACTTCATATTCTGGATACTCTTTAAGTTTAGGGTGATTAAATTCTGAAATTTTTTTCATTCCTATTTTCTTCATTACGTGTTCAGAATTCTCATTTTGTTTGGTACATGTGGCTATAATATGATCTAGATTTAAATCTGTAAATGCCAGTTGAAGACATCGTTTCGCGCCTTCTGTAGCGTAGCCTCTTCCCCACGCTCTCTTTTTTAAACGCCAACCTATATCTACAGCTGGTGTAAAGCTAGAAGCATAGGTTTGAAAGGCTAAACCAATAAAACCTATAAATTCTCCTGTTTCCAGAATATCGACGGCAAAATAATTGTAACCATGCGTTTTAAAATGGACTTGTAACCGATCGACAAACTCTTTGGTTTCCTCTTTAGATAAAGTTTTAGGGAAATGTTTCATTACGTCGGCATCGGCATTCATTCCTGTAAATTCCTTTATATCATTTGTTTGCCAATTCCGAAAACCTAACCTTCGGGAGGTAAAAAGATAATCTCTGTTCATTGTTTATTTAGTTGGTTGTTGGTGAATTTTAACTTAATTAGATAGTCTTTACCATCCATATATTGCAAGATGTATGCCCGGATTGTCCTAATGGTTTATCTAAGGGGTGAAAGTCAAATCTTTTATACATTCTAACGGCGGTTGCGAAATGCGGTAAACTTTCAAGGTAAATATGATGAAACCCTAATGCTTTAGCGGATTCAATATTTTGCTGCATAAGTTTAGTGCCAACCCCCTTTCCTCTGGCTGATGGTAATAGGTAAAACTTAACCAGTTCCGCATAGCCTTCCGGCAAGCCCTCTGTTGGGTATATTCCGCAACAGCCTAATACTTCTCCTTGATCTTCAGCTACCCATAACATTGAGTTTTCTTGTTTAAATAATGTAAATAAATCATCGGTTGTGGGATCAGAAAAAACGGTGCCACATTTTGGAGCATGATGTTCGGTAAAAGTGTTCTTTATAATACTTGCCAAAATAGGATTGTCTGATATTTTTAGTTGTCTAATGATCATTTTAACATATTCATATTTAATTAGTGCTTCTATCCTTATTTGTTTATAATTTTATATAGCAATAAATCTTCGTCATCACCTGGAATATTGGTGACTTTCTTGAACTTTAAGCCTAATTTTTCAAGTAACTTTTGTGACGAACTATTTTCCTTTGTTGTTATGGCATAAATTTCGGTTAAGCCAAAATTATTAAAAGCCATATTTTTCACTTTTCCAGCAGCTTCAAAAGCATAACCTTGTTTCTCGTACTGTGGAAGAAAAGCAAATCCTATATCTACGCCTTCAACCCCTTCTCTGTCGTATAAACCACAGCTACCTATTTTTTCTTGATCGGTTTTTCTAATTACTGTATAATTTGCAAAACCAAGTCTTTTTAATTGAGGAAGCATCTTAGTTTCTATATATAATTTGGCTTCGCTTAACGTATGTACTTTTCTATCTCCAATATATTTTAACCATTTAGGGGTGTTTAATAGCTCTAAAACAAAGGCAGCATCTTCTGTAGTTGTTGGCTTTAAAATAAGTCGCTCGGTTTCAAAGGTTTTGTAAAAGCTCATGGCTTAAGTTTTACATGTTTAAATAAAGATAAATTATTTAGAAAAAATAAGTTGCACATGACAGCCTTTTTCTAACTGCTCTGCATTCAATTCATCCTGCATCAATTCAAGATATCAAGCTGGATGTCTTGAGCACCTAAAACAGCCATAGTAAGAAATAAGAGTATGTATAATTGGTGTACCTGTAAATTTTATGAAGGATTTTTAGAACTTACTTAATTTAATACGATACGATAGTTTCTTCCAATTAATAGAAATAAAATCGGTTTAAAAGATGAATTGTTAAAACTAAAGTTCATATAGATTATTTTACACCAAGCAATATAAATATTTGTAATTAAAAAAAAATATGTCCTATTCCTGATTATTGCTGCTTAAAAGTTCGGTGCTTTTTATAAGTCGTATCATCTCTCCTCGATAGCCTTCCTCATCACTACCTTTCGCATCTTTTGCTAGTATATAAGCCGTTTTCCATGTGGCGGTCCCTAAATATTTAGAGTCTCTTAACAACATACCGAATTCTGCTACTGATGCGGAGAATCGAAAATTATCACTTGTCTCGGTGTGCGTTACAGGCTTATTTTTTACAGATTGCTCAATAAGTAAACTCTTATTTTTGTCAGGTTTTTTATAACGTAATTTAAGCGTGATTAAATCGTTGCTTTCTAAAGCCTGACTTGTCAATTCTGATGTCTGGTATCTTAGACGATTCTCCTTATCGCTATCGTTTTTAGAAGGAATAATTTCATATAACGCTGTAACTGTATGTCCCGCACCTATTTCTCCGGCATCTTTGGTATCATCTTCAAAATCTTCTTCATTCAGTAAACGATTTTCATAGCCTACCAATCTGTATTTTGAAACATGCACCGGATTAAACTCTAATTGAAATTTCACATCTTTTGCAATAGTATACATGGTCCCTCCAAATTCACTCACCAATACTTTTCGGGCTTCTAATAAATTATCAATATACGCATAGTTGCCGTTACCTTTATCGGCTATAATTTCCATTTTATCATCCTTATAATTTCCCATCCCAAAACCTAAAACCGAAATAGCTATTCCTTTTTCACGTTCTTCGGTTATTAAGCGCTCCATTTCAGAATTACTACTTAATCCAACATTAAAATCGCCGTCTGTAGCCATAACAATGCGGTTATTGCCCTTTTTTATGAAATTCTCATTAGCTATTTTATAAGCTAATTTTAAACCTTCGCCACCCGCTGTAGATCCGCCTGCACTTAGTCCTTCTAAAGCATCGATAATGGTTTTCTTATCCTTACAACTGGTCGACGGTAACACTAACCCGGAACTACCTGCATATACTACAATAGCGACACGATCCTTTGGTCTTAGGCTTTCTAAAAGGAGTTTTAATGAAGATTTTAATAAGGGTAACTTATTCGGACTATTCATAGAACCCGATACATCCAAAAGAAAGACGATATTAGACGGCGGTAAATCATCCATAGGTATGTTTTTGCCTTGTAGCCCGACATGTAATAACAAATTATCTTTATTCCATGGGCAAGCCGACAATTCTGTATTGATACTAAAAGGGGTATCATCTGTAGGCGCTTTATAATCGTAATTAAAATAATTTATCATTTCTTCAATCCGAACAGCATCTGCCGGAGGTAAGCTTCCGTTATTTATATAACGACGTACGTTGCTGTAAGATGCCTTATCTACATCTACTGAAAATGTAGACAACGGGTTTTTAATAACATCTTTAAAATCATTTTCCTTAATTGCAGCATAACTTTCTGTGTTTTGTGGTATTCGTGGAATAGAATACCCTACAGCATGCTCCCTCTTCATCATCCTGGACTCTGCCATACCTACTACCACAACTTCATCTAAAGTAGCTGAATTTTGTTCCAGAGTGACATTAACAATGGTTTTACCTTTTACTTTTACTTCTTTGGTTTTATATCCTATAAAAGAAAATACTAAGACCTGATGTTTTGCATCGATTTCAATCTCGTATTTACCGTCAAAATCTGTTGTAGTGCCTTTAGAGGTGCCTTTAACATAAACGTTAGCTCCCGGAAGTGGTGTTTTAGTGTCGTCGTAAACTGTGCCTGTAATTTTTTGACCTATTACCGTTTGAGCTAATAGAATTACAAAGAACATAATTGTAATGCTGATTTTGTTTAGTTGCATAGCTGTATGTTTTTAGATTAATGAAACGTATTATTTAAGATTAAATAAGTTGTATCATAAATTATTCCAAACTAACCTATTAGTTTAAAATAACGCCATTTAAATTAATTAAAATGTAGTCAATAACCTAAAAACTAGTAAGAAAAGAAATAATTATTTGTAGTTAAATAACTAAACTAATTTTAGTTATTCAACTCATGGATAGCTTTATTGAAACTCAAGGTGTATGCTTTCAGTAAACGCCTCTACTCTATTCCAGTCTGTAAACTCCAGAGGTTTTTCTGTTTTTGTTGGGCCTTTGGTCATTTTCATGATGAGTTTAATCATGAGGCTGTCTAAAAAAGAATACGACTGATAATCTAACTTTCCGGCAAACACATCTACAATGTCTGGTCTCCAAGCTTGCTTTTCAAAAAACTTAATCACATAAGGATTGGTATCAAAGGTGCTTTTTTCTATTTTTCTGGCCACCAGATTTACCGAAAAAAATGCCGTTTTCATCTGTCTCAGGGTATCAATATGCTTATCAATAAAATTTGAAACAGCCTTATGGTGCTTGCCATACCTAATACTGGCTCCTATGATTAATGACGAATAGTTTAGTAAATTCCCTTTAAACTTTGAAATTTCAAACACTTCTACATTAACGTCTTTTTCTTTTAAATTGTCAGCAATGCTGTTGCAAATTTTTAATGTTTGTCCGTCAACAGAAGCATATAACAACAGTAACGTATTCATGCTATAAATTTTAAATAATTATGAATGACAGCAGTTATTCGAGGGCATATTTGATGTTAACTGAAACTTCAAACTTCACCTTCTGAAATTCGGTATTAATAGGATTGGCAACTTCAGCTTCATACCTACTGGCCATCCCTCGTATTTGAATACCTGCAGCTTTTCCTTGCAAGGCATTAGTAATGGAATATCCATCTGAAATATAAAGCGCCTTACCAATACTCTGGTTTAAAGGTTTCGCCATGGTTTTAGCTGTTACGAGCGATTTCTTTACGGCACGAGATTTTAATTCTAATAACAATGCTTCAGATTTAGAGTATTCTGTACGATCTATACTCACATTCGAAATATCTACATATTCTAACTCGGCTAATACTTTTCCGGCCGTCACAGCATCGCCTACCACTAACGCATACATTTTAGATTTTACGACATTTTGTCCTTTTAAAAAGTAATTTTTAAAATTACTTGAAAACTCCTGTAAGGACAAGTCTTTTTCGGTGTCGATGTTTAGTTTCTTTAGCGTCTTTTCCAGTGTTTTTTCCTGCTCTTCAACAGACGTTTTGTTCTTACTATCGGCTTCATTTAAAAGTATAGACATAAATATTTTATCAGGAACCACCAGCGTGTCTACTTTGGCATTGGTCTCAACATAAGGTTGATCTATAAAGTTTTTTTGAGCTAAAGCTAATGTAGGTACAGCTAAAAGAATTAGGATTATTAAGTGTTTCATTGTGGGTTTTTAATAATAGATGCATTAAACAGGATTTGGTTGCGTAATGTATTCTGGATTTAGATGTTTTAATGTCGTGTTAAAGTTAGCAATTCCGAGTGGATTCAGCTAGCTCTGAGGGTTTTTAATCTGCCTTAATTCTGGCCATATATTGTGTATGAAGTATTTTATTTAACACAAGCATGGTTTTCAAAATCCCAAGGTATTTCTTTCTTAAAGTATCCAATATATTTTTCCATTAAATCCAGTAAAATATGTTCTTTAAAAAGTCGGATGGTCCTACTTTTAGTTGAATCATCTCGAAATATTTCCATAATCAATTCATCATTTTGATAAATTTAAATTCCGATTCCATCACGCGCATTTACATCACTACAAATAATAACTTTCTCATTAGTCATATTAAATATTTTGTTTTATTCAGTACAATGGTTCAAGCAACTGTTAGTTTCTTTCAACGAGCTTTTTCTCTTCCTACCAAGATACGCTAAGGTTACAGCATATAGCACTAAAAATATAGAAAGTGTAACAAAAAATACAGTTTCATCTACAAACTTAAAAGTGTTATCACTATACAAATACGACAAATAACCACCTAAAGGAAGTAAAAGAATGACACCTCCTAAAGTGATTATCAGGCGTTGCCTTTGTAATGATTTTATAGCGGTAAACAAAATCATAATTAGTGTTGCTACAATTAGTATGGACAGCATGACACCCAAAACATCACCAGCCATAAAACTAAATATTAAAGACATCCCTATTGGCATCGCAATATGTTCACCCGGAAGTATGATGCATAAATAAGAAATACACATAAGTATTTTGAGGAGTCGTTCCATTATTATCTGTTAAATACACTGTGTTAAACTAATTTTTCAAGACAATTCTATAGCGGGCTTTTCCTTCTTCTAAATGTGCTATAGCCTCATTAACATCACTCATAGAAAACTCTTCTACTTGTGGATAAATTTCATGACGTACACAAAAATCAAGCATGGTTTTAGTTAGTGCAGGACTACCAATAGGACTTCCTCCTACCGATTTTTCTCCCATAATTAAACTAAATGCCGGAATAGCCATAGGCTCCAGTACAGCTCCAACCGTATGAAAACGCCCTTTAGGTGCAAGGGTCATTAAATAAGAATTCCAATCGAGAGACACATTGGTGGTATTTAATATAAAATTAAGTTGCCCAGCGATGCTTTCCAGCTCTTCTGGTGCTCTTGAATTAATCACCTTATTAGCTCCCATATTTAAAATATCCTGTTTTTTGTTTGGATTAGAGCTAAATGCAACGACTTCACATCCCCAGTGTTTTAAAAACTTAATGGCCATATGCCCAAGACCGCCAATACCAATCACACCAACTTTATCTGTAGGTTTTACGCCAGCAAGTATTATCGGATTAAAAACCGTAATACCTCCGCATAATAAAGGTCCAGCCTTACTCATATCGATGCCTTCGGGAAGGGGAATTACCCACGACCAATGTCCGCGAACCTTATCGGCAAAACCACCATTTCTTCCCACAATAGTGGCCTCACTACTTCCGCATAGATGATGTGATCCATCCATGCATTGTTCACAGCTCATACAAGACGATGACATCCATCCTAACCCTACCCGATCTCCAACTTTTAGGTTTTTTACGGCATCACCAATCGCTAAAACTTCTCCAATAATTTCATGACCAGGAACAAAAGGATATTGAGACATGCCCCATTCATTATTAATCATACTTAAATCGGAATGGCAAATTCCACAATAAGACACTTTAATGTCAACATCTTCTGAACCTAATGGCCCTAATTCGTATGAATAAGGCGTTAGTTTCGATTTTTCTGCTGTCGCAGCATATCCGTTTACTTTCATGAGTTTTGTTATTTATTAATTGAATAAAAGCCACCAAACTGAAGCTAAAGGCCTCATCTAGGTGCCGTCTCTTTAAATTTACAAATTCTCTTACTTAAAACACCTTAAAGAACTGATTTATTTGTGTTGACTGTTTGGTGTATTTATAACCCAAAAGGATTTTATGTAGTTGATAATGTTATGGAGATCAATCGGATGTTATTAAATGATTCAGGGTCTTAGTCATCCTTTTAAATTCTTCTCTAGTAAAACCAACCGAAGCATAAACAATGGTTCCTTCAGCATCTATAATATAATTTCGAGGAATATAACCGGTTGCAAATTTGCTGTAAACAGACTTATCCTGATCGCCATATACAGGGAAACCAAGCTTGTATTTCTTTTTAAATGCAATTACTTCACTTTGGTTATGTCCTCTACCAATGGCAATAAATTTAAAATTCTTATGGTCTTTATATTTCAACCAAACCTTATCCTGTAGTAAGGGCATTTCCGCAACACATGGACCACACCAGGTGGCGAAAAAATTAATAAGAACGATACTTCCTTTTTGGTTGGCAATAGTGAATGGCTGCCCGTTTTCATCATTTAAGCTAAAGTCTGGAACTTGCTCACCCTTTTGTACAATATTAGACGCTTCAACATTCTGTCCGTAAATGGATAATGAAAATGTAGCAATCGCAAATAAAACTGTCAAACGAAAAGTTATGGCATTCATAATATTAGCTTTTATTACCTATTAAAGTTGTTAATCAGATTTTATATTCAGGCCTTTCGTAAGGTTAAATACCCAGCAATACCACACAACAGTGAAGCTACAAAAATCCCTATTTTAGCTTGTAGGATATAAGCAGAATCTGCAAACGCCAGGTCTGTTATAAACAACGACATGGTAAAACCAATACCTGCCAGCATCGCTGTTCCGTAAATTTGTTTCCAATTAACGCCTTCCGGAAGTGTTGCCAGTTTCAGTTTTACTAAGATTTTAGAAAAACCGACAACTCCAATAAATTTACCAAAGGCCAACCCAAAAATAACACCGAGACTAATGTTACTACTCAAATTATCAAAAAAGCTACCAGAAAACGTTATACCAGCATTAGCTAGAGCAAATATTGGCATGACCACATAGCCCACTAATGGGTGCATACGATGTTCTAGACGTTGTAGCGGTGTCATAGCGCCTTTGGAGTAACTTCTTATTTTTGCTAAAATATGAAGCTGATCTGCTGTAATTAAAGAAACATTGTTAGGGGCGCTTCGTTCAAATTCATTCGTAAGGTCATTCATTTTTTTTACAAATAAAGTGTCTCCAATTTTTACATTCCCAGGAATGGTAAGCGCAGCAATTACCCCCGCAATGGTAGCGTGAATTCCAGAAAGCAAAAACGCCATCCATAAGCCACCAATACCTATAACCCCGTAAAATATAGTACTTCTGACACCTAAAATATTAGCTAATAAAAGCACGGCAAAAAACACACCACCTATTAATAGGCTAATTGTAGAAATATCGGAAGTGTAGAAAAAGGCTATCACCATTACAGCGCCCAAATCGTCAACAATAGCCAAAGCTGTTAAGAATATCTTAAGCGATATAGGTACTCTATCACCTAACAAGTAAAGGATGCCCAATGCAAAAGCAATATCTGTTGCCATGGGGATCCCCCATCCATTAGAGGCTTCACCTGTTGAATTCCATAACCAGTATAGAAATGCAGGCACCACCATACCGCCTATTGCTGAAAAAATAGGAAGCATAGCATCTTTAGGCTTTGAAAGTTCGCCAGCCATGATCTCTCGCTTCAACTCTAATCCCACTACAAAAAAGAATATCGACATCAATCCATCATTAATCCAGTGATGCAAGGATTTCGACACTTTAAAATCACTAAAACCTATAGTGAAGGTATGTTCCCAAAAATGATGGTAAGCCTCTTTAAGAGGTGAATTTGCTAGTATTAAAGCTAATATCGCTGATGCAAATAATAAAATGCCACTGGTTGTAGAATTGCTAATAAACCGGTTTATGGGAATTAATAAATACTTATCTATAGGATCTAGTCTCATTGAGGAGTTTTTTATTTTGAAATGTATTATAATGCATTAATTATCCGCATATTCTTTAACACCTAATAAGGTTGATTATATGAATACCCGCCAGGATTTCTGGATTATTAACTAATATAACAAATTTGCGAGGATTTTCCGAAAGGAAAGTTGAAAGCAACGAACTTTATTTGCCCTAAGTTTACAATCTGTTAATTTTTATCAAGTAAATTTATTAGAGTTAAGACTCTTTCTTTTACAAATGAAGATTTCTCTCCGTATACCATTAGTTTATAATCATTAGGTAAAAAGTCTACTTCACCTGATTCTTTTTGGTATTCATCTTGCATTTTTCGGAAGAAAGCGTCTCGTTCCTTAAGCCATTGCCTTTGTTGTTTTCTTAGGTTTTCAAAGTTGGTTTTGTTGTACGTGTTAATAAGATCTTTATATACAACATTCAGCATGCTATCCATTTGGGTATAATAAAGCTTTTCTGTTTGTAACATAGCAATTCCTGTATCCAGTCTTTCCTGATTTAATTTAGTCAAGTTGTCTAATACCATTTTGTAATCACTAGCTTCTTTTACTAAATCTATCTCAGGGGCATAAACAGCATCAGTCTTGTCTTTTTTTTCAGTGTTACAACAAGATACAAACAGGAATAATAGAGGTAAAATTAGTTTTATTTTCATTATTTAGGGAATTATACAAAGGGTTGTCTAATTTTCCGTTAAGGTTATAGATAGTTGCTCATGGTTTTTGTTTTCTGTCCTTTTTTTCCAGGTAAGCGATTAAGTTCATTAAGGTCTTTTCATTGGCTGAAATGAAATAATTCATCAACGAAAGATATTTAGGATTGTTTTTATATCCAATTCCAAAAGACTTAATACTAGTGTCTCCATTTTCTAACTCATCAAAATAAATAACATTGAAGAAATCTTTGGCGTCACTTCTCATAAATTCAGGAAAATTATCGGTTATTTCGGCTTGTAATGTTAGAAGTCTTTTCGGTACGTAATTTATGATGTGAGTAACAATGGTAGTGCTGTCTCCTATTTGTCCTTGCTCATTGTAATTCGTTTTGATATATCCGCCAACCTTTAGCTCAACTTCGGCAAGAGGCACAGCCCAACTTTCCCAACCTTTTTTAGTAGTATATGCGTTCCAAACCGAATCGATAGGCGCTTTTATAGTTAGTTCTTGAATTAAAACTAATTCCGGTGTTTTTGTCGAATCAATTTTCGATACAACTCTTTTCTCCTGTCCGAATAAGATTGAGTTGATAAAGACTGAAAGGAAAAAGATTAGTATTTTTTTCATTAGAATATATTTTCGTTTTTATTTAATTTTGTTTCTGGCGATTGGTAAAACTATCCCTATTAATATCGCTAAGAAAAATGATGTTCGCCAATCAACTATTGCTCCATTTTTTTCGATCAACAAATTCCATAACAATGTAACTAGGCTTGCTGCCGCAAAGGCAAGTAGAAATGTAATCATTACTTTGAAAAAGATGCCGTTTGTTTTCATACTTACTGGGTTTAGTTTAGTGATTGTTTACTTTTATTATTTTTATTAAGATAATATCCTAATATTATAAACACAGACATCGCACCAAGAATATCTAAAAACATATCTTTTTGTGCATCCCATATATCTCCCTGTGATCCAAGGAAAGCAGCACCAGAGTTACCTCCTTTTAATACAGCGTAATACATTTCTATCACCTCATATAGAGCTCCCCAAAATCCCATAGCAAGAATTCCAAGAATAATTGCAGTAGTTTTATTATTAACCCAACCTTTTCTAAAAAAAAGCTCGGCAATAGGATAAGCAAGAATACCGACTAAAAAATGGCCAACTCTATCAAAATTATTTCGATCACCTGGAAATAAGAAATCCATATTGAGATTAGCTAATACTCTATTCCCTAAATTGAAAGGCGCTAGTTCAAAAGTGTAATAGCCCCCATATGTATGAAACATGAAGAATAAAGTTATTAAGAAGTATGATAAATTCGAAAACCTAAATTTCTTAAAAGTAAAAACCAACAACACTACAGGTATTATAATTGGTAAATTTTCAGCAAACCATACGGCTCTGTCAAATGGGTTTATTGCTAATACCACAAATTCCATAATGTAGACTAATAATAAAACATATGGGAGATATTGCTTCAGTTTCGTCATATTATGGATGTATTATAGTTTGTACCAATTTAATTTTCCTTAAATGTATTTAGTTGCGTTTTCTCAAATACACTGCAGACGTTTCACTTAGGTCTGTTGCATGAAAATCCTTTAGGGTTTTCAGATTATCTAACTAAGATAGTAAAGTTGTAAGGACTTTCGAAGAGGAAAGTTAGAAGGAATAAACTAAAACCTTTATTGTGTACTACCTTTATTCGTTAGTAGAATTGGTTTCATAGTCTTTTATAGCCGTAAAAAACACCCAGGCTATAAATAGTATTTGTAGAGGAATTCTAAACCATAGGTATTCAATTCCATTGCCATCCAATTCACCTGTTTGATAGTTGATATGTTCCAAAGACGCTTTAATATTCGCAGGTAAAACTGTAAGGAAGAACAATATCAATGTCCAACTTATTATTGTTTTAGTTCTCGGAATTAATAGTCCGACAGCAAATAGCATTTCTAAAATCCCAGTGAGATATACAAGTTCCTTTTTTAATGGAAAAAAGTCAGGAATCATTTTAGCCATTCCGTCCGTAAATATAAAATGAGCAACAGCGGTAAACATTAGCATTGCACTCATTGCTATTCGCCCTGCTAATTTCCAGTTAGTCTTTTTAGTCCTCAGTTTAATTACAAACAGTCCAACAACAAATACACTTATTAAAACAATTAATGGTTTCATTTTATGGTTTTTATGGCTTGCATAAAGCGGGTTGAATATAAGTAGCCTGTGGTTTAAGCACTAAATTTAACAAATAAACCACACATAGAAAATCCGCAAAGATATATGTAAGTACGCTCGCTCTACTAATTAATTTTGTATGCTGTTGACACTTGTTTTTATCTTTAATAATTTAATTCCAAGTGTTATCAATACGATTATCAATGCTATAAAAAATATACTTGTTGAAATACTTTTTATAACTGAAAACATATTAGTTGCATAAACTGTAGTTTCTTTCAATTCGGGATAATTATTAAGCATTGTGATAATTCCTAAATTCTCCAAATAATCTGCAATCCCGGCAATTATCGGTATAAGGCAGAGATACGTATAAGGGGAATAAAATGTTTTCAATTTCTTCAGGAAATATCCCAACAGTAAACAGTAAGAAAGTCCGAATAGTAATGGATAAATCATATCCACAGGTATTTGCTTGGTTAAGTAAATCAAACGTCCATTTTCTCCAAGCGTAGTGAATAATTCATTTACATAATTCAAATCATATCCTGTAGGCATCATATCCAATAATATCATCCCGTTAGAGAATTCCATTGTTTTGGGAATTGTAACAGTCAGCATAAAAGTGTAAACAAGATTGGTCAGGATAAAAAGTCCAAAAACCTTTTTACCTGAGATATTCTTTTCTATGAATTTTATTATTAGTTTCATTTTTCAACAAATAAGTGTTAACCGTGTACATAAGGTTTGTTGCGTGAAAATACGCTACAATTATAAGATTATCTAGCCAAGATAGTAAAATTGAGAGTATTTTCTATTATGATATATCAGTAGCAATGAAGGTTAACCGTTGTAAGTTATAGTTTTTTAATCAGTTATAATTCTAGTGGTTGGTAACATTTCTTCAAGAGATTTTAACTTATCCTGAGAGTAATCATTTCCTCTTATTGTTAAATCGAGAAGCGTATCGGATAAATTTGATATTGTTGATGGAAATTGACTAATATAATTATAACTCAAATCAACAGCTGTAATATTCGGCAAATTTCCAAAACTATCGGGAATAACACTAATATCATTTTGGTATGCCCTGAAAGTTTTTAAACTTTCCAGACCTCCAAAACTATCAGGTATTTCCTTTAAGTTCATACTATTAATGGACAACCATTCTAAATTTTTCAAATTCCCAAAATCTACAGGAAGGTACTCTAAAATACCATATAATTCCAGACTTTTTAAATTACTTAAGTTACTAAAAGAATTAGGTAACACTTTAAAATTCCCAGCAATTCTAACTTTTTCAAGATTAATTAAATTCCCGAAATTATCGGGTAATTCATTGATAACACTACCTCCAGTAATTTCTAAATCTTTAAGACTTATTAAATCAGCAAAACTATCAGGTAAGTTTTGATAGTTTCCAAAAAGCCATAATGTTTCTAATTTTTTTAAATTCCCAAAATCATCGGGTAATACCGCATTACCAGAATTAATAAAGAAAAAACAAAATTTCAGATTTTCTAAATTTGAAAATGAATTTGGAATATTTTGCAATAATCCCGGACCTCTAAAGGTTTCTAAGTTCTTTAGATTTCCAAAGTTTTCAGGTAGTTTGGTGATCTCATTGCCTTGAAGTTCTAAATAGTTTAAGCTTATAAGGTTACTAAAACTTTCTGGCATATGGCTTATTCCCATTCCATTCAGGTCTAAATATCTTAATTTAGTTAAATTACCAAAACTATCAGGCAAAGCATTTAATACTTTGCTATCCTGATTATTATTTATTTTTAAGGTATCAAGTTTAGTTAAATTGCCAAAATTTTCTGGAATGCTACTAATGGCATTATTTGAAAAGTTAAGCACTTCTAAATCCAAATACTTGGAAGTAATAACTGGTGGAAAGGTATAAAAACCATCTCCAGATAAGTTCAATTTCTTTAGGTGAACAAGAGACTGAAGAGCTGGAAACAGACTCATGTCCCTAAATATCCATGCCCTATTATCAGCCTGCATATTTAATTCAATAACATTTCCATTTTCATCTTTTATATATTGCCAATTACCTGCGTTTAAATCTTCAAGAGCTTCATCTTGCTGGTAGGCTCCCGCTTTAAACTCTATAGTCTCTGAAGCGGACTTACTTCCATACCAAGTAGTCCATGTTAGCTTACAAGTTTTATTCTCTAAACCATAGAACCTTATTTCTGGTGAATTTTTATCTTCCCATCCTGAATTATAATAAAACGGATAAAATGAGTGATAATCACCTTCAAAAGTCCATTCTCCTTTGTCATAATATTTTGCCTGAAGCAGTAATCTAGACTTATAAAATTCTGGACTAATATTTATGATTTCAGTTTTCAATGGAGCAAAAGTTACAGTAACAGTATCACTTGCAAATTTTCCTGCTCTTAACACAGACCACACCAATTTATATTCTTCATCTGGAAGCCCATGAAAAATAGTTTTAGGATTCTTAACATCTTCAAAATAAACTTTTTCATCAACTAACCCACTATACAATGACCAAACCCCACTTTCATTTGATTTTAGGGCTTCGGCACCTAAAGCTATTTCAAATTCCTCTATATTCAAGATATCATTTCCAGCTTCTGTTAAAAAAGGAGGTGCTTCATTTTCAGTATTTACATTATCATCACTACTACAAGCTGATAAGATTATTAATAACAAAATTAAGGTTAAGTTCTTAAGTGATTTTTTCATTCTATAATTTTCAAATACAAGTTGTTAGATACATTTAATATTCATAATTTCCTTCTGGGTCTGTTTTATAAATTAATATTTTCGCCCTGTCATCTCCAGCATAATAATTCTTTCCAAAGCTAGTGCAAAATATAAATCCATTATCTTCTGTTTCAAAAATTGATTTTCCACGAAGATGAGTGTGAGTTTGTTGATAAGATTTAGTCCATTGTTCTGTACCATTTGATGAAAGTTTAGAAATCCCTAAAATATCAAATTCGTCATTAATATGACCAATTGTAATGAATCCGCCATCATATGTTTCACTTACAGAAAGAACGGAGGAGAGTATAATACCATTCCTCCACATTTCATCGCCATCGGAGGTGATTTTGTAAATAGCCCCAGTTTCAATATCATATGCGCCACTATTATAACCAACAATTACATAATTATTATCCTTTGTAGCAATAATTTTTGAAGAAAAAGCATAACCAGGGGCATAAATTATTTTCTCCCAAATAATTTCACCATTGTTGTCAGTCTTTAAAACACAGGCATCTATTTCTTCTGCAGCCGAACCTTTTTGGTTGATTTCCTCTTGTGTAACTCCTGAAGTTTCAATAGTTCCAAGAATAATAATATTATCATTTGTGTCTATAGTTAAATCATCAAAGCTCCCTCTGTATGAATTGGGAAATTGTTTTTCCCATTTAATTTGTCCATTACTATCAAGTTTAGTTAGTACTCCAAAATGAGCAATTTCGTTTCCAAATTCTGGTGAACTTCTCCAGCCAATAACAAAAATGTTTCCTTGCGAATCTTCTTTTGCTGATTGCATTTCGCCATAAGTTACTAAAGAGTCATAATCCTGATTTACATAACTATCGTTAATAGTATACCAAATTTCATTACCTAACGAGTCAATTTTCATTATGAAGTGGGATGACGTAATAATAAAGCCTCCATCGTTTAATTGGCTAGCTTTATAAAATGGAAATAGACCATTAATATCATATCCATAAAAATATTTCCAAACCTCATTACCCTTACTATCTATTTTTAAAGCAAAAGGTTGGTTACTTGCTCCATCATCATCAGTTGATATACCAATTACTAAATAGCCTCCATCAATTGTTTTTATCATATCAGTGGGAATTCCAACACTCCGATTTATACTATCTTCATAATAATATTCTTTTAAAAATTTCAAATAGTATTTTTTTGTTTGGAAAGAAAAAGTAACTACCGTTTCATTGTTATTATTGTCTTTTGCTATTATTCTTCCTGAGTATTCAGTCAATTCCTCAAGATCAATGAATTGATATGAGAGCTCTACGATATTTTCAGCAACTAATGCTTGGTTTAGGTAAATGTTATAAGTAACTGCACTATTTTCTGGGTCTATAGCATCAGTCCAGTTTATTGTTGCATTATCGCTAGTTAGGTTTGAAATGTTTATTTTAAAATTATTTGGAGGAAGGTTAACAACTTCCTCTTCCTCTTCCATAATTTCATTAATAGCATCGTTTTTCGAACACGACATTATTAAAAAAGTAATAGATAATATAGTATAAAAATTTTTCATTTTTTTTTGAATGTGATTCATAATTATAGTCAACAGTCTAGGATATGAGTAGTTGCGTGAAAATCCGCAAGGATTTTCAGAAGTAGGCAAGAACTAGCAATAAATTATAGCATCCATGAAAAAGCAGTAAGTCTAGTATCTTTAAAGTTCACTAAAACAATTAAGATATGAAATCACAACTTACTGCCGACCCTAAATTATACATAGGAATTGACATACACAAGCGTAGCTGGAAAATTCATTGCTCAACGGATTTATTTTCTGGTAAGAGTTTTAGTATGCCACCAGAACCAGAACAACTGAAAGCTTATGTCGATAAACATTTCCCGGAATATGAGGTTAGTACGGCTTACGAGGCGGGATGCTGTGGATATTACGCGCATCGCTGTTTTGAGAGTTATGGCTGGCATTCCTTAGTTGTTAACCCAGCTGATATTCACCGTAAAGGAAAAGAGCGTTTTACAAAGACCGACCGTATTGATGCGCAGCTCATCAGCAGAGAACTAAAAGACGGCCGACTAAATAGTATTCATGTACCCGATATGCACCGTGAAGCCTTAAGGAGTTTATTTCGCAGACGTAATGATTTAGTCAAGGACTTTAGGCGCATAAAGAGTTACATTAAAATGCAGTTGCTGTACTTTGGCATAAAAGTACCTGAGCAGTACGATAACGACCATTGGAGCCATGGCTTTCGAGGTTGGTTGGATGATATGATGTTTCAATATCCCATAGCTAAAGCGAGTTTAGATAGTCGTATGCGTCATTTTCGGTTTATTGATGAAGATTTGCGTTTAGTTAGTAGTCAGCTTAGAGCCTATTGTCGTAAACATTTCAAGAAGGATTATTATCTGCTTAGAAGCATACCTGGAATTGGTGGTATTGTGGCTTGCGGTATTATTAGTGAACTAGGAGATTTACGCCGATTTAATAATGTGAAGCATATTGCTGGTTACGTAGGTTTAGCACCAGGGGTGTATCAAAGTGGTGCTAATAACAAGACTATGGGTATAACGCCAAGAGCCCACAGACTTATCCGTTCGTATTTTATAGAAGCCTCATGGCAAGCCATACGCACCGATCCTGTAATGCAGAGTTATTACAGAAAACATACAGGAAAGGATAGTAAAAAGATCATTATAAAAGTGGCCAGAAAGCTATTGTGCAGAACACTGGCTGTTATAAAAACAGAAACACCCTATGAAATTGGGGTTATAGAATAATTAAATAACCAATAACAAAGCTCACACAGAAGTATTTAAAGTTCATATCACAAAACACCGTAGGTGATGTTTTAATGCAATCACATTTTTATAGTAAGTGGCTGGACTTATTATAACTTATAATCATACAGATGCTGGTGACGACCAAAGCGAGTTGATCACAAATAGGATGCGGAGCAAGTTATATAGTATTGAATTAAAGATGAATCGTAGCTTCATCCCTAATTCAACACGTTTAAAAATATTAAAATGAGATAGTTAAAAGAATAAATATTAACTTTGAAGAACTGGACTAGTGCTTTTCATAGGATACGGTGTTAGGCAACGTTTTTTATTTTCGGATTAGTTCATTAATATCTTTTTCAATTTGGTCTGAAAATCCGTGATACTCTTTTTGAATTATTCCATTTTTGTCAATTAAAAAATATCTTGGCCAACTATTGACACTAAATGTTTTATTGAGTTCCTTATTTCCAATTAAATTTAAAAATGTCGTTTCTTTTTTCTGAACTAATTTTCTTGCATTTTCTATATCTTGAGAAACAATTCCAATTACTGTTAAGTCCTTTTCATACTTATTCTTTATCTTTTCTACATCAGGAAATGATTTTATACACCAACCACACCAAACTTCCCAAAAGTCAATTAAAGTTAATTTTTCATTCTTAATTTTAATTGTCTCCTTTTCGTTAAATAAATTAATTAGTGAAATTTCAGGCAAGGACTTTTTTAAAAGTGGATTTGGTTTACTTTGTTTCTCTTTTATGAGTTCTAACTGATTTAAATCCTGAATATATTCGTTAATGTTTTTTTGGATATTTTCGTTAATTTCTAAATTTTTAAAAATGAAAACTGTTGATTGTTTACTTCCAAAATCTGGCTGCAAAGAAGTCGTGACTTTTTTTGGTAAGAATGTATTTTTATCTAATTCTAATCTTTTTGTCTTATCATTTATTTTATTCTTTAAATCATTTTCAAATTTGTATTCTATTATGAAACTGTTTTCTGTTTCTGAAACCTGAACGTTTTTATAATCAGTCTCTAATTTAAAAAAGTCTTTATAAACCATTTGTCCACCTGGACTTCCTAAAAAATGCAAATCTCCTTTTTCTTTTCTAAAATTATTTTTTTCATTTGATATTTGAAATCCAATTCCGTCTTTGTAAATGGACGATTTATTAATGTCATTTCTTATTCCATAAAATGAAAAACCAAAAATTGTATCAGAAGGTTTTTTCTCAAGAATAGCAAAACCTTTATTGTCCCAAACGTTTCCGTCTGAAAATGTCATTATATTCTCAACATTATATTGAACTCTATCAATTTTTTCAACACTCTCATTAAATTTTTCTGACAAATACTCAATATTAATTTCCTGTTTCTTTTTGCAATTTATAAATAAAATAGATGTTAGAAATATTATCGAAATTCTCTTCATATTGTTTTATGTTGAAATGTTGCCTAACGGATTAGCATATGTTGCTGTTGCACCGTTTTATTTTGCCCCACTAAATTAACTAAACTCACTTAAAATCCTAACCGAACTACACGCCAAATGCAGCGGTGCAATGCAATATGATGCATTGTTGGGTTTTCGTGCATTCTTTTTTATTGGTTGGTTTAATTAAACTACTTGTAAATCATTGTTTGCGTATGCAAACCTTTTTAACTGTTTGCAAATAAATCTACATGCCAAGCTGTAATTCTTTTGCAACTTAAAAATCAGTCTATTTACCAAGCTGTAAATCTTATAATTTTCCTACGAGTTGCAAATCTGTCTAACCATTTGAATCTACATTAACCAACTTGAAATCAATCTACATACCAAACTGTAAATCTTATCATTTTTCAGCGAATTGCTGATTAATCAAACAGTTTTGAATCAATATTAACCGCCTCGCAAATCAATCTACATACCAAGCTGTAAATCTTATAGTTCTTTTGCGAGTTGCAAATTAGTCTAACAGTTTTTAATCTAAATTGACCGCCTTGTAAATCAATCTAATTACCAAGCTGTAAATCTTATAGTTTTCACGTGAGATGCAAATCAGTCTAACCATTTAAATCTACATTAACCAACTTGCAAATTAATCTACACTACAAGCTGTAAATAATACATGATGTTCAAAGTAAAAAGTAATTTTGAGGCAGTGACGGCATGAAACCCAACGGTTCGTATAACCGTCAGTTATCGGTTTGGTTTACTTTGTTTTTCGGTTTGGCACTGGCGTTAGCAATTCCGAGTGGATTCGGACGTAGTCGAATCCGCCGTAATTGCGGTTATACATCTTAAGTTTACAATCCGTTAATTTTAAAGTATTAATCAGAAAGAACAAAAGAGAGAAATAAGGTTATGTTATACGGTGAAGCCAAGACTTCGACAACATTGATAATCCTCTCTCTTTTTCTACTATTATTTCGTTCAGTTCTGTGAGTTTAAAACTCGATTTCAAGTTGTTGAAACAAGAGTAGCTCGTTCTTTCCAAATACAGTTCTTATGAGTAAATATACAGAAATTTATGGAGTAGATATCAGTAAGGATGTCTTTGATGTTTACGGCTCTCAAACAGGTTCTAATCAGTTTAAGAATGATTGTCAAGGATTTAAAAAGTTTCTAAAAGTACTAAGTAAAGAGACTTTAGTTGTTATGGAAGCTACAGGTTATTACCATTATCGTTTGGCTCAATTTTTACATGGTCAAGGTATATTGGTATCGGTTGTAAATCCATTATCAGTAAAGCGATTTATACAAATGAAATTGGCCAAGGTAAAGACCGATAAAAGTGACGCTAAGGCTATTAGTGAATATGGGCAAATGAATGAAGTACCTCTTTATAATGCATTAACAGAAGTGCAGAGTGAATGTTTGCAGTTATTTCGGTTATTAGATAGCTATTTAAAGCATCGTACAGCAATAAAGAATAAGTTAAAAGGAGAAGAAGCTTTGGGTGTTCCATCAAAGTTTGTATATCGTTCATTGAGACGCAACCTAAATCATTTAAATAAAGAAATCGAATCTATTGAATCAAGGTTGTTGGAGTTGGTAAAACAAGATCAACAACAGCAATTAACCTTGCTTAAAAGTATCCCAGGCATGGGAATGAAAACAGCTTTGTTTTTAATAGTGGTTACCGAAGGTTTCTCTAGGTTTAACTCGGCTAGTGAATTATGCAGTTATGTAGGTGTTACTCCAACGATAAGGGAGTCTGGAAGTAGTGTTCGGGGACGCAGTAGGATAAGTAAAGTTGGAAACAAAAAGCTTAGAAATTTATTGTTTTTATGTGCTTTTTCGGCATGTAAACACAATAAAGGTTGTCGTGAATTATATGAAAGAATTATAGCAAAGGGGAAAAGTAAAAAATTGGCACTAATCGCAGTTTCAAATAAATTACTAAAGCAGGCGTTTGCAATAGCTAAAAGTGGATTGCCTTATGATGAGAACTTTATGTCTAAATTAGCTTAAAATTGTTTGCTTTTTAACTCAGTTCTTTGTTGGCACACGTAATTTTTCAGTGTACATCAAGTCCATCAAAATTAACTTCGCTAATTACTAAATCAGTATGTTTTTCTCCTTCATAAGATTCTAATATTTCCAAAGTCAGAACTAAGTCTTGGTTTTCGATAGTCGATTGTATTGGTTCAATTTCAAATCTTTGTGAAGCAGTTGTGTCTTCTAATTCTAAAATAGCAATTGTTTTATTGTCAATTTTTAGTTTTATTTTTTTTGCTCTTGAATTGTTTTTCCAAAGTCTATTTGTTTTTATATATCCATTATAGATAACGATTGCATTTATTCTCGGTGATTTGGATTTAAAATGAAAGCTGATAGATTCTCCAATTCCGTTTTTTGATTTTGGAACCCAACCTTTCAATAAGTCAAAGTCGTGTATGTTTTGGTCAGAATAGTTCTGATTTTCGTTTAAAATACTGGAAGATGAAATTTTATAAGGTCCACCACCACAATACCAACTACATCCAACTCCTTCTGTCATTGGTCCATAACCCATTTCGAGCGAGTCAATTGCTTTTTTAGTTAGTTCAGACATTTCAGAATATTCAATGTTGTTCTCATAATTGTTACTCAAAACCAAAGAGTCAATAGCGTTTTTCCAATATTTATATTCAGTTTTGGAATAATTATTTTCATTTCCTAAAGTCGGTTTTAAAACGGTATTAACTTGTCCGAAAGTCAGGAGATTTGAAAGTAAAAAAAAGACTAAAATTTTTATTCGCATTGATTTTCTCTTATGTTCGTTAAGGGACATGGTTTACACAAGTTAAAGATTAGACTTTACACTAAATTAGTTTCTAACCTTATATTCGATTCTTTATTTCTTAATTCCCTTTCATTAAAGAAACCTAAAAATACGTTTCTATAAAATACTTTCCAAATACCATTTCCAAGTTCTTCAACACCTACATATTTACCCTTTAAGGCTATGGTAAGATATACCCAATAATAGGATCTCCATCGAATAGCTCCATTTTGAGTTACTTTAATGACTTTATAGTTATGATTATAATCAAAGTGTTGTATTGTTTCAGGAAAGGGTCTGGTAGAAAAGTTATGAGCTTCAGCTGGAGTTTTCATGTCCAGAGCTTCATGTGGTCTTACATGATTGTACTCTTTTACAAAGCGGTTTAATCTTCGTTGTTGGGCTTTCAAATCATAGGCAGAAGGTTTTGCACAGGCAGCCTTTAAATCTCTATGCATACGTTCATGTCGTCCGTTTTGTTCTGGGTGGGCAGGATCTGAAAATACAGGGGTAATTCCAAGTTCAATGAACCAATACGAGAGCTGTGTATAACGCTGTATAGCTCTGACAGAACCAAAAGGACTACCATTGTCCGTATGGATTTGTTTAGGGATACCATATTTCCTAAAAACCTTGGTGAACTCAGCTTTCACAGACTTTAGGTTTTCTTTGTAATGTGCTTTAGCAGTAAACAAAAAACGACTTTTAGAGTCAGCAATGGTTAAAGGATGGCAGTATATTTTATTTCCCATTAGAAACTTTCCCTTATAATCAGCGCTCCAGACTTCGTTGCAGGATTTGGGGTCGAAAATAGGGAATACAGGTTTCACTCTTCGCAATCGCTTTTGAGGGCATACCAGACCATTTTTCTTCAAAATGTTGTGAACGGTAACTACAGAAGGAACTATTTCTTTAGGGTATTCTTTAAACAATAAAACTCTGATTTTTTTAGCGCCCCAAAATTTATGCTTTGTCTTGAGTTTAATGATGCTTTTAACGATATTTTCGCCTGTGGCATTTGGATGTTTAGAAGGTGCCCTGGATAGTTCTCGTAACCCTTCGTAACCTTGATTTTCAAACCGATGGATTAGTTTATAAGCTGTTGGTCTTGAGATATCAAAGCTTCTGCATAATTCAGTAATGGTATATTTTCCTGTACGCCATTCACAGATAAATTCAATTTTTTGTTCCATAGTTGTTGTGGCTTTCCAAGGCATGATAATTTGATTTTTGTCTCAAATTACAACCTAAAAAGTGTAAACTATGTCCCTTTAACTTTGTAAACGATGTGCCTTTAACATACCCCCATTACACACAACGTTTGGTGTAAGGATAGTTGCGTGTGCAAGCAACTAACTTACTAAAAATGGAACGAGCCAGAGGAAAATCCGCGAGGATTTTCCGAGTAGGCAAGAACCAAGCAATTATTTTTACACGGTGTTAGGCACAGTATTTTAATATTTTTTCTTTTCTGATATTTTCAAATTTGTTAAAGAAATTAGATAATCGCAAGCGTTATAAAAATCCCCTTTACTCGGTGACCAAACACTTACAGCTCTATAATCTGATTGATTAACACCTTCCATAATCCATTCAGAACCATCAGTTCCAATTGAACTACGACCTAAATTCATATTCCAAAAGTCCGCTTTTTCCATAAGTTGCGTAAATTCAGTCCATTCTTTTTTAGTTAGTATTTTCAGTCGCTCAATTTCTATTTCTCCAGGTTCATATCCACCAGCACCATTCAGGACTTTCCAATAAAGAATAAACCTGTTATCTTTCTTTTCGAACCTAAAAGTTATTGGTTTGTCAAAAGTCCTCAACCAAGTAAATCTATAAATTTCTTTATCAATTTTTCTATTAAATAACAATGGTTCTTTCATTGCGTGAAGATGTTTTGAATACCAATTCACAACAAATTCGTCGTAAGTTCCTTCTTTAACTTTAGTTTTTATTTTGGTTCCAGTGTCCGTTTGAATCCAGTCCATTTCAACTTCAGGAAACATTTCTTTCGGGAAGTAAGGTTGTCCTAAATCAGTCGGAACATTTAGGCTGTCAACTTTGATTGTAGAGTCAACAAATATGTCAATCGATTGACTAAATCCGATTTGATTCAGAAATAAGGTCAAAATTCCAATTGATAATAGTTGTCTCAAAGTTTTGGTCATATTGTGCCTAACGTGTTTGTGTAAGCGTCAGTAACGGGAAAGTGTGTCAGTACTTTCCGTTGACGCAACCAAGTTAAAAAAAGGCGAGAATTTTCGGTAGAAAATTCCGCCGTTATTGAGCTTACACGGTGTTGTAACCAGTACTTTATTTTGTATATCGTAATTTATTGTGTTTTTTATTCTTCCAAAATAAAATTAGGGATGTTGCTAATAAAATAAATCCACTTAATATTTTATAGACAGCAAAATTGGTTTCCATTGTATAAAAATCAGCGATTGGATTTCCAATTTTAGAAATATCTATCCCAGGAAGTGGTACTTGAGCACTTAACCTAAATGATATTAAAGAAGATACAAATATTAATATGACTAATGTGTATATATTACTTAATTTGTTGAATAAAGATTTCCCATTTTTTAATTTAAAATATATTATGCTAAAGAAAGAAATTAAAGAAACAACAAGTAACATTACAGAAACAAGGTTATAGGTACTATAATCCATATTCAAAAGTAGAATTGTAGCTAAAAATAATTTGCTTAAAACTATAAATGCAATATACATTAGAGCGCCTTTTAAATAAGGTATTGTCGAATTTATAATTGAGAAATTATTATTAATCTTGTTATATTCTAAACTAATGTCATCAATTCTCCCAATTCTTTTTCTTGCAATAAGGAACGACTCTTCTTTGTTTAACCCTTTAGATTCTAAATCATTAATTAAATCTAATAAGTGGCTTTCCAACTCGTCCATATTGTCTGTGGTTATATTAGCTTTTTTAGACAATTCTGATTTCCAAATTTCTATGCTATTTGTTAAGTTAAACTCGGTTCTATTTTCCATAATTTTGATATAATTTGATTGATAATTGTCCAATTTTCTTTTTCCGATATAAGTTCTTTTTTTCCTTTAGTACTTATTTTGTAGTATTTTCTTTTTTTCCCAGATTCTCCAATTTTCCAATAGGATTCAATTAGCTCTTTTTTTTCTAATTTGTGTAAAACTGGATATAATGTTCCATCTCCATATTCTATTTTTCCATTAGATATTTCTTTTACGCTTTGAATTATTTCATAACCATAAGATTCGTTCTTTGAAAGTATTGATAAAATAATAGGTATGGTAGAAGCTCCAATTAATTCTTTTGATAGTTTTTCCATATAAAATGTTCTTAATTAAAAACAAATATACATAGAAGTTCGATGTATAAAAATAAAAAAGTAATTTTTTTCAGTATTGGTTACAACATGCGTATAAACACACTGGTGTGTTTATTTTTATTATATATACACCCAAATATACATAAATACCTACAAGAAATTGCCTTTATTTAAGAAAATACACATTTAATTGAAACGCCTGTTTTAGGGGTTTCCTTCGAGTCATGTTCGATATTCCTTCGGGAATCCTTCGGTAAAACCCTTATTTTACGAAGAAAACCCGAGGAATTCCCGAAGGAAACACGAACCAAACCCTTACAATTCAATATAATCATATTTAAAATCTTACAATAAAATTGAATTAGTCAGTTTTTTCTTTGTATATTTAATTATTGTAACCCCTTAATAATCAAAATCATGGCGACATACCAACAAGGTGTTTTAGGCGATTTCTCGGGAAAAGTAGGGACTGTAATTGGCAGTCGCTGGCGCGGTAAAGCAGTGTTACGATCGCTACCCAACAAATCGCATAAACCACCAACACCAGCCCAACAAAAGCAACGCAATAGATTTAAATGTATCCACGGCTTTTTAACACCCATTAAAGACCTTTTAAACGAGACCTTTGGAGCACCTGTAAAGAGTAAATCGCGATACAATCTGGCGTTTTCGTATCACTTAAAAGAAGCTACCATTTTTAATGGTGTGGACTTTATAATACAGTATAACAAAGTATTAATAAGCATGGGACCGTTACGTGGTTTAGAGGATGTAGTTGTTGAAACACAGGAAAACCAACCCTTAACGTTACAGTGGACAGATAACAGTAATCAAGGCATGGCTTATGCAGACGATAGGCTTTTGGTGGTCGCTTATGCTCCGGCTATAAAACAGTTTGCTTGTTTTACACCCACAGTGCAACGTAGCGATACGGCCTACCTCTTAAATTTCGAGCCTGTATTTCAAGGTCTGGAAGTGCAACTATGGGCAGGCTTTTCAAACCCCAAAAAAGCATTAAGTGCTACCAGTTGTTATTTGGGGCCTTATACAGTTTAAAACGAATGCGGTGTATGTTTTGCATCGGTATATCTTATTTCGATTTATGTCCGAATCTGTAATTTAAAGAAAATACCACTTTACCACTGGTGTTATCATCAAAAGGTAAGTAATAATCTTCTTCAAAGATATACATGATATTGATGCCAAATTGTTCGGTTATTAATGCTTCGGCTGAAATATAACCGGTATCTAAATTTAATATATGTCCATAGCGTAAACTATAATTATCACTTAAACCAAATCCAGAACCAATACTTACTCTGGAGTATAATGTTGGAAATGCCGATGGATACATAAACCCGTAATTATAATCGATATCAAAATACTTTTTAGGGCCCAGACGCACATAAAACTCAGGTAAAATATTATAGGTTTTTTCAGCATCTTCTATATTGTTTTCATCTATAGTTTCATCTTTATTAACTCGCAAATTACCCACTTGAAAACCAGCCCCTCCACCAAGCCATTTGCCATCCACTTTAAAATAAGGATTTACACCAAAAATAAAGTCAGATTCACTGGTATTTGCAGAGAGATTCGTGCTTTTAATGGTTCCTGCTGAAAGATTAGCGCCATAGGTAATTCTACTTTTTTCTTTTTCTGTGATAAAGGAATAACCGCCGCCAACAACACTGTAGGTTTGTTTAAAATACTGGCTGTCGTAAGTGGTGCCGCACTCCCCTTCCTGTGGATTGTATTGCACTTCATTTGCAAAATCGCCAAAAGAGCCACCAAAATCAATTCGGTGATATTGTTTTACTACGGGCTTTTGTGTGGGAATGGTTTGTGCAAACACATAAACAGGCATCACGAGTGCCAAGCTGGTTACCCAACGATACCGTTTTAAACGGTTATCGGTAAATAAGTAATACCCTGAAAGCACAATAGCAGGAAGAAACTTAATCCAAATCACTGCAATTTCGTAGCTAGACAACAAGCCTTTAAACGTATAAAGCCCAAGCGATATAAGTATGATATACATAAAATCGGCATGAAGAAAGGGTGAGTTTTGTCGTCCCTTAATCAATTCTATGTTTAAATACCTTTCATAAATTAATAATATCACTGAAGCCAATACTCCATACAGAAGCATACTCCAATGGTACCAGCGTAATCCGTAATAATACACATCGTTAAATTGGGAGCCGCTTGGATCTCTGAAAAACTCAATCCCAAAGCGCATAAAAAAGAATAGCACTAGGCTCGATACTATAGCACTAAAATTTTTACGCCAATACTTATGGGTTTTATAAACTATAAACCCAACCACAAACAAAATAAGGCTTTCGTACAATTGTACAGGGTGCACAGAAAGCGTGGTCGCCATATCTGAAGGGATTAGTCCCGCAGACCACTGATTGAAATGGGCATGGGTCCCCACAGGATAGCGAACCGCCCAAAAGGCATTACTGGGTACACCATAGCAGCAACCATTAAACAAACAGCCAAATTTTATAATTCCCAAGGCTATGGGCCCCAACCAGGCATATAAATCCAGCATAGGCCGATTAAACCCGAAAACGCGCTGAGAGATTACTAAACCAACTAAACCAAACAACAAGCCTCCTACGGCCGATCGGTTATTAAGTTCATTGGCTGGCGACTGTATAACGCTTAACCAGTGGTCTATTGGGATGGTAAACAACCTTGACCCTAAAACCGTAAACAACGAAATGGTGGTTAGCATAAGTAATACCGAACGCAAATGGTATTTGCGTTGAACACTTTTATAAAGCACCATGGCGTAAATAAAAACAAAAGCTAAAAGATAAAACAGCTTGAAGTAAAACCGGGGATTCTCGATAGTAATGTCCATACTTAACGGGTTTTATTAAATAGGCCATTTAAATACCTCGAATATTTAAATTGAAACGTTGGATGGTAGTTGGTTAAAGCCAGCTATTAAATTTAATAAATTATACGCATATAATCCTCTGAAAAACTTAAAATAACACCCTGTTTATGATGTTTTAAGTAAAAAAACAGGCACCCCAAGGGTGCCTGTTTGAAATTCGATTAACAGAGTAAAAATTATTGAGCTAAAATATCGACACCTTTCTTTAAGGTAATGTCTTTGTTTGCTATAAGCATACCGTCTTTCATTTCTAAACGTAGCATACTTTTAACCGCTTCGGCTCTACAGGATAAGGTTAATTCCGGGATTAACGGATCGTCATTAAAGAAAAACGATGATAATCCTTGTTCTGGTTGCCCAGGCACTTTAACAATCCTGTGAATTTGTTTTAGCTCTTTTGCTCCTAAATATTTACCTGGCATGAAGGTATAAAACGTATATTTTCCATCGGCATCGGTTTTAATCCAGCCACGGTGGTGTACATAACGTTTACGGTTACTATCGCGTTTCATTTTATAGTCGCCGTTTTCATCAGGTTGAAAAATAAATAAAACCACGTCTTTAGCAGGTGTTACACCATCACTTTCGTAGATGGTTCCGGAGATTTTTAATTTGTTTGGCTTTTCAGCAAAATCCGGAATGGTATCGGTGTTATTCAGTTGGTGATCCGATAATAAATATATAGGGCTTGATTTTTTGTATTGAGGAGGTACATCATCTAAAATACTGGCGGTCTCCTGAGCGTAACTCCACATGCCAGTTAATAACATACATACAATGCTTAATAAAGAATAAAGGGCTTTCATAGTAAGGCTTAAAAATTTAATCTGATTAAAATTAAAACATTAAGCCTACGACTAATAAAATATTATACGAACGCTGTATTTAACCGATAAACTACAAAAACACGACTTTTTTGCATCCATAAATCTACTGTAAAACCATCATTGCAGATAATATAACGAACAGGGTTATTGGAAATAAAACACCAAGCGCAACCCACCAGCTGGATTGAATATGTTTAAAAAGATTGCTTTTGTTTACAATAACAAACCCGATTTCTGATGCAAGAAATAATATAAAAATCCAGAAATAGAAATACACAAAAAACAGCATACTTATATATTTTATGCTTGAATTGGGTATGAAAATACCTGTAGCAAATAGCAATACGCCTACTAAATTCACATAACGAATGAATCGGGTTAACGGATAATCATCTGAAACAGTCGATTCCTTCATTACATCAATGCATCTAACATGATAATTAAGATCTTACTCCTCTTCTTTTTTAGCACTTACTTCTCCTGTATATTGTATGGTTGTTCTGGTGTTTCCGTTTAAGGTCATAGAACTTTTGTTATTCGGGAATAAATCAATAATTACAGAGAAGCCTTCGTTTTTACTTTTCGCATCAAATTTGATGGTAAACCCACTGTGTTTGTTTTCTTTAACTTCGTAGTCTTCCACTAGGCCTTTAAACTCAATAGCACTATCGGTACCACCATACTGGCCTCCCATTCGTCTTTCGCCAAAATATGGTAAATATGATGTCACGCTATCGCCTTCCACCTTTAAAAAGTTAGAATTGCCAATTAAATTCACCCCTCCTGCACCGCTACCCGGACGCATAAGTGGTGAATTGAGCACCTGCGACATCGCTGCGGTTACTTGTGGGTACGCCCAATCGGATTCAATATAAAACGACTTGCTATCTACCAGCTTTTTTAAAGCCTGGATTTCTTCAGGGGTCGCGACAGATTGTGTGCTACCACAGGAAAAGATGGTTAATATAAACAGGCTAAGAAGGAATGTAAGAGCTTTCATAATGTGTTGTCTAAATATTTGATAACCTAAATTACAAAAAAAAAGGAATTTTCCCTAATAGGTTTAGTCAACCATTGACTTGGCTCTAAGGTGGATTTGAATTACTTTAGCAACATGCCACATTTTAAAGACAAAGAGATTCAATTACAATACGAAGGCTATGTAAACACACCTTTACTTTGGCAGCATCAAGATGTGTACGGTTTACAACAACTGGACATCCCCTCACATGACATCTCTAACTTTAACCAGTCAGTACCAGAGGGCTTACGCCTAGGAAAACGTGTGGAGCGCTTTGTGAGTCATGAACTATCGCAGGATGAGCACACAACCATTTTAGTTGAAAATATACAAATACAAAAAGATAAACGCACGTTAGGTGAACTGGACGCACTGTTGCTGTATAACAACCAACCGATACACCTGGAAATAGTATATAAATTTTATTTATATGATGCTCATGTTGGGAATACCGAACTTGACCATTGGATTGGTCCAAACCGAAAAGATACTTTAGTTAAAAAGCTGGATAAACTTAAAAATAAGCAGTTGCCTTTGCTTTTTAACCCGCATACACAGACCTTGTTACAAGATTTAAATTTAGATATTAAAAACCTGCAACAGCTTGTTTTGTTTAAGGCTCAACTTTTTACGCCATATAATGATGCCAACATATCGTTTGAACTTCTGAATAAAACCTGCATTAAAGGGTTTTATATATCGTTTAAACACCTTAAAGTTTTTGATAACAATAAATTTTATATACCAAACAAAATCAATTGGTTATCAGAAATACAAACACAAAGTAACTGGCTTCCATATGACAAGTTTTATGAGGCTGTGAATCCTTATATTTTAAACAAAACATCGCCATTATGCTGGGTGAAGTTTCCTAACGGAATTGTTCAAAAGTTTTTTGTGGTTTGGTGGGAGTAATTCCCTTGTAAAATACCCTAAAATATTACCTTTGCGGCCATGTGGATGTATCTAGGGCTGCTTGCAGCATTATTTTTGGGCTTACATAATTTATGTAAAAAACATGCCGTGCAAGGCAATGAAGTGTTTCCGGTACTTTTTGGTACTATTTTAGCTGGGTTTTTATTGTTATTACCTTGGTTTGTTTTATCTAAAATCAACCCGAGTTTAGCAAAAGATATTGGCTTATACATTACCGATATTCCTTTATCTAAGCATGGCTTTATTTTTATTAAGTCGGCTATTATGGCGGCGTCCTGGATTTTAGCCTATCAGGCCTTAAAACACTTACCGATTACCATTGTAACCCCTATTCGCTCTGCGGGTCCGTTTTTTACGTTTATCGGGGCTATTTTAATTTATAAAGAAGCCCCAACTATGCCGCAATGGCTAGGGTTTTTCTTAATTATCTTTTCGGTGTTTTTATATTCGAAAATCGGAAAAAAAGAAGGAATTCATTTTAAAAGCAACAAATGGATTTTTGCTATTATAGGGGCTACATTCCTAGGCTCTTCAGCAGGCCTATACGATAAATTCTTAATTCAAAACTTAAGCTTAGAACCTCAAACATTGCAGTTTTGGTTCTGTTTATATACCACATTAATTTTACTGGTAGTACTATCGGTTACGTTTTTCCCGAACGCAGAAAAGCGCAAGGCGTTTAAATTCCGATGGACTATTCCTGCGGTGGGGATTTTGCTTCAGATGGCCGATTACTTTTCGTTTAAAGCCCTACAGGATCCTGATGCTTTAATCATGTTGCTATCCGCCATAAAACGTAGTCAGATTTTAATTGCCGTTGTTATTGGAGGACTAATTTTTAAAGAGCAAAACAAACGCAAAAAACTTGTTCCGCTTCTAGGTATTATGGTTGGGGTTGCCTTAATACTCTATTCAAATTAATTATTCCAAACAGTAACTAATGCCCTATTGACTGATGCTTTTTCGGTTATGCCTTTGACCAATGTGATAACCTATACCTATGCCTAATCCGAAGGTAACAACAAGTATGGTTGATGAAGTGATAACTAAAGATACCATAATAAAAAAAATAAAAATTAGTAGGTTAAGTCTTTTGTCTAATAGCAAACAAAAGGGTTGTAGATATTAGCAATTTACCCTACAATAGTATTATGTTTTCGTTAAATATGACAGAAAACTTCGCGTTAAAACAGATTGTCTTGATATATATCAAGATTCCATTTCGTTAGCAAAATCAACCTCATTCGCCTTTAAGATCCGACTGAATGTTTCGGGTCTCATACTTAGCATATTAGCTAAGAACTTGTGAGGTGCGCGATTTAAAAGAAAGGTATTACCATTAGATACAAAATGATCGAAGCGACCTTTAGCTGATGGAATACGTGATAAGAGGGTGCGGTTTTCAGCGTGTATATAATATTCAATAAGCAGAATATTAAAAATTCGTACC
Source organism: Aestuariibaculum sp. YM273 (assembly GCF_030908365.1). Lineage (NCBI taxonomy): Bacteria > Pseudomonadati > Bacteroidota > Flavobacteriia > Flavobacteriales > Flavobacteriaceae > Aestuariibaculum > Aestuariibaculum sp. YM273. Next base: position 3,133,801 of record NZ_CP133090.1, on the reverse strand, counting down.
ATTTCAGGAAACTTACTCAAGGCCGTTTGGAAATCGTCATAGCTTAAATATTCAACATAGGTATCTTCTATAGCTTGCATATTTTCTGATGCCGGTATGTGCTTGAAAAAGCCGGTTATAGAGGTTACCAGTTCGTTATCGGTGCTAAGCCATGTGGTTATTTCATTATCTTCAATGTTATGAAAACCCCTAATCATGCCTTTTTTAATGAAATACAATTTATCACACAACGTGCCACTTTCGTTTAAAATGCTTCCCTTTTTGTACAAAGCATGCTTAACCTGCTGCTGATAAAAGGATTTAAACTCATTAGATAAAGGACATATTTTTTCTAAAAAATATAGAGAGAAAGATATTTTTTTGCCATTCATAGTTCAAGGATCTACTTCGAAACTAAATGTAAACAAAACTCAGTAATAATCAAGCCTAATCAGGAAATCTATAGTGATTTTAAATTAGCTTGACATGTGACTTAATTCCAACTTAAGTAAAAGCTCATAAAAAAAAAAGCTCCAGATGACAATCACACTGGAGCTATATACTTGTTTTACAGGCTTATGTTTTATTCAAGAATTTTACGAATACTTTGTATCCAGTCTTCAATAGTGGTTTTGTTGGTGTTAATAGCGATATTGCCATTACCATACGGACCGTATTTATGCTCATCGGTTACTGAAAAGAAGCCAACTGTAGGGGTTTCTGAAGCTACTGCCAGATGCATTACGCCATTATCTGCGGCAATAAAAATAGCTGTGTTATTCAACACGCCACCCATCTCTCGAATGTCTTTACTGTAAAAGTTAGGTGCTTTAAAGTTAATACGGGAAATGTTTTCTATAGGTAACATTTCAATAATATTGAACTCTGGAAACTCCTGTAACAAACGCTGGTACAACGTCTCCCACCATTCATGAGAATAACATTTATCCCCAGTAGCATTGGTATAAATACAAATAGAGGGTTTATCGTTTTTGCTAATACCGTCTAAAATAGATTTGCCTTTACTAATTTCTTCGTTGTTTAAGCGAATGTTTAAAGTAGGCAGCTCACGCTCATTTAGGTCAACCCCAAGATGTTTTAAATAATAGCGTAAATTATAAATCGGGTATTTTGAGATATGTTTATGATCGGGGTGCAATGTTTGAATCTCTTTATTCACATCACCAAATACTTTAAACTTTGCCCGAGATAGTTGAGTTAATAAGCGTCCTGAAGAGGAGTCTTTATCGCCATTAATTACTAAATCGTAAGATTTGTTTTTTATAGACACCCAACTCTTCGCGTATTTATATAAGTTATTGAAGGGTTTACGTGGTAACTGAATGATTTTATGGACTTCAGGATAATTCTCGAATACGGGAAATGCCACACCGCCTTTAACAAACAAATCGATCTCACAATTAGGAAATGTTTCAATAACCTCCTGAACAATTGGAGTTAACAACAACTGGTTTCCTAATCTATGATTCGGCCTTATAATTAACACCCGTTTGATGTCTTCGGGCTTCAATGAACCGTATTCAGGCTCTTTATAAGAGCTTCCTACATTTTTAGTAATGCTGTGCATTACTTTTCTTCGAACGTTATTGACTGCTGTTTTAAATGACATGTGCTACCCTGATTTTATGTAAAGGCGAACAAAAGTACCAATTTGATTAGTTAAGAACAAGAATTAACCCTGTATTGCTCTGCTATTTAATGTATTTAGATTTGTACCAGACATTTAGCACCAACCCACCTATAATTAATGCAATACCCAGTAGATTCCAAATCGTATAGACCTCCTGAAAGACCATCACACCAATAGCCGCTGTAAAAACAACCTCTATATATTTTAAAGGGGCCACAATATTTGTAGAAGCCGCCTGAAACGCTTTGGTCATGTATATTTGACCAACGTAACCAAACACCCCTAAAGAGAACAGGAAAGGCCATTCTGAAGCCTTAGGTGTTACCCAATTACCAATTGAAAGTACACCACCTAAAACAGTAGCGGTAACCATAAAGTAATTGACAATAACCGCCGGATGCTCCCGCTTACCTATTTTACTGATTATGATATACACCAAACCACTTAAAACAGCCGCAATAAGCACCAGTATTAATCCATAACTGTTAATATGTTTATCTAAACCTTTTAAGACGATTACCCCAATAAATGAAATAACAAAAAACAGCCATTGCAAGGGTTTTACTCTCTCACGAAGTAAAAATACCGCCATTATAGCTGCAAAAATAGGTGCCGTATACCGTAAAGACACCGCTGTCCCAATTGATAAATACTTCACCGACATAAAAAACAATAACATAGAAGACGCCCCCACTACAGAGCGCGCAATAAGCAGTGTATTATGTTTTCCGATGATGGGAATTTTGTTTTTTAAAAGAAAACCGAAAGTAAAAAATAAGGATCCAAGAGATCTAAAAAATACAATCTGATAGCTATTAACGTCTTTCAGGTACTTTACTGTGGCATTCATACATGCGAAGCCCAGCGTACTAAAAAACATGTATTTTAAAGCTTTTTTAACGTCCAAAAGGTCTGAGTTTAATTTTTCGTTTGGTAGTGATAAAATACACACCGGTTAATAATATCGTAGCAGCGATTATGGTTTGAAAGCTAATGGGTTCGTTTAGAACAAACCAACCTAAAAAAATAGCGATAACAGGATTCACATACGCCGAAGTAGACACCTTTTCTGGTGATACCACTTTAAGTAAATAATTAAAGGATGTAAATGCTACAACACTTCCGAAGACCGCTAAAAGCACCATGGCTAAAGTCACTTGAGAGCTCCATTTATCTGGCGCGACCCAGGTTTCACCTAAAATAACGCTGGTTATTGCTAACATAACCCCTGAGGCAATCATCTGGTAAGCTGTACTGACAAAGTAATTACTTGGTAAATCGGCTTTAGACACAAATATACTGCCGTAACTCCAACTTAATACACAAGTTAAAATCATAAACATACCTAACAAGGTTCCTTCTTGCGTTACCAGCTCTTGTTGGCTTACCAAAATATACATTCCAACAATTCCTAAGGCGACACCAATAATAGAATTGGTCTGCATTTTTTTTCCGTCTATAAGCTTTAAAAGTAATAAAATAAATAAGGGTTGTGTTGAAGCTTCCAGAGCTCCAAAACCACTATCAACATACTTTAAAGCCCAAACAAACACGCCATTACCATAAACCAGAAATAAAAACCCGGTTATGATGGAGTTGATAAGTTGTCTTCTTGTTATTGATAAGGACAACCTCATTGCTTTAGAAATGGCAAAGATGATTATTCCTGCTAAAGTAAAACGGAAGGACGCTAAAAAAAAAGGTGGTAATTCGGAAACGGCTATTTTATTTAACAGGTAGGTAGAGCCCCAAATCACATAGATAGCAAAAAATGCCAATACAATTAAAACAGTTTTACGAGGTATACTCATAAATACACAATTAGTTCTTATTGCAAATTATATTTTTTTAACTCTTACAGCGTTCATGCCTTTAGGTCCGCGTTCCAGCTCGTAAGTTACCTTGTCATTTTCAGAAACAGGCTCAAGTAAACCACTAACGTGAACGAAATATTTTTCCTGATTAATACTGTCTAAAATAAATCCGAAACCCTTAGAGGTATCAAAAAATGATACTTTACCTTCTTTAGCAGCCGGCTCTTCCTCTTCGCGTTCTTCCTTCTTTGGAATCCCCACTTCAATACTTTCCAGGTCTATCTGTTCTTTTAGTTGTGGATCCGGTGGCGTATCAGTTAAATTGCCGTTATGATCTACATAGGCGAACTGAATTCCTTTAGGATTTTCCTTCGCTTCGGTCTTACGTGCTTCTTTCTTCTTCTGCTTTTCCTCGCGCTTTTTTAAACGTTTCTTTTCTTTTTCAATTTTGTTATAAGTAACCTGAGATTTTGCCATAGATAATTCATTTTCGATTAATACTGAATGTTACAGTGAATTTTTATGAAAAACCTAAACCAAGACCTTTGAAAAAAAATGGAAAAATTAAATAAAAATTGCCTAACACACTTATATGGCGTAAAGGTACATTTATTTTTTTTTCGTTTTAATAATTATTGTAAGATATATTTAATCTTCCGGAGGATACCCATGAATATCTTCAAACACTTCGTCAAAGTTCTGACGTAAGTATGAGTTCAATTTCTTGCGATAATCGTCTTTTAACCACTCTACAAAATTGTAAGTACTTTTACTAATACACTTCGTATAGCGTTGTATTCTGAAATCGATATCATCGCCTAACATCTTAGCTAAACCTATTGCATCGTAAACATCTTCACTGTTTTCAATACAAATTCTGGCATGTTGCTCTATAGAACGTTCTAAGACCACTTTTGAAGACTCTCCACTTCTAATTGAGTCGACATACGTTTTTTGAATATCGAAATACACCTCTTTACTATTCCCAAACTCCTTACGTAATTCGTCTGGCATTTCGTAACGGAAGTTGCTTTCTAACTCTTCATCACTAATAATAGAATCCAGGTAATAGTTAGGTGATTTAAAGATGCGTTGCCAATCTAAATTATCACCCCATGGCCCGAAACGGTAAAAGTTATTACCTAAGTCTATAACCGTAAATTTATTCTTATTCTTAAATATACGAGAACCACGACCAATCATCTGGTAGTACAAGGTCAACGATTTTGTTGCTCGGTTAAGAATGATACTCTCCACTGATGGCTCATCAAATCCAGTCGTTAAGATACTCACCGATGTTAAAATCGCATCCGGTGTATTTTTAAACCACTTTAAGATTTGAGCACGCTCCTTTTTAGTATTGGTATTATCTAAATGCGCAATGGGATACCCCGCTCTTCTAAACGTATCGTAAACGTGTAAAGACGTGTTAATACCATTGTTAAAGATTAAGGTCTTCTTCCCTTTTGAACGCTCTTCGTAAGCCTGAAGTAATTTCGACAACATGTCATCTGCCGTATACAGATCTTCTGAAGATTTCACGGTATAATCACCATTAGCACCTACGACTAACGAGGTTAACCCCACGTTATACGTGTACATATCAGCACGTGCCAGGAATCCGTTTTCAATAAGCGACTCAATACTTTCTCCAACAATTAACTCATCGTAATTATCGGTCATTGGTAATTCAATACTTGAACTTAAAGGTGTAGCCGTAACCCCAAGAATAAATGACTGACTAAAGAATTTAAACAACTTCGTGAATGAGTTGTAATGCGCTTCATCGATAATCACTAAACCAATATCTGATATATCAAGTTTGTTATCATTTAAACGGTTGTTTAAAGTTTCAACCATGGCTACAAAACAGCTGTAGTTGGCCTGGTCGCTTAAGTCTGCCTTACTATCAACCACTTTATTCTCTACAGCAAACTCTGTAAGCATTCTGGATGTTTGCTTGCACAGCTCAATACGGTGTGTCATGATTAACACCTTCTTGTTGTGGTTTTTTAAATATTGTCTTACGATTTCAGAAAAAATAACCGTTTTACCACCACCGGTAGGCAACTGGTATAACAAGTGGTAATCGTCACGTGATTCATCAAAAGCCTGAAAAATTTTACTGATGGCTCCTTTTTGATAACTATATAAGTCCTTCCCTGCTTTACGCTCTTCTTGTTCTAATTCTGCTTTCGATGTAATAGACATGTATTTAACTTTTAGGCGTGCAAAAATAACACCTTTGCAGGGTTTATGACGAATAAATGGTATAAAAATTTCGAAGTTTTTATTTATTCTAATCTTCAATAAGATAGATTTAAACTGTAATAATTTTGAAAAGAAATTTATCTTTACAAACCAATTAAACAAGTACATATTTATGCAAATCAACGACAAAAGCCAAATAAAAGCGTATTACGCCAACGAACAACGCTATAATACCATGACTTATAATCGCTCAGGTAAAAGCGGTGTATTACTACCGGCATTATCTTTAGGCTTATGGCATAATTTCGGATTTGTAGATAGTATTCAAAACGGGCGAGATATTTTAAGAACCGCATTCGATTTAGGCATCACGCACTTCGATTTAGCGAACAATTATGGACCGCCATATGGATCGGCTGAAGAAAACTTCGGTGTCATTTTTAAAAAAGATTTTAAATCCTATCGTGATGAACTTTTTATAGCTTCTAAGGCAGGGTACGATATGTGGCCGGGACCTTATGGTAACTGGGGCTCAAGAAAATATTTAATTTCAAGTTTAGACCAGAGTTTAAAACGTATGAATCTGGACTATGTCGATATTTTTTATCATCACAGACCTGATCCTGAAACCCCGTTAGAAGAAACCATGGGCGCATTGGCTGATATCGTCCGACAAGGAAAAGCCTTGTATGTGGGTATTTCTAATTATCAACCCAAAGAAACTGCCGAAGCAGCGAAACTACTTAAAGATTTGAATGTGCCGTTTATTTTGCATCAGGCGCGTTATTCGATGTTTGACCGTTGGGTTGAAGAAAACTTATTAGATACATTAGAGGATAATGGTGTTGGATGCATAGCCTTTTCGCCTTTAGCTCAAGGCATGCTTACCGATAAATATTTAAAAGGTATTCCCGAAGGCTCCCGGGCATCAAAAAGTTTAACTTATTTAGACACCGATTCGGTAAATAAAAACATTGAAAAAATACAGGCCTTAAATACTATCGCAGCGTCTAGAAACCAAAAGCTTTCTCAAATGGCTATTGCATGGATTTTACGTCAGCCACAAGTGGCCTCTGTTTTAATCGGTGCAAGTTCTTCGAATCAATTAAAAGAAAATGTAAAAGCACTAAACAATTTAAGCTTTAGCAAAGAAGAACTTGAAGCTATAGAACGAATTATAAAATAGTATTATTCCTTTACAATAATGATACTGGCTTTAACACCTGTGGCAAGGTTCCATCGGTTGCCTGAAATTAAGTTTTCCTGATCATCTACCACTCTAAATTCAGCGGTGTTAGGGCCAGATTGCCCTTGATTTAAAGCTACAAAGTCTATTTTGTTTAATCCAGGTCTTAAATCAATTTTAACCCCCTGATATCCGCCATTTAAATACACTCTGGCTTTGATAACATCGTCGTTGACACGAACCTGAATAATATCGCCATCAACAGCGCCATGATCACGATATACGACGTTAACAAATTTGGCATTGCTTTTAAAATCCCCAAAATACTGATCAGTTTTACTTCCATTTAACTGTTCTACTTCCTCTGGCGATAGTTTTAAATCGGCTATATTTTTATCGATTTGCTTTTTATATAACTCTCCCGGGTTTCCAAATTCCTCTTCGTATAATGAAAATGACTTTTTAGGGGTGTTTAATCCGGTAGCAGAAATATCAGGAACATCTAATTTCCCAAACACCACAGGGTCTTCTTTCTTTTCAGCAGGCAATATGGTTTTAGACTCGGTTTCCTTTTTAGTCTCAACCGCAGGAATAGCTACAGACGTTTTTCTGTTATCTAATTGCCCGTATGCAGATAACGATATAGAAAATATGATAATATATAACGAAACTAACTTCATTGTCAATTTAAAATTTGGGTTCGCCTAAACGTATCGGTTTATATTTCATTCAAATATATTTCTTAAAATTTAAACCACCTCGTTGTTCATGGTATTTTGCATTGATTTAACAAAAATCGTTCCTATTTTATCAATAAAACAGGAAATACTTAATTAAAATTCGCATTAATAGGTCAACGTGTTCATTCTCTTTTAATTATGGTATTGTTTTTGTGAGGTAATTAACACATAACCTCTAAACATATTCTTATGCGACTTTCAAAACAACACCCAGAAGTCAATGCTGGTTCTATGGCAGACATTGCATTTTTACTGCTTATTTTCTTTCTGGTAACCGCGACGATCTCCTCGGATGAAGGTATTAACCGAAAACTTCCAGCCGAATGTCCGCCGGGTACAGACTGTGAAACCATGATTCCTGAACGCAACTTATTTCGAATTTCAATCAATAACAAAGATGAAATAATGGTTGAAAACGAAATTATTGATTTAGACGAGCTCAAAGCGTTAACAAAACTGTTTATTAATAATAACGGTGATGGATCTTGTGCGTATTGCACTGGTGTTAAAAACCCTGAAGGGTCTGATAACCCATCAAAAGCTGTGATTTCACTATTAACACACCCACAAGCTACATATAATCGCTTTATTCAAGTACAAGACAGACTTACTGCTGCTTATTACGAACTAAGAAACGATTATTGTTTAAATGTTTTAAACAAACCTGCCACCGAGTTAACATCAGAAGAATTAAAACAGGTTAAAGAAGCTTATCCGTTTATTATTTCGGAAGCTGAAACAAAATAAAATACGCTATTCATCTATAAGCTCGCCATAAGCTATGGTAATGGTTCGCCTCCCCCAAGCTTTGGCAGCTTTTACATCAACTCCCATGTAGATGTCTATTTTGTTTTGCCAGCGAGCCGGCATTTTATCTTTTACATAATATATTCCTTCAAGCCCTTTTATTTTTACCGGTGTATTGTATTTAAGTCCTTTTTTATACAAATCATTTGAAACAGCAATAACTTTTAAACCTGGTTTTAAACTGTCTCCAAAAGCTGTAATTTGAGGTCTTGAATTGGTTTGTGATTGCAAAGAATTATAAGCTGTTGCTGTTACCTTTAAATCATGCCAGACATAATTATCCTGCATGTCATAAGATATTAAAGGATGACTTAACAAAAAAGCTACAGTTATTACAATCGTTTTCAATTCAGTGAGGTTTTCTTAAATATACGATAATTTGATTTGTTCTGGATTATAAAAAAAAAGAGGACTAACGCCCTCTTCTCTTTCTATGATACATCAATTTTCTTAATGGACTTGGTTTTGTCTTTTTCCATTTTTGGCAAATGGATATTTAAAATACCTTCATTATACTCGGCTTTAATCCTTTCGATATCTACAGTTTTAGGAATGGTAAATGTTCGTTTGAACGAAGAATAACCAAACTCTCTTCGTGTATACTGCTCAGATTCTTCTTTATGCTCTGTTTCAGTAGCTGCACTTATAGAGAGCACATTGTTGTCAATGTCAATATTAAAATCTGATTTTTTAAGTCCTGGCACAGCCATTTCTATGGTGTATTTATTTTCAGAATTCATGATGTTTACAGCAGGTGATGAAATTCCTGTATTAAAATTAGACATGAAATCTGTACTAAATCTATGATCCAATATTTCATCGAACCAAGATGTTAAATTTGGTAACAAATTAAAGTTAGAGTCTGAAATTTTATTACCGTTTCTGTTAGTTGTTGGAATTAAAGTACTCATAACTATTGATTTTAAATTAAACATTCATTTTAACCTAAAAACATCAAAAAAAATACCATGCTAAATAGACTGAAAATTTTTCATAAAAACTGACAAACTTTCACCATAACACTCTTAAAACAAATGTCTTATTAGTAATTCATTAACTCAAGTAACGCATCTTCAAAGCGAACTTTAGGCAGGTATTGTTCCTCTAAACGCTTATTAAAAGGAATTGGGGTATCTAAACTTCCCACCCGCTTTACAGGGGCATCTAGGTACTCAAAACAGTGTTCTGATATTAATGCTGAAATATCGCTGGCAATTCCACCAAAAAGAGAATCTTCCTGAAGAATAATAACACGTCCCGTTTTTTTGACCGAAGTATATATGGCTTCAATATCTAAAGGCTGGATCATTCTTAAATCAATTACATCAGCTTTTATTTCATAATGCCTATCTAAAACCTCCAACGCCCAATGCACCGCGGCGCCATAAGAAATAATGGTAACCTGTTCGCCAGATCTAATAAGTGAGGCTTTTCCAAACGGTAAGGTGTAATAATCTGTGGGTACTTCTTGTTTTATAGTTCGGTACAATCCTTTATGTTCAAAAAACAGCACAGGATTCGGGTCGTTAATAGATGTATTTAATAACCCTTTAGCATCGTATGGAAATGCAGGATAAACTACTTTTAATCCAGGAGTTTTAGTAAACCAGGCTTCATTAGTTTGTGAATGGAATGGTCCTGCTCCCACTCCCGCTCCACATGGCATTCTCAAAACTACATCAGCATGTTGTCCCCAGCGATAAAAACTTTTAGCCAAATAATTCACAACCGGATTAAATCCGGAAGAAATAAAATCGGCAAACTGAAGTTCTACGACGCTTTTCATACCTGCAATTGATAATCCCATTGCTGTTTCAATAATAGCAGACTCACAAATGGGTGTATTCCGAACACGCTCTTTCCCAAAAGCTTCAACAAACCCCTCCGTAATTTTAAACACACCACCATATTCAGCAATATCTTGCCCTATAATCACCAGGTTTTCATGTCGTTGCATGCTTTGTTTTAAACTATCCGAAACAGCATCAACAAATCGAATCTCTTCAACTTTTGAATTAGATTTAAGATATTGAAAATCAAAAACTTGAAAAACATCATTTAATTCATTAATTTCATTAGGAGTAATATCTTCTTCCTCAAATGCTATCTGTAAATTATCGATGATTTCTTTAGTAAATTCAGCTTTTATAGCTTCAATTTGTCCGTCATTTAAAACACCTGTTTCTTTCAAAAACCGCTCATAATTTTCAACAGGATCTTTTTCACCCCAAACATCCATAAGTTCCTGAGGGACATATTTGGTTCCGCTTGCTTCTTCATGACCTCGCATTCTGAAGGTTTTAAATTCAATTAATACAGGACGTGGATTTTCACGAACACTTCTGGCAATTTCTGAAACTTTAGAATAGACTTCAATAATATCATTTCCGTCAATAATGTGTGATTCCATGCCATAACCAACCCCTCGATCAGCAATATGCTCACAATTATATTGCTCGTTTGTTGGCGTTGAGAGTCCGTAACCATTATTTTCAACACAAAATAACACAGGTAATTGCCAAACCGATGCCACATTTAAAGCTTCATGAAAATCTCCTTCGCTGGTTCCGCCTTCTCCACTAAAAACAGCGGTTACCTGATGTTTTTTATTTAATTTAGACGCTAAAGCAATCCCATCGGCAACCCCGAGTTGAGGTCCAAGATGAGAAATCATCCCTACTATTTTGTATTCCTGCGTACCAAAATGAAACGAGCGATCTCTTCCTTTAGTGAATCCAGAGGCTTTCCCCTGCCATTGCGCAAACAATCGGTGCAATGGAATATTTCGAGTTGTAAATACTCCCAAATTTCTATGCATTGGTAATATGTATTCTTCAGCGCCTAATGCCATGGTCACCCCAACCGAAATTGCCTCTTGACCTATACCCGAAAACCACTTACTAATTTTACCCTGACGCAACAATACCAGCATCTTTTCTTCAATCAATCGAGGCTTTAATAATCCTTTATAAATTTCAATTTGTAAATTAGGACTTAGAAATTCGGTGTTAAATTCCATATTTAAGTGGTATAATTAGATGTCGTTTAGTGGGTTGATTTATATCAAATATACTATAAAATAAGTGGACGATAAACAAAATAGTATACGCTAAACTTATCAATGTTTTTGTACATTTGTATAGAGTCTTATTTTAAATAAATGCCACATGAACGTAATTCCTAGTGTAGATTTATCCGATTTTATTTCGGGTGATGCTTCCAGAAAACAGAAATTTGTAGACGCCATCGGTAAAGCTTATGAAGAAATTGGTTTCGTTGCTTTAAAAGGTCATTTTCTAGATGACACCTTGGTTGAAAACCTATATACAGAAGTCAAAAACTTTTTTAACTTACCTCTGGAAACAAAGCAGAAATATGAAATTCCAGGCATTGGAGGACAAAGAGGCTATGTATCTTTTGGAAAGGAGAGTGCTAAAGGCAAAAAAGAAGGCGATTTAAAGGAATTCTGGCATTTCGGACAGTATGTGGAAGATGACGACAAGCTTAAAGCAGAATATCCAGATAACGTAATTGTTGAAGAATTACCTGAATTTAATAAGGTTGGTAAAGAAACCTACCAAATGTTAGAAAAAACTGCGAAATACGTGCTTCGTGCTTTATCGCTTCATTTGGGTTTGGAAGAAACATATTTTGATGAATATATTCATAATGGCAACTCTATTCTTAGGCCAATACACTACCCGCCTATCACAGAAGAACCCAAAGAGGCCGTTCGTGCTGCCGCTCATGGTGATATTAACCTAATTACGTTATTAATGGGGGCTCAAGGTCGTGGTTTGCAAGTACAAAACCATAAAGGCGAATGGATTGATGCCATTGCAGAACCCGACGAATTAATGATTAATGTTGGGGACATGCTCTCTCGACATACAAACAATAAACTTAAATCGACCATACATCGTGTGGTGAATCCTCCAAAAGAACTCTGGAGCACCTCGCGTTACTCTATTCCGTTCTTCATGCACCCTATCAGTAGTATGAAATTAGATGTTTTAGATAGTTGTGTAGACGAAAACACGCCTAAAGCTTTTGAAGATATTACTGCAGGGGAATTTTTAACAGAGCGTTTAATAGAATTAGGACTTATTAAAAAATAAAAAAATGGATTTACAAGACCAGCTAAAAAACCTGTTTCCCGATCACGTGTCGGAAGAACCAACAGAAGAGACAACAGAAGAAACAGGAATATGGATGCAGGACGATCCTTTAATTTGTAAATACGAAAAACGCAAGGGTAAACCTATTACCATTATTGAAGGTTATACTGGTGCTACAAGTGATTTTAAAATATTAGCAAAAGAGATAAAAACCAAATTAAGTGTTGGTGGTAGCTTTAAAGATGATAAAATTATTATTCAAGGAGATTACCGTGATAAAATCATGCAAATGCTTAAAGATAAAGGATTTCTTGTAAAGCGCGTTGGCGGATAAATAATGAGTGAAACTTCACTACATATTACCAACGGCACCGTTTTAACCAACCGATTAGAGGAGTTAAATATAGAAGGTAAAAAACTTACCTGGCAGGAAATGTTATGCGAAGGCCCTGCCGTAGAACAAGTGTACTCTGAGGAATTTTATGCCCTAAGAAAACAGTTTTTTGATGAATTCTATAGTATTGATTTAGAAATTGAAAAAATAAAATCTGCCTTAGATGTTTTAAATCATACCGAAGATTTTACTGAAATTATACTTTGGTTTGAATACGATTTATTCTGTCACATCAACATGATTGCTGTTATTAGTTTAATTCAGCAGAAAAAAATTGAATTACCTCTTTTTTTAGTGTGTAGTGGTCGCGTTAGAAGAAGTAAGAACATGAAAGCCCTTAATGAATTGACAAGTGGGCAGCTTCTTAAGCACTACAACGATAAAATAAAGTTAACTCCGGAAGACATTGATTTAGCTCGAACCGTTTGGAGCATTTACTGTGGAAAAGACCACAACTTATTAAAACCTTATATTCTAAAAGAATCATCGTTCGATTATCTAAGTAATTGCCTTAAGGCGCATTTAGAGCGATTTCCAGCTACCAAGGATGGCTTAAATAATTTAGAACGTAATATCCTTGAAATAGTAAGAGATATTGATGTTAATTCTACGAATCACTTATTAGGATACGCCTTGCATTTTCAGGGGTTCTATGGCTATGGTGATTTGCAATTAATAAGAATCATTGAAACCTTGATGGTTTATATTGATAAAGAAGAAAACAAATTAACCCTAAACCGAAAAGGTCATGAGGTACTATTAGGTACACATCGTTATCTTTCTGAACTAGATAATCGCATGGTTTACGGAGGTGTAAAAAAATCAGATTTTCAATTTAATAGCAGCATCAACCGATTAGTTAAAAACGCATAACATGAGTATTAAAGCTTCCGAACTAATATTAAATCCCGATGGCAGTGTTTATCACTTAAATTTGAAACCCGAAAATATAGCTCAAACCATAATTTTAGTAGGTGATCAGGATCGGGTGGAGAAAGTTTCGAAGCACTTCGACGCTATTGAATTCAAAACTCAAAAGCGTGAATTTAAAACCCATACCGGAACCCTGAAAGGAAAGCGAATTTCCGTCATTTCAACAGGTATCGGACCTGATAATATTGATATTGTTTTAAATGAATTGGACGCATTGGTTAATATCGATTTAGAAACACGCTCTCCCAAAGAAGAGTTAACATCACTAAATATCATTCGAATTGGAACTTCAGGAGCATTGCAGGAATCTATTCCTGTAGACAGCTTTGTCTTAAGCTCCGCGGGTTTAGATATTAACGGTATGCTCCACGCCTATCAAATTGAAGGTATTTGTAATCCAGATTATGAAGACGCTTTTATAAAACATACCGGCTGGAGTATAAACAAAGCAAAACCTATTTTAGTAAAAAATAGCCAAGCTTTAGAAAGTATATTAATTGAAGATCATATCTTTAAAGGTGTAACACTAACTGCTGGTGGCTTTTACGGGCCACAGGGACGTGTTTTACGCCTTCCAGTTCAAGATCCGGATCTAAATAAAAAAATAGACAGTTTTAGTTTTCAGGGAATGACAGTAACAAATCTTGAAATGGAGACGTCTGCAATTTATGGGTTATCCAAACTTTTAGGACATCATGCTGTGTCGTTAAATGCCATTATTGCCAACCGAGCCACCGGAGATTTTAGTAAAAATCCTTCCGAAACGATAGAAAAACTCATAACTTATACACTAAATAAAATTACCATTTAAAAGAGAAGGATTCATGAAGAAAGTTACTATTGGTGGTGTGCCGGAACATTTTAATTTACCTTGGTATTTAACATTAAAGAATGGTGAATACAAGCAGAAGGGTATCAATCTGCGTTGGAAGGATTATCCGGGTGGCACAGGTGCCATGTGTAAAGCGTTACGTGAAAAAGAAATTGATATTGCCATAATCCTTACAGAAGGTATTATTAAAGATATTATTGAAGGAAACCCTAGCAAAATTGTGCAAACTTTTGTTCAGAGTCCTTTAAACTGGGGAATTCATGTTGCTCATCATTCACCCTACAAAACAGTTAAAGATTTAAAAGGAACCAAAGCTGCAATAAGTCGTTATGGTTCAGGATCACATTTAATGGCCTATATCAATGCTGAAAACCATCATTGGGATATAGAAAACGATTTAAATTTTGAAGTTATAAAAGATTTAGATGGCGCCATTGAAGGCCTCACTAATGGTTCTGCCGATTATTTCATGTGGGAAAAATTCACCACCAAACCCATTGTCGACCAGGGTATTTTCAGAAATATTGGCAACTGCCCTACACCCTGGCCATGTTTTGTAATTGCAGTTCGTGAAGATTTTATTGAAAATAATAAAGAGGATCTAAAAACCATTCTAAACATTATCAACACGACTACAGCTGATTTTAAATCTATTCCAAATATAGATAAAACCATAGCCAATCGTTACGAACAGGAACTGGAAGATGTTAGAGAATGGTTAAATATCACCGAATGGTCTCAAAGTTTAATTGATGAGGAAACTGTAATGAATACACAAAAAGAACTTCGTGCCTTAAATATTATTTCAGAAATAGTGTCTTATGATAAGTTAACCTTTAAAATATAAACTCTTATCAAAATTAACTTCTGATAATCTATAAATTAAACAGTTAGACTAATATTAATAAATAACTCATTTTTTTTTTCATAAATTTAATAAAGCCTAAACTTCTTTATTTATGAAAAAAATTACACGCTATTTTCTTTTTATTTTATTAGTATGCAGTATATCTGCAGTAGCTCAACCAACAAACAACTTGCCTTGCGGAGCTATTGAGTTAACTGTTAATGAATCTGGAATTTGCTCAAACCAAGTTTACTCTTTTGATGGCAGTGAAACAGATTCAAATATGGGAATACCTGCTTGTACCAGTAGTTACAGTGGTGAAGATCTATGGTTTAAATTTAATATGCCTGCTGATGGAGCCGTAACCATTAAAACCTCTTACGAATCTGTAATTGATAACATAGATTTAGAGGTGTTTGCAGGGAATGACTGCAACACTTTAACATCTATTGGATGTAATGCTGATGGTAACCCAGATGTTGGTTTAAGTGCTTACTATGCACAAATAGATGTTGTTCAACCTGCCGGAAGCACCGTATACTTTAGAGTTTGGGATGTTGATTATTTAGAAGAAGGTTCTTTTAACGTTTGTGTTTACAAAATAGACTCTCCTATGATTGCTACTAATGATGATTGTAGTAGTCCTATAAATCTTACTTTATCTGCCGATTGTTCTTCACCTATTTTGGCAACAAACTTTCAAGCAACACCTTCAAACGGAATAGACGACCCTAGTTGCGGTATTTACGAAGGATATGATGATGTTTGGTTTACTGTAAATGTTGATGATACCAAATTTTACGATATAACCATAGAAACATCTGAAGACACGGGCTCCGCTTTTTTAGATACGGGTATTGTTGTATATAGTGGCTCCTGTGATGGAACTCTCACCGAAATCGAAAATGGGTGCGATGACGACAAAGGAAATAAAAATTTCTCAAAAGTAACCATTGAAAACCGAAGGAATGAAACCCTTTTTGTTAGGGTTTTTCCATCATTTGAAGCTCAAACAGGAACATTTAACATATGCGCCATCGGAACAGAAACACTTTCCTTAAAATCTCCTGAATTATTTTCTTTTAATCTTTATCCAAACCCAACTAAATCTTTTGTAAACCTAAAATTTAACAACAACATTAGTAGCATGGTTAATATTGATATTTATAATCTTCAGGGCACCCTAGTTCAGAGTACAAAAAAAGAGCTTCAAAACAGTCATTTACAACTAGATGTCTCTTTTCTATCTGATGGTTTTTATTTCTTAAAAGTAAATGATGGTTTAAATTCGCTTTCAAAAAAATTAATTATAAAATAACTTTTAATAAAACAAAAGGCTACTTAATTAAGTAGCCTTTTTCATTTATTACAAAAATTTAAAATTTAACAATCTGCCTTACAATTGATTGATTATTTTCTAAGCTCTTGATTTTAATTAAATACATTCCTTGTTGAAAAGCTTCAAGATGCTCTATTTGGATTTGCTGATTGACATTTTTAACATTTCTGTTAAGAATTAGCCTTCCATTTAAATCAAAAATAGTAATTTCAAAATCTGTATTCACAAAGATTTTTGGAATCATTACTGATATCATTGAGTTAAATGGGTTTGGTTTTACAAACAATTCATTTAATAAAGATTTTTCAACACTTAAACTTTCGCAACCATCAGGTATACCATCATTGTCAGAATCTACAGCATCATCAAATCCAGGGCAAACATCATCACAATCTGCTACACCATCTTGATCGGTATCTATATCTGAAACACCACAACCACAACTTCCCTGATCTGTTTTATTAGGATCATTAGGACAATTATCATCACAATCTGGAGTACCATCTTGATCGGTATCTATATCTGAAACGCCACAACCACAACTTCCTGGGTCTGTTTTATTAGGATCATCAGGACAATTATCATCACAATCTGGAGTGCCATCTTGATCAGAATCTATATCTGAAACGCCACAACCACAACTTCCAGGATCATTTTTATTAGGATCGGAAGGGCATAAATCAGTACAGTCAGGAGTGCCATCTCCATCTGAATCTGTGTCTACTACTCCGCAACCGCAATTACCTGGATCGGTTTTAATAGGGTCGGAAGGACATAAATCATTACAATCTGGAGTACCATCACCATCTGAATCGGTATCAGCTACCCCGCAACCACAACTACCCGGATCGGTTTTATTAGGGTCGGAAGGACATAAATCATTACAATCTGGAGTACCATCACCATCTGAATCGGCATCTGCTACACCACAACCACAATTACCCGGATCGGTTTTATTAGGGTCGGAAGGACATAAATCATTACAATCTGGAGTACCATCTCCATCTGAATCGGTATCTGCTACTCCACAACCACAACTACCAGAATCGACTTTATTGGGGTCATTAGGACAATCATCAACACAATCGGCTACACCATCTTGATCTGTATCCTGAAAACCTTCATCAATGTCTCCATCTCCATCATTATCAATTCCATCACAAGTTTCTGTATCTACACAATCGGCTATTCCATCACCATCTGTATCAGGAAAGCCTTCATCTACATCTCCATCTCCATCATTATCCACTCCATCACAAGTTTCTGTATCTACACAATCAGCTATTCCATCGCCATCTGTATCAGAAAAGCCTTCATCTATTTCTCCATCTGAATCGTTATCAACACCATCACAAACCTCCGTAGCACTTGGGTTAATAGTGTCATCGGCATCATTAGAATCTCCTGAAATAGTAGAATACCCTTCAGGAGCACTTGTTAAGCAAAATTCAACCATCACATCTGTTCCATATCCATCACCATCATTATCGACATAATAGATAATAGGTTCATGAATAGCCGGATTTGTGTCGTCACAATCTGAGTTATCTAAAACATAACCTGCTGGCTGGCTCGGTTCTTCTAAACTAACATTTAGATTTCCAAATCCATCATCATCAGCATCTTCATACCAAACAAAGGAATCTGACCCATCACAATTTTCATCTATACTATTTCCAGGGATTTCATTTGCATTCGGATTAATCTCTGCTACAGCATCATCACAATCCTCACTATTTAAAACATAACCTTGTGGTTGGGTACATTGTGTTAAAGTTGAATTTATATCACCATAACCGTCTTGATCGGAATCTTCGTACCAAACCGTTTCAGGGTTTATTTCTAATTTAGAATCATTACAATCGGTGTTATCTAAAACATAACCCAGTGGTTGATCACATTGTGTTAAAGTTGAATTGATATCACCATAACCATCTTCATCGGAATCTCTATACCAAACGGTATCGGGATTAATATCTGGATCAGTATCATCACAATCAGTAGGATTTAAAATATAGCCTACTGGCTTAGTACATTGTGTCAAAGTTGTATTTATATCACCATAACCATCTTCATCAAAATCTCTATACCAAACGGTATCTGCGTTAATTGCTCCATTATTATCATCACAATCTGTATTATCTAACACATAACCTACTGGCTGCGTACATTGTGTTAAAGTTGAATTTATATCACCATAACCATCTTGATCGGAATCTTCGTACCAAACCGTTTCAGGGCTTATTTCTAATTTAGAATCATTACAATCGGTGTTATCTAAAACATAACCCAGTGGTTGATCACATTGGGTTAAAGTTGAATTGATATCGCCATAACCATCTTCATCAAAATCTCTATACCAAACGGTATCTGGATTAATATTTGGATCATCATCATTACAATCTTCACTGTTAGTAGAAAAACCTGGAGAAGGT
The DNA here is from genome assembly GCF_030908365.1 of Aestuariibaculum sp. YM273. Classification (NCBI taxonomy): domain Bacteria; kingdom Pseudomonadati; phylum Bacteroidota; class Flavobacteriia; order Flavobacteriales; family Flavobacteriaceae; genus Aestuariibaculum; species Aestuariibaculum sp. YM273. The sequence goes on along the minus strand of NZ_CP133090.1, from coordinate 3,114,515 downwards.
GTTAATTCGCATCGCATTGCAACCACAGAAGAACCATAACCATCTTCATCTTTATCTTCATAATACAATTGAGGTTCATAAATAGAAGGGTTACTATCATCACAATCTACTTCGTCACTATAACCATCGTCATCAAAATCTGTAGTGGCTGTTGGTGACCATAAATTCATTGTAAAATTTGGATTAGGGACTGTAAAGGGTTGAGAATACACTCTAAAATAATAGGTATCGCCTACTGTTAATCCAGTATAACTTATTTGTTCCAATGTAGTAACACCTCCATTAATATCACTACAGGATATTTGAGTTAAATTATTGCAATCTCCCGAAAACAAAGTTAAAATAGCATCAAAAGAGGAATTAACAGTGATGTTTATATCTGTTGTTTGTGCTAAAAACGAATACCAAATGTCATCTCTCGCATTAGCTTGTCCATTGCAGGATTCTGCTATAATATCTGTACCAGCACCTCCCGCAACACTACCTTGAATTGTGTTTTCCGATAAATTAACAGATGAAATTCCAGTTTCTTGCAATATTGATATCGCTCCACTACAAAAATCATTAGATGGCGGACCTACAGAAAGTGTTGTAACAACAGGTGTTTCATACCAAATACTATAAGTATTTGCATCACATTTTGACCTAATAAAAACGATATATGCCGTATTTGGCGACAATGCATTTTCTCCTGTTGAAGCGTTTGTGCTTCCGCCAGTGTTACCTGAAGCCACTACTCCCTCCCCTTGAGTATTTCCAGACGGAACAATTTCCCATTCATAATCTACAGGATTATCTCCAGATGCTGGAGCCTGCCAATAAAAATCTAAACGCGTGTTTGACAAATAACTAATTCTGGCACTATTAGTTAAAGGCTCGTAACACGTGGGCAGGTTATCTAAATTTATTAGTGAAATAGTGTGATTTCCATTATCAATTGAACTACACCCTGAATTTAAATGAATATGTATTTGAATGGTATTATCATCAACTTGCCCTGGCTGAAATTGATATGTTAAAGGCGATGTTCCTTGAGCTAAAATATTATCGCCAGAAGAATCTCTTATGGTAATATAATCGTTTACATTAGTTATAGCAGATGTAAATGTATATTCGTTTTCTAGGATATTAGAAACTGTTACATACTCATTTGGAATAATATATTGTGTTACAATTTCAGTATACCCATTATTAATTGCCACGTAAGCATTTTCAATTTCTGTATTACTTCTGCAATCTTGCGGATACATCAAACTGATATTAAGTAGAATAAATGCTAAAACAGTAATTTTTTTCATAAATATATAGCTTTGAAGGTGTTTATTAAATATAGAATATTCTTAGCCAAAGTTTACGATTAGTAGATGTATAGCAAAAAAAACTGATGATCTGATAATGAATGAATTAAAATTATTTTTATTACACCAAAAAGTTGTAATTAATCATCTCATTTCGTTTATATTTGCGCGGCTGTTTTTAATACGCTATTTACAATACTTTATTGATTAACAATTTATTACAGCATCATTTTCTCACAATTTCAAAATCTGTATCTGTATAAATTTTCTTTCTTTTAATAGAAATAAATAAGAAAATTATCGTTTAAAAGCTTAAAAATCAGATTATTGGTTGCTAATTAACATTTGTTTATTTATGTTTATCGTCAATTTTAAGATTATGACGATATGAAAACAACTTTACTACCTTATATTTTATTTATATTTTTAAGCTTGAGCTTTTCTTGTTATTCACAGTTATTTAGCTCGAAAAAAAATATATCCTCTACAGGATCTAGTCCTTTTGTAATACAATCCGGAAACTTAGATAATGATAATTTGCCTGATATTTTAATAGGTACCCTAAGCAGTACAGTTGAATGGTATAAAAATAATGGTGATGCTACTTTTTCAAAACAAAAAGATATATCTAATAATCTGCGTTATGTTAAAAGTGTAGCTATTGCAGATTTAGACTTAGACAACCACAATGACATCATTGCTATTTCCAATATCGATAATCAATTAGTATGGTTTAAAAATGATGGCAACGGAAATTTTGGTAGTGCTAAATTGATTTCATCCGCATTAGATAGACCTGTAGTTATTAAAACAGGTAAATTTGATAATAACAATAGTATCGACATCGCTGTTGCAGACTATGAAGGGAATCAAATTGTGTGTTTTACAAATAATGGCTCTGGGAATTTTAGTTCAGGCAAAGTAATAATAACCCCTCCTGTAATAGCAAAACCCGGAGATATTGACTTAGCGGATTATGATAAAGATGGTGACTTAGATGTAGTTGTTGCTTATTCTCAAACAAAAAACGTATTTGTCTATTATAATGACTTGGGTCAAACAGGTTTATTAAATTTTACAACTTCTGAATTTGTAGCTGGAGGTATATCAGGAATTACAGATGTCTCCTTTTCAGATATTGATAATAATAATCAATTAGATATTTTAGTAGTGGCAGGAAGTAGTAATATTGTTAACTGGTACAGCAGAGAAGCCTCTGAAAACCATGTAGCTAATTCAATCACAAGTAGTAACATGCCTTATAATGCTTTAGTTGGAGATTTAAATAATAACAATAAGCAAGATATTGTTTTAAGTTATGCTAGTACAAATGTTGCTGATCAAATTTCATATTTTGAGAGTTCTAACTCTGGAACATTTATGACTGAATCAATAATAGACAATACTCAGGATGATATTATTTTTACAATTAATGATTTTGACAATGATGGTGATCTAGACATTGCAAGCGTTGCTAAAAATGAAAGTACCTTAAGTTGGTTTGAAAACCAAACTATAAACTCAAAGTCTTTAAGTAATTCTAATTTTGAAACTACCCCTATAAAATTTTATCCAAATCCGACTAAAAGTGTTTTATACTTCGAAAATTTACATAATAGCAATAAAAATATCACGATCTATAACATATTAGGCCGAAAAGTTATGAGTAGTAAAATTAATAATTCAAATACTTTAGATGTAAGTAAACTATCTAATGGCTTATATATTATTCGGTTTATAGAAACAAATACTTCTGTAAAATTTATTAAAGAATAATACTCAATAAAATAAGAAAAGCAGCCAAAAAGGCTGCTTTTTATTTTTAGTTAAAAATATCATCTATCTTTTAATTTGTTGTTTCTTAGAAGAAATTACTTTTTTAACTAAGGTTCCTTTATTAGTCGTTAATCTTACAAAGTACATTTGATCATTAAATCTTGAAAAATCTAGTTTGGTTCTATCAACTGTACCTCTTCTATAATTATTATTCTCTGCTTTTTGTATTACAGCTCCTTTAAGATCATAAACATCAATCTTAACGTTAGTTTCGTAATCAAATTTGTAGCTAACTGTTACTTCTTCCTCAAACGGTACAGGATACGCAGTAAATGTTACAGCTTTAGTATCTCCAACTTTACCCCATCCTCCTGTATCAACCTCACATTCAGGATATACAAAAGACGCGCTAGGCGGAGAAAATGCACCTCCCTCCATAGGCGATGCTGGTAAATATAACCCATCTGGAATATCTGTTTTACAAACTACAGCATGAGCTATAAAGTAAAAATCTCCCGAAGCCACAATTGAAGGTGTGCTAAATGTTGTTTGCACATATCCTAAATCGCCAGCGTTAAAGCTATATTGCCCAGGAGCTACCGTATAATCACCTTTTTTAGTTTTAGGATAAGGATCACAACCAACATATACGTGAGCTTCTGATAAAACAAAACCTTCAAGCATTTCATAAACCACATCAACTGTACCATCTTCTGCATAATTTAAGGTAACAGTACCTGCGTAATCACCTTTACTTATGTCACATCGTCCTGCTCCAGCATATAAAGAGAATTCATGCGATCCAAATTCAGTTATTTTATTAACCCAACCCCATCTCTGGAAACCATCATTTCTAAAACAGCTACTAACTCCATTATCTCCATCATTCACGTATACTAAACCATTTTCAATATAAGTAGCCACTCCAAATGCTGTTTCACAACTAGGCACACAATTATATAAATTAGCGGTTACTATACAGGTTGTTTGACATCCTTTAGCATCAGTAATTGTTGCAGTGAAGATCTCCCCAATCACAGCACCATAAGCTGTTGTGCTTTCGGATGTATCATCATCATATGTAGCAGAACCTGTACTTGTCCATTTTATCTGATAAGGAGCAGTACCTCCTGTAGGAACAACACTTAATGAAATCGGCAATCCTTCACACATTAATTCTCCGGTAGAGGCATTACACTCTAATAAAGGAGGTAACATAACCTCATAACTCGCATAGGCTTTACATCCGTTGTCGTCGGTTACTTCCAAATTGTATGTTCCCGCTGCTAATCCACTAATGTCCTCTGTGGAAGCTGTATACCCATCAGGACCTGTCCAGCTATAGGTGAACGGTGATACCCCATTGGTTAATGTAGCATCTATACTACCATCATCACTGGTACCATCCTCATCGTTACACGTAACATCCGTACCTGTTGCACTGGCACTGAAGGCTTCTGGTAACATAACCTCATAACTCGCATAGGCTTTACATCCGTTGTCGTCGGTTACTTCCAAATTGTATGTTCCCGCTGCTAATCCACTAATGTCCTCTGTGGAAGCTGTATACCCATCAGGACCTGTCCAGCTATAGGTGAACGGTGATACCCCATTGGTTAATGTAGCATCTATACTACCATCATCACTGGTACCATCCTCATCGTTACACGTAACATCCGTACCTGTTGCACTGGCACTGAAGGCTTCTGGTAACATAACCTCATAACTCGCATAGGCTTTACATCCGTTGTCGTCGGTTACTTCCAAATTGTATGTTCCCGCTGCTAATCCACTAATGTCCTCTGTGGAAGCTGTATACCCATCAGGACCTGTCCAGCTATAGGTGAACGGTGATACCCCATTGGTTAATGTAGCATCTATACTACCATCATCACTGGTACCATCCTCATGTTACACGTAACATCCGTACCTGTTGCACTGGCACTGAAGGCTTCTGGTAACATAACCTCATAACTCGCATAGGCTTTACATCCGTTGTCGTCGGTTACTTCCAAATTGTATGTTCCCGCTGCTAATCCACTAATGTCCTCTGTGGAAGCTGTATACCCATCAGGACCTGTCCAGCTATAGGTGAACGGTGATACCCCATTGGTTAATGTAGCATCTATACTACCATCATCACTGGTACCATCCTCATCGTTACACGTAACATCCGTACCTGTTGCACTAGCACTGAAGGCTTCTGGTAACATAACCTCATAACTCGCATAGGCTTTACATCCGTTGTCGTCGGTTACTTCCAAATTGTATGTTCCCGCTGCTAATCCACTAATGTCCTCTGTGGAAGCTGTATACCCATCAGGACCTGTCCAGCTATAGGTGAACGGTGATACCCCATTGGTTAATGTAGCATCTATACTACCATCATCACTGGTACCATCCTCATCGTTACACGTAACATCCGTACCTGTTGCACTAGCACTGAAGGCTTCTGGTAACATAACCTCATAACTCGCATAGGCTTTACATCCGTTGTCGTCGGTTACTTCCAAATTGTATGTTCCCGCTGCTAATCCACTAATGTCCTCTGTGGAAGCTGTATACCCATCAGGACCTGTCCAGCTATAGGTGAACGGTGATACCCCATTGGTTAATGTAGCATCTATACTACCATCATCACTGGTACCATCCTCATCGTTACACGTAACATCCGTACCTGTTGCACTAGCACTGAAGGCTTCTGGTAACATAACCTCATAACTCGCATAGGCTTTACATCCGTTGTCGTCGGTTACTTCCAAATTGTATGTTCCCGCTGCTAATCCACTAATGTCCTCTGTGGAAGCTGTATACCCATCAGGACCTGTCCAGCTATAGGTGAACGGTGATACCCCATTGGTTAATGTAGCATCTATACTACCATCATCACTGGTACCATCCTCATCGTTACACGTAACATCCGTACCTGTTGCACTAGCACTGAAGGCTTCTGGTAACATAACCTCATAACTCGCATAGGCTTTACATCCGTTGTCGTCGGTTACTTCCAAATTGTATGTTCCCGCTGCTAATCCACTAATGTCCTCTGTGGAAGCTGTATACCCATCAGGACCTGTCCAGCTATAGGTGAACGGTGATACCCCATTGGTTAATGTAGCATCTATACTACCATCATCACTGGTACCATCCTCATCGTTACACGTAACATCCGTACCTGTTGCACTAGCACTGAAGGCTTCTGGTAACATAACCTCATAACTCGCATAGGCTTTACATCCGTTGTCGTCGGTTACTTCCAAATTGTATGTTCCCGCTGCTAATCCACTAATGTCCTCTGTGGAAGCTGTATACCCATCAGGACCTGTCCAGCTATAGGTGAACGGTGATACCCCATTGGTTAATGTAGCATCTATACTACCATCATCACTGGTACCATCCTCATCGTTACACGTAACATCCGTACCTGTTGCACTGGCACTGAAGGCTTCTGGTAACATAACCTCATAACTCGCATAGGCTTTACATCCGTTGTCGTCGGTTACTTCCAAATTGTATGTTCCCGCTGCTAATCCACTAATGTCCTCTGTGGAAGCTGTATACCCATCAGGACCTGTCCAGCTATAGGTGAACGGTGATACCCCATTGGTTAATGTAGCATCTATACTACCATCATCACTGGTACCATCCTCATCGTTACACGTAACATCCGTACCTGTTGCACTGGCACTGAAGGCTTCTGGTAACATAACCTCATAACTCGCATAGGCTTTACATCCGTTGTCGTCGGTTACTTCCAAATTGTATGTTCCCGCTGCTAATCCACTAATGTCCTCTGTGGAAGCTGTATACCCATCAGGACCTGTCCAGCTATAGGTGAACGGTGATACCCCATTGGTTAATGTAGCATCTATACTACCATCATCACTGGTACCATCCTCATCGTTACACGTAACATCCGTACCTGTTGCACTGGCACTGAAGGCTTCTGGTAACATAACCTCATAACTCGCATAGGCTTTACATCCGTTGTCGTCGGTTACTTCCAAATTGTATGTTCCCGCTGCTAATCCACTAATGTCCTCTGTGGAAGCTGTATACCCATCAGGACCTGTCCAGCTATAGGTGAACGGTGATACCCCATTGGTTAATGTAGCATCTATACTACCATCATCACTGGTACCATCCTCATCGTTACACGTAACATCCGTACCTGTTGCACTGGCACTGAAGGCTTCTGGTAACATAACCTCATAACTCGCATAGGCTTTACATCCGTTGTCGTCGGTTACTTCCAAATTGTATGTTCCCGCTGCTAATCCACTAATGTCCTCTGTGGAAGCTGTATACCCATCAGGACCTGTCCAGCTATAGGTGAACGGTGATACCCCATTGGTTAATGTAGCATCTATACTACCATCATCACTGGTACCATCCTCATCGTTACACGTAACATCCGTACCTGTTGCACTAGCACTGAAGGCTTCTGGTAACATAACCTCATAACTCGCATAGGCTTTACATCCGTTGTCGTCGGTTACTTCCAAATTGTATGTTCCCGCTGCTAATCCACTAATGTCCTCTGTGGAAGCTGTATACCCATCAGGACCTGTCCAGCTATAGGTGAACGGTGATACCCCATTGGTTAATGTAGCATCTATACTACCATCATCACTGGTACCATCCTCATCGTTACACGTAACATCCGTACCTGTTGCACTAGCACTGAAGGCTTCTGGTAACATAACCTCATAACTCGCATAGGCTTTACATCCGTTGTCGTCGGTTACTTCCAAATTGTATGTTCCCGCTGCTAATCCACTAATGTCCTCTGTGGAAGCTGTATACCCATCAGGACCTGTCCAGCTATAGGTGAACGGTGATACCCCATTGGTTAATGTAGCATCTATACTACCATCATCACTGGTACCATCCTCATCGTTACGTAACATCCGTACCTGTTGCACTGGCACTGAAGGCTTCTGGTAACATAACCTCATAACTCGCATAGGCTTTACATCCGTTGTCGTCGGTTACTTCCAAATTGTATGTTCCCGCTGCTAATCCACTAATGTCCTCTGTGGAAGCTGTATACCCATCAGGACCTGTCCAGCTATAGGTGAACGGTGATACCCCATTGGTTAATGTAGCATCTATACTACCATCATCACTGGTACCATCCTCATCGTTACACGTAACATCCGTACCTGTTGCACTGGCACTGAAGGCTTCTGGTAACATAACCTCATAACTCGCATAGGCTTTACATCCGTTGTCGTCGGTTACTTCCAAATTGTATGTTCCCGCTGCTAATCCACTAATGTCCTCTGTGGAAGCTGTATACCCATCAGGACCTGTCCAGCTATAGGTGAACGGTGATACCCCATTGGTTAATGTAGCATCTATACTACCATCATCACTGGTACCATCCTCATCGTTATCTGACGTAACATCCGTACCTGTTGCACTGGCACTGAAGGCTTCTGGTAACATAACCTCATAACTCGCATAGGCTTTACATCCGTTGTCGTCGGTTACTTCCAAATTGTATGTTCCCGCTGCTAATCCACTAATGTCCTCTGTGGAAGCTGTATACCCATCAGGACCTGTCCAGCTATAGGTGAACGGTGATACCCCATTGGTTAACGTAGCATCTATACTACCATCATCACTGGTACCATCCTCATCGTTACAGGTTACATCTGTACCTGTTGCACTCGCACTAAAGGCATCTGGATTTATTAAAACAACCTCCTCTTCGACATAACACCCTGCAGGAAGCTGAGCCTTAACCATATAAGTGCCTGCTGGAAGATTCGAAAACAAATGACCATCTAGCTCACTACCCAAGACAGGGGTGCTATAACCATTTCCATCATTTATTGAGTATGTTATTGTATTTAAATAAGGACTGGGCTCAACTTTTATAGAACCGTCATCACTTGTACCATCCTCATCGTTACAAGTTGGATTCGTGCTAACAATTTCAATTTCTAGAGGCCTTGTATTTCCAAATTGAATTGGCCCCACTAAATCTTTTAACTCAGATACAAAAGATGTAGAGGATCGAGTTTTAACCATTACACTTCCTAAAAAAGGCTCACAAGGTTGATCTTCCCCATTTATATCCAAACTTAAAAACGTACCGTCTACAGCAAACTCTGCAAATTGTAAAGTTGAATAATTTGCATATAATTGCCCCCCAGGTTTAACAGTATCCCAACCGTCTGGACCATCCACTTCATTAAATTCATTAACTTGAGCATATGCCTCAACTCCTAGCTGAACCTGAGCATATCCAAATGTAGTGGTTCCTTCACCTCCATCATATCTTGGGAAATTACCATTTCCATCTCCAAATGTAAATGGCGCTGCATTATAACTATTAAATAGCTCAAACCAAGTATCATCTTTTCCGTTTAAATCCATCCAAATAAAAACTCTGGTATCTGCTGCACCCCCACCATTTTCATAATTCATAGAAAAGGATACATCTCCATTTTCTACAATAGAACCTTGAAAACCTGGAGTTATCATGTCAAACACATAAGCTGTTCGTCCATCATCTTCCCCTCCCGAAGTCCAGACACCTCCAGAATAATCAATACCTTTCCTATAAAATTCGACATCTAAATAACTAGTCCCATTTGTGGCTCTTGTTGATACCCCAAAATAAGCCCATATTTTACCATTTGGATCTTCACGTATGTGTAGATACGTATCCACAATATCATTTTTTTGAGGACCCCCTGAACCTTCTCCAACCGTCCAGGTTGTTGGATTATCTGCATTAGAATCTGATCCTGATGTAAAGAAAGAATTATCCACCTTATTTCCATCTGTTCTTGGGTCTCTATTGTAAAAAGCATCAATCCAAAGATAAGTTAGCCCATCGGGAGCCAAAACAGGTGTGTAAGCTGGAACAGATTGCCCCAAAGTAAAGCTTAGGTTTGTTCCTGCTAACAATCCTGCAGGAACATCAGAAACATCTATAATTCCATTCCCTCCATTTGAGCCTATAAACCAGTCATCACTGGGGACACTATTACCACTTACAGGTCCTAGTTCTCCCGAATAAACATCAGCGTCAACACCAAATCCTCCTACCACATCAGATCCTAATGTAATCTGCGCCTTAACCGTAGTGACGCTAAACAAAAAAAGCATGAATAAAACTAAGCTCGAGGCTCGTTTTACATGCTTTATTAACCAATAGCAATATGCTGTTCGATTAGTAAATCGTTGAGTAAAATTGTTCATTAACATAACAGTAGTTTTAATTAGTAAATATGTTAACACAACAATCGTAAAGTTCAGAATACAACATCTGCATAAAACAAATGAAGTATCATTCTAGAACAAGGTGACATGTGGGCATTTTAATTACCTAACAGTCGTAAATTTTTAATACATAGATAAAATAAGGGCACTTAACCCAACAAAAGAAAAAGTTTAGAAAACCTAAATAATTATATAACAAATTATTCAAGTAAACTTGATAGTACAAGGATGAAAATAGGGCATTTCAAACTGCTATTAATCAAAATGCGCTTTTAACTATTAAAGAGAATAATAATATAAATATGTAAAGAATATGAGAGAATGGGTTATAACAAATATATGTAATAAAATACTGTTTAGCAAGAAGATTTTACCTTATTATTTATTTTTAGACCATCCGCAGATTAAACCGACAAACAGATAAATTTCAATTTCTTTGAATAAAAAGTTTTTAAAGATACGCACAGTATTAAATCGTTAATATTAAGTGAAAGTTGCCTTGTAAACCACGTGTTTTTATATTTTTGAAAACATTAAATCTAAAATCAAACATGAAAAAACTACTAATCTTATCTACAGCTGTTGCTATGATAGCCTGTAAAGAAACGCCACAAGTAGATTACGCCCTTATTGGTGGAACTATTACAAATTTTAAAACTAACACCAAAGTAACCATTAATACGCCTGATGGGTCTGTTAAAGAAGATTTAATGGTTGCTGAAAACGGCACTTTTGCAGATACTCTAAATACTAATAAAAATCTTTACGCGCTTTACGACGGAAAGACCCCTATTTATCTTTATGTAGAACCAGGTTTTAATCTGAATATTAATTACGATATTAACGATGTTCAAAATTCCTTGGCAATTACAGGAAAAGGTGCTGAGATTAACAATTACTTAATTGCTAAAAGAAAAAAAGAAGGGGAATTATTCGGTAATCCGAGAGAGACATATAAGCTTGAAGAAGCCGATTATAAAGCTAAGTTAAACGAGATTAAAACTGAACTTTCTTCTTTACTTAATGAAACTACTGGACTTCCGGAAGACTTTAAAGCCAAAGAGTTAAGAAATATTAATTACTTCTATTTAATGCTTCATGATAACTACGAAAATGCGCACCGTGCTTTAACGCAAAATCCAACATTCAAGGTGTCTGAAGAATTCATGAAAGAATTAGAAAACGTAGATTTTTCAAGCCAAGAGGATTTTAAATACTCTACATATTATAAAAACTTAGTGTCTGCTCACTACAGAAATAAAGCACAGGAATTAGTTAAAAATGATTCCATTGATTATGAAGTAGCTTACCTAAAATCTGTAGCAACAATTACCAATGCAGAAATGAAAAACACTTTAGCTTTCGAATTTGCAAACCAATACATTGGTCGTGCAGAGGATGTTGAAGCGTTTTATAACTTATACATTGAAAACTCAACAAACGAAGAAAACAATGAGATTATTAAAGAGAAGTACAATAAGTTAATGGCTTTAGCTAAAGGGAAACCTTCTCCAATATTCACTGATTATGTAAATTATGAAGGTGGTAAAACATCTTTAGCTGACTTAAAAGGAAAATATGTTTACGTTGATGTTTGGGCTACCTGGTGCGGACCATGTAAACGTGAAATTCCTTTCTTAAAAGAAGTTGAAGAAAAATTTCATGATAAAAACATTGAATTTGTAAGCATCTCAATCGACCAACAAAAAGATTTTGAAAAGTGGAAATCTATGGTGGCTGAGAAAGAACTTAAAGGTGTTCAGTTATTTGCTGATAGCGACTGGAAATCATCATTCGTTCAAGAGTATCAAATTAATGGAATTCCTCGTTTCATCTTAATCGATCCGAATGGAAATATCGTTAACTCAAACGCTCCAAGACCTTCAAATCCTGAATTAACAGAATTATTTACGTCTTTAGACATTTAATTCCAACTTATATACTATTAAAAAAGGCAGTTTTAAAGCTGCCTTTTTTAGTTTTGCCTATTATTTATTTTGTTTGTTCTGCTTGCTGAACTTGTTCTGGTTTTTGAAACAAATCTAAAAAAGCTTCTCCAAGGTAGTTTATAAGATGACTGGCAACTAAACTTTCATAGCCATAATCTTCAACAGCAATATCTGCTGATTTTCCATGTAAATACACACCAAAAACAGATGCAATCAACGGATCATAACCTTGTGCAATTAATCCTGTAATTATCCCTGTTAACACATCACCACTTCCTGCTGTAGCTAATCCAGGATTCCCTGTAGAATTGATATAAAGTTTGTCTTGATAAACAGTAATAGTATGAGCGCCTTTAATAATTACAATGACATTATATTTTTTTGAAAAGGCTTTCACTTTATTAAGCTTATCGAAATCATCCGTCCATTCCCCAATTAATCGTTCTAACTCTTTAGGATGTGGTGTTAAAACTGTTTCCGAAGGTAATAACCCTAATAGTTCGGGAGATTTAGATAAAATATTTATACCATCAGCATCAATTACCAAGGGGATTTTGTTTTCTTTAAAAAAGACTTCCAAAGCATTGATTGTTGGTGTTGCTGTTCCTATTCCAATCCCTAAACCTATAACCGTTGGTTCAATATTAAAAGAAATATTCGTGATTTTATCCTCATTCTTATCAGTAATAACCATAGCTTCAGGAAACCCGGATTGTAACGGTATGTAGCCACATTTTGGTATATAGGCGGTCACTAATCCTGAACCAATAGAAAGCGCTGCCTTGCTCGCTAAGGTGACTGCTCCTATCCTGCCATAGCTCCCTCCTATCATTAAACTATGCCCAAAACTTCCTTTATGTGAAAACTTATCTCTAGGTCTATATAACGGTATAACTTCATTTTTTCCAATTAAATTAGCTTCCGTTTCCGTTTCAAAAATATATTGTTGATCAAACCCAATATCTAATACTTCCCATTGGTCTGTATATTTTGCTGTTTCAGGTAAAAAGAACACAAGCTTTGGCGTGACAAAACTTAAGGTATAATTTGCTTTCACGACACACAAATCACTTTCAGGCACTTTATTGGTTTGCAAACCCGAAGGAATATCAACCGACAAGGTAAAGGCTCTTGACTCATCAAAATGTTTAAACAATAATAATACCCACTGGTGTATTGGTCGATTTAATCCAATACCGAAAACGGCATCAACAATAATATCCTTCTCTCCTATATCAGGAAAGTCATCACCTTCTTTTAGTAACGTCGGCCAGACTTTTGTAGACTGCTTAATTCTGTCGTAATTAATTAAGAAATCTTTAGAACGTTTATCACTGTAATTAACGATGTAGGTGTTCACATTATAACCATCGTGAATAAGATGCCTTGCCAATACCAGACCATCACCCCCATTGTTGCCTATACCACAAAATATATGAATGGGTACCTGAGCCCCCTGCATGCGCTGATGAAACCAGTTGAAAATAGCTGTGCCGGCACGCTCCATAAGATCTGCAGAGCTTATTTGCTGCCGCTCTACAGTCAACCGATCACCTTCATAAATCTGTTCATTTGAAAATATTTTCATTTATATCTTTATCGTTTGTAAGTTGCCTCTTTTAAATTCTCTTAATATTATCTTAAAATTTATTTATTAAATTTTCATTTCTTAATTCCTTTCGTGAATTTTATTAAATGAAAATCGACTCAATGTAAGAATACTGTAAAAAAATTCAATTTGTTTTTTTATACCATTAAAAATAATACTTTTGAAACATACTATTACAGAAATAATGAATCTTTTAGCCCAAAATATGAGTACAACGCATCCTTTTTCTTCAAAAGGATACACTACTATTTTTGGTACAACTACAATTATTACAACCCCTTGGGGTTACTAATTATATATTCTTCAGGCTCATTTTGTAATTTCAACAATTACAACCAAACAACATATTTAACCAAACAATCAACTTATTAAAACATGAAAGTTTTAAAATTTGGAGGAACATCTGTAGGTTCATCGAAAAACATCAACAACGTTATAAATATATTAGAAAACTATTCTAAAAACGATACAATTACATGTGTGGTATCGGCTGTTGGCGGTATTACAGACAAATTGCTTCTAGCTGGCAAACAAGCACAAAACAAAGACCAACAGTATATAGATACATTCAACCTGATTAAGGACATTCATTTTAACATTATTAATGAACTTAATTTAGGGGATAGCTCTGCAATTATCGCCTTTGTAGACGATAAATTGAATGCACTTAAAAGCTTATTAGATGGTATCTTTTTAATCAATGAATTATCGCCAAAAACATCAGATAAATTGGTGAGTTTTGGTGAATTATTATCATCTTATATCATTGCTGAAACGATGAAAAATCGTGGCATTTCAGCAGATTCTAAAAACTCACAAGAACTAATCGTTACGAATTCGAACTTCACAAAAGCTGAAGTTAAATATGACGTAACTAATAAAAATATTCAGGATTATTTTAATAGTGCTGAACAACAAATTACTATTCTTCCTGGGTTTATTTCTAAATCTAAACTAGGAGAACAAACGACTTTAGGGCGTGGAGGGTCAGACTTTACTGCTGCTATTGTAGCGGCCGCTTTAAAAGTAGAGCAATTAGAAATATGGACCGATGTAAGTGGTATGTTTACTACCAACCCGAAATTGGTGAAACAGGCCTACCCGATTGAAAAAATATCGTATCAGGAGGCTATGGAATTGTCTCATTTTGGAGCGAAAGTATTATACCCACCAACCGTTCAGCCGGTATTAGATTTAAATATTCCAATACACATTAAAAACACATTAGATCCTGAAGCTGCAGGCACTGTTATTTCTAATGACGATGCCCCTGTAAATGGTTCTGTAGTAAAAGGAATTAGTAATATTGGAAACATTGCCTTAATTACTTTACAAGGGAGTGGTATGATTGGTATTCCTGGATTTTCTAAACGTTTATTTGAAACCCTATCCC
The DNA here is from genome assembly GCF_030908365.1 of Aestuariibaculum sp. YM273. NCBI lineage: Bacteria > Pseudomonadati > Bacteroidota > Flavobacteriia > Flavobacteriales > Flavobacteriaceae > Aestuariibaculum > Aestuariibaculum sp. YM273. The sequence continues at coordinate 3,099,251 of NZ_CP133090.1, read as the reverse complement.
AGGAAAAAATTAATGTTATCCTTATAACCCAGGCTTCATCAGAACATTCTATTTGTCTAGGTATTGATGAAAGTGATGCCGATTTAGCAAAAACAGCTATCGATGCGACATTTGAGAATGAAATTCAACTGCATAAAATCGATCCAATTATTGTTGAAAAAGGACTTTCAATCATTGCTTTAGTTGGTGATAATATGAAGAACCACCAAGGCATCAGTGGTAAAATGTTTAGTGCCTTAGGAAAAAACAATATCAATATTAGAGCCATTGCTCAAGGCGCTTCAGAGAAAAACATCTCTACCGTAATTGCTGAAAAAGATGTAAAAAAAGCATTGAACACCTTACATGAACAGTTCTTTGAATCGAAAACCAAGCAACTTAACGTCTTCATCACAGGTGTTGGTAACGTTGGCGAAAAATTGGTGGAGCAAATCAAACAACAACGTAAATATTTAAAGGAAAATTTAAAAATCAATTTACGTGTTGCTGGTTTATCGAATTCAAGAAAAATGATTTTCGACGAGGATGGTATCGATTTAAGTAACTGGAAAGAACAACTTGAAAATGGAGAACAGGCTTCTTTAGACGGTTTCTTTGAAAAAACAAAATCACTAAACTTACGAAACAGTATTTTTGTAGATGTAACAGCCAATAAAGACGTCGCTTTTCTTTATGAAAAATATCTACGTCAAAGTATAGGCGTTGTTGCTTGTAATAAAATTGCTTGTTCCAGTGATTATGAGAATTATAAATTACTAAAACGTTTATCTCTAAAATATAATGCACCTTACTTGTTTGAAACCAATGTTGGTGCTGGACTACCAATCATCGATACACTAAACAACTTAGTAGCATCGGGAGATAAAGTAACATCTATCCATGCAGTATTATCAGGAAGTTTAAACTTTGTATTCAATAACTTTAACGATACCACTAAGTTTTACGATATTGTAAAACAAGCTGGCGCTGAAGGCTATACCGAACCAGATCCAAGAATTGATTTAAGTGGTGTAGATGTGGCCAGAAAAATTTTAATTCTTGCCAGAGAAAGTGGTTTTGAAATGAATTTAGAAGATATTGAAAACATACCTTTCTTGTCGGAAGCCGGTTTAAAAAGTGATACGGTAGATGATTTTTATGAAACCTTAATTGCTGATGAAGACCATTACCAAGCGCTGTATGCTTCAGCGAAAGCCAAAGGTTGTCAGTTAAAATATGTTGCTCAATTTAATAATGGTAAAGCTAGTGTAAGCTTACAGGAAATTCCAAGCGATCACCCATTTTATAATCTAAAAGGAAGTGATAATATCGTAATGTTCTATACTAACCGCTATGCGAACCAACCCATGATTATTAAAGGTGCTGGTGCCGGTGCTGATGTTACCGCTTCTGGTTTGTTTGCCGATATTATAAGAATTGGAAATAATTAATTGTTATCTGAATAGAAATAGACAAACTCTAAAACTAAACAAGATGACATTACACAAACAAAATTCCAGCTTTTGCTCTAGTGCTGCTGAGAACTATTTATTAGAAAAAATGAACGAAATAAGAATATTTTCACCTGCCACTGTGGCAAATGTAGCTTGTGGTTTCGATGTGTTAGGCTTTTGCTTGGACAGTGTTGGAGACGAGATGGTTATTCGTAAGGTTGAACGAAAAGGGATTCATATCACAAACATTGAAGGATTCGATTTACCATACAAAGCTGAAGAAAATGTTGCAGGTGTTTCTGCTCTAGCCATGTATGACGCTATCAATGTTGATTACGGTTTTGAAATAGAAATTTACAAAAACATAAAGCCTGGAAGTGGCATTGGTAGCAGTGCCGCAAGTGCTGTTGGTTCTGTATTTGGTATGAATGAGCTTATCGGTCGTCCGTTTAACAAAACACAGTTAACCGAATTTGCTATTAAAGGCGAAGCTCTCGCCAGTAAATGCGAACATGCCGATAACCTAGCTCCTGCTATGTTTGGTGGTTTTACCTTAGTAAAAAGCATTAGTCCGTTAGAGATTTTAGAAATCCCGTCGCCTCAAGATTTATACGCTACTATCATTCATCCGCAAATTGAAATTAAAACCTCTGAAGCCCGTGCTATTCTTCCAAAAGAAGTAGCATTAAGTAATGCTATTACACAATGGGCAAATTTCGGAAGTTTAATTCATGGGTTACATACCAGCGATTATGGTTTAATTCAACGTTCATTAAATGATGTCATTGTGGAGCCGTACCGAAGTCAATTGATTCCTTATTACAACGAAGTAAAACAAGCGGTAATCGATGCAGGTGCTTTAGGCGCTGGCATTTCAGGATCTGGTCCTTCTATATTTTCTTTAAGTCAAGGCTTAGAAACTGCCGAAAAAGTAAAAGATGCTATGAGTCAAGTTTACTCGAATACAAACATCGATTTCGACATCCACGTGACTAAGATTAACACCTCAGGAATTAAAGTATTAAACTAACTATTCATTATTATTTGATAATACAATGAACTATTACTCATTAAACCAACAAGCACCAAATACATCTTTTAAAGATGCCGTGATAAAGGGATTGGCTCCTGATAAAGGCTTATACTTCCCGGAAAGTATTACACCGCTTCCGCAATCCTTTTTCGATACTATTGATAATTTGTCATATAGCGAAATTGCTTTCGAAGCCATTAAGCAATTTGTCTCTCCGGAAATTCCTGAAGACACTTTAAAAACCATTGTTGAAGAAACATTGTCTTTCGATTTCCCAGTGGTGAAGTTAAATGATAACATTTCTACGCTTGAGTTATTTCACGGGCCAACCATGGCTTTTAAAGATGTTGGTGCGCGTTTTATGGCGCGTTGCTTAGGCTATTTTAACCAGAATAACAACAAAGAAGTTACTGTTTTAGTAGCTACATCTGGTGATACTGGTGGCGCTGTAGCCAATGGCTTCTTAGGGGTTAAAGGTGTAAATGTGGTTATTTTATATCCTAGTGGAAAAGTGAGTGATATTCAGGAAAAACAATTAACCACACTCGGACAAAATATTAAAGCTTTAGAGGTTAACGGGACATTTGATGATTGCCAAGCGATGGTAAAAACAGCGTTTTTAGATGAAAGTTTAACAAACCAAATGCAGTTAACATCAGCTAACTCAATTAATGTCGCTCGATGGTTACCACAATTATTCTATTTTATGTTTGCTTACAAGCAATTACACAAGCAGTATAAAGATATTGTCTTCTCAGTACCAAGCGGAAACTTTGGAAACATCTGTGCAGGAATGATGGCGCAACAATTAGGTTTACCGATCAAACATTTTGTAGCCTCAAACAACGCTAATAATGTTGTAACTCGTTATTTAATTTCTAAGTTATACGAACCAAAACCATCGATACAAACTATTAGTAACGCCATGGATGTTGGTGCTCCAAGTAATTTTATTCGCATTCAGGAGATTTATAAAAATGATTTTGAACATTTAAAGGACAACTTATCATCTTTTAGTTATTCTGATGAAGAAACCAAAGAAGCGATGCTGGAAATATATAAGAACTACAATTACGTTGCCGATCCTCATGGAGCTGTGGGGTATTTAGGTTGTAAAGATTATTTAAAGGAACAGCCCGATGCGCATTGTGTGTTTTTAGAAACAGCACACCCAACAAAATTCTTAGATGTAGTTGAAGAGGTTATAAAAGAAAAGCAACCATTACCTGAGCAAATTCAAGCAGTAATGGATAAAGAAAAAGAGTCTGTAGTGATTTCAACTTACGACGATTTAAAAGACTTCCTTTTAAAATAATACAAATGGCGTTTCACTTTTGAAACGCTTTTTTTTTGCTTCAAAGAATACATTTGAATGTTTATATTTACCCCTCAAACTAAAACTTTCAAAATATTCTACTTAAAATCAATTATGAATTTTAAACAACTTTTACCCCTAACCTTATCTATTACTTTATTCGTTTCCTGTGGTAAAACCAAGAAAAACCAAGACAAAACTGAAGTTACTTCTAAGCGACCCAATATCATCTTTATCATGTCCGATGATCATGCTTATCAAGCCATAAGTGCTTATAGTGATAAGCTAACCACGACTCCGAATATCGATCGCATAGCTAACGATGGAATTTTATTTACCAATGCCTCGGTTACCAACTCTATATGTGCGCCTTCCAGAGCAACCATTCTTACCGGAAAGCACACACATATTAATGGAAAAATTGATAACCTATCCCCTTTTGACACCACACAGGTCACATTTCCTCAATTATTTCAAAAAGCAGGATACCAGACCGCCATGTTTGGAAAACTTCATTTTGGAAACAGTCCCAAAGGTGTTGATGAATTCATGATTCTTCCGGGGCAAGGTAATTACATCAATCCTGATTTTATTACCACAACCGGAGAAAGAGTAAACAAAGAAGGCTATGCAACAGATATCATCACAGATATGTCTATTGAATGGATGGATAAAAAGCGTGACACCACAAAGCCCTTCCTATTAATGTATCTACACAAAGCCCCACATCGAGCCTGGTGGCCTAAACCTGATAAGTTTAAAGCTTATTCAAAACGAAGCTTCCCTGAACCTGAGTCTTTATTCGATGATTATACCAATAGAGGAACAGCAGCTAAAACTGCAGAAATGAATATTCTAAATCACATGTTACTCTCTTACGACCTGAAAGTGTTTCCTGAAACTGTTGACGCTTTGGGTGCAAATACCGATAAGAGAAATACAGGTATGTTTAACCATGGTGATTTCTCAAGAATGAATAAAGAGCAAAAAGCCTTGTATATGCCTATTTTAGAAGCTATCAATAAAGACTTTAAAGACCATTGGCCTACAATGACAAAAGAAGATAAAATGCGATGGAAATACCAACGTTATATGCAGGATTACTTAGCCTGTATTTCTACAGTTGATGAGAATATCGGTCGGGTTTTAGATTATTTGGAAGAGAACAACTTAGAGGACAATACCATTGTGGTTTATACGTCCGATCAAGGTTTTTATTTAGGTGAACATGGTTGGTTCGATAAGCGTTTTATGTACAATGAATCCTTCAGAACACCTTTAATGATAAAATGGCCAAACCAAATAAAACCTGGAATTACAAGCGATGAAATGGTTCAGAATTTAGACTTTGCACAAACCTTTTTAGAAGCGGCTGGAATTTCCATTCCCAACGATATGCAAGGTGAAAGTTTAATGCCATTATTAACAGGTAAAACCGAAGAATGGACGCGTGATGGCGTGTATTACCATTATTACGAATATCCTGCTGAGCACGCCGTAAAACGCCACTACGGCATTGCTACCAAAGAATTCAAATTAATTCACTTTTATTACGATGTGGATGAATGGGAATTATACGACCTTAAAAATGATCCTCAGGAAATGAATAACGTTTATAATAACCCAGAATATGCCGACATTGTAACAAAACTAAAAAAGGAGTTAACTGATATGCGTAAAAAATACAAAGACTCTGATGAGTTAGATCAAAAATTTATAGAGCGATATAAAGACAAAACAAATCATCATTAATTTAAAAAAAAGCGTTTCAAATGGAACGCTTTTTTTATTTCAGCATATCAGCTAACTTTATTATCTCAACTTTTACTTATGAAAACAGAAAAAGAAAAAATGCTTGCCGGCGAACCGTTTGACGCCCATTGTGACGAAATGATTGGCATAAGAACTAAAATAAAACACATTCTTCACAAACTTAATGTTACCGAATATTATACCGATAAATTTCAGGATACCATTAATGAATTATGTCCAAATTCAGCCAAAAACATTCACCTAGAACCTCCTTTTCATTGCGATTATGGCGAAAACATTTTTGCCGGTGATGGCGTGTTTATCAATTTCGGAGCTGTCATTCTCGATGGCGCCAAAGTAACTATTGGTAGAAAAACATTAATTGCGCCTGGCGTTCATATTTATACGGCACGACACCCACTTAACATTAAAGATCGATGTGCCTGGGAAGACGTTAGACCCGTAACTATTGGAGAAGAATGCTGGATCGGTGGACACGCCACAATTTGTCCGGGTGTAACCATTGGCGACCGCTCTGTTATTGGGGCAGGTTCAGTAGTAACTAAAGACATTCCTTCCGATTGTCTGGCTGTTGGTAATCCTGCCAAAGTTGTAAAACAATTAAATCAAGAGGTCTAAATGAATTTAACAGATTGGATTGGCTTCGTAGGCGTATCATTAATACTCCTCGCTTATATTTTAAATGTTACCAATAAAATTTCAAATACCCACGTAGCGTTTATTCTTTTAAATTTAATCGGTGCATCATCAGCATGTCTAGCTTCCATCCTATTGAATTACTGGCCATTTATCATTCTGGAAGGTGTTTGGGCATTTGTATCATTACTGGCACTTTTCAGATATAGAAAATTAAAATAGTTCATTTTTCATTTTTATGCATTGAATCTTAAGTTCTTTTTAACTTTTGATAAAAAGAGGGATCTATAAAATTTCAATACATTTGCGGAACAAACTAAAATATTACGTAAATGAAAAATACAGCCTTAACAGAAACTCACGTTGCTCTAGGTGCTAAAATGGTGCCTTTCGCAGGATATAACATGCCTGTTCAATATGAAGGAGTAAATATTGAACACGAAACCGTAAGAAACGCCGTTGGTGTTTTTGATGTGTCTCACATGGGTGAGTTTTTAATTGAAGGTGAAAATGCATTAGCTTTAATACAAAAAGTATCGAGTAACGATGCTGCAAAATTAACCATTGGTAAAGCCCAATACAGCTGTATGCCGAACGATAATGGTGGAATTGTAGACGATTTAATTATTTACAAGATAAAGGACGAGCAATATTTATTAGTGGTTAACGCTAGTAATATTGAAAAAGACTGGAACTGGATTCAATCTAAAAACGATGTAGGTGCTGAGATGCGTAACCTAAGTGATGAATACTCGTTATTAGCGATTCAGGGGCCAAAAGCTATTGAAGCAATGCAAAGCTTAACAAGTCACGATTTATCTGCAATTAAATTCTACTCTTTTGAAGTTGGAGAATTTGCTGGTATCGATAATGTAATTATCTCTGCGACAGGTTACACAGGAAGTGGCGGATTTGAAATCTACGTTAAAAATGAAGACGTACAACAGGTATGGGATAAGGTATTTGAAGCCGGTGCCGACTTCGGTATTAAACCTATTGGTTTAGCGGCTCGTGACACCCTTCGTTTAGAAATGGGATACTGTCTTTACGGAAATGATATAGATGACACGACGTCTCCTATTGAAGCTGGTTTAGGCTGGATTACAAAATTCACGAAAGATTTCACCAATTCCGAAGCTTTAAAAGCCCAAAAAGAAAATGGCCCATCGCGTAAATTAGTAGCCTTCGAATTAGACGAGCGTGGTATCCCGCGTCAAGGTTACGATATCGTGGATGCTGAAGGAAATAAAATTGGAAATGTAACCTCAGGAACCATGTCACCAAGTTTAAGCAAAGGTATTGGTTTAGGTTATGTACCAACCGAATTAACTTCTGTAGGAAGTAAAATTCACATTCAAATACGTAAAAATGCAGTTCCTGCAACTGTGGTAAAACTACCTTTTTATAAGGCATAAATTCTAAATTCTATGTTATGAAACGGTTGCCGAACGAAGTAAAACATAGAATACTAATATTAGGGGCTAGCGGTTTTTTAGGCCATGCAATCTACAAAGAGCTATGCCCCTATTTTAATACCTTCGGCACCTATAATACAGAGAATCCTCAATTTGATAAAAATCAGCATTTCTTTCAATATAATATTGAAGAAGACGATGTCTACGAAATTCTCGATATTGTAAAACCAAGTATTATTATTTCTGCCCTTCGAGGCGATTTTTCTGCTCAGTTTGTTGCACATAAACATGTTGCCGAATACATAAATAATCATAAAACCAAATTTATATTTCTATCCTCTGCCAATGTGTTTGATGCATATAGCAAATACCCTAGTTATGAAGAAGATAAAACCTTAAGCAATAGCATTTACGGGCATTTCAAAATAAAAATTGAAAACATGCTGCTTCGATTACCTAAAAAGAAAGTTGCCATACTACGATTACCCATGGTTTTCGGACCTTATTGTCCACGACTGAAAGAAATTGCACAACTTATTAGTGATAAAGAACCGGTTGAAATATTTCCTAATTTAATTATGAATGTCACTACGCACACTAAAGTGACACAACAAATTCACTATATCATAAACCGAAACAAATCTGGCGTGTTTCATTTGGGAAGTATCGACTTAGTGCATCACGATGAGTTTATCAGGGATATTATTAAAATTTCGGGACTCAAAAAAGCGATTTATAAAAGAGTTTATACTACAAACGACGATCGGTATTTAGCGGTTTTACCCAAATACAATATGCTTCCTAAAAATCTACAATTATTAAGTCAGGAAATTTTAACAGAGTTAGAAATATAATTGATTTTGCAATTCTTAATTAGTACATTGTAGCTAATTATAACCCTATTAAAAACCACACATTATGAGCAAACTATCAGAACAAGATATTGAAAAACGTTTATTACACCTACCAGAATGGGACTATTATGACGATGCCATTCATGCCGAATTTGAATTCGACAACTTTAAAGACTGCTTCAGTGCTATGAGTCGTATTGCTTTTGAATGTGAAGCATTAAATCATCATCCAGACTGGTCTAATACCTACAACGTCTTAACCATTTCCCTTTCTACACACTCCGCTCATGGCGTAACCGATAAAGATTTTGCATTAGCAAAAGCCATAGAAGCGATTGTAGAACCGGAAGATGAAGATTAAAACTTGCAACAATTTAAAATCTAATGCACATGCTTTGTAGATTTTTTTAAATTTGCAGTCGAAGATTAAAAATAACAACCTTAATAAGTCATTCTATAAATGACTTTTATATAAAGATTTTATAATATGGGAAGAGCTTTTGAGTTTAGAAAAGCACGTAAAATGAAACGCTGGTCGGCAATGAGTAAAGCGTTTACACGTATTGGTAAAGATATTGTAATGGCAGTAAAAGAAGGCGGTCCCGATCCGGATAGCAATTCGCGTTTAAGAGCTGTTATTCAGAATGCCAAATCGGTAAACATGCCAAAGGACAATATTGAGCGTGCCATTAAAAGAGCTTCAGATAAAAGTCAAGGAGATTATAAAGAAGTTATTTTTGAAGGTTACGCGCCTCATGGTATTGCAGTTTTGGTTGAAACCGCAACCGATAACAACACAAGAACAGTAGCTAACGTTCGTAGTTATTTTAATAAATGCGACGGAAGTTTAGGAACTTCAGGTTCGGTTGTATTCATGTTCGACCACACGTGTAATTTTAAAGTGAAAGCTGACGGTCTAGACATGGAAGAACTTGAGCTAGAACTCATCGATTTTGGTGTCGAAGAAATTTTTGAAGATACAGATGAAGATGCTGATGGAAATGAAGTTACTAGCGTAATGATTTATGCACCTTTTGAAAGCTTTGGAAAAATTCAGGCGTATTTAGAAGAAAATAACATTGAAATATTATCATCAGGTTTCGAGCGTATTCCGCAGGTAACGAAGCCACTTTCGGGTGAAGAAGTTGCAGATGTTGAAAAGCTTTTAGAAAAACTTGAGGAAGATGACGACGTACAGAATGTGTATCACACGATGCAGGAAACAGAAGAGTAAATCATCAATATAATTTACAAAAGGCTATCATTAATTTTGATAGCCTTTTTTATTACAACAATTCTTAACATAAAGATTATATTAGCTAAGTCTGACTTTACAAAGAATTCTTAATTTAGAAAGAAAATATATACACATGATAAAAAACGATACAGTTATTAAATGGGGCATTATTGGTTGTGGAGATGTTACCGAAGTTAAAAGTGGACCAGCTTACAAACTTACTAAGGGTTTTGAACTGGTTGCGGTAATGCGCAGAAATAAAGACAAAGTTAAAGACTACGCAAAACGTCATCAAATTGAGAAATACTATACTGATGCCGACGGTTTAATTAACGACCCGGAAGTTGATGCTGTATATATTGCTACCCCACCAGATTCACACATGTTCTATGCTTTAAAAGTAGCCGCAGCTGGTAAAATCTGCTGCATAGAAAAACCAATGGCCCCAAACTACAAAGAAAGTTTAACTATTTTCAATGCCTTTAAAGAAAAAAATATCCCCTTATTTGTTGCCTATTACAGAAGGTCTTTACCTCGTTTTACTCAGGTGAAAGAATGGATTGATAATAACGAAATTGGAGAAGTAAGACATATCAGTTGGCAGTTCAGTGCGCCTGCTTCAGAATTGGATAAATCTGGTGAATACAACTGGCGCACAGACGCTAAAATAGCACCTGGAGGTTATTTTGATGACTTAGCCAGTCATGGTCTGGATTTCTTCACTTTCATTTTAGGAAACATAAAAGAAGTTAATGGTATTAGTGTAAATCAGCAAGATAATTATTCTGCCAAAGATGCCATAACGGCTTGCTGGCTTCATGAAAATAACGTTACAGGATCGGCGTTTTGGAATTTCGATTGTAATGAACGATTAGATAAGGTTACCATTCACGGTAGTGAAGGCAATATAGAATTTGCTATTTTTCATGACAAGCCAATTAAATTAAAGAGTATGAAAAATAAAGAAACTCTGGATATAGAACATCCAAAACACATTCAAATACACCATGTCGAAGATATGCGAAACATGCTCGTTCAAGATGATTTTACACATCCATCGCTTGGTGCTTCGGCATTGCACACCAGTTGGGTAATGGATAAAATTTTAGGAGTTCTGTAAAAAAAAAAAAGCGACTTCATTTGAAAGTCGCTTTTTTTGTATGTAGACATGTAATGTTTCTTTTTAGGGACAAGTAATTGTTTACTTTATGTTTCATTAGAACCCACACATACTATAAAGTTCAAAATCTATGCCAAATTGAAGTTATAAACCTCTAATTAACGAAGTTTTTACTACATTTTCTGGTATAAACTTTTAAGTTTTTTTGGAGTCATAATACTCTTCCAGTTTTTACCTAGAGCATTTTCCCAAAGTGGTGCCATACCAAGAGATACATTAATCATAATATCAAATTCAGCATCAGATAAATTAGCACAGATACCCTGCGGTAATTCAACATTATGCTTCGCTTTCATTTCTTTAAACAGCTTTACGCCTTCAGGATAAAATTCTTCTAAATGGTCAAAAACAATACAGTTTCCAATACCATGTTTAGTTCCTAATAAATAGGCTAAACCATAACTCATGGCATGTGCAACCCCTACCTGAGAATAGGCAATACTCATACCACCATGCCAAGAAGCCATCATTAATTTTTCCTGTGATTCTTCATCTGATAAATTGTTATCTAGAAAAATTTCATGACATAAATCGAAGGCTTTTTCTCCATAACTCTGACTAAACGCATTGAGGTAAGACCCTTCTAAAGATTCAATACAATGTATATAACAATCCATACCTGTATAAAACCATTGTTCTTTTGGTACATCTTTGGTTAGTTCTGAATCTAAAACAACCTGATCAAACGGGGTGTAATCTGAATTAATTCCAAGCTTTTTTTCAGGACCTGTAAGAACCGTTGTTCTGGATACTTCGGCTCCCGTTCCGGAAATAGTAGGTATGCCTACGTGATAAATAGCTTCATTTTTAACTAAATCCCAGCCCTGATAGTCCTTAGCTTCACCCTCATTGGTTAGCATGATTGAAACAGCCTTAGCCAAATCTAAAAGGGTGCCTCCTCCTATACCAATAATTCCAGAAGGTCTTTCTTTAGTTGTGAGTATTATATCTTCCACCAACTCGTCGACCTGAGACGTTTTTGGTTCTTCAGCAGCAGATATATATATAATTTTATCATCATAAGCTAAAGGAATTCTAGAAGTCAGCCACGCGTTATTTTTAAATACATCGTCTACCAAAAAAATAAATGGAGCTTTGGAATTTAAACGCTTTGGTTCTAAAATATCATTTAACTGATTGAAACTACCGCGACCAAAAATAACTCTTGGTACCATTGGAAAGTTTTTATAACTCATCTAATATGCTTTCTTTTTCGAAACCCAAAAATAAGGTTATTTTAAAATTTACCTCATAAAATCGTACTAGATTTTATGAATTTTAACACAAATTATATTTAATCTAAAAGTGTTATTAACTCCTTTAAACTACTAATAGTTTTGTAATTTTTACCATTAGTTTCTTTTTCAGTCACTTGCTCATGAGCCCAAGTGGTATGAAATGGTATATGCACTGCATGAGCTTTAATATTCACTAACGGCAATACATCGGATTTTAATGAATTACCTACCATTAAAAACTCCGAAGGATTAATATCTAAGTGATTTAAAAGCTTCGAATAATTCGCTTCTTTTTTATCACTTAATACTTCGATATGATGAAAATACTTTGTTAACCCAGATTTTTCAAGTTTACGTTCCTGATCTAATAAATCGCCTTTTGTAGCTAATATTAAACGGTATTTTTGTGACAATGCTTCTAAAACTTCTTCTACTCCATCAAGTAATTCCACAGGTTTATTCAGCATATCTTTACCTATGTTTAATATGGCTTCAATGGTTTTTGTAGACACCTGGTAATTAGATTGTTCAAGCGCACTTTCAACCATCGATAACACAAATGCCTTTACGCCATAACCGTATAACGGCAAATTATCAATCTCCTTTTTAAAAAGTTCCTGATCTAATTTGTTTAGGGTTTCATACTCCGATAATAAATTCCCAAAAGCAACTTCTGCTTCTCTAAAATACGTTTCATTGACCCAAAGGGTATCGTCGGCATCAAAACCTATAACTTTTATATTCTGGTAGTTTACTTCCATTGTTTTTGTGCTCGTACTAAATCTTCTGGAGTATCAATCTCTACACCTTCTACATCGGTTTCCACCATTTTAATGCGTTTACCGTACTCTAAATACCTTAGTTGCTCTAGTTTTTCCGAAGCTTCCAATGTTAACATCGGTAAACGGTAAAAATCAAGAATCGCTTCTTTTCTAAAGGCGTATACGCCTTTGTGCTTATAATACTTCACCTTAACCTCCTTATCTCTTGGATATGGAATCGGACTTCGTGAAAAATATAAAGCGAAATTAAAATGATCAAGAACGACCTTAACGGTATTTGGATTTTTTATGTCCTCTTCCTCGGTAATATGCACCATTAAAGACGCTAAATCAATTTGTTTATCATGATCATCTTTAAAAACATTGATTAGTTTTGATAAGGATTCTTTATCCGTAAATGGCTCATCACCTTGAACATTAATTACAATATCGATATCCATATCTTCAACAGCCTCGGCTATCCTATCACTTCCACAATCATGTTCCTTCTTACTCATAATGGCCTTGCCCCCATTATTCACGATTTCGTTGTAAATAATATCGCTATCGGTTACCACAAACACATCATCAAACAATCCTGTAGCTACAGTGGCTTCATAAGTTCTAAGAATAACTGGCTTTCCTCCTAAATCTTGCATGAGCTTTCCTGGAAAACGAGAAGCACTGTAACGTGCCGGAATCATTGAAATTATCTTCATTGGTGTGTTATTAATATCTGCTTTCAGTTCTTTATTTTCTTACTTAAATTCTGAAATTATGAGACAAAAATAGAATTTTTATTATCGATTTGAAGCTTTTGGACGACTAAACTTTTTATAGAGTTTAAATATGATAAACAAGATGAATATCACAACTAAAAATGCGATTACAGGAACAAAAATAGAAAGCACAGACATCACCATTGATGTGCCTGTTTCTATGGTCGACACCACAGGGTTTGCCAAGCCGCCTGTTGTAGCGGTTGATGCTAATCGTGTGGTTCCCGAAGAGCCTGAGATTGCTGCTGCTGTTCCTCCACCGGCTATTATTGCCAGTGCCCAGGTTACAACCGGACTTAAATCGGCTACTGTTGATAGCATCACGGCCGTTCCTGCCAAAGCAGCTAATGGTACTGCAATACTGTCTAAAGCATTATCAACGTAAGGAATAAAATAAGCGAAAATTTCCACTATTGTAGCTACCCCTAAAGTTATTAATGCAGTTGAACTCCCCACCCACAGCCAGGATTCATTAAGTTCCCAGACACCAAAATATGATGCTAAACTTAGCGCAAATAAAGGTAAGAATACACGAAAGCCCACTGAAGCTGCCAAACCTATACCCAAAAAAATACTTATTATAGAATCAACTGTCATAGAAAAATAAAATCAAAAACTATGCCTCAAAGAAATCGTCTTTAAAACCTATAAGATACAATTTTTCTTTGGCACGTGTCACTGCCGTATATAACCAACGTAAATAATCGGTATCAACACCATTTGGCAAATAAGGTTGTTCTACAAAAACCGTATTCCATTGTCCTCCCTGAGATTTATGACAGGTAATGGCATAGGAGAATTTCACCTGTAAAGCATTAAAGTGTTTGCTGCCTTTTACTTTTAAAAACTTACGGTAGTTACTGCTTTCGTTAGCGAAATCTTTCATCACTTCTTGATACAACTTATTGGAATCATCATAAGACAAGGAGGGCGTTTCTGCTTCAATAGTATCTAAAAGTAAAACAGTTTCTATCGGTGCCATTTTAGGATAATCGACCATGCGTATTTTTACTTCCGCAAAGCGGAACCCATAAAGCTCTTCTATTTTGAATATTTCCAAAACTTCAATAATATCGCCATTAGCAATAAATCCAGCTTCACTGGTTGGCTTTACCCAGAAATAATTATTTTTTACAACCATTAAATAGTCGCCTGCCGAAAGTTCACTCTCATTAAATAAAATGCGGTTTCTTATATTCTGATTGTAAAGATTCGCTCGCTTATTACTACGAACAATAATAGTAGTTTCTTCATTACCTAAATCACTATAAGCACTGTTAATCGCGTCCATAATTTCATGTCCATCGATTAAGCGAACAATGTCTTTAAAGCCATGCAAATCAAACTTAAAATAATCATGATAATCGCTCGCTAATGCTTCGCGTAACACCGTAGCATTAGCTAAAATACCTGAATCGTATTCCTGACGCACCACTTCATCTAATTCCATACGAGTGACTTCCTTGTTATAATTTAAAGCCAAGGTATTTTCATTTAAGGCAGGACTTAAATCCAGTTTCACCGGCGGTAACTGTGCCGTATCCCCTATTAATAAGAGTTTGCATTTATGTCCGGAATACACATATTGAATCAAGTCGTCTAAAAGCGACCCGTTTTCAAAAAGTTTTGATTCTCCAGGGGTATCCGGAATCATCGAGGCCTCATCAACGATGAAAATCGTGTTTTTGTGTTTGTTAGGTTGCAATACAAACGACACACCGCCTCCCTTGTCTTTTTTAGGGAAATATATTTTTTTATGAATCGTAAAAGCCTCTCTTCCTGAGTAATTGGATATTACTTTAGCTGCCCGACCTGTTGGAGCCATTAAAACAGAGCTTTTTTTGGCTTTCCATAAATTATTTACAATGGATCCAATTATGGTTGTTTTTCCAGTTCCAGCATATCCTTTTAAAAGATACAATCCGTTAGGCGAATCGTTAAATATAAATTCCGAAAGTTGCTGTAAAACAACACCTTGCTTTAACGTCGGTTCGAAAGGAAATTGTTTTTTTACTAAGGAATTAAATTCGGATGCAGTCATTGAAAAGAAAAAAATTTATAAATTATTCAAATATAGAAATGATTTTATTCTCAATAGATTTTTACGATTAAAAAAAAATTGTAGATTTGCGAAAGACCTTTAATAACTTTTTAATTAAAAAATAACGATGTTAAAATTTATTCTTATTGCTGTTGCAGTAATCCTACTTACAGTTGTCCTGGTTAAGGTAATTGACAAATTTGTTCCTTCTAAACTTAAACCAGTTATTAGTATAGCACTTTGGATTTTAATCATATTTTTAGGTTACCAAACCTATATGTCTATATACACGCCTATCTTGTTTAATCAAGAAAAGAACAAACGTTACGCAGAAGTAATTAAGAAATTAAATGACATTAGAGATGCCGAGTTAGCACACAAAACCGTTACAGGTAAATTCGCAGATAACTTTGATGATTTAATAAAATTCGTAGATACAGCTGAGTTTACTATCACTGAGCGTCGTGACACATCTGTTTTAGATGTAGAACAATCAAAGCGTTTTGGTGTAGATATGTTTAAAGACGAAGTAATTATTGATACATTAGGATATGTTCCTGTAAAAGACTCTTTATTTAAAAGCTCTGACCGTTACAAAACTATGATGAATGTTCCTGTTGGAGAACCAGGTGCTAAATTTAATTTAGATGCTGGATTTATAGAACAAAGTAAAATCAACATTCCTGTTTTTGAAGCATTCGTTAAAAAAGACGTTGTTTTATTTGACTTAGACAGAGATATGGTTATCCAAGAAAAGCAAGTAATTTCTGTTGATGGTGTAAACGGTGAAACTTTAAAAGTAGGTTCTATGGAAGAAGTTAATACCGCTGGTAACTGGCCTAAAAATTATGGCGCAAACGAATAAAGAAATAAATACTTTAACAAATAAAGACTTGTCCATTCAAATTAGTTTGAGTGGACTTTCTTTTTGTATACTACAAAGAGATAGCAACACCATTAGCTCACTTACCGAAATTAATTTTGGTAAAAAGCTAAATTATTTAGTGCTTCTTGATCATTTAAAAAATGCTATTGAAGACACACCTGCTTTACAACAATCATTTAATAGCATTACTGTAGTTCATGACAACGATTTGTCTAATTTAGTGCCCATGCCACTTTTCGACGAAGATCATCTAGCAGACTATCTTAAATTCAGCTCAAAAATCTTAAAGTCAGATTTTATTGCAACCGATGATATTCTATTAAATGATAGTGTTAATGTTTATGTCCCGTTCATCAACATTAACAATTTTATCTATGACACCTTTGGTGAGTTTACATTCAAACATGTCTCTTCTGTTTTAATAGAAAATATTCTACTTACAGAAAAAAATGCGGATGAACCGAAGGTATACGTAAATGTTGGCCAGGATCATTTTGAAATCATCATTGTAGACAAGGCTAAGCTTGTGCTTTACAACACCTTCGATTTCTCTTCTAAAGAAGACTTTATTTATTACATTTTGTTCACTACAGAACAACTTAATTTAAACCCCGAAACCTTTCAGCTTATTCTATTGGGTCAAATTGAAGAAGGTGATGAGTTATATAATATAGCGTACAAATACATAAGATTTGTTAGCTTTGGCGATAAAAACGTAAACTACAATTTTGTAGAGACACCAAAATCTAAACACTCTAATTTTACACTAATACACAGTTTTTAATGCGAATTATTTCAGGATCACTTAAAGGAAGAAAAATTATTGCTCCAAAAAAATTGCCAATTCGGCCAACCACCGATATGGCAAAAGAATCCTTATTCAACATTTTAAATAATTCATTTTATTTTGACAGTGTTTCTGTTTTAGACTTATTCGCCGGATCAGGAAATATAAGTTATGAATTTGCATCTCGCGGTACTTCACAAATCACTTGCGTAGATCAGGATTTTGGTTGTATAAAGTTCATTAAACAAACCGCTGATAGTTTTAACTTGCCTATTCAAACTATCAAAAGTGATGTGTTTAAATTTTTAGAGAAAGCGACGATGAAAACCGATATTGTTTTTGCCGATCCGCCATATAACTTCCCTGAGGAAGAGTTTGCTAAAATTGCCGAACTCGTTTTCGAAAATAACTTTCTTTTAGAAGAAGGCGTATTAATAATAGAGCACTCTAAGCATACTGATTTATCGGAGGTGAAACATTTTAGTTATGCCAAAAACTATGGCAGTAGTGTTTTTAGTTTCTTTGAAAATGAAGTAAGTTAAGTTTTACTTCTGTAATTATTTTTTTTTCAGTACTTTAGGAGATAGAGTTAAAGCCCTTTCTCTAACTTTTACTTATATTTTCATGTAAGCCAGTTGTTGTTCTTATTTATGGTTCTGTGTATTAATAACCAATTAAAAACCATAAATATGAAAAATCTTTTTCTATTATTACTTGCATTAAGTGTACTTACTGCATGCAACGACAAACCACAACGCTATTTCGAAACTTCGCAGGAAATAGATATCTTAAAATCGGGTATAAAAGCCTACGAAACACAGGACTGGACTGCCTGGAGAGCCAATTTCGCCGATACTGCTAAAATTCACCACAACACCATTAAAGGATTATCACCTGAAGATAATATAGCTAATCTGCAAAGCATGGTTGCCAATTTTGCATCCTATGGATTTCAGGATAAAGGTTCTTTCTCTGAAATGGTAATAGATAAAGACGCTGAAACCTGGGTAAACTACTGGGGCATCTGGAATGGTGTTGTCATGGCGTCTGGAGAAAAAGTTACGGTTCCTGTGCATTTAACCGCCAGATTTATTGGTGATAAAATTGTTGAGGAATATGTGTACTACGACTCCGCTCCTATTTCAAAAGCTTTAGAAGCTGCCGAAGCCATGTCGGATTCTGAAGCTCCAGCTGAAGAGGTCGAAATGGCTAACGAATAATCATTCATTTACAAACTAAAAAACCAAACCAAAATGAAAACAATAAAACACCTCCTGACACTCATTTTATTAATTGTATTAATTCCTGCAGGTTCCGCTCAAATGTATCGCATACATCAGGATAACGTAAAACCATCCAAAGTCATGGACTATGAAAAGGCCGCAAAAGCCTTTAATGAAGCTTGTGCAAAACATAACGTGCAAACAAGCTGGGCCACGGCAACCACAAATGATTTAAAATACATTTACATTTCTGAAATTGAAAACATGGCCGCTTTAGATGAACGTCCTTTTGCAGATATGGCTAAAGCTATGGGAGACGACTTCGGAAAACTATTCGAAGATTTCGATAAATGCTATGATTCGCATTCCAGCTACATCATTCATCTTTCAAAAGATTTATCTTATATGCCAGAAGGATTAAGTATAACACAGGAGGGCCAGGACTATCGTAAATGGTTTTATATCTATTTTACCCCTCAAAACGCAAGAAAAGTTAGAGAGGGCATGGAAGCCATTAAAAATTTGTATGTATCAAAGAAAGCCAAAGAATATTACCGTGTTTACAGAAACGGTTTCGGCACCGCTGAAGACTGTTATCTTGTAGCAGTATCATCCAAAGATGAAATTGATGGCGCTACAAAGTCTAAAGAAAACGAAAAACTTTTAGGCCCTGACAGTTGGGATACCTTTAAAAAAGTTATGGATTATGCAGAAAGATTTGAAGAAGTTAGTGGTAGAATGCGTCCTGACCTGTCTTACGCTCCTAAAAACTAAATTATAACAAGTAAATAAAAATCCTTCTGGAATACCAGAAGGATTTTTTGTGCTTAAGTAAATCTATAAGCCGAATTCTGTACTTCTAATACTAAAAGCCCTTATCATTTATCTGAATGTACTGTTACCAGCACACTTTAGCTGCCTACCCTCCAACAATCAAACGTGCCGCCCTCAAGCGTTGGTATACATGGCATTGCACCGCATAGAGTTTACCTGATTTCACTACAGCATTACCTGTACATCCTTTCTGTTGCACTTTTCCTGACCTCTCGGCCGGTGGTCATTAACCACTACGCTGCACTATGGTGTTCGGACTTTCCTCTCTTTCAAAATAAATTGAAACAGCGATAAGGCGATCTACTCGCGGGCAAAAGTACAATTAATTGTTAATAACTCCTGTTTAATTTTTATTCTGTTTTCATAAATTTTTGACTTGAATTTTTAACTTTGTTTATCAAAAAATATCAATGGAACACTTTGTAGTATCAGCCCGTAAATACAGACCTCAAACGTTTAAAGACGTTGTTGGTCAGCAGGCCATTACAAACACATTACTTAATGCCATTGATAACAATCATTTAGCACAAGCTTTGCTCTTTACAGGACCGCGTGGTGTCGGAAAAACAACCTGCGCCCGTATTCTGGCGAAAATGATTAACAGTGATGGTGCTGAAACCGGAGATGAAGATTTTGCCTTTAACGTTTTTGAACTGGATGCCGCCTCTAATAACTCAGTAGACGATATTAGAAGCTTAACCGATCAGGTGCGTATTCCTCCTCAAGTTGGGAAATATAAAGTCTATATCATAGACGAGGTCCATATGCTGTCTCAGGCTGCTTTTAATGCGTTTCTTAAAACATTAGAAGAACCGCCAAAACACTGTATTTTCATTTTAGCAACCACCGAAAAGCATAAAATTATTCCAACCATCTTATCACGTTGTCAGATTTTTGATTTTAAGCGCATCACCGTTAAAGATGCTAAGGAATATTTAAAGTATATAGCCGAAGAGCAAGGGGTTAATGCCGATGATGATGCACTTCACATTATTGCTCAAAAGGCAGATGGAGCCATGCGTGATGCACTTTCTATTTTCGATCGGGTTGTTAGTTTTTCGGGAAAAGACCTAACGCGACAATCTGTTACCGAAAACTTAAACGTACTGGATTATGAAACTTATTTCACGAGTACGGATTTAATTTTGGAAAATAAAATTCCGGATTTGCTGCTACAATTCAACAATACCTTAGCTAAAGGGTTTGATGGACACCATTATATTGCCGGTTTAGCCTCTCACTTTAGAGATTTACTGGTAAGTAAAACACCGGAAACTATAGAGCTTTTAGAGGTTGGCGAAGAAACCAAGAAGAAATATTTAGAACAGTCACAAAAAGCATCGCAAGCCTTTTTACTTCAAGCCATAAATCTCGCCAACGACTGCGATTTAAAATACAAAACCAGTAAGAATCAACGCTTACTCATTGAATTATGCCTTATGCAACTTGCCTCTATCACTTTTGATGGAGAAAAAAAAAATAGCAGACATTACATAATTCCGTCTTCTTTCTTTAAAAAGAAAGGTATAAAACCTATTGCTGTTAATGTTCCAAAGGAGGAAACAGCTTTAGAGCCAAATACAGCCAAAAAACAGCCCCCTTCAAATAATTTTCAAGCGCCACAACCAGCTAAAATTGATTTAAAGAGCGATAACAAGCGTAAATCTGGTTTATCACTTAGTAGCTTACGAGTTAAGAAAGAGCACCAAATTAAGCAAATGGAAGTGGTTGTAGATGAAGAAAACCTACCAACCGAGCCGTTTGAAGAACAAGACCTTATTACCGCCTGGAATGAATACACAGACGCTATAAGAAGTAAGGGACAATACAATTTGGCCTCTATTTTAGCTATGGATGTACCTAAAGTAAAAGGAACTACAATACATGTAGAATACCCTGCTGAAACCAATAAAGTAGAAGTTGAGCGTAACCAATACGAACTTATGTCCTATATTAGGAAGTCTCTAAACAACTACGATATTAGTTTATCTATTGATGTTAATGAAGTGAAGCAGAAACAATACGCTTACACTCCAATAGAAAAGTATGAAAAGCTTAAAGAGAAGAACGCTAATATTGACGTTTTAAGAAAAACTTTCGATTTAGACATTTAATTAGCTCAAAATGAATAAGTTTCTTTTTTTTATTTTAATCATTACTGCTTTTGCGAGTTGTGACGGTCGTGAACGGGCTTACATGACTAATGAGGCTATTTTAAAAGAAGATAATCTATTTAAAGCCTTTAGCGAAGAGTTGCATTTTATTCCTGAAAGACCTGTTGTAATTGAAACTGACACGATTTTAAGTACAGGATTTGAAATTAAAATCAATTACCACTCCACAGAGCATAATCCCATTATTATATCTAAGAAGAATAAAAGCGACTCTATAACATATTCTCATTATAAAAATTTTGAAGCCAATATTGATTTTTCGAAAAACAGTTCATTAATAACAGCATTTGTTTTAAATAAAACACACTTCAATCGATTTGAAAGTCCAGCATTCTGGAACAACGCTATTATGCAATATGTGTGGATTAATCATGAAGCTTCTGATGAAAACAGAGTTCAATTGCATACTGCTTTCAAAATTCCTGAAACAGAGATTTACAAAGATTTTATTTTAAGTATTTTTGCAGACGGAACGACAGAAATTAAAGAATACCAAATGACACCAAAAACAATATAATATGTTAGGATTAAAATTACCAACAGACCCACGCTGGGTTAATATTGTAGAAAAAAATATTGAAGAAATACTTACAGATCATGCCTTTTGTGAGCAAAAAGCAACAAGTACTGCAATATCACTTATTGTAAGTTTTCCGGAATATACGGAGCTTGTTCAGGAAATGACCGCCTTAGTGAAAGAAGAAATTAGCCATTTTAAAATGGTTCATGATAAAATCATCGAGCGTGGCTGGACTTTAGGACGTGACCGTCGTGATGATTATGTTGTGGAATTAATGAAATTCTTCCCTAAAGGTGGAAGCAGAACCACACAGCTTGTACATCGCTTACTTTACGCCGCTCTAATCGAGGCTAGAAGTTGTGAACGTTTTAGATTATTATCGGAAGAATTAGAAGATAAAGAACTGGCTACATTTTATAGAAACTTGATGGTTAGTGAAGCTAACCATTACACGATGTTTTTAGGCTTTGCCAGACAATATGGTGAAAAAAAAGAAGTTGATGCCAAATGGCAACAACTTCTGGAATATGAAGCCGAGATTATGTCTAACTTAGGAAAATCTGAAACCATTCACGGTTAAAACTTAAAACCAACACCAATTTGAATATTGGTGTTTTTTGCTTCAGCTGAAACGTAATCATCAAAAATATTTGAGAAACCATAAGTATATCGTACATCTGCGAATACGCTGTACGATATCTTATATTCTAATGCTGCGACACCAGAATAGGCAAAGTTTTTCATCATATCCTCTTCTTTATGCACTTTTAGCCCCACTTGTGGAGCCACACCAAAACGTAATTTCTCTGCCAGTCTAAACTTTAAAAAGACAGGCATTTGAATATAATCTAAGTTTAATTCTTCAGCCTTAGCGCCTTCAGCAGAAAACTGAATTTCAGGCACTAACGAAAATCCTTTAGAAAAGGCTATATCACTAAAAGCACCAAAATAAAAACTGTTTCTGTGTTTATTTTCCATAAATGGCGTGTCGTCGAAATCTAGATTTGAGATGTTATAACCTGCTCTAACACCGAATTTTACATCTTGTGAAAATCCGTAAAAGGAAGCACAAAGAAATATTGTAAGTAGTAATTTTTTCATAATAAATAGGTTTAGTGTGTAAATCTGTTGCTTAAATAAATAAGTAACACGAATATATATTATAAACCTAAAATCTTACAATTTTAAAAGGTGAAGTGCACAATTTTACTGTGTATTGCTAGAAACGGTATCGTAGTATATACTTTTTATAATACCATCGGCCAATCCTATCTTTGGCACATAGATGTTTTTAGCATTACTCCATTTCATCGCCGATAAATAAATACGCATTGCAGGAATAATAACGTCTGCACGGTCTTGATTTAAGTCTAATTCTGAAATACGTTCTTCGTAAGAATAACTTTGAAGCGTGTTATAATAAGAGGTTAAATAAAAGTAAGATAAAGGTTTACCCATGGCCTTTCCAGAGATTTTAAAAATCTTATTGATGTTACCTCCAGATCCTAAAACAGATATCTTGTCATATTCTTTTGTATTGGTTTTAATCCAACTTTCAAGTTCTAACCAGGTTTCTTTAGACACCATATCATTAAGTAAACGTACGGTACCAATCTTAAAAGAACGAGAGGTAATTTGTTCACCTTCATGAATAACCGTAAACTCTGTACTACCACCACCTACATCGACATAAAGATAGGTCTTGCTTTCATCTATATATGTATTTAAATCGGTGGCCGCGATAATAGCAGCCTCCTCTTCTCCATCAATAATATCAATATTTATACCGGCGTGTTGCTTTATACTTTCAACAATTTTCTTTCCGTTTGCCGATTCACGCATCGCTGATGTTGCACAGGCTTTATATTTAACTACCCTATGAGATTTCATAAGTAATTTAAATGCCAACATCGTGTCCAGCATGCGCTGTGTATTTTCTTTAGATATTTTCTGATTTACGAATACGTCGGCACCCAAACGAATAGGCACACGTACCAATGAGTTTTTTTTGAACTTGACCGGTTTACCTTCGCGTTCTATGATATTTGAAATAAGTAATCTAACGGCATTCGATCCGATATCTATAGCCGCATATTTTTTTATTGAAAGCATATTAGTTATTCATTTTGTCTACATAGTATTGGTAAGTGGCAAATTGCGATCTTACCTTTTCCTTGTCATTAACTCTATATTTATTTTCTTGTGAGTCGCAAATAATACGAGCTTTAACATTGTCGCTCCACGAGATATTAAATGTATCAATTATTTCTCGTTTAATATCTTCATCGTATATAGGACAACTTACTTCTACTCTATTATCAATGTTTCTGGTCATCCAATCTGCTGAGGAAATATAGACTTTTGGGTCACCATCATTTCCGAAGATATAAACTCTAGGGTGCTCCAAAAACTTATCGACAATACTTATGGCTTCAATATTCTCGCTCATCCCTTCTATACCAGGAATTAAACAACAAATACCACGAACAATCATCTGGATTTTCACCCCGGCATTGCTAGCTTCGTACAACTTATCAACCATGGTATAACTTGAAATACTGTTCATTTTAAGTCTGATGTATCCCGGTTTTCCCTGCTTGACATTCTCTATTTCTTTGTCAATCAGTTTAAAAAGAGCCTTTTTCGTGTAATGCGGAGACGTGATTAAATGCTTATATCTGAAAATTTTATAATTGGTTTCAAAGAAACTAAAAATCTTATTGACGTCTTTTAGAATACGTTGATCTGAAGTTAACAAGGTATAATCTGTATAAATCTTGGCGGTCGATTCATTAAAGTTTCCTGTACTAATAAATCCATAGCGTCGTATTTTCTTGCCTTCTTCACGTTCAATAACACACATTTTACTGTGAACTTTTAATCCTTGAACGCCGAAAATCAGATTCACACCCTCCTCCTTCATTTGTTGTGCATAAGCGATGTTGGCCTGTTCATCAAATCGGGCTCTAAGTTCAATAGCAACAGTAACTGATTTACCGTTAATAGCGGCATTGATTAGAGAGCTGGCAATATGTGAGATTTCAGCTAAACGGTAAATGGTAATGCGAATCGTTTTTACACTGGGATCTAATGCTGCTTCTCGCAATAATTTAACTACATATGAAAAGGTTTGGTAAGGTGCATAGATTAAATAGTCCTTCTTTTTTATCGCCTTAAAAATACTTTCTTCGAGATTTAAACCTTTAACAGGTAAGGCTTCAATTTTATCATACATTAAATCTGCACGACCTAAACTCGGGAAATTCATATAATCTCTTCGGTTATGGTATCGACCTCCAGGAATAATACTATCGGTATTATCGATGCCCATTTTAGACATTAAATAGTCTAAAGTATCCTGATGAATGGTTTTATCGTAAACAAATCGAACCGGATCACCAATTTTACGGTGTTTAACACTATCGGATACTTTTTCAATAAAACTTTTACTTAAGTCACTATCGAAATCCAACTCACCATCGCGTGTAATTTTAATCATGTGAGCCGAAATATCTTTATAGTCAAAAATATTGAAGATATCTTTTAGACAATAACGCAACATATCATCAATCATGATAATATAGCTTTTATCACCTTGTTTTGGCAATTCGACAAACCGATTTACAGATTTTGGTATTTCGATTAAAGCAAATTGCTTTTCGTCTTTAGCCATAATCATCTTTACTGCGAGATAAGCCGCACTATCCTTTAGGTTAGGTAAAACAACCGCGTCATTTAATATAATAGTAACTAATGCCGGGCTGATTTTTCTTAAAAAATAGCGTCTAATAAATTCACTTTGAGAATCGTCTATCTGTGTTTCATTTATGATATGAATATTTTCAGCCTCCAGTCGCTCCTGAATAACCGCCAGAATCTCTAAACTTTCGGTTTGTTGCTTTATAACAATTTGCGTTATGATTTCAAGCAACTCTTCGGCCTTTATCCCTCCTAACTCACTTTTACCCGTTTTTCCGGCATCAACAATACGCTTTACCGTAGCATAACGTACCTTAAAGAATTCATCTAAATTGTTTGAAAAAATACCAAGAAACCTTAACCGGTCGATTAAGGGTACCGTTTCATCTTCTGCTTCCTGTAAAACCCGTGCATTAAACTGCAACCAACTTATTTCTCTATTAATATAGCTATTTGTGTGTACTTCGGGTTTCGTCATGCTCATGATTCGTTTTTATCGGTTTAAGCAAATATATTCTATTTGCAGCAAATAATAATGATTAAAAGATTATGTTAGTTTAATCATTTTTTAAATCTCTCGGAAATAAAGTTAACACAGTTTTTCCTTTATTCAAATCCTTCCAATCGTTAATATTAAACTCCATTATAACCACACCACTGGTTGAAACATTATCAATCATCTGATTACCAAATGTATTCGCAAAGTCAGTAACCGCATGATTATGGCCAAAAACCATTAAGGTATTTACACTATTCTCACAAGATTTTATAGTTCTTACTAGGTCTCTGCCATCAAAATCGTATAATTCATACATGTATTTTACACCTTTTTCAATCAAATTTAAATTTGAGATAAAGATTTTTGAGGTTTGCGTAGTACGGACAGAATCGCTTGAAAGTATTAAGTCTACACTCCCTGAATCTATTTTTAAATGCTTTGAAACAAGGTTAGCATCGTTAATACCACGTTGGTTTAACGGCCTTTCATGATCTATGACATTAAATTCCCATGAGGATTTTGCATGTCTGATAAGGATTATTCTTTTCATAACTTCGATAAAATGCAATTTTCATCGTTTAAATGTTGTTTTACTCGATGAAATTCACTTTATTTGTACAATTAATTAGTAATTAAAATTTAATATATAAATATAACTAAAGCTATTATCAATTCTCAACATTAACAAATTAACATAAGTAAATAATGTGAATCGCTGAAAAAACCTATAAAACCGATTAACTGTTTTTATTGTACGGTTTATCGTTTTTTTAAGGTGTTTAACATTTTTTTTTGAAAACTCAGTGTTCTGAATGTTCTTTTGTTATGTAGAATATTAAAAAATGACCCCAAATCTAATATCTCTTTTAAGTCTTAGTGTGTATTATAGCACTCCTCCCTCACTACTTTAAGAAAATTAGATTAACTAGAAATTAGTAAAATAATTTTATATACATACCTAAATACTATTCAAACTGATGTTAACCAATTATTGGCTTATGAAAACAAGTACTTTAAAAGTAAACTTGTTAAAAATATTAACTTGTTTATTATTTTTTACAAGCTTTAGTAATTTCGCACAAGATCCATTAGATTGTATCCAGTTTAATGACTGTCCTCAATCTGATATAACAATATGTGCAGATACTTACAATCCTGAAAACTCTTCTGAATGGGGAGCTATTTTGCAAACATGGACTGTTCCAACTGCGGGGCAAACATGTATCGACAATGGCTCGAATGGAAATGCATTCTTTATGGATTTTACCTTGAATGAAACTCTTTTGGGTAAAGACTGTTGGGACTTTGAGTATATTCAACGGGTTGGTACCAATGGAGGGTACGTTAAATTATTTTCTAGTAATGGAGGGCCTAATTCATATATTATTACCCCGTATTTATACTTAGACACAAGTGATACCGCTGATATTGTAGTAACCTATACAGATGGCACATATAAGCTAAATGTATATTATATTGATGATGATGGGAATCAATCTGGTATTCAAGATTCAGTTCAGATTAACAGTCTCGGAGTTGGTGATCACCCTTTATCGTTTGATTTAAACATTCCTGAAGATGGATCCTACAGAGTTAAGTATGAATTTGTATACACTGGGTCTAAACCATCAGGGACTAATTTAGCTGATAAAATTGGAATTGATGGAGTTATAGTTGATGGAGATTGTACCGCAGGTATTGAATTTACTGTATCTGGTCCGGAACCACCTCAATTCCTAACTGTAGGTGATCATACTTTAGACTATACTGCTACTTACACAGGACCTGATGGAACAGTTTATACTGAAACATGCAGTTTAACTATACATGTTATAGATAATGCTCCTGTTATAACATGTCCAGATCCTATTACGGCAACAGCAGACCCTAACTTATGTGCCGCTGCTGTTACAATTCCTACACCTACAGCTACAGATACTAACTGTTCTGGAACTGACTTAACTGCTAATTTAACTTTCACAGCCACACGAAGTGATGGTTTATCTATTTCTGATGCTTATCCATTTGGCGTAACTACCATTACGCATACCGCAACAGATGACAACGGGAATACAGACACTTGTCAACAAACCGTGACTGTTACCGATAACCAAGGTCCAGTATTCGACTGTACGTCTTTAATAGATATCATCAGAAACTCGGATTCTGCAACCGTTTGTTCTAATAGTGAGGCTGTAACTGCTCCGGTTGCAACTGATAACTGTGATGGCAGCATTACTGCCGATGGAACTAGAAGCGACAACGCTGCTATGAATGACCCTTGGCCGGTTGGTACCACTACCATTACTTGGACATTTACAGATACCAACAACAACGAAACAATATGTACTCAAGATGTCGTGGTGACCGATAACCAAGCTCCGGTATTCGACTGTACGTCTTTAAGTGATATCATCAGAAATTCTGATTCTGAAACCGTATGTTCTAATAGTGATTCAGTAACAGCACCTGTTGCAACTGATAACTGTGACGGTAGCATTACTGCCGATGGAACTAGAAGCGACAACGCTGCTATGAATGACCCTTGGCCGGTTGGTACCACTACCATTACTTGGACATTTACAGATACCAACAACAACGAAACAATATGTACTCAAGATGTCGTGGTGACCGATAACCAAGCTCCGGTATTCGACTGTACGTCTTTAAGTGATATCATCAGAAATTCTGATTCTGAAACCGTATGTTCTAATAGTGATTCAGTAACAGCACCTGTTGCAACTGATAACTGTGACGGTAGCATTACTGCCGATGGAACTAGAAGCGACAACGCTGCTATGAATGACCCTTGGCCGGTTGGTACCACTACCATTACTTGGACATTTACAGATACCAACAACAACGAAACAATATGTACTCAAGATGTCATGGTGACCGATAACCAAGCTCCGGTATTCGACTGTACGTCTTTAAGTGATATCATCAGAAATTCTGATTCTGAAACCGTATGTTCTAATAGTGATTCAGTAACAGCACCTGTTGCAACCGATAACTGTGACGGTAGCATTACTGCCGATGGAACTAGAAGCGACAACGCTGCTATGAATGACCCTTGGCCGGTTGGTACCACTACCATTACTTGGACATTTACAGATACCAACAACAACGAAACAATATGTACTCAAGATGTCATGGTGACCGATAACCAAGCTCCGGTATTCGACTGTACGTCTTTAAGTGATATCATCAGAAATTCTGATTCTGAAACCGTATGTTCTAATAGTGATTCAGTAACAGCACCTGTTGCAACCGATAACTGTGACGGTAGCATTACTGCCGATGGAACTAGAAGCGACAACGCTGCTATGAATGACCCTTGGCCGGTTGGTACCACTACCATTACTTGGACATTTACAGATACCAACAACAACGAAACAATATGTACTCAAGATGTCATGGTGACCGATAACCAAGCTCCGGTATTCGACTGTACGTCTTTAAGTGATATCATCAGAAATTCTGATTCTGAAACCGTATGTTCTAATAGTGATTCAGTAACAGCACCTGTTGCAACCGATAACTGTGACGGTAGCATTACTGCCGATGGAACTAGAAGCGACAACGCTGCTATGAATGACCCTTGGCCGGTTGGTACCACTACCATTACTTGGACATTTACAGATACCAACAACAACGAAACAATATGTACTCAAGATGTCGTGGTGACCGATAACCAAGCTCCGGTATTCGACTGTACGTCTTTAAGTGATATCATCAGAAATCTGATTCTGAAACCGTATGTTCTAATAGTGATTCAGTAACAGCACCTGTTGCAACCGATAACTGTGACGGTAGCATTACTGCCGATGGAACTAGAAGCGACAACGCTGCTATGAATGACCCTTGGCCGGTTGGTACCACTACCATTACTTGGACATTTACAGATACCAACAACAACGAAACAATATGTACTCAAGATGTCGTGGTGACCGATAACCAAGCTCCGGTATTCGACTGTACGTCTTTAAGTGATATCATCAGAAATTCTGATTCTGAAACCGTATGTTCTAATAGTGATTCAGTAACAGCACCTGTTGCAACCGATAACTGTGACGGTAGCATTACTGCCGATGGAACTAGAAGCGACAACGCTGCTATGAATGACCCTTGGCCGGTTGGTACCACTACCATTACTTGGACATTTACAGATACCAACAACAACGAAACAATATGTACTCAAGATGTCGTGGTGACCGATAACCAAGCTCCGGTATTCGACTGTACGTCTTTAAGTGATATCATCAGAAATTCTGATTCTGAAACCGTATGTTCTAATAGTGATTCAGTAACAGCACCTGTTGCAACCGATAACTGTGACGGTAGCATTACTGCCGATGGAACTAGAAGCGACAACGCTGCTATGAATGACCCTTGGCCGGTTGGTACCACTACCATTACTTGGACATTTACAGATACCAACAACAACGAAACAATATGTACTCAAGATGTCATGGTGACCGATAACCAAGCTCCGGTATTCGACTGTACGTCTTTAAGTGATATCATCAGAAATTCTGATTCTGAAACCGTATGTTCTAATAGTGATTCAGTAACAGCACCTGTTGCAACCGATAACTGTGACGGTAGCATTACTGCCGATGGAACTAGAAGCGACAACGCTGCTATGAATGACCCTTGGCCGGTTGGTACCACTACCATTACTTGGACATTTACAGATACCAACAACAACGAAACAATATGTACTCAAGATGTCATGGTGACCGATAACCAAGCTCCGGTATTCGACTGTACGTCTTTAAGTGATATCATCAGAAATGATTCTGAAACCGTATGTTCTAATAGTGACAGTAACAGATAACCATAACTGTGACTAGCCGGATGGAACTTCGACTGAATACTTGGTACCACTTTACTTGGACATTTACAGATACCAACAACAACGAAACAATATGTACTCAAGATGTCATGGTGACCGATAACCAAGCTCCGGTATTCGACTGTACGTCTTTATGATATCATCAGAAATTCTGATTCTGAAACCGTATGTTCTAATAGTGATTCAGTAACAGCACCTGTTGCAACCGATAACTGTGACGGTAGCATTACTGCCGATGGAACTAGAAGCGACAACGCTGCTATGAATGACCCTTGGCCGGTTGGTACCACTACCATTACTTGGACATTTACAGATACCAACAACAACGAAACAATATGTACTCAAGATGTCGTGGTGACCGATAACCAAGCTCCGGTATTCGACTGTACGTCTTTAAGTGATATCATCAGAAATTCTGATTCTGAAACCGTATGTTCTAATAGTGATTCAGTAACAGCACCTGTTGCAACTGATAACTGTGACGGTAGCATTACTGCCGATGGAACTAGAAGCGACAACGCTGCTATGAATGACCCTTGGCCGGTTGGTACCACTACCATTACTTGGACATTTACAGATACCAACAACAACGAAACAATATGTACTCAAGATGTCGTGGTGACCGATAACCAAGCTCCGGTATTCGACTGTACGTCTTTAAGTGATATCATCAGAAATTCTGATTCTGAAACCGTATGTTCTAATAGTGATTCAGTAACAGCACCTGTTGCAACCGATAACTGTGACGGTAGCATTACTGCCGATGGAACTAGAAGCGACAACGCTGCTATGAATGACCCTTGGCCGGTTGGTACCACTACCATTACTTGACATTTACAGATACCAACAACAACGAAACAATATGTACTCAAGATGTCGTGGTGACCGATAACCAAGCTCCGGTATTCGACTGTACGTCTTTAAGTGATATCATCAGAAATTCTGATTCTGAAACCGTATGTTCTAATAGTGATTCAGTAACAGCACCTGTTGCAACCGATAACTGTGACGGTAGCATTACTGCCGATGGAACTAGAAGCGACAACGCTGCTATGAATGACCCTTGGCCGGTTGGTACCACTACCATTACTTGGACATTTACAGATACCAACAACAACGAAACAATATGTACTCAAGATGTCGTGGTGACCGATAACCAAGCTCCGGTATTCGACTGTACGTCTTTAAGTGATATCATCAGAAATTCTGATTCTGAAACCGTATGTTCTAATAGTGATTCAGTAACAGCACCTGTTGCAACCGATAACTGTGACGGTAGCATTACTGCCGATGGAACTAGAAGCGACAACGCTGCTATGAATGACCCTTGGCCGGTTGGTACCACTACCATTACTTGGACATTTACAGATACCAACAACAACGAAACAATATGTACTCAAGATGTCATGGTGACCGATAACCAAGCTCCGGTATTCGACTGTACGTCTTTAAGTGATATCATCAGAAATTCTGATTCTGAAACCGTATGTTCTAATAGTGATTCAGTAACAGCACCTGTTGCAACCGATAACTGTGACGGTAGCATTACTGCCGATGGAACTAGAAGCGACAACGCTGCTATGAATGACCCTTGGCCGGTTGGTACCACTACCATTACTTGGACATTTACAGATACCAACAACAACGAAACAATATGTACTCAAGATGTCGTGGTGACCGATAACCAAGCTCCGGTATTCGACTGTACGTCTTTAAGTGATATCATCAGAAATTCTGATTCTGAAACCGTATGTTCTAATAGTGATTCAGTAACAGCACCTGTTGCAACTGATAACTGTGATGGCAGCATTACTGCCGATGGAACTAGAAGCGACAACGCTGCTATGAATGACCCTTGGCCGGTTGGTACCACTACCATTACTTGGACATTTACAGATACCAACAACAACGAAACAATATGTACTCAAGATGTCGTGGTGACCGATAACCAAGCTCCAAAACTTAACTGTCCGGGAGACTTAACAGCTGCATGTGATATTTCAGAACAACCAGCTTATTCTAATTTTACCGAATTTGTAAATGCAGGTGGAAATGCTAATGATAACTGTAGTGTAAACGAATCTAGTTTCACTCTATTAAATGAAATAAGTGACAATTTAAGTTGCCCTGAAACTATAACAAGAACATATCAAATTTCAGATATGACAGGTAACACAACAACATGTACACAATTAATTATTATCAATGATGAAACTCCTCCTATAATAGACAACTCTAATATTGCTGATATCAATATTGAGTGTGCAGTTGATGATCCACAAAAATTAACCGATTGGTTAAATAATAATGCTGGAGCAACGGCAAGCGATAATTGCGGTGATGTGACATGGACAAATAATTATGGACAAGATACAAGTGTTAAATGTAAAGAAGGAAAAGGTATTACAATAACTTTTACTGCTACCGACGCTTGTGGTAACTCATCAGAAACAACTGCAATTTATCACATTCAAGATAATATTGCTCCAAACTTAACAACAACAGCATCTGATTATATTGCAGAATGTGATGGTTCTGGTAATACACAAGAATTAGATTATTGGTTAGCTTCTAATGGAGGTGCCACAGCTACAGATGACTGTTCATCAATTAGCTGGTCTAATAACTTCACTTCTTTAAGTGATGATTGTGGAAATACTGGTTCGGCTACGGTAATCTTTACTGCTACTGATGCTTGTGGAAATGAATCAACTACAACCGCAACCTTCACAATCGAAGATACAACAGCTCCAACATTCGCTGAAGCTCTTCCTTCTGATACTATTGTACAATGTGATGCTGTACCAACAGCTGAAACGCTTACTGCCGATGATAACTGTGGTACTGCTACGGTAACTTTTAGTGAAGTAAGAACTGATGGAGATTGCCCTTCTAGCTACTCCTTAGCTCGTACCTGGACGGCTACTGATGAATGTGGATTAGAAACTCTACATACACAAACTATTACAGTTCAAGATACAACACCTCCAACATTCGTAGAAGCGCTTCCTGCTGATACTATTGTACAATGTGATGCTGTACCAACAGCTGAAACGCTTACTGCAACTGATAACTGTGGTACTGCTAGCGTGACTTTCAGTGAAGTAAGAACTGATGGAGATTGCCCTTCTAGCTACTCGTTAGCTCGCACTTGGACAGCTACTGATGAATGTGGATTAGAAACTGTACATACACAAACTATTACAGTTCAAGATACAACACCTCCAACATTCGTAGAAGCGCTTCCTGCTGATACTATTGTAGAATGTGATGCCGTACCAACAGCTGAAACACTTACTGCCGATGATAACTGTGGTACTGCTACGGTAACTTTCAGTGAAGTAAGAACTGATGGAGATTGCCCTTCTAGCTACTCGTTAGCTCGCACTTGGACAGCTACTGATGAATGTGGATTAGAAACTGTACATACACAAACTATTACAGTTCAAGATACAACACCTCCAACATTCGTAGAAGCGCTTCCTGCTGATACTATTGTAGAATGTGATGCCGTACCAACAGCTGAAACACTTACTGCCGATGATAACTGTGGTACTGCTACGGTAACTTTCAGTGAAGTAAGAACTGATGGAGATTGTCCTTCTAGCTACTCGTTAGCTCGCACTTGGACAGCTACTGATGAATGTGGATTAGAAACTGTACATACACAAACTATTACAGTTCAAGATACAACACCTCCAACATTCGTAGAAGCGCTTCCTGCTGATGCTATTGTAGAATGTGATGCTGTACCAACAGCTGAAACACTTACTGCAACTGATAACTGTGGTACTGCTACGGTAACTTTCAGTGAACTAAGAACTGATGGAGATTGTCCTTCTAGCTACTCGTTAGCTCGTACATGGACGGCTACTGATGAATGTGGATTAGAAACTGTGCATACGCAAACTATTACGGTTCAAGACACTACGACTCCAACATTCGTAGAAACACTTCCTGCTGATACTATTGTAGAATGTGATGCTGTACCAACAGCTGAAACACTTACTGCTACTGATAACTGTGGTGCTGCTACTGTAACTTTCAGTGAAGTAAGAACTGATGGAGATTGTCCTTCTAGCTACTCGTTAACTCGTTCCTGGACGGCTACTGATGAATGTGGATTAGAAACTGTACATACGCAAATTATTACGGTTCAAGATACAACAGCTCCGGCATTAACTGTACCTGCAGATGTAACCATCGAATGTACAGAAGATGGAACAAGTGCTAATACTGGTGTAGCTGCAGCTACTGATACATGTGGGGATGTAACCATCACAGAAAGTGATACTGAAGTTGCTACTTGTGGTAACACAAAAGTGATTACCAGAACATGGACAGCGACCGATGATTGTGGAAATGCTTCAACAGCTACACAAACTATTACTATAGTTGATACTGTTGCTCCAACAATTACAGCACCGGATAGTGTAACTATTGAATGTTCTGAAGATGTAACAAGCGTGAGTACTGGTATAGCTACTGCTACCGATACTTGTGGTAATGTAACCATCACGGAAAGTGATTCTGAAGTTGCTGCTTGTGGTAACACCAAAGTAATTACCAGAACATGGACAGCGACCGATGATTGTGGAAATGCTTCTACAGCCACACAAACTATTACGGTTATTGATACTACGGCACCAACCTTTGTTGAAACCCTACCTACAGATATAACTGTAGAATGTGATGCCGTTCCTACTATTAACGATGTCGTTTTAACAGCTACAGATAACTGTGGAAATGCAACGGTAACAGTAGAAGATGTAAGAACAGACGGTTCGTGTCCTTCTAGTTATTCAATTGCCCGTACTTGGACGGCTACTGATGATTGTGGAAACTCCGTTTCTCATACACAAAACATCACGGTTCAGGATACCAAAGCACCTGAGAATATTACTGAATATGAAGAAACCATAGCTGTTACTTCACTAGATATTCCTGATGCTCCTGAATTAGAATTTACAGACTGCTCTGAATACACTGTTGAATTTACAGAAGAGAGTACTTTCGTTGAAAACCAGTTTGTAGATTATCAGATTACAAGAACCTGGACAGCAGTTGATGCTTGTGGTAACGAATCTGTATACACACAAACCGTATTAATCGCTATTCAAACCGTAACAACAAGAACAACAGCAAGTCCTATCTGTTATGACGACGGTGCTGTAGACTTAAGAGATATCATTGAAGGGCTTATTCCAAGTGATGTAAACCTTCAAGGTGTTTGGGAATTTATTCAAGGAAATGACGTTGCCACCCTAATCGGTTCTATTTTCGACCCAACGAAATTACAACTAGGTGAAGATTTCAATCCTGGTGAAGTATTAGAATTCTTAGTTAAGTATAAGACCACGAGAGACGGTTCTATCTTTGAAACCGAACTTACACTTCAAGTTGATTCAGATTGTGTGGTATTACCATGTGGTGAGAATGATATTGAGATTTCAAAAGCGGTAACACCTAATGGAGACTCTTATAATGAATCATTTGATATTAAAGGAATCGAACTCTGTGGATTCGTCGCAGATGTTAAGATCTTCAACCGATGGGGAGCTTTAATCTACGAGTCTAGCAATTATACCCTAGGTGAAAATATGGGAGACTGGAGAGGTCGTTCGAATAAATCATCTTTCGGATCTTCTGATACAGTACCAAACGGAACTTACTATTATATAATAACATTAAAAGATAGTGGATTGGCACC
The DNA here is from genome assembly GCF_030908365.1 of Aestuariibaculum sp. YM273. Taxonomy (NCBI): domain Bacteria; kingdom Pseudomonadati; phylum Bacteroidota; class Flavobacteriia; order Flavobacteriales; family Flavobacteriaceae; genus Aestuariibaculum; species Aestuariibaculum sp. YM273. Next base: position 3,062,366 of record NZ_CP133090.1, on the reverse strand, counting down.
ATTTACAGGACCAGTTTATTTAGGAACTAAATAAAAATCTTAACCTATGAAACTTTTTAAACATTACATAATCGCTATTGCATTATTAAGTTGTACGGTTGGACTCGCGCAACAATTACCGCAGTTCACTCAGTACATGTATAATACAATATCTGTTAACCCAGCTTATGCTGGTAGTAGAGAAGCCTTGAGCATTGTAGGATTACACAGAAGCCAGTGGGTTGGTTTTAAAGGAGGCCCTATAACACAAACCCTTTCTATTCATAGTCCGTTAAGAAACGACAGAATAGGTTTAGGTTTGTCATTTATAGAAGACGATTTAGGTCCTGAAAATTTCACCTACTTATACGGTGACTTCTCCTATGCCATTCCAACCGGAGAAACAGGAAAACTGGCTTTCGGTCTTAAAGGAGGATTTACCCAATATAGTCTGGATTCTGAATTTTTAAACGACCCAAGTGTGGTTGAAGACACCTACTTTAGAGGGTTTGCTAATCGCTGGTCTCCGAATATCGGTCTTGGTGTTTACTGGAGTACGAATAAATGGTACTTAGGTTTATCAACACCAAGAATTCTAAACACCGATAGAAACAAAGAGGAAGGTTACGAAGCCTTAGAGCGTTTGAGTTACTATTTTACCGGTGGTTATGTATTCGACCTTAGTAAAACAATAAAATTCAAACCTGCATACTTAATAAAAGCAACAAACGGTGCCCCATTATCGTACGATCTTACAGCGAACTTTTTATTCAATGAAAAGTTTTGGTTAGGTGGTTCATATAGAATCAACGAACAAACAGCTGCTATTGGAGGTATCGTAGATTTTCAAATTTCACGACAACTACGTATAGGATATGCTTACGAAAAAGCCATTTCGGATATTGCTGACTATACAACAGGAACACATGAAATCCTGCTTATTTACGAATTCAAATTCTTAAGTACTAAACTAAAATCACCTAGATACTTCTAATACCCTAAGATATGAAGATTAAAAATTACATTTTAGTATTCGCTGCACTACTGCTAACCTTCACTGTGTTCGCTCAGCAAGGGAAACAAAATAAGGCAGACACACTATTCAATAAATTTTCTTTTGTAAAAGCGGCAGAAGTTTATAAGGAGCTTATTGCTAAAGATTACAATAAAGATTATGCAACAAGAAAACTGGCCGACTGTTACGCCTTGTTAAGAGATCCAAAAAATGCCTCTAAATACTATAAAAAGGTGGTAGAACAAGATAATGTTCCTGTAGAGTATTATTATAGCTACGCGCAATCTTTAAGAGGTATTAAAGATTATGACGAATCTGAAAAATGGTTAGAACGCTACAAGGATTCTGGTGGCGTTGTAAACAGCAATGATTTCTCTAAAGATTCAAATTTCATAACAAATGTATTCAACGCTAAGCAACAGTATTTCTTAGATAAATTCAATTTTAACTCAGAGTATAGTGATTTTGGAGCTTACGAGCACGATGGTAAAATATACTTCTGCTCTACCCGAGATGCCGGCGTTGCTATTAAACGTTTATACGGATGGAATGAACAACCTTTCTTAGATGTTTATGTAACCGAATTAGACTCTGAAGAAGAAGTAGACCATACTAAAAAATTGAAAGGAGATATCAATACTGTGTTTCATGATGGTCCTGTGACCATTACAAAGGACGGTAAGTATATGTATTTCTCTCGAAACAATTTTAAAGATAACGTAGAAAATAAAGACAACAAAGGTCTTACTAATATGAAGATCTATAGGGCTACTTTTAGGGATAGCATCTGGACAGATGTTGAAGACTTAGCCATTAACAGTGATAATTATTCAACCCAACACGCCGCTCTAAACAGTGATGATACTAAGCTTTACTTCGCTTCAGACCGACCAGGAGGCATGGGTGGATCTGATATTTACGTCGTAGATATTTCTGCCGATGGTGTTTTAGGAGAGCCTAAAAACTTAGGAGACGTTGTAAACACCAATGGTGCTGAAGGTTTTCCTTTTATAAATAATGAAGGTACCTTATTCTTCTCATCAGACGGTCATGTTGGTCTGGGAATGTTAGACATTTTTGCTTCAGTAAATGATGAAAATGACAATATCATTGATGTTATAAATTTAGGAACTCCGGTTAACTCTAGTAAAGATGACTTCTCATTTACCATGAGTGCGAGTGGAACTGCTGGTTATTTTGCATCAAACAGATCTGGAGGTAAAGGTGATGATGATATTTATGCTTACAACAGAATACCACCATTAAAAGTTGAAGGTGTTGTTTCAGATGCCATTAACAGCAATCCAATTCCGAATTCAACCATCAAATTATACGATGAAAAGGGTGGACAAATCGCTTATATGGAAACCGATGAAAACGGCTACTACTCCATTAATATAGATAGAAACCAGGATTACAAAATTGTTGGAAGTCATGATAAATACATAGAGGATTACAGAACGTTTACCTCTAAAAATTTGAAAACAGAATTAACAACAATAACTGCGAACTTATTATTAAACCCCGTAGAAGACGTTGTAAAACTTGCTGAGTTAAATACCATTTACTTTGACTTTGATAAGTATAACATCAGACCTGATGCTGCTGAAGAGTTAGATAAGATTGTCGATTTAATGGTTAACCAATACCCTGATATGGTAATTAGAATTGAATCGCATACCGATTCCAGAGGTTCTTTATCTTACAATGATAAATTATCGATAGACAGAGCAAATTCTACTTATGAGTATTTAATCTCACATGGTATTGCTCCTGAACGAATTACAGCTCATGAAGGATTTGGTGAACGCAGATTGACGAACGGATGTGACGGTAGTGAAGATTGTGAAGAACAAGCACACCAGTTAAACAGACGTACACAATTTATCGTTATTAAAATGGAATAACGACAAAGAAAAATCAAGCTAAATTCAATATTTTAAAAACCCATTAAGACTTGTTCTTAGTGGGTTTTTAGCTTTAAATAGAAATACCTTCATCTCACTCTTCATCTAAAATATTAATAAATAATAAAGATGTTATCTGACACTATATTCTAAACAGATTTCTTGCTTTCACAACTTCTTTTATGCTACTTCTTTCTGTTCATAATCCAATAGGTCTAGATGAACTATTATATCCTTATTCAGGAAAGTCCTAAGTCATTAACTATAACTATAGCCCCCAAATATTAATTACCTTAAAACAAAAAAAGCCTCCCCAACCAAGGGAGGCTCATACCTAAAGCTAAATTCAATAACAATTAAGTTATCAAGGTATAACCTATTAAATACATAACAGGCTATGCGGTAATTGCTATCAAACTGAGACTAGCAAATAATTATTTTTTAATGAAGATATTGGTATAATACCATTTACCTTCAGTGTTTACTTCGGCAGAAATGTCGAAGTTTGTAAAATCACCTTCAATGGTAGCGCGGTGCCCTTCGCTTTTTAGCCATGCATTAACTACCGATTCTGCAGAACTGTAACCATAAGCCACATTTTCAGAAACTTTAGATGCCCCTGCATTAGCCTTTAAGTATTCACTACGCTTGAAAAAATTAGCATGCGATACTTCATTATTATCTACCATATAATCGGTGTGTGTGTAAGCCACAGATTTTACAATGTTCATGTCCAATAAAGGATCAAGCCCTTTTGATAACCTGTGATCATTTATAAGATCTAAGATTTCGACTTCAATCGATTTGTCTTCTAAAATTATTAAACTAAATTCTTCTCCTTGTACTTCATCTTCAAGACTATCGGTGGTACAAGAAAAGCTTAGAAAAGCTAGGAGAGCCAAAAAAGGCAGTTTGGTTGATAACTTCATGGTTAGGTAAATTTAGATTTGGTTCTGTAAATTTAGAAGCCTAACTTGAAGTAACTGTTAAAGAAATGTTAAAATCGATTAACGACGTGTTTTTTATCGTTAAATAATGTATTTCATCGATTAAAAATATCGACTATAATAAAAAAAGTGTATTTCAGCGGTGAAATTATGGAGATAATCGATCAATCTGCCAATTGTAATCTGTTTGTAATGTATATCTAATGCGATCGTGTAATCTATTAGCTCTACCCTGCCAAAATTCCATTTCAACAGGCTTAACAATATAACCTCCCCAATACCCTGGTCTGGTTATTTCTTTGCCTTCGTATTCCTGTTCTAAATTGTGGAGTTTTTGCTCTAAGACCTGTCTACTCTCAATCACTTCACTCTGATCTGAAACCATAGCACCTAATTGACTGCCACGTGGCCTAGATTCAAAATAGCCATCGCTTAAATTTTCAGCTATTTTTTCAGCCTTACCTTTAATGATTACCTGACGCTCGGCAGCATGCCAAAAAAAAGACAAACAAACATTTGGGTTATTTGCAATAGCCTTGCCTTTCTCACTGTTATAATTAGTATAAAAAATAAAGCCTTCGTATGTATAACGCTTAAGCAGTACTACCCTGCTTTTCGGATATCCATCTAACCCGATGGTTGAAACGGTCATGGCATTGGTTTCATCTTCAACAAAAAAACTATCCACTTCATAAAACCATTTTTGAAACAATTCCAAAGGGTTTTCGGGAGCATCCTGCAATAATAACTCTCCTTTTTCATAAGATTTTCTATAGCTACTTAAGTCCTTTTCCATACTAATTTAAAATTATTCAAAATTAAATATTTCTTTTCATTCCTTAATAGAATAATCTTTCTAAATTAGGCCCTCCCTAACGAATTAATATGACATTTGAGAATTCCGCCTATTACGATAGCACGCAGTTCTTTAAATTACAAAAGCCATTTGGCACCTTTTATTTTGGTGAAAAATATATCTTATCTGAAATGAAAGAAGGCATTCATTTTGATTGGCCTATGGTAAAAGATTTAATGAATGATATCGAGGCTTATTATGGAACAGAGGCTAAACTGGCTTACATTTCCAATCGCATACATTCCTATTCCAGAGATCCTCATAACTGGAATAAATTATCGGAACTAAACGTTATTTTTGCTAGTGCCATCGTTATTTATAACCATATGGCTTATTTAAACGCCACCTTAGAAAAGCGTTTTTCTAAGGATAGTATAAAACGCTGTGAATCCTTAAACGAAGCTATTGAATGGGTGTTAGATTTAAGGGAGTTTAATTAAAATCGAACACCTTACCATCTTGAGATAACCTAACGTGTTTAAAGACTTCCCGTGCTTCTTCTTTAAACGGTTTTAAGCTATCGTAGCGCGTTGAATAATGCCCTAGCAACAAAACCCCTGCATTCGCTTTTTTAGCAATTGTAGCGGCTTCTTTTGCGGTTGAATGCTTTGTTGGTGGTGCCAAATGAGCGTGCTTTTCTAAAAACGTAGATTCATGATATAAAACATCGACATCTTTAATGATAGGCACAATATCTTCTTTGTACATAGTATCACTACAAAAGGCATAGCTTTTAGGTTTTTTACCAGGTTTTGTCACTTTTTCATTAGCTATTAACACCCCATCTTCATTTACAACATCAAAACCTTGTTGTAGTTTTCTATAGTAAGCCATATCTATATTAGCCTCCTCAACCAGATTAATATCTAATTTGCGATTACCTTCCTTTTCTTTAAAAAGGTATCCGTTGGTATATACACGATGATTTAAAGGAATGGTATGCACTTCAACTACTTCGTCTTCAAAAATTAATTCTGAATTGTTAGATGTTAACTCATGGAAAATAAGCTTATAATTAGTCCAGGAGTCCGAAAGTTTCATTTGAAGCGTAATAACTTCTTTTATGCCTTTTGGCCCATAAATATGTAAATCGGTTTCACGGGTTAATAAGCGAAATGTAGAAATAAGCCCAACTAAACCAAAAAAATGATCGCCGTGCAAATGCGAAATAAAAATATGCTTAATCCTGTTAAACTTAATTTTATGTTTGCGCAATTGTACCTGAGTCCCTTCGCCACAGTCTATTAAAAACATGTGGTTGTTAATTTCTAAAACTTGTGATGTGGTATTGGTTAAAGCTCTTGGCGTAGCACTGTAACATCCTAAAATTGTGAGCTTCATGTATTAAGGGGTTTTATAATTAATAGCATCGACTACCGAAAATTTACTTTTAAAGGTAAACGCATACGGCGTTTCTCCATGTGAATTTAAGTAATCTAAGCGAATTTTCGCATCTTTTAAAGTAGGTTTATAATCAATTGGCACATACCAAAATGCCATATGTTTCATTTGTACTTTAGAAAACCACTCTTTTTTTCTCTTAAAAACCTCAATATGATCGGAATGATAAATGTAATTGAAAAGTGACTGAAGATCTTCCCAAACAGAAATATTAACCAAAAGATTGTTTTCCTTAAAAACAGACAAAGCTTCATCTTTGTCTTCATCTTTAAAACGCCAAACAAAGCCGTCGCTTTTATCAGCTATAGCATTTATTCGGTCAACATTATTTATAAAATCCTGCATAATAGGATCGCTAAGTGGTGCTAAACCTTTCGCGATATTAACCTGTGCAAGATGGTAGGTCTTCATTTTTTAAAACCCTAAATCCCGTTCCATTTCTTCCATTTCAATAATATCGTAAGCCTCCTGCGTTGTAGGTACTACGACAATTTCATCTGGAGTTTCATCTAAATCAATCTTATCCGTAACAATAACAAACGAGTGCTTAGATCCACGATGCGTATTTGAAATTTCTAAAAATTCAACAATATCCTGTACACCAAGTGTTTTTAATGTCGATAGAATAACAATGATGTTACTGTTCTTAAACTTAGGATATAAGGCCTGCAGTTTTTTTACTAACTCTGGAAGGGTTGCTTTTTCCTGAGTAATAATCGATATGTTTCCGTCCTGATCTATAATCATTGTTTATTGTTTTATTTTAGACGCCAATAAATATATAACAGCCATTCTTACGGCAACACCATTTTGAACCTGATCTAAAATGATGGCTTGTTTAGAATCGGCCACATCGCTCGTTATCTCTACACCACGATTAATTGGCCCCGGGTGCATGATTGTAATTTCTTTATCTAAAGAATCTAATAACTCTTTATTTACTCCGAACTGTTGGGTGTACTCACGCGTTGACGGGAAATAACTAATATCCATACGCTCGTTTTGTACACGAAGCATATTAGCCACATCACACCAGTTTAAAGCTTTACGAAGATTAGTTTCTACTTTTACACCTAACTCATGAATATAACGCGGGATTAAAGTCTTTGGTCCGCAAACCATAACTTCTGCACCTTGTAATTGTAAAGCAAAAATATTAGAAAGCGCCACCCTACTGTGTAAAATATCTCCAACAATAACCACCTTTTTACCAGCAACATCACCTAAACGCTCTCGAATAGAATACGAATCTAATAAGGCCTGTGTTGGATGTTCGTGAGCACCATCACCAGCATTTACAATACTGGCGTTAACGTGTTTTGATAAAAATACACCAGCTCCAGGGTTTGGATGACGCATCACTACCATATCTACTTTCATAGATAAAATGTTGTTTACGGTATCGATAAGCGTTTCTCCTTTTTTTACTGAAGATTGTCCTGATGAAAAGTTTAATACGTCGGCAGATAACCTTTTTTCTGCCAATTCAAAAGACAACTTAGTTCGGGTTGAATTTTCAAAAAATAAATTGGCAATGGTAATATCTCGAAGTGAAGGCACCTTTTTAATGGGCCTGTTTATCACTTCTTTAAAATGATCGGCGGTTTCAAAAATAAGTTGAATATCTTGCTCATTAAGATATTTAATTCCTAACAAGTGATTTACACTTAATTCGCTCATTTTCTATGTTTAAAGTTAAGTGTTTAAACCTACCTGTAACAGTAGTTTAAACGGGTAAAATTATCGTTCTATAAGGTAAACTGAATCTTCATTATCTTTCTCCTTCCAGTTTACATGTACTTTCTCATTATTAATCACATCTACCTGTCTTCCTCTGTAGTTTGGTTGAATTGGTAAATGCCTGCTAAAACGTCTATCAATTAGCGTTAAAAGTTCAATTTCGTTTGGCCGACCAAACGATTGTATCGCGGTTAATGCGGCTCTTATACTCCTACCGGTATATAATACATCGTCTATAAACACGATGTTTTTATCTTCTACTAAAAAATTGATTTTGGTTTTATTGGCCTCTAATGGCTTTTCTCCTCGGCGGAAATCATCTCTAAAAAACGTAATGTCTAAATACCCTAACTGGATATTTTCAACCTTGTAATCTTCTCTTAAGATTTTAGCGATTCTATCGGCTAAATACACGCCACGTGGCTGTAAACCAATAAGTACAGTGTCTGAGAAGTCGTTATGTTTTTCAATAAGTTGACAAGCCAATCGGTGAAGAATGATGTTTACCTCTTTTTCGTTAAGTAAAACTTTCTGACTCATATACTATCCAAACGTATTTGGAGAGCAAAGTTAACTAAAAAAAACGTGTGAACCATACAGAAATGATGCTCCATTAAAAATAAAATCTTTCAAATGACATAAATCAGGTTTTACACATTGAGATATAAACACATAAAAAAAAAGACCTTCAAAAAATTGAAGGTCTTTTAGATTTATAATGGATTCCTAACTAAAGGAAGTAAAAATTATTTTTTACCGTCCATTTTATCTTTAAGAGCTTGTAAAGCATCGTTAGCATCACCTAAAGTTGGTTTTGCTTCTGCTGCTTGTGCTTCAGCTTTTCTAGCTGCTGCTTTTACGTTAGCGATTTCTTCTGCTTTAAAGATAGCAGTGTGAGATGCAACTACACGTTTAAACTCTTTGTTGAACTCAATAATTTTGAATTGAGCAGTTTCACCCTTTTTAAGTTTACTTCCGTCTTCTTTTTCTAAGTGACGAGAAGGGATGAATGCAACGATATCTTCGTTAAATTCTACTGTAGCTCCTTTGTCTACGATTTCAGCGATAGAGCCTTCATGAACAGTTTCTAAAGCAAATTCAGTTTCGTATTTATCCCAAGGGTTTGCAGTTGTTTGTTTGTGACCTAAAGATAATTTACGTCCTTCAACATCTAACTCTAATACTACAACTTCTAACTCATCTCCAGCTGAACAGAATTCACTAGGGTGCTTAATTTTCTTAGTCCAAGATAAATCAGAGATGTAAATTAATCCGTCGATACCTTCTTCTAATTCTACGAATACACCAAAGTTAGTGAAGTTACGTACAATACCTTTGTGTTTAGAACCTACAGGGTATTTAGTAGTAATGTCTGTCCATGGATCTGCAGTTAATTGCTTGATACCTAAAGACATTTTACGCTCTTCTCTATCTAAAGTTAAGATAACTGCTTCAACTTCGTCTCCTACAGATACGAAATCTTGAGCTGAACGTAAGTGCGTAGACCAAGACATTTCAGATACGTGAATTAATCCTTCAACACCATCAGCTACTTCAATAAATGCACCGTAATCTGCAATTACAACAACTTTACCTTTTACTTTATCTCCTACAGCAACTGTATCAGCTAAAGCTTCCCATGGGTGTTTGCTTAATTGTTTTAATCCTAATTGGATTCTTGATTTATCTTCATCAAAATCAAGGATTACCACGTTAAGTTTTTGATCTAATTCAACAATCTCATTTGGATGGTTGATACGAGACCAAGAAAGATCTGTAATGTGGATTAAACCATCTACACCACCTAAGTCGATGAATACACCGTAAGAAGTAATGTTTTTAACAACACCTTCTAATACTTGACCTTTTTCTAACTGACCGATGATTTCTTTCTTCTGAACTTCGATATCAGCTTCGATAAGCGCTTTGTGAGATACTACTACGTTCTTAAATTCGTGGTTGATTTTAACAACTTTGAATTCCATAGTTTTGTTTACGTACTGATCGTAATCTCTAATTGGCTTAACATCTATTTGAGAACCTGGTAAGAACGCTTCGATACCGAATACGTCTACAATCATACCACCTTTAGTTCTACACTTAACAAAACCGTTAACGATTTCTCCAGTTTCGTTTGCTTTAATTACACGATCCCATGCTTTGATTACACGAGCTTTTCTGTGAGATAATACTAATTGACCAGTTGCGTCTTCACGAACGTCGATTAATACTTCTACTTTATCTCCAACAGCTAAGTTAGGGTTGTAACGGAACTCGTTTAAAGAAATTACACCTTCAGATTTAGCGTTGATATCGATAATAGCATCTCTATCAGTAATGTGTACTACAGTACCTTCAACAACTTCATCATCTAAAGTGTCAACGAAATTCTCAGCTACTAATTTTTCAAATTCTTGTAATTGTTGAGCGTCTACTTCGTCAATACCTTCTTGGTAGTTGTGCCAGTTAAACTCTTTTAAGAATTTTTCAGGGTTTGCTTTAGCTTCAGATACTACTGGAGCTTCAACAGCTTTAGCTTCTGTTGCTTCAACTTCAGCTTGTTTTGCTTTTTCAGCCATGTGCTGATTAAAAATTTGTATTTTGTATGCTTAGGAAATATTACGCGGCAACCACACAAAAGTGTTATTAAATATTTGATATACAATCCTTTTACCTTTCCTGAACCGCTAAAAGGAGTGCAAAAATACATATTATTATGCTAATTACCTAAAAATGAGGAAATAAATTTAGTAGTGACTTCCATCCTACTTTCGGGTCTAACTATATAGGACTTAAAATCTTAACTTTTTAATAAAAGATAATAGTCTATAAATCGTTATATTGAAGGAAAAATATTAAACACTTATAATTATGACAGCAAAAGAAAAATACCAACCGGTGTTAGATTTAGGCGAAACTCTAAATGTTAAAGACGGTAAAGTTGAAGAGAAAGAAAACAAATTAAACGTATGGGGAACTACTAAAACCCAATACGAAAAAAATTTACTTTGGGATAAAATAAAAGAGATTGGAGGGAATAATCCCGAAGATATTATGGCTGACATTAAAGTAGAAGACACCAGCATTTATGCAAGACATACTGTGAAAAGCGGAGAAACTTTAGGTAAAATAGCAAAACACTACTATAAGGATGCTTCTAAATACCAAGCCATCTTTAAGGCGAATACCGATAAACTTAAAAACCCGGATTTAATTTATCCTGATCAGGAATTAGTGATTCCAAATTTATAAGAGATTAAAGTAAACAAAAGAGCGGTAAATACCGCTCTTTTTGTTTACTTATTTAATGTTTTGTTTACCAATTCAAGAATAACACTGAATTGCTCTTCTAAGGTTAAATTAGAATTATCGACTTCAATCGCGTCATCAGCTTTTACCAATGGTGAATCTTCCCGATGTGTATCAATATAATCGCGTTCCTGAACATTTTTTAAAACCTCATCATACACAACCTCATCGCCTCTATCAACAAGCTCTTTGTAACGACGTTGCGCTCTGGTTTCGGCAGAGGCTGTCATGAATAGTTTTAGTTCGGCGTTAGAAAACACGACGGTACCAATATCACGACCATCCATAACTACACCTTTATCTTTCCCCATTTGTTGCTGTTGTTCCACTAATTTGTGTCTGACTTCAGAAACAGCCGCCACAGTACTAACAAATCTCGATACTTCAAGGGTTCTGATTTTCTTTTCTACATTAACCCCATTTAAATATACTTCAGCAAAACCCAAAGCATCATTAAACTTAAAACTGATGTTAACATTTTCAAGATGCTCTATTAAACTTGCTTTATCAAAACCATTTTCATTAATAAATCCGTGACTCATGGCGTAATACGCTACTGCACGATACATTGCTCCAGTATCTACATACACATAGCCCAAATGCTTTGCTAACTGCTTCGCCACCGTACTTTTTCCTGTTGAAGAAAACCCATCTATTGCAATGGTAATTTTATTATTCATGTTATTGTAAGTCTATTTGTAAACCGAAAAAATTAGAGTTCGCCGCACTGGTATATTTGGCATGCGTATAACTAAAACGAAGTTTATTTAATTTGATGGAGAATCCAGCAGATAAACCTGAAAAATTACGCTGATCGACCAAACGTAACTCCTCTGCTCTTCTAAAATTATAGCCTAATCGAATATTGAATCCACCTTCCGGAAACACCTCTGCTCCAATAATGGTATGCCTAATGACTTGACCTAAAAATCCAATTTTCTCTTCAGTCTGATTTCCACTTAAATCACTTGTAACACGAGACGGATTTGGTCTAGCTATGGGCCACTCTTGTAAATTCTCTAAAGTGACATGCCAACGAATCGGTACATTCTCTAAAGTTTGCGACATTCCAAAATCAACTTCTAATGGTAATTTCTCCTGAAGTCCGGCATAGGTTGTAATTTGGGTTCCCAGATTTCTAACCGCTAATGCCGCGTGAAAGTCATTAACCTCATCGATATATATCAATCCTAAATCTACCGCAGCACCAAATGAATTGTACTGTTCTAATTTAGATGTTATCAATTTTAAATTTCCACCGAAATAAAAATCAGAATACCCTAATTGTAATGCATATCCCAAGGACAAAGCCGTTTCGCTACCCGTAAAGGTTCCAGTAGAATTTCCATCTTCGTCGTAACCATCAAAAGAGCCGTAGTTAATATAGGTTATACCCCCATGAAAGGTTTGTGTACGCCTGTCTACCGTATACGCATAAGATGCCGTTCCATAACTAATACCGCCTAAATAACTCGTATAGTTTAACGCCAGCTGATTATCCATTTCCATATTAATGGTTGCCGGGTTAAAAAGCCCTTGAGTTACATCATAATCAACGTTGGTTAACACCTTTCCTCCTAGAGCTGCCTGACGCGGTGATGAGACTAAGTTCAAAAACTGATACGTTGCTTCGCCTCCTAACTGCGCATAGGAGATAGCTGAAGTAAAAACAGAAAAAGCGACAATAATTTTCTTTAGCATATATAGGGCGCAAAGTAAACAAATCTATCTTAAAACGATAACATGCACTTTTTATTTTAATAAAAAAACACAGATAAATTGAATGTTAATCAATGATGACTATAAAAATGTTTTAGAAATTAATACTTTAGAACTCATTATCACAAATGGTTATTCTTTAAATGGAATTAAAATTGAAAACATGAAATTTCTATTAAGCATCTTAAGTCTATTTTTATTTCTTAACATACATTCTCAGAATACTAATCTAAATAAAGGAAAATCTTCAAAGCAATATTTTGAATCCATCCCTATTGAAATAGTTAAAAATAAGATTATTTTACCTGTAGACATTCAAGGAAAAACCTATCGCTTTTTTCTTGATACCGGAGCTCCAAATGTTATTTCAAACGAGCTAAAGGAAATTTTAAACATCTCAAAACCTAAAACTATATCAATAACAGATGCCAACGGAAAGCAAAACCAATTAGAACTAATACTACTTAATAAACTAAAAATAGGTACTGTAGAATTTACCAAAACACCAACCTTAATTTACGACATAAATAGTGATCCCGTTTTTAAATGCTTTAAAGTAGATGGGTTTATTGGCAGTAATCTTTTAAGAAATTCGATTATTCAGATCAATATGAAAAGTCAGCAGATCATTATTACTGACGATGCTAAAAATCTGAAATTAAACAAAAACAAAGCTTCAGATATTCAATTTATAGACAACCAAAGTAGCCCATACATCTGGATTAATCTGGAAGGAAAACACAAAGCCAGAGAGCGGATTTTAGTAGATACAGGCATGAGCGAATTTTACAATATCGCTTTAGAAAACTTTAAACTGTTAAACACGAAAGAAATATTTAAAATTAAAGGTAAAAGCACAGGTGCTTCTGGAATAGGCCTTTTTGGAACGCAGCCAATTAATGAACAATACAAAGTTTTAACACCTGGATTAAAACTAAACCATGTGATTTTTGAAAATGTTCCTGCGCAGACCTCTAATGACAATAACTCAAAAATAGGAACGAAATTGTTACAAAACGGAATAACCACTATAGATTATAAAAACAAAAAATTCTATTTTGAATCTGACACCAACACTATTAACGTTAACCGCCCAGAATTAGGATTTTCACTTTCCGTTAAAGATGAAAACATTATTGTTGGATTTATTTGGAACGAAAGCTTGAAAAGTAAATTACATTACGGAGATCAACTCTTAGAAATAAATAACATCCCTGTAAATTTATGCGACGTTATTACCTCTCAAATAATTTCTGATGACCTTAAGCATATAAAAATGAAAATACAACCTGTTAAAGGCGAGGTCTTCGAAATAACGGTTAACAAAGAATAGACATAAAAAAAAGAGGTTGAAACCCAACCTCTTTTTAATTTACAACTTTTAGCTTATAGCTTTTTAGCATTTGTTACCTTTTGATTCGTGATGGCTATTTTAATAACCTCACTCATATCTGTAACGTAATGGAAGGTTAAGCCTTTTAAGTATTCCTGCTTAATCTCCTCAATATCACGTTTATTTTCTTCACAAAGAATAATCTCTTTTATTCTGGCGCGTTTCGCCGCTAAAATTTTCTCTTTGATACCTCCTACCGGAAGCACTTTACCCCGAAGCGTAATCTCCCCTGTCATTGCCAGACTCTTCTTAACTTTCTTCTGAGTAAATAAGGACACAAGAGAAGTTAACATCGTAATACCTGCACTTGGCCCATCTTTAGGCGTTGCGCCTTCCGGCACGTGAATATGCACATTGTATTTGTCGAATACTTCATTGTCAATACCGAATTCATCAGCATTGGCTTTAATGTATTCCATAGCAATAGTAGCAGATTCCTTCATCACCTTACCTAAGTTACCGGTAATATTAAGCATCCCTTTCCCCTTAGAAAGAATAGACTCTATAAATAAGATATCACCACCAACACTTGTCCATGCTAACCCAGTAACAACACCTGCGACATTGTTATTTTCATATTTATCACGCTCCAGTTTTGGTCTTCCAAGGACTTCGATAATATCTCCGTTTGTTACCTTGATATTGTACTCTTCTTCCATCGCGATATTCTTAGCTGCATGACGTACCATTTTTGCTATTTGCTTTTCTAAGCCCCGAACACCTGATTCTCTGGTATAACCTTCTACTATTTTTTCTAGTTGTGGTTTTCCAATTTTTAAATGCGAATCGTTTAGTCCGTGTTCCTTTAATTGCTTTGGCAATAAATGACGCTTAGCTATTTCTACCTTTTCCTCAATAGTATATCCGGTAACGTTAATTATCTCCATACGATCACGTAACGCTGGCTGAATGCTCCCTAAGCTATTAGATGTTGCTATGAACATCACTTTAGAAAGGTCGTAACCCATCTCTAAGAAGTTATCATAGAATTCACTGTTTTGCTCAGGATCTAAAACCTCAAGCATTGCTGAAGACGGATCTCCGTTATGAGAATTCGTTAACTTATCAATTTCATCAAGAACAAATACTGGATTCGATGTTCCTGCTTTCTTCAAACTTTGAATGATACGCCCTGGCATGGCACCAATATAGGTTTTTCTATGTCCACGAATCTCTGCTTCATCACGTAAACCACCTAATGAAATGCGTACATACTCTCTACCTAAAGCCTCTGCTATAGATTTACCCAAAGAGGTTTTACCTACTCCCGGAGGTCCGTAAAGACATAAAATAGGAGACTTCATATCGTTACGTAATTTTAGCACCGCTAAATATTCAATAATACGGCGTTTAACATCTTCCAATCCGAAATGTTCACGATCTAAAATCTTTTTAGCACGCTTTAAATCGAATTTATCTTGACTGTATTCATTCCAAGGTAAATCTAAAAACAGTTCTAAATAATTACGTTGAATAGAGTACTCTGCCACCTGAGGATTCATGCGTTGCATCTTCGATAATTCCTTCTCGAAATGTTTCGCTACTTTTTCATCCCATTCTTTAGTAAGAGCACGCTCACGCATCTCTTCAATCTCTTCCTCATGATTTACACCACCCAATTCTTCCTGAATGGTTTTCATTTGCTGATGCAAGAAATACTCACGTTGCTGCTGACTCATATCCATTTGCACCTTAGACTGAATATCATTTTTAAGTTCCAGTTTTTGAAACTCAACATTCATGTATTTTAAGGTTGCAAGGGCACGTTTTTTAAGGTCATCAATTTCTAATAGCGACTGCTTTTCAGCAACCGTTAAATTCATATTAGATGACACGAAATTGATTAAAAACGAATTACTTTCGATGTTTTTAATAGCAAAAGACGCTTCGCTTGGAATATTCGGACTCTCCTTAATGATGTTTAATGCTAATTCCTTAATAGAATCAATGATTGCAGAAAACTCTTTATTCTTAACTGCTGGCTTTGCTTCAGGTAAATCTCTTACCGTAGCATTCATATAAGGTTCTTCGGTAAGAACCTCTGCTACTTTAAAACGCTTTTTACCCTGAATAATAACAGTTACGTTACCATCGGGCATTTTTAAAACACGTAAAATTTTGGCAACCGTACCTACCTCATTAATTTCTTTGGCCGTTGGGTTTTCTACCGACTCATCTTTTTGAGCAACTACACCAATAATCTTGGAGCCTTTGTTTGCGTCGTTAATTAATTTAATAGACTTATCGCGACCAGCCGTAATAGGAATGACTACTCCAGGAAACAATACGGTATTTCTTAACGAAAGTATAGGCAAAGTTTCGGGCAGCTCTTCGTTGTTTATTTCTTCTTCGTCTTCAGGTGTCATTAAAGGAATTAATTCTGCGTTTTCGTCAAAATCCTGTAATGACAAACTGTCAAGGGTTAAAAAATTTGATTTCTTCATATGTATATTTAAGCCAATCTGTCAGTTAACAGACTAGTCTTTCAGATTTAATAATTAACCTATAATATCAATTGTTTTAGATTCAGTCGTTTAAACAATTAAAATTATACATCTTTCTTATATAAAGTCAATTCCTGTGCCATAATAGTAAACACGACAAAACAATAGAGTAAAAGAAGTTTACCCAGAAAAAAGCCCATCCTAAATTTAGAATGGCCCTTACTTATATTTTATATTTTACCTGCCTTTTTCAACACATATAACAAAGCAATGGGTATCGCCAATAATACAACCATTAACAAATGTTCTTGAAACAAACTTGGAGCTAAAAACAACGTTATAATATATCCTCCAACAGCTCCTCCAAAATGCGCGTCATGACCAATATTGCCAATTCTGTTTTTCATACCGTAAATAGAATATAGTAAATATCCAACACCAAAAACATATGCAGGAATTGGAATTGGTACAAAGAATAAATACAAACTCATATTCGGTTCCAATAAAATAGCAGAATACAAAATACCTGTAACTGCGCCACTGGCTCCTACTGCACTGTAATGATATTCATTTTTATGAAAGTATAATGACAATACATTACCAAACAATAAACTTCCAATATAAATAAACAGGAAACCAACTGTGCCTAAACTCCACAACACGGTATTTGCAAAAAAATACAAGGTTAACATATTAAACAGTAAGTGCTGTGTGTCGACATGTAGAAAAGCAGAACTGAATAATCTAATTTTTTCCCCGCGTTGTACACTACCAACCTGAAACTTATACCTATCGAAAAATCCGTAATCACTAAATCCTTTATAGGATATTAGCACATTCGCTGCAATTATTACAATAGTTATTAAATTTAAATTCCCCATAAAGCTTAAAAGTTTATTTTCAAATTAGCATATATTTGTCCCTACAAATCTAAAATTAATTCATGCAATTCTTAGCATATATTCTTGTTTATCCTCTTTTATGGATTATTTCCATACTTCCCTTTCCAATCCTGTATCTTATTTCAGACGGACTGTATTTGATTATGTACCATATTGTAGCCTACCGAAAGAAAGTCGTTAAAAGCAATATTAAGCTGGTTTTTCCTGAAAAGACAGACGAGGAAGTTTTAATCATCACAAAAAAGTTCTACAAGCATTTATGCGATATGTTTTTAGAGATGGCTAAAACACTCACCATCTCTGAAAAAGAATTAAACAAGCGATTTAAAATAAAAAATCCGGAAGAATTTAAACGTCTGGAAAGTTTAAATAAAAGTATCATCCTAATGTTTGGGCATTATGCCAGCTGGGAATGGTCTGTCGTGCTTCAGAATTACATTAACTTTAATGGTCTTGCTGTTTACAAGAAATTATCTAACAAATATTTCGATAATTTAGTAAGACGTATGCGTTCAAAATTCAATACTACGCTTATTAGCACTAAAGAAACCATCAACACGATAAATGAAAACGAAAGCCAAAATATTAAAAGCATTATGGCTTTTTTAAGTGATCAATCACCACGGTTAACTAAAGAAGTCTATTGGGGGCATTTTATGGGTGTAGAGGTTCCTTGTTTTACTGGAGCAGAACGTTTAGCTAAAAAATTAGACTTAACGACGGCTTTCCTGAAAGTAACTAAGGTAAAACGCGGACATTACGAAGCTGAAATTATGACTTTAGCCGAAGACAGCACAATTTATAAAGACTACGAATTAACCGATATGTTTTTACGTGAAGTAGAAAAACAAATTCACGAAGCTCCCGAATATTACTTCTGGACACATAAACGCTGGAAATACAAAGACCAAAAGCCTGAATAAAAAACAAAAGGCAACATTTTTAATGTTGCCTTTTGTTTTTTACAAATTCTTTACTATTTAAGCTCTTTTCCTTGTGTTGTAAATGAAATACCTTGCTGTCCTGAAGTTGAAATCATAACACTTTCAAAAAACGGTGAGTTTGATGTATTCTTAATTCGCCAGTCAAATAAGAAATTTGCTCCTGTTCCTCCTTCTTCATCACGTTCATCTATAACAATTTCTACTGCTTCCATTGGGGCCACAAAAATGGTTTTATCAAAATATGTACGTATCGCATTTCCATGGGTATCGAAATAGGTGGCTTTATCGATATAAACCGTATCAGAAACATTTATATTTCTAATACTTACTGTAGCTGTTAAACTATGAATACGGTGTTCTGTTTCGCTATAAATTTGAGAATACACCGATAAATATGTTTTCCCCTGAACTAAAGAATCAGGTAAAGTTGAATGGACCATTCTTTTTTTCCAATTCACTTCGTCAACAGAACTGTATTCCTTCTCCTTATCGCACGACTGCAAAAAAAGCATTGCCAATAATACGGTAAATAAAAATTTTGTAGTCATGACTAAAATAGTTTTTAAACGTTAATACCCGCAATCGAACCAATCTCTTCTATAAACTTATCTGCCAAATCATCGGCTAAGGTTTGAGATTTAGCTTCAGTATAGATTCTAACAATAGGTTCTGTGTTACTTTTTCTTAAATGTACCCAATTTTCAGGAAAATCAATTTTCACACCGTCAATTGTAGTCAACTGTTCATTTTGATAACGTTCTTCAATAGCTTTTAAAATAGCATCGACATCAAGACTTGGTGTTAATTCAATTTTCTTTTTACTCATATAATAGTCTGGGTACGTTTTTCTAAGTTCACTAACCTTCATATCCTTTTCTGCTAACAAGCTTAAAAATAAAGCCACACCAACCAAGGCATCACGTCCGTAATGTGCTTCGGGATATATAATTCCGCCGTTACCTTCACCACCAATAACTACCTTGTTTTGCTTCATTAGCTTCACCACATTCACTTCACCAACGGCACTAGCTTCATAAGTGCCTCCGTACTTTTCGGTAACATCACGTAACGCACGTGTTGAACTCATATTACTCACGGTATTTCCCGGTGTTTTACTCAATACATAATCGGCACAAGCCACAAGGGTATATTCTTCACCGAACATCTCTCCATTTTCATCCACAAACGCCAAGCGATCAACATCCGGATCAACCACTATACCAAAATCAGCACGCTCTTCCACCACACGTTTAGATAATTCTGATAAATGTTCCTTTAAAGGTTCCGGATTGTGAGGAAAATGTCCGTTAGGCTCACAATATAACTTAACAACTTCTACACCTAATCGCTCAAGCAATAAAGGTATCGCCCAGCCTCCCGTAGAATTCACACCATCTACCACCACTTTAAAACGCGCTTCTTCAATAGGATTTACAGTTACTAGAGGTAAATCTAAAACCTCAATAATATGTAAATCGATATACGCTTTATTCTTTGTTATTTTTCCTAGACTATCAACATCGGCAAAATCGATTGTACCACTTTCAGCAATATCTAAAATTTTAGCACCTTCAACACCGTCTAAAAACTCTCCATCGGAATTCAATAACTTTAAAGCGTTCCATTGTTTAGGGTTGTGACTTGCTGTTAGAATGATACCTCCATCAGCATGCTCCATAGGAACAGCTACTTCTACCGTAGGAGTCGTTGACAAACCTATATCTACGACATGAATACCCACACCAACTAGAGTGTTCATTACCAAATCCTGAATCATTTTACCCGAAATACGAGCATCTCTACCCACAACAACTTTATAATCTTTTTTATCTCTTTGTTGCTTTATCCATGCACCATAAGCGGCTGCAAATTTAACCGCATCAATAGGCGTTAAATTCTCTCCTACTTGTCCTCCTATGGTTCCTCTAATTCCCGAAATAGATTTTATTAATGTCATTAATTTTTTTAATTAAATTTAGTTTGAAACAAATATACAATTACAAAATTGTAATTCTTAAAACCTAATTCGTAAATTTCACAAATGAATTACTTAGCCCATATTTATCTTTCCGGAGAAAACGAATTAGTTACTATTGGTAATTTTATTGCTGATGGCATAAAAGGAAAAGCCTACAAAAATTACAACACCGATATTCAAATCGGCATTCTACTGCATCGAAATATTGATACGTTTACAGATGCACATCAAGTCGTACGACAAAGTACCAAGCGACTTCACGAAAAATACGGGCATTACTCTGGGGTTATAGTTGATATTTTGTACGATCACTTTTTAGCTAAAAACTGGCATATGTACCATGATAGCCCCTTAAAAGTGTATTCGGAAGAATTTTACGACTCCTTAGAAAACCATTACGACTTACTTCCTATGCGGATTCAAAAAATGATGCCTTATATGATGACCGACAACTGGTTGTTAAGTTATTCCTCAATTGACGGCATTGCAAGAGTTCTAGACGGCATGAACCGCCGCACCAAACATCGTTCTAGTATGAATGAAGCGGTTAATGAACTAGAAGAGTTTTACAATGAATTTGAAAATGAGTTTTCTGAGTTTTTTGATGAACTTATACATTTCTCCAAACAGAAATTAAAAGAACATACTTTTATACTGAACAAAAACGCTTCGTAAACAACGTAAGGGTCGTATTTTATCGAAAACTTACTACAACTATCGGTTTTAATCTATTTTATTTTCACAAGTCGTTATATATTAATATTTTAGAGCTTAGTCAGGTTCTTACTATTTTCAATTCTTCATACATCATTTGCTTATGAAACTAAAACGCAGTTTAAAAATATTTTTCGGAGTAGTCGTGTTTTTTACACTTCCCAGTATACTGTTTTTTAGTTTCCTTTACTTTAAATATAATGAAGAGCTTCCGCAAGGTATTCAAGGCGAGGAAGCAGACTTACTCGCTAAAAATATGTTAGCTTCATTAAATGACGAAGCCTATAAAGCCACCAAACATATTGAATGGACCTTTAAGAAACGACACCATTACGAATGGAACAAAACCAATAGCTCCTGCAAGGTATACTGGAAAGAATACCGTGTTGACCTCGATTTAAACAACCCTAGTAACCACCAAGCCTTTGTTCATAGTTTTAACGTGCATGGAGAATTGGCAGATGAACTTATAGAAAAAGCTATAAAATATTTCAATAACGATTCGTTTTGGTTGGTGGCACCATATAAAGTTTTTGATAAAGGAACCGAACGCCGATTAGTTAACTTACCAGATAATAAAAAAGGCCTACTAATAACCTTTACTACAGGAGGGTCTACCCCCGGAGATTCCTACTTATGGCTTTTTGATGAATCTGGGAAACCTAAAAGCTTTAAAATGTGGACATCAATATTACCCATTGACGGGCTAGAAGCTTCATGGAGCGATTGGGTTACCACCTCGACCGAAGCACAACTACCTACATTTCATAAACTGCTATTTTTAGGAATTGAGATAGAAGACATAAAAACAAGCTTCTAACACTTTACATTTCTTAAAAATTTGTTAAATAATTAACATTAGTTAACTTTTTTTTACCCCTTAGATTTGAGGGGTATTAATTTAATTTTTCATAAACTCCAATCATCTACCCCATAAAAACCCGCGCTTAACAATAAATTAACACAAATTAAACACAAACACCCCTTAAAAATCCGAAAACAAACAACAACAACATTACATTTTTAAGACCATCAAACAAAATAACAGTTTGCATAATCGCTTAAACTCTATTACTTTAGAACCACAATTAAACTAATTACCATTGTAATTCCTCAATATTAAACCGTAGTGTTTTTTAGAGATGATTACACAAAATTTTTGTTCTGAATATATTTCAGACATTACGAAACTTTACCAACTAGTAAAATACACCACCAAAGCTGCATTTAATAATGCAGCTTTTTTTATTGATGATTAATTAAAATCAGAAGTCTTCCTCTTAATAATTTAACAACTAAAATTGTAACTTTGCGCTTTTGCGATTATATGAGTCATTTCGAAGAATTTATAGAAGTAAAAGGAGCACGAGTACATAATTTAAAAAACATTGATGTATCTATTCCCAGAGAAAAACTTGTGGTGATCACCGGTTTATCAGGTAGTGGAAAATCATCTTTGGCTTTCGATACCATTTATGCGGAAGGACAACGACGTTACATCGAAACCTTTTCGGCCTACGCCAGACAATTCCTTGGTGGACTCGAGCGGCCTGACGTTGATAAAATTGACGGACTGTCTCCTGTAATCGCTATTGAACAAAAAACCACCAGTAAATCTCCGCGATCTACAGTTGGAACCATTACCGAAATCTACGACTTTTTGCGCCTACTCTACGCTCGCGCCAGTGATGCTTACAGTTACAATACCGGAGACAAAATGGTAAGCTATAGCGACGAACAAATAAAAGAGTTAATCATAAAAGATTTTAAAGGTAAACGCATTAATGTTTTAGCTCCTGTTATTCGTTCACGTAAAGGACATTATCGTGAATTATTTGAACAAATTGCCAAGCAGGGTTTTGTAAAAGTAAGAACAGACGGCGAAATTCAAGACCTTAAAAAAGGGATGAAACTAGATCGTTACAAAACTCACGATATTGAAATAGTTATCGATCGCTTGGTTATTGACGAGTCTGCAGATAACGATAAACGCCTTACTGAAACCATTAATACAGCCATGTATCATGGTGATGATGTTTTAATGATTTTAGACCAGGATACTCAAGAGGTGCGCTATTTTAGTAGAAAACTAATGTGCCCATCGTCGGGCATTTCATATCCTAATCCGGAACCTAACAACTTTTCATTTAATTCTCCAAAAGGCGCTTGTCCGGCTTGTAATGGTATAGGCACCATGCGAAAAGTAAACGAAAAGAAAATTATTCCCGATGATACTTTATCTATAAAGAACGGCGCTTTAGCTCCACATGGTCCGGAAAAAAACAGCTGGATTTTCAAACAATTAAACACCATTGCGCAACGCTATAACTTTAGCCTATCTGATCCTTATAAAGACATCCCTGAGGAAGCAAAACACATGATTCTTTATGGCGGTAATGAAAAATTCTCTATTACAAGTAAAAGCTTAGGAGTTACAAGAGATTATAAAATAGATTTTGAAGGCGTTGCCAATTTTATAGAAAATCAATATAAAACAGCTGAAACCACATCTCTTAAACGCTGGGCAAAAGAGTATATGGATAAAGTAATATGCCCTGAATGCCAAGGCTCACGACTTAAAAAAGAATCTTTATACTTTAAAATAAACGAAAAAAATATAGCAGAACTTGCTAATACTGATATATCTGAATTAGCTGATTGGTTTAACGATTTAAACAAACATCTTTCAGAGAAACAATTAAAAATAGCCGAAGAGGTTCTTAAGGAAATCAAATCCAGACTTCAGTTTTTATTAGATGTCGGCTTAAATTATTTATCTCTTAACCGAAGCTCAAAATCGCTTTCCGGCGGAGAAGCCCAACGTATTCGATTAGCAACACAAATAGGATCACAACTTGTCGGGGTTCTTTATATTTTAGACGAACCGAGTATCGGTCTGCATCAACGCGATAATGAAAAATTGATTAACTCCTTGGTTTCACTACGTGACATTGGAAATTCAGTTATTGTTGTTGAGCATGATAAAGACATGATTGAACGCGCTGATTACGTTATAGATATCGGTCCAAAAGCCGGAAAACATGGCGGTAAAATAATCAGCATTGGCACACCACAGGAGCTTTTAACGCACGACACACTTACGGCAGAATATTTAAATGGCTCAAAAGAAATTGAAGTTCCCAAAAAGCGTCGTGAAGGCAACGGTAAATTTTTAGAACTTAAAGGGTGTACAGGTAACAACCTTAAAAACGTATCTGTTAAATTCCCTTTAGGAAAAATGATTGGTGTTACAGGTGTTTCTGGTAGTGGAAAATCTACTTTAATAAACGAAACCCTATACCCTATTTTAAATGCCCATTACTTTAATGGCGTTAAAAAACCGATGCCTTATAAAAGCATTAAAGGTTTAGAGCACATCGATAAGGTAATTGATATTAATCAGTCGCCTATTGGTAGAACACCTCGAAGCAATCCAGCTACATACACGGGTGTTTTTAGTGAAATTAGAAGTTTATTCGCTAAAATTCCTGAAGCTATGATTCGTGGTTACAAACCGGGACGTTTCAGCTTCAACGTAAAAGGCGGACGCTGTGAAACTTGTCAAGGTGGCGGATTGAAAGTTATTGAAATGAATTTCCTGCCCGATGTCTATGTAGAATGTGAAACCTGCCAAGGCAAACGCTTCAATCGTGAAACTCTCGAAATTCGATATAAAGGCAAGTCTATTAGTGATGTTTTAAATATGACTATTAATGAAGCTGTTGATTTCTTTGAGCATATTCCAAAAATCTTTAACAAACTTAAAACTATTAAAGATGTAGGTCTAGGCTATATTACATTAGGCCAACAAAGCACAACGCTATCTGGCGGTGAGGCACAGCGTATTAAACTGGCTACAGAGCTTAGTAAACGTGATACAGGGAACACCTTCTATATTTTAGATGAACCTACAACAGGGTTACACTTTGAAGACATCCGAGTTCTTATGATCGTACTTAACAAGCTAGCCAATAAAGGCAATACAGTACTTATTATAGAACACAATCTCGATGTTATTAAAGCTGTCGACCATATTATTGATATTGGTTACGAAGGTGGAAAAGGTGGTGGAAAAGTTGTTGTTGAAGGTACACCTGAAGAGGTTGCCATGCATAAAAAGAGTTATACTGCTAAATTTTTAAAGAAAGAATTGGGCCTATAAATAATAAGCGTATCGCCGTTTGCTTTTCATAAAATAGAAAACTAAATTTGAGCAGTTCACCAAGCAAAGTATACAACATGCTTAATGAACTATAAAAAATTTAATGCACTACTATGAGAAAAGAACAACACCCTAAAGGGTGGAATGCGATTAAAACAAATGATTCATGGGCAATATTTAAAATCATGGGCGAATTCGTTAATGGTTTTGAAAAAATGAGCAAAATAGGTCCTTGTGTATCTATTTTTGGTTCGGCCAGAACAAAATCAGATCAAAAATATTATCAACTTGCCGAAAACATAGCCAGACGTATTGTTGAAGCCGGATACGGTGTAATTACAGGTGGTGGACCAGGTATCATGGAAGCCGGTAACAAAGGAGCACATATAGGTGGCGGAACCTCTGTTGGCCTGAACATAGAATTACCTTTTGAACAACACGATAATCCTTATATAGATTCCGATAAAAGTTTAGATTTCGATTATTTCTTTGTGAGAAAGGTTATGTTTGTTAAATACTCTCAAGGGTTTGTTGTTATGCCAGGTGGCTTTGGAACTTTAGATGAATTATTTGAAGCAATGACACTGATACAAACGCATAAAATAGAAAAATTCCCAATCATACTTGTCGGAACAGAATTCTGGGAAGGACTTATAGAATGGGTTAAATCAACTCTTCTTAGTCACGGTAATATTAGCCCTGAAGACTTAAATCTAATTCATTTAGTCGATTCTGAAGATGAGGTTATAAACATACTTGATAGCTTCTACAAAGAATCAGGATTAAGTCCTAATTTTTAAAGCCCGTTTAAGTATTTTTTTCGTTTATAAATTATCTAACAATATTCGGTTTAATCGCTATATTGTGATAATAAACATACATTTGCAACCCTTAATCTTTAATAAAAATTGAATTTACGTCATTTTAGTTTTACCATTAGCCTTCTTGTTGGCCTTGCTTGTTTTAGCCAAAACAAAATTGACGTGCATGCCATTTTTAATATTGAAAATAAGCAGATTAAAATCTCTCAAAATATTCAATATCAAAACACTTCAAACGACACTCTTCATTCTATTTATTTAAGTAACTGGGGGAATTCGTATGCTACAAAAACAACACCTTTAGCAAGACGAATTGCCGATGAATACCGCAACGATTTTCACTTAGCTAAAAACGACGAACGTGGTTTCTCTATTTTAACTTCTGTAAAGAGTAATGATACAGATTTGGCATATCATGATTTAAAAAGCCAGATAGATATCGTTAAAGTAATATTGAATTCAGCATTATATCCGGGAGAATCATACAATATACATCTGGAATATATTGTACAGCTACCCAGCGATAAATTTACCGGGTATGGCATTACTAAAACAGGCGATTTAAATTTAAAATATTGGTATATCACACCTGCAATATATAATGGTGAATGGCAATACTTTAGCAACAAAGATTTAAACGATTTGTTCATCCCAAAATCTGATATTTCGTTAATTTTAGAAATCCCTAAAACGCATACATTAACTTCAGATTTAAATTTAGATAATGAATCACAAACAAATGATTATAAAATATTTAACCTAAAAGGAAAAAATAGAACAGTTAACAAATTATTTATTAGTAAAACACCTAATTTCAATACCGTTGAAACAAATGACTTTTCTATAGTTTCAGATATTAATGATGAAGATTTAGAAATTATAGATAAGGTTCTCATTACTGAAAAAATAATAAAGTATATCACAAAAAAGTTTGGTGATTATCCTCATGAAAAACTCTTTGCTACCCAAACCGATTACGACGACAACCCCGTTTACGGATTAAATTTTCTACCGAGCTTTATAAAAACTTACCCTAGTCATTTTAAATACGAACTTAAACTATTAAAAGTAGCGCTTCGTAATTATTTAGAAAACACCTTACTCCTAAACCCAAGAAAAGACCAATGGCTAATTGATGGTATTGAGATTTTCTATTTGATGAATTATGTTGAGGAACATTACCCAAATATGAAATTCCTCGGGTCTTTAGCTAATTTTTGGGGTGTTCGATCGTTTCATGCGGCAGACATGCGTTTTAATGACAAATACAATCTGGCCTTTATGCTTATGGCAAGAACCAATAGAGATCAACCTTTGGTTATGGCTAAGGATTCACTTCTAAAATTCAATGCTAATATCGCCAATAAATACAAAGCTGGTATTGGGTTAAAATACTTAGACGATTTTGTTAATAGCCATATTGTTGAAAGCTCCATTGAATCTTTTGTTAACAATAACAAATTAAAACCAATCCAAGCTTCAGATTTTGAACCTTACTTAAAATCTAAAACCGATAAAAATATCAATTGGTTCTTCAACGAT
The DNA here is from genome assembly GCF_030908365.1 of Aestuariibaculum sp. YM273. Lineage (NCBI taxonomy): Bacteria > Pseudomonadati > Bacteroidota > Flavobacteriia > Flavobacteriales > Flavobacteriaceae > Aestuariibaculum > Aestuariibaculum sp. YM273. Next base: position 3,034,593 of record NZ_CP133090.1, on the reverse strand, counting down.
TATTTAAAAACCCGTAGCAAATTAGACTTTAAAATAAAAGATGTACACAAAACCGAAGACTCCATAACGGTTACTATTAAAAACAAAAGACACAACACCATGCCGGTGTCGCTTTATACTTTAAACAATGATAGTGTTATTTCCAAAACATGGATTGAAAACATTAGTGAGAATAAAACCCTTACTCTTCCAAGAAATGACGCCAATAAGCTTGTTTTAAACTACAACAGTATTATTCCAGAAATTAATGAGCGTGACAACTGGAAGTCCTTAAAAGGGTTCTTTTTTAACAACAAACCGTTACAGTTCAGGCTATTTAAAGATATAGAAGACCCATATTACAATCAGGTATTTTTCATGCCGCTTTTGGAATTTAATAATATTTACGACGGTTTCACTTTAGGTGTCAAAACCTACAATAAAACCTTATTAAAAAAACGATTAAGTTACAAATTTTCACCTCAGTATGCATTTAAATCCAGATCATTTACCGGATCTGGTGTTATAGCCATGACGCATTATCTTGAAAACAAAAACCTTTATGCGATCAACTATGGTTTAGTTGGAGGCTATAGCTCTTATGCTCCTAATTTATTTGTTAGACAAATTACACCTTCTTTAACTTTTCAATTCAGACAGGACGATAATTTCCGATCTAATAAAAGACAAATGCTATCGTTTAGGTATCTTGATATTCATCGCGATAAGGATATTAATAACATCTACACTACCGACGAACCTAGTTATAATGTATTTAATGCACGATTCATTCATTCCAACGATAACTTAATTAATTATACAAAGTGGTATACTGATCTGCAAATTGGAAAAACGTTTAGCAAATTAGCCTTTAATTTCGAGTACAGACACTTATTTCACAACAACAGGCAGCTTAACGTTCGTTCATATACCGGGGCCTTTTTAAGCAACAGAAACGATATTGATTCAGATTATTTTAGCTTTGCGCTAGATCGCCCAACGGATTATTTATTTGAATTACCTTATTTAGGAAGATCTGAAAGCTCTGGAATTTTCAGTCAACAGTATATTGAAGCTGAAGGGGGGTTTAAATCTAAACTAGACACACCCTTTGCTAACCAATGGATTTCTACCGTTAACGCAAGTACAACCCTTTGGCGATACATTTTAGCGTATGGAGATATTGGTTTTGTTAAGAATAAATTCGATCACGCCAAATTTGTCTACGATTCAGGTATACGCATCAATTTGGTTACCGATTATTTTGAAGTTTACTTCCCTATTTATTCTAATTTAGGGTGGGAAATCTCTCAGCCTCAATATGAAGAACGAATAAGGATAAAATTCACTTTAGACCCACAAGTTTTATTAGGTTTATTTAGAAGGCGTTGGTTTTAACTCGTTAAACAATTCTTACTCAAACAGCATTTTTTATAAAAATTTTTCAATCAAAACTTCCTAAAACTCATTTTTTTAGAAAATTGTTAGTTTCTTTGAATCAAATATAATTGCATAACACGTAAAGATTAACTACTTTTGCACAAAGTTTAAAAGAGGTATTTAACATGCAATCAATTCCAGATTTGAAAAACAACATCTCATTCGAAGATTTTAAAACAGAAGTCTTAAACGATTATAAAACAGCAGTGAGAAGTCGGGAATGTAGCTTACTAGGTCGACGTGAAGTATTAACCGGAAAAGCAAAATTCGGAATCTTTGGAGACGGTAAAGAAGTACCTCAGTTAGCCATGGCTAAAGCGTTTCAAAAAGGAGATTGGCGTTCAGGTTACTATCGCGACCAAACTTTTATGATGGCTATTGGCGAACTAACTCCAGAACAGTTTTTTGCTGGCTTATACGCTAATACCAATATTCAGGAAGAACCTATGTCAGCAGGTCGTCAAATGGGTGGCCACTTCGTGACTCATAGTTTAAATAACGACGGTACCTGGAAAAACTTAACCAAACAATACAATTCAAGTGCAGACATCTCTCCTACTGCGGGTCAAATGCCACGTTTGTTAGGATTAGCTCAAGCCTCTAAAATATTTAGAAATGTTGAAGGTATTAACACTTCTAACTTTTCAGTAGACGGAAATGAAGTAGCCTGGGGAACTATTGGTAATGCCAGTACTAGTGAAGGGTTGTTTTTTGAAACCATAAACGCTGCCGGTGTATTACAGGTGCCTATGGTTATTAGTGTTTGGGATGATGAATATGGTATCTCTGTTCATGCAAAACATCAAACTACAAAAGAAAATATATCAGAAATTCTAAAAGGATTTCAACGTGATGAAACCAATAAAGGATACGAAATCTTACGCGTAAAAGGGTGGGATTATGCGAATCTTATCGAGACTTATCAGGAAGCAAGTGCTATTGCCCGCGAGGAGCACGTTCCTGTATTAATTCACGTTACAGAGTTAACACAGCCTCAGGGACATTCAACCTCTGGTTCTCACGAACGTTACAAATCACCTGAACGTTTAAACTGGGAAACACAACACGACTGCAATACCAGAATGCGTCAGTGGATTATTGACAGCGGCATTGCAACAAACGAAGATTTAACCGAAATTGATCGTGTTATTAAAAGAGAAGTTAAGGAAGCTAAACGCAAAGCCTGGACGACGTTCTTAAAACCCATTTCAGACGAGCAACGTGAATTAGTCACAGTTTTAAAGCAATTGGCTGAAACTAGTGTAAATGGTGTTTTCATTAATAAATTAAAAGATAGTTTAGAAGCTATTGACGAGCCTACCAGAAAAGATATCCTATCTCATGGTAGACGTGCTTTAAGATATACTTTAGGTGAAACTTCTGCAAAAAAAGACCAGTTAATTCAATGGATTGACAAGTGTCTTGAAGATAATCAACCTAGATTCAGTTCACATTTATATTCTGAAACCGAACATTCAAATGTTTTAATCAAAGAGGTGAAACCATCTTACGATGAAAAAGCGCCTCAGGTTGATGGAAGAATTATTCTTCGAGACAACTTTGATGCTATTTTCAGTAAACACCCAGAAGCCTTGATTTTTGGAGAAGATACCGGAAACATTGGTGACGTTAATCAAGGACTTGAAGGATTACAGGAGAAATACGGCGAACTTCGTATTGCTGATGCAGGTATTAGAGAAGCAACTATAGTTGGGCAAGGTATTGGAATGGCGCTAAGAGGATTAAAGCCTATCGCCGAAATTCAGTATTTAGACTACTTAATGTATGCCTTACAAATTATAAGTGATGACTTAGCAACAGTACATTATAGGACTAAAGGAAAACAAAAGGCTCCTTTAATTGTTAGAACTCGAGGGCACAGATTAGAAGGCATCTGGCACTCCGGTTCACAAATGGGCGGTATTTTAAATTTAGTAAAAGGGGTTAATGTTTTAGTTCCAAGAAACATGACTAAAGCAGCTGGTTTCTATAACACCTTATTACAAGGCGACGATCCAGCTATTGTAGTAGAATGCCTTAACGGTTATCGTTTAAAAGAGAAAATGCCTAACAACCTTGGTTATTTAAAAACACCTATTGGTGTGGTTGAAACACTTAAAGAAGGTTCAGACATCACGTTAATATCTTACGGTTCAACGCTTCGTATTGTGGAACAGGTCGCTAATGAACTATTAGCTGTTGGCATCGATGCTGAAGTTATCGATGTTCAATCATTAATGCCATTCGATTTAAATCATGATATTGTTGAAAGTATTAAGAAAACAAACCGTGTTATGATAATTGACGAAGATGTGCCTGGTGGAGCTTCAGCTTATATTTTAAATGAAATTATCAACAAACAAAACGCTTACCAGTATTTAGACAGTCAGCCAAGAACCATCACAGCTAAAGAACACAGACCAGCCTATGGTAACGATGGAGATTATTTCTCTAAACCTTCTGCTGAAGATATCTTCGAAGCTGTTTACGCGGTAATGCACGAAACAAATCCTGAAGAATTTCCGAAACTTCGCTAAATTAGTGTATATTTAATTCAAATATATACTACTTATGAAAAGGAATTTTCCTGATATCGGTTTACTAGTTCTAAGAATAGGATTCTGCGTCATGATGCTTACGCATGGTATCCCTAAATTTCAATCCCTGTTTTTAGGGCCAATTAAGTTTGCTGATCCTATTGGGCTTGGCCCAACTTTATCACTCAGTTTAGCAATTATTGGAGAAGCCGTAGCACCATTACTTGTGCTAATTGGTTTTAAAACCCGTTGGGCAACCATCCCTGTAATTATAACTATGTTGGTGGCCGGATTCATAGTTCATGTCAGCGACCCAATTGGTGTTAAAGAAAAATCGATTTTATATCTAATCGGCTTTATTGCTATATTCTTAATGGGACCAGGTAAATTTTCTATTGATGGATTCAAAAAGCAATAAGCATTGAAGGCCACTTCTATTGCGAACATAAAAAAGGAGTTAAAACACAAATCTCCAGAAGAACTTCTAGAAATCTGCCTAAGACTATCTAAATTCAAAAAAGAAAATAAGGAGCTTGTCACCTACTTGCTTTTTGAAGCTGATTATGAAAACGGTTATATAGAAAGTATCAAACAGCATATAGACACACAGTTTGAAGCCATAAACACGAAAAGTTATTTCTACATTAGAAAAAGTGTTCGTAAGATTTTAACGCAAACTAAAAAGTATATTCGATACTCTCAAAACAAAGAAACCGAGGTTGAGCTACTACTCTACTTCCTACAGGTTTTAAAAGATTTTAAACCAAGTTACAAACGAAGTGCACAGCTCCAAAACCTTTATAACCGACAATTAGCGTTAGTTAAAAAAACAGTTTCTACTCTTCATGAAGACCTACAATACGACTATAATTTGCTTATCGAAAACCTATAATTTTAAACTTAACACACTGTTGTTTAATATCCTTCTAAAAACGAGATAAATTAGGGGTTTATGTTTGAATGCTAACCGCAATATTTTATCTTTACAGCCTTAAATTAGAACTTGGTTTATGAAGATTTCTTATAATTGGTTAAAACAATTTATAAAAACAGATTGGACACCAGAGGAGACTGGTGATTTACTTACAGATTTAGGTTTAGAGGTTGAAGGTATTGATACCTACCAATCTGTAAAAGGTGGTTTACAAGGTGTTGTTGTTGGCGAGGTACTAACATGCGAACAACATTCTAATGCCGATAAATTAAAGGTTACTACCGTTAATATTGGCGGCGATGCTCTTGTTCAAATTGTATGCGGTGCACCTAATGTTGCCGCCGGACAAAAAGTTCCTGTTGCTACTATTGGAACCACATTATACACTGAAGAAGGAGAAGCCTGGACCATTAAAAAAGGAAAAATTCGTGGTGAAGAAAGTCACGGAATGATTTGTGCCGAAGACGAACTTGGTTTAGGTAAATCGCACGATGGCATCATGGTTTTAGATGCTGAAATTGAAGTAGGAACACCTTGTGCCGATTTATTTGAAATTGAAAACGACCATGTATTCGAAATCGGATTAACACCAAATCGTGCCGATGCCATGAGTCACTGGGGTACCGCTCGTGACCTAAAAGCTGGTTTAGTACAGAAAGAAATTAATTTAGAGTTAATCACGCCATCAGTTAGTGCGTTTCATGTGGATAGCAGAACGCTAAAAATAGATGTTGAAGTAAAAAATAAAGACTTAGCACCAAGATATTGCGGCGTAACCATTTCAGGCTTAAAAGTAAAAGAATCGCCTGCTTGGTTACAACATAGATTAAAAGCGATAGGTTTAGCTCCTATTAATAATATCGTTGACGCTACTAATTACGTACTACACGAATTAGGTCAGCCGCTTCACGCATTTGACGCTGCTAAAATTGAAGGTCAGAAAGTAGAAGTAAAAACACTGCCTTCAGGAACAAAATTCAAAACCTTAGATGGTGTTGAACGTGAATTGCACGAAGATGATTTAATGATTTGTGATGCCGAAAAACCAATGTGTATCGCTGGTGTTTTTGGTGGCGAGTATTCAGGTGTTTCAGAAACAACCACAAGCATCTTTTTAGAAAGTGCTTATTTCAATCCAGTAAGCGTTCGTAAAACGGCAAAACGCCATGCATTAAATACCGATGCATCATTCCGTTTTGAACGTGGTATCGATCCTAATACAACCGAATATGCATTAAAACGAGCAGCTTTATTGATTAAAGAAATTGCAGGAGGTGAAATAACTTCAGATGTTATGGACTTCTACCCTAACAAAATTGAAGATTTTCAGGTACGTTTAAGTTTTGATAGTGCTAAAAAATTAATCGGTGAAGAAATTCCGAAGGAAACTATTAAACGTATTTTATCATCTTTAGAAATTAAAGTTAATAACGTTACCGAAACTGGTTTAGGCTTAACGGTTCCTGCTTACAGAAACGATGTGCAACGTGAAGCCGATATTATTGAAGAAATACTTCGTGTTTACGGCTACAACAATATTAAAACTACCGAGAAATTAAACGCTTCTATTTCTAATTCAACACGTTTTGAAGATCATAAAATTCAAAATATTATTGGAGATCAGTTAGCTTCTTTAGGGTTCTTTGAAACACTATCCAATTCGTTAACAACGCCTAATTATGCAGCGTTAAGTGAACAGCTAAAAGAAGAGCATAACATTAGTATGCTAAATCCATTAAGTAGTGATTTATCTGTATTAAGACAATCATTATTATTCTCAGGATTGGAAGCTGTGTCTTTTAACATTAACAGAAGACGTAGTGATTTAAAATTCTTTGAATTCGGAAAAACATACCACGGATTCACTGAAGATAAAAGAGAAGAATTTAAACACTTAGGATTATTTGTAACGGGAAACCAAGCTGATGAAAATTGGAATTCACCAAGTACAAAAAGCGATTTCTTCTACTTAAAAGGCTATGTGATTAACGTTTTAGAACGCTTAGGTGTTTCAAATTACAATGAAAGTCCGGTAAGTTCTGATGTCTTTGCTGAAGGTGTTAGTTTCAGTTTAGGAAAAATGAAATTGGTAGATTTTGGATTAGTAAAAAAACCTATCTTAAAGCATTTCGATATTGCTCAGGAGGTTTTATTTGCAGATTTCGACTGGGATACTATTTTAACGATTGTAAAACGTAATAAAGTGGTCTTTCAACCAATACCTAAATATCCTGAAGTTCGTCGTGATTTCGCCTTATTACTAGACGATCAGGTTTCATTCGAATCGATTTATAAAATTGCAAGAAAAACAGAGAAGCAATTACTAAAAAGTGTAAATCTATTTGATGTATATCAAGGAAAAAATTTACCTGCCGGCAAAAAGAGTTACGCGGTAAGTTTTACACTTCAAGATGAAAACAAAACACTTAACGATAAACAAATCGATAAGATTATGAGTAAATTACAATCTAATTTTGAAAGCCAATTAGGTGCAGAATTAAGATAATTTACGATTTAGATATTTTAATAAAAGCGCATTTGATTTTTTTAATCGAATGCGCTTTTTATTATCGTTACAATACCAATAATTAATATTAATCCCAGAGAGATTTTTTTAAAATTTTCCTGCGAGATTTTATTCAAAAGCAATTTCCCCAAATACGTACCAAGAATGCCAATGCCTACCAAAAACGGAATATAAATTAAGATATCTTCTTTAATATACCCGTTGAAGAAATATACAATGGTTCGGCTCAAATCAACTCCAAAATCTATAATTGCAGAAGTTGCTATAAATACGTTTTTTTCCAGATTAAACGCTGCCATGGTAAGTCCTCTTATGGCTCCTCCTGTTCCCACGACACCAGCCACGAACCCAGACAACGTTCCCCCAATTACAGCTTCTTTTTTATGTGGTTTAATAATTAAATCTTTCTTAATGAGAAATAGTAAACTCAGGGATACTAAAAACAAACCTAAAAACAACTCTAAAAAAGTCACTTTTAAATACTTACTCACCACACCTCCTATTATGACAAACAACACAGCCGGAACGCCTATATAAAGGATTAACTTTTTATCAATTCCTTTTTTAAACAAGGCTATTTTACTCAAATTACTTACCACATGAAACACGGCAGTAATTCCTAGAACGGTTTGAAAATCAAAATAAAAATTAGCAATAGGTACGAAAAAAACTGAAGACCCAAAACCACCAATTGTCCCTATAACCTCGGCAATAAGCGCTAATAACAGGAATACGAATTGTAGATTTTTCACGGTATCGATTTATATATTAAATATAATCAATAAAGCCGAGTTTTGAAGCCATCCAGGCGATGTAAATTCCCAAAAATATCGTATATTTAGAAGACAACTATTAAAACTTAATACCATGAAAGACTCAAATTACATAAAAATATATACGGGAAGTTTAGTAACCACCCGACGCGTAATTCACGAATTAGATAAAATAGGCATTAGTGCTGTTGTTAAGGAACAATCAGAAACCGGATTAATATCAGATGTCTTTGGTGGAAACAGGGATTATCAGGAAGTTTTTGTTCATAAGGATGAGCTTGAAGCTGCTACCAAAGTTATAGATGGTTTAACCCCTGAATTAGAAGCTTAATTATGAAAACATCAGAATACACAAAAATATATACAGGCGATGCCATTATGGTGAAGCGTTTCGTTTTAGAACTTGAGGATGCCAACATCAACCCTATTGTTAAAGATCAAACCGAATCGGCTCGATTGGCTGGTTTTGGTGGTGGTATTCTTCCGGGTTTTCAAGAAGTGTTTGTGCATCAGGATGAACTAGAAAGAGCAACACAAATAATAAACGATATTACTTCCGAATTGGAAGCCTAAGAATTATTTCAGCAAAAAAAAGCGACTTCCAATGAAGCCGCTTTTTTTTTATAAATTTTTCTACTACGCTGTAACAGAATACATTTTATTACGCAATTCTTTAATTTTTGAATCTTCCATATATTCATCAAACGTTGTATAACGATCGATAACACCATTTGGAGTCAACTCCACAACACGGTTTGCAACTGTTTGAGCAAACTCATGATCATGGGTTGTGAATAATACTGTTCCTTTAAAGTTCGTTAACGAATTATTGAACGCTGTAATACTTTCCAGGTCTAAGTGGTTGGTAGGTTCGTCTAACATTAATACGTTAGCTCTCGTCATCATCATTCTACTCAACATACAACGCACTTTTTCTCCTCCAGAAAGTACATTCGATTTTTTAAGCGCTTCTTCCCCACTAAAAATCATTTTTCCAAGGAAACCACGAATATGTACTTCCTCGCGTTCTTCTTCGGTTTTAGCCCACTGGCGTAACCATTCCACTAGGGTTAAATCGTTTTCAAAATATTCACTGTTATCCAACGGTAAATACGATTGTGTGGTCGTTACACCCCAATCAAATTTACCAGCATCAGCTTCTTGTTTATTGTTTAAAATCTGATAAAAAGCCGTTGTTGCTCTTGAATCTCTTGAAAACACAACAACTTTATCTCCTTTAGCTAAATTTAAATCGATGTCTTTAAATAACACCTCGCCATCAATAGAAGCGGCTAAACCTTGAACATTTAAAATTTGATCTCCAGCCTCTCTGTCGCGTTCGAAAATGATAGCAGGGTAACGACGACTTGTTGGTCTAATGTCGTCTATATTTAATTTATCAATCATTTTCTTTCTACTTGTTGCCTGTTTACTTTTTGCAACGTTAGCAGAGAAACGACGGATAAACTCTTCAAGTTCCTTTTTCTTTTCTTCGGCTTTCTTATTCTGTTGCGCGCGTTGACGTGCTGCTAACTGCGACGACTCATACCAGAACGTATAGTTACCAGAGAAATGGTTTATTTTTCCAAAATCAATATCTGAAATATGAGTACAAACAGCATCTAAGAAGTGACGGTCGTGAGATACTACAATGACACAGTTTTCGTAATTTGCTAAGAAGTTTTCCAACCAAGAAATGGTTTCATAATCCAAATCATTGGTAGGCTCATCCATAATTAACACGTCTGGATTACCAAACAATGCCTGAGCTAAAAGCACTCTTACTTTTTGTTTACCATCTAAATCTTTCATTAAGGTATAATGAAGATCTTCCTTAATATCTAAATTAGACAACATGGCAGCCGCATCGCTATCGGCATTCCAACCGTTCATTTCTTCGAACTGCACCTGAAGCTCTCCAATCTTCTCAGCATTCTCATCGGTATAATCCGCGTATAGCGCATCGATTTCCGTTTTAATTTTATATAGAGGTTGGTTCCCCATTAATACGGTTTCTAACACCGTATGCTCATCATATAGGTTGTGGTTCTGCTCTAAAACCGACATACGTTTTCCCGGCTCTAAATGCACATGACCTGAAGTTGCGTCCTGCTTCCCTGAGATAATCTTTAAAAACGTAGATTTACCGGCGCCATTTGCGCCAATAATTCCGTAGCAATTCCCAGAAGTAAATGTTGTATTTACTTCATCGAACAACACACGTTTTCCAAATTGTACTGATAAATTTGATACTGATAACATAAGTTTATATTCGTTTAACTCAGATGTAAAATCTTGATTTCTATTTTGTTTATTAATCTAAAGCAAGCCCTTTATAATCTTTATAATACCTGACTTAGATTAAATTTGTGCAAAAGTAGAAAATTCAATCGGTAAGTGGAAACTTCAATACTGAATTTTACCACCAATGAATCAATGATTTTGTTATATTAGCTGTTTTTTCGAAGTTTCAACTTTAACAACGCCTTAACAGCACTATATCAATACAACCCATATTTTTGTATTGTAATAAAGTCGACCAAACATTCTATGAAATTACACTATTTATGCATATTTTTAGGTTTATCACTGTTTAACTGTGTGGATGATAAAAAAGCTGAAAATGATAATTATGCATATTTTGGCGGAGAAATTATCAATCCAGGTAATGACTTTGTGGTGCTCTCTAAAGCCGATAAAATTATAGATACCGTTAAGTTAGATCATCGTAATCGCTTTCTTTACAAATTAGAAAATATTGAAAGTGGCGGACTTTATACGTTTCACCATGGCGGCGAAATTCAAGTTGTATTCTTAGAACCTCAAGACAGCTTACTTTTTAGATTAAATACACTAGAGTTTGATGAATCTTTGGTTTATACAGGGCGTGGCGATAAAAAGAATAATTATTTGATTAATGAGTTTTTAGCAAACGAAATTCAGGAAAAAAATATTTTTAAATACTGCCAGTTAAAACCTAGCGTTTACATAAAACGTATTGATTCTTTGAAATTTATCAAACTTAAAAACTTAAAGCTTTTTAAAGATCGTTATGAAACTTCCGAGCTATTTGATAAAATAGCTATGGCAGACATTAATTATAACTATTATTCAAGTAGAGAGGTGTACCCTTTTGTACATTACGGAAGAGATAAAAGCTCAATTCTGGAATCTTTACCTAAAGATTTTTATGATTACAGAAAAGATATCGATTATAATGATGCCTTCTTTAAAGACAATCACTACTACGATAAGTTTTTAAGACATAGCTTTAATAATATGGCGCTTCATGAGCACTATAACCATAATGATAAAGGGCATTTTAACAGAAGTTCGCTTTGTTATACCTTAGATAAACTAGAATTGATTGATAGTTTAGTAGATAATCCTGTTATTAAAGATGAACTGCTTCATTACTATACCATAAATTATCTGGCAAAAAGCACTGACTCTGTTAGTAATAACAAACTTCTGAATTCATTCTTAAACAAAAGTAACGATGAGCAAAGCAAAGAAAACCTTAAGCGTTTTGTATCCATGCTTGATGTTACAAAAAACGGAGCTCCTTTCCCTTCGGTAAAGGTTATGGATTTTAGAAATAATGATTTAGATCTTAAAGAAACTATAGACAGACCTACGGTTATTACCTTTTGGTCGCATTTGTACTACGATCATTTTAAAGAAAGTCATTACAAGCTTAGAGAGTTAAGAATGAAGTATCCTGAGGTGAACTTTATTTCTGTTAATATAGACAACTACGACAGTGATAAAATTAAAAAATCGCTGGTAGACAAAAGGTTCCCTTTACAGTTTGAATACGTTCTAAAAAATCCAAAGGTTTCGAAAGAATTCCTTGCTGTACAACCTATGACAAAAACCTATTTGGTTGACAAACGCAAGACTATTGTTAGTAGTGGCGCCAATATCTTCTCTAGAAATTTTGAAGAGGAAATACTAGGAATGATTAACAGATAAGACTATTAGCCTTTACAGCTTATAGTGATTCATTAAAAGCTTTTCATAAACTTTATCAGGAAGAATACGTTTTAAAGCGATTGAAAACTTCTGCATAAACTCCCCTACTTTATAATGTACTTTAGGTGATTTAGTGTTAATCACCTTATATACGGCTTTAGCCATCATTAAAGGGTCGCTACCACTATCAACATGTGTATTCATCAACTCTAAAGTATTTCCGTAAGGTTCTTTATAAGGCGAATCTTCTAGCAAAGGCGCATGGTAACGTCCGGCAGCAATATTAGTAGCAAAATCTCCTGGGGCAATATTAGTCATATCAATATTAAACCCTTTTAATTCCATTCTAAACGCCTCTGTAATCAATTCTAAAGCGCCTTTACTTGCGCTATAAACACCACGATATGGTAACCCCATATAGCCTGCAATAGAAGTGATATTAATTATTAAACCTGAATTTTGCTTACGCATTTGTGGTAATACCGCTTTAATGACATTAATAGGTCCAAAAAAATTAGTATCAAAATTAGCTTTAATTTCCTCTTCCGGAATTTCTTCAATAGCTCCTGTAATTCCAGCTCCTGCATTGTTAATGGCTACATCAAGACGACCTTCGTTTTCTATAATAATAGAAACCGTTTGATTTATAGTATCGGTATTTTTTACATCTAAAGCTAAAATAGGAAACTTACTATCAGCATATTTTTCAGGATTTCTACTGGTACCATAAACAATAAATCCTCTTTCTGTAAGATATTCTCCAATAGATTTTCCTATACCAGAAGACCCTCCTGTAATTAAAATAACTTTAGACATATTTTGATGTTTTTTTGAAGACGTAAAGGTAGTATTTTGAATGGCTTTTTAGGAAACAAAAAGGCATAAAAAAAGGCAAGCTACCTACATCACACCGCTACGACCATTTACCTTTGCTGCGTTCCCGCCCTGGAGGATTCAACAGGAGCTGGTTGTGTAGGACTTGCCGGTGCAAATATACAATCTTTTAAAAGTTTCACAATGATTTTTTACTCTGATTTTAAATAAATATCTTGCTTTAAATTAAACATCTCAAATGAAAACATTCAAGTACTTAGTAATCATATTTTTAAGCGCAACACTTGTAAACTGCGGTTCTAACACAGGATCGAAAAAAAATGGATTTTCCATAAAAACTAATGCCGAAAAGGGTAATATTTCCAATAATGAGACCCTAAAACTAGATCTTGAAAACAAAAAATCGCATACTATCGATTCGATTTCTTATAATTTCGACGGAAATAAAATTGATAATACCCTAACGCTTTCAAATTACAGATTAGGAAAGCATACTGTTGAAGCCACGGTTTATTTTAACGGCGACAAACAAACGATTAATACTATCGTTACTATTTTAGGAAGTGAATTACCAAAAGTATATACTTATAATATTATCAATGAATATCCACACGATATAACATCATATACTCAGGGATTAGAATTTCATAACGGCAAGCTTTACGAAAGTGCTGGTCAATATAAAGAATCGAAACTTCGATTAGTGGATTATAAATCGGGAGATGTACTTAAAAATATAAATTTAGCCGATCAGTTTTTTGCTGAAGGACTAACGATCTTAAATGATAAAATCTATCAACTAACCTGGAGAGAAAATACGGGTTTTGTATACGACGTTAATTCATTTAAAAAAATAAGCAGTTTTAAATACGGAAAGAGTAAAGAAGGCTGGGGACTTTGTAACGACGGTAAAACCATTTACAAAAGTGATGGCAGTGAAAACATATGGTTATTAAACCCAGATACCTTAACAGAAGACGACCATATTGAGGTATATACCAATAAAGGTAAAATTGTTGGTGTAAACGAACTTGAATGGGTTAATGGTACTATTTATGCCAACCGTTACCAAAAAGACGGTGTAGCCATTATAAACCCTAAAAACGGCGCTGTTATTGGAGTGATAGACTTCTCTCCACTAAAAAAGAAAGTAACTCAGCATGAAGGTTTAGATGTATTAAACGGGATAGCTTACAATCCAGATACAAAAACACTATTTATTACAGGAAAACGTTGGGATAAATTATTTGAAGTAGAAATTATTGAAAAATAATTAATCCTGCTGCATTTGATATTTCGTCATTTTAAACGCTACAGGTATAAATAGAATTCCGATGAATACAAACAGGAAAAATGCGTTTTCTAAATTAAAGGCATGTGCGAGGTAACCAATTAACGGCGGACCTATAAGCATGCCTAAAATAGCGTAGGTAGTTATTATTGAAATTGCCATTCCCGGGGAATATTTTTTAGAAGTTCCTGCTAAAGACATGGTTACTGGAAAAATAGCTGCAGTACCAAACCCTACTAAGAAAAAACCTGCTAAGGCCATCCAGAAGGTTTTAAAAACAACGGCCATAAGTATACCAACCACAATTAACAATCCGCTTAGAATATAAGTCTTTAAAATACCTATAACGTTGACTAACTTATCAGAAAAGAAGCGTGACAATGCCATAGTTGTCATAAAAATTAAATACCCATAGGTAAAGACTTCTTCATGTAAAACTTCTTTAAAAAAGACGCCACTCCAATCGAACATACCACCTTCACAAACGGCTCCGAAAAAGATTAATATTCCCAAACTCATGATATAAGGATCTGGTTTACTAATAATTAATTTATTCCCGGAAGGAGATTTATCTTTTTTAACGGTAAACTTAAAGGTTAATAAAGCCACTAGTAAACCAAATACAGCAATACTCAACATATGCATTTGAATCGGAATTTCTAATGTCACCATAAGTGTTGAAATCCCAACGCCAACAACTCCTCCTAAACTCCAAAGCCCATGAAAAGCCCCTACTACCCTTTTCTCGTATTTTTTTTGAAGCGTTATAGATTGCGTATTAATAGATATATTTAATATTCTTAAGCAAAAAGCAAACCCAGAAATCGAGCACACTAAAGCAAAGGTTGACGTTGCAAATCCAATAGATGCCAAACTGACTGAAAAAAAAGTAAAAGCAAAAATTAATGGAATACGACTATCAAACTTTGATACTAACCAACCTGAAATTGGCAAGCCTATTAACGAACTCACTGGCATAGCAATTAATATCGTTCCTAACTGTGCATCGTTTAGGTTGAAAAATGTTTTAATAGTTGGTATGCGTGATGCCCAGGTCGCAAAACAAATACCTGATAAAAAGAAATAAATACTTAAAGCAATGCGTTGTTTAGCTCTCAATTCCATTTTAACTTACCAATTGTATTATAAAAGTAAACCTCAGTTTAAAACTGAGGTTTACTAAATATTAATATTTTGAAGTTGCAAAAATACTACAACACATTGGTTTTAAAGCATAAATATCACTTTAATTATGAACAGGACTTTGTGTACACGGACAGTTACTAATCCCTTGTAAAAATTCTAATCCTATGGTTACCACATGCGTTCCTGAGTTATAGCCTGAAAGTCCGTTTGTTGTTACCTGATACGCATAACCAAAATAGAAGATCGATTTTTTGAATCCTACCATTGGTCCAATATTTAATGGCTTTAAGAACTGATCATTTAGGAAGCGATAAGAAATTCCACCCCAAAAATAATCTTCATACCTATTATACTTTCTAAACTTAAAGTTAAGGTCGGTACTGGAACGCTTATCACTACTAAACATTTGATAAAACACCGATGGCTCAAACTCTAAACCACTTTTTTTAGGCCCTCTAAAGGTATAGCCGGAGTAAATCTGATAGTTTAAAAGTAATCGTGGTTCCATTTGCCTAATCGCTTCATTAAAGTTTTTAGGTAATAAGTTGTTCACATTAAAACTTAAATAAAAACCGTGGTTTCTATACAATGCACCTACATCAAAGTTATTATTCGATGTTCTTCTATCATCTGTAATAAACGGATCTACTACAGGGTTTTCATATCCCGTATTAAAATTATCGATGTCAATTCTGAAATTATTAATGTTATACGAAATACCTAATGATAAATATTGTTTTGAATAATAATCTAAAATAAGGTGGTGCGCAAATGAAAACTTAGCTCCAGTTTGTAGTGTGTTACCATTTTTATCATTGTAAAAAGACACTCCAACCCCCGAACGATCAGCTATTCTGAAATCGGCATACACCGATTGGTTATCGGGAGCTCCTTTAATTCCAACCCACTGGGTTAATCCGTTCGCTCTGATTTTTAAATTATCGCCAATACCGGCAAATGTTGGAGACACCACAAAATTGTTATCTGCCAAATACTGTGTAAACACTGGCAGGTTTAACTCTTGACTATAACTGGTTGTTATAGTCAAGAATAAGATATATATGATTAGTTTTCGCATCGTCGTAAATTTAATATTAACAGCCATAAACCACTAATTATCTGTAAAGGGTAAAGTGTCCAACAAAATCTCTATCGTCTTTAGGATCGTTAAGTTTCACAACAAACCAGTAATCACCTGTTGGTAATTCTTCGCCGTTATATCTACCATCCCATTTTTGTCCGGCTTTTAATTTAGCCACTACTCGACCATAACGGTCATAAATATCAAACGTTAAATCTTTGTATTGTTCTGTACATCCAGGTCCCCATTCGTCTAAAGTACCATCGCCATTAGGTGTAAAGTAATTAGGGATACACACATCGATATACTCAAAATACCCTGATGCCTCTAAAGTACAACCATTACTATCGACAACGGTTACAGTGTAGTTACCAGATTCATAATAAATAAATGTACTCTCACTACCATAAGACTCGCCGTTTAAGAAGAACTCATAATCACCAGTACCTCCGGTTGCCATGGCTTCTATGGTATTGATGGTCTCACCTTCCTGAATAGCAAACTGTAAAGGTTCGTAAGCTTCAATATCAAATAAATCTGTTTGCTTCGTACATCCGTTAGTATGTCTCACGTCTATGTAATGACCAATACCTGCTGGAACATTTACAAATATGTTACTTGTTTGGTAAGGTCCGCCATCTAATGAATATTCTAACTGTGTAGGGTCTGTCATGGTTTCATCAACATAAACCGTAACCATATTGGTAGAAATATTGTTTTCACAACCATACTCTAATACCGCTAGCGGATCAATTTTCACAGGATCTGGGAATTCAATATTCCATTCTGACTGACATCCCTCGCTATCGGTTACATAAACAACATGGTCTTCACCAGATAAGTTCGAGAATGTAAATAGTGTTTGCCCATCAGCTCCTTGAACATACTCGCCATTAATATCATCCAGAGCCACACTATATGGTTGTGTACCTCCTGTAATTTCGATACTGAATTCTCCATTCATATCACCATCACATAATACCGGAATTAATGAATTAGGTACAATAGTTACAAACTGAGGATCTGGTTGCGCAATTGTAAAATCGAATAACACATAACAACCTAACTGATCCTGAACTAAACCTTGGTAATCACCAGGCGCAAGGTTATCGAAAATTGGTTCATCAAAGAACTGATTCATTTGCGGTGAAATCGCATACTTGATGATACCACTTCCTCCAGTTGCTGTGATTTCTAAAATACCATCGTTGCTTCCGTTACAGGTTACATCGGTAACATCGAACTCAACTTCTAATGGTAAATTAGGTTCCGTAATAACAACCTGCGCTGATGTTACTAAACAATCACCACTTTCTACATGTACTTGATACGTTCCAATAGGTAATTCGGTGAATACACCAGGGGTATCCTGAACCGCTGTTAGAATGTCATTACCTGCAGCGTCTTGTAGCGTGTACACATAGTTTCCTAAACCACCTGTAGCTTCTGCTACAATAACTCCGGTAGTATCTCCTGCACAATTAATCGTTGCATTAGTTGTATCTAAATTCACTATTAATTCAGGAAGTTCTTCAACTACAATATCATTAGATACTACAGAAGTACATCCGTTAGCATCTCTAACATAATATTGATATATTCCCGGAGTCACAGAGAATGTTGTTTCCGTGGTGAATGACCCTAATACTGTTGCAAATGAAGCATCAGCACTATACTCATAAGTTCCTGTTCCACCAGTTGCACTTAATGTTAATGTGGCATCAACCGTACAGGTTTGTGCAGAAGCTTTCACTAAGCTAGCCTCCATTTGTTCTGGTTGATCAATAACGATATCTGCAAAAGTAGTTTCACAAGTAAATCCATCTGAAACTGTCACGTTATACGTTCCTGCTCCTAAACCTGTAAACACGTTAGATGTTTGTGGTCCAGATGAACTTACAACCGGTGATAAGGTATTTAAGGTATATGTATAATTGCCTCCCTGACCACCTAAGACATTTGTTACTGTAATGCTTGCCGTTCTATCACCAAAACAAGATAACATAGTTGTGCTTGGAGTAACCGTTGCATCAATTGGAAGAGGATCGATTAACTCTACTGTTTCTGAAGCAATACACCCTTGACTATCTCTTACGCTTACTGTATAAATTCCAGCTGATAACCCTTCGAAATAATAGGTGCTGCTGAACGCTGAAATGGCAGTTCCACCTAATTCTAACTGATACTCAAAATCACCTGGCCATCCACCAGAGCCACTCGCAGAAATCGTTCCATCCGCACCAATACAAGTAATATCGGTGTGAGACGTTTGAATTTCTAATGGTGCAGTCGGTGCTGTAATGGTCACATTTGTTGACACGGTACAGAAAGGTGCATTCGTTAATGTCGCATTAATAGTGTACGTTCCTGATACTAATCCGCTAATGGTTAACGGACCTGCATTAGCTGAAGCTCCCGTTTGTACTGAAACTCCTGAAGCATCTAACACATCGTAAGTAAACGGACCAGCTTCGTCGGTTGGTGTTGGCACACGATCTACTAACGTTAAAGTAATACTTCCGTCATTATCACTAAAACAGGTTACATCGGTAATACTTTCAACCTCTAATTCAAAGGTATTCGGATCAATTACATAGTGTACGGTTTGTAAACTACATCCTGTATCTAAGTTTTCTACAGTAATAATATAATTACCAACGGTTAAACCTGTAAAGCTACCTGTTGTATTGGTTTGGTTGTACGATACATTAACACCTTCAACTGTATATTGTAAATTTGCTGTTCCAGTAGTTGTTGCCGATACTGTAATATCTTCATCCTTAACACAAGTGATCGCATTATCAATTGCGATATTGATGTCCTCTAATTCTTCATAAGGCGCAATAACTGCTGTTGTTGTTCCTGAACATCCATTTTCATCGTATACATTGATGGTATAATTTCCACCAAGGAAATCAGCTTCATTATACACATTATTAGAACCTGACTGAACTAAAGCTCCATCTCTATAGAATTCATAAATCACATAACCGTTAGAACCACCTGTAACACCCGAAACTGTAATTGAAGCAAAGTTTGCTGCATTTGTATCTGGAGCACAAGTATACTCTACAACTGTAGGATTTGGTACTACAATAGCATCTGGTTCACCAATAACGACATCTTGTTCAGCAATACAATTTCTTCCTGAAGTTACACGAACAGTATAAGTTTCTGGTGCCAATCCTGTAAATACATTTGAAGTTTGAGGTGCAACCGTAATCGGAGCTATAATCTCGTATGTATAGATCGGGTTATCGTTAGTTGATGGTAAATCAACTGTAATCATTCCATCACTACCTCCGTTACAGGTTACATCGGTTGGTATTGGTGTAAAGGTTACTGGTGTCGGCGCATCTAACGTAATAGGTGCTGTATTAGTACATCCCGTATCAATATCAGTTATTGTCACGGTATACGAACCTGAAGGAATACCTGAAATTTCATTTCCAGAAACAGTCGCTCCTGCATAATCGATAGCATAGCTATAGTTTCCTGAACCACCTGTTCCTGTTACAGTAATCACTCCATCTGCAGTATCACAACTTGGTAATGTCGTTACAGCGACATTTAAATCTAAAGTTGGATAAATTTCAATTGGTGTTGTTTCTGTATACGTACATCCGTTTCCATCTTTAATAGTTACATAGTACGTACCCGGTGTAGATACGGTAAACGTTGGACTGGTTTGGAATCCGGCTCCGATAGAATAACTAAATGGCGCTATTCCTGTTGGATTAGTTACAGTAAATGTAAACGGATCTCCATTTAAATTACACTGATTATCTGAAATAGTTGGCACTGTCACTGTTGGTAGCGGGTCGGTTGTAATGGTTACATCAATCATATCTGTACACCCATTCGCATCTCTTACCCATACATCCCAATCTGCACTTGCTGTAGAATCTAAAACTGCAAACGCACTATTGCTATAGTTTGCATCAATTGGAGCAGAACCATTAATAATAAATGCATACTCGTAAGGAGCTGTTCCTCCAGTTGCTTCAACCGTTACTTGCGCACCGAAATTACAATTTGCATTAATATTATCTATTTCAGCTAAGGTCACAGGTGTTGGGTCGCTGACTACAATAGTAGCTTCGTCTGTACACCCTGTTACTGTATCGGTAACTTCAAGAGTATAAGTGCCAGCTGCCAGATTAGTTAAAGCTACTGTATCCCCCGACTGATTAATTGTTCCTGTTCCAGATAACAAGGCTACTGTATACCCTGCAGAATAATTTGCTATTGTAAACTCAACGGTTCCATTAGAGTCTCCAGAACATAACGCATCATTTATTAACTGACCTGAAACTGTAATATTCGTTACAGGGTTAATTGTATAAGCTTCGGTGTAATAACATCCGTTTTCATCTGTTACAGTAAACGTATAGGTTCCTGGTGCTAAGCCAGTAAATACATTTGAAGCCTGAGGACCAACCGCTACCGGAGAAATAATCTCATAAGATAAAGTTCCCACACCATCTGTTGCTGTTAAAGTCACATCTGTTGTTGGATTATCACAGGTTACCGGATTGGCAGTAAAATCTAAATCTGACGGCACACTTAAATCTGGAATAACAACATCTATCGCTGCATCAATGATACATCCGTTAGCATCTTTAACCCAAGCCTGAACGGTTCCCGCATTATAAGTTGCATAGGTATTAGTTGAAGTGTAATTAATTCCATCAAAACTATAAGTATATGGTGCTGTACCTCCACTTCCTGTAATAGTTACAAGAGCAGGTTGCATTGCATTTCCAGCTCCACAGGTTAAACCTTGAGTAAGTTCTCCTGTACCACCTACCAATGTCGGTTCACCAACATCTGTTAGAGTAACATTAGATAAACACCCTTTACTGTCTCTTACTATAATATCGTAAGTTCCTAAAGCTAGTCCATCAAATACATTTGACGATTGCCAAGTTGTTCCTCCATCATGACTGTACTCATAAGGCGCAATACCGTCAGCCGCGGTTACTATAATACTTCCATCAGCCCCACCATTACACGTCACATCAATTACCTGGGTGGTTAATGTTGGTGTTGTATTAGGTGTTACCTCTACTGGATTTGACGCTGGCGATTCACAAACCTGATCATCTGAAACTTTAAATATATACGTACCGGCAGTGGTTACTGTAAACACATCACTTGCCATTGGGTTCCAAAGCATTCCTCCATCAGTACTATACTGGTATGTATAGTTTCCTGTACCTCCAGAAGCTGTTAATGTAATTTGAGCATCGTTAGTTAAACAGGTTAAGTCGTAGTCTAAATTGGCATCCAATAAAATTGGAGGATTAACAATATATGTTGTAGAATCTATACATCCGTTTGCATCTCTAATACTTACTGTATAGGTTCCAGCAGAACTTATGCTGAACGTATCACTTGTTTGATATACTCCACCAATACTGTAAGTTGCTGTTCCATCGAATGTAGTGCCTGATACCGTAATATTAAATGCCGTTCCATCGAAACACTCTTGAGTAACAGGATTTATTATTGGTGCCGCATCTAAAACAACCGAAGCATCTGCTTCTTTTATACATCCATAAGCATCTTTTACATAAACCGTATAATCACCAGCTGCTGCAGTAAATGTATTGTTTGTAACCCATCCTGAATCTGTTGCTACAGGTGCTAAAGCCGACTCTAACAATAACATATACTCGTAAGGAGCTGTTCCATTACTTGCTATTGCTGTAATTAGTCCTAACTCATTACAATTTTCATTTCTTGTTGAAGAAGCCGTTAACTCTAATTCTATTGCCGACTCAGTAATATTAAATGGTTCTGAAACCATGCTACATCCTGCGTTAGTTGCACCAGCCTGTTCCGTGATTACTATAACATAATTACCAAAATCAAGGGTTCCTAAATTCGTTATAGATAATGTTCCGTTTGCCGGAATAGTTCCCGAACCTGTAATTCCGGTTGTAGCTAAAGTTTGAGAATTATATATTTCATAATCAACATCTGTAGTTGTGCCATAAGTACTATTAATATCAAAACTTACACTACCATCTGCACTTCCTACACAAGTAATATTATTAGGTATTAACGAACTTACCGTTAAAGTAGAGTTTGTAGGGATTGCAGTTTCAGCTGTTTCATAATAATAACAACCTGTTGACTCATCATGAACGATAAACGTATATGTTGCACCTGGTATTAAATTTGTAAACGTTGTCTTTTTACTTCCAGAAGCATCTTCATCCTGCCAAGGAGCTGTTGTTGGTGACGTATAAGTCATTCCCGGCCCGGTATAAATAGCAAAATGGAAAGGCCCTGTACTTGACAAACTAGTTCCTATAGAAACTTCAGCCGAACCACCCGTAGAACAATCTGCTGGTGGAGAAGTTACTGTAATATCTAAATCATCTGGTGGTGATGCTACCAAAATATTTTGCTCTAAATATCTACACCCATTGGCATCGGTTATCAATACTTCATATAAACCGAAATCAACGACTTCAAAATGCACAGTTGAACCATCCTGATTGGTTACTTCCTGATCATATCCATTAACACCTGTTACATGATAGGTGTAATTAGGCGTACCTCCACTAACAGAGTTAATAATTATTTCTCCTAAAGATGTGCCACTACTAGTATCGCAAGTAATAGGTGTCACATCATAATCTAATACTATAACATTAGGCTCATCAATAGTAATTGTTTCTGTATCACTACACCCTCTTGAATCAGTAACAGTAACGGTATAATCACCAGCAGGTAATCCAGAAGTCTGTGTTCCATAATCTGTTCCTGTCGTATCATTAAATACATTGATAACAAATGGAGGGAAACCATAACTCATGTCAATATTAACATCGATAGCTGCAGTTGATTCTCCGTTACAAGAGATATCCTGAGTTGGTGTTACATTTAAAATTACTGGATCTACAGTATCAGTTACTGTAATTATTGCTGTTTGTTCTGTACACCCATTTGCATCTGTGATTTCAAACTGGTAATCTCCTGCTGTAGCTGTAGAGAATGTAAATGTATTTCCTGAAACTACAGGCACTGTTCCTGTTCCTTGAATCAACACCACAGTATATGGCGCATTTCCACCTAAAATAGTTCCTTCTATTGTGGCTTCCACTGGAGCCGAACAGGTTAAATCTTTAGTTAATAACGCATCAACCGTAATTGGCTCAAAAACATCTGTAGTTGTACTAGCTGTTGCGGTACATCCGTTAGCATCTCTAACCATAACCGTATAACTTCCAGCTGTATTAACCGTGAAAATCGGACTCGATTGATATGAAGCTCCTCCGTTAATGCTATATGATAAAGGTGCTATTCCTGTTGCATTAACTTCAAAAGTAAATCCAGAACTTGCTGTACATTGATTGTCTACTGTTGGCGCTGTTACCGTTGGTAATGGATCTTCATCAATAGTTACTGAGGTTTGCGCAATACAACCATTAGCGTCTTTTACATAAACATCCCATACTAAATTTGCTCCACTGTTCGTATCAACAGTTATAACATTACTACTTCCATAATCAAAATCTGTTGGAGCAGGTGAACCTGCTATCACAGCCGCATATGTATAACCTGGCGTTCCGCCTGTAACTGAAACCGTTATCTGAGATTCAAAATTATTACAATGTACATTTGTTGCTGTAGCTGTTGCACTAACAGCAGCTGTTGGTTCATTAATAGTTACACTTTCGGTAGCTGTACATCCCGTGTCGGTGTCTGTCACTGTAACAGTATACGTTCCTGCTGTTAAATCTGCCAAATTAATTACAGACCCTGTAACGGTATCCGTTCCACCAGTTACTGTATACGTGAAATTCGTCGCATTAAATATTTCAAATTGTGCTGCTCCGTCATTGCCTCCAAAACATAAGACATCACTTAATTTCAGAGCAGTCATAGCTATCGGCGTTACCGGATCGATATCAAACGATTCTGTATAATAACATCCGTTTTCATCGGTTACTCTAAATACATAAGTATCTGGCGCTAACCCTGAGAAAACATTTGATGTTTGAGGAGCAACCACCACCGGAGAAATAATTTCATAATTTAAAGTACCTACCCCACCAGTCGCTATTACTGTTACAGTAGATGTGGTATTATCACAAGTTACTACTGTCGCTGAAAAATCTAAATCTGTTGGTGGATTTAACGCTGAAATGGTTAATGAACCATCAGCGGTACATCCGTTTGCATCCTGAACAGAATATGTTATGGTTTGGTCTGAACCATTATCATTCACTTCTAATGTATTTGAAGCACTATATCCTGAACCGTTAAAACTATACGTATAAGGTGCCGTTCCTGTTGTTGGCACATCAATTGTCACTGTTGAAGATTGTGCGGTATTATCTGCCGCACAACTAAGAGCCGTTGCCGAAGCAGTTACCTCCAAAGTTGTAGGTTCTATAATCGTTACTGTTCCATCAAAAATACATTCGTTAGCATCCTGAACCTGATAATTGTATGTTCCTGCTGCTAATCCTGTATATAAAGACGTTGATGAAAAACTACTTCCGTTGAAACTATATAAATATGGTCCTACACCGCCTGAAGGTACAATTTGGACTGAACCATCACTACTACCATTACATAAGGCATTAACTACTGTTGCTGTGGCTGTTGGATTTTCAATAGGGTTTACTGTAATCACATTCGATACGGCAGTACATCCGTTAGCATCAGTAACCTGGAATTGGTAAGTACCATCAACATCTGTAGTTAAAGTAAAGGTATCTCCTGTTAAGTTTACAGTACCAGAACCTTGAATTAAAGTTACTATATATGGAGCATAACCCTCAGAAATAGTTCCTGAGATTACCGCGTCTGGTGACGCTGTACAATCTAATTCTTTAGTTAAAGTCACATCAATAGTAACCTGATCTGCAATTGTTTCAGCTGGTAATTCAAATTCACAACCGTAAGCATCTCTTACCGTAATTATATAATCTCCAGGAGTTAAATTGCTGAAAACTGGACTTGACTGAAAAGCACCGCCATTAACACTATACTCATATGGTGTTTGACCTCCTGAAGCAGACACTTCTAAAGTCGCTCCATTAGCGGCATCGTAACAATAATCAGTATTAACAATTGACGCTGTTGGTGCAGTTGGTGCCGTTAAACTAATTGTTGTAGTCGCCGTACATCCGTTAGCATCTGTTGCTCTAATCGTATAATCGCCTGCAGCAATATTGGTTAAAATACCATTCGCCGGGAAGGTATTTACAACAGTTGAACTCGCATCTAATAATTCATAAGTATATGCCGGAGTTCCTCCTATTGCTGTCGCTGTTACTGTTGAACCATCTAAACAAGTTACCGGTGTAGTTGTAGCGGATACGCTTAATGGTGATGGCGCTGTTATTAAAGCTTGTAATGTTGCATCACAAAGTCCATCTGAAGCTGCATCATAACGCACTACAATATCGTAAGTACCTTCAGATAAGTTAGAAATAGTTAAAGGAGATGTTGTGGTGGTGTTCCAAGTGGATCCGCCATCAATAGAATACTGAAAGCCATTAGTTGTGTCGAAATTTTGAGCCGCAATAGTAATACTTCCATCGGCTGCACTTGAACAGGTTACATCGCTTGTTGAAACAATATCAGCAGAGAATGCCTGTCCTGATTCAATAATGAATGGGAAATCCTCCTGAGTGATACAGGTTACTGGTAACTGATATACCTCTATATCATCTACTGCAAAATCGATTCCATTAACCTGAGCAATTTCTAATCGTAATACAAAATCTAAAGCTGTATTATTTCCTGGATCTATAGTTTCGTTGAACTCTACCCAACCGTTTGTTTTAGGTATACCTCCTATTGATTGCGACGATAGAGCCACACCATTGCTATCCTGTAATTCCACAGTAAGAGAGGCATCTGGTTGTGTATTTCCAACCTTTAATAAGTTAGTCGCAAAGAAACGTACCTGAATTGGTTGATTCGGAATGATATCTGTAATCGGTTTTCTATATACCACCGCATTATCTGGAATAGCAAAACCAGCATCTACTGCTAAGAATCTTCCTGGAATACTTCCCGTAGTATGGTCTCTTGGACTCCACCATCCGCTATACGGATTGTTTCTTAATTCGTTTGTAACCGTATATTCCCCATTACCAAATAGTCTGTCACCATTACATTTTGTTGCTTCAACCTGTCTCTCAAAACAGAAATTCGTATTAATACCCGGTGAAGTTACATCGCCACCTGAACCAAAGCTTTCAAACAATAAGTTACTATATGTTGGTACAGTTTCCAATTTATAAGTCACACTAATGGTATGACTACCTTCGGATACATTTAAGAAGGTTTGAGGATCTGCTAAATTCGGATTTTCAACTCCATCCAATAAATAGCCGTATGAATACGAATCTGATCCTGTATTGTTAACTACAACGGTTGTATTACCCGTTCCATCACAGTTATAATCCACATCTGAAATACTAATTGACGGTGGTACTGGTTCCGGATCGATAATAATACCAGGCATTGCATAAATACAGCCATTAGCATCACGCATATAAATGGTATAGGTTCCCGGAGCTACCCAGGCTTCATTATCTGAAGTCCAAGATGCTTGGTTATCGAAACTATACTCGTAAGGCGGTGTTCCTCCTGTTGGATTTGTAACACGCACACGGCCTTCACCATTTGGTCCACAACCTGCTAATTGAGACACCCCTGCCGAAGCACTTAAAGGATAATCTGTTTCTGTAATGACAATATCTTCAGCCACACTAAAACACTCTTCTCCATCTAAGGTATACTCGATAAGCGTTTGATAGGTCCCAGCTGTAAGGTTGTAAAATTCCGGATTTGATGTAAAAGTATTTCCATTATCAATGCTATAACTAATACTGTAACCATTCGCATTAGTCACGCTAAAGGTTATACTTCCTGAATTTTCGCCATTACATAAAATATTGGTTTGTTCCACTGTAAATTCAGGTGGTAATATACCTTCTATAGTTTGCGTTGTTGAAGCCGAACACCCATTAAAATCAATTACTGTAATATCGTATGTTCCTGGTGTTGGTGCAGCAATCACTGGAGAATCCTGAGAAATGGTATTACCATTTACATAATACTGATAAGGCGGTGTTCCTCCAACTGGATATACTGTAATTTCACCATCAGTACAAGTTAAAGCCTTAGTTATGGCAGAAGTAACTGTTAATACTGGTGGATTTATTATTTCAATATCACCGGTAAAAGTACATCCATCATCTGTTGTAATATTATAGGTATAAGTTCCTGAATTAAGATTATCGAAGGTATAATCACTATCCATAATCGGACCTACGCTATTAATCACTGTTCCATTTAAGGATAAGCTATATGAATATTGAGGCAACGCATCGTTAACCGCAAGCTTTATGGTTCCTTTATCTCCGTTACAGGTAGGTTGCGTGACAAATTCAGTTACATCTGCCTCTCGGTTACGTACATAAATACTTGGTGTCTGGAAAATACAAGGATTAGTTTCTACTTCCACCTGACGGATATAAACTGTATAATAATCTGGTGTATTTATTTCAAAAACATTAGACGATTGCCATGGCCCGTTTGGATCTAAACTGTACTCATATCCAGACGGTACACCGCCAACAGTCACCTCTCCGGGAGTTGTACAAATAATATCTTTGGCCGTAATAGTTGGATCTAATAGGTTCTGATACACATTGAAATAAAAAATACTAAAACATCCACCTGGGTAGTTAATCACAATTCTGAATTGACCAGCATCGTCTACAAGGAAATCAGGTCCAGAGCCTACTTCATTCCAGGTACAAGATTCATTTTCATTAGCACAGTCATCTACTAACATTTCATCACAACTGGATTCATCTAACTGTTGCCAGCTAATTGATACCGCATCACTAATTCCTGTTTGAATATTACGGACATCGTTAGCCCCACATAAGAAAATATACGGTAGTACCTTACCATCATTAGGACAGATAGGTAATAAATCTGCATAAGGGATAATTGGGTTTGTTATGGTGTTTCCGTAAGGAATAACATTAATGGTTTCCTGAATTGAAATACAGGTAGAAGATGTTGTATTTTGTACATAATATGTACCTGTTCCAGTAGCAGTATATGTTTGTCCTGTACCTACAACCGGAGTTCCTGATGGATCTGTAGACCATGAATAGCTATCATAACCATCGGCTGCTGTTAATACAACACTTTCACCACATAAAATCTCTGTTTTTTCAAAGGTACAATTAGAAATATCAACTAAAAAGTTGGTTGAACCAGGTACACCTAAACATTCCTCGGTAGCAAAACTACCTTCATTTTGGATAAAAATACCACTAATTTCACCTGTATAAGTACCAAAAGCCTGATTCTGAATTTCATTAGAACACGCCTGACTTAAATCGTAACAATTAGGTACAATTTGTACGGGTATACGAATGGTAAATACAGGATCATCAACTTCTACAGAACTATTAGGAATTGCAAAAATAATAGTTCTTGTATCCGGGTCGTACGATTGAATAGTCGCACCACCTGCATTTGTTAAATCTACATCATTAGGATCGAAAACAATATTATCTGGTAGTACATCTTTAATTGTAAAGTCTATAACATTATCATTCCCTGTACTTTGGTATGTAATTTCGTAAAACAACTGCTGACCTAAATACACATCGGCACCATCAATATCCTCACCACTAGTATCTTCAACTGTTTTAATTAATTCTATATCAGGAGAGATTACATCAACGGCAAAGGCACTAAAAAATGCAAATACCGGATCGGCTTGCCCCCTTGCTACCTGTAATCTAAAATCTGCTGAAGTATCATTGTTTTTAATAAACTCAGGTTCGGCATTTAAAATTTCTAAAAATCCGGTATCATACCCTAGCGTGTTTTCACTATTTGGAACTCTTGGATTTAATACACTCGGAGGATTTGGCGTATGTCCATATCCAATATTTTCAATTACAGAACCGAAGAATTTATTCGCACTACGTTCGTCTGTTGTAACTTCCTTACCATTAATTTCTAATTTGGTTGCACGCTTTGTTCTGTCTCCATCTAAAGCACCATATGCAAACTGTAAATCTACATTACCTACCGGCGGCGTTCTAAACCCTGTAACAGGAATGGTTTCCTGATGTCCATCGAAAATATGACTAAATCCATCAAAAAGCGTAAAGGATTTGGTGTGTAATTCTGGGTCTTCATAGATAATGATCAAAGACCAACCGGCACTTAAACCTGTTGAGTTATTAAACCCTTCGCTCGACACAACGTTAGCCATAGTATAGGTTCCTTCGATATCTGTTAAAGAAGATACAATATCAGTTACATCTGCATAACAGGCATAAGGTGTATTTCCAGGCTCATTAGTTTCTGATATAATGGGTGTCGAAATAGCATCGTATATTAATTCTCCTGAAATATCTGTATAAGTTGAACTGCCAGGAATTTTAAATTTGACATTTTCAATATTAGATCTATCCTCCTCACTTTTAAGTACTGCACTCCAATATAGTCCTGCGAAAGCCACACGGTAACAATCGGTCGTACTCCCATCTTCATGAATTGGCATAACAATATCAGCACTACTCGAACTAAAGGTAGAGGCATCACCATCGATATCAATATATTGCATATCGATATCCTGATTATCTTTAGAATTATCGTTAAAATCTAGATTATCCTGTCCTAAAATACTATTACCTATTACAAGCATACTACCTCTAACATCGACCTTTTCCCTAACGGAAAACTCCTTGTATGTTTGGGCTATACCGCAATAGGACAGCAATAAGAATAAAACAACCAAGGTTGTTTTTAAATAAGTAGTTTTTTTCATGGCGGTTAGTTTTTTATCATCTATAACACCTAATTGGGGCACAGTGTTATATATGTTGGGCTTATTTTATTTACTAATTATTTTCAATTTTTACCATTGACATTTTACTGTTTAATGGTTCAGGTCCTTTGTTATCTAATGCTCTTTTTGCCATTTCAACGCTATCAAATTTATCATAATAAATATAATATTTACTTGTATTCACATCGAAGAAAAAGTCAATATTAGTTTCTCCTGCTTCTATGGCTCTTTGTAAGAACTGGTCTCTTTTTGCAACATCAGTATGAACTGCGACAACAAGATAATAACCACTCTCAACATGTTTAACATCTTTAACAATTCTAATATTACCAGTTAACTCTTCGCCATAATCAAAATCTTTTTCTGATAAAGGTAACTGACTTGGCTTAGTAAACTTCTTGATAGAACTTAATGCTGTACGATCTTTATTATACCTGTCTTCCTCATTATCATACAACGCGCGTTTAATTCTACGCTTACGTTCTATTTCTGTTGCTACTCTCACACTTTCAAACTTATCAAGTACATTTTCTCTAGCTCGAATCGTTTGAAATTGATTTTCTTTTAAAGCCTTAATTGTTCTTGAATAGAACATATTTGTTTCGTCACGCTGATCTCTAACCTCTTTAAGTCTCGTACTGTAAAGGGCTTCAAGCTCAACAATTTTTTCATCTTGAGATTTAATCTCATTATCTAATTGTAATTTGATAGATTCTAATCTTGCATTTTCAGCGCTTAAACTTTTAAACGGTTTTGGTGCACTAACAATACCCTGCTCGCTTAAATCGTTTTCTTTCTTTAAATCTTTTAAATCTTTTTCCTTAATAATTAAAACTTCATTTAACTGAATCATTAATTGCTTTTGAACATTTTGATTCTCTAAAGCCAATTTTGTAACCGTTAATAACTCATCTGTATTAGAATCTTCCGGTTCCGGGAAAACAATACCTGTTTCTGTTACTTCTGAAACTTTTTCTGCAGCGACTCTTTGCTGTTCTTCCTGCTCTGCTTTCAATCTTGCTGCTTCAGCTAATCTCGCTTGCTCTTCCTGCTCTGCTTTCAACCTTGCTGCTTCAGCTAATATTGCTTGTTCTTCTTGTTCTGCTTTCAACCTTGCTGCTTCAGCTAATCGCGCTTGCTCTTCTTGCTCTGCTTTCAACCTTGCTGCTTCAGCTAATCGCGCTTGCTCTTCTTGCTCTGCTTTCAACCTTGCTGCTTCAGCTAATCGCGCTTGCTCTTCTTGCTCTGCTTTCAACCTTGCTGCTTCAGCTAATCGCGCTTGCTCTTCTTGCTCTGCTTTCAACCTTGCTGCTTCAGCTAATCGCGCTTGCTCTTCCTTTTCTGCTTTCAACCTTGCTGCTTCAGCTAATCGCGCTTGCTCTTCTTGCTCTGCTTTCAACCTTGCTGCTTCTTCAGCCTCCTTATCTTCCTTATTTGCTATAACTTCAGTTGCTATTACAGCTTGTGCTATATTAGCTCCGTTAGTAGCGTTATTAGCTCGTTTTCTTTCCTCTATTCGCTCTGCTGCAGCAGCTTTTTGTTTTGCTCGTAATTCTATTTTTGCCTGTGCAATAGAATCTAATCTGGCCTGAGCCAATGCTCTTTCCTCTGCACGTTTTGCTGCCAATGCTTCTCGATCTACTTTAGTTGTAGCTGCATTAGCTTTACGTCTTGCCGCGATTTGTCTGGTACGCTTGTCTTGAATTAAAAGCGCCTCTTCCTGCTCTTCATCACTATAATTATATCGGTATCGCTTTTTAAACTTGTAAGCAATAGTGAACTCGTGAGAATTTCCGAAAGTGGACAAATCGCCCGTAGCTTTTTCATAATTATATTCAATTGCGATCTGATTGCTAATATTAATCCCTAGTCCAACCGACATACCATATAATGTATTATAACCGGCCTGAGCCCAAATTCCTTTAGGAACCGCAATCATAACTAAACCTGATAAAATGGTTTTGTCTTTTTTAAACTCAGATCGTATTAACGTACTGAACTTACTTTCATCAAAAAAACCGCGACTATCCATAAAACCAGTATACATCACATGCGCTTGCAAACCTTGTTCAGGGTTTTCTTCTAAAAGACTAGATGATTTTAAGTTGTAGGCAACAATATTATTGATGGCTAATCCGAAATCTAAAAATGTTGTTCCGTAGTTAATTCCTGGGTTTAAGGTTAAAATAGAATTATTTGGGATGTTTTGTAAGGCAGGATCGGAATAGTTTGAAACCACACGACCTTCATTAATACCACTTTGGTAAAATCCTAAATTAGCCCCAAAGGTTAAGTTACTATCGCGATCTAAAACCACATTGTAAGCATAGTTTACAATACCTCCAAAAGTTGTTAAAACTCCATAGTCTTGCTGAAACAAACCGATTCCCATTCCTCTATTTTCGGCAAATCTTCCAGAATAACTGAATAAATAGGTTTGAGGAGCATCATTAAACTGCACCCATTCTCTTTTATTAGTAAACGTAATGTATTTATTCTGCTCGCGAACAAAACTAAACGTAGGGTTTATTGCATATTTATTAAACTTTAAAGATGTCCTTACTGGTAATACCAAGGCAACAACTCCATTTTCCTGAGCATAGAAAAATTGTGTTGTCGCTAAAAATAAAATGATATGTAATAAATATTTACTCATATTACTTTACTACCGTAATGGAACCTTTTTTTACAGCGTTACTTGCTGTAGTTATAATGTAATAGTACACTGGATTTATTTCGTTAAAATCTATCTGGCTTTCAGGCCAATTGTTTAAATAATTATTGCTTTGATGAACTATTTTTCCTTGAGCGCTCATAATCACCACTTCGGTATCTGAGCCACTGGTATACTCTACAGGGATTACCCAGGTATCATTAATACCATCTCCATTTGGACTGATGATATTTGGAATATTAGACACATCTGGGAATGGTTCTGTCACAACAAGAGAAAACAAAAATTCTTCAGAAGCCGCACAGCCACTGGTTTGTGTAACAACCACCTTATAATCTCCGGTTTCGGAAGCAGCATAGCTACTTCCTGAAGCTCCTGAGATTAAAACATCATTTAAATACCACTGAAATGTTGGGCTATTTGCCGTGGTCGTTACAGTAGCCATTAAAGTTTCGCCTTCCTGAATAGAGTTCGTTTCATCGACATCAATACTACTTGTAAAACCTGAAGTTTCCAGTGTAATAGATGCGGTTGTAGAGCATTGTCCTAAATCGATACTCACAGAATAGGTACCCGATTCATCTGTTACATAAGTCTGACTTGTAGCTCCATCAATTTTTTTATCATCCTTATACCATTGGTATGCATCTGCATTTATGGTACTTAAAGTTGTTGCTCCTTCAGCAGAACAATATGGGTTTCCTAAACTTGAACTGATTTCTGAAGTTGTTCCTGAAGAAGCTTCGGAAATAGTAACACGATTAGAATATGAATCTGAAGTACACGATCCATAATTGGTTTCACAGAAATAAGTACCCGCCGATGTTACAGCGAAAGTTTCTCCTGTTCCCACTAATTCTGATGTTGTTGCACTTGTTTCTCTATACCAGTTAAAGGTTAAAGAAGGATACTGTAAAGGTGAATCATTATCGCCAGATCCGGGATTGTCAATGGTTAACAAATAACTACCTCCAGAACAAAACGCAGCTGAACCAATTAAGTTATTAATAGTAAAGGGGCTATCCTGAATTTTATAATATGCAGGAAATGAATTTGAACCAACACTTGTTGCTGATGGAGCACTACTTTTTATTCTAATTTTATAGGATTCTCCCGCTGTATTTGTTGGTAAGGAAAACTGAACAGTAGCAGGTGACGATGTGTATTCTCCAGCATTTGTTGTTAAAATAACTTGTCCGTTAGCAAAACTACCGGAAGCATCGGAGAGCTCGATAGTAAATTGGTTACTTGAGCTTGCCGCTATATCGGCTGAAAAACTAAATGTTGTATAATATGTATTGAATGAGGGACTGGCACAAGCCTGGGTAAACCCTAAACTTGGCGTACTAATCGTTTGAGCGTTTGAAGACAAAACAACCCCAACAAGAAAAACGATAAAGCCTATAAAAGTAAAGTTCCTCATTACTATTCGTTTTTAAATAAAACTCCAAGAAAGAATATCACCTTATTTTATAAGCTATTACCAAAAAATTCTTTGCTCTTTGGATTTATATAAAACCGCTGAGCAAAAGAATTTTTTATTTATATTAATAGTAAAATGGGGATTAAAAGACCTAGAGCTATAATATTCTTATTAAATTTTAATCAAATTACACCTAACTATTTCTAGTCATTTTCGTTTGACGCTATAATTTTATTAATTCGCAATCTAAAATCTGGACGTCTTTCGTTTTTCAAGTCAATAAATGTTTCAGAATTCTGACTTTTCGAGTAAACATTAAAAAACGCACTGTTTCCGTACCAGTTTTCAAGATCTTCATTATTTGAATTATTCTCTACAAATATGTTTCCGTTACAGTTATTGAAGTACATATCTGTAAACTTAATTTTTTCTAAATTTTCCTGGTTGATTACAATTTTATCTTCGAAAATTACAGCAGGATTAAATCCGGAAATTACACTTTTATTCATATCTAACGAAGCACTTTGCGCGACATATACAGCCTCTTTCACTAAACCTTTTTCTATGTCTGCTTTCAAATCATCACTATTATTTAGTAGCGTTAGATTTTTAGCAACCACACTTGTTTGAGGTTTTGTAAAGTCTACGTCTTCAATATCATCAAAAGAAGAAACATATAAACATCTCGTACCTGCACTACTTGAAGAAATATAAGGCGATCTTACTGCTAATGAATTATTTAACTGCGATTGAGTTCCGAAATTAAACTTAAAATCATTGTTATTTGCTCGATAAGACACCATTTTAGTCATATTAACTTGTCCTCCCCATACTTCAAAAGAATTTCCAGCTGCATGAGATATCATAATACTCTCTAAAACGGTTTCACTACCTACGTTAGCTAATAACAAACCATTTAGGTGATTACCGTTTCTTAATTTTTTTCCAGCATATTCAATTCTAACATACTTTAAAATACCAGAATTGCTATTTGGATTTTCACCTCCATAATTAATGTAAGGATAAGACGAAGAATTTAAATTATGATAGTAAGACACCACAGATCCTTTACCAAACTTGTTTGAAGATGCATCTCCTAAAATCATAATACCCCCCCAGTCTCCTGCTCTTTTTAAACTTCTGTTTGAAGTAAAAATAATAGGATCGGTTTCTGTGCCTTCTGCTATTATAGCAGAACCTTTAGAAACGGTTAAGGTCGCTTTGGAGTCGTAGTCTCCTAAAATAACGGTACCTGGTTCGATAGTTAAGGTTGCATTATTAGTAACGAACACATTACCTAATAACAAATAAACATCGCGTTTACTTAACTTAGTATCTTCTGAAATGTTTCCTGCTAATATTTGGGTAGGTTCTCCGTAATCAGCTGTGTTGGATTTAAAATCTGTCCATCCATACAACCAATTATCTGTACCTATAATTCCTTTTTCCTGCTGAGCAAATAAGCTCCCAAATGCAAGAAGGAATATCCATATTGAGTGAGTAAAGTTTTTCATAGTTACGGTTTTATGATTAAAACTAATAAGATTTTACTTCAAATATAATATCAAAAATATAAAAATATCCCATGAAATACCTTTTTTTTCGTTAAAATACACTTTTTAACAAAATTTTAAGATAATTCATATCGTTAAACAGCATAGTTTTGTAATATATTTTTGATTTTATTAACTTTTTCTATTCTTGTCTGCCTTTAAAACATTAAAAAACGATTCAAATCCCTTCCCTAAACTTCCTTTAATTCTTCTATTTTTCTTAAAAAAACATAAATCGTTTTCAAAAAAAATCTCCAAGCTTGTAAACAAACTCGAAGACCTTATTTATATAAATATGCAAATATTAATTATACTCGCTATACTCGTGTAACGATTTCATTATATCTTCATAAAAAATGATTGCCGAAATTAATCTATTCGTATCTGAATATGGCAAAAACCTTTTGTTAAATTCCTCTGTATTTTCTAAATACTCATCAGTAGATTTAAATTGATCCTCTAATGCGTGCTTATTATCTTTATCATTAGGTATTCCTAAAGATTCGATAGTAACTCCTGGTTTTGTTGCGAAAGCGATATACGGTAACATTTTTACCAAACTTTCGATACGCTCTGTATAAAGTCCCAGTAATTCACCTTTCGGCATTCTATCTAACTCGTCTTTACTGTGATACTTTTTAATCGCCACGTTTGCACTGATAATATTTTGTGCTTCATCTTTCTTTTTTTGGGCATGACCTATGCCTACTGCTAAGAAAAAACTAAAACTGAATAAAATAATTTTAACTTTCATGGTTAACATTTAGGGATTGAATATCACAAAAATATGCAATTAATCGTTAAAAACAAGCTTTTTATCGATATTTTTAAAATTAACAGCAAAATATCACAAATAATCGACTCCTCCAAAAGCTAAGAATCCATTTACACTAGAGAAAGACAATTGCTCACGACTGAATATTAAATATTTATTAATTATCTCGTTTCTTACCACCACTCCAAAAATTACAAATAAAAAAAGGCAGGTAAATACCTGCCTTTAAAATATAAATGATAACTAATGCTGTTATTTCACTTCTTCGAAATCTACATCTTCCACATCACTAGACTCATCACCTGCTTGTCCGTTTTGACTAGCATCTGGTCCTGGTTGAGCACCACCTTGAGCTTCTGCTTGTGCTTTGTACATTTCTTCACTTGCTGCTTTCCATGCTTCATTAATTTTTTCTAAAGCTGGATCGATTACTGCGATATCTTTAGTTTCGAAAGCTTTTTTCAATTCTTCTAAAGCATCTTCGATTGGTTTCTTCTTATCATCAGATAATTTATCACCAAATTCTTTAAGTTGACTTTCAGTTTGGAAAATCATAGCATCAGCTGCGTTTAATTTTTCAGCTTTTTCTTTTGCTTCTTTATCAGCTTCAGCATTTGCTTCAGCTTCTTGCTTCATTTTTTGAATTTCTTCTTCTGTTAATCCAGAAGATGCCTCGATACGGATATCTTGAGTTTTGTTTGTTGCTTTATCTGTAGCAGTAACGTGAATAATACCGTTAGCATCGATATCGAAAGTTACTTCAATTTGAGGTGTTCCTCTTTTTGCTGGTGGAATACCATCTAAGTGGAAACGCCCAATCGTTTTATTATCTGCTGCCATTGCACGCTCACCTTGCAACACATGGATTTCTACTGATGGCTGATTATCTGCCGCTGTAGAGAACACTTGTGATTTTTTAGTAGGTATAGTCGTGTTAGCTTCGATAAGCTTAGTCATAACATTACCCATAGTTTCGATACCTAATGATAATGGCGTTACGTCTAATAATAATACGTCTTTAACATCTCCTGTTAATACACCACCTTGGATACCTGCTCCTAATGATACTACCTCGTCTGGGTTAACACCTTTACTTGGCGCTTTACCAAAGAATTTCTCAACAGCCGCTTGAACTGCAGGAATACGCGTAGAACCACCTACTAAGATAACTTCGTCAATATCATTTTTACTTAAACCAGCCGCTTTTAATGCAGACTCACACGGTGCAATAGTACGTTTTACTAAATCGTCGATTAATTGCTCGAATTTAGAGCGTGTTAATGTACGTACTAAGTGTTTTGGTCCTGAAGCTGTAGCTGTAATATATGGTAAGTTGATTTCTGTTTGAGCAGAAGATGATAATTCAATCTTAGCTTTTTCAGCTGCTTCTTTCAAACGTTGTAAAGACATAGCATCTTTACGTAAATCCATACCTTCTTCAGCATTAAACTCATCTGCTAACCAGTTGATGATTTTCTCATCTACATCATCACCACCTAGGTGCGTATCTCCATCTGTAGATAATACTTCAAATACACCGTCTCCTAACTCTAAAATAGAAACGTCATGTGTACCTCCACCAAAATCGAATACTACGATTTTTTGGTCTGTACCTTTTTTATCTAAGCCGTAAGCTAATGCTGCTGCCGTAGGTTCGTTAATAATACGACGTACTTTTAAACCTGCAATCTCACCTGCTTCTTTTGTAGCCTGACGTTGTGAATCGTTAAAGTAAGCTGGCACAGTAATTACTGCTTCACTTACATCCTGACCTAAGTAATCTTCAGCAGTTTTCTTCATTTTTTGAAGAATCATAGCTGATAATTCTTGTGGTGTATATAAACGACCGTCAATATCTACACGTGGTGTATCGTTATCTCCTTTTACTACTTTATATGGTACGCGTTCTGCTTCTTTTTGTGATTCAGAATATTTATTCCCCATAAAACGCTTAATAGAATAAACAGTTTTATTTGGGTTAGTTACTGCTTGACGTTTTGCAGGATCTCCAACTTTAATTTCTCCTCCTTCAACAAAAGCGATAACCGATGGTGTAGTACGCTTTCCTTCTGCGTTTGGGATTACAACAGGTTCGTTACCTTCCATTACAGAAACGCAAGAGTTAGTTGTACCTAAATCGATTCCAATAATTTTACTCATAATATTTTTTATTAATTGTGTTGAATGTTCATTTTTAAATTCGATAAATAAAAGTCAATGATTATGCCATTTCAAAAAAACTGACATGATGTCACTATGGCAAATTAACACCTGAAAACTTTATTCTTTTATTAAAGACTATTATGTTGTTGTACTTTTTTAATTACAAAATTGGTAGTATATTAGAACTAAACTTATTGACTATCTTATAATGATTAAGAAACTACTCCTTTTATCTATTTTATCCCTGAGCTTCACTATTGTTAATGCCCAAAGTGACAGCTCTAATTCTAAAAAAATGAAAGACTCAACGAAAGAAAAAAAAGTTGAGTTAAAAATTATGCCCTACTTAAGCTACAACCGAAACCTAAAAGTTATGCTTGGCGTCATTCCTATGGCAAACTATCGGTTAAATGCTAATGACAGTATATCTCCTAAGTCAATGTCTGGAATTGCCGGAGTGTATACAACTAACGGTTCTTACTTTGCAGCTGTATTTAACAGGTGGTTTTTTAACGAGAATAAATGGCGTTTTGCTTTTTTTGCAGCTACAGGTAATCATATGTCGCAATTTTTTATGGAAGATGTTGATGTTAGTGGTTTTTATGATTACGACACAAATACCACAATGGTGAGCGCTGCTGTAAAAAGAAAAATCACAGAATCTTTTTATGGCGGAATAACCTATACGTATTCATTTTTTGATACGGTTTATGAAGACGATGTTCAACCGGCGTCTAAAACAAAAACCAATGCTGTAGAATTAAATATGCTTTACGACTCGAGAAATTCTCAATATTATCCAACCAAAGGAATCAACACACAAATTCGATTAATAACCTATCCGGAATGGTTTGGTAACGAAAATAGCGCCAATAAATTCATTTCTAACTATAATACCTACTTCCCTATGCGTCAAAATAACGATGTGCTTGCTGCGCGATTCTCAGGTCAGTTTGGTTTAGGTGATGTACCATTTGAACAACAGGAAACCATTGGTGGTAAAGACATTCGTGGCTATTCAGAAGGGAAATACCGCGGTGATGGCTTAATTTCTCTTCAAGGAGAATATCGCTATAACTTCAACAGAAAAATGGGACTGGTAGGTTTTGCCGGTATCGCTACCATTTACGGCTCAACCAATGAGGATTTTGACTGGGATGCCTATCCAGGTTTTGGGGTGGGTTACCGCTACAATGTCTTCGACGGCATGAAATTTAATATAGGCTTAGATGCTGCAGTAGGTAAAGGTGATTGGGGCATTTATTTCAGAATTGGCGAGGCATTTTAATTGAAAAAGTATTTGTAATTTTAATACAACTTAAAAATTTTGCTATGAAAAAACTTATTTCACTATTCACGTTAATTTTATTTATATCCGCCTGTGAAGGTCCTCAAGGCCCTCCGGGACGCGATGGCTATGATGGCATAGATGGCGGATTAATTGTATCCAGCGCTTTCGAAATTGTAGTTAACTTTAACGCAAGTAATAATTATGAGTATATTGAAAACTACGGTTTCGATGTCTACCCTTCCGATGTCGTTATGGTTTATATTTCCTGGGAAACAGATAACGGTCAGGATATCTGGCGCGCCTTACCACAAACTACATACTTCAACGAAGGCTCCTTAATTTACAATTTCGATTTTACTCAAGATGATGTTCGCTTTTTCTTAGATGGAGATATCGACTTTAGTATACTCGGTAGCGAATGGACCCAAAACCAAGTTTTTAGAGTTGTAGTTATTCCTGCAGACAATGTAGATAGCGTTGATATTAACGATTATAATAATGTAATTGAAACGCTAAACATTCAATCTTTTAAGAAATAACAGAACAAAACATAAGTGTCGAAAAACCCCTTATTTAAAAGGGGTTTTTACATTTTTTTAAACTTTTTTTAACTAATAACCGACACCAAGTTCTTGTATATTTGCGAGGATTCAAATTTTACTACATGGAATGTATTTCGGTTTTTGATATGCTTAAAATTGGCATTGGCCCATCAAGTTCTCACACCCTTGGTCCATGGCGTGCCGCTGAGCAATGGATTAACGAATTAAAACAAAAAAAATGTTTTGATGCCGTTGAAAGCATATCAGTAGATCTTTATGGTTCGTTAAGTTTAACCGGTAAAGGGCATGCCACAGATTACGCAGTTATGCTTGGGTTAAGCGGTGCCGACCCAGAAACTATGCCAACTGAGAATATTCAAACCATTATTGACGATATCAAAGCTTCGAAAACCATTAAATTTAACAATGAAAAGATCTTAGCTTTTGATCCATCTATAAATATCAAATTCAACAAAAAGTTTTTACCATTCCATGCCAACGCTCTGGTATTTACTGCTAAAATAAACGGCAAAAACAAAAAATCGACCTTCTATTCCATTGGTGGTGGATTTGTGGTTAAAGAAGAACGTAAAAACGCGAAAAGAAACAAGGAAATATTAAAAACCTTTCCATATCCTGTAAGATTAGGCACAGAACTTTTAGAGTTTTGTAAAAACTTAAACTTACCTATTTCAGATATTGTTTTAGAAAATGAAAAATCATTACGAACAGAAACTGAAATTGATTACGAATTACATCGTATATGGAACACCATGCTGGAATGCATGTATATTGGTTGTCACACCGAAGGCAACTTACCTGGAGGTTTAAATGTAAGGCGTCGTGCCCACGATTCACATGAAAAATTAAAAGGCAATTTACCCTACAACACTCCTCAGGAATGGCTGGAAACTATTCGTAAAACAGAAGTAAAATTCCGTGCTATCCTCAAATGGGTAATCTGTTTTGCTTTAAGTGTAAATGAAGTCAACGCCTCGTTAGGCCGTGTCGTTACAGCACCTACTAATGGAAGCGCAGGCGTTATTCCTGCCGTATTAATGTACTATATGGTTATTGAAAACCATCAGGCTGATTTTAGTCATATTAAAAAGTTTTTACTTGTCGCAGGTGAAATTGGAAGCATCTTTAAAAAAGGAGCGACCATTTCTGCTGCTATGGGTGGATGTCAGGCTGAAATCGGTGTGTCCTCTGCTATGGCTGCCGGGGCTCTAACCGAATTGCTTGGCGGAACACCCGAACAGGTTTTAATTGCTGCCGAAATTGCCATGGAACATCACCTGGGACTAACTTGCGACCCAATTGGAGGTTTGGTACAGGTTCCTTGTATTGAGCGTAATTCAATGGGAGCTATAAAAGCCATCAATGCCGCCGAATTAGCATTAGATACCGATCCTGAAAACACCAAAGTACCTTTAGATAAAGTGGTTTCAACCATGTGGGAAACCGCAAAAGACATGAATTCTAAATACAAAGAAACGTCTGAAGGAGGTCTGGCTATTGGGGTGAATTTAGTAGATTGTTAATTTAATTTTCCTTACAGCCTTGACGACGACGCGTGTCAATTAAGTAAATGATTTTCCAATCACCATTATCTTTAAACAGTTGGAAATTATTAACCCCACAATGACTAAACGTGTCATTATACCAAAATTCATAGGGCGTCCAGACATTAGCCATGGTTCCGTCTACCTGAATATTATAATCTAACAAACGTTCATCCCATTTTTGATCACTCGTTCTTGTAGCAATCGCCTTTAGGAGTTTTTCCGGTTTATCGGTAACTAAAACAGCGTTTCCTTCCTTGTTGGTAAATGTGGTTTGCAAAATAACCTTGTCCATCATAACCGACTTCATTAAAGTCGTATCACCTTTATGAAAGCCTTTAAAAAATGTATCAACTGCATATTTCGCCTTCATTTTATCGTCTTCTTGCCCGTAGAGCATAGACGTAATCAATAAAACGAGATAAAAAATAAAGCGTGTCATAAGATTGGTTTTCACTAAAATTAAATCAAAACGCTCAGGTATTCATTCCTTTAAAGAAAAGTTTAACAGAACCTTCTAATTTTATTACATTTACGTTTTGCTTGAAAAGTTTAAAATCCAACTGAAAAACCTTACTAAATATAAAGACTTAAAAATGAAGAAAATTAGTTTACTAATTATTACATTATTACTGCTTTCATGTAATCAACAAACCAAAACAGCACATGCTGAAATTGCAGAAACAACAAACCAAGAAGACCTGTTTCCTGACGGTACTCCAATTCCTGATTGGTTTAAAGACCACTCTAAGATAAATCCTTCTGATTTAGGTCAATTTTATTCTATAACTGATTACGGTTGTGTAATCGATAGCACTAAACTCCAAACCGAGGCAATTCAACATACTATCGATGAAGCTTACCGTAATGGTGGCGGTGTTGTTGTTATTCCTAAAGGCACATTTTTAAGTGGCGCCCTGTTCTTTAAGCC
This sequence comes from Aestuariibaculum sp. YM273, assembly GCF_030908365.1. Classification (NCBI taxonomy): domain Bacteria; kingdom Pseudomonadati; phylum Bacteroidota; class Flavobacteriia; order Flavobacteriales; family Flavobacteriaceae; genus Aestuariibaculum; species Aestuariibaculum sp. YM273. Next base: position 2,991,292 of record NZ_CP133090.1, on the reverse strand, counting down.
TAACACCCATTTACACGTTGAAGAAGGCGGTTTTCTAAAAGGATCTGACAATATAGAGGACTATCCTTTTATAGCTTCCAGAATTGAAGGACAAAGTATTGAATATTTTGCTGCTTTAGTAAACGCTAAAGCAGTTGACGGTTTTACCATAACCGGAACTGGAACTATTGATGGTAACGGATTAAACTACTGGAAAGCCTTCTGGCAACGTCGAAAAGAAAATCCTAAATGCACCAATCTGGAAGTGTCCAGACCCCGTTTAGTGTTTATTTGGAAGTGTAATAATGTGCAACTGCAGGATGTTAAACTTCGCAACTCAGGATTTTGGTCCAGCCATTATTACCAGTGTAAAAATGTAAAGATTCTTGATTTACGCATTACATCGCCACATGAACCAATTAAAGCGCCAAGTACCGATGCCATTGATATTGATGTTTGTAACAATGTATTAGTAAAAGGCTGCTATATGGCTGTAAACGATGATGCCATTGCTTTAAAAGGCGGAAAGGGTCCTTGGGCTGATAAAGACGCTAGCAACGGAGAAAACACTAATATCATTATTGAAGATTGTGAATTTGGTTTCTGTCATGCAGCATTAACCAACGGAAGTGAAGCCATTCACAACAAAAATATTATCATGCGCAATTGTAAAGTTACCGACGCTAAACGTTTATTATGGCTTAAAATGCGCCCGGACACTGCCCAACATTACGAATATATTACCGTTGAAAACATTACCGGTCAGGCACATAGTTTCATTTACATTAAACCCTGGACGCAATTTTTCGACTTAAAAGGTCGTGAGGATGTACCATTGTCATATTCTGATCATATCACCATGAAAAACATCGATTTAGATTGTGACATCTTTTACGATATGAAGATTACCGAGTATGACAAACTTTCAAATTTCACTTTTGAAAACATCAAAGTAAATGCTAAAAATGGTAACTACGATAAATCGATCATTGAAAATGTAACCTTCAACAATGTTGAAATTAATGGCGAATTAATTCAGTAAAAATCTATGAAAATTTTAAAACTGCTATTACTAACATGCATCGTTTTTAATAGTAACTTTTCATTCACACAAAATTCACCTGCACCAATAAAATTGGTGCAGTTTGTTTTATCACCAAATCATAGCGATTGGAATTATAACTTGAAAGAAGAAGCCTTAGTTAAAATTACGGTTCTAAAATACGGTATACCCATCCCGAATACTGAAATTACTTATGAATTTGGAAACGACCAGATGGTTCCAGATAAAAGCGGAACTCTAACTTTAAAATCTGGCATCGGAGAAATTAATATCGGTAGCCTAAAACAACCTGGTTTCAAACAGCTTAAAGTAAAGACTACTATTGATGGTCATACATATAAAGATCAGGTAAAAGTTGGGTTTTCGCCCTTTAATATTAAACCTACAGTAAAAAATCCGAAAGATTTTGATGACTTTTGGAAACAGGCTATAGAAACAAATAAATCAATTCCTTCGGAGCCTGTAATTACTCATAAACCAGAATATTCCACACCAACGGTAGATGTGTATTTAGTACGATTACAGAATTACAAAAAGGGAAAGTATATTTATGGTTATTTAAGTAAACCCAAAGACCATAAAAAACACCCGGTCCTCTTCCATCCACCGGGAGCAGGCGTAAAAAAGATTCATCCTGTAACAGCGTTTGCCGATCAAGGTTTTATCAGTTTTACAACTGAAATTCATGGCATAAACCCAGAATTAACCGTGAAGGACTATAAAAACATAAGTAATGCCATTGGAGATTACTGGAGCATTAATCTAGATGATAAAGACCAGTATTACTACAAAAGTGTGTATTTGGGTTGTTTAAGAGCCATTGATTTCCTAACCAGTCTTCCTGAATTTGATGGTAAAAACGTGGTAGTTACCGGAGGTAGTCAAGGTGGTGCTTTAAGTATGGTTACTGCGGCATTAGACACGCGTGTAACTGCAGTTTCGGCTTTCTATCCGGCGTTATGTGATAATTCAGGATATGTAAACCATCGTGCCGGTGGATGGCCACATATGTTCAGTTCAAAATATCAACTAACAACTCCTAAAAAACTAAATACTATGCAGTATTACGATGTGGTAAACTTCGCTAAACGGATTCGTATCCCGGGTTTTTATTCTACTGGGTATAATGATAATACCTGTGCTCCTAGTTCGGTTCTATCGGCGTTTAATAGTATCAATGCTAAAAAAGAAATCGTTATCACACCCATTTCCGGACACTGGCGTTTTTCAGAAACCAACGAAAAGTCTATAAAATGGCTAAAACAAACCTGTGGTATCGACTAACATTTTAGTATTTTTGCACTCTATCTTAAAAAATTAATACAATGTCTACTGCAAAAAAAGAATATAAGCGCGTCACTGTCAAAACTTTAGTTGATATGAAAGCTAACGGTGAAAAAATATCCATGCTTACGGCATACGATTATACCATGGCTAAAATTGTTGACGGGGCCGGTACAGATGTCATTCTTGTAGGAGATTCTGCCAGTAATGTTATGGCAGGTCATGAAACCACTTTACCTATTACACTCGATCAAATGATTTATCATGCATCGTCTGTAATCCGTGCTGTAGAACGCGCCTTGGTTGTTGTAGATTTACCCTTTGGTTCTTACCAGAGTGACCCGAAAGAAGCGTTGCGTTCTGCTATTAGAATCATGAAAGAAAGTGGCGGACACGCTGTTAAACTTGAAGGTGGTAAAGAAATTAAAGAATCTATAAAACGTATATTGCATGCGGGTATTCCGGTTATGGGACACCTTGGTTTAACACCACAATCGATTTATAAATTCGGAACCTATACGGTTCGTGCTAAAGAGGAAGAAGAAGCAGCTCGCCTAATCTCTGATGCTAAAATGCTAGAAAAGATAGGTTGTTTTGCTATTGTTCTGGAAAAGATTCCTGCGGCATTAGCTAAGCAGGTTGCCGAAAGCGTTAGCATCCCGATTATTGGTATTGGTGCCGGAAATGGCGTTGACGGACAAGTATTGGTGGTACACGATATGTTAGGAATGACTCACGAATTCCACCCCCGTTTTTTACGTCGCTATATGAATTTATACGAAGGCATGACTTCAGCAATTTCTCAATATGTTGATGATGTAAAAGCTGAAGACTTCCCAAGCGACAAGGAGCAATATTAATATCTTATAGAGCTCTAGACAATGTCTAAAATACTATCTAATAAAGACAATCTTCAGGTTTTATATGAAGACAATCACATTATCGCAGTTAATAAACGTGCGGGTGATATTGTACAGGGTGATAAGACCGGTGACAAACCGCTTAGCGACGTTGTAAAAGCATACATAAAAGACAAGTATAACAAACCCGGCAATGTGTATTTAGGCGTGGTACATCGCTTAGACAGACCCACTACCGGGCTTGTGTTATTTGCAAAAACAAGTAAAGCATTGCCTCGATTAAATGCGTTGTTTGTGTCTAAAGACATTCATAAAACCTATTGGGCCATTGTTAAAAATCAGCCACCAAAACCGGCAGATACCTTAATAAACTGGTTAAGAAAAAACCCTAAAAACAATAAATCTACAGCTTTTCCGAAGGAAGTAAAAGATAGCAAAAAGGCCATTCTTCATTATGAAACTTTAAAGCAACTTGATAATTATTTCTTGCTTGAAGTGAACCTGGAAACAGGAAGACATCATCAGATTCGGTCGCAATTATCAAATATTGGTTGTCCGATTAAAGGGGATTTAAAATATGGTTTCGACCGCAGTAATAAAGACGCCAGTATTCATTTGCATGCCAGACATATTACCTTTGAACACCCTGTAAAAAAAGAGCCTATCAGCATTACCGCACCATTACCAAACGATCCTATCTGGAACGCCTGTAATTAATTAAGCGGATAATTTAAAACGAGCTGTACACCTTCACCTTGTTTAGATTGTAAATCTATCTCAGCATTAATTAAAGAAGCACGACTACGCATATTAATTAACCCGGAACCTTTTTCGGCTTCATCGACATCAAATCCCTTTCCATCATCTTGTAGGGTTACGACTAAATTTGTGGGTTGGTAATTAAGTTTAACCATTATGTTATCGGCTTCGGAATATTTTACGGAATTCGATAAAAACTCCTGAATAATCCTAAAAATAATAATTTCGTGCTTTCGGTTTTTAAACTCAGTTTTATTTCCAATGATCTCCAGTTCTGCCGATTTAAATTTCATTTTCTTCAGTCGACTTAACTCGTTGGTAATCGACTTTTCAAATCCTTGGTTAAGCACCACTTCATTATTCAAGGTTTTAGACAGCGCGCGGACTTCAGCCAAACTTTCCTTTAAAGCTTCGGTAGTATCTTTAAACTTTTCTTTGGTCTCATTATCTACCTGCATTTTTAAAATACTGAGCTGCATATTGGCAAACGACAGTAATTGCCCGATATTATCGTGCAGCTCCCACCCTACGTTTTTAAGGGTTTGTTCCTGCGTTTCGGTTTGCGCCTGAACAATCTCGGCTTCAAAAGCCTGTTCCTGCTCCAATTTCTCCAACATCAGTTTGTTTTTTCGTTTTAAAAACACGACAAAAAATATAACCACCAAAGCGGTAACGATAAATAATACCGACACGGAATAAATTAATAAATATCGTTCTGAAGCCGTACTGGCTAATCGTTCTGTGGTTTGTAGCATATTAAAAAACGTTTTAAACATAAATTAAACTTCTGTTTCACTCTCCGGTCTACACCAGATTAAAGCAAAAGTAATGGTTAAATACATAACCATATTCGCGATTAAATATATTAGGCTTTGTAAATTTCTAAATACTATGTCTCCGCCTCCAAAATAAATTCCATAAAACACAAAAGGCGTTGTAATAATCCACCAAATAAAAAACGAGAAACTGATGTAAAAATTTAATGACTTATAAAAGTTTAAAATTTTATCACTCAGCAACACTTCAATAAAATAAAACATGATACACATGAACACAATAAAAGCACCATTTACACTAATAGCAGGAAAAAACATTTTGAAGAATGCATCCCAATGGGTAAAAATCCATATAAACGACATTAACACAAAAATATAAGTCGCATATTTAATTGTTTTTTTAAATACGGTATGAATTAAAATTTTTCGAAAATAAAAAGACACAAAAAGAATAGCTCCAATATGCCAATACAAGGTCCCAAACCAATAATTGTTTATAAAAACAGTGCCTTCTAAAAAACTAAAAATCCCTTCGTTTTTAATACATCGCGTGTAATTACTGGCAAAATCGCAGATGGACAAATACCATAAAAACCATATAAAATATTTAGCAGCTGTATGTTTATACTTTTTATAAAGTATTAAACCAGTTACAGCTGCCGAATATTCCACAATAGTGGTTAATAAGAAATAATTTTTAAGTAAAAAATCTTGCAAAAGCTATTTAAATTTAAACTAATGAAACTTCTGTTTTTTTCTCCGGTCTACACCAGATTAAAGCAAACGTAAAGGTTAGATACATGGCGACATTAGCTGTTAAAAATATTAGTCTTTGCACGTCTATATACAATTGATCTTTACTTCCGTTATAAATATCAAAAAACACTATTGGCGTTATAATTATCCACCAAATAAAAAAAGCAAAACTGATGTAAAAATTTAATGACTTATAAAAATTTAAAATTTTATCATTTAATAAAACTTCAATAAAATAGAATATCACGCACATAAACACAATTGCCGCTCCAAAAATACTTATAGGAGGAAAAAACATTTTAAAATAAGCTTGAAAATGCGTTAATATGTAAATAATTGAAAATATAAAAAAAATGAAACCACTAATTTTTATTATTATTTTGAAAACAATATTTGATAAAATTTTGTGATAATAAAAAGCAACAAAAAGTACAGCTCCAATTTCCCAATATAAAGTAGTCCACCAAAAGTTACCAGTTAAAGGTGTGCCTTCTAAAAAATTAAAAACGCCTTCATTTTTTATATAATGCACATAATTACCCGCAAAATCGCCAAAAGATAGGTACACCAAAAACCATATAAAAAATTTGGCGGCTGTAGGTTTGTATCTATTATAAAGGATTAAACCGGTTACAGCTGCCGAAATCTCTACTGAATGTGTTATCAGTTCATAATTTTGTAACAAAACATCTTTCACAAAACTATTTTAATTATGGATAATCATTTTGTCCCCCTGTACCTCTATTTAATGGGTCTACAGGAAGGTCTTCATCATCATCAACTCTTAAATTAAGACTACTAGCTTGTGCTTTGTTCACTTTACCAATAGGTGCAATAAACATGGTCGTTAAGTCTTTTTTGGCTTGCCCCGCATTTTTGCCATACACCCCAAGGTATACGCGAATACCTGTCATCTTATAATTAAAAGTATCGGCTTCTTTTTTTGCCCAGGCTAAATAGTCTTCTATTTCCTTTAAAGACCACTCCACAGAACGCGTGTCATCTTTATCTGCTCCCTGCGCCTTTGCTGCCGAATCGACGACTTTTTTCCGGTACTTAGTCCAGTTGTCATTAAGCATCATTGCTTCTGCCTGAGTAATAACTCCTTTTGGCTTAATTACTACCGGTACCGCTTCCTTAACAGGTTTAGGGGTTAAAAAGAAGGTGAGCAACCCTCCTATAACGATACCAAGAAATACATAACTTAATTTTTTCATATTTAATTGGTTTGTGAGTTTTTAAGTGTAATAAAAGTATAAAAAAGATTTCACTAAATAGGTATTTATTGATTACTCGAGTAATCCTTTTCATATTATTCGAAGTTTATAGCGGTACTGTATTTTACTTCATTAATCACAAACATGCTGTGTGTGCTGCCTATATGATTAATGCTGGTGAGCTTTCTTACCATAAATTCTCTGAAGGCGGTCATGTCTTCAACCATTACTTTAAGCAGGTAATCGTACTCCCCACTAATATGATGACACTCCAGAACCTCGTTTAGTTTAGCTACTTCTTTTTCAAATTTAATAACCACATCCTGTGCATGCTTATCCAGTTTAATATGACAAAACGCCACAAAGGCTTTATTTACCTGATGCTTATTCACCAGTGCCACATACTTGCTAATAAAGCCTTCCTTTTCAAGTTTTTTAATGCGTTCGTAAACGGCAGTAACCGACAAGTTTAATTTATTAGCCAGTTCTTTATTGGTTTGCTTGCTGTCGGCTTGTAGAAACTCCAAAAGCTTTTTATCCGTATTATCAAAAATCATAATTGAAAATTTTTCGTTTAGAGTGGATCAAAATCCTTAGATACTAAAAATTAATCTATTAAATATACAATTTACAGATTTAAAATCTAATAAAAATACAAAGTGTTGTGATTCATTCTAAGTTATTGTAGTTTAAAGTCTACTTTAAAACAACACACTATGGCATTTAAACCAGCAAATAACATTCAGGATTTACAGTATTTTGGTGAGTTTGGAGGTGTAAACCCATCCATTTCCGATTCATCAACCTATACGTTTTTATCGGCAAAAACCATGTTCGACACTTTTGAAGGCAATGCCGATGGTTGCTATTTATATTCTCGCCATTCCTCACCTTCCAATTTATATTTGGGAGAAGCTCTGGCTGCCATGGAAGGCACCGAAACCGCCTGTGTAACGGCCTCTGGTATGGGCGCCATTACATCGGCACTATTACAATTATGCGAAAGCGGCGATCATGTAGTTTCCAGCCGCACCATCTACGGCGGAACCTATGCCTTTCTAAAAAACTTTATACCACGATTTAATATCCCCACATCGTTTGTAGACATTACTAATTTAGAAACCGTAGAACAGGCCATTACCGATAAAACCAAAGTTATTTATTGTGAGACGGTAAGTAATCCATTATTAGAAGTTGCGGATATTGAAGGGTTATCTAAAATTGCCAAAGCTCATAATTTAAAACTGGTGGCCGATAATACCTTTTCTCCACTATCCATTTCTCCTAAAACCTTAGGTGCCGATGTGGTCATTCATAGTTTAACAAAATTCATAAACGGTGCGAGCGATACCGTTGGCGGCGTGGTTTGTGGCACACAGGATTTTATTAATGATTTACGTAATGTAAATACCGGCGCGGCAATGTTATTAGGGCCTACCATCGATAGCCTTCGTGCGGCATCAATTTTAAAAAACTTAAGAACGCTGCATATCCGTATGCAGCAACATAGCAAAAACGCACTGTATTTAGCTGAAAAATTTGAAGCCGATGGTTTAAAAACCGTGTATCCAGGGTTAGCATCACACCCTTCGCATAATTTATTCAAAAGCATGATGAATGAAACTTACGGCTTTGGCGGCATGCTAACGATTGATGTTGGTAATTTGGATACAGCCAACGCCTTAATGGAACTCATGCAACATAAAAACCTTGGTTACTTAGCGGTTAGTTTAGGCTTTTATAAAACCTTATTTTCGGCTCCGGGAACCTCGACATCATCTGAAATTCCTTTGGAAGAACAACATGCTATGGGTCTAAGCGATGGATTAATTCGCTTCTCCATTGGTCTTGATGCCGATATAGAACGTACCTATAAAACCATGCGAAAATGCATGGAAGAATTAGGTATTCTTGAACCCACAATGGTTTAGGATTACTGAACTACGATAACTAGAAGTCTAAAACTCGTTATAATTTGGTTTGTCAAGTTGAGCCTATCGAAACTGATAATGATATAAGTACGATAAAAATATTTCGACAAGTTCAGTATGACATCGAACCTACTTTTTAACCCCTCTTCTTTTATAGTACCTTGTAAAAATTGGATTTGCGTAACTTCTTTCAAAATTGTAACATTACATTCTAATTTCTTTACAATGCAAGACAACAACAATATCTCTGAATTTGAAGCCGGTAACATACATGTCATTAAAAATAAAGAATTAAGTATCTGGGAAGCCTTAATCCCGGTGGTACTCTTAATTTGCTTGCTTGTTTATAACATAGGTTTTGTTGACGATCAGGAGTGGTTTGGCACCTATACCAATCAGATAATTTTATTGTTAGGTGGCGCTATTGCTGCTATTGTTGGTCTTTTGAATAAAGTTAGTATTCAAATTATGCTAAAAGAAATATGGGAAAACTTAAAGAGTGTATTTATTCCTATCATAATTTTATTTTTAGTAGGCGCTTTAGCCGGAACCTGGCTTATTAGCGGTGTGATTCCCGCCATGGTGTACTACGGATTACAAGTACTTAACCCTTCTATATTTTTACCTGCATCGGTTATTATTTGTGCCATCATCTCGATTGCAACGGGAAGCTCGTGGACTACCTCGGCGACCGTTGGTATAGCTTTAGTGGGTATAGGAACCGCTTTAGGCATCGACACTGGTATGATTGCCGGAGCTGTAATTTCCGGAGCATACTTTGGTGATAAAATGTCCCCTTTAAGCGATACAACTAACCTCGCCCCTGCTATGGCTGGAACCGACTTGTTTACACACATCCGTTATATGAGTATGACAACTGTACCGACGTTAGTGGTTACTCTTGTATTTTTTACGGTATTAAGTTTAAATGTAGAAACCTCAGGAAAAGCCGATTTAGGTGATTTGCTTAGCACGATTGCTTCTACTTTTAATATTACACCAACACTTTTTGTTGTACCTGTAGTCGTTATTGTTTTAATTCTATTTAAAACCAAACCCGTTCTTGCATTAACCATCGGTGTATTGTTAGCTGCTCTTTTTGCTTTTATTTTTCAAACGTCTGTATTAGACATTTTATCGGGCTCTGGGTATGAGGCTATAGTAAATGCGATTTTTACCGAAACTCAAATCACCACCGAAAATGAAACATTAAACGAATTATTTTCTTCAGGTGGTATGGAAGGTATGATCTGGACCATACTATTAATTATCTCTGCAATGGTATTTGGAGGTATTATGGACGGCATTGGAGCTCTAGCACGTATTACCAAATCCCTGCTTAAATTATTCCATACTACATTTGGTTTATTCGCCAGTACGGTGGCTAGCTGTTTAGCCATTAATTTCTCTGCCAGCGATCAATATTTAGCTATTGTGGTTCCCGGAAAAATGTATGCCAAAGCGTTTAGAGAAAAAGGACTTGCGCCTGAAAATTTAAGTCGTACCCTTGAAGATTCCGGAACCGTAACCTCTGTGTTAATCCCATGGAATACCTGTGGCGCCTATCAAAGTGGCGTTTTAGGGGTCGATACATTACACTATGCTGGTTATGCTATTTTCAATTGGCTGAGTCCGTTTACAACTTTATTATTTGCCGCATTATCTATTAAAATCAGGCAACTTACTGATAAATAAGAGTGTACTATACTTTAAATAAGTTTCCATAATTAAAACTTATCATCCAATAGATTTTTAAGATTTTATTAATCCAAATAATCGTGTCTCGTTTCTATATTTGCAGTGTTAAAATTAATAACCTATAAATAAAAAACACATGGCATTAGTAGGAAAAAAATTCCCAAATTTAAATGTTGACGCAATGAACGATTTAGGCGATACTTTTAAAGTAAACGTTCTAGAAGAAGCGATTAACAACAAGAAAAAAGTACTTTTATTCTGGTACCCAAAAGATTTTACTTTTGTATGTCCTACAGAATTACATGCTTTTCAAGCAGCTTTAGGTGAGTTCGAAAAACGTAACACGATTGTAATTGGTGCGTCTTGTGATACTCCTGAAGTACACTTTGCTTGGTTAAGCACAGCTAAAAACAACGGTGGTATCGAAGGTGTTACGTACCCGTTATTAGCAGATAGCAACAGAAACTTATCTAGCATTTTAGGTATTTTAGATATTACTAAAGAAACTTACGACGAAGAAACTGGTACAGTTCAAGTTGAAGGCGATAACGTAACTTACAGAGCTACTTACCTAATCGATGAAGACGGATTAGTACAACACGAGAGCATCAACAACATGCCATTAGGAAGAAACGTTAACGAATACTTACGTTTAATCGATGCTTTAACTCACGTACAAGAAAAAGGTGAAGTTTGTCCTGCAAACTGGGAAGAAGGTAAAGATGCAATGCAAGCTAACGCTAAAGGAACTGCAGAGTACTTAGCTCAATTAAACTAATCTACCCATGATTAAAGAATTAGAACAAGATAATTTAACAGAACTTGTATCGCAAAACGATACTGTAGTTGTGCAGTTTTCAGCAACATGGTGTGGTAACTGCCGCATTATGAAACCTAAATTCAAAAAATTAGCAACAGAAAACGAAAACGTTACGTTTGTAATGGCCGATGCCGAAAAGTTTCCTGAGTCTAGAAAATTAGCAACCGTAGATAACTTACCTACATTTGCGACTTTCAAAGGTGGAGCTTTTGTTAATCAAGTTCAAACAAACAAATTCGATGTTTTAAAAGATCTAGTAAATGAAGTTACCAGTAATTAAGCATTTAACGCAATTTATTGAGGAAAATGATGAAGATTTCGTAATCGAAACCATCGAGACCCTTGAAGCGTTAACCGAAGTTCCTTCGTTGAAAGATGAAGAATTAGATGTTATTGGAGAATTAATCTCTAATATGTACGGTGCTGTTGAGGTTAATAAAATGATTAAGGACGGTACACCTAAAAAAGAAGCCCTGAATAACTTTATGGGTCGCGTTTTAGGTTCAATTGATAAATAAACTTTATCACATTTCTAGCTCGATTATCGAGTAACGTAGAAATTATTTAGTACTAAAAAAGCCATGATTCTTTATTGAATTGTGGCTTTTTTATATGTTATATCCCCGAAAGACAATTATTAAACCATAATTGACAAAAAAATAACTCCATCCTACTCCTACTTCCTGTTAAATTTGCACTTCAAATACATGTGCTATGCAGACGACAGATATTCGCATAAAAGACAAAATACCAGCATCCGATTTTTTAAAGATTGAAGTTTTCGATGTCAATAAACGCTACACAAAACCTCACAAGCATAACAAATATTTAGAACTCGTATATTTTACTGAAGGTAGCGGGTTTCATTATCTCGACACGACGCCTTTCGAAATTCAACCACCAGTGGCCTTTCTAATCCATCAAAACCAGGTACACCATTGGCATATCAACACCATACCTAAAGGTTATGTTATTATCATAAAAGAACGGTTTTTAGAAACTGTTTTAGATGCCTCAATTCCTTTGTTGCTAAGCAAACTATCGTCTTTTGATGACATATCTCTACCTCAAAACCCTATTATTGATGCGTTATTTCAGGCCTTATGTTTAGAGATGAAAAACCAAATCCCTGAAAACGATGTGATTGAAGGCGGACTAAAAGCTTTGTTTTCGAAACTCCTGTCCTATACCAATCAACATGTAAAAACTGCTGCAGATGGTATTGAAACAAAATTCATTCAATTGCTTTCTGAAACCTTACGAAACAATGTAGGACACTATGCTGTAGCGCTTAATACTAGCGCGCAAAACCTTAATAACATCTGCCAAAAAGCTTTTCAAAAGTCTGCTTCAGATATTATTGCTGACCATTTAATTAAAGAGATTAAACGGCAATTATTATATACTTCAAAAAACATTAGTGATATTGCTTACAGTCTGGAGTTTAAAGACACATCTAACTTTACCAAATTTTTTAAAAGACATACAGGTTCAACACCGCTTCAATTCAGAAAACAAGAGGTTATTGTTTAATATGTACCATTAATTTTTCATTTAGACCAAAATCAATCCCTTTAATAATGTAGCTTGCACCGCTTAATTCAAACCTAAATTTATGCTTAAACCGAATACGTTTTTATTCCTATTCACCTTCTTTTTCGCTTACCAATTTGGATTTTCTCAAATAACTGGCCGTATCTTGGATGAAACCAACTCGCCTTTAGAATATGCTACAGCGGTGATCTATCGTCAAAACAACAATGAAATGGTTACTGGTGTGGTAACAGACTCCAATGGTTACTTCGAAATTAAAAACTTTAAAAAAGGAGAGTATTATTTAAAAGCTTCTTTTATTGGCTACCAAACAAAATCAATTAACGGTATCACGCTTCAGCATACAAACCAAACTATCGATTTAGGTAATATACAATTAGCTTTAGGAAACACCTTAAATGAAGTTGTTGTAAAGAGTAAACAAGCTACCGTAACCAATAAAATTGACCGACAAGTATTTAATGCAAACGAGTTTAAAAGCGCTCAAGGAGGTTCAGGAATTGATGTGATTCGTAACCTGCCATCAGTAAGTATAGATGCCCAGGGAGACATTAGCGTTCGTGGATCTTCAGGTTTTGTTGTTTTATTAAATGGTAAACCTGTACAGGGTAATGCCAATGCCTTAATTGCTCAACTACCTGCCAATGCTATAGAACGTGTAGAAGTTATTACGGCGCCTTCAGCAAAATATGATCCCGAAGGAAAAGCTGGTTTACTTAACATCATTACCAAAAAAGGTGCTGCCAATGGTGCTTTCGGACAAATTAATGTAAAAGGCGGACTTCCTTCTATTGAAACGTATGATAACGATAAAGTACACCAGCGTTACGCTGTAGATGCGACGTATAACCTTAGAAACGATTTTTGGAACGTCTCATTGGGGGCGAGCTATCAACGAAACGACTTAGGTGGTCGTCGTGAAGGTGATGTATATACGATTATTAATGATGAAAAAACACAGTTTCCTTCTACAGGAGAACGCAGTTTTGATGAAATTAATTACAGCGGACGTTTTACTGTGGAATACACGCCGGATACAACAAATACATTCTCGTTAGGTGTTTTTGCCGGTAAACGTGATAAAGACCGACTAGCCGATATTGTGTACTACGATAACCACGCGGTATCGCCTGCTGACAGTGATAACCGATTGTATACCTTCCAATATTACAATCACAATTTAAGAAATCGTACAAGTGATTTTGCTTTAGGAAGTTTTGACTACGATCATATCTTTAAAAACACCTCTAAATTATCGACTTCTGTTTTATACGAATACACACTTTTAGGAGGCCCAACCGCAAATCAGAATTTGGGATATCCTGATACTTCGGTACTATACCAAGATGAATACAACACCAACGACAACCCGTTACATGGTATTCGTGCGCAAATAGACTATAGTTTTAAACCTTTCGATTTCGGACAACTGGAGATTGGTTATCAATACCGTAATCTGGACCATACCGGAGATTTTATTTATGAACGACGTACAGATTTTAATGATGATTTCACCTTGGTACCAGAATTTTCAAGTGAGGTAAATTTAACCCGTAACATCAATTCATTTTATTCACAGATATCTGGTAAAAAAGGCAACTGGGATTATTCGGCAGGTGCTCGATTGGAAGTCATGGATCGTGTTTTAACTTTAAAAGATAAAGCCAACACCATTAATGACACCTACAATTACGACTTTACCAAGTTGTACCCTTCCGCATCACTTCAATACGCTATAAACGACAAAACCAACATAAAAGCAGCCTACAGTAAGCGTGTAGAACGTACCACGACTTTTAAAATGAATCCGTTTCCCGAACGCGAACACTCTGAAACTTTAGAACAGGGAGACCCGGAATTAAAACCAGAATTTATTGATTTAGTAGAATTAGGCGTTAACAAAAAAATGAAAGGTGGTAACACCATTTTTGCTACGGCTTATTACAGAAACACACAAAACCTTGTTAATCGCGTAAATACCATCTATAACGATACAATTTTAAACCGTATATACTCTAACGTAGGAAAAGCGAAAGCTATCGGAATTGAATTAGGCGCTGAACTAAAACCCAGTAAGAACTGGACTAATTTTATAGGTGCCAATATTTATAATTATGCTATTGATGGTCGTTTTGATAACAGACCTGTAGATTCTGAATCCACTCAGTACTCTGTAAACCTGAATTCCACTTATACGTTCTGGCAAAATGCGTCACTACAATTTACATTTAACTATCTGTCTGAGCGTGTTACAGCCCAAGGTGAAGACTCCAGGTTTTATTCTCCGAATTTAACCTTTCAAAAATCATTTTTTAATGATGCCCTAACTGCTACCCTGCAATGGCAGAATATCGATATGGGATTATTAAGCACTAACGAGCAGCGTATAACTACGTACAGACCAGGTGAATTTTATACCACAACCAACTACATTTACGAGGTAGACATGGTATTTATCAACTTATCATACACCTTTAAAAACGGAAAAAACAAATCGAAGTTTATAGAAAGTGAATTCGGTAAACGCGAGTTTTAACGGAGTATAATCCTCAAAAACTTTTATTAAAACGCCACGATTCTTTATTGAATTGTGGCGTTTTATTTTGGGTTTCATTCGATATTCCTTCGGGATTTGTTCGAGTTTTCTTCGTAAATACTGGCTTTTACCGAAGGATTCCCGAAGGAATATCGAACATGACTCGAAGGAAACCCCTAAAACCCCTAGCTAAACTAACTAATTATAAAACTAAAATTTTCACTATTTTTAATAAGAATACGTTTTTTAATTCTCTTTCATCATGGCAACAAACAAAGTCACACTACATCGGATTCTTAAAAGCACTCCCGAAAAAATTTTTAGAGCCTTTACCGACCCCAATGCTTTAGCAGCATGGAGTCCGCCGTATGTTTTTTTATGTACCGTACATGAGTTTGATGCTACTTTGGGTGGTAAATACAGAATGTCGTTTACAAATTTCTCGACAGGTAACAGTCATTCTTTTGGTGGTGAATTTCTTGAACTGGAACCTAATAGTTTTATAAAACATACCGATGGTTTTGATGATCCTAACCTGCCAAATGTCATGATTACCAGTGTTTGGATTAAAGAAGTGTCCTGTGGCACGGAATTAAAAATTGTACAGGAAAATATTCCTGAAGTCATTCCTGTAGACATGTGCTATCTGGGCTGGCAGGAATCTTTAGATAAACTTACCAAATTGGTGGAACCCAATATTCCCGATTAATTCTTAATATTTATTAAGAAAACTATAACATGGTAAGCCTAAAGCTTTTTATATATTTGTTTTTATGCTCGAAAAATCTAACCTAAAAACCGTATCTAAAGCACTTGCATTACTGGGGCTAACCCTGGCATTAGTGATTTCACCGTGCAAGGTTAGAAACTTCATTCAAGATGAATTAGGGGTTCCACAAACTGAAATCTCTAATAAGAATAAAACCACTTTCAGTGAAAGCTGTAGTGATTTCGAACTTTCATTAAAACACTTAGACCTTGAAAATAATACAGTTTCAAATGTTTTCGGTGTTCTAAATTATCTTGATTTTTCGTTTAATACTTTAGCGGTTAAGCGATCTTGTTTACTTCCTGAAAGCTATGACGCCCATACAGTTTCGTCAATACCCTTTTACATTCTATACCAGAATTTTAAAGACTACCTGTAATAACAGCACCGCTACTTCTTACATTTTGTTATTCATTCTCTGAAATAACATTATAACAATTTTTCAAAATACAACTCTAATGTCGTTTACAATTAAGTATAAATGGCAGTAAACTTCTGCGCGTATTACTTGATTAAAAGGCTTTGTTGTATTTAATATTTAACATTCAAACATTATGAAAACCCCAATACATTATATTTCAATTTTGGGCTTGGCGTTGTTGAGTACAATAACATTACATGCACAGCACGTTAACCCTGAAAAGCATAATTACTTCATTCTTTCTAAAAACATTCAACAACTTAAACCCATAACTATTACGGCTCATGCTTTAGCTGAAGAAGATTCAAAAAATCATGGTGAATTACATGTCGTATTCTGCGGAAAAACGGTTCGGGATATACCTGGCAGTGTTATGTTTAACAAACTTCTTGAGGATAGCAAATCAGCACCTATTAAAATATTTGTTTGTGGCCTGAGTCTGAAAAAATTTAACGTTACCCTTGATAATCTACCAGAAAACATCAAGGTTATTGACAATGGTATACTCTACGCTTTACAGATGAAAAAACAAGGATTTATAAGTCTAACCATTTAATAACCTCACTTAAAATGAATACATTTAAAATAAAAAACGATGCAAGACTTTTAACGCTTGCTTTAAGACTGGTTGTTGGTTGGACCTATTTTTCGGCTTTCTGGAGACGTACTATTTTAACTAATAAATTAGATCCGGACACCGCCAGTTATATCGGTGAAAAGTTTAATCACTTTCTCCCAAATGCCTTAGGTATAAAACCGCTAATTCAATATATGGTTGAAAACCCAGATATCCTTTGGTGGAACATGGTTTTATTTACCATTATTGAAGGGGTTGTCGGCCTTTTTATTATGTTGGGTTTTTTTACGCGCCTATCAAGTATTGGAGTTTTTGGCTTAGCCATGGGAATACTCTTAGGTTCTGGCTGGATTGGCACGACATGTTTAGATGAATGGCAAATTGGCGTACTTGGTATCGCTACCGGATTTGTTCTATTCTTAAGTGGTAGTAGTACGTATTCTCTAGATAATTATTTCTCCAAAAAACAATACTCCTTTACAACAAAGAATTGGTTTAAATGGTTAGGCTCCGGTGAATTACCAATCAACACCCATAGGTTTCCCAAATTAGTTTTGATTGGTTCTTTAGTTATTCTAGTAATTACATTATCAACCAATCAAATATTTCACGGTGGTATATGGGGTACACTTCATAACAAATCTGTAAAACCTAAACTAGAGATTACCAACGGAACAATACAAAACAACACACTTTCGTTTGATGTTTTTAGAACGGAAGGTGTCGATGTTTATGGTTCCTGGACCATTACAATTGAGTTGTTTAACGATAAAAATCAATATGTTTTGAAATACAATCAAGATGATTTGGCTGCGTTATCAAATGAAAACATTCTAAACTATTACATTACCAAAATTAAACCCGGAATGCATAGTTTGGTTATTCCTTTGGGAGCCAAAGCTAAATTAACGTTTAAAAGTCCGGAGTTAACACATCTGTCTAAAGGCAAATACACCCTTAAAATCACCGATATTAGTGGACATTTCTGGGAACATATCATCGTTATTCCTTAAATATTATAAGTTCAAAACGGTTTAGACAATACATCTAAACCGTTTTATTTAAATTTGTTACTAGTATTGAAAACCGAACTTTTTAAGATGAACAAAACCACTTTTGAAATTACCAAAATGGATTGCCCTTCTGAAGAAAACCTGATTCGAATGAAACTGGAAGGTCTTAGCAATATTAACCATTTAGATTTCGATATACCCAACCGAAAATTATTTGTTTTTCACTCAGAATCATCAGAAGCCATAGATTCAGCCTTAAAAGAGCTAAATTTAGGAAGTCAGAGATTGTCATCTGAAGTTACAGAGGTAGTCCATTTTGAAGAGCAAAGCAACCAAAAAAAGCTTCTATGGGCGGTTCTTGCCATTAATTTCGGATTCTTTGTTATTGAAATGATAACCGGCCTATTTTCAAAATCCATGGGCCTAGTTGCTGACAGTTTAGATATGCTCGCTGATAGTTTTGTTTACGGCATTAGTTTATTTGCTGTTGGAGGTACCATCATTAGAAAAAAACGCATTGCTAAAATTGCAGGTTATTTTCAGATTACCCTTGCCTTAATTGGCTTTACAGAAGTCCTTCGACGTTTTTTTGGAGCAGAACAACTCCCAAATTTCTCGACTATGATTACAGTGTCTATTTTTGCACTTATCGCAAATGGTATATGCCTTTATATTTTACAAAAATCAAAAAGTAAAGAAGAGGCACACATGAAAGCAAGTATGATTTTTACATCTAACGATGTTATCATTAACCTTGGTGTTATTATAGCGGGGCTTTTAGTGAATTGGTTGCATTCAAGTAAACCCGATTTAATTATTGGTACTATAGTGTTTGTTTTAGTAGTTCAAGGCGCCTTCAGAATTTTAAAACTGAGTAAATAACCCCTCTACAATTCATAAACTGTAGTATCTTTAACCGACTCCATAACAAACGAACTGTTAATGGTCGATATACTATCTAACAGCGACAACTTGTCTGTAATAAATTGTTGATATTGGGTGATATCATCAACAACAATCTTTAATAAAAAGTCGAAATTTCCCGAGATGTGATGGCATTCCATAATCTCAGGAAAATTTAGGGTGTATGCTTTAAAATCATCTATCAACCCCTTATGATGTCTAATCAACGTAATCTGACAATACGCTACAAACTTCTTCCCTATTACCTCTCTATCCAGTAAGGCGACATAAGATTTAATAATCTTAGCCTGCTCCAACTTCTTTACACGCTCGTAAGTAGGTGTTACACTTAGTCCAACCTTACCTGCAATTTCCTTAACATTTTGCTTCGCGTTAATCTGAAGTTGTTTCAGTATGCTTTTATCTATTTTATCCATTGTAGATTATATTTCTAAATTTCATCAACACTTTACACCATATCAGTATATAATATCTGCAAAAATAACATATAAAGATTTATTTTCTAAATAATTTATATTAACAAAAATACAGAATTATAAAACATAATTTTGAAGTGTTTAAATTCTTTAAAACAAACAAAACAAAGACATCATAACATATGAATATACAAGCCCAACTACAACACACTTTAAAAAACATTAAAAAAGCCAGCAACTTGTTTTTAGGATATCCCATTTCCAAAGATTTTGATTATGCACCATTATTCGAATTCTTAAAATACCCGATAAACAATGTGGGAGACCCCTTTATTAATAGCACTTATAAAGTACAAACCCATGAGATGGAACGTGAGGTTATCGAGTTTTTTGCTGATTTATTCAGAGCTAACGCTAATGATTATTGGGGGTATATTACCAATGGTGGATCGGAAAGTAACCTTTATGGATTATACATTGCTCGTGAATTATACCCAAAAGCTATGGTCTACTATTCTGAATCGACACATTACAGCGTTAAGAAAAATATCCATTTACTTAATATCCCAGGTATTGTGATTCGTTCGCAGGAAAATGGTGAAATAGATTATGAAGATTTACAGAATACGCTTCAGTATAATCGACATAAACCAGCTATCATCTTATCGAATTTCGGGACCACAATGAAAGAGGCTAAAGATGATATTTCCAAAATAAAAGGCATTTTAAGAAAATTAGCTATTCAAGATCATTACATTCATTGCGATGGCGCATTATCAGGAACTTACGGTGCATTTTTAAATGATAGAATTCCTTATGATATTACCGATGGCTCCGATAGCATTTCAATAAGCGGTCATAAATTTATAGGATCGCCAATACCTTGTGGTGTAATCATTACAAAACGTTCCTTGAGAGATCGTGTCTCAAAAGGCGTAAGTTATATCGGCTCTTTAGATACTACCATTACTGGCTCTAGAAACGGACATAGTGTTTTATTCTTGTGGTACGCTATTAAACATATGGGAGTCGACGGATTAAAAGCACGCTACAAGCATAGCTTAGAAGTCGCTGAATATTGTAAGGCCAGATTGTGCGAACACGGTATTAAAGCCTGGAGTAACAACGGGTCGATTACAGTGGTATTGCCAAAAACTTCAGAAGCCATAAAAAATAAATGGCAATTAGCAACCGAAGACGATGTAACCCATCTCATTTGCATGCCTAACGTTACCAAAAAACATATTGATGTATTTGTTGAAGATTTGATTAAAGAGAAAGAAGCTGAAACCGTGTTAGTATAAATATCCAGATAAAAGTATATTCTATTTTCCTACATTTGCGATTCAAATTTTCAAACATAACCAATGACAACTAAACACCTTTTAATCGTTTTACTTCTAATTATAGTTTCCTGTGGCCAGGAACAAAACCCTAAGCAACCTGAGCCTTTACCAATTGTAGGAACATGGAAACTAATTTCCGCGACAACCATCAAAGAAGACAGCACCATAGAAAGCGATTTATCTAATAAAAGCATGATTAAAATTATTAATAATTCACATTTTTCTTTTCTAAATCACGACATTCATAAAGGAAAGGACTCTTTAGCTTTTTTTGCTTCCGGTGGAGGAAAATATAAGCTAACAGGACATAAATACACTGAATTTTTAGAGTATTGCAATTTTAGAAATTGGGAAGACAACACGTTTGAATTTACGGTTGAAGTTCGTGGCGACACTTTAATACAAAGCGGAATAGAAAAAGTAGATGAAGCCGGTGTTGATCATAAAATTATTGAAACATACATACGCTTTAAGTAATTCAAAATAAAAAGCCACTTCAGACTGAAGTGGCTTTTTATTTATAAAGTTTCAATGATTAAGCTAAATCAAAACGATCGGCATTCATCACTTTTACCCATGCATTAACAAAGTCGGCAACAAACTTTTCTTTACTATCATCTTGTGCATATACTTCAGCATAAGATCTTAATATAGAATTCGAACCGAAAACTAGGTCAATGCGAGTTGCTGTCCATTTTACAGCACCTGACTTACGGTCTACAATTTCGTAAACTCCGTTACTAATTGGTTTCCATTTGTAGGCCATATCAGTTAGATTCACAAAGAAATCGTTCGTTAAAGCACCTACATTATTAGTGAATACTCCGTGTTTAGTTCCGCCATAGTTGGTTCCCATCGCACGCATACCTCCAATTAAAACAGTCATTTCAGGCGCCGTTAGTCCCATTAACTGAGCGCGATCTAACAACATTTCTTCTGGACTAACCACATAATCTTTCTTCTGCCAGTTTCTAAATCCATCTGCTAATGGTTCAAGCGGTGCAAAAGAATCGACATCAGTCATCTCTTGTGAAGCATCGCCACGACCTGGAGAGAAAGGTACAGAAACATCCATTCCTGCATTCTTTATTGCTTTTTCAACACCCACATTACCAGCTAAAACAATAGTATCGGCAATGCTAATACCAAATTCAGAAGCTATAGGCTCTAAAACAGAAAGTACTTTTGATAACTTTTCAGGTTCATTACCTGCCCAGTCTTTTTGTGGTGCCAAACGAATACGTGCGCCATTCGCGCCTCCTCTAAAATCTGACCCTCTGAACGTTCGGGCACTATCCCAAGCTGTAGAAACCAACTCTGAAATGGTTAATCCTGAATCTGCTATTTTAGCTTTTACAGCATCCACATCATAATCTGATGTTCCTTTTGGAACAGGGTCTTGCCAGATTAAATCTTCGCTAGGTACATCTGGACCAAACCAACGATCTTTTGGTCCCATATCACGGTGGGTTAGCTTAAACCATGCCCTTGCAAAAGCATCTGAAAAGGCATCGAAATCATCTTTAAATTTTAATGAAATTTCCTTGTAAATTGGATCTACACGCATGGCCATATCGGCATCAGTCATCATTGGGTTATGTCTGGTTGTCATATCTTCAACATCCACAGGCATATCTTCTTCCTTAATACTCACAGGCTCCCATTGGTGCGCTCCTGCAGGACTTTTTCTTAATTCCCATTCATGATTAAATAACATTTCAAAATAGCCGTTATCCCATTTGGTAGGGTAAGTTGTCCATGCTCCTTCAAGTCCACTGGTTACCGTGTCTTTCCCTACACCTGATCGCGTTGGGTTAGACCATCCGAAACCTTGTTCTTCAACTGCAGCTGATTCTGGATCCGGCCCCAAAATACTGGCATCACCATTACCGTGTGTTTTACCAACGGTATGTCCCCCGGCAGTTAGTGCTACTGTCTCTTCATCATTCATGGCCATACGCTTAAAGGTCTCACGCACCTGCGCACCAGTTTTTAATGGGTCTGGATTTCCGTTAACTCCTTCCGGGTTCACATAGATTAATCCCATTTGTACAGCAGCTAAGGGATTTTCCATGGTTTCTGGTTTAGAAACGTCATCATAACGGCCATCACTTGGTGCTAACCATTCCTTTTCTGCTCCCCAATAGGTATCTTTTTCAGGTGCCCAGATATCTTCGCGACCAAACGCAAATCCGTAGGTTTTTAATCCCATACTTTCATAAGCAATGGTTCCTGCCAAAATAATTAAATCGGCCCAACTAACTTTATTTCCATATTTTTTCTTGATTGGCCAAAGTAAACGTCTGGCTTTATCTAAACTCACATTATCAGGCCAGGAATTAAGCGGAGCGAAACGCTGATTACCCGTTCCTCCTCCTCCTCTACCATCAGAGATTCGGTAAGACCCGGCAGCATGCCATGCCATACGAATCATTAATCCACCATAGTGCCCCCAATCGGCAGGCCACCAATCTTGAGAATCGGTCATTAAATCGGTTACATCTTTCTTTAAAGCTTCAACATCTAATGATTTTAGGGCTTCCTGATAGTTAAATTGTTCTCCCAGAGGATTAACTTTAGTATCATGCTGACTTAAAATGTCTAAGTTTAAAGCATTAGGCCACCAATCCATTACCGATTGATTTGTTTCGGTGTTTGCGCCGTGCATAAACGGACATTTTCCGCCGGATGAATTTGAATTTCCTTCCATATTTTGAGATTTAAAATTTTATAGGTTATTTCTTTCCCTTAAAGTTAAGAAATAGTAATTAGAAAACCATAAATCTATATTTCTATTAACTATTTAATAATCGATAAAATTTATTGAAGTATTCACAACACTTAATAATATTAGGATTTGCTCTATTTTAGATAACAGCATCATAATTTAGTAACCGACAAAGACGTTAAAGATTTGTAAAACCGAAAGCCCTTTTCTTTATTATTCTTATTTAATTACTACTTTTAATGAAATTTAAAACAATAAAAAAAATGGCAACAGTAACGTTAAAAGGAAATGCAATACATACATCGGGTGAACTTCCAAAAACAGGAACAAAAGCACCAGACTTTAAATTAACTAATACCGATTTAGAAACCGTTAGCTTAAGTGATTTTTCTGGAAGCAAAGTGGTTTTAAATATTTTCCCTAGTGTAGATACAGGAACTTGTGCTGCCTCGGTAAGAGCATTTAACAAAGAAGCTAGTACTCTGGAGAACACTAAAGTGCTTTGTATTTCTCACGATTTACCTTTTGCTATGGCACGTTTTTGTGGAGCTGAAGGTTTAGATAATGTGGTTAACCTATCGGATTATAAAGATGGAAGCTTTGGTAAAACTTATGGTTTAGACTTTACCGATGGTCCTTTAGAAACTTTACACTCCAGATGTGTTGTGGTTTTAGACGAAACAGGAAATGTGGTCTACACAGAACAGGTACCTGAAATTGTTGATGAGCCTAACTATCAAGCTGCATTAGAAGCTTTAAAATAACATCCCGCATATATACGTGACAAAAAAAGAATCCTTCTTCATTAACCGGTTAAAAAGTGTGGGCTATGCTTTTAAAGGTGCTGTCCTACTTTTAAAGAAAGAGGCCAGTATAAAAATTCAGTTTGTAATCGCTTTATGTGTTTGTGCAGCAGGATTCTTTTTTAATATCTCTCCTACCGAATGGATTTTGCAATTGCTTGCTATTGGTTTAGTAATGAGTATTGAAGGTATTAATACCGCTATCGAAGAAATTGCAAACTTTGTTCACCCAGAACATCATCATAAAATAGGTTATATTAAAGATATAGCTGCCGGAGCTGTTTTTATAGCTTCCATTTTCGCCTCAATTATAGGATTCATAATATATCTCCCTAAGATTTTTTAAAATAATATATCGTTAGGATAAACGTTAGTAATTTGTATTTTTGTTTTAACCTAAACGTGCATGAATGGCGAAGAAAAAAACCAAAACTAAAACCTCTACCAAGAAAAAATTTAAACTACCTAGCTTTCAATTATCAAGCCAACAAAAACTGGTTTTCGGAAGCTTTTTGGTTATTTTCGGTATCGTGCTTTGTATTGCATTTGTATCCTTTCTATTTACTGGTGAAGCGGACCAGAGTACCCTTTCTGATTTTGCTTCCAGAGATGTAAAACCCAAAAACTGGTTGAGCAAAACCGGTGCGTGGTTAAGTGATTTATTCATTCAACGTGGTTTTGGTATTGCTTCATTTATTTTTTCGGGGCTTTGTTGCTTATCGGGTGTCTATATTTTAACCGAAAGTAATAAAACCAAATTGAGAAAGCATTGGTTTTGGGGCACCTTAATCATTATTTGGCTTTCGGTTTTTTTCGGTTTTTTTGGAGCTAAAACAGATATCCTTGGCGGTACTATTGGTTATGAAGTCAATTCGTATTTACAGGATTATATTGGTAAAATTGGCGTATCTCTTTTATTATTATTTGGCGTAATTACCTATTTAGCCATCCGATTCCGACTAACGTTCCAAAATTTTGCAAACGTATTTTATTCGGCAAAAAAGGATATTAAAGATGAATTTACAACCGCAAACGAAGATATTGTTGTTGGTGTGGACAATAACCTAACAGATGAAGCCGAGGCTTTTAAATCAGCTTTTGATATTGATGATGATAAATCTAAAGGAAACAGTAATCCTGATGACGACATTTTAGGTGAAAAAATTACGCTAAGCACAACCCAGCCAGAAGAAAAACCTATATCCAACATTACATCTCTTGAAGTCAATATAGCTGAGGAAGAAATTGAAGAAGATTTAGATATAGAAGTAGAACAAGTTGCAGAAGAACAATCTGAAACCGATAATCTTTCAGATAAACTGGTTGCCGATTTCGGACAGTTCGATCCAACTCTGGAATTAGCGAAATACCAATTTCCTACACTAGATTTACTTAAAAAATACGATTCCGAAGGTATCACCATTAATCAGGAGGAATTAGAAGAAAATAAAAATCGAATTGTAGACACCCTAAAAAACTACAATATTGGTATTTCGAATATTAAAGCCACCATTGGACCAACCGTTACGCTTTATGAAATTGTTCCTGAGGCTGGTATTCGTATTTCAAAAATTAAAAACTTAGAAGACGATATTGCCCTATCGCTTTCCGCATTAGGTATTCGTATAATCGCACCTATTCCAGGGAAAGGTACTATCGGTATCGAGGTACCAAACAAAAATTCAACTATCGTATCGATGCGTTCGGTAATTGCCTCTAAAAAGTTCCAGAGTTCCGATATGCAATTACCAATTGCTTTGGGTAAAACCATTAGCAATGAAACTTTTGTGGTCGATCTTGCTAAAATGCCTCACATGCTTATGGCTGGTGCTACGGGACAAGGTAAATCGGTTGGATTAAATGCAGTTTTAACATCCTTATTATACAAAAAACACCCTGCCGAAGTAAAATTCGTGTTGGTCGATCCGAAAAAAGTAGAGTTGACTTTATTCAATAAGATTGAGCGACACTATCTGGCAAAATTACCTGACAGTGAAGATGCCATTATTACAGACAATACTAAAGTGATTAATACTTTAAACTCTTTGTGTATTGAAATGGACAATCGCTATGAATTGCTTAAGTCGGCCATGTGTAGAAACATAGCCGAATATAATGCCAAATTTAAAGCGCGTAAATTAAACCCTAATGACGGACATCAGTTCTTACCATATATCGTTTTGGTCGTTGATGAGTTTGCTGATTTAATTATGACAGCTGGTAAGGAAGTAGAAACTCCTATTGCGCGTTTAGCCCAGTTGGCACGTGCTATTGGTATTCATTTAATTATCGCAACTCAACGTCCGTCGGTTAATGTTATTACTGGTATCATTAAAGCGAACTTCCCGGCACGTATTGCCTTTAGAGTAACCTCTAAAATTGACTCCAGAACTATTTTAGATGGTGCAGGTGCCGATCAGCTTATTGGTCGTGGAGATATGCTTTATACCCAAGGAAATGATTTAATTCGTGTACAATGTGCTTTTGTTGACACTCCTGAAGTAGAAAGAATAACCGACTTTATCGGCTCACAAAAAGCTTACCCTGAAGCTTATATGTTACCTGAATTTGTTGGTGAAGAAAGTGGCACAAGTCTTGATGTAGACATATCAGATCGAGATAAACTATTTAAAGATGCAGCAATTGTTATTGTTACAGCACAACAAGGGTCGGCATCTTTATTACAACGAAAATTAAAATTAGGTTACAACAGAGCGGGGCGTTTAATCGATCAATTGGAAGCCGCAGGTATTGTTGGTCCGTTTGAAGGTAGTAAAGCCAGACAAGTTTTAATACCGGATTTAACGGCTTTGGATAACCATTTAGAAAACGAAATACAATAATTAAAAAATGAAAATGAAGAAGATTATCACTGTTTTACTATTAACTTTATCTGTTAGTGCTTTTGCTCAAAATAATGCAAAAAGCCTTTTGAATGAGGTGTCTGCCAAAGTTAAAAGTTATAACAACATTTCTATTACCTTTAAATATGTATTAGAAAACACAGCTGAAAACATCAAGCAACAAACAAAAGGTGATGTGGTGATGGAAGGTGAAAAATACAGATTAAACATCTTAGGTGTAACCCGCCTTTTTGATGGTAAAAAACTATACAGTATAAGTTTAGAGGATGAAGAAGTAACCGTTTCTTCTGAAGGTGATAATGAAGAAGATTCTGTTACCCCTAGTAAAATGTTATCGTTTTACGAAGACGGCTACACCTATGCCATGGATATTGAACAAAACATTAACGGTAGAAAAATTCAATATGTGAAGTTAACACCTATCGATTCAAATTCAGAAATTAAGAATATTTTGTTAGGTATCGACAAACAGACCAAACACATTTATAACCTAATTCAGGTTGGCAAAAACGGTACGAAAACAACGCTTACTGTTAATTCTTTTAAAACAAACGAGCCTTTATCAAAAAGCTTATTTACCTTTGACGCCAATAAATACAAAGATTTTTACATCAACAATCTAGATTAAGCTACCTACACTTGAAAATACTAGACCGATATATCCTAACGTCTTACCTAAAGACTTTTTTGAGCGTGTTTATTATACTCATGCTCATTTTTGTATTACAAACCATTTGGTTATACATTAAAGAACTTGCAGGGAAAGACCTAGACATAGAAGTAATTTTTAAATTCCTATTTTATTTCACACCTAAGTTAATTCCGTTAGTATTACCCTTAACTATTCTACTAGCCTCTATTATGGTTTTTGGAAGTTTTGCTGAAAACTACGAGTTCGCGGCAATGAAATCCACAGGAATATCCTTACAACGCGCCATGTCGGGACTTAGTATTTTTATAGTTATTTTAGGAATCACCACCTTCTTCTTTTCGAACAATGTGATACCTTGGGCTGAATTAAAGTCGTATAACTTACGTCGAAATATAGCCAAGTTAAAACCTGCCATGGTATTGGCAGAAGGACAATTTAACCCTGTTGGAACTTATAATATTAAGTTTGATAAAAAGCATGGAGAGCGTGGTCAGTATTTAGATAGCGTTACCATTCATATAAAAGGAAACGATGGTCGTAAAAACGCGACGGTTATCCGCTCTAAAACGGGTGAACTTGCCAGTCGAGAAGATTCGAATGTTATAAAATTGATTTTAAAGGATGGGAACTATTACAGTGATATCTATTCAAAAGATCCTAAAAAACGTAACAAGAAACCTTTCGCTAAAAGTACATTCGAGACCTATACTATAAATATCGATATCTCTCAGATTAATGATGTAGATATGGATGAAGAATCGCAAACCGATAAGTACAGCATGCTGGATGTGGTCGATTTAAACAAAGCCATAGACTCGCTTGAAATCAAACGTAAAGATGACCACGAAACGTTTTCAAAAAGTATTTTTCAGCGTACAAGTATTATGGCTAATAACCATAGAATATCGAAAGTTAAAGAACGAGATTCAGTTAATTTAGGTCCTCTGTTAGATAGTCTTGATTTAAAACGCCAAGTTGAACTTGTTGATATGGCTCAGAAAACTATGGGAAGTGCTAAACAACTTATAGTTTCGAGGGAAACCCCAATTAAAGCAGCTGAATCTATGATTAACAGGCATTATATTTCGCTACACGAAAAATTTGCCTTAGGTCTGGCCTGTATTGTCTTGTTTTTCGTTGGTGCCCCCTTAGGAGCTTTAATTAGAAAAGGAGGTATTGGCTTACCAATGGTGGTTGCCATTTTATTATTCTTAACCTATCATTTTATTGGAATTTTCGCAACCAATAGTGCTAAAAACGGTGGTTTTAATCCTATACTGGCTAGTTGGTTTTCTACCCTTGTTATGTTGCCTCTTGGTGTCTTCTTAACGAAACGTGCTACAGCCGACAAAGGACTATTTGAATTCGATCATTTAATTGAACCTATCAAGAAAGCCCTTAAAATAAAGGATAAGGATACTGTAGATTATACGTTTATGCATTCTTATAAAAACGATAGAATCCTAGATGTTATTGCTAACTATGAAGCTTTGGGTCATGATGAAAACACACGTTACGAAGCTTTAAAACTTCTAAATTTCAGAGGCTATTCAACCCGATCTTTACGAAGTCAAGGTTTAGAAATTGATCCTGCATTTGATACTTCAGAAGACATCTATAAAGATTATAAAGATCATAGTACATTTGCGATTACCTTATACACGATTGGCGCCATTTTACTCATTTTACACTTTGTTTTTGCCAATAATAAGTTACCCTCTGTTGCAACAGCATCGATACAATTAAGTATCGTATCCTTTGCGATGTACATTATATACTACTTAAAAACTATTTTCAATATCAATCAGTTTTACAAGCATATTAATAAAACTGAAAAGAAACCCCATATTATACTAATCATTATAAGCTTACCACTTTATTTTATTGGATACGTTTTTCTGAATTCTAAAATGAAAGAAGACTTAAAGCAAAATTGTTTAAATTCCTTAAAATAGCAATATCTTTGCATCATGATAACTGAGACAATGACAAATAATACAACTTCTAAAATAAAACTTAACACAATACAAGAAGCCATTGAGGACATTAGACATGGTAAAGTAATTATTGTGGTAGATGATGAAAACCGTGAAAATGAAGGTGATTTCTTAGCTGCTGCAGACAAAGTTACACCTGAAATGATAAACTTTATGGCTACTGAAGGTCGAGGACTTATTTGTGCTCCACTTACAGAAAATCGCTGTAAAGAATTGGAGTTAAATATGATGGTTGCCAATAATACCGATCATATGGAAACTGCTTTCACCGTATCTGTAGATTTAAGAGGAAAAGGAGTCTCAACAGGTATTTCGGCTAGTGACAGAGCTAAAACAGTTAAATCGTTGGTGGACCCTTCTACCAAACCATTTGAATTAGCAAGGCCAGGACATATTTTCCCACTTGTTGCTAAAGAAGGCGGCGTTTTAAGGCGTACCGGGCATACCGAGGCTGCCATTGATTTTGCGCGTTTGGCAGGATTACAGCCTGCCGGAGTAATCGTTGAAATCATGAACGAAGACGGTACTATGGCGCGTTTACCACAACTTATGGAAGTAGCCAAAAGACTGGATGTCAAAATCGTTTCTATTGAAGATTTAGTGGCTTACAGAATGCAGCACGACTCTTTAATTGAAAAGAAAGAAGATTTTGAAATTGAAACGCGTTTTGGAAGTTTTAGATTAAGAGCTTACAAACAAACAACTAATAATCAAATACATTTAGCTCTAACTAAGGGCGTTTGGAACGAAAATGATGCTGTGCTTACCAGAATCAATTCTACTTTAATAAATAACGATATCCTGGGAACATTAACCAATAATGTTGATGAGCAATTAGAAAATATGTTTAAGGTAATCAACGATGAAGGTAAAGGTGCTATAATCTTTATCAATCAGGAAGTACAGTCTATGGATATTTTGAGTAGATTGAGTTTCTTGAAAGAGCATCAGCAACCTAATGCAGTATCTAAGGCTCCAAGAATTAATATGGATGCGAGAGACTTTGGTATTGGAGCCCAAATACTACACGACTTAGATATTCATAAAATGCGCTTAATTTCGAACAGTGCTCAAACTAAGCGCATTGGTATGGTTGGTTACGGTTTAGAAATCGTAGATTACGTAAATTATTAGTCTGATATATTAAATTCTTTAAGTAAGTTTTTGCTTTTCGTTGCAGGAACTTCTGAGATTAAAACATAACGACCAGGTCTCAAGTCAGCCGTAAAATATCCATGTTTTCCGGCTGGCATTTCCTGAACGCCTCCTAAAAATTTCACACCATCCGGTACTGGGGTTATTAAACCTTTAGGGTTCGCCCAATTCATCCAAGCTTCAAGTGAGTCTAGATTAGCTTCATTAGAAAGTTCTGCCAGATGGATATCGGTTTGCACAAAATTCTCATGTAATTTTTGATCTTTAAACGTCACTTTAAATACCGTTTGACCTTTCGGTAAACTATCTGCAATAACAATACCATCTTCATTAGAAATTGTTATTTCAACATCGTCTTCAGGTTCAGCTTCACCAGAAACTTTATCTGTTACAATAAGTTCTTTTACCATCCCCATAGCGTTATGGAATTTACCATTTGGCATTTTTACATAACATTCCATGACGTAATAACCGGGATCTAAATAAAGTGTGCTTATGCTCGTTTGTCCGCCAGCAATTAATCCTGAACCTCCTGTAAAGACAATTTGAGGAAACCATTCGGGAAGTTTTCCAAATTCGGCAAAACCGGCCTCTGCATTCCCTTCATTAATTAAATCCATGCCTTTATCAAAAACAGGGATAATCTCCTTTTCTCCATCTTCAATAGTTTTACCATCAGGGTATTTATCGAACAGTATAAAATGCGTTTCATTGGCCCTATTCATGTATTTAAATGTATTCCATCCAGATGAAATGGTATCCGGACCAATAAACTCCATAGACAAGGTTTTAAAAACTATAGCATCTTTATAAGTCTTATAAGGCTTAACCGGTGTTTTTTCTTCTACTGTAATTTCTGTTTCAGATTTGGTTTTTGATTTACAGGATTGAAAAAGGAAAATAAAAAGTAGTAAACTTGAATATGTAAAAAATCTCTTCATAACTGACACCTTAAAAGATTGTTGATTAATAGCTTAATCAAAGTTAAAGTTTCAACCATGAAGAGAATATAAAATATGTAACAAATGATAAAAGATATATAACACAAAATTGTGTTATCTCCTTTATTTCAGTATGTCTTGAATGATTTGAACCATTTTAGAAGCTCTGGCTTTCACCTCTTCTTCAGTCCACGATAATTTAATTAAACTGGAAATATTTCGCCCAATATAGTGGTCAGATTCAGCAAATTCAGCATCCTTTAAATAAGCCATTCCATTCTTAACTTCATCTGAAATCGGATACAAGGACTTTAATTCTTTTAAATGCTCCCACTTACGAACGTAGTGCCAGTTATTATCGTAGTAATGAAAACAGGCATCGACTCCATTTTCTTTGAAAGCTTCAGACACTTTACGAGCGGTTTCTAAATTTGGCAAAAAGAAATTTAAAAAGCCGTAACTTTCCTCACCTCCTTTAGGTACCGTTCTAAACGTCACTTCAGGAATAACTGATAAAGCTTCTCGTATTATGGTAAAATTCTTCTTTTGAACGGCTATAATCTCAGGTAAGCGTTTTAACTGCCCTAAACCAACCGCTGCATGCAACTCTGAAATTCTGAAATTATAACCTAAAAAAGGATGTGATTCTGCGCCTCTGTCGTTTCCAACATGGTCATGACCATGATCGCTGTAGTGATCGGAGTGTAAATAATAGTTTTCATTATTTGTAATTACCGCACCACCTTCACCACAGGTTATGGTTTTAACAAAGTCGAACGAAAAACAACCTAAATCACCAATACTCCCTAAAGCTTTTCCATTGTAAGTTCCGCCGATGGCCTGACAAGCATCTTCTAACAAGATTAAATTATGTTGATCACAAATAGATTGTAAAGCATTCATATCGCCCATACTTCCACACATATGAACCACCATCACGGCTTTAGTTTTAGAGGTAACTGCTGCTTCTACGGCATTTGGACTAAGCGTTAAAGTATCGTCTATATCCACTAAAACAGGCGTCGCCCCCAGCATCATTACGGCTTCAAAACTTGCTACAAAGGTAAATGTTGGTAAAATGACTTCGTCTCCTGCTCCGACTCCTGCAGCAGCCAAAGCCACAGAAATGGCGGCCGTTCCACTAGAAACCAACTGAGCATGACTTGCTTTAAATGTATTTTCTAATTCTTTTTCTAATTCTTTGGCTTTCCAGTGTCCGTTACGCATACCATCGAAACCGTAGCGCATAAGCACACCGCTATCTAAAACGTCGTTTACTTCTTTACGTTCTTTATCTCCAAATAATTCAAATCCAGGCATATTTTTATGTTTTGTTTTGCGTTAGGGATTAAGGTATTGTTGAAGCTCCTCGCAGAGAGCGACTACCGAAAGCCCGACCCAAAAGCCATTTTGGGTAACGCCATTAATTTTATTTTATAGTTCTATAATTGCTTCTTCTAAGGGTTTTCTAACCTTAGCGAAGTCTGAAAACATATCGTCTTCTGAACGGTAACCTACCGGAAGTAACAATACCGATTTTAAGCCCTTTTCCTGAAGATTTAAAATTCTGTCGTACTCTGACGCTTTAAATCCTTCCATAGGACAAGAATCGATATTCTCCACAGCACAAACAGTCATTAAATTACCCAAAGCAATGTAGGCTTGATGTTTTGACCATTGTTGACGCTCTTCGACAGACATCTTGTTCATCATTTTAATTAAGTCCTCACGATACGGCTTTAAAATATCTTCAGATGTTTTTCGTATGTCTTTAATGTTTTCGTAATAATTAACCACATCGTGTTCTAATACGTCTTCCTGTATACATATAACCAATAAATGAGAAGCATCGGTAACCTGGCGCTGATTATAGGCATGGGGCAACAACGACTGACGTATACTCTCTGTTTCTACAATAAGTAGTTTTATGGTTTGTAAACCGAATGAGGTTGCTGTAAGGTTAAACGCTTGCTTTAAAGTGTCAAGCTTTTTAGATGATAGTTTCTTATTTGAATCAAACTTTTTAGTTGCATAACGCCACTTGAGCTGTTTTATGATATCCATTTTTTAGTATTGCTTTACACAAAAGTAAGGTTTGCATTTTTAATTTTCATCACTAATTTTTAAAAACATTAGGAATGAGAGAGTTAAAAATTAAATTTAAAAAAGTCGAAAAAAAGCTCGAAAAACTTTGATAGAATTGAAAAAGGATTCTATATTTGCACCCGCATTCAGGGAATACCTGATGAGACACTCAAGGAGAAATGGCAGAGTGGTCGAATGCGGCGGTCTTGAAAACCGTTGAGGGTCACACCTCCGGGGGTTCGAATCCCTCTTTCTCCGCAACAAAAGCTCGTAACAGTAATGTTTACGGGCTTTTTTATTTTTGGCTGACAATATAGTTGACAATACTTTTTTTTGAAGTGATACAATTTCATCTCTAAAAGCATAATTCTATTCCATATAATCCTGCCACTGAATTAAAATATATTTCTCTGTATTATGTCGTTTCTTTTCCAAAAAATCATAATGATAATAAAAAAACAAACATGCATTTTCTGGTTTTTCTAATAGCACATAAATAATTTAGAATTAAATCCTTCTTCACTTGAAACAAAACTACCTGCTCCCAACAAACAAATTGGGAAATCTACTTCATTCAGTATCAATTTATTCTTAATTTAGGTATCTCATAGTTTTCTCTATTAGAATTATCAATATCTCAAAAACATTCACAAATTTTTAATATATAATAACACTATTTTAAAAGTATTACTATTAAATTTGTGAGGTACACATTTAAAAAGTATGATCAACCTTTTACAAAGCTTTAAAATAGAAGTCCCGAAAGGCATTTTTATTAAAGACCCGGAAACATCAGATTTAGGAAAGCGCATCATTAAGCATAGTATTTTATTAATTGATGAACTAGGCTTTGAGCAGTTTACTTTTAAAAAACTAGGACAAGCTATAAGCTCCAATGAAAGTTCTATTTACAGATATTTTGAGAGTAAACACCATTTATTAATGTACCTCACTTCCTGGTATTGGGTTTGGATAGAATATCAGCTGGTCTTAGAAACCTTTGCTTTAAAAAACACCGAAGAAAAGCTTAAAAGTGCTATTAAAGTCCTGACTAGAACTACCGAAGAGGATAGTAATTTCGAACATATTAACGAGGTTATTCTAAACAAAATAATCATAAGTGAAAATGCTAAAGCTTACCTCACTTGCGATGTGGACACAGAAAATGAAGAAGGATTCTTTAAGCCTTTCAAGCGAGTAGTAACGCGTTTTTCTGAAATAATTTTAGAATTCAGCAAAACCTATAAACACCCTTTAAGTTTAGCTAGTTCTACCATTGAAGGTGCTTTGCACCAACATTTTTTTCAACAGCACATAAAAAACATAACAAACTGCAATGAATATCATTCAGTTACCGAATTTTATACCAACTTAATCCTAAACACCCTGAAGCATGAAGAATAACAGCGTTTTATCACCTTGGAAACGTTTTTTAGGCCTCGTTCAACTTGAAAAGAAAGACATTTTTAGAGTTGCCTACTTTGCTATATTCGAAGGAATTTTAGCATTAACCCTCCCCTTGGGAATACAAGCCATCATAACGCTTTTACAAGGCGGACAGGTATCTACATCCTGGATTGTTTTGGTTGTTCTGGTTACTTCTGGTGTTGCTTTCACAGGTATTTTAAAATTGATACAAATTCGTATTATTGAAAGTATTCAGCAACGTATTTTTGCAAGAGCCTCGTTCGATTTAGCTTATAGGTTTCCTAAAATTAAAATGAACGAAATGCGTAATTATTATTTGCCGGAATTAGCCAACCGCTTTTTCGATACTCTAACTATCCAAAAAGGGTTATCAAAAATTTTAATTGATATTCCTTCGGCTTTCCTACAAGTTATTTTTGCACTCATCTTACTTTCATTCTATCACCCCTTCTTTATCTTTTTCGGACTCTTATTACTAGGTCTCATATTTGTTGTTTTTAAGTATACAGCTAAAAAAGGGTTAGATACCAGCTTAAAAGAATCAAAATATAAATACCGAATGGCCCATTGGCTTGAGGAAATAGCAAGAACGGTTATTAGTTTTAAACTATCTGGAAAAACCAGTTTAGCCATCGATAAAACCGATGATTTAGTACTGGACTATGTAAACGGAAGAGAAAAACATTTTAAAATTTTAATGCTCCAGTTTAAGCAAATGATCAGCTTTAAGGTTATTGTTACAGCAGGTCTGCTGCTTGTTGGGGGATATTTGGTACTGGAACAACAAATGAATATCGGACAATTTGTAGCGGCCGAAATCATTATCATCTTAATAATCGCTTCTGTTGAAAAACTAATTTTAAGTCTGGAATCATTTTACGATGTATTAACCTCTATCGAAAAGCTAGGACAGGTTGTAGACAAGTCTATTGAAAACCAATATGGCGAAGAAGTTTCTAAAGCAAGACCCTTTACTATAGAATTAAAAAATGCTGGGTATCGAGTTGCTAACAGAAAAAAACCAATTTTAGAGGATATCTCATTAAAAATTGAACCTACCGATCGTGTTTTAATTCAAGGAGAGAGTGGAGCTGGAAAATCAAGCCTGTTACAGCTTATTTCTGGTGTGGTTGCTCCTACCGACGGTTTCATTTACATAGATAATCTTTCTATTGAAAGTTTACAAATTAACAAATACCGATCGCTTTTAGGGATGGTCCTTTCTGAAGAATCTCCTTTTGAGGGTACGATAAGAGAGAATGTCACCTTTGGGAATAAAGATATTACCGACGAAGAAATCTTTGAAGTATTTGAAAAAGTTGGCTTAAGTACGTTCCTGAAACGTCAATCTGAAGGGCTTAATACCTTATTAAAACCTGAAGGAAAACAAATTCCATACTTTATTTCGGCTAAGCTATTGTTGTCAAGAGCCATTTTAAAGAAACCAAAGGTGCTCATTTTAGAAGAACCCTTGAAACAATTTAATGATAAAGAATCTGAAAAAATATTCGAGTACCTATGTGATAAATCTAACCCTTGGAGTGTTGTAGTGGTTAGCAATCTTAATTTCTGGAAACGTATGTGTAATAAGCACATCATTTTAGAGGAAGGTCACATAATTAATTCGTAAAAAACATGCTAAATATATCTAATAATAAAGTTTCAGAACTCCTGGATTTAAACAAGTTTAAATCAGGAAAAGCTACACAACATACCAATCAGCATAATTTATTTAGACGTGTGCTTTTAGTTAGTAGTATATTGGTAATCATTATCTTGTTTTTACCATGGACACAAAATGTAACTAGTAAAGGATTGGTAACCACTTTAAAACCAAACCAACGTCCGCAAACCTTGCAGTCTCCTATTCCGGGGCGCATTGATCGTTGGTTTGTTCAGGAAGGTGATTTTGTAAAAAAAGGCGATACCATTCTTAAAATTTCAGAAATTAAAAGCGAATATTTCGACGACTTACTTACCGAGCGCACTGGCGATCAAATAAAAGCGAAATCAGCTTCGGTTACAGCCTATCGCTCTAAAGTTCAAGCTTTAAAAAATCAATACGCTGCCTTACAACAGGAACAACAACTTAAAATAGAACAGGCAAAAAACAAGTACCTGCAATCTAAATTAAAAGTAGAATCGGATAGTATAGATTTAGAAGCAGCTAAAACGAAAGCTAAAATTGCCGAAACCCAGTTTGCTCGTACGGTATCATTACAAGAACAAGGGCTTAAAGCGGTTAAAGATGTTGAAGAATACCGAAACAAATTACAGGAAGCGAATGCTAAATATGTATCTCAGGAAAACAAATGGCTAGCCTCTAAAAATGAAGTGATAAATGCTAAATTAAACATTTCAACCATCAAGGCAACTTACGGTGATAAACTTTCGAAAGCGCAAAGCGATTTGTATTCAGCTGAATCTAGTGCATTAGATACAGAGGCACAAGTCTCTAAGCTAGAGAACAGTTTAGCAAACTATGAAAAGCGAAACAGCTTATTATACATCACTTCTCCGCAAGACGGATACATTAATAAGGCTATTAAATCCGGTATTGGAGAGACTTTTAAAGAAGGAGAACCTTTAGTAGGTATTATGCCGGCTAATTACGAATTGGCTGTTGAAATGTGGGTAAGACCTATTGATTTACCGCTTCTTCATAAAGGTGAACACGTTCAGGTAGAATTCGAAGGCTGGCCTGCTATTGTCTTTAGTGGATGGCCAAATGTATCGTATGGAACCTACGGTGCAATCATTGTAGCTATTGAAAATTTTGCCAGTAAAAATGGTCAGTATCGTGTTTTAATTACCAGAGATCCTGAGTACGGACCATGGCCTGAAGCCCTTCGTGTTGGCTCTGGAGCAAAAAC
The DNA here is from genome assembly GCF_030908365.1 of Aestuariibaculum sp. YM273. Taxonomy (NCBI): domain Bacteria; kingdom Pseudomonadati; phylum Bacteroidota; class Flavobacteriia; order Flavobacteriales; family Flavobacteriaceae; genus Aestuariibaculum; species Aestuariibaculum sp. YM273. The sequence goes on along the minus strand of NZ_CP133090.1, from coordinate 2,953,067 downwards.
CATAGCGCTTTTAGAAGATGTCCCTATTTGGTTTGAGATATGGAGGCAGATCAACAGCTTCCCTCCTAACTTCTATGTTCCGGATAACGCAGATACTTCTGAAAAAAGTAAAGAAAAGTAATAAGACAAATCATTCAATTATACATAATGGTTTTAAATCATATGCATTTTACAAAACTTAAATTAACAACACTATTACTGTTTATTTTGTGTTTCAATTTTAATACACAAGCACAATCGGTATCTGATAGTATTTTTACTCTTGAGGAATATTTAGGTTATGTAAAACAATATCACCCCATTGTAAAGCAAGCACGCCTTATTGCTTCAGAAGGAGAAATAAAACTTCTTAAAGCTCGTGGTGCCTTCGACCCTAAAATAGAAGTCGATTACAATAAAAAGAAGTTTACAGGAACTGAATATTACGATAAATTAAATGCCGCTTTTAAAATTCCAACATGGTACGGTATTGAACTAAAAGCAAATTATGAAAATAATGAAGGATATTATTTAAATCCTGAATCTACAGTTCCTGAAGATGGCTTGTATAGTGCAGGAGTTTCCATGTCTTTAGCAAAAGGCTTTTTAGCTAATGAGCGCATGGCTACTTTAAAACAAGCTAAACTTTATAAAGATATAAGTTTAAATAAGCAAAGTCTTGCGGTAAACGACGTCCTTTATAAAGCCATAGAGACCTATTTTAACTGGCTAAAAAGCTATCAAGAATACAAGGTTTATAACGATTATCAAAACAATGCCGATGTGCGTTTACGTCAGGTAAAATCTAGTTTTGAAGCTGGAGATAAACCTGCAGTAGATACTTTAGAAGCGAGCATTAATTACAAAAACAGAGCGTTAGATGTTGAGAAATCTAGAATAAAATACATTAAATCGCAATTGGAATTATCGAATTATTTATGGTTGGAAGATAATACCCCTGTGGAGTTGGATTATAGTTTAATTCCTGATGTGAATTCGTCTTTTGTTGCAGATCGGGTTTTAAATAGTAGCATTCTGGAAATTAATGATGAACTTTTAGAGAATCACCCAAAAATTCAATCGCTATCCTTACAAAGACAACAATTAGTTTTAGAAAAGCGATTAAACAACAATAACCTGTTACCTAAAATAGATGTTCAGTACAATTTTCTAACCAGTGATTATGAAAACCTGAACACACTAAACACGAAAAACTACAAAGCCGGATTAAATATTAGTATGCCCCTGTTTTTAAGAAAAGCTCGTGCAGATTTAAAATTAACTAAACTGAAATTACAAGATATTGATTTCAATTTATCGTCAACTAAAGTTAGTTTACTTAATAAAATAAATGCGGTTCAACAAGAAATCGACTCCTATGAAAAGCAAAGTGACATTGTACAAAATCTGGTAAACGACTACAAAAAACTGGTTGTAGCCGAGGAGAAAAAATTTGAACTTGGTGAAGGTTCTTTATTTTTAATTAATTACCGGGAAGCGAAGCTGATTGAAACCGAATTAAAAAACATAGAAGTCACCAACAAGGTTTTAACAACAAAAGCCAATTTTGCTCAAATATTAAACACGTTAGAAGATTAGTGTTTTTTAAAATAAAAAAGCCTTTCATTTAAACTGAAAGGCTTTTTACCAACTAAACTAGACTCAAAGTTTAACATTCTGCTCCAAAACAGTTTCAGAACTTCCACCAACAAAAACTTTAAAGTCACCTGACTCGAAAACAAATACTCCTGAATTATTAAAGAAACCTAATTCATTTTTAGTCAGAACAAAGCTTACCTTTTTTTTCTCATCAGGATTTAAAGCTATTAATTCGAATCCTTTTAACTCTTTTACCGGCCTTGTAATACTTCCCACTAAATCTCGGACATACAACTGAACCACTTCCTTACCTTGAACATCACCAATATTTTTCACATCCACCTTAACTTTAACCTCATCATTATTTAATTTACTTATCTGAAGATTAGAATACTCGAAGGACGTATAACTTAATCCATGCCCAAATGGATATAATGGTTTGTTGCTTTCATCTGTATAATGTGACCAAAACACTTCATTTGGAGCCGGAATAACTGGCCTTCCGGTATTTTTATAATTATAATAAATAGGTACCTGCCCTACGCTTCTTGGAAATGTCATCGGTAACTTTCCACTCGGATTATAATCCCCATACAAAACCTGCGCTATAGCATGACCGCTTTGCGTTCCTAATTGCCATGCTTCCACTATGGCTGGAATATGCTCATCGGCCCAGGTTATAGTTAATGGTCTGCCATTGTTTAACACCAAAACAATATTTTGGTTTACCGCAAAAACAGCTTCTAATAGCTCCTGTTGCACTCCTGGTAAATCCAAATTAACTCTACTTCTCGCCTCACCACTTTGAAAACCATGTTCTCCTAAAACCATGACCACAACATCTGCATTTTTAGCTATTGAAACAGCTTCTGAAAACTCACTTTTATCTGAAATATTAATATCTAACTCTTTAGCGAAAGTCGTTTCTCCGTAAGTTAAATCAGCTCCTTTAGCATAAGTCAACCTATTTTCTGAATACTGCTGCATCCCTTCTAAAACAGATACTGCAGTACTGTCTTTAGCTGCAATACGCCAACTACCTAATGGACTTGTTTTATCAGCTGCCAAAGCTCCTATTAAAGCTATATTCTGACCACTTTTCTTTAATGGTAATAACTGATTTTCATTCTTTAAAAGCACAATTGATTTCTTAGCCACATCTAAAACAGCATCATTAATTTCTTTACTACCGATCACTTTCTTCTCGGTTTCGCTGTCGCAATACTTAAAAGGATCTTCAAACAGTCCCAATTCAAACTTTACTCTTAAAATGCGCTTTACCGCATCGTCAATTAAAGCTTCATCTACATGTCCTTCTCTCACAAGGTTTGCTAATTCATCAACATAGGCGTACGATTCCATATCCATATCAGACCCAGCGGTTACTGCCAATTTTGCGGCAGCTTTTTTATCTTCTGCAAAACCATGCGCCATCATTTCGTTAATAGATCCCCAATCGGAAACGACAAAACCTTCATAATTCCATTGTCCTTTTAAAATATCCCTTTGTAAAAAGGTGTTTCCTGTTGCTGGAATACCGTTTAACTCGTTAAAGGAGTTCATGAAAGTCTTTACGCCCGCATCAGCAGCGGCTTTAAACGGTGGAAATATGCTATTATTTAAAGTAGAGGTCCCTACATCAACTGTATTATAATCTCTTCCTGATTCGGCAAAACCATAACCTGCCCAATGCTTAGCACAAGCAGCAATGGTTTCGGGCGACGATAGATCTTCACCTTGAAATCCTTCTACTCGAGCTACGGCTATTTTACTCCCCAAAAACGGATCTTCTCCTGCTCCTTCCATAACACGACCCCAACGGGCATCTCTGGAAATATCGACCATTGGTGCAAAGGTCCAGTTAATTCCTGCTGCGGCTGCCTCTTTAGCTGCTACCTCAGCAGATTTTTTAATGGCTTCTAAATCCCAACTGGCAGCTTCAGCCAATGGTATGGGGCTCAAGGTTTCGTAGCCATGAATAACATCGAACCCAATAATTAACGGAATACCTAAACGGGTTTCTTCGACCGCTATTTTTTGAACCGCTTTAACCTCTTCAACGCCTCGTACATTTAGCATTGAACCTACGTAACCTTTCTTTAAATGCTCGTACTTTTTGGCGGCATCTCCTGAAGATGGTGTAGGCCCTGTTACATCCCAAAATCCGTTGTATTGATTCATCTGACCGATTTTTTCTTCCAATGTCATTTTGGAAAGTAAATCGGATACGTTCTGTTCAATACTATTTGTATTATCTCTGGTATAACCTGTTTCATTTTCTTTACAAGAACTATTGAAAATGACAAGCAGAATCAAAATAATATATATGTGATTTGTCTTCATACTATTGGTATACTTTTACATAATCAATTTCCATTACAACTTCTGAAAAGTTCGGATCTATAGTAAACCAACTTCCGCCCAGTGCTACATTTAAAATCAAAAACTGTGGTTTATCATACGGCCAGGTAGTCACATTTTTAGTAGCAGGATTGTAAGTATATTTTAAATCACCATCAATTAAAAACTGTAGTTCATCTTCATTCCAAACCAATGAATACACATGAAATTCTAACGCATAATCGGTTACAACAGTCTCACCAACTTTGGTGTTTTCACAACCTCCAGAACAGGCCAACGTATGAGTAGCACTGGAAACAACGGTTGCATTATGCCCCCAGTGTTCCATAATATCTATTTCACCGCACTCAGGCCAACCAACCTCATCAATGTTGGCTCCTAGCATCCAGATGGCAGGCCATGTACCCTGTCCGCTAGGTAACTTAGCTCTTACGTCTACACGACCATAAGTGAATTCATATTTATCTTTAGTTAATAATCTAGCTGAAGTATACTCAGATCCTTGGTAGTTTTCTTTTTTAGCAATGATTTTCAACATTCCATTTTCTACCTTCACATTATCTGAACGATTGGTGTAATACTGTTTTTCGCCATTACCCCAGCCACAAATATCGGGACAACCATTACCTATATCGTACCCCCATTTTGAGCTATCAGGAGCACCATCGGTTTCAAATTCATCAGACCAAACCAACTGTAAATCGTTTGAAGCCACATAAACTGTTACCTTTTTAAAAGTACTAATCTCATTTCCTGTACTTGAATACGCAAAAGCCGTAATAACATACTCATGAGTACCATCCTCTGTAAACGTATATTCAAAAACACCAGTTGTGTTTTTAACTTCTGGTTCTGATTCTAGTTTATAACCATACGAATTAGCATTATCAGCATTAATTGTAACCGTTATATAACCAGAACCATCACCATTTGGGTTATTCGTATCAGCTCCCTGAAGGTCAACATCTAGAGTTATATTTGTAGGTAAAATATCTTCGGGGGTTTCTGGTGGACTTACATCGTCGCTACCACCTGAACAAGACAATAACAACCACAAGCCTATATTTAAAACATAAAGCATCTTCTTTATCATTATTTAAAGTTTGAAATTTTTATATGAGGAAGATTAATGGCTTAACCTCCCTCATTAGCTAAATCAGATTATGGTTGAACCGGTTTTTCTGTTTGAAATACACAATACCAAGCATAACCGGGTTCGGTTACTCGAACTTCTAAAGTACTATCTGTAATTTCTATAATTTCGAAACTACTGCTTCCTACATACCAACTCATAAAACCACCACCTGAAAAATTAATGGTCGTACCGCGATAAGGTTCATTATCAGGGTCATTCTGATCTATAGTTGCTATAGACGTTGAAGGCACCAACTGTACATTTTTAACGCCGACTAAGGATGGTACGACATCTGCCCCATGACACGTATCACCATCAACCCCTAAATTACCAGCATAAGTACCAGGAATGTAAGCATTGCCAACCGTTTGTTCATATGTTAAAGCTCCATCTGCAGACTGTGTAAACACCATCTCGGCATCGTACATACACAATTTATCTGAATGCCATGCGTTAGACTGGAACCAAGCCGGGAATCTGTGTTCTCCGCTACTTGATACTTCATCAGGACCTAACCCAATATTTACAGGTTTATCTGCTGCCCAATACCAAGTCTTGCTCGTTCCTGGACCACCGCTTAAGAAGTCTTTCGCTTCCTGATCTTCAAAGGAACTATAAACTTCAACAACCATAGACTTGGAGCTTTGAGCTCCTCCAGTCCCTGAGGCAATTACTGTAACAGTATACGAATTGACGCCTACCTGAGTGAAACGATGCATCGTCTCTCCTGTTGAAACTACATTGTCGGTATCATCGCCAAAATTGTAGATATAGGTAATCGCGTTATCGGCTTCAGCTGAAAATTTTACGAAGCCTGTACCGTCTCCGTTAGGATTATTAGCATCTACTCCAATAATCTCGACATTTATTTGAATGTTTGTTGGGGTCGTAATATCACCAATATCCAAATCTTCATCCTGACAGCTCACCATAAAGAATAAAACTGCACAAAATGGAATTAATATATATTTTAATGTTTTCATTGTTCTGTTTTTTTATTCTTAATTATGGAAATAAATATTGTCTACATACACTGTTGCACTGCCTCCTGATGTATCCCATATTAATTGGGTAATATTTGAAAAATCAAGATTATATTTTGATAACGGAATGGTTACACTAACCCATGTTCCGGTAATAATTTTAGGTAGAAATACAATGTCCTCCATAACCTGGTCTAAAGCTGTATTTACAATTTTAAACCCTAAAGTTGTGGCATCGGGTGTATAATAATCAAAATGCAGGTATTTTACCCCCGTTAAATCGGTAGGATTACCATAATCGGTTACAATTCCTGAGTAATTTAATGATTGATACAACCAGATATTATCTCCATTTACACTAAAATCTGACAAGCTCGTTGTTTGCCCCCAATCCGGGTTTACTTCATTTAAAGTTACGCCTGTATATGCATCGCTGTAAATTGAAATCACATCGGCCTGAGCAATTGTAGGCACAGGGGCTGTTACCTCCGGCTGCGTAGAACTATCTGAATAAAAATAAAGGTTATCTATATATACCTTAGCACTTCCACCTGCGGTATCAAATAACAGTTGTGTTACGGCCGAAGGATCTATATTAAATTCAGACATTGGAATAGTCACACTTACCCAGGTGCCACGTACAATTTCATCAACGAATACAATATCTTCCTGATTCACTACAGTATTTACTAATTTTAATCCTAAAGCTTCTGCATCAGGCGTAAAATAATCGAAATGCACATAATCCATGCTTGCCAGATTGGTTGGATTACCATAATCGGTAACGATGCCCGTATAATTTAATGCTTCATACAACCAAATATTATTTCCGTTAAGGTTCACTTCTGTTAAGGTCGTGGTTTGTCCCCAATTCGGATTTAACTCACTTATACCAACGCTAGTGTAGGCATCACTGTAGATAGACACCACATTTGAAGCATTTTGAGTTGGTGTTAGCGCATTATATTCCGGCGTTTCTGCTACCGTTGAGGGTTTATAGAAATAGATATTATCAATAAACACTGTGCCTGCTGCCCACGGTTCTCCAACAAACTTCATTTGGAAAATTTCAGTTACTGTAAGTCCTTGATCTGTGAATTCTGAAATTGGAATATCCAAACTAGTCCATTCTCCTGAGGTTAAATCGCGCCAAACTGGTTTTTCTGTTACTGTTCCGGAAGCATTATTGATTAAAGAGGTCTCTATTTTTAAGCCTTCTGAAGCCGTCCAAACATCAAGGTGTAAGTATTTCATTCCTGAAACATCAACCGTTGTTCCGTCGGCCAAGGCAATTCCCTGATAACTTAGATTAATGTATTGTAACATTTCATCGCCGTTTAAATCGAAAGTTGCCCAGCCACTTCCCTGACCAGCTTGTCCCCAATCTGGAAAATAATTAGTCCCTGCCACATCGTTATATTTAGCACTGTAAATAGAAATCACATCCTGCTCATCTCTATTTGGTGGTGAAGGAGCAGATTCTATAGGCTGTAAGATTTCGGTAACCTCAAAATCAAAAGTACATTCTGTTGTTTGTGATGACGCACTCATAACAACAATTTTAATACTATAAGTTCCGGGTTCCTGATAAATATAAGATACCGGGTCACCGATATTCGCCGCCATCGGCTCATCATTTCCGTCCTCTCCAAAATACACTTCATAACTCAATCCGTATTTTGCGCTCACCTGAACATCAACTTGTTTCGAAATGGCTTCATTATTTGAGATTTTAATATCTGAACCATTAACAATATCACAACTCAATTCAGGAGCTTTAAATACAACTTCCAGATTTTCGGTTGCCGTAGTTTTTAATCCTGATAACCCTACAGCTTCAATTGTTACTGTATAAAATTCACCTTCAGGTTTTTCAGCATATTTATGGACTACACTTTCCCCCTGCATCACCTTAGCTTTTTCTGAAGTACCATCACCAAAATCGATATTATAGGATGATGCTCCTACTGCATTTGGTGTAATAGTTATCAATCCTAGATCTCCGTTAGCTTCATCTAAGACCGGAAGAAAGGTTGCTGTAACACCCGAAGGCGCCACGATATCGTCTAAATACTCGAAGTTTTCGTCGTCGCTACAATTAAAAACTATTAGTAGCATTAGACATAAACTGTATATATATTTTACTGTTTTCATAATGTCGTTTTTTAGTATCCTGGGTTTTGGTTCCATCTGCCTCCAGATAATTCAATCTCTTCAACGGGTATTGGAAATAGCTCATGCTTACCAGAAACAAAACCATCAATTTCCTGAGCTGCTCGTCCTGTTCTTACTAAATCGAAGAAACGATGCCCTTCTCCCACCAATTCTACACGACGTTCTTTGTAAATGGCATTGGTTAAATTAGACCCTGATACATTTACAGGAGCCAATGTCGCTCTGGTTCTCACCATGTTTAAATATTCGGCTGCACGCGTATCACTAATGCTTCCTCTGTTTAAAGCTTCAGCAGCCATAAGTAAAACATCAGCAAAACGAATGGATCTGTAATTATTAGGATTGGTTAAAGCGGCATCAGGCTGATTTAAATCTCCCTTTCTGGCGATATATTTTAAATTGAAATATCCCGTATGCTCGTAACCTGTTGCGTAAGTTGCTCCTGTTTCTTCTGCCCAGGATTCGATATCTAAAATAGAATACCCTAATCGGATATCTCCTTCTTCGAAAGCATCGACAACCTCTTGAGTTGGCACATTAAAACTATATCCAAAGTCGTAAAGCGGTCCATCATAACTTCTTACACCATTAAATCCAACAGCATAATTTCCTTCCAAACATTGGAAACAATCATAACTACCACCATCGACATCTGAGTATTGAATTTCAAATACCGATTCAATGTTATTTTCATATTCATTTTCAAACATTAACGGCGCTTCTTCGGAAGATAGTAATCTATGCGGTCCGTTATTTATTAAATCTTCTAAAACCGTTGCTGCTTCAGAAAACTTATTTTGATACAAATATGCCTTACCTAATAATGCCTGAGCTGCGCCTTTCGTTACTCGCCCTGTTTGACTTTGTGTATATGGTAAATTACCAGCTGCAAAGATTAAATCCTGCTCAATTAATGCATAAACATCAGATGCCGGGGCACGATCAATATCAAATTGTTCTCCAAACTGAATACGTTTATCGATGGCTAAAGGCACATCTCCAAACCATTTTACGAGCTCGAAATAGTAATAGGCTCTTAAAAATCGAGTTTGAGCAATAACGCTGGTTTTACTTGGAAAATCATATTTATCCTGAAATTCCATTATATAATTGGCACGATTCACCCCGGTATACATCCAAGTCCAGATTTCTCTTAAATTGGCATTAATTGGCGTATGAATCATATCGTCTATTTCCTGAAAGCCGATAACATCTGTAGCACTTTCACCTCCACACAACGTATTATCTGAAGCTATTTCTCCTAACTGAACATTTCTAGCTGTAGCCTGCAAATAATCGTAAGCAGCAACCAAAGCATCCTGATAATCTTTTTCAGAATTAAAAAAGTCCTCCGAGTTTGTATCCTGCGAAGCCACATCCACAAAGTCATCACTACACGACCATGCTATTAGCGCCATCAACAAGATTATATTTAGTTTTATATTTTTCATGATGAGATTAGAATTTTAAGTTAACACCGAATAAATAGGTTCTCGCACTTGGATAGAACCCTTGATCGATTCCTCCGCCAATAGGAGCACCACTAGATGCCGTTGGGTCGTAACCCGAGTATTTAGTCAATGTAAATAAGTTATTTGCAGACACATACAAGCGAAGTTTATTTATTTCGGAACCGCCAAAAACTTTATCTCCAAAGGTGTAACCCAATTGTATATTTTGCAGTCTTACAAATGAACCGTCTTCCACATAAAAATCTGAAAATAATATATTTGATGTCGCTCCTGTAGTGACTCTCGGCGTTGAATTAGTAGAGCCTTCGCCTGTCCAGCGGTCCAGATAATACACCGTTTTATTGGTTAAAGCCTGATTACGCTCAAAATTTCTAACAATTTCATTTCCTAACGAAGCAAAAGCGTAAGCTGAAAAATCAAAGTTTTTGAAATCTATCGACAAATTAAGTCCCATATTTGCATCTGGAATCGGGTCGCCAATATTGGTCTTATCGGCATCATCAATAACACCATCATTATTAATATCTACAAATTTTAAATCACCCGGTTGTACACGATTATCGATTGTTGGATAATTGGCTACTTCTTCTGCGTTTTGGAAAATACCATCCGTTTTATAGCCTCTGAAATATCCAATTGGATACCCTGCTTCCATTCTTGAAGGAGTTGGCTGACCAATACCAAAGGAACCTCCTGTTAAGAAATCACCATCGGTATTTACAGATATCACTTCATTTTTTAGTGCCGTTAAATTATACTTAACACTTAATTTAAAATCATCGCTAAAGTTATCGGAATACCCTATGGCAAATTCAAATCCTGAATTTTCGATTATTCCACCATTAATAACTGGTGCTCCACCTGTTCCTAACAATCCTGACACCTGTGGGATGACGAGTAAATCTTCGGTACGTTTCTTAAAATAATCGGCTGTGATATCAATTTTATTATCTGCAAAGCGCATATCGACACCAATATCTAAGGTTTTTTGCTTTTCCCATTTAATTCCTGGGTTTGAAATAGCTCCACTAGCCACACCGAACACTTCCTGGTCGTTAAATATATAAGTTCCTTCCCCATTTAAAAGTGACACAAAGCGATAATCTGGAATTCTGTCGTTACCTAAAATACCGTATGAAGCTCTGAATTTTAGCAAATCGAAAAACTTACTATCTGAAAGAAATGGCTCATCTGAGGTCACCCAACCTATTGATCCTGAAGGGAAAAATCCGAATTTATTTTCGGGGCCAAATTTTGTTGAACCGTCACGGCGCAAAACTGCCGAAAACAAATACTTTCCTTTATAATCGTATTGTAACCTTGTAAAATAAGACAGTAGTCTAGAATCGAATCTTGGGTTTCTACCTTGCGCTTCGTAGCGATCTTCTATATCGGAAGCCACATCCAGAGAAGGGTTCGCAATCGTTACATCATACCCTGTAAGTCCTGAAAACTCACCAGTAGTTTTAAATACCGAAGTTCCTAACAGTACATTGATATTATGCGTTTCATTAATGTTATTCTGATACTTAACAAAAGCATCAAACGTATAATCTCTATAATGATCTAAAGTTGTTACAATGGAGCTTCTATCTACATTACTGTTTTTACCACTACCGAAATAAGCGACCGGATTAAAGATATTAGAACTTACTTCGGAATAATTCCACTGAATATTGGTTTGAGCCGTAAAATGGTCTAAAAAATTATATGATAAACCGGCATTACCACTAAGCTTTAATACTTTCCCTCTATCGAAAGTATCATCTATTTGAGCCAGCGGGTTTATAACTTCTCCTCCCAATCCTTCAGCCAAAGTATAATCACCGTCTTCATCTCTAACCGAAAATGTAGGCGCCATATTTAAGGCATTAAATAATACGGAAGAATTAGAATTCTCAGGTAGGTTCCGCTTATTAGTTCTTATAAGCATCAATCCTGAAGTAAATTTGAAATTCTTCAGAAAATCAACATTATAACTAATATTATTTGTAAAACGTGTAAAGTTTGATCTCGAACCTCCAACAATACCATCCTGCGTTAAAAACGATCCACTATAAGAATAATAAGAGTTTTTTGTTCCGCCTTTAAACAAAATGTTATGATTAGTTATAAAAGCATTTTTAAATACTTTGTCCTGCCAATCGGTTCCTGACCCCAAATTAGAAACATCCGGAAACGGAATTGCACTTCCACCAGCTGCATGCGCTTCATTAACTATTAATGCATACTCTGTAGCATTTAAAACAGGAATTTTTCTAGTGGTTTGTTGAAACCCTCCATAAGCATTATACTCAACCTGAAGCGGCATTTCCTTTCGTCCCGTTTTAGTTTTAATTAAAATAACACCGTTAGCCGCTCTAACCCCATAAATACCAGCAGTCGCGTCTTTAAGGATGTTTATACTTTCAATATCGTTCGGGTTAATAACACTAAGGTCTTCTATAACATTACCATCTACTAATATTAATGGTCTGCTATCTCCATTTGTAGAGACCCCACGAATGTTGATGGTCGCTCCGGCCCCTGGTGATCCCGACTGTGAAGTAATATTAACCCCGGCAACCTGACCTTGAAGTGCTTGTTCTATTCGAGTTGGCTTCAACTCTTCAATAGTTTCTGCTCCCAATACACTTACGGCACCAGTAATTTCCTTTTTAGTTTGTGTACCATATCCAATAACCACCACTTCGTCTAATTTGGCGAGGTCTTCCTGTAATTGAATTTCTAAAAAGGCATCATTTTCAACAACAACATCCTGAGTTATAAAACCTATATAACTTAAGGTTAGTGTTGATCCTATTTCAATATTAGAAATGGTAAAGTTTCCATCAAAATCAGAAACTGTTCCATTTGCTGTATTCTTTTGCAAGATGTTAACTCCGGGAATAGGCACACCGGAACCATCTTTCACATTACCTTTTATTTCAATGCTTTGAGCACTAGCATAGGAAACAAAGAATAATGTTAAAATCTTAAAGAGATAATGTCTCATGTGAATTTAGTTTATTTTAGTTTCCATAAAATTATATTTACATATTGATGTATTCTAATTTTTTACCACTACAAAAAACATACATCATAATAATGAACAATAAAAACTAACAAAACATCAATATTACTTGGTTTTATTAAGAATTTATAAAAGCTATAGAATTTACTTAATATCTATAAAATCAGCAAATGTTGTGGTGTTGTATAGGTGAAAAAGTTAAATGTTGTGTCGTTATATTTTCAAAATATAATCTGTTAAGCTCGCATCGTGAGGTAAATCAATTTTTTTTCGTAATCGGTAACGTTTAACTTCTACACTTCTTGGAGATATATTTAATAGAGGAGCTATTTCCTTTGAGGATAAATTCAACCTCAAATACGTACATAAACGTAAGTCGTTTGAGGTTAGCGACGGATGTAATGTTTTTATCTTTTTAAGAAAATCTTTATCTGCATTATTAAAGGCTTCTTCAAACGTTTGCCAGTCATCAGTATTATTAAGATTTTTATCAATGATTTTAACTACATTGTTTAAATTCTTGTCGTCCGGAATCTTTTTCAGCTCCTTTTTAAGATTATTTAAAAACTCATTCTTCTTAATTAAATTCATGGTAGACAAACTCAACTCCCTGTTTTTACTTTCTATATCCTGCTTAAGCTTTTCATTATTATGACGCATGATTTGCTCTTTGTTCTCTAATTCTTTGAGTTCTAATTCACGCTGTGTTTTATAAAGGAGTTTTTCACGTTGCCTTTTATAGTAACGCTTGTAGGCATGATGCATAAATATTGAAAATAACGCCACAGCAATCATATACCCTATAATAGCAGTATTCGACAAATACCAAGGTCTTGCAATAGAAAAACTATAACCTTCTATATTCTCTGAAATTTCGTTACCTAACCGCGACCTTACAGAAAATTTATAATCGCCGAATGGTAAGTTTTCAAAAAACACTTCCGATTTAGTGGACCATTGACTCCAATCATCATAAATACCTTCGAGCTTATATTGGTATTCTGGTGCTGAAAATTTTTCATATACAGGAACACTAAAATGAAACTCTAAATTATTATCGTTGTTTTTAAACTGCCCTACTTCATTTACCTTAACAAAAACATTCTCTTGACTGCCCTTAAGATTTCTATTAGATACTAAATTTAAATGAACTTTATGGGGTTTGTTTTGTAAGACATTTAAATCTATTACAATGTATCCAGTAGTGGTACCATACAGGTATTTATTATTTTCCAGATAAGTTATATTTTCATAGCCAGAAACATCATTTCTTACATAACCAGGTAACGCAATGGTATGCAAATCCAATGTATTACTTAGTTTTCCAGGAGATAAATAACTGAGCCCTTGTTGTGAAAACCCCCAAAGCTTATTAGTTTGCTTCGTATAAACCAGTTTTCCCGAGGTATAATCTTCAGCATGAAACAATTTACTCTTTATTGTGTCCTTTAAAAATTTCTCTGTTTTTAAATCATACTTAAAAACACCTTTACTTTGTGTATAAAGTATATCTCCTCCAAATTTTATAAGACTCGTCTTCACATCTTTATCCACCGAGCGATCTTGCTCCACATTTATTACCTTGTTGTAATCTTGATCTAACTTAACTTTAAAAACCCCCTTGTATTCATGGCTTACAAAAAGTTCTGATGTATTTATCATTTCAAAATACCGACTGGAAATATCAAAATTTTCAATAGTATTTCGCCATAACCATGAGTCATTCTTTTTCTCTAAAATATTTAAACCACTATAATTACCTTGAATAAGCAAGTTCTCATGATTTTTAACAGACTTAATATCCCAGGTTCCTAAAACATCGGCTATTAAAGTTGCTCTGTCGTCTTGAATAATGAATGTCCCTGAATTATGACCGCAAAACAAAGTGTTATCTATATTTTTTAAGCACCAAACGGCACCTTGCGTACCAGCAATAAACTGGAAGTTATGATTACTTTTAAATTCTTTATAAAACAAGCCTTGATTAGTCCCGATATACAACTTGTCTCCATAGACAATGGAAGTGTTTACCGAACCAATCTCACCTTTTTCGTCATTATAGATTCTAAAAGGTGATTTAATATTGACACAATTAATTCCGTTTTCAAGTCCCAACCAAATGTTATTGTCAACATCCTCAAAAACTGATAACACCGTATTATTACTTAAACCGTTATTCTGATTGATTTGATAATTAATCTCTCCAGAAGCTGTAATATGGATAATTCCGTTAGAAATACTACCCAAAATAAAACTATCATCCTCTAGCTTAATACTGCTATAAATTCTATCGTTTAAAAGCGTTTTATTAGCAGGAATTTCCCATTGAATTAAATCATTACCTTTCAGCTCAAAAAAGCCTTTATCCTCTGTTTGAAAGAGGGTTTTATTTTGATGGTTGAAAATATTAACCAAAAGATTATTTTTTAAAATATTGTCTGATGTGACTAGTTTTGCCTGGCCATTTACAATTTCGAAAACACCCTCTTTAGGCTTTTGAAAATAAACCCCTTCCTTAATCTTGAAAATTTTATAAATTCCTGAATTTGATTCGATAATGTTTACTGAATTCTTTGTTTTATTGAAAACATAAATTCTTTTTAACGTTTGAAATAAAATAAAATCTTCCACGTCCAGAATATTCCAAACCTCTTCGTCTTCTAAAAAATCAATTTTAAGCTGTGAAGCTAATGAGGTGTATTCTAATACACCCTTTTCAGACCTATTCCAATAACCAAACTCTCTGTAGCTCCCTGTATAGATATAATCATCAATTACCTTAACCGACCTTACAATAGTTTTATTTGGAGATTCGTAAACCGTCCATTTCGCACCGTTAAATTCAAGAAGCCCTTTATTATTGGCTACATAAATATATTTATCTTGAGATTGAGAAATAGACCAGTTTTGATTCTCTGCTCCATAATCGGTTGGCGTATAAATTTGAATAGGTGGATGCTCTTGTGCTGTTAATACAAAGCACATAAACATTATAAAAAATTGCGGTAGAGATTTAGTTGGTATCAAAATACAATGCTTTACTTACTAATGTAATAAAATTAATAGTAATCAAGCAACTATATAGAAAAACAACAGCCTCTTTGATACCAAAGAGGCTGTTGTTGAAATATTATGTTTTGTGTGGCTATTTGCCGATACAGAAATTAGCAAAAATATTACCCAGTAACTCATCGTTCGTAACCTGACCAGTAATTTCACCGAAGTAATACAAGGCCTGACGAATATCGATAGCCAATAAATCTCCAGACAAACCAGAATCTAAACCGTAGCGCACTTTTTCAATCTCTTCTAAAGCTTTTAATAACGAATCGTAGTGTCTTGTATTTGTTACAATGGTATCGTTATTTCTTAAAGCTCCGGTATTTACAAAACTTAGCAATTTATCCTTTAATTCTTCGACACCAAATCCAGTTTTTGCCGATAATAGATGTAAATCTGAAATCTGAATTTTAATGTTTTCTATCTCGGTTTCTGAAAGCTTATCGATTTTATTAGCAATTATTACGATTGGCTTTTGAGGATATTTGTTCTTAATTTTTTCAATTTCAATCTTAAACGATCTAATGAAACCGTCTTCTTTAAGATTGGTGCTATCTGCTAAGAAAATCACAACCTGAGCTTGCTCTATCTTCTCAAACGTCTTTTTAATACCGATGCTTTCAACCACATCCTGAGTTTCTCGAATACCTGCGGTATCTATAAACCGGAAACCAATTCCTCCTATTGAAATTTCGTCTTCAATGGTATCGCGAGTGGTTCCTGCAATATCTGAAACAATAGCGCGTTCCTCATTTAAAAGCGCATTTAACAAGGTAGATTTACCAACGTTTGGTTCTCCTACAATAGCTACAGGAATTCCGTTTTTAATAACGTTACCTACAGCAAACGAATCGATTAAACGCTTTAATACCACACTAATGCGATCTACTAAATCTTTAAACTGAGATCTGTCTGCAAACTCGACATCTTCTTCTGCGAAATCTAATTCTAGTTCAATTAAGGAAGCAAAATTCAATAACTCTTCACGAAGTTTAGCGATTTCAGATGAAAATCCACCGCGCATTTGTTGCATGGCGATTTGATGAGACGCCTCATTATCACTGGCAATTAAATCGGCTACAGCTTCCGCCTGACTTAAATCTAATTTTCCATTTAAAAACGCACGAAGCGTAAATTCACCCGGTGTTGCTGTTCTACAGCCTTTTCTAAGAAACAACTGAATAATTTCCTGTTGAATATAATTAGAACCATGACAAGACACCTCAACCACATCTTCACCGGTATAGGAGTTCGGGTTTTTAAAAACCGAAACTAAAACTTCATCAATAGTTTTTGGTCCATCGACAATATGTCCTAAATGTATGGTATGGGTTTTCTGTTTGGTAAGCGATTTATTATTTACAACCGACCTAAAACAACTATCGGCAATAGTAATAGCATCTTTACCTGATAAACGAATAACAGCAATGGCACCCGCTCCTGAAGGTGTTGCCAAGGCAACTATGGTATCTTGATTAATCATAAGGTTTAAACTAAATAAATGCCGTCTGGTTTAATCTCAATTTTCTTGTCTTTGTATAATGAACCTACTGCTTTTTTAAAGTTCTTTTTACTCATTTGAAGCAGATCCTTAATATCTTCAGGGTTCGATTTATCGGTTAAGTCTAAATAACCGCCATTATCTTCTAATTCCTTTAAAATACGCTCTGCATTGGGTTCAATATTTCTATAACCTATCTGTCCTAAAACAATATCCAGTTTATTACCAGGACGAATCTTCTTAACGATTCCTTTTAATTTATCACCTACGCTAAGTTCTGTAAAGATTTGATCGTTATAAATTAAACCGGTATGTTTTTTATTCACAATAACGTTCATACCAATTTCTGAAGGATGTGAGACAATTAAATCGACTTCATCAAACTGCTTAACGGTAAGTTCTTTATTACTTAAAAAACGATTGGTTTTACTTGAGGCCACCAATCTTTCGGTCTTCTCATCCATATAACAATGCACCAAGTACCACCCTTTAGGTTTCATTTTAAAAGCTTGCTCTTTAAACGGACAAAATAATTCCTTAACCAGTCCCCAGTCTAAAAAAGCACCATAATCGTTCACCTGACTACAACGTAATAAGGCAAATTCACCTAGTTTTATATAAGGCATATCGGTAGTGGCTACCGGACGTTCTTCGTTATCTAAATACACAAAAACATCTAGCTTATCCCAAATTCTAAAGCTTTCCGGAACATACCTGTTTGGTAGTAAAACCTCATTATTATCTTCATCTACCAAGTAAATACCATGATCGGTTTCACGTAGAATTTCTAATGTATTAATTTGCCCTATATTTATCATGCTGCAAAGGTAATAATATTAACAAGAGTTTTTCTAATAAATATATGACATAAAAAAGCGCTGCAATACATAATTACAACGCTTTTCATTTATATAATTAAGTGTATTCTAATAAACAGATTCTTTACCAAAATGCTTAGTTAGCAAATAATAAACTACAGCTCGGTATTTATTACGGTTAGATTTACCGTATTGTTCCATAACTGCTTCAATACCTGCATCTAAATCCGGACCATCGGTTAAACCTAATTTTTTAATTAAAAAGTTGTTTTTTACCGTTGCTACCTCGGTTTCATCAGATCCGGAAACTGTTGCTGCATCTGCATTATAAATTGCAGGTCCGCACCCAATAGTTACTTTCTTTAACAAATCCATATCTGCATCTACACCACATTTTTCTTTTAAATCGGCAGCATATTTTGCAATAAGCTCATCTCTTTTACTCATAATTAGGTCTTTTATAAATTAATAAATTAGTAGTTCTAAATATACTTAATTTTAAGACACTATAAAAATTGAAAAGTCACATATAACACAGACTTTACAATGAAAGTAATTGTTAACGGATGAGACGACTTATTTTAAAAACTCAAAATAGTTTAATAGAACTTTATCGTTAACCTGCTTTGGCGTAAACACTTCCAGTAATTTAGGCTTTTCACTTTTCTCATAAAACCCTTGTAAAGCATATTCTAAAGAGGTTTCTTCATTAGCTGTAACATAATCTAAACCATACATATCGCAAAGATGTTTTGCCGTAAGATTATGATTAGTCTCAAAATAGGTGTCGAAGTTTTCTGTATCCTTATGCCCTGGAAGAATTCTAAAAATACCACCACCCGTATTATTCACTACTATTATTCTGAAATTAGCGGGTATATAGTTATTCCAAAGCGCATTACTGTCGTAAAAAAAGCTTAAATCTCCCGTTATAAATGTAGTCTGTTTTTCATTAGCTACTGCACAACCCACCGCTGTAGAGGTACTGCCATCAATTCCACTGGTTCCTCGATTACAATACACTTCTAGTGTTTTATTTAACGTAAAGAGCTGCGCATAACGAATAGCAGAACTGTTCCCTATTTGCAATACCGTATGATTAGGAATGGCTTTAAATAAATAATTGAATGCTTTAAAATCACTGAACGGAATTTGTTCTAAGTATTGCTGATGTTTTTCCAAACGGAGTTCTCTTACCTTCATCCAATCGGAATGGTAATGACTCTTAACATAGTGCGTTAATTTTGGTAAAAACGTCTCAAAAAACTGATTTGGAGTTACCTCTAAATGATTGGTTAGACAGAAGAATGTATCATTTGCATCTTTCTTCCCTATGTGCCAATGCTCTCTTGGTTGATACTTGCGTAGAAAAGCTTTAATTTTTTTTGATACAATCAATCCTCCAAAAGTAACCAAAATATCCGGCTGCAATTCTTGCTCTTCTTCAGCTGTTAATGGCGCAATCATTTGATCGATACTCGGAAAAAAGCTATCGTGGTTCAAATTTGAAGTGGTTTCTGTAAACACTATAACGCTATCGTCTTCAGCCAGCTCATCAAGCCATTTTTTTTCAATGGCATTAGGCTGATTTACACCCACCAAAACCATCTTTTTGGTAGCAGCATTCCAGTCTTCCAAACACTTCTGCAGTGTATAACTTTCAATAGTTTTTTGCTTAATTGAAAATTCTGTTACTTTCGGCGCTACACTTAACTTATCTACCGTTTGATACAAGGGTTCATCAAAAGGAATATTAATGTGAACTGGCCCTTGTTTTATGATTGAATGATTTATTGCTACCTGAATTTCCTCTTCGTTGAACGATTGAATATCTTTTTGAAGTCCTAAAAAACGTTCTAATCGGTCTTCCAAATTTTTGAAAATCGGTAAATCTTCATTTCCCGGAAGGTTATTCTCATCCTTCAAATCCAGTTTCAAGTTTGCTGAATAGAGAATATGGTTATCAAAAACATTCTTCTGATTTATAGTTTGTCCGTCACCGATACCAATTAAATGTTTTGGACGATCGGCTGATAACACGACCAACGGAATATTACTGTAAAACGCTTCGGCTACCGCTGGATAATAATTTAAAAGTGCACTACCCGAGGTACATACTACTGCTGTTGGCTTTTGTATTTGTTGCGCAATACCCATAGCAAAAAAAGCAGCACAACGCTCATCTACAACACTGTAACATTTAAAGTATGGGTTATTGGAAAAACCAAGCGTTAAAGGTGCATTTCTACTTCCTGGAGATATTACAATATGTTGAATACCTTTAGCTTTACACAACTCGATTACAGTTTGAGCAAGAGGAATATTTGGGTAAATCATAGCTTTTTAATGAGTATGTAAAAGTAATAATAGCGTAGCAAATACCCTAATTACAGTACATTTTTCATCACCTTAGATTTTGAAACAGTTTCATCCCATTCACTTTCAGCATTTGAATGCGAAGTTATACCACCTCCAACATAGATTATTGCCGTATTATTCTTGATTTGCATACAACGCAAATTCACATACAACTGCGTACTTTTTTTAGGAATGGCATACGCTCTATTTTCTATATTTCTACGTCCAGAACGTGGTTTAACAACAGTTTCTAAATTAAGTTCACCTAAAAATCCTGTGTAGAATTCTCGATTATAGTTTTCGTTTTTTAAGATGAAATCCTTCGAAGCTTGTTTTGGTAAACCGCAAACCGCTGGTGTTGGATGAATAATAGAAATCACATCTTTTAATGCTGAATTTGAATCTAACCGGGCAGAAATTAAAGTACGTAAATGCACCAAGTTACCTGCTTTTACAGTTTCCGTATCAGAAACTTTTAAATAATCTACCGATGGTTTTATACTGTCTACAATAAAATCGGTAACAAACTTTTGTTCTTCTTTTTCTTTATCCTGCCAAGTTACATCAAGTGTTCCGTTGTATTCCTGAGTCCCTGCTAAAGACATGATAGAAAACTGATGCCCTTCAATTTTTATTAAGGTTTCCGGTGTGGCACCAAGCCATAAACCAACTTTAGGATGATACCAACAATACACAAAAGCTAAAGAATAATGATTTAGAAGACTTTTAAAAATTTCTATTGGATTTTGCTCGTGAATTTCTACGGCTTCCTGTCTTGATAAAACCACCTTTTTAAAAGCTGAATCCTTTATTGCTTCAACGCCCTTATTCACCAAATTAATGTGAAACACTTTTTGCTCATCGGTTACCACCGATAGCGGTTTACCGTTAAGTTGCGTTGGAATCACCTCATAATCTGAACATACAATTTTTGAGGCATAATCTATTGGTAATAAAACAGCATCTGAAGCATCATCAAAAGGCGCAAAAACAAAGCCTTTTTCGGTAAAATCTTTAGTTATATGTAAGGCATTGTCTTTTTGTAACAGTCCGGAAATGGAAGCTTCTCCGGGTTTCCGATAAGCAACAAAAGGCAACTTGTCGTTGTATTGGGTTTCAATACAGTTAAAAAAATTAAATAGGGTCATTAACTATCCTTGTTTTGGCAACGAAATGGTAGATAATTTGCAAACAGAAATTAAGTTGTTATCCTCGTCGGTTACTTTGATGTCGAGCAACTGTGTTGTTCTTCCTTTATGAACAAATGTCGCCTTGGCATAAACAAAGCCTTCTCGAATACTTTTTAAATGGTTTGCAGAAATTTCTATACCTCGTACAAAAAACGTTTCAGTATCTATAAATATATGCGAAGCAAAACTCCCTACACTTTCAGCTAAAGCAGCTGTAGCGCCACCATGCAAAACACCATCAGGCTGATGTACGCGAGAGTTTACTGGCATTCGCGCTACTAAAAAATCATCGCCAAAATCTACAACCTCTATTTCTAAGGTTTCCATTAAAGTATTTTTACAAGCCGCATTGGCTTGGGCTATTACATTTTCTTTAGATAATGGCATTTAATATTGTATTTTTATTAGCGCAGGTAAAAATACAAAATGCTAAGGAAAGGCATCAAAAATTAACCTTTAATTAAAATTTTGAATCCTAACACTATTATGAAAGCTCCTTCTCTCGAAAATCATCGTGTAAAACTCTCCTTGTTGGATTTGAGCAATTACAAACATCTTTTAGATATCGCGCAACAACCGAACCTTGTTCAATATTCGCCAAGTAAAATTGATACCCCTGAGGATTTAAAAGATTATGTGCAGACCGCGGTCGATGCCTATTACCATAAATCAGCATTACCCTTTATTATTTTTGACAAACAGACAAATACCTATGCCGGAAGCACGCGATTTGCACTAATAAACTGGCAAAACAAACTTTTACATATTGGCTGGACATGGATTGGAAAAGAATTTCAAGGCAGCGGACTCAATTTGCATATGAAATATTTAATGCTGGAATATGCTTTTGAAACCTTAAAGTTTGATAAAGTTTGTTTTACAGTAGACGAGCGCAACACAAGATCAAGAAAAGCCGTTGAAAAAATAGGTGCTTCGTTAGAAGGTATTTTAAGAAAAGATGTATTAATGCTCGACGGTTTTAAACGAAGTACTTGCTATTATGGAATTTTAAAAGAAGAGTGGCCAGAGATAAAATCAGTTATAATAGCCCAACTTTAAACGTTGTCCTAAACCAATAAACATCGAAAACAACATTAAAAACAACAAACACATTAAGGCGCTATTGATTAGTGTTTGTTGCCAGCCAATTTCCAGAACATTGATAAACGGATACGGGTAAAAACCAGAAAACATACCTCGAACTAAAATATAGATTAAATACACCAACGGATAAACTAACCATTTGGGAATTAACGACCAAACCACATGCTTAGCACCGTCATATAAAAACCAATATAACACCGTTAAAACAGGGATTATACTATGCAATAATTCATCTATTACAATTTGAAACCCTTCGGGTGACCAAACGGGCCTTAATAATATCTGATATACCAAAAAGACTACTGTAATATACACAGCTATAGGTGTTAACCAAGTTTTAAAATCTACCTTTTGTAAGTTTAAATTTTTAGTGGTAAAAAATAAAGCAACTATGGTATTGGTTAGAATCGTGAAATAACTAAAAAACCGAACTATCGTTTCGGTTGAAGACATAGTTTTATTCATCAGCATCAAAACAAACTGCATCAATACAGCAAACCAGCCTAATATCGCAATACTATAAGCTAACCTTGTTTTCATAAGAGGTTAAATAAATATTATTTACAATCCGTAGTTGCTAATGGGGTCTTAGATGTATACTGAATACTATCTCTAAACTTAAACGCAGTACCAGCCTCATTTAGTGCACCAACCCCTTCAATTAAGGTATCTTGCTTTACCAAAAAGGCCACTTCTCGAATACTTTCAATACCTTCTGACATAAATGTGAATGTTCCGAACAGCCTATCACGATACAATCTTCCTCTAAAATTACCGGTACTTTCATCCTTTTCATGATAGCTATATTTTAATCTGCCGAAAACCTCATCACTTACATCTGTAATTTTAAACATTACTGAATTGTCATTATCATTGTAAGCATAACAACCGGTTTTTAACGTTGTTGTATAGTAACCACACCCTTGAAAAGTATGTTCTGTTTCCAGTCCCGTAAATTTATAATTTATCGTTACAGAATAGGGAAACTCCTCTCCCGACATTGCATTAATACACTAACGCTTTGAAATCTGGATAGTTAAATTCACGGCTTCCGTTTCAACTCTATAACGCTTAACATTAGCATCCATCGCACGAACAGGGGCTACATGAGGTGTTGTTATCGTGTCACTCATCATTTTAAATTCAATTTTATTATCTGCTATAGACAATCCCCAAAATGGCTCCGTTCCTGCAGCTATAAAATACGAACCAGACTTAATCGCTTCTGAATTTTCTTCTTTTACTTGAATATCAGCAACATCTATTGCTTCAACCTCTAACGCTTCGGAAGGTTTTGTTTTTTGATTTTTACATGAAAAACATAAGATGACAAAAACTGGAAAATAACACATCAATCTACGCATAACTAAGGTGTTATTTTTTTAAAACGCATCATTGGTAAATCTCCCATCATTAAGTTCAATTTACCATCTGCATCTATGCTGTAGGCTTCAATTTTTTTCATGGTTTTTAAAAACACTGCTTCTCCTCCACCTTCACAAAACATTAAAGTCGATGGTCCGGGCTCTCCAAAAGATAATTTATTACCTTCTAAAGTATAATCGGCTGAATATCCATTACAACCGTTATTCCCCATGACTTTACCGTCTTCTTTATTGAATGTAATTTGAGGTTTTTTATTCGGATAAAGCGCCTCAAAAACTATTCTGGGTCCGGTAACATATTCTAATTCCCATTGTGTATCGAACAATGCTTCGCTGGTAGATTGTGATGTTTTACAAGAAAAAAATAACAGCAGTGAAGCTATACAGAAAGTTAAGGTTAAGTGTTTCATAAGAAAAATAAAATTAATACGTTTCTTACGAAATTAGTTTATTAAACTCTGAATATCAAACGTTTTAACGTATCAAAACATCTTTTAACATAAAAAAACATCGCAGAAATAAACTTGCTACGATGTTTTAGTGTGTTTGAATAGGGTTTTTAATATCCCCCACGAATATAATCGTGAACTTTTTCTTTATATAATTGAGTTAATGACTGATGTAATTCAGGAGATAAGGCATTTAAATTTGATACCTGAGCATTACCAATAACCTGTTGTTTTGAACTCGCTCCAGGAATAATTGTACTTACCGCTTTGTGATCTAAAATCCATCGTAAAGCCAGTTGTACCATAGTCAATTCATCTGGAAGGATATTATCTTTAATAGCATCAACTAATTCCAATCCTTTCTCATAAGGCAATCCTGCAAAAGTCTCCCCTACATTAAAGGCTTGTCCGTCGCGATTAAAATTTCTGTGATCGTCTTCAGCAAAAGTAGTGTTTGCATTAAATTTTCCGGTTAGCAAACCGCTTGCCAATGGTAATCTTACAATTATACCAACACCTTTTTCTTGTGCCTGGGGTAATAATTCGCTTACCAACTTTTGGCGAAATACATTAAAAATAACTTGTAGTGATAATAAACCTTCCTGTTCTAAACAAATCAATCCTTCTTCAACCGTTTCAACGCTTGCTCCAAAATGTTGTATTAAACCTTCTGCTTTTAATTCTCGTAACCATTCAAAAATTTCTCCTTCTTTTAAATATTCCGTTGGGATACAATGTAATTGAAGCAAATCTAAACTATCTACTCCTAATCGTTCCAGGGATTCTTGAACCGTTTTTCGCAATACATCTTTAGTATATTTATCTGGATAAGTATTGGCTGCTCTACCAAACTTAGTAGCTACTCTAATTGGTGTATTACAGGTTTTTAAAAACTCACCGATTAACGCTTCACTTTTTCCATTACCGTAAACATCGGCAGTATCAAAAAAAGTGATGCCGTTTTTTACGGCTTCGTTTAAAATTTCG
Organism: Aestuariibaculum sp. YM273; assembly: GCF_030908365.1. Lineage (NCBI taxonomy): Bacteria > Pseudomonadati > Bacteroidota > Flavobacteriia > Flavobacteriales > Flavobacteriaceae > Aestuariibaculum > Aestuariibaculum sp. YM273. Next base: position 2,927,498 of record NZ_CP133090.1, on the reverse strand, counting down.
AACGCAGTTTCTTTTGACAAATCTTGGCCCCAATCGGCTCCCAATTGCCAGCATCCTAATCCAACTTCGCTAACTTCAAAACCATTTTGGCCTAAATAATTTTGGCCTAAATATCTATGTTTCATTATTGTTTAATTTCTAAATTTCTACAAACAAAGTTATAATAAACAATTCAGAAAAAAGACCTTATTCAATTAAGCGTTTTATAATAGATGAAACCGGCAATATTTCATTAGTGTGTGCAATGCTTGGACCTGCAACCCAAACAGTCTTATACGTCGCTTTTGTAGCTGCATTTTTTGTAGCATTCATACCTATTGAAAACCGAATCATTTTCACCCATTTCTTAAGTTTTTTATGTCGATTTAAAACAGCCTCCAACCATGTTGTTTTAGTTCCAATTTTTTTAACATAAGGGGTGTTTATCACAGTACATGGTGTCCCAGAGATACGTTCGGTCATAACAATATCATCTGCCCCATAATCTACACAAGCCTGTTTATATTCGTCCGTAACGTTAGCTTCCTTAGAGGCTATAAACGGACTCCCTACAGATACTCCGGCTGCACCATAACTTAACATCCTGTCTACATCAGCTTTACAACCAACGCCTCCTGCTGAAATCACAGGGATTTTGCATTGCGCCGTTAATAATTTTATAAGGGTTTCAGGCGATAAATCGCCTCGATGGCCCCCTGCTTCGTTATTTACAGCAATAACGGCATCGGCTCCCAAGGCTTCAACTTTCCTGGCGTACTTTAAATCAACCACATCACAAAACACTTTAATTCCTGCTTTATGCGCTTCGGTAATCGTTTCTTCGGGATTACCGAGGGAGGTAATAATAAAGTCACACCCTTCTTCACAAAGCACCTGTAACTGATCTTTGTATTTAATATTCGATTTGTTAACGATTAAATTAAAACCAAAAGAACCTCCTTCTACCTTAGCTTCCTTTAATTCCTTAATAGCTAACCTTAATTCTTCTAAGGTTCGGTAATTAAGTGCAGGAATACATCCTGCAATCCCTTCTTTCATGGCAGCCTTAACCATTGCAGTATTCGACACCAAAAACATGGGTGCTAAAATAATAGGGTGTTTAATATTGAGAAGTTTAGTAAGTTTAGTTGACATTTACTGTTGGTTTTATACAAACATACGAAATATTATGCACGCATAATATTTCGTATGTTAAAACTATAATTATTCAGCGTTACCGTACATATTGGATTCTCCGCCATCAATAGCAATGGTTTGCCCACTTACATAACCATTATCCTCACTAATAAGAAAGGCTACCAACTTACCTACGTCTTGTGGATCACCAAGTGATCTTGTTGGATTACGTTTAGCATATTCTGTTTCGGCTGCCTTTGGGTCTTCTGGATTAACTTGTTTAAAAGCCTCTGCTACCATAGGTGTTAATATGGCACCAGGTGCAATGGCATTAGTTAAAATACCATATTTTCCATATTCTACAGCCGCCTGTTTAGACATTCCTGATACTGCATGTTTACTGGCTACATAAGGCGTTTGATTTAAAACACCACGAATACCTCCAACAGATGCCACATTAACAATACGCCCATAATTTTGTTTTTTCATTACAGGTATTACATAACGTAAGCCATAATAAACTCCCATTAAATTAATATCGATAACTTTTTTAAATACATTTAAATCGTATTCTGTCAATGGTGCTTGTCTTCCCTCGATACCTGCATTATTATACAATCCATCAATTCGTCCAAACTCTTTAACTGCAACATCTACATAGTTTTTAACCTGCTCCTCTTTAGAAACATCGGCTATGACAGATAGAATTTTAATATCGGGGTGTTGATTTTTTAAGCTTTCTACAGTTTCATTTAACTGATTTTCATTAAAATCAACCAAAACCAGATTTGCTTTTCTTTCTGCTAATACTTTTGCAGCAGCTAATCCGAGTCCCATAGCTGCTCCGGTAATAATAATAACTTTGTCTTTCATAATATATTTTTTTCTTCTATAAAATTAGAAAAACAAAGACAAGACTTAAGTTAACATAATACTAAATCCCACCATAAAAAACACTAATTTTAATGCATTTTTTAACGCTACTTTAGTATAGTTTCTGTTTTTAAATTATTATTTAGAATTGATAATATCCACATTTTAAATAAGCGCCTTCTTCAAATCCAATAGGGTGATCGGTATCGTGGTAGGTTTTTAATTTTAAATTATACGGACGATTTACTTTGCTTAAAACTTGCTGATTGATATCGAAAAAAGCTTGCGACGTTACTCGTGATGAACAAGACGCCAAAACCAAAAGCCCTTGTTTTGCAGTCAGTTGTTCTCCTAACTGAGCCAACTGGGCATACTTTTTCTTTGCTAAGTCTATTTCTGAGGCTTGTTTCGCAAAACTCGGTGGATCGATAACCACGACATCAAATGTTACCTTGTTGTCTATAAGTTTTTGAAGTTCCTCAAAAGCATCGCCTGCTATAATTTTATGCTCTCCAGGATAATCGTTAAGCTTTCCGTTTTCGACTGCTATATCTAAAGCCTGCCTACTAATATCTAAACTCGTTACTGAGGTTGCTCCATTGTACAATGCATGAACCGAGAATCCGCCTGCATAACTAAAGACATCTAAAACTGTTTTGCCCTTACTACACTCTCCCACTTGCTTTCTATTAGCACGATGATCTAAGAAATAACCCGTTTTATGTCCTTTAATAACGTTAGCTGAAAACTTTACATTATGTTCTACAAATTCAACCACTTCATTTTCGAGCTTCCCAAAAACTACTTCTCCATTTTCTAAATCATGCAGCTTAGATTGTTCTAAACTTCGGCTTAAACGAATAACAACCGTTTTGGCTTCCGATATTTTTTGAAGACTTGGCACAATACTTTCTAAATAAGGTAACCAGATTTCTGAATAGATCTTCACCACTAAAACTGTATTGTACACATCAGCAATTAGTCCTGGAAAACCATCATTTTCTCCAAACAATAAACGATAACTATTGGTGTTGGTTTGAAGTAATTCGTAACGTTTAGCGAACGCTTCGTTAATTCTATTCTGAAAAAATTCAGCATTTATTTCAGCCTTTTCAAACCCGCTATGCAGCATTTTTATACGTATTGGCGAGTTGCCATCGTAAAGCCCTAAACCAATAACTCTATTTTTACTTTTATCAAAAACAATAGCTAAATCACCCGACTTAGCATCGTCTTTTATCTTTGTTATGTTGTTTGAAAACACCCAAGGGTGCCCTTTTAAAACAAACTGCTCACCTTTTGTATTAAGTTTTACGGCTAATCTGTTTGGCGAATAAGTTGATTTTATTTTTTTTGAAAAGGACATTTGTGTAGTGTATAATTTTCAGACTTCAAAAGTATTTCTTTTAACAATGGGAATAAAACAATTCTAATTAAAAATTGAGATTACTAACCTAAAATTGATTAAATTTGGAATACCCTGAGGTTTTAGCACCTCCCTGATAATCTTTATTAGCATTAACTGTTCACTAACATGGCAAAAGAAAATAAAGATTATATCATCCCTATCCTGAAAGAAAACTCTTTATTCAATGAGATTTCTGATGAACAATTACATGCCTACACGAAAATTTCCACAGTAAAACAATGGCCTAAAAACACCTGTCTGTTAGATGGAGATGGTACGCTATATAACTTTTACATTATTATATCGGGGAAACTAAAACTTTACTATTACAACAAATCTAAAGATCGTAAAATCACTCTTTTTTTATTAGTTAAACATGATGCTTTTGATGTATCGCAACTGTTGAATTTTTCTCACCACAAAGTATACTATGAGACTTTAACAAATGCGAACATACTAACAACAAACTCACTCTTACTAAAACGGTGGATGGCTGATAATCCTGAATTTTATAAATCCTTACTGCAATATACACTTTGTAAACTTAAAGATTTAGAAGCCTATGTTTCCAGTGCTTCTATTGACGATACGTCTACAAAATTGGCAAGGCTTCTTATAAATAACGTCAACCATTCTTCAAATCAAATTGAAAACATAAACAATCTACCTCATAAAGAACTCGCTCAACTTATAGGTACAACCAGAGCCGTTTTAAACCGTCAGATTCAAGTCTTTAAAAAAGAAGGTATCATTGATATTAAAAAGAAAACGATAGAAATAACGAATATGAATCTTCTCCTAGACAAGCTAAACAACCACTGATTTTCAAAACGTTAAACATTTCTTAAATTATGTTAAAATGCTACTTAGGTAGCAAACGACATTGCATAATCGGACTAGTTTTACAGTATAAAATTTTTCTCCCTGAATAATAGTAATAGCAAATTGTTTAATTAAAATCTATTATGATGAAAAATTTTTTACTGGCTTTAACCCTCTTAGGATTAGCCAACCTAAGTTATTCGCAAATCGAGGATCAACGACATACGCTCTATCAAGAGACTAACATGGAAACGCTTTTAATAGGATCTTCTGAGGTTGTATGGAATGAAGCAAATGTTCCAAATACAGGAAGAGAAAGAGAGCCTAATTTTGCAACATCTAGTAAAATTTCAAGTTTTAAAGATAACCTATTAGCTATTTTAAATGATGACTTTATGGTTGATGACAACTATATTGTGGAATCAATAAAAGGGAAATCTTCAATTGCAGAAACAACAAAAAATCATTTAAACGATGAATACCATGAAGCCGTTTCATTATCATCGGATTGTGACCGCATTAGTGTATTAGAAACAATGGTTGCTAATTTTGATATTACGCAACATGAATCTTACAGCGAAAAACCAGATACATTTGAAATAGCCTTTAAAGAAGGTGACGATAAAAACGGTCAAATTAATGCGGTATTTGATTCGGAGGGAAACCTTCTAAGATCGTATGAACGCTTTAAAGATATCAGACTTCCTCGTATTGTGTTAGATGCTATTAATGATGAATATCCTGGTGCTGTTATTAAAACCAACACCTATATAGTTACATACAATGAACAAGCTGGAACAAACAAAATTTACAAGGTAAAAATAGATGCAAACGGTAATAAAAAATCTTTGAAGTTAGATAGTAATGGTAAGTTTATTTAATATTTTATTTGAATTAGTCACCTAAAAGCGTAATCGATATTGTAAATTGCGCTTTTAATTTTTAAAACTATTTTACTTTACTCAACAAAGCCTGAAATCTTGGTTCTTCCCTTAAAGGTTTAAACCTTATATCCTGCTTCAATCCCCAAAAGAAAAGTCCTTGTCCTCCTACTTCATAATCTTTTTCTAACCAGGTTAAAGCATTCTCAACATCTCCTAACCCCATATAAATGGTTGCAATCATAAAAGGTGGCACATAAACCATTTTGTTTTTGTTCAGCTGGTATTCTAAAATGTCTTGGGCTTTTTTGCGTTCGCCAATCATACCATAAGCGTATCCTAACATCCAATTGGTATTAGAAGCAACACTTCTGGATGTATAAAGCTCTATAGCTTCATGATATTTTCCTAAACCGGTTAAATTTGTGGCCTTCATCCATACCAGCATATTATTATTTGGAAACATTTTTAAGGATTCATCCATTTTATCAATCGCTTTTTGATATTCACCAAGATAATAATAGTGCTGTCCCATATCGCCTATATATTTGGAGGACAAAGGGTCTAATTTAATTACCTTATTAAAGTTCTCCTCCATCAATTTCAGATTTCCTTCAAACGCATAAATCCATGCCAATTTATCATAAGCGTTTACATAACTTGGGTTAATTTCAATCGCCTTTTTCAAGTAAAGTATCGCTGTTTCTCTTTGGTATTTGTAATAACTAATGGCTCCCAAGGCCCCGAAAGTCCCTCCATCATTTGAATTAATTGCTAAAGCCTTTAACGCAGGTATAGATGCCTGTTCCAACATTTTTTTTGGAGATTCTCTTCCCCAGAAAATATATTCAAGATAGGTTTCTGCCAAACCAACATAGGCTCGACAAAAATTAGGATCAATCTCTGTGGCACGCTTAAATAGTTGCTCTGCTTTTTTAAGCTCCTCGACTTTCCCTCCTCCTCTGTGTAAATACATTTGACCTTCTTTAAACACACTGTAGGCTTCGGGATTATTTGTGGGTAAACTATTTAAACGAGATTCCTCAGTTTCACTCAATCTAATTTTAAGCGCATTAGCTATATCTTTTGAAACATCAGTCTGCAACTTAAATATTTGCACCATCGTATTATCGTAATTATTGGCCCATAAATTTTTATTACTGGCGGCATCTACCAAATTGGCATTGATACGGACCTGATTATCATTAACACGTACACTTCCTTCGAGAATATAATTTACATCTAATTCCTTTGCTATTTGTTGAATAGACTTTTCGGTTCCTTTGTAGTGCATAGCCGATGCTCTAGAAATAACTTGTAAATGCTGGATTTTAGAAAGGTGGGTTATTATATCATCGGTAACACCATCGGTAAAAGACTCGGAATTATTATCTAAATTCACACTGTTAAATGGTAGTACAGCAATTGTTAATTCATTTAATTGATGACCGTTACTGGTTTGCTGTCTGGTTATTAATAATGTGGCAATAAAAGCCAACAACACAAAAAGTAAAACAGCTGCTTTTCTCTTAAAACTTTTGAAGGATTTCCCTATACGCTCTTCGGTTTTTCCATTTATTTCAGATAAATTCGGCACAACAATCCCTTCATTTGCTATTGCAAAAACCGGCATGGTTTGATTCACATTTTTAAATTCGAAAACATCAAGATATTTAGTTTCAAATTCACTTTGGTTTCTTAAATCATCGTTAATCTTACCTGAAACCAAGATGCTTCCTGCAACAGCCAAAGATTCAATTCTTGACGCCACATTTACGGCATCTCCAATAATATCAGTTTCCGTTTTAATAATATCTCCAAGATGAATTCCTATACGAACCGGAATAACAGGGCTTTGCTGAAAATACTGCTGCATTTTAATAGCACAGTTAACTGCCGCTATCGAACTTTTAAAAACACTTAATGTGCCATCTCCGTAATACTGAATTAATTCACCTTCACACTCTTTGGTCGACATATTAAACACTTCACGGTGCTTTTGACGTATGTGCACAGCTTGTTTTTCATCCTTCTGCATTAAGGCTGTATACCCTTCAATATCGGTAAACATTATTGCTACAAGTTGTCTTGACTGTGCCATTTTATCGTAATAGATAAAAGTTTAATACACTAATTTAAAACTTTATCTTTTAAAATAATACATTTCACATAATTAACTCATAAACAGAATTGTATATTGATAATTATTTATATTTATAGTTATAGAACAATATCATCTTAATGCCGGACACTTTTAAAAATAACGTTTCTGAATTCCTAACCGGTGTTCCTTTTTTTACAGAGGTTTCCAGACCTTCACTAGACAACCTCTGCAAATCATCAAAAACAGAAACCTATTTAAAAAATGAAAGCATTTTAACCAAAGGGGATGTTGGTGACTCTATGTATGTTATTCTTGAAGGACATGTTAAAGTACATGAAGGCAGCCATATTTATTGTTTTCTTAAAGCTGGAGAATGTTTTGGTGAATATGCTTTAATAGACGACCAAAGGCGTTCTGCTTCGGTTACCACGGTTGAAAAAACAAACGTTTTAATAATAGACCGAAAAAACTTCGTTAACCTAATAAAAATAGACACCGGTTTTGCCAACGGTATTTTATCGGTTTTAATTAAACGCCATCGTGAATTAGACATCATCCAAGAACGTTTAGCCAGCTCTAAAAAAGACATTGAAATCGCTCATTCTAAAATGAGTGGCCTTATTAATGGTGCTATGGATGCCATTATTATGTTTAATCAGAATTTTAAAATCATTTTAACCAATCCCTCAGCTAACAAAATGCTGGAAAACGACGATGTATTACAACGAAATGTCCTGTTTTTTTTCGACGACGATAGCGCCGATTTAATTGAAACCATAGTTAGCAATGAAATTGATAATAATACCATAAACCAATTCCTGCCACAGATTATTAAAGTCATTGGATCAAATGATACCGAAACTTTAAATGAAGGCACCATAAGTAAGTATGGTGTTGAAAACGAGTATTATTACACTTTAATTTTAAGAAATACCGAAGACCGCATTCGAGCTGAAAACAAAATCAATCAGCTCACTAATCAAACGCAATATTTAGAAGAAGAAATACAAGAACTTACCAGTGGTTATGGCATTATAGCCGAAGACCAAAGTATGAAAACAGTTTTAAACCTTATTCATCAGGTTGCAAAAACTAATGCCACAGTATTAATTCATGGTGAAACAGGAACAGGAAAAGAACTTGTTGCCAGGGCGATACATAAAGAAAGTGACCGAAGCGATAAACCACTCATTAAAATTAATTGCGGTGCTATTCCTGCTAATCTTATAGAAAGTGAATTGTTTGGTCATGAAAAAGGTGCTTTTACGGGAGCAACAGCCAGTAGGAAAGGACGTTTCTTATTGGCTGACAAAGGCACTATATTTTTAGATGAAATAGGAGAAATGCCTTTAGAACTTCAACCCAAACTTTTAAGGGTTATACAAGAAGGAGAATTTGATCCGGTTGGCAGCTCTGAAACCATTAAAGTTGACGTACGCATAATTGCGGCAACTCATCGAAACCTGAAAACTTTTGCCAAAGAAGGTAAGTTTAGAGAAGATTTATATTATCGCCTAAATGTTTTTCCTATTGAAGTTCCAGCTTTAAGAAGCCGTGGCGCGGATGTTGTGTTAATAGCACAGGAGATGGCTAACCAGTTTTCAAAAAAAATGGGAAAACTACCTATGACCTTATCTGAAGCCGATAAATCCTTACTTATTAGTTACAATTGGCCCGGGAATGTTCGTGAACTTCAAAACCTGATAGAACGTGCGGTTATTGTGTCTAAAAACAAAATCCTTAATCTACAGAGTATTATTCCTCTTCAAATTAATGAAGAAACTAAAGCAACAAAAACCATTCAGGATAAAATTTATACCGCTGAGGAATTATCAGCATTGGAAAAATCAAATATTCTTAAAGCCCTTAAACAAACCAGATGGAAAATATCTGGTGAAAACGGTGCTGCATCTCTTTTAAAAATCCCTCCTACCACTCTGGCATCAAAAATTAAAGCTTTTGGCATAGAACGACCTGTGTAAATTAACGAAATATCGTAAATATACTAACGAAATATCGTAAATACACGATTTTCAGTTAGTTAACCTCGAATCACAAAAGTATATAAATCATTGATTTTCAATATTTTAAATAGTTTGGCACGCCAAATGCATTTACTATGGCAACGAAACAATTATTCAAATTAATCAATTTAAAATTTAGAAAACATGATTACAACAGCAAATGTAAAAAACGGAGTAAACGTAGATCAATTAGTAGAAACTATTGGAGCAGTTCAACAAAATCCGGAATTAGCAAAATTCCAGTTCCGATCTAAAAACAACTGGATTGATGGCGGGCACTGTGTGTCAAGCATCAAAGAATTTTATGGTGTCGGACAAGAAGATACCACGCGTCAAGAAACTTTCACTATGGAATGTGATCACCCTAATGTCTTATTAGGTAACGATACAGCGGCTACCCCACCAGAAGTTGTATTACACGCTTTAGGATCGTGTTTAACAGGCGCTATGGTTTACCATGCTGCTGCAAATGGTATTACCATTGAAGGAGCCGAATCGTCTTTAAAAGGAGATATTGATTTACACGGGTTTTTAGGATTAGATCCTGAAGTTAGAACTGGATTCGACGGCATCACCTTTACTTTAAAAGTAAAGTCTGATGCTACGGCTGAACAATTAGAAAACCTTGCCAAATTCTCTCCAGTATTCGACATGATTACTAACCCTACGCCTGTTAAAATAGAAATTGTAAAACAATAGTCTATTAAAAAAATGGCTACTAAAAACTAACCGGTAGCCATTTTTTATCACTTAATTTTTTAACAACACCATGACCACTTCAAAATTTAATATTGTAAATGCCAATCAAGCTGTGGCAAGGATCGCGTTTAAAACCAACTACGTAATGCCCATTTATCCAATTACTCCTGCATCAGAAATGAGCGAATTGGTTGAACAGTGGGCAGCCGAAGGCCAAACAAATTATCACGACATTACTCCAAGTGTATATCAAATGCAAAGTGAGGCCGGAGTTGCCGGAGCCATGCATGGTGCCTTAATAACCGGAGCTATATCATCAACCTTTACTGCCTCACAAGGTTTACTATTAATGCTTCCAAATCTTTATAAAATTGCCGGAGAACTTACCTCAAATGTTATTCATGTTGCTACCCGAAGTATCGCCACCCATGCGTTATCAGTCTTTGGCGATCATAGCGATGTTATGGCCGTTAGACAATCTGGATATGCTATGTTGGCTAGTGCTTCTGTTCAGGAAGCTCAGGACTTTGCTCTTATTGCTCAGGTAGCTAGTCTGAAAAGCAGAATTCCTTTTATTCACTTTTTTGATGGTTTCAGAACGTCTCATGAAATTTCAAAAATTGAAACGATTACTGATGAAGCCATTCAATTATTGATGCCTTCCCAGGAAATTGAAAACCACAGCAATCGTGCTTTAAACCCTAACCAACCGACCATTAAAGGCACTTCACAGAGAGCAGATGTCTTTTTTCAAAGTCGAGAAGCCACAAACTCAATTTATAATAATTGCCCGGATATTGTTCAATCTACTATGGATTCTTTTCAAAAATTAACCGGGAGACATTACAAACTTTTCGATTATATAGGACACCCTGAGGCTGAATCTATAATCATATCCATGGCCTCTTCAACTGAAACCATTGAAGAAACTATTCAGCATTTAAACCTGAAAGGCGAAAAACTTGGCTTGATTAAAGTGAAATTGTACAGACCATTTAGCAGCAAACATCTCCTTGAAGCCTTACCCAAAACTTGCAAATCCGTAGCCGTATTAGACCGAACCAAAGAACCTGGCACCAACGGCGAACCTTTATATTTAGATGTATTACAAACATTAACAGAAGCCTATCAAACTAACCAAATAACACATTTACCTAAAATATATGGCGGACGTTACGGCTTATCTTCAAAAGAATTTACTCCCAGAATGGTTCTGGCTATTTTCGAAAACCTTAAAACAGACAACCCTAAAAATCATTTCACTGTGGGTATCGAAGATGATATAACTCGCTTAAGCTTAGATGTAAATAACAATTTAGACATCAATCAATCCTATCAAGCGGTATTCTACGAAACAAAACACAAATTACTTACTGAACAATTTAAACACACCTTAGAGCTCATCGGCTCTAAAAAACAGACTTTCATACAAGGGTATATCGAGTGTGATTATAAAAAATCGAATTCCAGAAGCGTATCACATTTACGAATAGACAACAAACCTATAAAAGCTCCATACTTAATTAACAAGGCTGATTTTACCCTTACAGACCATGTAAACTTCATCGAAAACGATTCAGTTTTAGAAAGCATGAAACCTGGAGGCATATTACTAGTTCACACAAATTTGACAACTCATAGCTTTTGGAATACATTATCAGAAAGAGTACAAGCACTAATAATAAAAAAATCAATTACTCTAAAAATCGTAAATACTTTAGCTCTTAAAAACATAAATACCCTAAGTAAACTTAAAATTTCAGCCTTACAAGCTTGCTTTTTAACCCAAACTAATCAGTGCTTGGATGAAAAGGTCAAACAACAGATAAATCAATATATCCATGTAGTAGATACTTCAAAGGTGACATCTGATACCGAAAGCACCAATCCCTTCCCAAATACATTATTAGGTAAATTACTAAATAACCGGGGGCATTCAATTCCCGTTAGTGCTATTCCTGTAGATGGTACCTACCCTACTAATACCTCACAACACAACCAAACTGAAGCTACATCTTTTATTCCTGATTGGGACACTACTTTATGCACACAGTGTGGTATTTGCAGCATGGCTTGCCCTCAAGGGGCATTACGCATTAAAGTTTTTGATGATGATTACTTAAATAAAGCTCCTGAGAGTTTTAAAACCCTAAAAGCAACCGATCCGGAATGGGAAATTGACCTTTTAAATTACTCCATTCAAATCAATCCAAATCAATGTAATGGATGTAATAACTGTGTGGATGCCTGTGATACCAAAGCTTTAAAGCTTGTAGATAAAAAGGGAAGAAACAATAACGAGCACTGGGATTTTTTCAAATCTATACCCGAAATTGAACGAAATCAAATCGATGTAACAAAGGTATCCCAACAGCAATTACAAGAACCTTTATTTAAATACCCCATGGGAGTTAAAGGATGTGGCGAAACGCCTTACCTAAAACTATTATCTCAACTTTATGGAAACCGATTATTAATTGCGAATGCCACTGGAGCCAGCTCTATCTTTGGAGGCGCTTTACCAACTACTCCATGGAGCACCAATAACAAAGGGCAAGGTCCTGCCTGGGCTAACTCTTTATTTGAAGATAATGCTGAATTTGGTTTAGGTTATCGGTTAACTATAGATCAACAAGAACGACAAGCGAGACAACTTTTAAAGCAATTGTCTCCAGAATTACCATTAACATTGGTTTATGATGTTCTAAACAACAAACAATCCTCTGAAAGTGAGATTCATTTTCAACAAACTAAAATTAATCAACTAAAAACACTAATAAAACCATTTAAAACAAACAAACACGAGCTTCTCTATAATCTTGCAGATGCATTAGTCAAAAAAAGTATTTGGATTGTTGGAGGCGATGGTTGGGCTTACGACATTGGTTTTGGAGGTATCGACCATGTGCTGGCTTCGGGTAAAAATGTTAATATTTTAGTTCTCGACAATGAGGTTTATGACAACACAGGAGGTCAAGCTTCTAAAGCAACACCTTTCGGTGCTCAGGCGAAATTCACCCATAACGGTAATAAAAAGCAGAAAAAGGATTTAGGACTTATGGCTATGAATTACAACAATGTTTATGTCGCTTCAGTTGCCATGGGAGCAAATCCATCACAAACTTTAAAAGCGTTTAACGACGCCGAAAGTTTTAATGGTCCTTCAATAATTATAGCCTACTGCCACAGTGAATCTCACGGTATTGATATGACCCAACCTAGTCAATATCATAAAGCCGCCGTAAATTCCGGACAATGGATATTGTATCGTCATGATCCAAGACGCATCAGAAAAGGCCAATCAGCTTTACAATTAGATTCTGATGCACCAAGTATTGAGGTATCAGAGTATTTAAAATTAGAACAACGGTTTTCAAAACTTTTTCAAAATCATAATGATTCAGTTAAAAATACGATCGACACCTATCAATATCAAATAAATAATAAATTTAAAACATACCTAAACCTAACCAACCACAACAATTTGATTAACAACAAACTAACTCATATTAACAACTAATATTATTTTTTCGTAATTTTAAGTAAGATTTTACCCTAACCCCTAATTTACAAATCACAAAAAGCAATTACTTTCAATTTTTTGTGTGCTTTTTTCCTTACTTATTTAATTGCCCAGGCTACCTGTAACCTCACCTATTATCAATTAAAAACCTAACAATGCGTAACCAACCAAATAACATATTAGGAAAGATGGGGCTATTAATTATCATCTGTTTTAGCGCCATTGTAATGCTATCTGTTGTACTTATACTGGTGGTTTTCGATATCATCACCCTGAATCCCACCAAAAGAATGCCGAATATTTATTATATGAATTATGATGTTGCTACGCTTGATGATTCAGAAAACAATAAAATTATCAAATATGGCTACGAGCTCTTTAACGAAACACCAAAATACATTGGCCCGGATAATGGAAGGCCAGAAATGAATTATCAGGGTAATCGCTTGGCTTGTAAAAATTGTCACCTCAATTCAGGCACCAAACCTTATTCAGCACCTTTAATAGGTATCATTCAACGGTTCCCCCAGTTTAGAGGACGGGAAAATAAAATTGGTACTATTGAAGAACGCATCAACGGTTGCATGGAGCGCAGTATGAATGGTAATATGTTACCTGCTGATAGTAAAGAAATGAAAGCGATTGTAAAATATCTTGAATATCTCAGTCGATATGCTCCAAAAGATGGCAACATTGAAGGTCAGGGCTTTGTTAAACTGAATATACCAGAACGGCCGGTAAATTTATCACACGGAAAGATTGTTTTTGAAAACAACTGTACCGTATGCCACACCAGTAGCGGTTTAGGTGTGAAAGACAATAACGGCTATACTTACGAATATCCACCACTTTGGGGTGACGATTCCTTTAATCATGGTGCCGGTATGGCCAGAGTTATTACCTCTGCTCAATTTATAAAAGCCAATATGCCTTTCGGAACCACTTATGATGCGCCTGTTCTGACCGATGAGGAAGCATACGATGTAGCAGGCTATATTAATCAGCAGCAACGCCCATTAAAACCAAATCCCGAAAAAGATTTCCCTGATTTAAAAAAGAAACCTGTTTCTACGCCTTACCCTCCTTATGCAGATGATTTTTCAACAGAACAGCACCAGATAGGTCCGTTTCAACCTATTATGGAATACTACAAAAAAACATACAACATTACCAAAACCAAATAATTATGAAAACAACAAACAACACCAGAAGACAATTTTTAGGAGCACTAGCATTAGGAGCAACCGCAAGTACCATTTCGGTATTAACGAACCCTATGTATGCGAATACAACCGTATTTGACGATTCAAAAATGGATGAAACCTATGATTGGTTTGACCAAATTAAAGGAACACATCGTGTAGTTTATGATGGATCTACACCGCATTACGGACTTCCTATTCTATGGAATTGGGCATTTTATTTAACCAATAATGAAACCGGCTCACCTGACACCGATATTACAGCCATGAGCGTTTTACGCCATAGTGGTCTTTGTTTAGCACTAAACGATGACATCTGGAAAAAATATAAACTAGGTGAAGTATTTAATGTTAAAGATCACACAAAAGAATTTGCTCTTAGAAATCCATTTTACGAGCCACAAGATGGCGATTACCCAATAAACGGACCCGGTGGATTAAAAAGTTTAGATGAGCGCGGTGCCATGTTTTGCGCCTGCGATTTAGCAACTAAAGTTTATAGTAACAAAGTTGCCGAGAAAATGGGCTTAGACCCAACAAAAGTATATCAGGAATGGGTGAATGGTATGCTTCCGAATGTTAAACTGGTTCCTTCTGGTGTATGGGCTTTGGAGAGAGCTCAAGCACATAAGTGTGCCTATATTTTTGCAGGTGAATAAAATTAAAACCGAATTAAAATGAAAACAGTAATTAACTGTATATGGGCATGCTTATTTTCTATAATTGTCATGGCTCAGGAACAACCAGTAAAAATAGTATTTGATGTAACTAGCGCCAATACCAAAGTACATCAATCTACTGTTAGACATGTAAAAGCAATGTCTGAAGCCTATCCGAATTCACAATTTGAGGTCGTTATGTATAGCGGTGCAATGGATATGGTTTTAAAAGACAAATCGGTAGTTGCTGAGGATATTAGTAAGCTGGTTCAAAAAGACAACATAGATTTTGTGATTTGTCAGGGCACTATGAAACGTCATAAAACAAAAGACAGCGACCTCATTAAGGGGGTAAAACAGGTACCCGACGGTATTCTGGAAATTGTATCGAAGCAAAACCAGGGATGGGGTTATATAAAAGAAGGACAATAATCTTCTAGGTACTCCATAATTTAAAAAACCGCTTTGAATGAGCGGTTTTTTAAAATTCCAATGAGAAAATTTTCTCAAGAGTACATAAATCCATTTAAACGTTACTAAAATAATTTTTATGACTACAAATTCAAACAATCTTTCAAAAACAAGGATAAACCGTCTAAAAGCTCAAGGATATTTAAATCAATCCGACCAAGAAATTTGTGAATTAGCCTTTGGTAATAGATTTGCCTTTATTACTTGCAGTATTTTAGTTGGTTTAGGAGTTGCTACAGCTAATATTCTTATTTTGTCTACCATGACTTTAATAGCATTTTTAGGAATTGTTCTCCCCTACCATCCCTTTGATTATATTTATAATTATTGGATTAGAAATCTACTTAACAAACCTAGATTACCTCAACGTTCCCAACAATTAAAATTCGCTTGCATTATTGCTACGATTTGGCTTTCGACTACTGTATTTTTGTTTTACTCACAGCTATACATTGCAGGTTATATTGCTGGAACATTATTATTTCTAGTAGCCTTAATAGTTAGCACAACGGATTTTTGTATTCCTTCTTCAATATATAACTACATTTTTAAAATTAAAATCAATAAATAAAACTAGCTCTTTACTCATCAAACAAATAATACAACCTTATACCATTACTAAATGAAAAAATCGTACATTTAAAATGTAGTTCTTCCTAGCAAGAATATCAATATTTCCCTGATTTATAATAGCGTAACTGTTTTTTCTAACCAATAACAACACACTATTATGATTTTTAATGTCAATTTCTCAAATCATTTCATTTTAATTTTCCTTGCTGCTATTTTTATTACATCCTGCAAAAATGACAAGGATAAGAATACAATCCCGACTAAGGATACTGACTTAGAATCTTTGGATAACAACATTGTAGAAGTCACTACAAACCTAATGGATTTTGTTATGCCTGATACTTTACGTTCTGGATGGAACACCTTTAGGTACGTTAATAAATCTAGTGAAACACATTTTTTTATTCTTGAAAAGCTACCTGACGGAGTTACCCTGGAAACTTATAAAAATGAATTAGTACCTCCCTTTAAAGCTGCTTTTACATATTTAAATAAAGGAGACTTTGAAGCAGCCATGAAAGAACTTGAAAAAACACCTAAATGGTGGTATGACGTCACCATTGCTGGCGGCGTTGGTTTAATATCACCAAAAAGTCAAGCAGAAACAACAATACACCTAAAACCAGGAACCTATGCTATGGAATGCTATGTTAGAATGCCAGATGGTATGCCACATGCCTTTTATGGTATGCTTAAAGAAATAACAGTTACTGAAGAAGAAAGTAAAGCTTCAATGCCGGAAGCTGATTATAATATCACTGTATCAGCCGAAACAGGAATAACTTTTAAAGATTCCCTGAAAGCCGGAAATTATCAATTTGGTGTTCATTTTAAAGATCAAAAAAAGTACGAGAGCTTTCTTGGCCATGATGTAAATCTGGTTAAAATTGATAATGATACACTAATAACCACTCTTAGTAAATGGGTTAACAGTGCAGATATAACATCTTTAAGATCTCCTGCACCGTCCGGATTAACTTTTCTAGGTGGTGTTGAAGATTTAGAGGCTGGAGAAACAGGATTTTTTAAAGTGTTTTTAGACCAAGGAAACTATGTGTTAATTTCCGAAATACCTAAAGCTATGGAGCGCGGTATGATTAAACAATTCAAAGTATACAATTAGTATAAACAAAAAGTATAAAATCTATTTCATTGGAATTGTATTAACCTGATCCCAATCATCGGGAGCACCTGAAATGGTATATTCCGCCGACTTGGTTAAGAAATATTTTGCAACTAAGTCGGAGGGATTTAAAGACAGAATAGCATCAAAAGCTACAGAGGCTTTTGGAAATTCTTTAGCAAAAAAGTGAGTCATTCCTTTCTCAAACTGATTCAAGGTCTGTTGTTTTAGTGTTATATTTTCACTATCATCTCCATCAAAACATTCATATATACCCATGGTTTTATATTTCCCTTTTACTCTTACCTTACCTAAATACCTAAAATTAAAATCTTCTTTATTATCTATAGTTGCCAGACTACTATCACTAATAATAATTTTTGCTCCATAATATTTAGTTACACCTTCCATTCTAGAAGCCGTATTCACTGTATCTGCAATAATAGCTGTATCATTTCGGTAAACATCACCTATAATTCCCATAACCAACTCTCCGGTATGTAACCCCATCCCTACTGAAATGGGTCTAAATCCTTCAGAAACTCTTCGATTATTGTATTCTATGATTACCTTTTGCATATCGATGGTTGCTTGTAAAGCATGAGATGCTTTTTCGGGAAAAAGCGCCATGATACCATCTCCCAAATACTGATTTACAAAACCTTTATTCTTTTTTATTAAAGGTCCCATGCGCCCTACATAAGCATTTACAAATTTAAAGTTTTGTTCGGGTGTCATGCTCTCTGATAAACTAGTATAGTCTCGAATATCGGTAAATAAAACAGTAACGTGCTTTTCTATATGATCGCCCAAAACGACATCGGTAATTGCTTCTCGACCAACAGATTTTAAAAACTCGGCTGGTACAAATCGGCTGGTCGCTTTATGAATGCCGTTTAAATTAACATGGGTTTTTATTCGGCTAAGCAATTCATTTTTAGAAAATGGTTTCGTTAAATAATCGTTAGCCCCGACATTAAAACCAGCAACCAAA
Organism: Aestuariibaculum sp. YM273; assembly: GCF_030908365.1. Taxonomy (NCBI): domain Bacteria; kingdom Pseudomonadati; phylum Bacteroidota; class Flavobacteriia; order Flavobacteriales; family Flavobacteriaceae; genus Aestuariibaculum; species Aestuariibaculum sp. YM273. The sequence goes on along the minus strand of NZ_CP133090.1, from coordinate 2,909,026 downwards.
TCACTTACCCTGTTTTTTGCCGTAAGCAAAACAATAGGTAATTCGCTAGCTGAATAATCTTTTCTAATCATTTCACAAACCTCATACCCGGAAAGATTTGGCATCATGATATCTAGAAGAATCAAATTAAAATTTTCAGTTTTCATTAAATTTAAAGTTTCTTGACCACTACCTGCTTCTACAACCGAGTACCCTGCAACCGTTAAATGATTTTCCAAAACCCGACGATTTATAGGTTCATCATCTACCACTAAAATCTTAATATCTTTATTTTCTGAATTAACAACTTCTATTTTATCATCTTCAGAATCTACTTTAATTTTCTGAACCTCATCCTTTGTCGCTATTATTTTAATTCTTGCTATATCCTTTCTATTTGTTTCACTTAAAGGTAAAGTAAACATAAACGTTGACCCTTCCCTAACTTTAGATTCCACATGAATAGTTCCACCATGCAACTCTACCAACTGCTTTGTCACCGACAAGCCTAAGCCCGTGCCTCCATAGGCACGCTCTACCGATCCATCAACCTGCTCGAATGACTTAAAAATGCTTTCAAACTTATCTACTGGAATACCAATACCGGTATCGGAAACAGAAATCCTTATTTTGTTTTCTTCGAGTTGAGCCTTTACCTGAACAGTGCCTTTTTCGGTAAATTTGATGGCATTCCCTATTAAATTGTAAAGTATTTGCTGAAGTCGGTTTTCGTCTGCTTCAACTAAATGAATGTCCTTTGGAACAGAATTAATAAGCTGAAGGGATTTTCCTTTTATTAAACTTTCGGACACCTTCAAAACCAAATCTGTAATAGCATATAAATCAACAGGATGAATGGACAATTGAAGATCATTGTTCTTTAACTTTGAAAAATCTAAAATATCGTTTACCAGATTCGATAGACGTTTACCACTATTAACAATCATATCGAGATTCTCGATAGCTTTTAACGACAACGGACCGGCAGCACCATCTTTTAAAGATTCTGATAAACCGATAATCCCATTCAAAGGCGTACGCAGTTCGTGTGAGGTATTGGCTAAAAACTGATCTTTTAAATGATCTATTTTTTCAAGCTGTGCTACACGTTGTTTTTCAAACTCTGTTTTTTGCTGTTCCTCTTCTATTTGTCTACGCCGTTCAATAAGCTCCAATCTTACGCGTTGTTTATATTTATAGCGTCTTATCAGTAAAAAAGTTAACAAGGCTCCCACTAGAATTATGGCTATAAATATATTTCGGAAAACCGTTTGACGCTTCAGCTTTAAATTTTGAATCTCTGCATCCTGCTCTAAAGCCAGAATAGCAGCTTCCTTTTTTTCGGTATTAAATCGTTCCTGAAGTTCTTCGATTTGTTTAGACTTCGTTTCGTTAAACAAACTATCTTTTACTGCTATTAGTTTTTCTTTAAAGTTTAATGCCTTTTGGTAGTCTTCAGTTTCACCATATAACTCTGACAAACCTGAATAAACATTCACTAATTCGGTTGTAGCTCCAACTTCTTCAGCCAGATCCAAGGCTTTTAAAAAGTATTCTTCTGCCTGTTTGTTTTGTTTAAGTTTTATATAGTCCTGCCCTATTTGCACATAAATTGCGGATAGTTCTCTTTTTTGATTTAATCCCTGCCTAATTTCCAGTGTTTTTAAATGTACATCTAAAGCCTTTCGATAATCTCCTTGAAGCTTATACACCTCTCCTATAGCTTCATAATCATAAGCCATTCCCCAAAGACTTCCTATGTCTTCATCTAATAGTAACGCTTTGTTAAGGTAGGCTAAAGCTTTTGAATAATTCTTTTGAAGTTGGTACGTCGTACCTATGTTATACAAACAATTAGCAATATCAGCCTTTGCTTGTAAACGTGTAAAAATAGATAACGCCTGATTATAATTCTCTAAAGCTTCTTCAATACGATTTGAACGCTTTAAAATCTCCCCAAGGCTATTTAAAATATTTGCAGCACTGTATTCATCACCAGCGTTTTGGTATATCTCATAAATTTTATGATAGATTTCGAGACTTTTATCGTACTGACCTCGATAGTCGTGAATTATGGCCTGTTGATATTGTGTGTTTGCTATTTGAATACTATCATTATTTTTTTTAGCAAACTCTAAATAAACATTAAAATGATTTAAAGCGATATCATAATTACCCTTCTGACGTTCTAAAACACCATATTGATACCTGGCCAGATATTGCCCCCATTCAATACCTGATTGGCTACTTAACCTTGCAAAACTGTCAATATATTTTTTTGCCAAAGGAATATTTGAACGATTATTTAAATACTCCCACGAAATGTCTTTTAATATTTTTACCCGTACAGAATCTTTAGTTACAAGTTGTAAAGCCTGTTTTAAGCTATCTAGTTTTGTCGATTGACCAAAAGAAACAGCAAAATAAAGAAATAATACAATTCTAAAAAACTTGCATATCATTGAAATTTAAGGTTTGGCTGATCACCCTATAAAGTTAACAGTTAATCACTTACAATAAAAATATTATCAATAAGAAATAACCTTAACACATTAATAACTTAAACAACATCAATTTTGAGTGTCAACCAAACCCTGTAAATTTCAATTTAAAAACCTTAATCTTTAACCCCTAATTTTTCTAAAATGGTATCCATTAAACACCATTTAGTTAAAGAAGATTGTAATAAATTAGCGCCTACAAAAGCAGTAAACCATAACCAGTTTTGGTTTACATAAATGGCTAATATTAAACTTACCAGAATAAAAGTTCCGGCAATACCGCGTACTATTCTATTTTTCATTTCTATTAATTTTTAATTTTATATAAATCGTTCTATAGGGAGTACAATCGCCTTTACTGGATTGTTGGTTTCCAAATGTGTATTAAACTCTTTAATCAGTTTAAATAAATCATCAATGCGATCTTCCTCTGTAAAAGAGAAAAACATATTAGACTCGTTTCCTCTAGATTCTCCAGCAAACCAGTTTGAAGCTACTATTAAAGGATTTGATGTTTTATAGCCATCAATATCTGACTCACTAAAATTTTCTATTTGTGCTTTTCTGAACAGTTTTATAATCTCGTTATGATACTCTTCAACCGCTGTTACTATTACTAATTTCATGATCCTTAATTTTTAAATTAACTATCCTTTAATAGACTATTTATGATTTTTACGTTCAATCATGTAATACACCAACGGCACTACTAATAGAGTTAATACGGTAGATACGATGGTACCTCCCATGAGTGAAATCGCTAATCCTTGGAAAATAGGATCGAATAGAATAACGAAGGCCCCGATAACCACCGTTCCAGCAGTTAGTAAAATAGGTGTTGTTCTTACCGCTCCTGCCTCGATTGCTGCTTGTTTTAATGGTACACCTTCTTCTAATCGTAGATTTATAAAATCAATTAATAATACCGAATTCCTAACCATGATACCTGCTAAAGCAATCATTCCAATAAATGAGGTTGCAGTAAAAAAGGCTCCCATCATCCAGTGTCCTAAAATAATACCGATTAACGATAATGGAATAGCCACCATCATAACTACTGGTGCTTTAAAGTTCTGGAACCAGCCAACAATTAAAATATAAATCAAGATGATAGCACCCAGGAAGGCTATTCCTAAATCACGGAACACCTCTAAGGTAATCTGCCATTCACCATCCCATTTTACAGTATAATCGTCTTCATAATCTGGTTGTCCCAAATACATTTCGTTCATCTCGTAGCCTTGAGGTAAATCAATCGCTTTAAGTTTTTCTTCCATACCTAAAATCGCATACGCCGGACTTTCCAGTTCACCAGCCATATCGGCCATCACGTAAACAACACGTTTCTGATTTTTTCTATAGATACTTTTAGCGCTTGTCGTTTCAACAATATCAACTAAATCTGCGATTGGCACTAAATTCCCTTGTTGTGATTTCACTTTTAATTGCGAAATATCCTGAATGGTCGATTTTTCCTTTTCATCTAAACTCAACACCACACCAACCTGATTCACTGCATCTTCGTCGTATAAGGTTGTTATAGGACGATTCGCCAGAGCCATATTCATCGTGTACGCAATCTGTTTTGGAGCCACACCGTAAAGCATTGCTTTTTCTTTATCGATTGTAAACTGATACTCGGTTTGATCGGCTTCTACCATCCAGTCGATATCTACAACATCTTCGGTGTTATGTAATATACTTTGAATGCTATCGGCAATCTGCATTTGCTTATCGTAATCTGGGCCATAAACCTCAGCAACAATCGTTGATAATACCGGAGGTCCTGGCGGAACTTCTACAATCTTCACATTGGCATTGTATTTTGAAGCAATCTTTTGAATATCTGGCCTTAATAACTTGGCAATATCATGACTTTGTGCCGAACGCGCTTCTTTATCTAAAAGATTCACCTGAATATCAGCCATATTACTACCGCCACGTAAATCGTAATGACGTACCAATCCGTTAAAGGTAATTGGTGCCGATGTTCCGATATAATTCTGATAGTTCACTACCTCTGGACGTGTCGACAGATATTGTGAAATCTCCTGAGCCACCAACGCTGTGCGTTCTAAAGTGGTGCCTTCCGGCATATCAATTACCACCTGAAATTCATTCTTATTATCGAATGGCAACATTTTTACCGCAACCGATTTGGTAAAGAACATCGTCATCGTACCTAGCAATAAGGCAAACGTTCCTCCTAAAAAGATCCAGCGTTTTGTTTTGTTTTCCATTAACGGACGCTCGAACTTATTGTAGAACTTATAAATTACCGTTTCCTCTAACGGTTTTTTCGGTTTCTCTTCAACGCCTTTCTTATCTTTTTCTCTTAAGAAAATATACCCCAAATACGGTGTAATGGTTAAGGCTACGAATAACGATAAAATCATCGCGATAGATGCCCCGATTGGCATTGGCGCCATATATGGCCCCATTAACCCCGATACAAACGCCATTGGTAATACTGAAGCAATTACGGTGAACGTGGCTAAAATAGTTGGATTCCCTACTTCGTTAATGGCGTATAAAGCGGCTTGTTTAAATGGCAGACGCTTCATCTTAAAGTGCCTGTGCATATTCTCGGCGATAATAATGGAATCGTCGACCACAATACCTGTAACAAATACTAACGCAAATAAGGTAATACGGTTAAGCGTATAATCTAACATATAATAACTTAACAGCGTTAAAGCGAAGGTAATGGGTACCGATAAAAATACCACTAAACCACCGCGCCAACCCATGGCTAACATTACCACAAACGTTACGGCAATAATCGATCCGATAAGGTGTAATAATAATTCCGACACTTTATGCGATGCGGTTTCACCATAGTTTCTGGTAATTTCAACATGCACATCGTCCGGAATTAAATTTTGCCTTAAATGCTCTACTTTATCAATAATCACATCAGCGATTTTCATCGCATCGGCCCCTTTACGTTTCGCTACCGAAATAGTCACTGCCGGATACTCCGAATGAAATTCTGATGCCTTTTCACTACCCTGACCAAAACCTAAACTCACGTAATTTTGTGGCACTTCTGGCCCGTCGATAATCGATGCTACTTGTTTTAAGTAAATCGGCTGATTTTGTTGCACGCCAACCACTAAATTCTCCACATCGGTAACGCTTTCTAAAAACTTTCCAGTGTTGACAACAAACTCGGTATCATTCTTATCGAACGTTCCCGAATTTAACTGCGTGTTATTGGCTTTAATCATTTCAGAAACCGATAAGAAATCCAGACCACTAGCGGCTAACTTATCTTTATCTAAAACCACACCAAGCTGGCGACTTCTTCCACCTATTTTATGAGTTATGGCAACATCATTCACCTTTTTAATTTCGGCTTCCAACTCCTGGGCCATTAACCCTAACTGATAATCGTCGTAATTCTCACTCCATAGTGTTAAACCTAACATCGGCACATCATCAATAGCACGGGTTTTTACCAACGGAAAGGTAACCCCTTCTGGCATTTGATCCATGTGCTTATTAATTTCATTGTACAGTTTTACAAACGAGCGCTCGATATCTTCACCCACATAAAACTGAACAATCACCATGGCTTGTTCTTTCATCGACGTAGAATACACATATTCTACCCCTTTTATATTCGAAATTAATTGCTCTAACGGCTTTACCACACGCGACTCTACCTCTGTCGGGCTGGCTCCCGGATACCCCACAAAAATATCGGCCATAGGCACATCAATTTGCGGTTCTTCCTCACGCGGAATTAAAAACGAACTATACACTCCAATAACCATAAAAACGATCATTAAAAGCACAGTAAGCTTAGAGCCTATAAAAAGCTTGGCTATTTTTCCTGCTAAACCTTCTTTCATTGTTTTAATTTTTTGGGCGTTTTAACGGGCTGTTCGCTGTATCTTTTTACGTGTTCTCGACACAAATTTGCTCTTGCAAATTCACTCGAACTGACGTAAAAAGGATGCCGCTGCCATCCCTAACGCAGATTTATAGTTATTGAATTGAAATTTTTACTCCGTTATATAATTTACCTTCAGCCGAAACGATATACGATTCATCTGCCGATAAACCCGATAATACTTCCACCTGGTCGCCATACGTTCTTCCTAAACGCAACCAACGTAAAATTGCCGTATTACTTTGGCTCACGGTATACACTCCAGACAACTGACCATTAGTAATCACCGCTTCTGTTGGTATTAAAACCATTGCGGTTTTAGCTTTGCGTTCCACCGGAAATTGTACGGTTGTAAACATACCTGATAAGATATTTGCATCGGTTTTCTCTAAAACCACTTTCACTAAAAATTGTCCGCCAGTCTGACTCGCCGATGTACTTACTTCAGTCACTTTACCTTTCAAACTCTGGTTGATGGATTTCACTAAAACCGTCGCTTCTGTTCCTTTTTTAATCGCTGAAATCTCAGTTTCCGGAACCATAGCAATCACTTCGTAACTTCCTGGAGCTTCAACGGTAATAAGTGGCTGACCTGGATTGGCCATATCCCCTTTTTCTGCCATTTTACTCGTTACAACACCACTAAACGGTGCTGTAATATTAGTATAAGCAAATTGCGCATTCACTTCATTTTCCATTTGCTTAGCAGCCTCTAAACGGGCTTTAGCCATTTGGTAACGCGCGGTCATATCGTCGAATTCTTTTTGTGAAGCACTGTTATTATCGTATAAACTTTTAAAACGATTATAATCTTTTTCGGCGTTATTAAAAGCTGCGGTTGCTTCGGTAATACCGGCATTAACCTGCGCTTTTTTAGCTTGTAAATCGGTATTATTAATGGCAACTAATAGCTGTCCTTTTTTAACGTTGTCGCCAACATTTACCAATACATTATTAATGTACCCCATCGTTCTGGTGCTTAAGGTAGCGCTGTTCTCCGCTTTAATTTTTCCACTTACGGCCAAAAATGGTGAGTTTCCATTCTCTGAAACCTGATTTACGGTAACCGCAATTGCAGGTCTGTTATCTGCAACGGTCTTCTTGTCCTCACTTCCACAACTAGCGAATAAAACAGCTAGTGATAGTATTGTTAATGTGTATATTTTTTTCATGTCTTGCTCTTATTCTTTAGTTAAAAATTCTAAGTATGCCTGCGCATAATTATATTCAAAAATGGTTTGATAATATTCTAATTGTTTTTGTGAAAACTGGGTTTCAGCCATCAATAAGTCTGAAGTTTTTTCTAAGCCTTCTTTAAACCGGTTTGTTCTTATTCTTAAAGATTCTTCAGATTGATCTAAGGCCAATTTTGTTAAATTCAGTTTGTTTTCTGCATCTTGTAACATACGTTTGGCTTTGTTAAGCTCCAGTTTACTCTGCGATACATACTGATTGTATTCTAACTTCGATTTTTCGTATTCCGCTTTACTTTTCTGTGCTTTACCAAAACGTTTTGAACCTTGAAAAATATCCCAGCTTAATTGCGCTCCTACCACATAGCCACTGGCATCAGCTCTGAAAATTTTATCGTCATACAATTCATAACTTCCAAAAGCATTTAATCGAGGTAGGAAAGTCATTTTATCCGCTTTACTCATATCTTTATAAGCCTCACTTGCCAATTCCATGGCTTTGATATCACTACGGTTTTCTGAAATTCCTGAATTTTGAAAATCTAAGGTTTCAACCACCAAATCCTCACTTGGTTTATAAACCACGTAAGTCTCGTCATTCATTAAAAATGATAAGTAATTTGACGCATTCTGAACGTTACTTTTTGCGTTTTGCAACTGTGCCTGAACTTCACTTACACGTACTTCAACGTTAAGCACATCGGCACGTTGTAAATACCCTTGCTTAAAACTATTTTCAGCTAAAGTTTTATTGGCATTGGCGGCTTCAAGAGCTTTGTCTAAAACATCAACCGCTTTGTAGGCCAACTGTAGTTGCATATACGCTTTATCGACTTCCAATGCAAGATAATCTGAAGTACGCTGTATTTGTAACGACATCGCCTCCATTTTTGTTTTAGCAGCTTTACGCTGATAAATACCATCGGCATTTATTAAAGGTTGCTGCACCTCAATTTTAGTTGCGAAGTTTTGAGTTTTTGACGGATCGTTTAACAAGGCCGGATCGAAATCTGAAGCCGTTAAAATCTCCTGGTTTAATTTAGAACCAAAAGCCATAAGCGGATTTGTTGTAGAAATTCCGGTATGGCTTGCGGTTATATTTGGTAAGAATACAGCATTGGTCTGCCTGAAATCGGCTTTTGCTGAATTATATTCTTCCTCCGATATTTTTATCGATGTGTTTTCTTCCTGAACTCTGCTTAACGCTTCTGCCTTAGATAACAGAACGGTTTCCTGTGCCTGAGACGCAAAAGCAAGACTAAGAAAACTAAATATTAATACACCTATTTTATCTTTCATAATTATTTAAATTAATAATTCAAAAGTAGGCTGATAGATATTTATTTTCAGTAACTTATGTTACTTCAATGTGTAACAAAGGTTACATTCTTCTATTATCTGGAAGAGACATCAATCTAATTTTTAAAATGTGTTATATTTCTATTCTCGTTTTGGTAAAACTAATAAAGGGATGTTTACATTATATGCGAATGTTTCGGCTTGATGATGCACAAATAAACTTTCAAAAAACGAATGTTTCTTATTAATCATAGCTATTAATTTCACGTCGTTATTTGTTATGTAGCCTTGAATGGAGTTAAAAATATCCTGAACATTGGTTTCAATCATTTTATATGACACCTCTTCGAAATGTTCATTAAAAAAGTCAATATCCTGAAAGAGTTCTTTAGGGTCTTCATTTTCTAAGACTACATGAAGCACACTAAGCTTGCTTTTATTTTTTACTATAATTTCATCCAGCAATCTCAATTCTGTCATATTATATAAGGATTGAAAACTCGTTGTGAAAGCTACATCCTGCAACCCTGAAAATTCACATTCATCAGGAATCACCAATACCGGCACGTCGCTATGCTGTAATACTTTAACGGTGTTACTTCCAAAAATCTTCTTGCTTAATCCTGATGCGCCCTTGGTGCCCATTATAATCAAGTCTACATGATGCTTTAAAACAGCCTGATTAATGGCATCGGTAAAATTATCGTAATCTACCAGCGAAATAAATTCGTGCTTTTCATTATGATAGTCTTTAACCAATCTGGCAATTAATTTATCTATAGACACTTTTGCAGCTTCAACAACCGTATCGTAAAGTACTCCGGTTGGGTTAGACATCATCAAATCGTCTGTTATATACGAACCAACACGCTGAATATTTATAATATAAAAGTTACAGGTTTGATTCTTAAACATCTTCATTGCATAATGAATCGCATTTAATGAATTATCTGAAAAGTCTGTAGGTAATAAAATCGTTTTCATAATTAAATTTTTTTCTTGTCACTCGTATTTCATCACTGAATATTAAATAATTAAAATTCAGATGTATAAATTTACAAATACTTGTTCTTATAAATCATGACAATTATCAGTGTTCCTACATTACAACTTACAAACGAATAAAAATTAGTATAATCAATTAAAGCATTGTATTTTCGGCACAATAAATGATAACCTAGACGTTATAAATTATAATCTACAATAATTATGAAGCGCATCCCATTTCTTTTCATGCTATTATTAGCATTCTTAACTACTAATGCCCAAAACACAGCCATTGGTTACAAGGAAAAACTTACCTATACAGCCTCTTACAATATGTCTGGGGTATTAAACGATATCGCCCAGGTTACCATGGAAACCAGCCCGGTAAAAACCTCTAAGGCAACTTTACTCCGATTAAAATGTACCGCGGTGACGTATAGCAAATGGGATAATTTTTTTAAGATTAGAGATTTATACGAAAGTTATGTAAACCCTAAAACCCTTACGCCTTATCTATATTCTCGTGATATTAACGAAGGTGGTTATTACAAATACATGAAATACACCTTTAGCCACAGTAAAGGAACCGTTAAATCGTTAATGAAAAAGAAAAACAATTACGAGGAAAACAAAACCGTAAAAATTAATGCAGGCACAAAGGATATTGTTTCTACCATATACAACTTAAGGTTAATAGATTTTAGTACAATGAAAGTGGGATCTAAAAAAAGTTTTACCATTATCTTTGATCGCGAAGAAACCAAAGGTCAGGTGACATACTTAGGAAAAGAAACCATTAACACTGCTATCGGCAAGAAAGAATGTTACAAATTAGCCGTTGGTTCCAGTGACAATGTTTTACAAGGAACCAATAGTAACCTAATTTGGTTGACAGCCGATGCGAATAAGGTTTTGGTTTACGGTAAATTTAAAATTCCTGTTGGTAACGGTGAGCTAAAAATTAAATCGGCTACAGGATTAAAAAATTAATTAATAATGAGAAAGACTTTAACCATATTAGCTGTAGTAGCTTCTGTTTTTGCTATAATATTTTCGGTATTGCCAATATCTAATCTTGCTATTTTCCCTGCAATCGCAGCCCTGCTCTTTGCCGGTGGTGCGTTTTATTTGGGAAAGAAAACAGGTGAGATAAAAAAATTAGTTCAGTTTTCTTTTTTATTAACCATTATGGCTTTAGCCGTTACAACATATAAAGCTGCTTTTACGGTTACCGAAGTAGAAAACACAGAAGCACTTGAAGCAAAGGAAGAAGAATTTGAAGAAGCTGCCATAGAAGAATTAGAAGGTTTGGAAATTGATATCGACGAATCGGAATTAGGCGGTTTAGAAATCGATGATTCTGAAATAGAAACTCTAGAAATAGACGATTCTCAAGTAGAATCTTTAGAAATTGATGAAGAAGAATTAGAAAATATTGAAATTCAAGCTGATGAAATTATAGAATCTGAAATAGATGCTTCAGAACTAGAAAACATAGAAATTGAATAGTAAGTAATTTCTTTGTTTTTTCTATATTTGGTTTAGGAACAAAAAATGAAACTCACAGGTTCAACATTTTTCTGCCCCAGAGAATGATGGTCGTAAGTTTCATGTGACAAACTTAAACACATGAAAATCTTCTGCATGCTCTCTGCACTTACCCTAGTTGGTACATGTGCAACACCTAAGTATACCACAAAAATTGAAAACATTAAAAATAGTATTCAATTAGTTGACCAACCTTGGGTTACTAAATATGCAAGTACAATTACTTCAGAAGAACTAAAAGAACAACTTTATAAGTTTGCTTCTTCAGAATTTAACGGTAGACGTGTTGGTGAGCCCGGACAAAAAAAAGCTGCTCATTTTTTAAAATCTTACTATCAAAGCGAAGGTATTATTTCGCCGCTCGGTGATACAATCAACTATTATCAATCCATACCCAAAGACTTTTTCCTAAAAGACATAAAACCAACAGAGAATGTTCTGGCCTTTATAAAAGGGAGTGAATCCCCTGATGAAATTATTATTATCTCTGCCCACTTAGACCATTTAGGCGTTAATAACAAAAATGAAATCTATTTTGGAGCCGATGATGACGCCTCTGGAACAGTCGCTTTAATGGAAATGGCCCAGGCTTTTAAACAAGCTAAGAATGAAGGTCACAGACCAAAACGCAGTATCTTATTCCTGCATTTAACTGCCGAAGAAATTGGTAAAAAAGGTTCAGAATATTATACCCTACATCCAGTATTTCCACTTGAAAACACGGTAACAAATTTGAATATTGACATGATTGGTCGTGTAGACGATATTCATAAAAACAATCCTAATTATCTGTATTTAATAGGCGCAGACCGTATAAGCAAAGAACTGCATTATATTTCAGAAAAAGTTAACAACACCTATTTTCATATGGATTTAGATTACCGCTACAATGCCGAAGGTGATCGCAATCAATATTACACAAGGTCTGATCATTATAATTTTGCGGATAAAGGCATTCCTGTAATCTTCTATTTTAATGGCGAACACAGCGATTATCACCAACCTACAGATACACCAGATAAAATAGACTTCGACCTTTTAGAGCAACGTACTCGATTTATTTTTGCAACTGCATGGCAAATCGCCAATCAAAGTCACCGTTTACTTACCGACGAAAACAACCATTTGTTAAATTAATTTCAAAATCGCGTTACCTATAAATTCATTTTTGTAATATTAGAGTCTAATTAAATTTAATTTCATGAAACGACTAAGTGTCTTTTTATGTACCGCATTATTAATTACATCGTGTGGTACTTCGCAAAACAATAAACAACAAGACAACGAGGGGTTACCGGTTACTTATGCCAAAACCATTACGTCCGACGAACTAAAAGAAGCGCTGTACACCTATGCTTCCGATGAATTTGAAGGCAGAAAAACTGGTGAGCCAGGCCAAAAGAAGGCCGTTAATTTTATAAAAGAACATTACGAAAGTTTAGGTGTCGAATCCCCTATTGCTAAAGGTGATTATTTTCAAGATATTCCTGAATCCTTCTTTTCAAATAAAGCTAAAGCTTCAGAAAATGTTGTAGCCTACATTAAAGGAACTGAAAAACCAGATGAAATTATTGTAATTTCTGCACACTTAGACCACATAGGAGTTAATGGTAACGGAAAAATTAACAACGGTGCCGACGACGATGGTTCTGGAACAGTTGCCATATTGGAAATCGCTGAAGCCTTTAAAGCCGCTGCTAACGAAGGCCATGGGCCAAAACGCAGTATTTTGTTTTTACATGTTACCGGAGAAGAAATCGGATTGTTTGGTTCAAAATACTATACTGATTTAGATCCAATTTTCCCATTAGAAAATACAGTAGCCGATTTAAATATTGATATGATTGGTCGTGTTGATAAAAAACATGAAGATAACAGAAACTATGTTTACCTTATTGGTTCAGATAAATTAAGTACAGAATTACATAACCTTTCCGAGGAGGTTAATAAAAAGTACATTAACATGGACTTTGACTACAAATATAACGACGATAACGATCCGAACCGCTTTTATTACCGTAGCGACCATTACAACTTTGCAAAAAATAACATTCCTGTAATTTTCTATTTTAACGGTACTCATGAAGATTATCACAGACCATCTGATACACCAGATAAAATTCAATACGATTTATTAGAAACTCGTGCACGCTTGGTATTCCACACAGCATGGGAACTTGCTAACCGTGACGAAAGAATAAAGTTAGACTAGAAGTTCTTAATAAAATCGCTTTTAAAACCTAACTTTTTTACAAAATACATAGAGATATAAAGGCTTCTTTTAAATGAAAGAAGCCTTTTTCTATTTATACCGCAAATTAACACCTTGAAAACACCGCTAGGCTTTCATACAACGACTGAATTAATTAGTTTTACGCCATGGAATACATTAATTTAAAAGACAAGTTACCTGAAGACGAAGGTAAATACCAAGTAAATATTAGAACTGCGCATGGCCATCGTGAAAGCAATGCCATTTGGACGCCTCACGTTGGTTTTGTATTAATAGACGATAGTTTAGTAGATGACGAATTTATTGAAGGATGGCTATCATCTAACTAGTCTAAAACAACCATAGTCTATTTATTTTTAGTGATACTTAAAAAAAATCAACGCTTAATTTATTAAGGGACAACACCTTTAGAAAGGTCTCCAATGATTAAAAGACTAAATCGATAAAAATATTTGATATAATAACAAAAGGTTACTATATTTGCACCCGCATTCAGGGAATACCTGATGAGGCACTCAAGGAGAAATGGCAGAGTGGTCGAATGCGGCGGTCTTGAAAACCGTTGAGGGTCACACCTCCGGGGGTTCGAATCCCTCTTTCTCCGCAACAAAAGCTCGTAACAGTAATGTTTACGGGCTTTTTTAGTTTTGGTTGACAATATAGTTGACAGTACTTTAAAATTGGAGTTTTATTTATTCCTAATGAAACTATGGCTTTTAGCGCTTTTCCCCATACAGCCCAATACAGGGTAACCTCTACTCTTATTCACTAATTACCTGAATCCGGCGATACAATGCTTCATCTGATCGTAAGTAAAAGTTACTAATCTTAGAGGTACATGTTTCGGATAAAGGTGGGCCTTTAAAATATGATCAAGCATATGCTAATCAAAACGATTTTAGATTTATCATACGCCCTGCTCTGCTGGTAGTCATTTAGATGAGATCGCGAATGTATTACCTTCTGGAGAAGTACCCTTTACCATGTCACTTTCAAATAATGGTACTGTCTTCATTTCTTCCGCCAGAAAGAATGTACAAATATATTGTTATTCTTTAAATGGTGAGAGTACTAAAAAGTATAACGTATTTATACCTTTAAGAAATAGTGGAAGCATTAGAGCATAGTTTAAAGACAATAAATATTCTGAAATTACGATAACCTGAATTTAAACCACAAAAAAAGCCTTTCAATTAAATTGAAAGGCTTTGTCTTTTGGGTGGAAGATCGGTCTCGAACCGACGACCTCCTGAACCACAATCAGGCGCTCTAACCAACTGAGCTACAACCACCGTGTAATGCATTTCGTAATGCGAGTGCAAATGTAAACGTTTTAAGCGTTACTGCAAAAGTTTTTGATGAAATTTTTCAAGTATTTTTTCAAAAAACCTCACATTAAAAACTAACTAATTCATTTGCTTTAACTTAATAAAAAATATTTTTTTACTAAATCAAATCAAACAAACTATCAACTCCAACGTAGCGCTCTACAGTAAAGCCTTCGGCATACTCTACCCCTATTAATCGCCCCAAATCTCTAGCTCTGTAAATAACACTGTCGGTAAAGTTTTTACTTGAGATTGGTGTTTCAGGCTCTTTACTATCTTCATCAAAAAATTGCGTTTTATAAGCCATTACCGATTTCATCTTAACATCAATAAAACCAGTAACGTCTACCGCCAAATCTGGCTCAATATTTTTCCACTGAATAAAATGATATACATGTTTTGGTCGCCATGGCTTTTGAGTTTCTCCTGTTTCATCTACTGTTTCAATTTTAAGTAACCCACTTAAAAAACAAGCATCACTGGCTAATTTACTACCTTTTCCATGATCTATATGCCTATCGTCTATAGCATTGCAGATGACTATTTCTGGTTGATACTTTCTTATTTTGGCAATTAAGGCCAACTGATGGGCTTTATCATTTACAAAAAAACCATCGGCAAATCTCATATTTTCTCGAACAGATACGTTTAATATATCTGCGGCATCTTTAGCTTCTTCATCACGCGTTTCTGCCGTTCCTCGCGTACCCAATTCTCCGCGAGTTAAATCGATAATCCCTACTTTTTTTCCGTTCGCTACTTCTTTTGCTAATGTTGCGCCACAACCTAATTCTACATCATCAGGATGTGCTCCAATAGCAAGTATATCTAATTTCATATGTAATAATTTATATTAAAATTACTCCGCTTTACATTACTAATTAATCACTTATTTATGACTTATCTTCAATATTTTTTTAAAAAAATCTAAATTAAACCTTCTATTATTTACCAAATCATTTAAAATCCGAAAAAAAGCCAACTACGAATACGTTTTCGCTTACATTTTTAATATATTTTAATAGTTAAAATCAACAATAATTGAAAAAGCACCCTTTATTAAAAAGTATGACTTTAGTCATAATTAATAGAGGCGTTGTATAGTAATTTTAACAAAGAATTAAGAACCAAACCAGACAAGGCCTTCCGTTCAAGACACTGGTCATTGTAAAATTAACAAACAAAATTAGATATGGTCTATTTAATGCTCTTCATTTTAGTAATAACAATTGGTCTCTTTATCTGGGGAAAATTTACACCAGATATTGTTGCCCTAATTTCAATGCTAAGTTTATTTTTAACAGGTATTTTAGATGCTACTGAAACACTCAGTGGTTTTAGTAACCCCACCGTTATTATGATTGCTGCCCTCTTTATTATAGGTGAAGGGATTGCCCAAACCGGTTGGACGGCGATGGCAGGTAAAAAGTTTGTTGAATGGGCTGGTAAAAGTGTCCCTAAGTTATTAGTTATAATTACACTAGGTGCCGGAGTACTTTCAGGGTTTGTGAGTAATACCGGAACAGTAGCTACACTAACTCCTTTAAGTATTTCTTCTGCTTGGAGTATTGGAACGTTACCATCTAAAATGCTTATGCCTGTGGCTTTCGGATCGAACACTGGAGGATTACTAACCTTAACAGGTACACCGCCTAATATTATTACCAGTAATGCTTTAATTGAATCGGGCTACGAAGGCTTTTCATTCTTTGAATTTGGATTAATCGGTTTGCCGTTACTAATTATAACCTTAGTTTATTTTAGATATGTAGGTTACAAACTATTACCTAGCAATAAAACTAACAATAAACCTGTAGACATTGAATCTACTTTCCACAACTGGATTGAAGCCTACAAAGTAGATGATGACTACTATAGATTACGTATACGTTCGGTATCTCCGCTTATCAATACCAAAATGGAGGACTGGCATTTCGAAAAAGATTATAATGTAAATATTATTCGTATAAAACGTAGACACCCAAATGTACTGAAAGGGATTAATAATTTTATTGAATTTCCAAATCCTCAAACTGAACTATACTATCACGATATTATTACGGTTAAAGGAAGTACAGAAGCCATCAACAAATTAATGATTACATTTAGACTTGGACTTTTACCGCTTGAACCAATAACTGATGAGTTAAAACACAACTTAATTAACCAAGAGGTCGGTATGACCGAGGTTATTGTAAACCCTAATTCTATGCTTGTTGGCCGAAAATACAAATTAGGTGATTACTTTAAAAGATTTGGTATTCAGCTATTAGCAGCATCAAGAAACAACAAGCCTTTAAAAGACAAAGACATTACAGTAAAAGCAGGAGATGCCTTTTTATTAAGAGGAACCTGGCAGGCTATTGAAGATTTAAAAAAACAACACGAGCATTTAGTTATTATTGGTAGTCCTGAAGGAATGGCTAAAAATGTTGAAAGTTTAAACTTCAAATCTTATATCGCCTTAGGAACTTTAATACTTATGATTCTATTAATGGTATTTAAAATAGTTCCTGGATCTATTGCGGCTTTAATTTGCGCAGGTATCGTATTACTAACAGGTTGTGTACCTATCTCTAAAGCTTATAAAGGTATTAGCTGGACCAGTGTGGTAATGATTGCCGCCATGATTCCTATGGGTATCGCTTTACAAAAAACAGGAACAGCACAACTAATTGCCAATGGATTAGTAGAACATTTAGGAGGCATACATCCTATTGTACTTTTAGGAGGTATCTTTTTATTGACCACAACATTTAGTCAGGTTATTAATAACTCAGCAACAGCCGTTTTAATGGCGCCTATTGCTATGCTTGCAGCGAGTTCGTTAAATTTAGATCCACACCCATTTATGATAGTAATAGCCATTAGTGCATCAACAGCGTTCTTGACACCAATAGGAACAACAACAAACGCTATGGTTATGACCGCCGGAGGATATAAGTTCATGGATTACTTTAAAGTAGGTGCGCCCCTTTTAGTTTTGCTTTTTATACTAACATTATTACTCGTGCCAATAATATGGCCACTATAATAGGAAAACATTTAAATCAATTAAAATGGAAGATTTAGCAACTATGGAAGCACATGCTAGCTTGGAGCAGTATGGCTTAAAAAATGTCACTGTACATTGGAACCTATCTCCCGAAAAACTTCAGCAAATCACCGTTGAAAACAACATGGGAAAAGAAACTGCTAATGGTACTCTTGCCATTAATACTGGAAAATTTACCGGACGTTCTCCTCAAGATCGTTTTATTGTAAAAGACAGCTACACCGAAAAAAAAGTATGGTGGGGCAAAACTAACAAACCTATTTCTACCGAAAACTTTAACAAATTAAAACATGAAGTAAACCAATATCTTTCAGGGAAAGAACTTTATGCCAGAGATGCATTTGCTTGTGCAGAACCTGAGTTTAAAACAAAAATTCGCGCTATTACCGAACTCCCTTGGTCTAACTTATTCGTATATAATATGTTCTTGAGACCAAGTGAAAAAGAACTACAAAACTTTGAAGAGGACTGGTTAATTTTGTGTGCTCCGGGTTATGTTTGTCCAAATCCTGAAGCTTATGGTATTCGCCAAGGTAATTTTTCAATCATTAACTTTAGTCAAAGAATAGCACTTATTGGTGGTTCTGCTTATACAGGAGAAATGAAAAAGGGCATTTTTTCAGCTCTTAATTTAATTTTACCTGTAGAACGAAATGTATTACCAATGCACTGCTCTGCAAACGTTGGAAAAAAAGGAGATACTGCTATTTTCTTTGGATTATCCGGAACAGGAAAAACGACACTCTCTGCCGATCCTGAAAGAAAATTAATTGGTGACGATGAACATGGTTGGACAGATGACAATGTCATTTTTAACTTTGAAGGCGGATGCTATGCAAAAGTTATCGATTTAAGTGAAGAAAAAGAACCTGATATCTTTAGAGCTGTAAGACCTGGCGCTATGCTCGAAAATGTAGTTTTTAAAGATAATGGCGAAGTGGATTACTTAGATAGCACAATAACACAAAACACACGTGTAAGCTACCCCATTTACCACATCGATAATATACAAGAGACACTTTACGCTAACAACCCCAAAAACATCTTTTTCTTAACCTGTGATGCTTTTGGTGTATTACCACCAGTATCTAAATTAACACCTGGACAGGCGGCCTATCATTTCATTTCTGGTTACACCGCAAAAGTAGCAGGTACTGAAGCAGGAATTACAGAACCTGTTCCTTCGTTTTCAGCGTGTTTTGGTGAACCATTTATGCCATTACACCCAACAATATATGGTGAAATGTTAAGCAAAAAAATGCAGGAAGCAGGAGTTAACGTATGGTTAATTAATACAGGCTGGAGCGCAGGACCTTATGGCGTAGGATCTCGTATTAAATTGAAATATACCAGATCTATGATTACGGCCATTCTTAATGGGGATTTAGATGAGGTGGATTATGAACAAAACCCAATCTTCGGATTGTTTATGCCTAAATACTGTCCTGGTGTACCATCTGAAATTTTAGACCCAATGAATACCTGGTTACAAAAAGGAGCATACATTGGAAAAGCTATTCAATTAGCACACTCATTCCACTTAAACTTTGAAAAATTTACAAATCAGGCTTCACAACAAATTATGGAAGGTGGTCCCTTAATTGACGAACACCACCATTTAGAAGAACATATTTAATAGTTGTTTTGATTATGCTGTACAGGTAACTTATTCTAGTGGTTTCCTGTACAGCTTTTTTATACTTTTTGAAGAACCTCTTTACGCTTCCTCCAATAATTCGCTAAAATAGAACCGGATATATTCATCCAAGGACTAAAAACGGCTGCTGCCAACCCAACTGTTGCCAGCTTTCCCATTGAACCTGCTAAACCAGATGCCATTCCTCCATTCTGCAAACCAACTTCTAACGCTACCGTTCTACAAGAGTTTTTGTCTAACCCTAAAATTCGACTTATCCAATATCCAAAGGTATAACCCAATGCATTATGCATCATAGAAGCTAATAAAATAAAAGCACCTATAGTCATGATGTTATCACGACTTGCTGCAGTAGTAACCGTTGTAAAATAAACAATTCCGAACATAGATAGTATTGGCATAAACCCATGAACTTTTGAATTGAAATTGACTAGATGATAATATAATTTTCCAACAACTACAGCGCCTAGTAAAAAGTTTAAAAGAGCCATGACTTGCATTATCGTTTCTGAAGAATTGATTTCTAAAAACTTCCAGAAGCCCAATAACATAATTAGTAACCAACTTACAGATATATAAGAATAAATATCAATTCGTCTTCTAGCCTTACGTGAACTTTGCGAATATACATCGTAGAGCAAAGCTGCTCCAATAGGAACTATTACTATTTTTACAATTTGTACACACATAGAAAGAAAATCTATTTCCACATAAGTACCAGCTAACAGCTTCATCATTAAAGGTGTCATTATAGGAGCTAACAAGGTCGCCACCGCCGTTAAAGTAACCGAAAGTGTTAAATTAGCTTTGGCTATAAAAACCATAACATTAGAAGCTAACCCACTAGAACACGAACCAATAAGAATAACCCCCGCAGCTATTTCCGGCTCGAATTCAAATATTCTGGTAAGCATATAACCTACAATCGGCATGATTGTAAACTGACAAATCACACCTACCAACACCCCTTTACCCATGGTTTTTATACCATAAAAATCCTTGAAACTCATTTGAGTTCCCATCCCAAACATTACAACTTGAACAACAATTAGAATTAACCATTTGTTTCTTAAATCGAAGTTTCCCCATTGTAAAAATGCTGAAGGATAAAACATGCCGCACACAATAGCCACTAAAATCCATGCAGTATACTGATAACTCTTTAACGACCTAACCGATCGCATACCTATCGCTAAAGTCACTGCAGTAATCACAGCCAGAGGTGCAAACATTCTGTCCCAACGTGCTATAACAGCAACCCCTAAAATGATTAATGAAATGATGCCTAACGATAGTAGATATCGCTGAAACTTTGCCATTACAGCACCTCTGCTAAGTACTCCATAGCAATTTCGGGACTCGCTAAAATAGGTACTTTTTTATCAGCGTCAGATAATTGACCAACCACTCGAGCCATAGAAGCCTGAGCTAATAATATTACATCAACATTTTCTGCAAGCTCCATCAAAGCACGTGCTACCATGGTATCATGTACCTCTGGCTTTCCTCCCATTAACGCCTCAAAAGCACCTTCACACAGTTTTGAAGTAATTTCTACATCTCGTCCTAAAGCTATAGCACGCCTTCTTACCAAATCGCTTGTTGGTGTTAATGTTGTTGGTAATGTTGCTATTACACCTACTCTTTTTCCATATTGCACAGCTTTATCAGCCATTGGTTGATCAACTCTTAATACGGGAACCTTTGTTAATGGCGCAGAACTTTCTACCGCATCACCTATAGATGAACAAGTTACCATAATGTAATCGGCACCGGCTTCTTCAGCTGACCCCACATAGTTTACAACGCGTCTAGACGTATCTGGGGTAACAGCACCCCGTTCAATAGTATTCTTAATCAAGCTATCATCTACTATGTTGAAAACCTTAAGATCTTTACCTTTTAAATATGTATCGACTAATTCTTGAAAAATCGGCACTAAAGTGGCCGATGTATGTATTAATGCTAATGTTTTTGGCATAATTAGTTTCTTATTTTAGTTTAGTTTTAATTTGTTATTTTCCCGCGTTGCAAAGCCACAAAATAGGTTTCATCACCTACCTGTCCACCTTTTAAATTAACCTCAATTTGGTCTACCGGTGAATCTGGAGCAAAAGCCTTGCACAGTGGTGCTCCGGTAAACACAGGTGCTATCATTTCAACAGCTTTAATTCCCAGTACCCTTGCCACATAACTAGACGTGTCTCCACCAGCAATAACCAAACGTTTTACAGGCACTTCTTTTAAAGCTCCTAATGCCGACTGGCCCAAAATTTTTCCAAAACGCTTTGCGGTTTGAGATCGAATGGTTAACTCGTCTAATCCAATATTTTGAAAAAATGCTTTTGTTTTTTCTACACGATTGTCCTCAGGTCCGTTTGCCGTATGCAGAATTACGCTTTTTCCGGCTTTTAAATAATTAATTATACGTGTTTGGTATTTTTCTATGAACTCCTGCTCTACTTCAGGATTCTCCAAAGCATCTGCTGTTACCTCAACCTGCTCAAATCCCTCCGCCAAAGCATATTTAATTTGATTAGCCGTAATTGGAGACACACTTCCCGACAAAACCAGAATAGGGTGACTTTCTTCTAAATCTCTCCAATTGGTTCTTTTGCTCAATAAACCTTGTTTTTCCCAAAAATCACCAAGCGCCTTTTCAATACCCGATGAACCTACAGAGAATAACGATTCTCCTTCTACAACCCTATTATCAATAACTTCTCCTATAATCTGCATTTGCTCTTCATACATCGCATCAAAAAATACAATAGGATGTTCCTTTATTTCTGCCTGCAGTTTGCTTTTTATTTCATCAACAGGCTTACCTAAATCTATTAAGTCTATCAACCCCATCGATTGATTTGTTTGTTTCGATAAATGCACTCTTAAATCACTTTCATTAACTGGGGTAATTGGATGCTTACTCATCGAGGGATGTCTGTCTAACCGATAAATATCCCCCTGACTTCCAATCCCCATTTTTGCATATAAATTACCGAATGCAGAATAACGCCCCAAGTTTGGCATAGCAACTAAAACAGGTGTGAACTGATTTTTAAATATCTGAATACCGCAATCTATAGCTGTCCCTATATTCCCTATTTCAGGTGAAGAATCAAAAGTAGAACAGACTTTATAATGTACATGTTTCGGATTTAAAGTTTTTAAAGTTTCAAAGGCCTGCAATAACTCTTCTGTCATTTCATCAGGAGTCATTGATCTAGTCATACCTGCAACACCGACGGCTTCCAGACCGGAAAATTGTCCCAACATCTCAGGCGTCGGCAATTCTAAAAACAATACTGTTTTTATCCCTGCCCGACTTAGAAACTCTAAAGCATCTGTAGAACCTGTAAAATCATCGCCGTAATAAGCCAGCAATATTTTATTATTATTCTGCATTCACTTCCTTTCTTCCAAATTTCAATACAGATTCACCGAACTCCTTATATTCCTGAGCAGCCTGCTCCAAAGTCATACCGTTTACAGCTGACTTCCATGCCTGACGTAAAGCTCGAACACCACCTGCAGGACCTGATGGATGCGCCATAATACCTCCACCTGCCATGTACAATAGATCTGTAGTATTGGTACGGTTATAAGTTTCGAATGCTTGCCCGCCCCATTGTCCGGAAGAGACAACCGGTAGCACAGCCTCACTATTTAAAAATGGCTTATGGCAGGACTTGATAGAACGTACAACCGAATCATCAGACTCCCAAAATTTATTATCTATACCATTTACATGCATTTGATCTACTCCTGCTAATCGCCAAATTTTATCATATGCAGGAAAATTAATTCCTAGAAAAGGGTGCCTATTAAGCATGCCCCACCCATTTCTGTGTGCATGTATAGACAGGCCTCCCCAATTACAAATCTGTTTTGTTGAAGACCAGCCAACACTATTTATACTAACCATTGCACAAGTACCTCCTGCATTTACAACCGTCTCATAATTGGTTTGCATAGTTCTGCAATCGCCAGTAATATTAAAGGCATACATAATTTTTTTTCCAGTCTTATCGGCATGTTGATTAATCACCCGCATTACCTTTTCAACCCGCTCGGCAAATGGCGAATTTCCTGATGACGTTAAAAGCTCATCATCCTTTATGAAATCAATACCTGCTTCAGCTAATGTTTTTACTAATTCAGCAGTATAATCAGGTGTTAGTCCAACACTAGGTTTTATTATGGTCCCAATCATAGGGCGCTTTGGGCTTACTCCTGCAAGTTCCTTCGTGCCACGCATTCCAAATTTAGGGCCTCTAAAATGCTCTCTGTAAGAGTTAGGTAATTCAAAATCATCTAACTTTAAACCTGTAAATTGTCTAAGCTCATATAAATTACCCTGTAACGTAGAAATTAAAGCTGGTATATTGTACCCAAAATTATCTACCGACCAAGACACAACGACTTTTGCTTGCTTATAAACTTTACCCTGGATAAAATCACCTGGCATACTTGGCTTATAAACCTCATCTAAAATTTCTATATGCTCTACTCGAGCAGCAAAACGTGTTTTAAGTTCATCGGTTTCTCCTGGAACAGAGACAAAAGTTCCACTTGACTGTTCGCCGGCTAAAACTGCGGCTGCTTGTTCTACCTCATAGGGTGTTTCTATAAGGTAAGTTGCATAAATTCTTTCCATTTAAATAATTAGCTATCAATTAATTTAATTAGGTTGTAGGTAAAATTGGCATAAATTTTTGTTAATACTATCCTGCTGTAACCTGTTGCAAAATCGGTCGTTAGCGAATTCTATAAAAGATACGGATTTTTAAGCATCTATCACACTATATTTTTATATTAGCGCAAAAAAGAAGATGTTAAAGGCCGTGATTTTCGATATGGATGGAGTTATTATTGATAGTGAACCCTTACACTACAAGGCCTACCATAAAATGTTTGAAGATGTAAACGTGGAAGTTTCCCCCGAACTGTATGAATCATTTACAGGGAAATCTACTCTAAATGTATGTAAACAAGTTTGCGATGCTTTTAACCTCAATGAGGCTCCAGAAACTTTAGTAAACATTAAAAGAAAACATTACGAATATATTTTCGATAACGATAAAGACTTCGATTTAATCGATGGCGTTTTAGACCTTATTAAAGATTATCATAAGAATGGACTAACTTTAGTTTTAGGGTCTTCGGCATCCATGCCAAACATAGAACGCATTTTTAAACGCTTTGATTTAAATCCATATTTTAAAGCTAAGCTTAGTGGTGCCGATTTAAAAGCCTCAAAACCGCACCCTGAAATTTTTATTAAAGCAACCGAAGCATCAGGTTACCAAGCTCATGAATGTATGGTAATAGAAGATTCTACCAACGGCATTGAAGCAGCAAAAGGCGCTGGTATTTTCTGTACAGGTTACGATAGTAAACACTCTAAAAACCAGGATTACAGTAAAGCCGATTTAGTCGTAAAATGTTTTAGTGAAATCCCTTATGAAAGTGTTAAAGGATTAGTTTAACACAGCATAACCAAAATTTACGGAAAATGGGACACACCATACGATAACATGAGTATACACTTCATAATCAATATCGCTTGGTAAATTATACTCATATTTCCCTTCAGTCCCTTTTAAAGAACCTAATGAAACATAGCTGGATGCAGAGGTATCTGTAGCTAGGTACACTTCCAAATTAGGACCATCATCGGTTTTAAAATTAGTAAAAGTTAATATTTCGAGAGCCTTGTCAATAGACACTTTTCCTGTAGTTGGATGCGCGCTTGAAACAAAATCTCCTGAATAAGCGACCTCTCCAGGATTCATATCTTCCATTTCCATATTTTCTTCTAAAGACATTTCAGAATCAACGGAATTAGAACAAGACAGATTGAATATCATTAAAGAAAAAACAAATAAATATACAGTTCTCATAAGTTATAGTTTAATTAGTTCTTCCATTGGTCGATTTCTAAACTAAAACTTTACATACCCCTACTTTTCGTTTTCTTTATTTTCTTTAATTTTTTGTTTCAAGGCGGTTAAACGTTCTTTTCGTAAATCGGCTTCTTTACGTTTTTTGTTCTTTTTTTGATCAACCAATCTGGAATGTTTCGCTTTATTTTTCGTGTTTTTATCACGACCTGTCTTTGCCATACTTATTTATTGGTTTTCATTAAATTGTTTTGCTCTTCCATCAACTTTGTAAGCTTAGTTAATAACTCGATATCTTTTGGTGTTGCTACAGTTTCATCTTGTACATCCTGTGATTTGTTTCGCAAGCGATTCATAAATTTCACTACCATGAATATAGTAAATGAGACAATTAAAAAATCAATCATTGTTTCTCCCAAAATACCATAACCAATAGCAACTTCATCTGTAATCACTTTTCCTGAAGTATCTAGTACAGCTTCTTTTAAAATGATGCGCTTATCGTGAAAATTAACGCCATTGGTTAAAAGCGATAACGGTGGTAAAAATACCTGTTTTACTAAAACATCGATGATTTTATTAAAAGCAGCCCCGATAATAATTCCGACAGCCATATCCATCATATTGCCTTTTACAGCAAACTCTTTAAATTCTACAAATAACTTCTTCATAAGTTCACATTTTAAATATTACGTTCCCTTTAAAACTAAAAAATCTTGCTAACATAAAATAACGTTAGCAAGATTTATAATTTATCATTTGGTCTTAACAACCTCTATTTCTTGTAATATTTACTGTAACCTCTGTAAGCGAAGAAGCCTAAAATTGCAACAATTGCACAAGCTATTCCAATGAATTTTAAGCTTACAATCTGATCTCCACTAGCGTAACTATGAAGTCCTGCTAAATAGAAATTCACTCCAAAATAGGTCATCATAATACTTGCAAACGCTATGATAGACATTAAGTTATAAAACCAACGACCACGTAATCCCGGCACTAAACGCATGTGAATAACAAAGGCATATACCATAATACTAATTAAGGCCCAGGTTTCTTTAGGATCCCAGCCCCAGTAACGTCCCCAACTTTCGTTAGCCCACATACCTCCTAAAAAGTTTCCTATGGTAAGCATGGTTAAACCAACTGTTAAAGCCATTTCGTTAATTATAGTAAGCTCCTGAATATTTAAATCCAGTTTCTTTTTATTCTTTTCGTTAGTGAAAATCATTAATAGCAACGAGACCACACCTAAAATCATTCCTAAGGTAAACGGACCGTAACTCGCCACGATAACCGCCACGTGAATCATTAACCAGTAACTATTTAATACCGGCTGAAGGTTGGCAATTGCCGGATCCATCCAGTTCCAGTGTGCCACCATTAAAATCATTGACGTTACAAAAGCAGTCGCTGCAATAGTTAAATCACTTTTTCTTCCAAAGGCTAGACCAAAAAATGCAGTTGCCCAAGCAACATAAATCATAGATTCGTAAGCATCACTCCAAGGGGCGTGCCCCGATATATACCAACGCGCTATTAATCCTGCCGTATGCAAGACAAAAAGACCAAGAATTGTTATTTTGAAAACCGTTACCGATACGTTTAAGGCTTTACTTTTTTCTTTAAAAATCTGAACAATTAATAATACAAAAAGTAACGTTCCGGCATACATATACCAGCTGAATAACTTTTTGAAAATATCGTATTTGTTGTATAATATTTCGGTTTTTATCTTTTTATCGCTCAACATAACCGAACCACCATACTGATGCTGCGTTTTCTTAAACGCCTCTAATAATTTGGATACTTCTGAAAAATCGCCTGACTGCTTGGCCTGATTTAATGTAAACAAATAGGCTCTGAAACCATTTCTAACAAAATTAGAATATAGCGAATCCTGAATTTTATAATTTCCGAACTTATAATCATAAGCTGAAACCCATTTATTATTTAGATCGTCTGGTATCGGGAATATTTTTAATGAAGCCCCTTCAATTGTGTTGAATAACAAACGAACGCGCTCATCTGTTTCTTTTATTTTTTTCTGGTAACCATTTGGTACAGTTGCACTGTAAGCATCATCTAAATAAGGATCTAACTTATAAGTTCCATCGTCATTTAAAAAATCTACTAATGCAAAATGTTTCCCTTCTTTACTTACACCGATAATACTTCGTAATGAATCGGTTTCCATAGGACGTAAGTAAATAACAGGTACATTATACCAAAGTGTAGGGCTTTCCTGAATGGATAAAAACACCTGATTCGCATCAAAACCTTCATAGGCATCATTCTTACTCAGCTTACGTAACATTTCGGAAGCATAGGTGTTTACCGGCATCATACGCCCTCCGACATCCTGAATCACTAAATGTCCAAATTCTTCAGCAACCTCTTTAGGGGCCATGTTTGCTGTTAATATTGAATCTATTTGATGTTTAGAAGGTTTGCTATGACCACTATGATTAGAATGTGTTTGTGCAAAAGACGTCATCCCTAAAAACAAAAGCAACACACTAAGCATTTTCACTTTTTTAGCTTTCACTTTTTCTAGCATGACTTTCAACTCTCCAAAACGAGAACCTTTTACAAATAATATTGCCAATAACCCAGCATATAACAGGAAGTAGCCAATGTAAGTTAGTAGTGTTCCCCAATAATCATGATTTACAGAAAGTATGGTACCCTTCTCATCTGGGTCGAAACTTGACTGGAAGAAACGATAACCGCGATGATCTAAAATATTATTCATGAAAATTTTATAATCGAAATTACCTTCCTGCTCATCAATAACTGTCACTTTACTAGAAAATGCCGAATACCCCTTTTCCGTTCCCGGATAACGTTCAGCTTCAAAATCATTCAATTTTATTGAAAATGGTAATTCAAGAACTTTAGAACCATATTTAAAAGCAAAGTCTAATCCACCAACTTTTACTTGTTTAAAAGGATTATTCATACCCATACCGCCTAACAATCCCACGCGTTTGGTTTCTCCCCCTGTCGTAACTTTTAAAACCACGCCATCTGAATCGTTTTTCAGCATTTGTGATTTCTGAACAATATCGAATTCTCCTTTCACTACAGGCTTAGGGAAAACCATTTGCATATCGCCAATAACGTAACGCGAACGCAACATTAAAGGCTGAAGACTATCCTTAACCAATTTACCCTGTGCCATGGTAGACATTACCATATATTCCCCTTCAAACGGTGACTCTATATTTAATTTCCCGTCTTTATAGGTAATATTTATAGCTCCAGGTGTAGGTTTATTTAAAGCAAATAATATGCTGTGAATACTTTGAATTTCACCAACTTTTAAAAAGTGGTTATGTGGTGCACCTCCTCCGGCTTCAACAATTTTTAAATATTCTTCACCATCTTCGGTTGGTACAATATCCTCTTCAGCGCCTTTTACAAACTTCTCTAATTCTATAGTTACCGGCTGCTGGTCGTATCTGGTTTCAATTTTAAAATCGTTGTCTAATCGACTTGAAAAATCTACTTTATTTTCCAGAGGTAAACGCTGTGCCACACCATCAATTTCGTAATCACCATCGATATAAGTCGTAATATAGGTTTCTCTAGACAAGAATGTATTTTCGGTAGCTCCTTCACGAATAGCCATCATCCCCTCGAAACTAATGTAGCGCGTAATACCAGCTCCAACAATAATAAAGATGAACGCTAAATGCAATAACAACGTGGCCCACTTTTCTTTTTTATGTAAGCGGTATCTAAAAATATTACCAAAGAAATTGATAACAAAAAGCACCATAATACCTTCGAACCACCAAGTGTTATAAATTAAATTTCTGGTATATGCCGTTGGCGATGTTTCCTGTCCTGCATCTAAAAATGTACCAATCGCCATAGCTGCAGCAAAAGCAATAAATAAAATAGATGTTAAGCGTGTTGAAAAAAGAATTTTGGAGAGTTTATTTTGCATAGTCGAACCCTTTTTTGAGGTCGTGCAAATTTAAGTATTTCAATTAACTTAGAATTGTTAAAATTGGAAAGAATTGTTAATCAAATCCTAATGTTTAAAAAGTCTAAAATATATGATATACATTGAAAAATCACTTTGGTTGACGGGCTTTAAAAATTTCCATGTATAAAAATGTTCCCATTTTCCGAGCACGTCGTTTCGCATTTTCGGCATAATCGCCTTCAAATAATTCATTTATAGTTTGAAACCATAGGTTTAACCACAGTCCAAAATGTTCGTTGGTAACACCGTGGTTATTCTCTTGATCTACTTTTACATGTACCTCTAAAGGATTACCTAAATACTTCGTTTTTAAAAACAAACTTGACTCCCAAAAAGTGGTTAACTTTTCAATGTGCGCATCCCAATCAGTAATGACCTTATTAAAAAAGGGCCCTAAAACATCATCCTGCCTAACCTTGTCGTAAAACGAAGATACCAGTAAATGAACATCTTCCCGAGTAGTAATATCATTTTTTGTCATGGTAAACCACCTTTAAACTATCTCACAAGATCTTTTCAAGAAACAAAAGTTAAATTTCGAAATAAGCTTCATGTTATTTTAATATCGATTATCAAGTAAACAAAGATAACCGATTCGGTTTTTATATCGGGTAATATTCTCTATTTTTGCAATCATGATTTCAGTAGTAATTCTTGGCGCTGGCAATGTTGCCACGCACCTATACAAAGCCTTTAAAACCACAGAAAACGTTAACATTTTACAATGGTACAACCGTAGTATTGAGGCTATCAGCTCTTTTAAAAATGAAGTTGATATAACCGACAATCTATCCCAATTAGCTAAGGCTGATGTCTATATTGTTTCGGTTAGCGATGATGCCGTAAAAGGCCTAACAAAAAAACTACCGTTTGAAAACCGTTTAGTGGTTCATACTTCGGGCACAGTAAAAATTAGTGATATCGACAAAAAACATCGCAAAGGGGTGTTTTATCCATTACAAAGTTTTAGCAAATCGGCCAAATTAGATTTCGCTAATGTACCTATTTGTATTGAAGCCATTACAAGTGAAGATTACCATCTTCTAAAAGATATGGCGATCGCTATAGGAAGTCCAACTAAAAAAGTTAATACCGATCAGCGTAAAGTATTGCACTTAGCAGCTGTTTTCGTTAATAATTTTACAAATCAGCTTTACAGAGTGGCTCATGAAATTACCGAAAGTGAAGGCGCAGAATTCGACTTATTAAAACCGTTAATTTTAGAAACTGCTAAAAAAGTTCAGGATTTATCGCCATATATGGCGCAAACAGGACCTGCGAAACGTGATGACAAAAAAACGCTTGATAAACACACAAAACTTTTAACCAATCCGCATCATAAAGACATTTATGATTTGCTAACAAAATCGATTCAACATACCCATGGAAGAAAAAAGCTATAAAGAGTATTTACAACATATTACTACCTTCATTTTTGACGTTGATGGTGTCTTAACCGATGGTTCATTAAACGTAACAACCTCAGGAGAATTATTACGCACTATGAGTGTTCGCGATGGCTTTGCACTTAAATTTGCTGTTAACGCTGGTTTTAATGTGGCTATTATTTCGGCAGGACAAAACGAAGGTGTTAAAGTACGATTAGAAGGTTTAGGAGTAAATCCCGTATATCTTGGAGCTAGTAATAAAGCCGAGCAATTTAAAACCTACACTCAGGAAAACAACATTAAACCTGAAAACGTACTTTATATGGGTGATGATATTCCCGATCACGCTGTAATGCAATTGGTAGGTTTACCGGCTTGTCCTCAGGATGCTGTACCTGAAATAAAAAGTGTTTCAAAATACATCTCACATAAAAAAGGTGGTGAAGGCGCCGTGCGTGATGTTATAGAGCAAGTGCTTAAAGTTCAAGGAAAATGGGTATTTTAGTCCCTTTAAATATTTAGACTTTGAAAAGAATTAGTAGACGGATTGCCAATAATTTTGGTTACATAGGTTTTGGAAACAGCCAAAATGTATTTAATCAAAAATCGGCAATGCCGTTTTCTACGTTAAAAGACAAACTTCACAGCACCTCACTAGACCATCACCAACTCAACTATCTTCATCACAGGCTTACAAAAGCTGAAAAAGAACTCATAAAAGAAAAAATTAGAAGCGAAGCCAAACAACAGAATAAAAAGGTTTTGGCTATTTTCATTATTCTTTTCACCTTAGTACTTTATTTTATCAAAACCCTAATTGATAGTTTAATGTCTAACATTTAACCCAATCTGTTTTTTTGAAGTACTTAAACCTGATTCGCTGGAAAAATCTACTCATGATTGCCTTAGTGCAATTACTTATTAAATTTGCACTTTTAGAATCCTTTCATGTTTCCACAAGTTTGAATGGTTTAGGATTTCTACTTTTAATACTGGCAACAATTTGTATTGCCGCCGCCGGAAATGTAATTAATGACATTTGTGATATCAACACCGATTTTATAAACAAACCAGACAAGCTTATTGTAAGCAAAAGCATTTCAGAACAAACAGCTTATAATCTATTCATTGCTTTTAATGTTATTGGTGTTGGCTTAGGGTATTACCTGTCGTTTAGTATTGGTAAAAGTGGTTTTTTTGCCGTTTTCGTCATCATTTCAGTATTACTATATATCTATGCCACTCATCTCAAACAATTGTTTTTAATTGGAAATATAATAGTTTCTGTTCTCGTTGCCTGTAGTATTTTAATAGTTGGCTTATTCGATATTTTGCCCGCCATTACAGCCACCAACCAATCGACACAGTTGTTCTTTTTCAAAATCCTATTCAATTACGCCCTTTTTGCTTTCGTCATTAATCTTCTTAGAGAAATCGCTAAAGAAATAGAAGATTTAGAAGGTGATAAAAAAACAGGTATGTACACGCTTCCAATCGTTATGGGACAGCAAACCACTACCTATATTCTATTTGGATTAACCATCACCTCTACAATAGTATTCTTTTTTTACATACTCGACAGTTTATACAAAAACAGCTTTGTTAGCCTCTACTTTATTACGCTAATAATTGGTCCTATGCTATATACTTCAATTAAAATCTTTATGGCAAAAAGCAAAAAGGATTTTAGACACATCAGTAACCTTTTTAAAATAATTATGCTTTTCGGAATGCTTTCATTACTTTTATACAAGTATATTTTAATTAAATAATGCTGAACGAAACACTTAAAAACCATCATATTATATTAGCCTCAGGTTCACCAAGACGACAAGATTTTTTTAAAAATCTAGGCTTAGATTTCGAAATTAGATTAAAACCGGTAAAAGAAGACTACCCTTCTCGCCTCACCCATTTTGAAATCAGTAATTATTTGGCGCAATTAAAAGCCTTACCTTATAAAGAAGAGCTAAACGCGCAAGACATTCTAATTACTAGCGACACCATTGTTTGGAATAATAATGAAGCTTTAGGGAAACCGCAAGATGATACAGAAGCTTACAACATGTTAAAATCGTTGAGTAATAAAACTCATCAGGTGATTACATCGGTTTGTTTTACAACACACGATTTTGAAAAAACATTGCATAGTATTACCGATGTAACATTTAAAGCTTTAACCGACGATGAAATTTGGTATTACATACAAACCTGTAAACCTTTTGACAAAGCTGGAGCTTATGGCATTCAGGAATGGATTGGTCAAATTGGTGTTACCGAAATAAAAGGCTCTTACTTTAATGTTATGGGCCTACCAACACACTTAGTTTATAAGACGTTAAACAGTATTGCTGAAACTTTTTAAGCGCTTGCTTTAAAAGTAGAACTCATGTTTAATCTTAAAAATTAATATTATGGTATTAGATTTTTTACAAGACAACAAAACGGAACTTATTTTTTCGGTTATTATTGTAACCATCCTACTTGTTATTCATTATACGTTAAACTTTGCAGTGACTAAAATTGCAAAAAAAAGCGGATTTAATGATGCCCGAATACGATTGATTAGACGCTATATTCATGTCTCCTTATTCTTTATCGGTTTTTTAGCTTTAGCTTATATATTTGGCACCGACTTTAAGGATTTAGCCGTTATTTTCTCATCTGTATTTGCGGTTATTGGTATTGGTTTTGTGGCTGTTTGGTCTATTTTAAGCAACATTACCTCTGGAGTCATTATGTTTTTCAACTTTCCTCATAAAGTCGGAGACAAAATTAAAATTCACGATAGCGATTTTCCTATGGAGGGTATTATTGAAGATATTACCGCTTTTCAACTTCACCTTAGGTTAGACAATGGTGATTTAGTGACTTATCCAAACAATTTAATGCTTCAAAAACCGGTTACTTTAATAAAAAAAGATGCTATTGCCAGTGATGCCGAAGCTGTATAAATATTCTATATATTTATATCATGGCTAAGAAAAGAACAAAAAAACACAATAAAAAATCCGGACTAGCTCCGGGAAGCGTTATTTACACAGGCGACAAGTCTGATAAAAATCTGTTTATTGAAGTCTTCGATTATAACAAAGACCAGTGTATAGAAAAAGAACTACACAGTATCGAAGAGGCATTCGACTTTAAACTAACGGATTGTGTGTCATGGATAAATATAAATGGCTTAAACCATGTCGACGCTATTGAGAGATTAGGCACACATTTCAGTTTACACCCCTTGGTGATTGAAGATTTGGTAAGCATTTCTCAGCGACCTAAAATAGACGAGTACGAAGATTACCTGTTTGTCGTGCTAAAAATGCTGCATCTGGATGCTGAAGAAAAAGTTAACTACGAACAGGTTAGTTTCATTCTAGGCCCTAATTATGTGTTATCATTTCAGGAATCTGAAGGTGATGTTTTTGGGTCTGTACGGGAACGTATTCGCCTTGGAAAAGGACGCGTACGCACCATGCAGTCTGATTATTTACTTTACATCCTTATGGATGCTATTGTTGATGAATATTTTAGTGTTATTGAAACCTTAGGGGACAAAATTGAAGATTTAGAAACAGATATCTTTGAAGGCAGTATTGAAGAATCGGCCACTAAAGTTATTCAGGAGTTAAAAAAGGAAGTATTAAAAGTAAGACGCTCTATTTTCCCGCTTCGCGAGGTTATTAATCGCATTGAAAAACACGAAAGCGAACTTATTCAACAACGTACTAAAACGTATTACCGAGATATATACGATCATTTAATTCAGGTTACTGAAAATATAGATATCTACCGTGAAATGATCTGGAGTTTAATGGATATGTATATGACTACCATTAGCAATAAAATGAATGAAGTCATGAAAGTGCTTACCATAATGGCTTCTATATTTATTCCTTTAACCTTTATTGCCGGTATTTACGGCATGAATTTCGAATACATCCCAGAGCTGCATTACAAGTACTCATACTTCATTTTATGGGGTGTAATGATTGTACTTTTTATAGCGATGCTTATTTATTTTAAACGCAGAAAATGGCTGTAATCAAAGCATTTTTAACGTTAAAGAAATTTTAAACCCACAGGTTAGCGACATTAACTTTGGTATATTTGAATTTAGCTAACAACTCAACCATGCGAAAAACTACCCTATTCTCATTTGTTTTATTCTTAACCTTTTCATTTTCTCAGGCTCAAAAACCAAAAGTGCCGGCTTCAGCCGAAATTTTTGAATCCATTCAAAAACTAAACTTTTTAGGATCGGTATTATACATCGCTGCGCATCCTGACGACGAAAACACAAGACTTATTTCCTACATGTCCAATCATGTAAAAGCAAGAACTGCTTACTTATCACTTACACGTGGTGATGGCGGACAAAATCTTATTGGGCCTGAGATTAGAGAACTATTAGGAGTCATTAGAACACAGGAATTATTAGCCGCTCGTCGTGTAGATGGAGGTGAACAACTATTTTCCAGAGCAAACGATTTTGGGTATTCAAAGCACCCTGATGAAACCTTAGACATCTGGGACGAAGATGAAGTTTTAAGCGATGTTGTGCTAGCTATTCGCGAATTTCAACCAGATATTATTATCAATAGGTTCGATCACAGAACCCCTGGTACAACCCACGGGCATCACACGAGTTCTGCAATGTTAAGTTTTAAAGCATTCGATCTGGCAAACGATACATCAGGGTATCCTGAACAATTACAAACAACTGAAGCGTGGCAACCAAAACGGCTATTTTTTAATACAAACTGGTGGTTTTATGGAAGTCAATCGGAATTTAACAAAGCCGACAAAAGTAAAATGCTAAGCTTCGATATTGGTGTTTATTATCCACTAAAAGGCTTGTCAAACAACGAAATTGCTTCAATAGCCAGTAGCCAGCATCTGTGCCAAGGGTTTGGTCGATTAAATCAGCGAGGCTCACAAAAAGAATATGTTGAATTTTTAAAAGGGGAACCTGTATCAGATAAAACTAATATTTTCTCAGGAATTGATACCTCTTGGAATCGTATTGCAGGCGGTAAAGCTATTGGGAATATCTTATATAATGTGGAGAAGAATTTCAATTTCAATAATCCTTCAGTTCATATCCCTGACCTTTTAAAAGCCTATAATTTATTACAAAACGTAAAAAACGAACACTGGAAAACTCAAAAAACGAAAGAGTTAAAAGCTATCATTGAAATGTGTACTGGATTGTATTTAGAAGCTTCCGCTGAAACACCGACAAGCACACCAAATACATCTGTTAAAATTAACATTGAAGCCTTAAACCGAAGCAATCAGACAATTGTTTTAGAGAGCATCACTCAAGCCGATGGCAAAACAATTCAAAAAGATCTTGCTTTGCAAAACAACAATTCAGAAAAATTTGAAACTGAATATAACTTATCAGAAGACACAAACTACACCACACCATATTGGTTAAAAAAGAAAGGGGCTTTAGGTATGTACACCGTTGAAGACAAAAGCCTAATTGGAAAGCCGGAAACGCCAAGAAGCACTATTATAAACTTCAATTTAAAAATCAACAATACGCCTATCACATTTAGCAAACCGGTTATTTATCGCTACTCAAAACCTGATAAAGGTGAATTATACCGCCCATTTGAAATCATCCCGGAAGCCTCGGCTAAAATCAGTGAAAAGGTTATTATTTTCGATAATGGTAACGAACATACCATTTCACTAATTGTAAAAGCCGGACATGACAACTTAAAAGGCTCTGCCGAAATTTGCCATCCTGAAAACTGGAGTGTTTTTCCTGAAAAACAAGAGATAAACATCGCTAACAAAGGAGAAGAACAGATTCTTACATTCACCATTATTCCTCCTAAACATCAGGATGAAGGCTACATTAGTCCTATTATTCATATTGGAGACAAAACGTACACCAAAGAACTTATTGAAATCAATTACGAACATATTCCTTACCAAACTGTTCTACTTCCAAGTGAAAGTAAAGTGGTTCGATTAGATATTAAAAAACATGGTGAAAATATCGCATATATCGCAGGTGCAGGTGATGTTGTTCCTGAAAGTCTGGAACAAATTGGTTATAATGTCCGCCTTATAAATCCGGAAAATATAACAGATGAAACCTTAAAACGTTTTGATGCTGTAGTAATTGGCATAAGAGCTTATAACACAATAGACGAATTAAAATTTAAACAACAAATACTATTCGATTTTGTAAAAGCTGGTGGTAATATGATTGTACAATACAACACCAATCGCGGATTAAAAACCGACCATTTAGCTCCTTATAATTTAACGCTTTCTCGAGATCGTGTTACCGACGAAAATGCCAAAGTCGAGATTTTACATCCTGAACATCCGTTATTAAATACACCAAATAAAATAACACAAAAGGATTTTGAGGGCTGGACACAGGAACGTGGTTTATATTTCCCAAACAAATGGGATCAAGCCTTCACTCCTATCCTATCTATGCATGATAAAGATGAATCGGCTAAAGAAGGAAGTTTATTGGTCGCTAAATACGGAAAAGGCTATTATATTTATACAGGATTAAGCTTTTTTAGAGAATTCCCTGAAGGCGTTTCAGGAGCGTATCGCTTATTCGCCAATATGCTTTCCATAGGTAAAGACCATTTACAACCCAATCAAAAACTAAACGACTAATTTATGGAAACTAACGACCAACCCAAGCCCAAATGGTTAAAATTATATTCATTGGTATTAATTGCCAATGCCATCTATTTTTTCATATTCTATTTAATTACCAAGGCTTTTTAAGATGCAGACATTAAACTGGATAGATTGGGTAGTGCTTTCATTAACGCTCTTTGCTATTGTCGCATATGGCACATGGCAAACACGAGGAAGCAAGAATGTAAAAGATTACTTAAAGGGAGGCAGCGCTTCGCATTGGTGGACTATAGGCCTTTCTGTTATGGCAACACAAGCCAGTGCCATTACATTTTTATCAACCCCCGGCCAAGCATTTAATGAAGGTATGGGCTTCGTGCAATTTTATTTTGGTTTACCTATTGCCATGATAGTTATTTGCATGGTGTTTATTCCTTTATATCACAGATTAAAAGTTTACACCGCCTACGAATTTCTTGAAAATCGTTTCGATCTAAAAACCAGAACACTTACCGCCATCTTATTCTTAATTCAACGGGGCTTGGCCGCTGGAATTACAATTTTTGCTCCGGCAATTGTCCTTTCGGTAGTCCTAGGTTGGGATCTACTAACACTTAACATCATTATTGGTGTAATCGTAATAATTTACACAGTTTCTGGAGGAACACGTGCCGTGAATGTAACACAAAAGCACCAAATGGTTGTTATTTTTATTGGTATGCTAGTCGCTTTCTTTTTAATTGTTAGTGATCTTCCGCAAGATATTACGTTTAGTGAAGCGGTGGACATTGCTGGTGCTAGCGGAAAAATGGAAGCTTTAGATTTCTCTTTTAACCTTAATAACCGATATACGTTTTGGAGTGGTATTATAGGTGGCACCTTTTTAATGCTTTCCTATTTCGGTACAGACCAAAGTCAGGTACAGCGCTACCTTTCCGGTAAATCGGTTAAAGAAATGCAACTTGGTTTAATTTTTAACGGACTTTTAAAAGTACCAATGCAGTTCTTTATTCTGTTTATTGGCGTAATGGTTTTTGTGTTTTATCAGTTTAATGAAGCACCAATTAATTTCAATCCAACAGCAACAGAATTGGTCTTAAATTCTGAATATTCTGAAGACTACCAAACACTTCAAAACCAACAAAAACATATCTTTAAAGAAAAAAAAGACCTCATTTATTCTTTTGTAAATCAAGACAATCAGCAAGCTAAAGAACAACTGATTGAGATTAACGAAAAATCAAATAAACTAAAACAACAAGCAAAATTGCTAATAGAGCAAGCCGGTGAAAAACAACAGATTAAAGTTGAGAGTAACGATGAAGACTATGTGTTTATTCATTTCATTTTAAACAATCTCCCCAGAGGTTTAATAGGCTTGCTTCTAGCCGTAATTTTAAGTGCAGCCATGTCAAGTACTGCCAGTGAATTAAATGCGTTAGGCTCAACAACCACTATTGATTTATACAAAAGAAATGTAGGTGAAAAGACCGAAGAACAAATGGTTTCGGCTTCAAAATGGTTCACTTTACTTTGGGGTATCATCGCCATAGCTGTAGCCTGTGTTGGCGAACTTGCTGAAAATTTAATTCAGTTAGTCAACATTATTGGATCCATTTTTTACGGTAATGTTCTTGGAATATTTTTAGTCGCTTTTTTCTTTAAAAGCGTTAAAGGAAACGCCGTTTTTATTAGTGGTATTATAACCCAGATAATCATTATCGGATTATACTTTTTAAACCTTTATGAGTTTATCAACCTACCATTTCTTTGGCTAAATTTTGTAGGCTGTATTGTTGTTATCATTTTAAGTTTACTAATTGACTTCAACAAAACAACACATATAGACAAAGGTATTTTAGCCGCCCTTATTGGTATACTATCTTATTTTGGCTCACTAATTATTTAAAATTTATGAAAACATCATTTCAAAATAAAAAAATTCGCTGGGGTATAATAGGCTTAGGTAAAATCGCAGATAAATTCGCCACCGATTTAGCTACCATTCCTGATGCAGAATTATATGCTGTTGCCTCAAGACAGCAGGCCAAAGCCGACGAGTTTTCAAAAAAACACAATGCTAAAATAGCTTATGGTAGTTACGAAGCATTAACCATCGACTCTAATATTGATGCGGTATACATTGCTACACCGCATACCTTGCACAAAGAAAACACGATTATGTGCTTAAAAAAAGGAATTGCTGTATTATGTGAAAAGCCATTTGCTATGAATTCCGAGGAGGTAGAAGAAATGATTTCTGTAGCCAAGGCAAACAAAACTTTGCTCATGGAAGCGCTATGGACCTACTTTTTACCACATTATCAATACGTTTTAAAACTTTTAAAGGACAAAACGTACGGAAAAGTACAATCGCTGTCGGCTGATTTCGGATTTCAACGACCTTACGATACTAACACCAGACTTTTCGACAAAGCCTTAGGTGGTGGCAGTTTATTAGATATTGGCATTTACCCTATTTTTGCAAGTTTATCAACTTTAGGACTTCCTAAAAGTATTTCTGCCAACGCTACTTTTTTTGAAAACGGTGCCGACTCTACGTGTAACATGACTTTTACTTATCCTAATAACCAACAAGCAGAATTAAAAAGTTCACTCATTGAAGAACTGCCTACACAGGCTATTTTTGAATGCGAAAAAGCAACCATTAAAATCAACACTCAATTTCATGCTCCTGCAACGGTCTCAATAATTAAGGACGGAAAAGAAGAATTAAAAGATTTTAACTACAATACCATAGGCTATAATTACGAAACTATACATTTTAATAATCTACTTCGTGAAGATAAAACCGAGAGCGATATTATGACATTTGATTTCAGCAGAAAACTAATAAAAACTTTAGACGATGTTAGAAATAAGATTGAATTAAATTATTAAATAAAAAAATCCCTAATGAGGGATTTTTTTAACCTTTATCAATTACACACACTATTAACTCTTACTTCTTCCATTAGCATCTAATTTTAACTTTTTAGACTCTTTTCCTTTCTTTAATAACAACTTATAAGTCATTTCTGTTGCTTTATCCTTATCATAAAGTACTACATACGATGTCTGATCTACCATCCAATCAGGATATTCATTTAAAAGAGAGTTTTCAATATGCTCTGGAAGAGTTATATTTTTATACTTTTCTGAAGTACTTAAAATAACACCTTCTCTATCATAGTATGCATCAATAAATCCTTCAGACCCTGTAAAACGTGTTCTAAATTCCTCATCTCTGCCATCATACAAAGGAGAGTTTAACACATTATGCCTCGATGCTGCGAGTTCCAATCTTCTCAACCTATTATCAACATCTGTAGATTGTACTTTAGCTAGATAATCTTTATTAATATTAACTAAGACAACATCTTCTAGCACCACCGCCTGAACTTCAGTATGATTTTAGGAAAACCCTAGGTTAAGAAAACCTAAAACAAAAAAACCAATTAATAAATTTTTCATAATATCAGATTTAAGTTAAACAAATACCATTGCTATCCTCTAGGGAGAAAAATTTATTATTCTAAAAGTAGTTAATTGAAACGTGATAATCTGCTACCCTAGTAGCATACAAAGCTATTTCTTTTAAAATATTAACATTTACATATAAAACATCTCTGAAAGTTTTAAAAACTTTAGATGATGTTATAAATCTCATTAAATTAGAATATAAAGTAAATTTTATTTGTCTTTATGTAAAGTTTATTTTACCTTTAATGCATCAATCATTTTTATCAATCTTAAAACGAACAGTTTATGAAAACAAATTATCTTTTACCTCACAAGTACAAAAAAATCGGTTGGGTTTTATTTTTATCAGGCATTCTCTTTTGGTTATCAAAAATTATTTTCGATTATGATACCATTTTTTTTGAAACTAACGTCTTATCTATTTTCAATTCAGGTAAAGAATTTAACGGAAATACCGTTCCATTTTTTAGGTTAGAGAAAAATGATATTTCTGATGAAATCATGTCTTTTTTAATTATTATTGGCGGGTTGCTAATTGGCTTTAGTAAAGAAAAAATTGAGGATGAATTCATCCATAAGCTTAGGCATGAATCCTTAGTTTGGGCTATAATTTTTAATTACATAGTATTACTATTAACAATAGTATTTCTTTATGACATGAACTTTCTAAATGTAATGATATATAATATGTTCACGCCTTTACTATTCTTCATTATTCGTTTTAATTTTTTAAAATATAAATCGAACAGTCATGAAGAATAATATTAAAGTACAACGTGCTATTCATAATTTAACACAGGCCGATTTAGCCAATAAAATTGGTGTAAGCCGGCAAACTATCAATGCCATGGAAAAAAACAAGTATGTTCCTTCCACGGTATTAGCATTAAAAATTGCTAAACTTTTTAAATTACCTGTTGAACAAATTTTCTTTTTAGAAACTGATGATTAACTATTGAAAGCTTTAAAAACCATTTACGTCTAAACCCCAAAACAAAGAAAAAATTATGCACATAAAAATATGGTCCGATATACGTTGTCCCTTTTGTTATATTGGAAAAAGACATTTTGAAGCTGCATTGAACAGTTTCCCTGACAAAGAAAAAATAACTGTAGAATGGAAAAGTTTTGAGTTAGATCCTAATTTGCAAACAACCACAACAACGGACGCATTAACACATTTTGTAGAGAATAAAGGTATAGACCGTGAGCGTGCTAAACACATGTTTAATAATGTAACAGCAATGGCAGCAAATGCGGGCTTAGAGTTTAACTTAGAACAATCTATCCCGGCAAATTCATTAAAAGCGCATCGTCTTTTACATTTTGCAAAGCAGGAAGGTGCCGCTTACAAAACTAAAGAAGCTTTACTAAAAGCGCATCTTACGGAAGGTAAAAACATAGATGATATAGACGTACTTACCGAAATCGCCAATTCGATTGGTTTAGATGACTACAAAGTGAAACAAATGTTAGAATCTGATGCATTTGCTTATGAAGTAAGACAGGACGAAATGGAAGCCAGAAACCTAGGTATTAACTCTGTTCCTTTCTTTGTTTTAGATAATAAATATGGCATCTCAGGAGCTCAACCTGTTGAAGTCTTTACTCAGGCGATTCAGGATGCCTGGGAAAAACATCAGGATAAATTAACTATAGTCGCAAATGATAACACTTGCGACATTAACGGAAATTGTAATTAAAAAAAAAGCGCCTGGTCAGGCGCTTTTTTTATTATGTGTTAAAATATCCCTACAGAGCTCCCCACTCTTTTAAAGAATCTTTATTCATTTTTACATAATCGGCATTTCCTGCAGCCTCTGCACCAGCTAACGATTTCTTAGCAGCGGCAATAGCACCTTTTTTATCACCTGCTTTAGCATAAATTAAAGACTGTTGTCTTAGTTGCCAAAATGGAGCTTTATCTCCTGACATCGCTATCGATTTATCAATCCATTCTTTTGCCTGATCAATATCTTTACCTTCTTGTAAGTAATAAACAGCAGCAGAGTAATAGTCACCAGCTCCTGGTCCACTCATAGCTCTGTCAATCGATGCCGAAACAATAGATTCTGTTGGCACATCAATTTTCACACCTACATAAACATCTTCCCACAAAATACCCAGAACAGCTGAGTTGTTTGTTAAATCATCAAAAGTCATGGTAAACGTTTCTATTTTAACCGGCATTTTATATACTTCAGCCTTCGCTTTAGCCACTACTTTAGAATCATCCCATTTTTGCGGTGTTCCCCAGTTTGATGTATCACTGTAAAATACAACCTCCCATGAAGACGTTCCAGGTGTTGCAAAAATAGCGTACTCCCCTGCTTTAACCTTAGTACCTCCAATAGTCACGTCTGTCGTAAAGCTAATTTTAGTATTAGAATTTGCTCCCAAACGCCAAAGTTTATCGTAGGGAACTAAATCACCAAATATAGCTCTACCTCTCATGCTTGGGCGACTATATTCCAAGGTCATATTTGTTAATCCTACCATTTGTTCCAATTTAGAAGTTGGACTGGGTTGCGGTGTCTTAATCTGTGAAAAACCAGTTAGAGAAACTGCTACGAATAAAACTGAAGCGATAATTTTTTTCATATTGATATAGTTGTTTAGTTATAGATTTTTAAAATTAGTAAAACAAGTTGTTTTTATTTGTTAATAAATGCTTAAATAAAAATTCCTTTTGCCTACTTAAAAATAATCAAAAACCATAAAACATCAGGTCACTAAAATTAATTGAAGTATTTTTGTTTAACTTTAACAATTAAAGGTTAAACATTTTGTATCTTTACAAATAAATACTTGTAATTATGGCTAAAAACAAATCATTTTCGAAAACAGACTTTGTCTCTCATTATATGAATTATGTTCTTGAACAGAATGAGCGACCAAAGACCATTTTTTCATTCTGTAAAGCCATAAAAACAGATGAAGCTTCATTTTACGACTATTTTGGTTCTTTTGAAGGCTTAGAAAAACATATTTTCAATGCGTTCTTTTTAAATACCCATAACCTTTTGAAAAATGACGAAAATTTCACAACCTTCGATTCCAGAAACAAACTATTAAGTTTCTACTATACATTCTTCGAAATACTAACGGCTAATAGAAGTTTTGTTGTTTTTATGCTGGATGGATTTAAAACAGATCTAAAACGCCTTAAAGTACTATCGTCACTGAGGCAAAGCTATATTGAATTCATTAATAGTCTTGACATAGAAACTATCGAAACCAAACAAAAAGATATCGATAAATTCCAACAAAAAACGCTTGCAGAAACGGCTTGGCTTCAGTTATTAATCACCATAGAATTCTGGATGAAAGACACTTCTGCTAAATTTGAAAAAACCGACATTTTCATTGAAAAATCGGTAAACACAAGTTTTGATATTATCAATACAACACCTATTAAAAGCATTATTGACCTTGGTAAGTTTTTGTTCAAAGAAAAAGTACAAATGTCATAAGTATAAACCATGAAAACCATCGATCACATACCAACGTCTAAAATTCAAAGAGCCACGAAACTTGTTTCTACAGGGGCTAAGGTTGGTGTTAACTATTT
Source organism: Aestuariibaculum sp. YM273 (assembly GCF_030908365.1). NCBI lineage: Bacteria > Pseudomonadati > Bacteroidota > Flavobacteriia > Flavobacteriales > Flavobacteriaceae > Aestuariibaculum > Aestuariibaculum sp. YM273. Next base: position 2,864,382 of record NZ_CP133090.1, on the reverse strand, counting down.
AAAGTACTACGGAGATAAAATTACCAAAACGGAAGCTGAGGCTCTGGAAGTACTTAATAAAAATAATGCCGAGGACATATACAACAGTTTAAAACAACTAAAAGGCAGCGCTTTAAAAGTAGCACAAATGCTTAGTATGGAAAAGAATATTTTGCCAACAGCTTACGTTGAAAAATTTTCCTTATCACAGTTTTCTGTACCACCATTATCAGCGCCTTTAGTGCTTAAAACATTCAAAACAAACTTAGGAAAATTACCAAGCCAGATTTACGACTCTTTTAACCTCGAATCTGTTAATGCCGCTAGTATTGGACAAGTGCATGAGGCAGAAAAGGACGGGAAAAAACTTGCTGTGAAAATACAATACCCCGGAGTGGCTAACAGTATTGCTAGCGATTTGGCTTTGGTAAAACCTATTGCAATTAAAATGTTTAATATTCGAGGAAAAGACTCTGATAAATATTTTAAAGAAGTTGAACACAAACTCATTGAAGAAACTAACTATATTTTAGAAGTTGAACAAAGTAAGTTCATTGCAGAAAGCTGCAAACATATCCCTAACTTAAAGTTCCCCAATTATTACGAAGACTTGTCATCCGAACGTATTATTACCATGGATTGGATGCATGGTGAGCACCTTTCTGAATTCACCGCCTATAATTCTGATGAACAAAAAGCGCAACAGCTTGGTCAGGCACTGTGGGATTTTTATATGTATCAAATGCATATTTTGAAAAAAGTGCATGCCGATCCGCATCCTGGAAATTTTTTAGTTTCAGAAAACGGAGAATTAATTGTTCTCGATTTTGGATGTATAAAAACCGTACCCGAGAGCTTCTATAAACCCTATTTCGAATTAGCTAAAAAAGAAAATATCAATAACCCTGAGGTTTTTAAAGCAAAAATGTTTGAATTAGAAATATTGAGAGACGACGATACTAAAGAAGAATTGGAGTTTTTCTCGTCCATGTTTTTCGATATGCTTAGTTTATTTACGCAACCATTTCATTCTGAAACTTTTGATTTTTCAGACACTAAATTTTTCAAAGCGATTTCAGAAATGGGACAACGCTACAGTAAAAGTACCGAACTGAAACAAATGAACGGAAATCGTGGTTCGAAGCACTTTATTTATATTAACAGAACCTTTTTCGGCTTATATAATCTTATGTTCGATTTGAAAGCCAAAGACATTAAAATCAATAATTTTAAAACCCTAACCTAATGCATTTTAGTAGAAAGGATATTGACGAGATGCATCACCTATACCGCATCAACTTAATCAATAGTTGTTCGGGGTTCAAAAGTGCCAATTTAATTGGTAGCAAATCTAAAAATGGTATTGAAAATGTAGCGGTATTTAGTTCGGTAACCCATTTAGGAAGCCACCCACCCCTTCTAGGTTTTATACTAAGACCTACAACGGTACCAAGAAATACCTACGAAAACATCAAAGAAACCGGAGTATACACTATAAACCATATTTACAAAACCATCATTGAAGACGCACATCATACCTCTGCCAAGTATGACAAGGATGTTTCGGAGTTCGATGTAACCAAGTTACATTCCGAATATAAAAATGATTGTTTTGCTCCTTTCGTTAAGGGTGCTCCTGTGCAATTACACATGAAATACGTTTCAGAATATTACATTAAAGAAAATGATACTATTTTACTCATTGGAGAAATTGAAGGATTGTTTTTAAAAGATGACTTACTGGAAAATGACGGATTCATTAATCTGTCGAAAGCAGAAATTGCCTCCATCAATGGTTTAGATGCTTATACTATTCCTAAACTTAAAAAACGTTTGGAATATCAACGACCAAAACAATTATTAGAAAAATAAATAAAAACATGAAAGTTCTAATTACAGGAGCAACCGGCTACATAGGCAAACGCCTTATCCCCCTTCTTTTAAACGAAGGGCATACTGTGGTTTGCGCTGTTCGTGGTAAACTTAGAACGGAACAAAAATATTTTGACGAAGATGCTATTGAGATTGTTGAAGCTGATTTTCTAAAACCTGAAACTCTAACAAATATCCCTAAAGATATTGATGCCGCTTACTATCTGATTCATTCCATGTCTACTTCTGTAGATCAATTTCATAAAATGGAAGAATCATGTGCCGTAAACTTTAAAAACTACATTGAAACTACCAAAGCAAAACAAGTCATTTATCTAAGTGGTATTACCAACGACACGAAGCTGTCAAAACATTTGCTGTCTCGAAAAAACGTAGAAAACACACTAAAATCAAATGTTTACGCCTTAACTGTTTTTAAGGCAGGGATTATCGTTGGCTCAGGAAGTGCCAGTTTTGAAATTATTAGAGATTTAGTTGAAAAACTACCGGTTATGGTTACTCCTAAATGGCTGAACACCAAAACACAACCTATTGGTATTCGCGATGTTTTAAGTTTTTTAATAAAGGCATTGGGAAAAAACGAACTCCACAATACATCCCACGACATTTTCGGACCTGAAATTTTAACTTACAAAACTATGTTGTTACAATTTGCCGAAATCCGAAAATTAAAACGCTATATCATCACGCTTCCTGTCATGACTCCAAAGTTATCCAGTTACTGGCTCTACTTTGTTACTTCTACATCATACAAATTAGCAAGAAGTCTGGTAAATAGTATGGGAATTGAAATTATTGGAAAACCAAGTAATATCAACTCTCTACTGAATATTAACCCCATGACATACAAAACTGCTGTTGAATTAGCTTTTGAAAAAATTGAAAGCAACCATATTGCTTCCAGCTGGAAAGATGCCCTTATTAATAGCCGACACAAAAAACGTGCCTCTAGTAAATATTTGAAGGTACCTAAATTCGGTTGTTTTAAAGACGTTAAAGAACAAACAGTCTTAGATGAACAACGTACTTTAGATAAAATCTGGGCCATTGGTGGCGAAAACGGTTGGTATTATGGTAATTTTTTATGGCAAATTAGAGGGGTTCTCGACAAACTAGTTGGTGGTATTGGTTTACGTCGTGGCCGAACCAATAAAACAGAAATCCACACGGGTGATGCCCTAGACTTTTGGCGTGTACTTGTAGCTGACAGAACTCAAAAGCGTCTAATACTTTTTGCAGAAATGAAACTACCGGGTGAAGCCTGGCTCGAGTTTAAAGTTAATAAAGGCAAAGTCTACCAACGTGCAACATTCAGGCCTCGTGGTTTAGCTGGCAGACTCTATTGGTATAGCGTATTACCTTTTCACGGTTTTATATTTAAAGGCATGATTAATCAATTAGCTAAAGCATAACCTTTTGCCTAAAACAATAAAAAAAGAACATCTTCCCTCTAAAATATGCCCTGTGTGTAACCGCCCCTTTTCATGGCGAAAAAAATGGAAGCATCATTGGGACGAAGTAAAATACTGTAGTGAAAAATGCAAACGCAGCAAAACAAAATAAGTCTGATCTGGTTTAAAAATAATTTAAGGATTCACGATAACCCTTCAATAACAAAGGCCATTAATAATAGTCGCAAAGTGATTGCTGTTTATTGTTTTGATCCCAGGTATTTTCAAATTAATCACTTCGGGTTCAAAAGAACCGAAAAATTCCGAGCTAAATTTTTAATAGAATCAATTATCGATTTAAAAGCGAATTTGGAAAAGCACCATATTCCCTTATTTATCTATCAGAAAAAACTAGAACACTGCATTCCTAAAATTGTAGCAGACCATCAGGTAACAGATATTTTTCTTCAAACCGAATGGACACACGAAGAAACACTCATATTGAAAGGTGTTAAAAGGCATCTCCCTGAAAATATAAGGTTCACCGAATCATTTGAGCAATTTTTGTTTCACCCAGAAGATGTTCCTTTTGCTATTGAACACCTACCTAAGGTATTCACAGATTTCCGAAAAATTATTGAAAAACAAGTTATTGTTAGACCTCTAAGCCAAAATGCACTCATAAATTTTAAACAACCAGCAATTAATAACCCGACCAAAATTCCTTCGTTAAGTGATTTAGGTTTTGAGTATTTCGATACACATCCTAATAGTGCATTCCCATTTAAAGGCGGTGAAACCCATGCCTTAACACACGTAGAACACTATATATTTAAAACTAAAAAACTAGGGGTTTATAAAAAAACACGAAATGGGTTAATTGGCACAAACTACAGCTCTAAGTTATCCCCCTGGCTTGCGAATGGATCGCTTTCTCCTAAACTTGTCTATTACGAAGTTAAACGATTTGAAAACGAACATTTCAGTAATCAATCAACTTACTGGCTTATATTCGAGCTCCTCTGGAGAGATTATTTCAAATACATTTCTATAAAATATGGTAACCAAATCTTTAAAGTAAAAGGGATCCTTAATAAAAACTATACCTGGCTCAATAATAAAGACACCATTGAGCAATGGATAGACGGTAAAACCCCTGAACCTTTTGTAAATGCCAACATGATTGAGCTTAAAAAAACAGGTTGGATGAGTAATCGCGGTAGACAAAATGTGGCAAGCTACTTTGCTAAACACTTAACATTAGATTGGCGCATTGGCGCCAGTTATTTCGAAAGTTTACTTCTTGATTACGATGTGCACAGCAATTACGGCAACTGGATGTATGTTGCAGGGGTAGGCAACGACCCGAGAGACAGAAAATTCAATATAAAATCGCAAGCTGAACGTTATGATCCTAATGGTTCATATCAACGTTTATGGCTTCAAAATACATTATTTTAATCGTTTGAAAACCTTAAGACTCATACTTGGCGATCAATTAAATTATAAACACAGCTGGTACAAAACACAGCAAGATAATTATGTGTATTGCATGTTCGAGATGCGTCAGGAAACTGATTATGTTACACATCATATTCAAAAAATTATTGGCTTTTTTGCTGCCATGCGAGACTTTTCAAACGTATTAAAATCCGAAGGACATCACCTTGAGTATTTTAAATTAAACGATAAAAGAAACACTCAAAATCTTATCGAAAATCTGAAGATAATTATTCAGGAACATAACATTGAAAAATTTGAATACCAGCTACCCGGCGAATACAGGCTAGACCAACAATTATTGATCTTTACAAAAGATTTGAAGATACCTACACAAGCATTTTCTACCGAACACTTTTACACAAATCGTTACGAATTAAAAAACTTTTTTAAGAACAAAAAGCAATTCCTTATGGAGACGTTTTACCGGCAAATGCGTAAAACGCATAACATTCTTATTATTGATAATCAACCTGAAGGTGGTAAATGGAATTTCGACAAAAGCAATAGAAACAAATGGAAAGACGCACACCATATTCCTCCTTTTAAAAAATTCAATAATGATGTTACAGACATTGTTGAACTGCTAAAAAATGAAAACATAAAATCCATTGGTTCGTTTAAATCTAACACTTTTGAATACCCCATTAACCGAGTACAGGCTTTAGAGCAACTGAAATATTTCTGCGAAAACTTATTAATTCATTTCGGTGATTACCAGGATGCTATGCACACAAAACAAGTGAATTTATTTCACTCGCGTTTATCTTTTGCCTTGAATTTAAAACTCATTTCACCTAAAAATGTGGTCGATACGGTTTTAAATTATTGGTATAAATACGGTAAAGACATTAGTATTTCTCAAGTAGAAGGGTTTATTAGACAAATTATAGGTTGGCGTGAATACATGAGGGGTATGTACTGGGCATTAATGCCTGAATATAGCAATCTAAACGCTTTAAATAACACCCATTCACTTCCCGGTTTTTACTGGACAGGAAACACAAAAATGAACTGTTTAAAGCATGCCATCACCAATAGTCTGGAAAACGGTTACGCACACCATATTCAACGATTAATGGTTACCGGAAACTTTGCTTTGTTAGCTCAAATTCACCCCGATGCAGTCGACAAATGGTATCTAGGAATTTATGTCGATGCCATAGAATGGGTACAATTACCCAATACACGTGGCATGAGTCAATTTGCTGATGGGGGAAAAATTGCCACAAAACCATATGTTTCAAGTGCCAGTTACATTAACAAAATGAGTAATTATTGCGAAAGCTGTTACTACAATAAAAATGAAAAATTAGGTGATGATGCCTGCCCGTTCAATAGTCTATACTGGAACTTTTTAGATGATAAACGCAAAGCTCTGAGCAATAACCACCGCATGGGCATGATGTTTAGCCTACTTGATAAAATGGATAAAACTCAACTTGTAAAAATTAAGGAGCGTGCTAAAACTATAATGGAATCTCCTGACAATTTTTAAAGAATATGAAACAAAATTTAAGCGTGGCCTGGTTAAAAAGAGATCTTCGGTTATATGACAACGAAGCAATTAGTAACGCTCTATCTACAAATCATCGTGTGCTTCTAGTCTATGTTTTTGAAGATTTTTTAATTCAAGACCAACATTACAGCGAGCGGCATTGGAATTTTGTAAAACAATCGCTGGCAGATCTTAACGACATCCTTTCTGCTCACAATTCTAAAGTTTTAACCATTAATGGATCCATTGAAAACACCTTAAAAACCTTACGGAACAAGTTTAACGTACAACAAATATTTTCGCATCAGGAAACCGGAATATTTTCAACATACAAAAGAGATATCGCTTTCGCGGAATTTTGCAAAAACCAATCTGTTATATGGAAAGAAAATATAAATAATGGTGTACAACGTGGTATTACAAACCGATCGACCTGGTTTGAAGATTGGAACCATATCATGACAATACCAGAATTTCAATTCAACCCAAAACAACAACAATTACTTACTGTAAAAGAAGTTGAGAACATAGAGCTCCTTTTTAATACTGTAAAACTCCACAACCCGCTCAATAAGAGATTTCAAAAAGGCGGAACAACCACAGCTTTAAAATACATGACTTCGTTTTTTGATAAACGCTACAAAAACTATATGTTCGACATATCGAAACCTTTACAAGCACGAACAGCTTGCAGTCGCTTATCGCCATACATAGCCTGGGGAAACCTATCGATAAAACAAGTTTTAAACATGGCGCATGATACCTACCAAAGCTCAAAACATAAAAGACATTTAAACGCCTTCACATCACGTTTACGGTGGCAAGCTCATTTTATTCAGAAGTTTGAAATGGAGCACGAAATGGAATTTAAAAGTGTCAATAAAGGTTATCACACCCTTAATAAACCCATAAACAAAACATACCAAGAAACCTGGAGATCCGGCAATACAGGTTTCCCTTTGGTAGATGCTTGTATGCGTTGCCTAAAAGAAACCGGTTATTTAAATTTTAGAATGCGCGCTTTGGTAGTCTCCTTTTTCACACATAATTTATGGCAGCCCTGGGAAGATTTAAGTACCCACCTTGCCAGTTTATTTTTAGACTTCGAACCCGGTATTCATTATCCGCAAATTCAAATGCAAGCCGGTGAAACAGGTATTAATACGTTACGGATTTACAATCCGTTGAAAAATAGCCTGGAACTCGATCCTGAGGGCACATTCATTAAACAATGGGTCCCTGAACTAGCTCATTTAGAAAGGCCTTTTGTTCACAACCCAAACAGCATGACCTATTTTGACCAACAGCTATCTGGATTTAAAATAGGCAGAGATTATCCCCTACCTATTATAGATGAACAAAAAACACGAAAACACGCTAGTCATATTTTATGGGGAATGAAAGACGATACCCTAGTTAAAAAAGAAAGTTATCGTATTTTAAAACGTCATACTCTAAACGATAGAAGCAGAATGTTAAGAAACAATTAATACCAAGAAGCTAACTTGTTAATTTTTGTTTAACTTTATTTAAAAAAAGATAAACATTTTGTATTTTTGAATAAATAAACAGATTTGCTTTTTAAAACAACATATAGAGACAAAGAAATAACCAAACAAATTAACCATTTGGTTGGAAACTCTTTCTCGTTGTGGAAAATCTTGAAATTAAAAGGGATAGGATCTAAACGTCTTATTATCGATGAAACCAGCCCTAACCTTAATTCCATACTAAATAAAGTAGGAGACATTAATTATGGTAACATTGAACTTAGACCAAAAGGTATTCTTATTCATATAACAAAAGGCCTAGAACGCTTTGTTTGGGGTATTCCTTACTTTAAGTTGGTTATTTATAAAACAAATGGTTTAAGTATTCATGCTGATGGTATGTTTATTTATTTTAGGAAAAATAAAACCTTCAACGAAAGCAAACCTTTTTTCAATAAGCTTTTAGAACAAAAAATAAAATTTGATGAACAATATAACTTTCATGCATTTTGATAAATAACATTTTTTCTGAACAAGAGCTTGACCGAATTATTGAAATGGCCTGGGAAGACCGAACTCCTTTTGAAGCCATACAATTTCAATTTCAGCTTAAAGAGCAAGACGTTATTGAAATTATGAGGCGAGAACTAAAATCCAGCAGTTTTAAACTTTGGCGCAAACGCGTTCAAAGCCGTAAAACCAAACATCAAAAATTACGCGATTTCGAAAAAGGACGGTTTAAATGCAGTAGACAAAAACAAATTACCGGGAATAAAATATCGAAAAGATAAATGAAGTAAATTTTTAAAATAACATTTAATTTAAAAGCCATGAGTACAATTGAACAAGCCTTAGAATTTGAACAAACAAGTTTAAAATCACTATCTACAAGTGATCGCATTAAATTGTCCAGACAGGCGAAATCCTTAATTTTAGATCTAAACCAAATTTATAAGAGAAAGAAAGATCAAAACATTATGGATTTAATGAAACGATTAACAACCATTAAACGTAAAGTAGAAAAGCGTTTAAAGGTTTAAATCACAAGCATACGCTTAACAACATATAAAATGAAAACAGTAATTATTATTGGAGGTAGTAAAGGTATTGGAAACGCTATTCTAGAACAACTTTTAGAGACCCACAAGATTATAAACCTAAGTAGAACAGCTCCGGACCAGGCACACCCAAATTTACAACATATAACTTACAATGTTTTAAACGATGAATTACCGGAAATTCAAACAGCCGATGCTTTAATATATTGTCCGGGTAGTATTAATTTAAAGCCCATAACTAGATTATCTCTTGACGAATTTAGACAAGATTTTGAAATTAACGTTTTGGGAGCTATTAAAGTTATTCAACACTATTTACCTGTTTTAAAACAAAGTAAGCAACCCTCAATTTTACTTTTCAGTACAGTAGCAACCAAATTAGGCATGCCTTTTCATGCCAGCGTTGCAACCTCGAAATCTGGAATTGAAGGCTTAGTTAAGTCTCTAGGTGCCGAGTTTGCTCCTAACATTAGAATTAATGCCATTGCGCCATCGGTGACAGATACCGACCTAGCGTCTAAATTACTAAGAAACGATAAAATGGTAGAGACCATCACAGCGCGTCATCCGTTAAAAAAAATATTAAAACCAGAAGAAGTTGCGGAAATGGCTGTATTTTTAATATCCGATAAGTCAGCTTCCATGTCCGGTCAAATTTTCCCAATGGACAGCGGTATCGTTACATTCAAACTTTAAAAAACTAAAATTCAATCAATGAAAAATTCAATTTTAATCCTAGTTACTATGTTTTCATTTTTTACAAAATCCAATGCACAGGCTACTCCTATAGAATCTATTTACGACATAGAAATAAACAGCCTTGAAGGTGAACCTATAGATTTATCGACTTTTAAAGGCAAGAATATATTGTTTGTTAACGTGGCTTCTAAATGTGGATTTACTGGTCAATATGAAGATTTACAGAAACTTTACGACATGCACCAAGACAACCTTATGATTATAGGCGTACCGTGTAATCAGTTTGGCAGTCAGGAACCTGGAACAGCTGACGAAATTCAAACCTTTTGTGAGAGAAACTATGGAGTTACGTTTTTAATGACTGAAAAAGTTGATGTAAAGGGAGACAACCAACATCCTTTATACCAATGGCTAACCCAAAAGTCTAAAAACGGAAATATGGATACTTCTGTAAAATGGAATTTCCAAAAATATCTAGTGAACGGCAACGGACAACTTGTTGATTACTACCTGTCGGCAACCAAACCGTTAAGTGATAAGATTACGAAACATTTACTATGAAAATTCTGAAGTACTTTTTAGTCTTTCTTATCATTAATTTTGGTGCTTTGGCTTTAGGAGTCTGGCTTATGCAAAACGGACCTCAATCATCATGGTACCTTCATTTAAACAAAGCCCCATGGACACCTCCTGGGTGGCTATTTGGTGCTGCATGGAGTTCAATTATGCTATGCTTTTCAATATACATGGCTTTTTTGTGGCATAAAAATTTAACCGAAAAGGTAAAAGCATTGTTCGTACTTCAGTTTATATTAAATGTAGGCTGGAATTTAGTGTTTTTTAATCTGTATCTAATAGGTTTAGGTCTTCTGGTAATTCTATTATTAACTGCTATAATATGCATTTTCCAATACGATTACCGAAAGGTATTAGGTTTAAAATCGCTACTTATAACCCCGTATATGCTTTGGCTATTTATCGCTAATTCACTTAACTTATATATTTGGCTTTACAACTAAATCATGAAAATATACACCCTACATAGAAAGCAAAATCTCCCGATAAGCGTTGACGAGGCCTGGGCCTTTTTCTCTAACCCCAAAAACCTCAAAACCATAACACCAGACTATATGAGTTTTGATATTCTTTCTGGAGGCAATCGCCCTATGTTTGCAGGTCAGATTATTCAGTATATCGTCACCCCTATTTTGGGCATAAAAACCAAATGGGTTACTGAAATCACTCATGTAGAAAATAAACACTATTTTGTAGATGAACAACGCTTCGGTCCTTACAGTTTATGGCATCATAAGCATTTTATAAAACCAATTGAAGGTGGTGTTGAAATGGAAGATATTGTAGACTACAAACTCCCGTTAGGTTTTATCGGACAACTCGCTCACCCTTTTATTGTTAAGCCTAAACTAGAGGAAATTTTCAATTACAGAACAAAAAAATTAGAGGCCCTTTTCGGAATACTATAAATGAAAAAAACAATCAATATATTCTGGTTTCGTCGCGATTTAAGACTTCATGATAATCATGGGTTATATAAAGCATTATCTGGCAAACTCCCCGTTTTACCTATTTTTATTTTTGATACTGAAATTCTGGATAAACTTCCAAACGATGATGCCAGGGTAAGCTTTATTTTCGATACGCTTCAGGACATAAATTCAACACTCAAAGAACAACATAACAAATCTTTAGCTATTTATTATGGGAAACCGGAAGAGGTGTATAAAACCATCTGTGAAAATTATACTTTAAACACGGTATTTACCAATCATGATTATGAGCCATATGCTATGGATCGTGACTCTAAAATTGAGGCTTTTTTAAATACAAAAGGTATTCATTTTAAAACGTTTAAAGATCAGGTTATTTTTGAGCGTAACGAGATTACAAAAGTCGATGGTTCGCCTTACGTAGTGTATACACCCTACATGAAAGTTTGGAAGTCCACATTCAAAACTCAAAAGACAGAACCGTATCCAAGCGAAGACCTATTAAGTAATCTAATTGAAAATAACGACCTGCCAAATATCGATTTAAACTCGATGGGGTTTATTCGTTCCTCTCAAAAAATTGAAGATTACACTGTAACTCCAGAAACCATTGCTTCTTATGAAGATACAAGAAATTTTCCTGCAAAAGACGCAACGTCTAAATTAGGCCCTCACCTGCGTTTCGGAACTGTAAGTGTAAGAAATATGGTCAATAAAGCTAACCAGTCTAAAAACGAAGTGTTTCTTCAGGAATTGATTTGGCGTGAGTTTTTCATGCAAATTTTATGGCATTTCCCGCATACAGTAACAGAAAGTTTCAAACCGAAATACGACCGTATTGTTTGGAGAAATAACGAAGAAGAATTTAAGTTATGGTGTGAAGGAAAAACAGGTTATCCGTTAGTTGATGCCGGCATGAGACAACTCAATCAAACCGGATTTATGCATAACCGTGTAAGAATGCTTGTTGGCAGCTTTTTGTGTAAACATCTATTAATTGATTGGCGTTGGGGAGAAGCCTATTTTGCCGAAAAACTCCACGATTATGAAATGGCTAGCAATATTGGGAACTGGCAATGGGTTGCTGGAAGTGGTGTTGATGCCGCTCCCTATTTCAGAATATTTAATCCTACCACACAAATAGAAAAGTTCGACAAAAATTTAGAGTATATTAAACAATGGGTTCCCGAATTTGAGGAGCTCACCTACCCTAACCCTATAGTTGATCATAAATTTGCTCGCGAACGTTGCTTAAAAGTTTATAAAGAAGCTTTAAACAATTAAGAAGTAAGTATAAAATGACAAAAATCACGATATAAATAGTCTTTATTTTTTAACTTTAAAAGAACTAAAACTAATAAGATTATGACTGATTTAGATATAGCCAAAACGGTTACCTTAAAGCCTATTTCTGAAATTGCCAAAAAGTTTGGTGTAAATACTGAGGACATTGAAATGTACGGAAAGTATAAGGCCAAACTACCTTTAAAATATATCGATAAAGAAAACGCCTCAAAAAGCCATTTAATATTAGTTTCTGCTATATCACCAACTCCGGCCGGAGAAGGAAAAACCACGATGTCTATTGGCCTTTCTGAAGGCTTAAACAGGTTAGGTAAAAAAACGACAGTGGTTTTAAGAGAACCCTCATTAGGACCAGTTTTTGGCATAAAGGGAGGTGCCACCGGTGGCGGATACTCACAGGTATTACCTATGGAAGATATCAATCTTCATTTTACCGGAGATTTTTCGGCAATTGAAAAAGCACATAACCTCTTATCTGCGATTATTGATAATAATATTCAAAGTAAAACCAATTCCTTACAATTAGATCCCAGAACCATTAGCTGGAAGCGCGTGGTAGATTTAAACGACCGAGCTTTAAGACGTGTTATTGTAGGTTTAGGAGGCACAACGTCGGGTATTCCAAGAGAGACGGGTTTCGATATAACGGCGGCTTCCGAAATTATGGCTATTCTTTGTTTAGCACAAAACATTACTGATTTAAAAACACGATTAGGAAATATTTTTATCGGCTATACCTTTAATAAAACCCCAATATATGCTAAAGATTTAAAAGCTGAAGGCGCTATGGCCGCCTTATTAAAAGACGCTATAAAACCAAATTTAGTTCAAACTATTGAGGGGAATCCTGCAATTATTCATGGTGGGCCCTTTGCTAATATTGCTCAAGGAACCAACTCGGTAATTGCCACACTAATGGGGATGTCGCATTCGGAATATACGGTAACTGAAGCTGGTTTTGGATTCGATTTAGGCGCCGAAAAATTCTTTGATATTAAATGTCAAAGTGCCGGATTAACGCCTAAAGCCGTAGTATTAACTACAACTATTCGCGCTTTAAAATACCACGGCGGAGCTGAGTTAAATTCATTAACAACAGAAAATCTTGAAGCTTTAAAAAAAGGACTTCCTAATCTTGAAAAACACCTTGAAAATATTACAAAATTTAAAGTACCGGCTATTATTGCAATCAATAAATTCTCCAGTGATACAGATACTGAAATTGATATTATAAAAGAATTTGCTACCTCAAAAGGGGTGAAAATTGCATTAGCCGATATCTGGGCAAAAGGTGGCGAAGGCGCTATAAACTTAGCTAAACAAGTTATTGAGGTTGTGAAATCAAATACATCGGATTTTAAACCTTTATACCATTGGAAATCTTCTGTTAAAGATAAGATTGAAACCATTGCTAAAGAAATTTACGGTGCCGAGCATGTAGATTACACAACGAAAGCGAAAGCCCACCTGAGAAAAATTACAGACTTAGGTTTAGATGGATTACCTGTGTGCATTGCAAAAACTCAAAAATCCTTATCTGATAATCCCAAATTATTGGGGCGCCCAAAAGATTTTATTATCACTGTTCGCGAAATTGAAATTGCTTCAGGAGCCGGCTTTTTAATTCCGATTACCGGCGATATTATGCGCATGCCCGGACTTCCTGCCCACCCTGCTTCAGAACATATTGATATTAATGATGAAGGTGAAATTACCGGCTTGTTTTAATTCTAGCCTAGAACACACAATAAGATTTTCAGTTCAACACCAAAGCGCATACATTCAATAAAAGTCCTTTTATTTCTATATTGATGTATTTATTTTAATTTAGACCTTTTTCAAACGCAACCTTAACCTATCATTTGCTTTCTTTTGTTATGAATAAACTAAGAAACTACGTTTTTCTTTTAATTTGCTTTAATACTTTACTTCTAGAGGCGCAACACTATAAAAACCAATTCTCAACAGACATAATACAAGCCAAGGATTTGGTTGAAGTTATCGACTGGAGTCGTTTTCACAATATGTCCAAGACTTCTCCTCAACAACTAATGATGGGAGAAATATTGCTAAACACCAATAAATATGCTTTATCATCTTGGTGGGAAAAACGTGGTTTTTCAAATACACCATTGGACAATTATTTGAACTTAAAAGGAGTCTCTGAACATTATATTCGACCTGTAGCAGCCGAAGCTGAAGCATTGGCAGCATCATTAAAAATGGGGCTCTACAACAGTTCAGTTACAGGGGTATCCAAAGAAATAGCTCAGGCTAAAACCATTCAATTAATTAAAAGCTTAGTTCATACGCACCTTTCTAACTCTACCGAAGGTTGGGGAAGAAAATGGCAATCTGCGTTGTGGGCTGGTTATACAAGTTTTGCATCATGGATAATGTGGGACAAATTAGATGAACTCACCCAACTGGAAACATTAGCAATGATTTACAACGAATGTGATTGGATCATAAAAGACAAAGACTTACCAACCATAAAAACCTACCAAGACCTCGATGGAGCCTTTATTAGTCCTGGTGATACTGGTGCCGAGGAAAATGCCTGGGATAGCCTGATATTAAGCGTAGCCTGTGCCATGATGCCTGAGAATCCTAAATTTAATGAATGGATGAACAAAACCATTTTCTTAAATATTAATGCCCTTGCCTGTCCCAGCGATTTAGATATTAACAAAAAATACAACGGTAAACCTTTAAAAGAATGGTTAGTTGGCACTAATATTAATGACGATGGCACCATTGTAAATCATCATTTTATCCATCCAGATTATATGACTTCACCATTTGAGTTTAATGCTGTAAGGTTTTTTGAATTAGCAAAATCACCAACACCTAAGGCCTTAAGAAGACACTTGAATTTAGTATATAAAGCATTTACCGAATTACATTTTAAAGAAGGAGATTCTATTACGGGTGGCATTGTAAAGTCTCCGGGGGGTACAATTTTTAAAACCAAATCGGATGCCATCTTTTACCCTTTAGGAACTGATTGGGGCGAAGGCCGACGCATGAATTTTGTCTCCTTTTGCAGCACGGTATCCGCTTTCTCGAATAACAAATCAATACGTAAAGAAGCTTCAAAATGGGTTTTAAAATATGGACAAGTTGTACTAGACATGCAAAACCGTTTTGACGATAAACATACTTATTTAGATAAAAGTGAGGATAGCTATCCGTCTCGTGAAGAATGGGTGGCAGATAAGGCTTTAACAGCATATCTAACAGAAACACTTAAATTACTTGGTAAACCTAAATTTACAAATAAGAAATTCGAATAAGTGAACAATTAATGATTTTTGAGTCTAAATAAGAACCTTTAAAAGTTCGTCTGATTCCGATAATAGTGATATTAAGAAAACTCAATAAATATTAGAACTCTGAAAACATACACAATATTAATTCAGGTAATAATAACACTTTAGATCTATTGTAAAAAAGTGATATTCACATCAATTTCATACAACTATGAAACCATAAAAAAAAGCTCTGATTATAGAGCTCTTTTTTTACTTTTTTACACAACAACTTCATTCAGGTTTTTATTTACAAAAGCTTGAAATTGTTCATTATTTCGAAGCTTTTCAAAATGCTTTTCGTTGAGAATTTCTTCGTTTAGGGTGTCTGATAATGAAATTGCCTTTTGAATATCTTTAATAGCTTCAGCTTGTCTATCTAACTGCGCATATGCGCAAGCCCGTTGCCAGTAAGCTAGAGAATATTCATCATCATGCTCAATAGCTATATTTGAAAGGTTTAAAGCCCAGCGTACTTCTCCTATTTCTAATAAAGCATCCGCCTTATAGGTCATAGCTTCAATATCGTTTGGGTTAATCTCTAAAATTTCATCATAAATGGAAATTTTATCTTCTTCACTTTTTTCTAATCCTGCACGCATCCATAAAGAATGTATAGAATTGGTATTAGTAATTTCCTGTTGCGTATTGATAATTATTTTAGAGCGCTCGACCATTTTATTTTCAATCTGTTGCAACCTTTTTTCATAATCACCTGTTAATGTTTGTATCTTTTTAGCTGTATCAATTTTAATACTCTTTTTTATATCATTTAACGAACGCCATCCCAAAAGCACAAGTAATGACGCTGCCGCAGTTATGATATAAAAGATATTATTTACCGTACTTGTGGTATATTGAATGGCTCTATCTGATGAATCTAATCTGGCTTCAGCTATTTGCTTAGCTAGTTCTCCCTTTAAACGTTGATTATCCTGCCTTAAACTCTTTATCTCGTCAAGAATGTAACGCTCAATTAAAGGTTTATATAGAGGTGTCTCAATGGTGTTGCTCAAGGTGTCTTGAGTGTTAGCAAAAGAAACAAATGATAAACTGCATATAGATATGACTAACAAGGCTCTAAGCATGACTTAATACGCTATTTTATAGATTTTTATATTTTTTGCAAACTTCAAATAATTTATCGAATTGACAAGTTATATCTTCGTTAAATTTTAAATAAGTATAAGCTGTTTTGCATCATATCGGTCTTATTTCTTTGAAGGTTTGTTTTATTATAACAAACTAATCTGAAAAAAGGTGTATTTGAATGTACAACCTACTCTATCATTTAAACCTTATTTAAAAGGAAATTATCTAAATAATCTTGCAAAATGTAATCGATTTCATTAATATTGAACTAACTAAAAAAATGTTTTAACCAACACCAAACTAAATGAATATTAAACCAAACGCTTTAAAAAAGTGCTTCATTGCCTTTTTTCTATTTTTAAGTTATTTAGGCATTGCTCAAAACACCGAAATTGACTTTTCTTATTTAAATACTAATTTATCCTTTGAAAAACGAGTTGACATTTTGGTTAACCAGATGACCAATGAAGAAAAAATTAGTCAACTTGTTAATGATGCTGACGCTATTCCTAGATTAAAGGTCCCTCAATATAATTGGTGGAACGAATGTTTACACGGTGTTGCTAGAGCCGGTTATGCTACGGTATTTCCTCAATCGATTTCTGTAGCAGCTTCGTTTAATAAGTCACTTTTAAAAGAAATTGGCGATGTGATATCCGATGAAGCCAGAGCCAAACATCACGAATTTGTTAGAAACAATAAAAGAGGAATCTACACGGGCCTCGATTTTTGGTCACCCAATATCAATATATTTCGTGACCCTCGTTGGGGACGCGGACATGAAACCTATGGAGAGGATCCTTTTCTAACAGGAGAGTTAGCTTCTCAGTTTATTTTAGGACTTCAAGGTGAAGATTCTAAATATTTAAAAACAATCGCTACTTCAAAGCATTTTGCGGTTCACTCGGGCCCTGAAGCATTAAGACACTCTTTTGATGTGGATGTAAGTGACAGAGATTTATATGAAACGTATCTACCAGCTTTTAGAAAAACAGTTATTGATGCTAAGGTATACTCCATCATGGGGGCTTACAACCGATTTAGAGGTGAATCGTGTAGCGGTAGTGATTTCTTATTAAACAAGATATTAAGAGACGATTGGGGCTTTGATGGTTATGTTGTCTCCGATTGTGGTGCTATTCGAGATATTCATACAGGCCACCATATAGCAAAAACCGAAGCCGAAGCTGCTTCCATTGGACTAAAAGGAGGTTGTGACCTAAACTGCGGTAGTTACTACAACTATTTAACTGAAGCTCTAGAACAAGGTTTGGTAAGTGAGGGTGATATAGATTTGGCAGTAAAACGTACCTTGTTAGCGCGATTTAAACTGGGGATGTTTGATAGTGAAAATGACGTTGAATTTTCAAAAATCCCATATAGCATTGTTTGTTCCGATGCGAACAACAGTTTAGCTAAAAAAGCGGCGCTGGAAAGTATTATCCTTTTAAAAAACAGCGATAATTTATTGCCGTTAGACAAAAATAAACTTAACAAAATTGCCATTATTGGTCCGAATGCAGACAATTGGGAATCACTTTTAGGTAACTACCATGGTACTCCTAAAAATCCGGTTACCTTTTTAACAGGCTTAAAAAATAAAGTGGAGCCTGTTATTGAAATATCATATGCTGAAGGCTGTCACCTTTCGGAAGAAAAATTAAACTTGAAGCCCATTCCTTCTGTGTTTTTTGAAACTCTTGACGGTAAACAAGGTTTAGAGGCTTCATATTTTAATAATGTTAAATGGGATGGCTCACCAGTTTTACAACGTATAGATGATAATATTGATTTTTCATGGCAAAACGATCCGATCTCTGTTGAATTAGACGATAACTTCTCGGTACTTTGGAAAGGTTACTTGGTGCCACAAACATCAGGTTCTTATGAACTAGCAATTTTATCAAAACGAGGGATGTCCTTAAAAATTGAAGGACAAGATATTACTAATGGTAAAGGTTCTGCGCATCACCCTAAATACGCCACAAGCATTTTAAACCTAAAAGCAGGAAAAAAATATGAAATTGAGGTTAGATATTCTAGTGATGAAACCAATGCTTTGGCACAAATGCTTTGGGCCAGAACAGATACGAATAAAATTCAAGAAGCCGTTGAAATAGCTAACAATGCAGATCTTTCTGTTGTCGTATTAGGATTATCACAGCGTTTGGAAGGCGAAGGTGGTGATAAAAAAGACTTAGATTTACCACAACAACAAACCGAACTACTTAAAGCCATAAAAGCCACTGGTAAGCCCGTAATTTTAGTTATTAATGCGGGAAGCGCACTGGCTATTAATTGGGCAAAGGAACATGTAGATGCCATTATTAATGTGGGATATCCTGGTGAAGAAGGCGGAAATGCGCTGGCAGATGTCATTTTTGGAGATTATAACCCTGCTGGAAGATTACCCATTACCTATTACAATTCACTAGGTGATTTACCACCTTTTGAAGATTACAACATGAAAGGGAGAACCTATCGCTATTTTGAAGGCGAGCCGCTTTATCCTTTCGGATATGGCTTAAGTTATACGACGTTTAAATATTCTGACTTAATATTTCCAAAGCAAATCAAAGCTGGAGCAAATCTTGACGTATCTGTTAAAGTTACAAATTCAGGAAACCGCTCTGGCGATGAAGTTATTCAAGTGTATTTAACCGACGAGAAAGCATCAACTCCAAGACCAATTAGACAGCTTGTAGCATTCGACCGTATCCACTTAAAACCAAACGAATCTAAATCCATTAATTTTACAATTACTCCAAGACAGCTTTCATTAATTAATAAGCAAACAAAACGGGTTATTGAGTCTGGTAATTTCACCCTTTTTGTTGGTGGTGAACAACCAGGTTTTAAAGGAAATAACAACGCAACGTCTACCGAAGTTATTTCAGGAGCATTTAAGGTTAAAGGTACTTTAGAAGTAGAAGGACTTTAATACTATACGATGAAATATTATAAAAGCCCAATATTAATTTTATTAGGAATTGTCATGCTTTCATGCAGTTCAATTTCTCTAAATACGAAAAAGAAGAATACTAATGTTTCTATTAAAAAAGACGCGTTTTATATAAACAATCAAATCACTTATAAAAACAGATATTGGAACCATAACAAAATTGAAGGACTACTCTTTAATTCCAGAATGGTTCAAGGTATATTCGATGATTTAAACCCGGTTACCAGACAAAATTTCATTTACCCTGACACCAAAATCTGGGATGCGGAAAGAAATACCAACGAATTTGTAAAGGCCATGCCCACATGGAAATCCCATGGGCTACTAGCCTTTACATTAAACTTACAAGGAGGAAGCCCTACCGGCTATGGCAACAAAGATTGGGAAAACTCAGCCTTTGATCATAAGGGGAATTTAAGACACAAATACATGCACCGATTGGAAAAAATATTAGATACAGCGGATCGCTTAAATATGTTAGTAATTCTTGGATACTTCTACTTTGGGCAAGATCAGTTTCTAACTAATGAGGAAGCCATTATCAATGCGGTTGACAATATTACAGTTTGGATTTTGAAAAAAGGTTATAAAAACATATTGGTTGAAATTAATAACGAATGTGATATACATTACGATCATGATATATTAAAACCTAAACGTGTTCCAGAACTTATAAAACGCGTTAAAAACCTTAGCAAAAATGAATTGCTGGTAAGTACCAGTTATCGTGGGAATCGTGTGCCTTCAGATTCTATTATAAAACATTCTGATTTTATTCTTCTTCACGGAAACGGAGCCAACCCCGAAGAAATAAAAAAACTGGTAAATAAGGTTAAATCTTCTGAATCCTACACCACAAAACCTATTGTTTTCAATGAAGATGATCATTATGATTTTAATAAGGAATCTAACAATTTACAATCTGCCATCGAATCGTATGCGTCATGGGGTTATTTTGATTTTAGACGTGACGGCGAAAGTTTTAATGAGGGATTCCAAAGTGTTCCTGTAGATTGGGGAATTAATTCGGCCCGAAAAAAATCATTTTTTAAAAAACTTAAAGATATAACCAACAAATAAAAAGGCGCAGATAATATCTGCGCCTTAAAATGCTCCTAATATTTGCGCTATTAATCAGTTCTTAGGAGTTCATATCAATCACAAAACGATACTTAACATCGCCTTTTTCTAATCGGTCAAGAGCTTCATTAATTTCAGAAGTATTTATTAATTCTATGTCTGCGGTAATATTATGCGTTTTACAAAACTCTAACATTTCCTGTGTTTCTGCTATTCCACCAATATTAGATCCGGAAAAACTCTTACGACCATTTACTACGTTAAAAGCTCCTACTTCTAAAGGTTCGTTTGGTAAGCCTACTAATACCAAGCTACCATCTACAGCTAACACATTTAAATAAGCATTCACATCGTGCTTTGCCGAAACCGTATCTAGTACCATATTGAAACCCGATTGCGCTTTCATTTGCTCTGGGTCTTTAGACAAGACAGCTTCGTCTGCTCCTAAACGTTTTGCATCGTCCATTTTATCTTGTGATGTTGTAAACACCGTAACATGCGCGCCCATAGCTTTGGCTATTTTAACCGCCATATGCCCAAGACCTCCTATACCTACTATACCCACTTTTTTACCAGGTCCTACTTGCCAATGTTTTAAAGGCGAGTATACGGTTATACCTGCACACAATAATGGTGCTGCAGCTGCCAAATCATCAAATGTAGGCATTTTTAAAACATAATCTGCATCACAAACAATTGTTTGTGAAAACCCGCCATAAGTTACTCCCCCAATATGTTTATCTGGTGCATTAAATACTAAGGTCCAGCCTTCTTCACAAAACTGCTCTTCTCCATGATTACATTGCGTACAATGCCCACAACTATCTACAATACATCCAATAGCTGCAAGATCACCTATCTTAAATTTAGAAACCTTCTCTCCTATTTTAGTGACTTTACCAACAATCTCATGTCCTGGAACAATTGGGTAAACAGTTGCTCCCCAGTCGTTGTGTAGTGCATGTAAATCTGAATGACATATACCGCAATATAAAATCTCTATTTCAACATCATTTTCTAGTACGGTTCGTCGCTTAATATTCATGTCTTGGATAGGAGCATCTGCTGATTCTGTTCCATACGCTTTTGTTTCTAGTGTTTCCATAATTTTTAAGTTTTATAGTTTTACTTAGCTTTTTACTTTAACTAACGCCATTCTTAATTTTGAATTTTTCCAATTCATAGTTACTAAACACACCCCTGTAATAACCATAATTGTCGCCACTGGTTTATCCCAAGTTAAAACATCTTGACCTACTATAATCGCTACAAAAGAAGCCACTATGGGTTGTAAATTCATAAAAATACTTACTGTGCTTGCTTCTAGCCTTTTTAACGCAAAAGGCATAAGAAAAAATGCCAATGTTGTTGAAAAAAGCAGTGCAAATATTAAATAACCATAGGTTTGCAAAGTCGCATTTTCAGAATATATTGCCTGATTTTGTAAACTACTACCACTAAATGGTAAAGCTACAAGAGCAGATACTAAAAACATCCATTTAGCGATAGTAATCGGTTTATATTTTACCGAAATAGTTCTAGTCAATACCAAATACCCCGCATAGCAACACACACATAACACAGCAAATAAAATACCTAGCGTATTATTACTCCCTGCACTTTCTTGTGTAGCATTTAAGAGAATAATTAATGCCGCTCCTGAAATACTAATGATAATACCTAATATTTTTATTTTAGAAACAAACTCATTAAGAAACAACTTTGAAAGCCCTAAAACTACTACCGGTGTTAGTGCCATTAGCAAAGAAAAAATTACAGGTGAGGTGTATTTAAGTGACTGAGAAAATAAAAACTGGGTTCCTATAAACCCAATTAAACCACCTATAATTAAAATCGGAAGATCTCGCTTTTCAACTTTACTATCTTTTACAACTGTTCCCAATAACCAAAATAAGATGGCTCCAAAAAACATTCTTGTTGTTGTATAGCCCATTGGTGTCATCCATTGCTCCATAAGCGCCTTAGTTACGGGTATGTTAAGACCAAAAATGGTATTAGCTGATATGATAGCCAAAAGCCCTTGTTGTCTTTCTTCCATACATTACTTTACTATTTTAATTGTAGCTGCTTTTGCTCGATCGCTAATCATAGAATTTAAATAAGGACTCGTGGCATATTTAACCTTATAAGCTTCATCGATTTGATTATTAATTTCTCCTGAAATAGGTTCATAGTGTACAGCATACTCCTTACCTGCCGCTTTTATTTTTCCTGCTTTTTGTTTTAAAGCCGCATCATACCATCGAGATGCTGTACCGTTATATGCTCTAACATAAAGGTCCCCATCAACTTCTACAACCCAAATCCATGTAAGGGTTCCATAAGTTTTCCCATCTTCACGAAAGGGTGCGATATGAAAATCGTTGCGTTGGGCTATTTCCTGAATATCTTCTTTTGTTAATTTACTACTCATAATTTCTTTTACATGTTATACCCTGGTATAGTTTCATTACCCATAATATCGTCTGGATATATCTTTTCTTTCCACGATTGCAATGAGAAATCCTCAATGCTCACCGAATATGATTCTTCACCAAAACCAAAAAACCTTCTGAGCTGCTTCTATTAGCGCTTTTGTTAATTCCTGTTTTTGGGCTTCGCTTTTTCCTTCAAGTAATTTAACCTGAATATGTGGCATGATTTTATTTTGAATATTGTTCGTCTGATACTTTCTCCATCCAGGTAACCACTTCGCCATTCACTTCTTCCTGAATCGCAATATGACTCATGGCTTTGGTTGCCGATGCGCCATGCCAGTGTTTCTCATTAGGCTCAAAGTATACAATATCTCCAGGACGAATTTCTTCTACGGGACCGCCTTCCTTTTGAATCCAACCTAAACCTGATTGCACAATTAATGTTTGCCCAGCAGGATGTGTATGCCAAGCCGTTCTTGCGCCAGGCGCAAAGGTTACAAGCGCTGCAGCACCTTTAGTGACATTTTCAATATTTTGATATAATGGATCTACAATTACATCGCCCGTAAACCATTCTTCTGGTCCTTTCATTGAAGGAATTGTTCCGTTTTTATATATTTTCATTTGATTTTTATTTTATTATCTATTAAAATGTAGCCGCATCAATCACATAACGGTAGCGTGCCTTTTTGTTATACACATCGTCCCATGCTTGATTGATTTGATTTGCTTTTATTATTTTTATTTCTGGTTTAATACCGTTATCGGCACAGAAATGAACGACTTCCTGAGTTTCGGGAATTCCTCCAATTAGCGAGCTATTGTAGTTCACTCTATTAAACATCATATTGAAGTTATTGACCGTGTATTGCCCCCCTATTGGAACTCCTACCTGAGTAAAAAATCCGTTAGGCTTCACACAATCCATATAAGACGACATTTCGTAAGCATAAGGAATGGTAGATATCATATAATCCATCTTTCCTCTCCAAGGTTGTAACTTGTCTAAGGAGTCTACCACAATCGCTTCTTTAGCTCCCCAAGATTTTATATCCGAAACTTTATCTGCGGACGTAGTAAAGGCATATACTTCAGCACCTTTAGCCACAGCAAGTTTTACAGCCATGTGCCCTAAACCTCCAATACCTGCAACACCTACTTTATCTCCTATTTTGAAATTCGCTTTCATTAAAGGGGAATACGTTGTAATACCAGCACACAATAATGGGGCAGCTTCTTCAAAACTAATATGTTCTGGAATATGAACCGCAAAATGATCTCGAACTACAATCTTATCTGAATAACCTCCCTGAGAAATCCCTGTTGGTTCGGCATTCGTAGGATATCCGTAAGTGAATAAGGTTTGTCCGTTTTGGCAATAATGTTCTTCGCCGTGGGTACAGTTGTCACATTCCATACAGCTGTCCACCATACAACCAACACCCGCTCTGTCTCCAACCTTAAACTTGGTAACATTTTTACCAACGGCAGCAACAATACCTACGATTTCGTGACCAGGTACCTGTGGATATTTTTGAGGTCCCCAATGCCCTTTCATTTGATGAATATCGGAATGACAAATACTCGCAAATTTAATATCGATTAAAACATCATCATCGCCTACAGGTCTGCGCTCAAATTCCCATGGGCTTAGCTTACCAGACTCATCAAAAGCAGCATAACTTTTAGTTTTAATATTCTTACTTATATCTATCATATTTTCTTGTTCCAGCTTACTATTTGTACTTGAATGTCCTTCAAACGGGGTCGCACCCATTAGCATCATACCTGCGCCTAGAGTTCCAGACTGCTTAATAAAACTTCTCCTTGAGTTTAGCTCTTCCTGTGGTTTAGCATGCTTTTTCATTTATTTAGAATTTACAAGTTATTATACTGTTCATCGGTTACAGCTTCCATCCAATTAACAATGCCTTTTTCGGTATTAGGTACGATATACATTTGCTGCAACCCTTGGTTTGGGCTTGCTCCGTGCCAATGCCTTTTGTTTGGAGGACACTTAACCACATCTCCTTTTTTCATAATTTGAATAGGTTCTCCCTCCAGTTGATGGTAGCCTACACCATCCGTAATAATCAATATTTGTCCTCCTGGGTGGGTATGCCAGTTACTACGGGCACCAGGCTCGAAATAGACATTCCCAACCAAGGTTGTATAGGTTGAATCCATAGCCACCAACCCCGTGTTATAAGCATTTCCTGTAAAAAATTTATCAGGTCCTTTTTGGCCTTTAGGGAAGATAAAATCTAAGTTGCTACTTTCTTTCTCTACAACTTGATTTTGTTTTTCATTTGAAGTTGTTTCTGCTTTTTGCTTACAACTTTGAAATAATCCTAATGTAGAAATTATTAATACTAAAATGGTACGACTTAAATATTTCATTTATACTAACTATTTAAATATTTCCTGTTTCGACTTTCTTACACTTTATTTTAAGCGCTAAACATCAACATATTAACCCCTAAAAAAGTCTCACTAATTTACAATTTTAATCCCTGCTTTATTTAAACTATTCAATCTAATCCTTATAAAATTCAAACAATTACTCTTCTCTAATCTTGAACTAATTCAAAAGTTACAGAGACTCCACCAACGTCTTTAAGTTTCTCGATACCATTATTATCAATCATCCCCAAACTTATTAATCCATTTGCATGGCCAAAATCCTTATAGAATATCGCCACATCGCCCCAAGGGGCATAATACGTAATATCTCCTTTTGATGGCTTGTAACCGCTAGGAGCACCTTCTGACGTCAACTTTCTTTCCGGATAGAAGATCTTCTCATTTCTTGCATAATCCTCTAATTCTGTCGTTATAGGCAATAAAGCAATAAAGTCTCTTGTTGTTGCATTATCATAAATAACTGCTGTAAGCTCTGTATCTTCAAAAGTGATTTTTAGTTTCATATTTTCCATGATGTTTTGTTGATTAACCTCCGTACTATTTACTTCCCAATTTACAGAGAAGAAACCTATAAATCCGCATAATGAAAGTAGTAACAAGGTTTTCATTTTTATCAGAATATTAAATTAGAAAAACTTCTAAAGAAAAAATATGACCCTGTAAAAGGGCCATATGTTAAATTCATTATTTAAGATTCTCAGTAAAGAATGTTTCTAATTTATCAAATGGAATAACATCCAATTGATCGTATAAATCGGTATGCACTTTACCAGGAATAATTATTAATTCTTTAGGCTCGTTTGCTTCTTTGTAAGCGTCTTCACTAAAATAGCGTGAGTGTGCATTTTCTCCCGCTATAATTAAGATTGGTCTTGGTGAAATCTCTTTAATGTATGTTAAAATTGGCATATTCATTAGAGATAATGGCGTTGTTACTGTCCAAGAGCTGTTTGAATTAATTGATCTTGGGTGGAATCCGCGTTCTGTTTTATAGTAGTTAAAATACCCTTGAACAAACTCAGGTTCCCCTCCTTCTAATTTTTCTGGTAATCCTAATCCTGATAAGGCCGATGTTCCATTTTCAGCATCTACCCAACGCTTTGCACTTAGTTGCTCTAACATTTCTGTACGCTGTTCAGGTGTCATAGAATCGAAATACCCTTGTGCGGTTACTCTAGACATATCGTACATACTGGTTGTAGCTACGGCTTTTACACGTTTATCTACTGCTGTAGCATTAAGCGCAAATCCTCCAAATCCACAAATTCCTATAATCCCTAATTTTTCTCTATCTACATTATCTTGTAATCCAAGAAAATCGATCGCTGCGCTAAAATCCTCAGTATTGATATCTGGTGAAGATACATGACGTGGTTCTCCGCCACTTTCTCCTGTGTAAGACGGATCGAAAGCTAACACCATAAATCCACGTTCTGCCATTTGATTCGCATATAACCCTGAAGCTTGTTCTTTTACTGCACCATAAGGTCCGCTAATAGCTAGTGCTGCCAATTTTCCTTCTTTATTTTTAGGTGTGTATAGATCACCTGCTAATGTAATTCCGTAACGATTTTTAAACGATACCTTTTCTCTATTTACTTTATCGCTTAATTTAAACGTATAATGTTCTGCTGTTGTACTCATGTTTTTTAAATTTTTATTTGACTTTGTTTGACCAAATACTACCGCACCTATTAATAGTACAGCGAGTAATACTTTATGTTTCATTTAGTTTAGTATTAAATTGATTTCATAATTTTTGCTGGAACTCCAGCTACTACAGCGCGATCGGGAACATCTTTAGAAACAACAGCTCCTGCTGCAACCACCGAATGCTTTCCTACAGTTACTCCCGGGAGAATAGTTGCGCCAGCTCCTATCCAGGCATGTTGTTTAATATGTATTGGTTTACCTATAAGCGCCTCTCTTAGATCAGGTTCTATAGGATGGGTTTCTGATAATAAATTTACGCGAGGGCCAATCATCACATCATCTTCAATGATTATACCACCCAAGTCTAACATTTGACAATTTTGATTGATAAAAATGTTCCTGCCTAATTTTAGATTCCTACCATAATTAATACTGAAGGGTGTGTAAATTGTAGTAGAAATATCTACTTCTTGTTCTGTGATACGACTTAAATGTGTTCTAATATCCTCAAGTGATTTTGAAGCATTCAAGTCTACCAACAAACCAATAGCACGTTCGGACTGCTCTGCAAGTTGATAAAAGTCGGGGTCGTTAAAAGACACGACTTCTCCAGACAATATTCTATCAAAAATATTTGGGGTTTTTGTATGTTCCTTTTCTGCACTCATAATCTTTGCTTAAAAATTATAGTACAAAATTACACCCAAAGTCGACCTAGGTGTTAACGAAAATCAAACCAAAAATTAAGAAATTCAAACAGCCTCCATTCTAAAGGTCTTAGGATTGGTTCCTGTCTGCTTTTTAAAGAAGTTATTAAAGTATGTAGGATAATCGAAACCTAAGGCATAAGCAATCTCACTAATATTCCAATTGGTATGATGCAATAAAGCTTTAGCCTCTTGAGCAATTCTTTCGGAAATATGTGCTGATGTAGGCTTACCCGTCACCTCTTTTACTGCTCTGTTTAAGGAATTAGAATGCACAGAAAGATTATCAGCAAAATGCTTGGCTGTTTTTAAACCTAAGGGTTTATCGGCACTTTCAACAGGGAACTGTCGTTCCAGTAATTCTAAAAACACGGTGGTTAAACGCTCTGAAGCATTCATGTGTTGTTCAAAATTCTCTGAAGGTTCCATCTTCAAAGCCTCATGTATTATAAGTTGTATATAATTTCGAATCAAATCATCTTTATGTGCATAGTCAGATGACTGTTCTTCAATCATTTTTTCGAAAATACGATTTAAAAACTCACGTTGCTCCTTTGAAATCTTTAGGATGGGTGTTCCTCCAAATTTAAATAATGGGGATTGTAGAATACTCTCAGAACGATCGGATAATTTTAAAAATTCTTCTGAAAACAAACAGGTATACCCCACGTAAGTCGTTGATAATGTTTCCCATGAATATGGCACATGCGGATTCCCGAAGAACAAAATCGTATCATCGGCCTCATAACTTTTATCGGAATAGTGAATGATGCTTTTCCCCGTTGTTAAACAGATTTTATAGAAATCTTTACGACTATACACCTTAGTAGCGTTGCCGTCTTTTTCAATTTGAAAAATGTTGAATCCTTTTAATTTAAGTTCATTATTGAACTCTGAAACCGATCTTTCTTTTAATTCTGCCATAATGCAAAGTTAAGAAATTCAAACTTTACTTTTACATTTCTCTATTTTAAGTTTTTCCACCAAGTTGAAAAGGTTTGTGTAGTATCCTGAAAGTTTACAACTTCTCCTATTATTGGTGTAATCAAAGATATTTCTTTGGCTTTATTTTTAGAAGCTTCATCTAAAGGCTCATACCAAGAGTGGCTGGAAAGTGCAAATTTTGAATTATGCACAGGAAACACTTTTGAGGTATTTAACTCTTCTGCTACTTGAAACAACTGTTTAGGTAATAAATGAATCTGGCTCCAATCTTCGCTATACTGGCCTTGTTCAATTATTGCTAAATCAAACGGTCCATATGTCTCTCCGATTTCTTTATAAATCGCATCGTAACCACTATCGCCCCCTATATAGAAATTGTAATTTTCGGTTTTCAAAACATACGATGCCCATAAGGTTTTATTACGGCGTAACCCTCGTCCTGAAAAGTGACGCGCTGGTGTTGCCGTAAGACTAACATTGCTGAAAGTAGCTGCTTCAAACCAATCTAATTCTTTAATCTTAGAAACATCGTATCCCCAATATTCCAAATGTTGCCCTACACCTAAAGCACAAACCACCTGATTTACTTTAGGTTTTAATTTAACCACAGTTTCATGATCTAGATGATCCCAATGGTCATGCGAAATAATCAAATAATCAATTTCAGGCAGGTCATCTACGTCATAACTATTTGCTCCTTGATAGGCTTTGTTCATAAAAGAGAATGGTCCTGCATAACCACAAAATACCGGATCGACTAAAAACGCTATACCATCCAATCTCATAAAATATGACGAATGACCAAACCATATCAATACATCTTCTTTATCATTTAATGCCTTGATATTAGTTTCAACGTAAGGCAATATATCTTGAGGGTTTACATCTACTTTTTTAGAAAACATAAAATCCCACATCACCCGAAACGAACCTTTATCAGACGTCATAACATTGGTTTCACTTAAATTTTTAAAAGCTCCGTCTTGATAGTTAGGTGATTTTTTAATGCGCTCTAAACGCTCTCCCATTGGTAATTGACCAAATTTGGATTGATTAAGTATGATCATAGTTGTGAGAAAAAGTAATAAAATTAAGCCTAATAAGACTTTAAATATGCGCTTCATGCGGTTCTAAATTAAATAGCTTTTAGTGTTATAAAAATTACACTTTGCCTTAGACGATGAAGTTTTAAAGATATTACAAGAATTTTTATTAAATTTTACATGTCATATCTAATTTTTGCTTTTAAAAATCACCTTGGGCAATCCTGCTTCACCATACATTAATGTTTTAACTAAAGGTTTTAATTTATTTGTAATGGCTATGTACAACTCTGCTGGGACATGTTGACTTTGCCTAATAACCACTTTTTGATTGGTAAGATGTGTAAAATCTTCAGATAGAATATTTTGTTTCCAAAGCATAATATCCAATTGCTCTGTTGTACCAAAATCTATTATTGAAGCAACCTCACTTAGCTTTTCGGCAACAAGCATATAAGCCCAAGTGGGCACAATGGCTTCAGAAGTACAACCAATAGCTACCGGTTTGTTTTTATAGATTTTCCAATCCACTTCAGATAAAAATGCTTTAAACTCCTTTTCCTTCAAGAGCATTTCCATGTATAAGCCATCTTTTATATCAAAAAACAAACTTTTATCAAGAGGTCTGTAATCTTCTAAATCTACCGTTACAATACCATTACTTCGGACTTTATTTTTAAATATATCTTCTTCCATAATAAAAAAAGGCAAGGCAACCCAAAGTTACCTTGCCAGCAGCATTAAGATTTAAGATACTATAAAGTTGCTGCAAGTACGTCTTCATATTTCTTTTCAACGGCAGACCAATCTAAAACAGACCAAAAAGCCTCTAAATAATCTGCTCTTTTATTTTGGTATTTTAAGTAATAAGCATGTTCCCATACATCTACCCCTAAAATTGGAAACCCTTGATCTGTGATATTTGTATCCATTAATGGGTTATCCTGATTTGCTGTTCCTGAAACAGCAAGCGTACCATTATGCTTAACATACAACCAAGCCCAACCTGAACCAAACTGTTTTAAACCAGCCTGACTTAATTGTTCTTTCAATCCATCTAAACTTCCAAAAACCTTATTAATATCTTCTGCTAATTTCCCTTCAGGTGCTGTTTTTGGTGATGGCGATAATATACTCCAGAATAATGAGTGATTATAGTGACCTCCTCCATTATTTCTAACCGCCGTACTGTATTTACTAACGTTACGCAAAAGACTCTCTAAACTTTCACCTTCTAGACCACCATCAATAACAGCCTGATTTAGGTTGTTTACGTATCCTTGGTGGTGACGTTGGTGATGAATGGTCATTGTTTCTTTATCAAAATAGTTATCTAAAGCATCATATGCATATGGTAACTCTGGTAGTGTAAAACTCATAATTTTCAATTTTTTTGAATTATTAATATCACAAAGGTATAAGGAACGCAACAATAAAACAAGTAAAAACTTGTTTTATTGTTGCCAAACATACTAAAATGTCAATTTAATTATTATTTAATACCTTTACATTATAAATAAAACAATCATTTTGTTGTAAAAATGAAGAAAACAGCGGCAGAAAACATTTTAATGATTCTAAAAATGCAAGGCGAAACCACTTTAAACGCCTTAGCTACAGAATTAGGGATAACTAAAGAAGGTGCGCGTTTACATCTAGTTAAACTAATCAAGAAAAATTTAGTAATAACAACCTCAAAAAGTGAAGGTGTTGGAAGACCTGTCACCTATTATTCACTAAGTAAACAAAGTGCTTCTGAATTCCCTGATGCTCATGCTCAGGTTACAGTAGAATTACTACAATCTGTAAAAAAGCTTTTAGGAAATAACGCCTTAGAACTACTCATAAACGACCGTGAATCTAAAGTATTTGATATTTACAACACAGCTCTTAAGAACAGTAATACGCTTGAAGACCGCTTAGATAAATTAAGTAAAATACGTTCTAAAGAAGGCTATCTGGCTGAATGGAAAAAGGAAAACAACGACTATTTTTTAATTGAAAACCACTGCCCTATTTGTGCGGCAGCTACCGAATGTCAAGGGTTTTGTAAAAGTGAATTAAACAACTTTAAACAACTATTAGGCGATGAATTTATTGTTGAACGCATGGAACATATTGTGTCTGGAGGACAACGATGCACCTATAGAATAAGGACAAAACAGGAAATTTAATTCTATAATCTAAAAGAAGTTGCTGAAAAGGCAACTTCTTTTAGTCAGACAACTTAATTACCCTTTATGTTTGGGTTCCCAGATTAGTCTTAAAAAAGAACTCAAACGTTCATTTTCTCTGTTTACAGGAATTCCAGCAATAATACCAATTAACAAATTATCTATGACTCCAACACGCATTTGTGGACGAATCGTCATATCAAAATCCTCATTATCGAATGTTTTGTTAAACTCTACACCTATAAAATTACGCGTACCTGCAATCATGTAGTGAAAACTTGTATTTATATCATAGGTGGTATGAAATTCTTTGGTTTCAAAATGCTGAGCAATCATTGGTCCAGTATAAATTAACGAATGAAATTGGCTCCCCCAACGCTTTGCTACAACCAAGAAAGGATTATAAACATTTCCCGTTATCAAAGGAGAACCAAAGCTTTTAAAATCCGATAACTCAAATTCATTAATGTAGCCGATAGCCATTGATGTGGCCATTTTTTCATTCACAAGAAAAGACCATTGCGTCGCTATTTTTATACTATTTAAACGGTTTGAAGGTATAGCACTATTTTGCGACCCGCTACCCGGTGCATAAAACGTAAAAGGAAATTCGACTTCCAATCCTAATCGGTTTATTGGGGCCCATTCGTATTCAACAAGAGCCTCATAGGTATCGAAACTTAAATTATCGGTCATTCCCAAACCTAAGTTCCATTCCCGTTCGCCTTTTCGAGCACCAAGATCACGTATTAAATCGATAAATAAAGGTTCGGCGTGTTCTATCTTAACGAGTAAATCTGATGATGCTTCCGAAGTTTCTAAATCTGTATTTAAAATCGTTTTTTTATGTTGTGCAAAGGCACTAATTGATAATGCCAATGTTACCATTAGCATACATTTTTTATTTAAATTCATATTAAATTTGCTTTTAAAAATTAGTAAGATGTTCACACCTTATTTAAGGCATGGTTTAATATCTATTAAAACAAATTAAACTTTAGGTGGCGGAGTATCTATATCGAAGACGCCCATGGTCAATCCCGACTTATAATGGAAAAAAATTTGATGTGTAGCAGTTGTATAAAACAATTCATATGATTTATCTTCTGAAAAAACCATCCCTAAATCAATCTTTAAGGGTTTAGCATGATTGTGTTCTTCAGTATCCGGATCGTCATATTCCTCAAAAGCATCCTCGTAACCAAACACTTTTTCTACAACAATTTCAATTATACTCTCCTGATCATTAAAAGATAAATCTTCAGGGATATAATCTGGTTGAATATCGGCTGGATCTACGCTTATATTCAATAAATATAAAGCCATACACCCCCAAAAAGCAACTACAATTCTACTATGTCTTATCTCCTTAAACACGATTGTAAAGTAACTCTTTATTTTAGAGAACTAAGACATGTTACGTTATAAATTGATGTTAATTTTTGAAAATACACGTCATAGTTATTGCTACATTTAAAAGTCACGTAACAAAAAAATCCAGCTCAATTGAACTGGATTTCCTACCTACTAATCTAACTTCTATTTTAGAAATTAACTACTTCTCCATTATAACATGCGTTATAAATCTCTTTTAATTCCTCTACGGTTGGTTTTCTTGGATTAAAACCTGTACAAGGATCTAAGAAAGCATTGTTTGCTATATAATCTAAATTCTTTTCCCAATCTTCCTTAGAAATTCCGAATTCTTTAATTGTCGCTTGGTTATTTACATCTGCTCTTAAAGTTTCTACCGCTACAGCTAAATCTTCTGCTGTTTCCTTACCAATTACTTTTGCTAAATCTGGGAAACGCTCAGATACTTTAGCATTAAAACGAATAACGTTTGGTAGAAAAATAGCGTTCGATGCACCGTGAGGAATACCGTAAAGCGCACCTACTTGGTGAGATAATGAGTGTACAATACCTAACCATGCATTGTTAAAAGCCAACCCACCCATAAATGACGCATCATGCATGTTTTGACGTGCTTTTAAGTTTTCAGGATTGTTTACAGCTTCTTTTAGGTTATTAAATACAATCTCTAAGCCTCCTTTTGATAAAGCATCTGCATAGTTATCATCAATATTTGAAACGTAAGCTTCAACACAGTGTGTTAAGGCATCTAAGCCAGTGTTTGATGTTACGTGAGCTGGCATTGTTGAACAAATTTCACCATCAACAATAGCAATATCTGGAGTTAATTCGTAAGAAACGATTGGGTATTTAACACCTTTTTCACGATCTGTAATTACAGCTAATCCTGTAGTTTCAGTTCCTGTTCCACTTGTAGAAGGAATAGCTACGAATTTAGCTTTAGTTCTTAGAGTTGGAACCGAAAACGGTTTGGTCATAGCATCGAAATCTGCATCTGGATATTCATAAAACACCCACATCATTTTTGCTGCATCGATAGCTGAACACCCTCCAATACCAACAATCCAATCTGGCTGAAATGCTTGCATTACCTCAGCTCCTTTTAAACATGTTGCTGACGACGGATCTTCTTCAACGCCTTCAAAAACTTTAGTTTCAATGCCTGCTTCATTTAAATAGGCAACAGCTTTGTCTAAAGCACCGCTTTTTTTCATTGAACTTCCTCCGGTTACAAGAACCGCTTTCTGTCCTTTAATATTCTTTAATTCTTCCAAAGTACCAACACCATGGAAAACTTCACTTGCTATAAATAATTTACTCATCTTGTATATTTTTTTGATGAGGCAAAATTAAATTAGGCAAGAAGGCTTTTGATTATAAAAACTGTACTAATACTTATAAATTTGAGACAACGATTCTTTAAGTTCGCTTGGCGTTTCTTTAAGTTTAGCATAAACAAACTTATTTAAAGCCGAGGGGGAATCGAAACCTAACTCGTATGCAATTTCTTTATGATTTTTACCAGAGAATATAAGTAATCGTTTTATTTCGGTAAGAATACGCTCGTGAATAATGGTTAACGCTGTGTTTCCTGTTTTACTCTTACAAATTTCATTTAACTTCTTAGAGGTAATTTGAAGCTCGTCTTTGTAATACGTTACTGTGCGCTTTGATTTGTAATTTGCTTCGATTAAAGTTTTAAATCGTGCAAAATAATCTAATTGATCTGGGGCTTGAAAACCTTTATAATTTTGATGTGCAGCCTCAATAATCTCAAGAAGCATGATTTTTATATAAAATCGAATTTGTTCCTTTTTTATAGGAGACAGATTTTTAAACAAATCTAGAATTTGAACAGCATAATGATTTATTTTCGAAAAGGTATCACCCTCTAAAACCACATGATTTAATTTATTCATTAAATCGTTGCTGTATGAAATTAGCTCATTTTTTAATAAGTCGGAACAAAACAACACTTCATCAAACTGAACCACAATACCGTTTACATTTTCATCTAACTCAAAAGCATTGATTTGATGCGGAAACACTACTGAAATCTGATTGTTTAATAATTGAAAACTTTCATGTTCGATATGTTGACTTATTTCTCCCTCCTGCAATAAAATGACTTGAAAATAATCACTTCTGTGTAATTTTTCATCTTTTTTTACAGCGGGATCATTTAAGCTG
The DNA here is from genome assembly GCF_030908365.1 of Aestuariibaculum sp. YM273. Taxonomy (NCBI): domain Bacteria; kingdom Pseudomonadati; phylum Bacteroidota; class Flavobacteriia; order Flavobacteriales; family Flavobacteriaceae; genus Aestuariibaculum; species Aestuariibaculum sp. YM273. The sequence goes on along the minus strand of NZ_CP133090.1, from coordinate 2,828,668 downwards.
TAAACATTAAAAGAAAGGCAAGGCGACTTTTTTTGATCAAAATATTCCTTTAGGGTATAATTAGCAATTTCCATGTTCAACACATAATTTGAGCCTGCAAAGTTATTAAGAAATAACGGGTAATCTTTAAAAGTTACTAAATATAATAATCATTAAAAACAGGACCTCTACTGTATTCTTATGGGTCTTAATCTCGTATCTGTTTCCCAAGGATTATTTACAAAACTCGAGTTTCTTGCTACAATCCCTTTGGTATAATAAATACCTGCTGATTTGGATGAATAATGGTATGAACTGTAGCCCATCCTCTAAATCATTACCTAAAGCCCCGGTAATTAATTTTTCTCCTCTGATATCAATTTAAAAGTTACTAGATTAGCAGACTTACTGTAATTTAAAACTTTAATAATTGGTCTATATATAATAATAATAATAATAATAATAATAGGAAAACGTATAAACCATCTTTACAGAGAGCAGTACCCGAGCAGCAATAATTACAAAGTCTTTATGAAAAACAAAAATCACCTAAAAATATATTTTAGGTGATTTTTAATACTAAGAATTATAGATCTTTATTATTCTACTAAAAGTTTTTTAGTAAGAATGCTGATATCTGTTTTTATCTTTAAAAGATATAAACCTGAATTTAAGTTGAACTTAATTTCGTTTGAAGAAATCAACCCTTTTTTTACAATTTGCCCATTTACACTGTAAATAGCGTATTCTGAATTTTTAAGATTTTCAGGTACTTTTATAAAGTCTGTCGCTGGATTTGGATAAACCTGAATAATTTCAGCGATAGCATCAGAGCTCGATAGTGTAGAGGTATCAAGACTGTATAATTCGTTGCCTGTTGTTCCGTTATCCCCCTCAAAATAAATAACACCATTTAAAACAGCTAAATCATCTATATCAATAATAGAGTTATCTAGCCTAGTCGTTGTTACACCATCTGTTCTAAACAAGTACTTTGATGAATTATCAGATACTTTTCCTGCATAATACAAATAATCACCATAGATAGTGTAGTCTGATGGATCGTGATTATCTCCATCAACTTCAATGCTTCCGTTTAGGTTACTTATGTTTACAAGGGATTTACTTGTCGGGTCATAACTCCATAATTGATCTTCAGAAGTTCCATTATCACCTTCAAAATATAATTTGCCATTCCAAGCAAATAAACTTGTGATTCCCGCTAATGCTGTGGTTTCTGTTACTGCAATAGTTCCAGATTCTGTTCCATCTGTTTTCCACAAGGTATCTTCAGCTTCAAAATACAATTCATCTCCTAAAATTGTAAAGTTACTTATGCCTGAATTAGTATCATCTCCTGTAATATCTTTAATCAGTGTAAAATTTTCTGATGTAGGATCGTATGCATAAAGTTCTCTTCCTATTGAAGCTTCATCTTCTGAATAGTCCATATAACAATAAATTTTGTTTTTAAAAGAAACTATTGTAGCGCCTATAACAGCTTCTACTCCTGTTCCTGAATTAGTTACAGGAATAGCACTGGAACCATCAAATTGATAAAGTTTATTCGAATCTGTAGTCAAAACAAAATAAATCATACCGTTCATTTCAGTTTGGTTAAAAATGAAAGGATAATTGGTTTGAGTGGTTCCTGATTCTGTTCCATCTGTTGTAAAAAGTACATTACCAGATCCAGTGTTGGCAGAAAAATACAGGGTATTATTGAATTCGAAAAAGAAATTTGGATTAGAACTTGAAGAACCAGACCTTAAATCTTTAACAAAACTAGTTCCGTCTTCTGAGCCATCAGTTATCCACAGTTCCTTCCCTAAATCAATTCCGCCTGGCGTGTTAGATCCATTAGAATCATCAGCTGCAAAATATATTTTTTCATTAAAGACGGTTAAATTAGCGGGAAAGGAACTTGAAGATCCACTGTTATTAATATCTTTTATTTCGGCTATTTGTGCATTTACAATAAAGCTTAATAATAAAAGGAAACAAGTTGTGCGTAATTGTTTTTTCATAGTTGAAAGTTTGTTTGAGAGTTTAATAATTAATTATTGTGGCAATTCAGGGATTAGAATTCTTCCCCTTGAAGAGCTTAAAGTTTCCAGAAAAGCCAGTAAGGCATCAATTTCTGTTTTATTTAAATCTAATTTTTTAAGGATTGGTGAAATTTCTGGAATAAGCGTATCGCGTTCCGTACCCAAGTACCTTTTTTGTATTGGTGCCGGATTCCCTAAATTGTATAATTCAACAACATCTAATAAACTAGGGAAATGTCCATGATGCATCCATGGTCCGGTTCTGGAAACTTCGCGAAGTGTAGGCGTTCTGAATTTTCCAATATCTTCGATATTCTTTGTCACATTGTATCGCCCGAAATCTTCAAACTTAGTTCCAAAAAGGGTTTGTCCATCGTTATGAAATTGATTGTCGCTAAAATATGGGGTATTATGGCAATTAATACAACGCGCCTTTGTTCTGAATATATGAAGCCCTAAAACCTCCTGATTACTTAATTTTGTAGAGTCGCCCTCCACAAATTTATCGAATCGGGTTTTGTAACTTGTTACCGTTCTTTCAAAAGTAGCAATGGCATATTGAATACGTTTAAGCGAAACTGAATCGTTACCAAAAGCGGCTTGAAACAATGGTTTGTAACCTTTAATTTCTGCAATTTTATCTACTGCAATATTCAGTTCTTCATTCATTTCTAACGGATCCTTAATAGGAAACCTGGCCTGATCTTCAAGACTTGTTGCACGACCATCCCAAAATAGACTATGAGCAAACCCTGAATTAAAAATAGTCATAGAGTTTCTGGCTCCGGTTTGACGATTATGACCAAAAGAACGTGTGGAATTGTCTGTCCATGCCAACTCCGGATTATGACACGATGCACAGGCTATTTGTCCGCTAACAGAAAGTCTAGGGTCGAAAAACAGGGTTTTCCCTAGTTTCTCTTTTTCTTTCGAATACGGATTATCGTCTGGAAATTTCACTTTACCTAAGGCTCCAATATCTTCAAATTCACTTTTGCTCACTGTACTATCTAAATTAGGCTCAGGCCATTTAGATGTGTCTCCACTTGAATAAACAGATTTTAAGTATGTAATATTAGTATAGTCTTCTTTACCTGGATTATGTTTACAAGAAGTCGATATCGTTAAAACTAAAATTAGTAATGATAAGTGTGTTCTCATAGCGTTATAGTGCATATTCTTTTAAGCAATTGGTTGTTGTTAAATCCTCAGGATCAGTATAACTTCTGCTATTATATAAACGATATTCAGCAGTTACAGTGCCTCCTAGAACATCATCGTTTGAAAGATGTAATTGAAATTTTATTTCGAACAAACCTGCAGATATTTCTTCATAGGTTCCTTCACCAGAAATGGCAAACACATGGCTATTACCTTCTCTGCTCTCCAAGGTGAGATATTGAGGAATAACCAAAACTGTTCCATTGGTTTTACTTGTTCCATCAGTTGGAAAGAATTCTAATGCCGGACTAATATTAAACCCTGGCGAATTTGCAGAGGAACTTGACTCATTTGAAAACCATCTTTTTAAGTTGAAAGAATTGGTTGTCGAGGTTGAAATCGTGCTATTGAATCCTATTTTAAAGGCGTCATGATAAATATCGTCTGATGTATCTGCTGTACCTAAATCATCATATAGAATAGCATTGGGATTATTAGCATCTACAATAACCGGATAAGTGAAAGCGTTAAAATTAGACCATTGACAAATACCATCATCATTAAAATCATTCCAGGTTTCACCATAAGTTCTATAATATTGATCTGAAAGATCATAGAAATGTGAGGCTGGGTTAGCATTAACGTCTCTTTCAGACTGAATAGGTTTCACAATCTGTAAAACGGAATTTCCTGAAGGCACATAACCATTGTATTCTTCTAAACTAATAACGGTCTGATAATAAACGTCATCATTATTTATGGCTTCATTTAAAATTATTTTAAACGTCATGCTATTCGCATCTTGAGACGTTTTTGATATGCTGTAATCAAAACCATTTAAAAAACTAAAGATTTCAGTTTCATCAATATCATTGCTAAAATATCCTAAAGGGAAATTTACTTTTACCTCAATTTCTTCAGAGGGTTCTCCGGTAATTTCAATTCTATTGATATCAAAGCCATATTGAAAAGAAGGTTCATTAAAACTCACAATCAACTCATCATTTGATTCCAGTGTATTAGGCATACCTATCTGGATGTCCGAATTGCTAACCTCTGTTAAACTAAGTTTTAGTTGGGGTGTTTGAGAAAAATCCCATCGTTTATTAATAGTTACTGAAATGGTATCTACCAGTTTGGTTGGCGAAAACCTAAGAGTCTGTGCCGGCTCGATACCCAAATCTATATCACCATCAATAAAAGTGGTAAATGTTGCTGTTGTACTTTCTGTAATTTCAGTAGACGTTAGAGCCACCGGAATTTTTAAGGTTTTTATATCCTCCTTATTATATTCTGATACTGCCGAAAGTGATCCATTACCGTTTGGGTATTCTAAGGCATTATTATTGGAATCTACCAATAGAAAAAAACGAATAAACTGCGCATCATCACCATTTAGCAATTTATTGGATTCATCGCTACTACAGGCGAATAACAATGAAACACATAATATACTGTATACTATTTTAGTAACTTTCATTTTGAATAATATTTTCATTTAAATCTGTACTTGAAGATGGTATTGGCAAAATGTATTTGCCAGAGGGGTAACTTAATCCGCATACCGTGCTAATACAACCTAAATTTCGATTAACATCCTTTTTAAAGCGAGCCAAATCGAATAGCAAATGTCCTTCGAATGCTAGTTCTTTTCGTCGCTCTGTAAAAATATTCTCTAAAAGGTCTGAAGTCTCTGTTAGTGCAGTAAGATTAGCACGTGTTCTAATGGTATTTAAATCTGTTAATGCGTCATCTAACAGGTTTTGCCTAGCATTAGCTTCAGCTCTAATCAAGTACATTTCTGAAAGTCTGATAAATGTTGTACCGCTATTTCCCTGAAACTTTTTAGTAAAATAATAGGATTCATCTGTTAGAATGTTGTTTGTATTTGTTGGCAAACTCACCTCTAAAAACATATTTCTTCTAATATCTTGACTATCATAAAGGCTTACTAAATCTCCCGAAGCCACATATCTTCCATAGTTGGTATTAGAGTTATAAATAAAATGAGCCGATATACTTGACGACACTTGTCCTTCAGTAGTTCTTGGTGCAGAAAACTCAAGGATAATCTCATTGACCGGCACTTCATCGGCTTCCCATTCAGTAATGTAATTTTCCATAGTTGTTAAGGAAACTCCAGAGGTTCCTATAACAGCATCAGACATAGAGAAAGCCGTTTCAAAATCGTTCATTTGCAAAGCGATACGTGCATACAAAGCTTTGGTAGTGTTTGCATTAAAATAAGAATATCCTGGACCAGTTAACGACTGGTTTTCTGTATACAAATCAAGTGCTTCATTTAAATCTGATTTTATGTAATTATAAGTTTCAAACATGGTTAATCTGGACGGAAAGTCTTCTCCAATAGTTAGAGGAGCCGTGTTATAAACAATCCCTAAATGGGAAGCATCATTTGTGAAACCATAATTCTGAGCGTAATGAATACTAATTTGATAATGTGCAAAAGCTCTAACCGTTAGTAATTCTGCTTCCAACTGATTACGTTCATCGTTGGTTAAAAATGTGAAATCCGACAAATAAAACAATAGGATGTTAGCCTGATTTACAATATCATAAAATGTTGCATAAAACTCTGAGTAATTAGATTCATCCTCTAGATCTGAAAAATTATAACTGTTTTCTATTGTAGACGGAATTTCAACCAGGTTTGTAACAGTACTTGGTGTAAATGTTATGTTGCCTCCTTGAACATCAGCATAAATAATATGACGAGAAGACAATATATCTTCAATGTCTTTATAAATTCCATTTAAAGCTGCTAACACCCCATTTTTATTGGACAGCTGTTCTTCTATTGAAATTTGTTCTCCTGGTACCTGATCTAGGAAATCACTACAAGTAAAAAGTGTTACACTTATAAACAGGATATATATGATTTTCTTTTTCATAATTAAAATGTTGTGTTAATTCCTAATGTGAATGTTCGCATTTCGGGATAAGTGTTTCTAAATTCAGCTACACCATTTTTTCCTTTAGAACTTTTATCTTTAAACCAATAATGTAGGTTAGAGCCATTAACAAAGAAGCTTAAAGTTTTAAGTGGTAATTTGTAATTATTTACAGGGAAATTGTAGGTTAGGTTTACCGATTTTAGTTTAATGTGAGATGTATCGAACAGGTACTTTGTAGAATTTGATATTATTCTATTATTACTTGATATAATAGGATAAATCGCCTGATCGCCTTGATTTTGCCAAGCATCTTCATAAACATTGGCGTTTATATTTCTGTTAACTAAAATTCTGTAGTTGTCATAAACATTTCTTTCAACCAACATATCAGCACCATAGGTATAAGACATTATAACTCTTAGAGTAAAATTGTTTAGTTTAAGGCTATTATTTAAACCGCCATAAAAGTCAGGCTGAGAATCCCCGATAGGTACCCAGTTAGTATTATCAAATTGACTGGCAACCGTAGAAGAATCGAATATATTACCATCAATATTGTACAGTTCCCTTCCCGTTGCCGGATCTATACCGATAAAATTATATCCCCAAATTGCTGAAGTTGGATAACCAATGGTTTGAGATCTTGCAACTTCAGCCGTTGAAAATGCAGAACCTAAACCAACTAAATCGGTAATTCTGTTTTTAATTTTTGTAAAATTGAAATTGGTATCCCAAGAAAAACTCTTATTTCTAAACCAATCAGCATTTAAACTAAATTCAATCCCCTGATTGTACATGCTAGCTCCATTAATTTGGGCACTTGAAAATCCAGATTCGATTATAATATCACGTGATGTGATTTGTTGTTCTATGTTATCTCTAAAGAAATCTGTTGTTATTTTAAATTTCTGAAGAAAGTTAAAATCGAATCCAACGTTGAATTTTTTATTGACCTCCCAACCTAAATTCGGATTAGGAGCAGACGATAAATTAGCATAATCTAAACCATTATAACCATTGTTCTGTCTGGTATATAAACCTAAAGCTCTATAGGAACCAATACGAGAATTTCCGGTTCTACCGTAACTTGTTCTTAAACGAAGAAAATCTACAAACTTACTTTTCTTAAGAAATTCTTCATTACTTATGTTCCAGCTAGCACCTAAACCTCCGTTTAATGCTGTATCATTATCGTCTCCAAAAGCAGAACTTTGGTCTACTCTAAAATTGGCTAAAAAGAAATATTTCTTTGCATAATTATAGTTTACCTGAGCAAATCCCGATCGTCCAGCATATTCTGTATAATCACTTTCAAAATCTTGTTGGTCGGCAGTAATAATGGGTTGAGGAGAATCATAAATAGCAAATCCACGACCTATTTGATATGAAAAATCAACTTTTTCACTTCTTGCCTCAATACCTAATAGAACATCAAATGAATGGTTTTCTGCAAATTGGGTATTATAAGCTAAGGATGCATTCCAGTTCCATTTTCTCGTATCACGAGCTCTAATCATTCGTCTCCCCCTAGAACCATCATTAAAATTACCCGAACCGTTTAAACCCGAAAAGAACTTATCTTCATCTTTATTTGAAGCATCAATACCAAAGAGTGTAGACAATTTTAAATTATGAAGAACATCGTAATCTAGTTTTAAACTTCCTAAAACTGCAAATGTTTTGGAGTCTGAAATATTCTGTTTGGAAACAGCAACTGGGTTTCCGTAGGTCTCGAAATATGTGTAATCACCATTAACATCGTAAGGAGATAATGTTGGAGGCAATGCATAAGCATAAAGCGAATTCGGGTTTTCTTTATTCGTTAACGAAGGTGATAAACGTAAACTTAAACCAAATTTATCTTTTTTATAATCGGCCGAAAACGACGTGTTTAATTTTTCATAACTATTTTCCTTTTGTGTTTCATTGGTATGTTGGTAGCCTACATTAGCTCTGTAGTTCCAATGTCCCTTACCTCCTGATACACCAAAATTTAACCGACTAAAAATCCCTGTAGTATTTAATAAATCAAACCAATCTGTATTTATGCCATTCCATGGTTGTACACTAGACGGATTTCCGCTATTGGTGTAATAAGCATTTAATACTGTTTGGTATTCTTCACCACTTAGGTATTTAAGACCATTAAACGCAGTATTAACACCTGTTTGCGCTGAAGCCGTATATCTTAACTTCCCTTTTTTACCCGATTTTGTGGTAATTATTATTACTCCATTAGCTGCATCGGCACCGTATAATCCAACAGCAGCAGCATCTTTTAAAATATTGAAACTTTCAATATCTTCAATACCTACTCGGGCAAGAGGATTTAATATATTCTCGGAAAGAATGCCGTCACCTAAATCAAAAAAACTATTGCCATCAATTCCGGTTTCTTCCGACATGATAATACCATCAACTATTATTAACGGTTGTGTAGAGGTACCCACGGCATTATTGTTAAGCGGGGTTAAAGACCCTTGTCCTCGAATATCAATTTTAGCTGCTTCTCCTAATTGAGGATTAACTTCAACCAATACTCCGGCAACCTGTCCTTCTAATAGTTCATCGAAAGTTACTGCGGGTTGCTCTTTAGATATGTTGTTGGGATCTACTGTAGAAATACTACCTACAACTTCTTCTTTTAGCTTTTTTGTTCCGTATGAAGACGTAATAACAACTTCTGTTAATTCACTAATATCTTCTTCCAGATGAAATATAAATTCAGAAGCACTCCCAATGGTTTTAATCTGAGATTTCATTCCCAGATATGAAGCTTCCAGTTCTACATTATTGATATTTTCCCCTTTAATGGTGTAAATAAAGTTACCATCGATGTCTGTCATAGCACCAATACTTTTTCCTTTTATTACAACCATAGCGCCACTAAGGGGAAATTGATCAGCAGCGCTCAGAACCTTTCCCTTAATTAAACGGCTATTGGTGGTTTCCTTTTCCTTCTTATCCGTTAATAATATCTGGCTATTAATTAAAGCGTAAGCAATATCAGAATCTTTTAAAAGCATGCTTAAAGCGTCTTCCAATTTAGAATCTGTAACATTTAAAGTGAAGCGTTTTGTAACATCTACTTTATTAGAATTATAGATGATGCGATATCCGGTTTGTTGTTCTATAGATTTTATAATAGTACTTAAAGGAGTATTTGTAGCCGTTATATTTACGGTTTTATTTTGAGCAAAACCAACGGTACTGAAAAGCCAAAAACATAAAACACAGAGTGTCCTTTTTAGTTTAGCATTTTTTTTGTAGTTAATCATTGTTGAGAGATAAGAATTTTAGTCGTTAATTATTATGATGTTATTTTTAATTGAATATTCGAAAGGTGTATCTATTTGTAATAGTTTAAATAAAGTTTCAATGTCGGATTCATCAATTTTAATGGATCCTGAAAACTCTTGATTTTCAAGTATTTTATTGTCATTAATTATTGCCACATTATATGCGCGCTCCAATTTTTTACATAAGGCACTAAACGGCATATCCTTAAAAAGTATTTCTCCATTTACCCAGGCTATATGATCGGTGGTATTAACATCTTTAATATCGAATGTATTTTGCTTTTCTAACCAAATAGCTTGTTGGTTTGGTTCTAGAATAGAATATTTAGAAGCATCGCTTACAGCAGAAATTTTAACAGATCCTTCTAAAAGTTCACTGTGTGAATTGGTATCGTTTGGATAAGAACTCACATTGAATTTTGTTCCTAAAACCTGAATGTTAACCTTATCAGAATGCACAATAAACGGACTTTGTTCATTTTTTGTTACTTCAAAAAAGGCCTCACCTGTTAAAAACACATCTCGGTTTGTCGAGGCTATAAAGTTTTCTGGAAACCTAAAGGTTGTTCCTGCATTTAAATGCACAATAGTACTATCGGAAAGAACCACTTTAAATCGTTTTCCGTAAGGAATCTTAATAGTGTTATACTTTAACTCTTCACTTTTTACATTGGTATTATAAACAATCTCATGATCTGTCTGTTTTCCTATAACAATACCGTCTTTATTTATTAATACATTCTCTTGGTTGTCATTAATATGTTTAACAACGCCATTACTTAATTCTAAAATAACATCGTTATTATTTTCGGTTCTGGTGTTGTTATAAATAGCCCGTCCAACACCCAAAGCAATTACCAAAATAGCGGCATACTTCCAGTAATTGAAAACTTTACGCTCTTTCTTTATGGTTTCCTCTTTTAATGTTCTAATCGTTTCTAAAGTTGAAGCATTTGGTGATTCTGTAAGTGCCCAGGCTGTTTTCAATGCTATAAACTGCTTTTTGTTTTCTTTAGACGCATCTATCCAATCGAATAGCTCTGCAATTTCCTCTTCCGAAGCCTTCTGATCCAAATATTTATAAATCAACTTAATCATTGCTTGTTGTTTTTTGAGTTAATAAGCTTATTAATACACTTAAAATGATGATATTTTTAACAATATATTGCCCCAGCAAGGTGAACGAAAATGGGCTTTTATTAAACGATAGTTCAGGAAAAATAAAAAATGTTGAAAAAGTGAATATTAAATGAATGAGCGCCAAAATTGTTGCCGATTTTCTCTGGTAATTAAAAATAAACATCAACCCTATAGACGTTTCCCAAATCGCTAAAAGCAGATAAGAAATGTTCGTAGGCACAAAGCCAATTACCAATACATCGATAGTTCTTTTGGCAATATCTTCGGCAGGACTGTAATTTGGAAAAAATTTTAGAACGCCAAAAACGAAAAAAATAAGACCAATAGACAACGTTATTAAACGCTGGCTTATAAATTCTCGAGATAATAATATCTGAGGTTTTTTCATGTTATAGAGGTTAGTTGTCGCTTATTAAACAGGAAAAATTCTCTGCTATATAAGTTTGTACCCCTATGTCTTAAAAAACCCTACGCTTTTTTTTAATTTTTTTTAGTAGAGAGAATAATTGATATTAAAATAGTTGGAAAATAAGGTGCTAATTGCTCTTTTAGAGCCTTTAAAGCCTTGGTTATGTGAGATTCGACGGTTTTTAAACTAATTTCTAATTCATCGGCAATTTCCCGATTCTTTTTATTTTCGAATCGCTTCTTTAAAAAAATTGCTTTTGTTTTTTCCGGAAGGTTTTCAATAGATTTATAAATAATTTGTTCTAATTCAGAGAAGTCCATAGAATCAAAATTTAAGGAATCTAAAACCTCTTGATTTAAAAGCTCTTCCCTTTTATTTAACGTCTCATTCTTATATTTTTCTTTAACCTTTTTACTTCTTATCAAGTTCAAACATTTAGATTTTGTGTAAGTGTAAAGAAAGGATTTAATACCTGTTGGCAAGTCTATTTTGTTTTTGTTAGACCATAAATTAATGAAAGCTTCCTGAGCAATATTTTTAGCTTCTTCCTCATCATAAACAAACTGTACACCAAAACCAACGATACTATTGTAGTATTTGTTAAAGAAATACTCAAAAGCAACTTCATTACCTTTTTTAAAGGCTTCAAACTGTAATTGCTCGTTTGGTTGTGTGTTCATTTATTTAAAAACCGTATTTGTGAGAAATTTAACTTAACATCTAATTTTGAGTAGAAAATAAACTTAAATGCGCCTAAAAGTACATTTTTTATGTTAATTCTAAATTTTTATTAAAATTTATTATCTTACCTTATACCACTAAACTCTTCCTTAAAATTAATGAAACTACGTTTTAATGTTTTACTTAGGCTTATTCTAATTTTTAACTTATTGTTTCTAGCCGCCTGCAAGCCTAACAACGAGCAGCATATTTACAAAATAGGATTCTCTCAAACTGGTTTTGCCGACGATTGGCGTAAAGCCATGAATCAATCCATGCAAATTCAAGCTGCATTTAATCCCAACACTGATTTAAAAATTCTTAATGGTGAGGATAACGTGGAAAAGCAAATTAAAGATATTGAACAACTAATTAAGGAAAAAGTAGATGTTTTAATAGTCTCTCCAGTAAAATCTAAACCCATTACTCCTATTGTAGAGAAAGCTTATAAAGCTGGCATATCTGTTTTAATTGTCGACCGTAAAATTGAAGGTAATAATTATACAGCCTACATAGGAGCCGATAATTATCAAGTGGGTGCAGATGCCGCCAATTACTTAGCCTCTGTTGCAAACACCAAAAGTAATATACTTGAAATAAAAGGATTGTCGGGATCATCGCCTGCCTTAGAAAGAAGTTTAGGTTTTAATAATGTTATAAATAAATCTGAAAATTTAAATGTTGTCACTTCTTTAAATAGTAATTGGGAAAGTTACTCTATAAAAGATTCTCTAAGATATTTTCTAAAAATAAATAATGATATAAATTACATTTTTGCTCATAACGACAGATTAGCACTTGGCGCTTGGGAAGTTGTAAAAGAGGTTGGATTACAACAGGATTTAAAAATTATTGGAGTTGACGGTTTACCTGGGCCCAATGGAGGTATTCAGCTGGTTCAAGAAAACATACTTATGGCGACTATGCTATACCCTACCGGAGGGGACGAAACTATGAAGTTGGTTTCCATGATTTTAAACAATCAAAAGGTACCCAAAAATAACGTTCTTAAAACCATTGTTATTGATTCTAGAAATGCTGAAATAATGAAAAACCAATACGATAAAATTGCTCAGCATCAGTTAGACATTGAAAACCAGCAAAAGCGCATAAGTAAACAGGAACGTATCTATTCAACCCAAAAAAATGTGTTAAGAATTGTTTTAATTTTATTGTTCACCAGCATTTTACTTGGCGCTTATAGCATTTACTCCGGATATAAAATAAAAAAGAGTAAACGCGAATTGGAAATTCAAAATAACAAAATTACCGTTCAAAGAAATCAAATAAAAAAAATAGCCGAAGAGGTAAAAATAAGTAACGAAGCAAAAGTTAATTTTTTTACAGGTTTATCACATGAGTTTAAAACACCGCTAACCTTAATTTTATCTTCCATCGAATCCCTATCAGAAAGCAAAACAATTAAAGACAGTAAAATGCTAAGTGAAGTGGGATTGATTTTTAATAATTCTAAAAGATTGTTACGACTTATTAATCAACTGTTGGATTTCAGAAAAATAGAAGATCGGAAATTTATTTTGAAAGCCTCTGAAACCAATCTGTTTGAATTTTCAAAAATGGTTTTTAAAGACTTTGAAAAAGAAGCTCAAAAAAGAGATATTAAATTTTCTCTGGCTTGTAACAACGAAGCATTGAAAGTATTTTTAGACCGAAATTTAATGGATAAAGTATACTTCAATCTCCTTTCAAATGCTTTCAAATTTACACCTAATAACGGGACTGTTAAGATTAACATTGAAGATGATGCCGAAAGCAATTTTGTTAAAATCCATTTTAAAGATTCCGGCATTGGTATTCCTGAAAATGAATTAAAAAACGTATTCAAACCATTTTATCAGGGTTCAAATAATAATCAGCCCAGCTCTGGAATTGGGCTTCATATTTCAAAAGAATTTATAGAGTTACACAAAGGTACTATTGAAGTGTTCTCGAAACATGGCACCGAATTTATCATCAGTCTATATAAAGGGAAAGCACATTTAAATCCTGAGGAAATTATTTTTGAACCTGACGTAATAGATGATTCAATTATAAAATTTGAAAACGATTATGAAGACGACACGTTCAATCAACAAAATACAGAATCACCTGACGAACATTACTCCATTTTAATAGTTGAAGACAATCCGGATTTACTAAAGTATTTAAAAGGAAAATTAAATTCAGAATATAAAGTCTACACCTCTGAAGGTAGCGATGCCATTGAAAAAGCACTCGAAATAGTTCCAGATATTCTAATCTGTGATGTCAATCTACCCGATAAAAACGGATTTGAAATTTGTAAACTACTTAAACAGGATTTAAGAACATCTCATATTCCAACCATTATTTTAACCGCTTTAAACGATAAAGATTCGTACATAAAAGGATTGCAAAGCGGTGCCGATTTATTTTTAACCAAACCCTTTAGTTTCGGAATTTTGTTTCAGTCTATTAAAACCTTATTATTCAATCGCGAAAAGCTACGCTATTATTATGTTAATAATATGCACAAAATAGAAAGCGACCAAAACTTCGGATTGTTTGAGCAAAACTTCATTACCAGTATCAATAAATTAATCGAAAACAATTTAGATAATTCTAAATTTTCTGTTGAACAATTAGCTGAAGGTCTAAACATTTCAAGAGTTCAGCTTTACAGAAAACTCAAAGCTATTCTAGGTGTTAACATAAGTGATTACATTCTAAACATTCGATTGGAACGCGCCAAAGTTTTACTTGAAACGTCCCCACTAACAGTTTCCGAAATCGCCTATGCAACTGGTTTTTCTACACCAAACTATTTTTCAACAACCTTTAAAAACAAATACAACGTTTCTCCTAAAACGCATAGAACTGAATTTTTAAAATAATAAATTGCTAAATATTGATAATTTTTAATGTTTAAACTCAATAAAATATATAATTAACAATATAGCTTATCGTATTTTAATATATTGCTATTTTCAACAACTTCAAAAACCGTAACAAATTCAAACTTTTATGTAACAATTTTGTATTAACACTTCTTTATTCAAAAAACATCAATCTCTATAAACCCCAGCTAAAACAAGGTGCAACAAACATTTTAAACCCCTATTAACAAATTTGTAACATATTGAAACATTAGAAAAAGAGGAAACTGCCCTTTTGATATAATTTGCGTTCAACTAAACTAATTACCACCACAATGAATCGCAAGATATTAATATGGTCTGTTACGGCAGCATTAGCAGGTTTTCTATTCGGATTTGATACCGTTGTTATATCTGGAGCAGAAAAAAAGCTACAATTATTATGGAACTCATCTGATATGTTTCATGGCGTTGTAGTTATAGGAATGGCCTTATGGGGTACTGTAATAGGAGCTCTTTTAGGCGGAATACCTACCAATAAAATTGGTCGTAAAAAAACCTTGGTATGGATTGGCATACTTTATACCATTTCTGCTATCGGATCGGCTTTTGCCAGTGACCCTATAACATTTGCGGTATTCCGGTTTTTAGGTGGTCTTGGCGTTGGTGCTTCCACTATTGCTGCTCCTGCCTATATTTCTGAAATTGCACCAGCAAAAGACAGAGGTAAGCTTGTTGGACTTTACCAATTTAACATTGTGTTTGGTATTTTAATGGCTTTCTTTTCTAATTATCTTTTAAATGATATTGGAGAAAATGCCTGGAGATGGATGGTTGGTATCGAAGCTTTTCCGGCTGCCTTGTATACTATTTTTGCATTAAGTATCCCTAAAAGCCCAAGATGGTTACTTACTAAGTTAAGAATTTCGGAAGCTAAAAATGTACTTCAAATTATAAATCCCGATCTCGATCCCGAAAAACTTATGATGGAGATTCGTGAAGAAATGGATAATACCATCCCAAATGAAAATATCTTCCTTAAAAAATTCAGATTTCCTTTAATACTGGCCTTTTTAATTGCTTTTTTCAATCAGTTGTCTGGTATTAATGCCTTATTATATTATGCGCCAAGAATTTTAACCGAGGCTGGTTTAGAAGAAAGTTCGGCATTATTAAGCAGTATTGGTGTTGGAGTTACTAACTTAATTTTTACACTTTTAGGTGTAATTCTCATCGACAAGTTAGGAAGAAAGCAACTTATGTACATTTGTTCATTTGGATACATTGTTTCTCTCTCTTTAGTATCTATAGCTTTCTTTTTTAATTGGGAAGGTAGTGCCGTACCTATTTTCCTCTTCCTATTTATTGCCTCTCATGCCATTGGTCAAGGAACGGTAATATGGGTTTTTATTTCCGAAATTTTCCCGAACCATTTAAGGGGTTCCGGACAAGCTTTTGGAAGTTCGGTACATTGGATTCTGGCTGCCGTTGTTCCATCGTTAATTCCTGTATTGTTTTCAACTGTAGGTGCTGGAATGGTATTTCTATTTTTCACCATTATGATGGTATTTCAACTGCTTTTTGTTGCCCTTATGATGCCAGAAACCAAAGGAATTTCTCTTGAAGAATTAAGCAAAACACTAACTAAATAAGATTATAAATGAAAACTATTAAACACCTGGTTGCAATTCTGTTTGCAATGGTTTTCCTATTGTCCTGCAAGGATAAAAGTGAAACCAACAACCAAGACGCACAACTACAAAATGAAGTAGTTACGCTTTCAGAAGAAACGCTATATCGACCTAATTACCACTTTACACCAAAGAAAAACTGGATGAACGATCCTAATGGTATGTTTTATTATAACGGGTATTACCATCTATATTTCCAGTACCACCCAGATAGTAACGTCTGGGGACCAATGCACTGGGGACATGCCATAAGCACAGATATGATTACCTGGAGAGAATTGCCAATTGCTTTATATCCTGACGAATTAGGAACCATATTTTCAGGTAGTGCTGTAGTTGATATCGGCAACACTTCTGGCTTCGGAAAAGTAGATAACTCGGCACCAGTTGTAGCAATGTATACAAGTTCTAAACAAATAGAAGGTACAGATAACTGGAAACAAACGCAAAGTATAGCCTTTAGTAATGATGAAGGTAAAACCTATACCAAATATGAAAACAATCCAGTTATTGATAATAACGAACTAAAAGATTTCCGAGACCCTAAAGTATCATGGGACGGAGAAAGAAACCGTTGGATGATGGTTTTAGCTGCAGGCGATCGCATAATGTTTTACGAATCGAAGGACTTAAAAGATTGGAACTATCTATCAGATTTCGGCCAGGGTATTGGCGGTCACGGCGGTGTTTGGGAATGTCCAGACTTTTTCAAACTTCCTGTTAACGGAACCGATGAAACTAAATGGGTTCTTTTTGTGAGCATAAATCCTGGAGGTCCTAATGGAGGATCTGCTACACAATACTTTATCGGTGATTTTGATGGCACTCAGTTTGCTATGGATGCCGAATTTTCTAAAGCCTTAAATGAAGAACATAACTACTGGATAGACTTCGGAAAAGACAACTATGCCGGTGTATCGTGGTCTAACGCAAGCACAAAAGATGGCAGCAAACTAATGATTGGTTGGATGTCTAATTGGCAATACGCCCAAGCAGTACCCACAGAAACCTGGAGAAGCGCCATGACGGTTGCCAGAAAAGTACAGCTTCAACAAAATGATCAAGGTTACAGATTAGTTTCTAATCCTGTGCGAGAAATTGAAAATTACAGAGGGAAAAAAGTTAAAAAAGAAAACATCTTAATTGCTGAAGAAACTAAAATTATAGATTCAAAAACTATTGATTTAACCAGTGCTGAAATAACATTTAATATTTCAGATTTAAACCCAGAAAGTAGTTACACTTTTAAACTATCTAATAAATCAGGAGATGAATTGCTTTTTGGTTACGACCATATAAAAAACAACTTTTTTATAAACCGAAGTAAATCTGGAAAAGTAGATTTTTCAAAAGATTTTGCAAGTAAAATAACAGTAGCACCAAGAACCTCTACTAATAAAAATTTATCAGGAAAAATTCTTTTAGACAAAACATCTATCGAATTATTTTTTGATGGTGGAGAATCTGTTCTAACTGAGATTTTCTTTCCTAATGCACCATACGAACAACTAAGCTTAAAACCAACTAATCAAGAATTTAACCTTGATACTATAGAAGTAAATCAACTAAACTTTAACTAAACTAATTAATTATGAAATGTAAAAAACTTTTACTGCTATCGCTATTTGCGTTATTGAGTCATTATGCTCAGGCGCAAATTAGCGGAACTGTTACAGCTAAAGAAGACGGTATGCCTTTACCGGGAGTTTCTGTAATTGTTTTCGGGACAACGCAAGGAACGGCCACCGATTTTGATGGAGACTATATCCTTGAAAATGTGAGCGGCGATGCCATATTGGTGTTTAGCTATATTGGGTATAAGACTCAGGAAATTCAAGTCAACGGGCAAACGGTAATTAATGTTGTTTTAGAAGCCGATGCCAGCGAACTTGAAGAAATTGTAGTTACAGGATATTCCAAAGAACGAAAAGTAGATGTTACTGGAGCAATTACAGTGGTTGAACTCGGCCCTACCGAAGGTGTTAGCTTAAGTTCTGGTAGTGCTGTTCAAGGTCTGCAGGGGCAAGTTCCAGGATTATTTATTGAAAAAAACGGAGATCCAACAGGAACCAGTAACAATGTGTTAATTCGTGGAGCAACTACTTTAGGAAACAATAACCCTTTGTATGTTATTGATGGTGTTCCTACAGTTAGACAGGAAGTCTTTGCAGGTATAAACCCTAGTACAATAGAATCTGTGCAAGTACTTAAAGATGCATCTGCATCATCACTCTATGGAGCAAGAGCAGGAAATGGGGTTATTATCGTTACTACAAAAAATAGTGCCAAGGCCGCCGGAGGTGAAAAGTTTAAGGTCAGCATAAACTCAAATGTTTCAATGCTTTCTGAAAAACAGCAACGTTATGATATGCTAAATGCACAACAAAGAGGTCAAGTGCTGTGGCAAGCCTCGGTTAACGACGGAGCAGATCCGAATGCGGGTTATGGTGAAATTTATAATTTCGATTGGAATGGTGATTATAACAACCCTGTATTAAATAGTGTTTCAGTTCAGCCTTATGTTGGAGGCGATACAAGTGTTCCGGTTGGAGATACAGATTGGCAAGATGTGATGTATGAGAAAGGTTTTGTTTATAACAACGAAATCTCAGTTTCAGGAGGAACAGATAACTCGTTTCACCTAATTAATATAGGGCATTTAAAAAATACAGGGATTTTAAAATATACCGGATACGAAAGAATTAACGGAAAATTAAATTCT
Source organism: Aestuariibaculum sp. YM273 (assembly GCF_030908365.1). Lineage (NCBI taxonomy): Bacteria > Pseudomonadati > Bacteroidota > Flavobacteriia > Flavobacteriales > Flavobacteriaceae > Aestuariibaculum > Aestuariibaculum sp. YM273. Next base: position 2,809,729 of record NZ_CP133090.1, on the reverse strand, counting down.
AATTTCAAATTATTCAACAACAAAGTTAGAATAGGTATTAATACGCAGTTATCAACTTCCGATGAAACTCTGGCCTCACAGGATGTTGGAAGTGCCAGAATTCCAAGTTTATCGGTTACTATGGCTCCAACTATCCCGGTTTACGATGAAAACGGAAATTTTGCAGGACCCCTCGGAGCTGGATATTCAGATAGAAACAACCCGCTTTTAATGCAATACATTAACCGTTGGGATAATACTGAAAGAACAACCATTTTTGGTAATATTTATGCTGAATTAGATATCATTAAAAACTTAACCTTTAGAACAAGTTTAGGACTAGATTATAGCGATTATCGCAGAAAAGATATAGAACCAAGAGTATATAATGGTTTTATTACGCGAGCTAATAACAGACTTATTTTAGACACGAACAAGTTTACCAGTTTAGTATTTACCAATACTTTAAATTATCAATTAGAATTAGGCGACAAACATAAATTTGGAGTTTTATTAGGAACTGAATCTATAAAAGACGACTTAGATAGACTATATGCGCAGGCTGATGGTTTTGCTGTTGAAACAGAATCCTTTTTTCAATTAGGAGCAGCTACAGGAGCCAGAACAAACAACGGAAGTTCTACCGGAAGCCGGTTATTATCGCAATTCGGAAAAATTAATTATGCCTTTGAAGACCGATATTTAGCATCATTCACATTACGTCGTGATGGTTCTTCACGATTTGGTGCCGAAAACAGATACGGGGTATTCCCAGCAGGTACTTTAGGATGGAAAATTAGTAATGAAGAATTCTGGAAAGAAAATGACATTTTAAACTCATTAAAATTAAGAGCAGGTTACGGAGAAGTTGGGAACCAATCTATTGGTGATGTTGCGCGTTTTGGACTTTATGAATCAAGATATGGTTTAAATCAATCTCAATTAGCAGGGGGCTTTTTCGAAATTTACTATAACGTCGGAACAGCTTACGATTTAAATGGTGCCGATACTGGTAATTTACCATCCGGTTTCGTTTCTATTCAAGCGGCGAATCCAGGGTTAAAATGGGAAACAACAAAAGAGTTTAACTACGGGGTTGATTTCACCATGTTTAACAATAATTTGGTAGGATCGTTTGATTATTTCACCAGAGAAACTAGCGATATATTAACAACTCCTCCAATTGCTTCAGCAATTGGCGAAGGTCAGCAACGTGTTCTTAACGGAGCAACAACCGAAACTAAAGGATGGGAATTAGCGCTTTCATATTCCAAAACCTTAAATAACGGATTAAAATTTACTGTAGCTACTAATTTTGGTGCCTTTAAAGATGAAATTACGGAATTACCAGAAGAAGTCGTTTCATCTTATCCTGGAACGGTTGAAAACTCTATTATCGGTCATTCACAATTTTCAATTTTTGGATACAAAACCGCTGGATTATTTCAAAGTCAAGCCGATATAGATGCCAGTCCTACTCAGGTAGGTGCGCGCCCAGGAGGTATTAAATTTCAGGATTTAGATGGTAATGGTAGTATAGGGCCTGAAGACAGAGATTTTCTTGGAACGACACTCCCAGATTTGGAATACGGTATCAGAATTAATTTAGAATATAAAAACTTCGACTTATCCTTATTTGGCTCTGGAGTTACCGGTAGAATTGGTCAGGATCCTTACATTTTCTGGAACAACTTTGTCCAAGGTAGAGAAAATGCCGGATTAGGCGTGTTAAATGCCTGGACGCCTAACAATACGAGAACAGATATCCCTTCTTTATCTTTAGCTTTTAACGACCAAAGAATTTCAGATTACTTGTACAGAAAGAACTCTTACTTTAAGTTAAGAAACCTTCAAGTTGGTTATTCATTCCCTGAAGAATTAATTAACAAATGGGCTGGAATGACAGGTTTAAGAATGTATTTACAAGGAGAAAATTTATTCTGGTTTACACCTAATAATTATATAGGCGCAGACCCTGAAAGAACCAATGTGGAAAATATTCCTAATCCGACAATACTTTCAATAGGACTTAATGTAAACTTTTAAAAATGACAACAATGAAAAATATAAAAACAATATGGTTAGGAATATTAGCGGCATTTTTACTGGTTGCATGTTCCAATGATTTCCTTGAATACGAACCTGAAGGTGTATTGTCTAATGAAAATGTAGCAACAGCAGAAAATGCTGAAGCCTTAGTGGTTGCGGCTTACGCTGGGATAGGAAATGATGAAATGATTGGCCCTTTAACCCACATGTGGGTATATGGTAGTGTACGCTCTGATGATGCTTACAAAGGCGGTGGCGGTCGTAGCGATGTTGATATTATAGACCGTTACGAACAATATAACTTGACCATTGCAGACGACCCCCTAGATTGGATGGGACCAAGAACCTGGACTAACTATTACAAAGCCATTTCGCGAGCAAATTTTGCATTAGAAGTTATTAATGATATTCCTGATGTCGATTATGCGAACAAGACTTTAAGACAAGCAGAGCTTCGTTTTTTAAGAGCACACTCGCATTTTATCTTAAAGTTACTATTCAAAAAAATACCTTATATCACAGAAGGTCTATCACAGGAGGAGATTCTTCAGGTATCTAACGATGTAGATAACGACGCCCTTTGGAATACTATTGCAGATGATTTCTTGTTCGCTTACAACAATTTGCCGCAAGCACAGGATCAAGTAGGTAGAGCCGATAAAAATGCGGCCGCAGCCTATTTAGCTAAATTAAGATTATATCAGGCTTACGAACAAAACGATAATCATCAGGTAACCAACATTAACACGGCGCGTTTACAGGAAGTTATCGATTATGCTAACGATGTAACCGGAGCTTTAGAACCTGATTACGGTAACAACTTTTTAAATGGTTTTGATAACGGCCCTGAGTCTATTTGGGCAGTACAGTTTTCTATAAACGACGGAACAACGGTAAGCAGAGTAAGCTTTGTAACAGGTTTAAACTCGCCACATGGCACAGGATTATATGGATGTTGTGGTTTCCATTTGGCCAGTCATAATATGGTAAATGCATTTAAAACCAATGCCGATGGATTACCTCTAATAGACACCTTTAACGATAGTAATATTTTTAATGTTGTCGATGCTAATGGAAAAACGCCTTTGGCAGCAGGCATTACTTTAGACCCTAGAATAGATCACACCGTAGGTATACCTGGACGTCCGTTTAAATACAGAAATACAGTGAACCAATCGGGAGATATGATTTACAATTTTAGTTGGGCTAGAGATCCTGGAGTGTATGGGTATTTTGGTAATATGAAAGAACAACAAGCTCCTGATTGCTCATGCTATGTAAAAGAAGGCCCTTTTGTTGGAACCTCTAAAAACATTGACTTTATAAGATATGCCGATGTACTTTTATTCAAGGCCGAAGCTTTAATTCAATTAGGACAAGTTGATCAAGGTGTTACTCTAATTAATGAAATAAGAACGCGCGCAGCCAATAGTACGCAACGTCCTATTGATGCCGGAGCAAGCGATGTTTATAATATTGGAATGTATCCTATGGGTATGTCTAAAGAAGATGCCTTTAAAGCCTTAATGTTTGAAAGACGTTTAGAATTTGGAATGGAAGGCCCAAGATTTTTCGACCTGGTAAGATGGGGAATTGCAGAACCTGTTTTAAATGCCTATTTAAATGTTGAAAAAACTAGAAAAGATTTCTTATCCAGCGCAAAATTTACAGCCGGACGCGACGAATACTACCCAATTCCTCAAAGAGAAATTGACTTTACTGGAGGTGATTTGTACAAACAAAATCCAGGGTATTAAACAGATTAAGAATTTGGTTTGATTTAGTAGTTTTTAATTCGAGTGGGCATCATCTAATGTGTCCACTTGAATTTTTAAGTAAAAACGAATGCTTTTAAATTTTAAATTATGAAATTAAAATATGCCATCCTATTACTAACGTTGGTAGCCTTCTTTAATGGAAGATCCCAACAAGTAATCCCAATTGAAACTAAAGATTTTTCTATGGTATTTAAAACAGACCAAAACAAAAGATTATGGAATGTTTACTTCGGAAAAAAACTTTCAAACCTGTCTGATTATAATCAAATAGCTGATCAATATGAGTTCCCAAATTCCAACGCTGGAATTTACAATGCCGCTTACACACCTTCGGGAACTTGGAGCTTGTCAGAACCTGCAATACAGGTAACTCACGCCGATGGCAATCAAGCTACAGATTTAATATTTGAAGAAGTTATCACTACAGAAGTCGATGAAGCTTCTCTTACTAAAATAAAATTAGTTGACCCGATTTATAATTTAAACATAATTTTAAACTTTAAAGTTTGGAAAGATCTAAATGTAATCGAACAATGGACCCAAATTAATAATAACGAAGACGGTTCTATAGATCTAAAAAAATATGCATCAGCAAATTTATATTTTACCAATAAAGATTTTTTTCTCACGCATTATCAAGGTGAATATCTTCGAGAATTACAACCTGTAGAAGAAAAACTTTCGCAAGGTACTAAGGTTATCGAGTCTAAATTAGGAACCCGGGCTATGTTACTTGGAAGCCCTAATTTTATGCTTTCTTTTGAAACACCTTCACAAGAAGACAGCGGTTTAGTCGTTCTGGGGCAATTAGCATGGAGTGGTAATTATAAGCTGGAATTTGATATTGATTCTCATCAAAACTTAAGGCTACTTGCAGGAATAAATCCTTACGAATCCACCTATACGTTAAACAAAGGCGAAAGCTTTAAAACCCCCTCACTTATTTACACCGTTTCAGACAAAGGAGCTGGAAATGCCTCAAGACAAATACATTCATGGGCTAAAAACTATAGAGTTCTTGATGGCAACGGCGACCGTTTAACTCTTTTAAATAATTGGGAAGCTACGTATTTTGATTTCAATGAAAGCAAATTATCAAAACTCATAGAAAACACAAGTCATTTAGGTTTAGATTTATTTTTATTGGATGACGGTTGGTTTGGAAATAACCATCCGAGAAATAATGATGATGCCGGTTTGGGTGACTGGAAAGAAAACAAAAAAAAATTACCAAACGGCCTGAGATATCTCGTAAAACAAGCTAAAAAAAATGATATAAAATTCGGGATCTGGATTGAACCGGAAATGGTTAATCCCGAAAGTGATTTATTCAAAACGCATCCGGAATGGGTTATTAAACAACCCGAGCGTCCTGCCAAACTGTACCGGAATCAAATGGTTTTAGATTTAACAAATCCAGAAGTACAAGATTTTGTTTATGGTATAGTTGACCACCTATTTACCGAAAATCCTGAAATAGCTTTTATAAAATGGGATTGTAATGCTGTTATTTATAACGCGTATTCAAACTATTTAAACGAAAACAAAGTTTCGCAAAATCACCTTTATATAGATTATGTTCATGGTTTATACGATGTTTTAAAACGCATTCGTGAGAAATACCCAAAAGTACCAATGATGCTTTGTTCTGGCGGTGGCGGTAGAGCCGATTACGGATTTCTAAAATATTTTACCGAATTCTGGCCAAGTGATAACACCGAACCTATTGAGCGTATTTTTCTTCAGTGGAACTATTCCTTTTTTTTTCCTGCTGTAACTATGGATTGCCATGTAACCCATTGGGGAAAACAACCTTTAAAATTCAAAGTAGATGTGGCTAGCATGGGTAAATTAGGTTTCGATATCGATTTAAGCCACATGAGTCAAGAAGACATTCAATTCGCAAAACAATCTATTCAAAATTATAACGGGTTTAAAAATGTAGTCTTACATGGCGAGCAATATCGCTTAGCCAGTCCTTATAAAAATCCATTCGCTTCACTCATGTACGTCAATAATGATAAATCTCAGGCTATTATGTTCAATTTTTTAAGCTCTAATAGATTCATGGAAATTATGACTAAAAGGCCAATTAAATTAAAAGGCTTAAATCCCGATAAGCATTATAAAGTAAAAGAAATCAACTTATACAACAATACAAAAACTACTATAAATGAGTCAGCTGTTTATTCCGGTGATTTTTTAATGACGGTTGGTATAAACCCAAATATAACAGGGAACCGAACGAGCGTGATTCTAAAATTTGAAGAAGTAAATTAAAGAATATATGTCAAAAATTGTATGTTTCGGAGAAGTACTTTGGGATATTTTTCCAACACATAAAAAAATAGGTGGAGCACCTCTAAACGTAGCTTGTAGATTAAAATCGTTTAATCATGATGTTGTTATGATGAGTGCTGTAGGAGAAGATGAAAATCGTTATGAGCTTATTGAACACCTGCAAGAACAAAGTGTAGATACTAAACATATCCAACAAAACACCGAATATAAAACCGGAGAAGTTAATGTAATGCTTAATGAAAAAGGTATCGCATCTTACGACATAGCATATCCAAGAGCATGGGATGAAATTAAACTCACCGAAAGTAACAAAAAGGCTGTCTCTGATGCCGATGTTTTTGTCTTTGGAAGTCTTGTGGCCAGAGATGAAAGGTCTAGAAACACATTATATCAGTTATTAGATCTTGCTAAATATAAAGTTTTCGATTTGAATCTTAGACCGCCTTACTATACTGAAAATGTTTTGCTTCATTTGTTAAATAAGGCTGATTTTATAAAGTTTAATGATGAAGAACTATACGAAGTAGCAGGGTTTTTAGGCTCTAAATACAATTCATTAGAACAAAACTTAATGTTTATAGCTGAAAACACAAATACCAGACATATTTGTGTTACGAAGGGAGAACATGGGGCTGTATTGTTATACAACGAAAAACTATATTATAATAGTGGCTACCTTATAAAGTTGGTCGATACTGTTGGTGCCGGCGATTCGTTTTTAGGCTCACTAATTAGCCAATTACTAAAAAATGTAAATCCACAGCAAGCAATCGATTTTGCCTGTGCAGTTGGGGCTTTAGTTGCACAAAGAGAAGGTGCAAATCCAATGATAGAATTAGATGTAGTAAATCAATTTATTAATCCTTAAGGTGTAGCTTTAAATGGCTAGTGTTATAAAAAAAAAGAGACATTTTTTAGAATTAGATTTATACATACCAGATTAGCATAACATATTTTTTATAATTTCATGAAAATTAAATATTCCCTAATCTATTTCCTATACGACTCAACTCAAAAAAGTAAAAGATTTAGAACGTAAGTATATCGTAAAAATGGATCAGTCTCAAAAGGTGTGTTCACTTTTGAAATCAAATGTAAGAAATTCATTTAGATAGAACATAAAAAACGGTTTAAAGCGAACTAATCCGTTTCATTTCAAAACTTTACGTTTTGTAGCAAGAGCGGGCCACGATCCCGCGACCTCCGGGTTATGAACTTGAAGCCATAACCTTTCAAAAACCATTTTACTGGGGCTTTCAGCAGTATGTTTTACAAAAACGTATTCGTTTCCGTATTCAAATCGTATTCAGTTTGATGTCTTGATTAGACATTTAATTTTTAATAAAAATAATACAATTAATTCATATAATCTTGCCACTGGATTAGAATATATTTTTCAAGGTTTTGCTCTTTCTTCTTCAAAAAACCATATTCATAAACAAATAAATAAACATCTCCTTTTTGGTTCTTCCAATAGTGAGTGAAAAATTTAGAATTGAACCCTTGTTCTTTTAAAACATTAGCTCTTACAGTGGCTTTTCCTGCCTTATTAAAACTCTTCAAAATTTTACGGTTGAGTTTTAATTGATTATCCACCTGATTATAAAATCTTGGGGCCTCTTCTAAAGATCGGCGATAGTGATACGAGCTCTTACAGTGTAAATCACAAAACACTTTATCCGATCTTCCTGTTAATTCCTTTCCGCAAGATTTACACCCATTTCTTTTCATTTTTATTATTTAATCGAATGTTACACGAATACTATTCGTATAAGATACTCTTTTTTAAAAGATTATAAGTAAATTCAACAAAAAATGTCATGGCTTTAAACCTTCATATCACCTTAAAACACCTTTTAATAGATGATGTACCGCAAATTGGTCTTAAATTTTATGCCAACTCAACCATAGAAATTCTAATTAAAGAATTAGAAGATGTGAAATGGAGTAAAGAGTTTACTATGTTCTATGTTCGAAACACAAAAGCTAACCTTGACGCTATTTTTAAATTATTTAAAGGTGTTGCATGGATTGACACCAAGTATTTTTTTGAAAAAACAAGAGCTAAAAACCTTGATGAAACCTTTGATGCCAGTTGGGTTTACAAGAGAAATAGACATGAAAATTATAAATTTTGTCCAGATAGCTATCTGCAAAAATTAGAACTCAAAAAATATGCGAATAATACCGTAAAAACCTATGTATCCTGCTTTGAAAGCTTTATAAATTACTATAACGATCAAGACATTAACACACTAGATGAAAATGATATTAGAAATTATTTAGAATATTTAATAAAAACAGAACGGTCTGATAGCTACATAAACCAAGCTGTTAACAGTATTAAATTCTACTATGAAACTGTATTAGGATTACCAAACAGGTTTTATAGTATTGAGCGTCCTAGAAAATCAAAGAAACTACCCGTTGTACTTTCAAAACCTGAAGTTTTATCTATTATATCTAATGCCAATAACTTAAAACACAAATGCATTATATCCCTACTCTATTCTGCTGGACTTAGACGATCTGAACTCTTAAATTTAAAGCTAACCGACATAGAAAGTAAACGAATGCTTATCAAGGTGAGAGATGCGAAAGGAAATAAAGACAGATACACTATATTATCTGAAAAAGTACTAAAAGATTTAAGGGAATATTACAAACAATATAGACCAACAAATTATTTGTTCGAAGGACAAAACAAAGACCAGTACAGTGCTAACAGTGTAGGTAAAGTGGTATCTAACACGGCTAAACAAGCTGGTGTTAAAATACCTGTAACAGCTCACACCCTACGCCATAGTTTTGCTACACATCTATTAGAAGCCGGAACAGATATTAGATATATTCAACTTTTACTAGGACATAACTCTACGAAAACCACTGAAATATATACTCATGTTGCAAAAAACAGTTTTAGTTCTATAAAAAATCCGTTAGACTTGTAAGTATTTATGTATATTTGGGTGTATATATAATAAAAATAAACACACCAGTGTGTTTATACACATGTTGTAGGTAATTTTGACAACCCAAGAAACTGAATGGAAAACTTAATTGGAGCAATTGTCTTTTTAATAGTTGGAGGTGGATTTTTATACGCTGGATTTTACGTTCGGAATTCAAATCGTAGAATACAAACAAGCGGAATTAAAACAAGAGCTAAAATAATTGACTTTATAGAGGAACGTAGCAAAGACGCTGACGGAGATTCACAAATCTATCACTTTCCTGTTGTTCGATTTACGGACAAAAACGGAATTGAAACAACCCAAAAGTTGGACTCAAGCGCAAATCCAAAACGGATAAATCAACCGATTGATATAATTTACTTGAAAAAGGATAATGAGTACGAGATAATAATAAACAGTGAGTTCTGGAAAACATATTTTCCAATGATTTTTATAGTCAGTGGATTTTTATTTTCTGGAATTGGAATTGTGTGGTTGATTAATAAAATATGAATGAATAAAAAACTACCTACAACAATGTATAACAACAATCGCGGCTTTGTGTCCTGCGGACACAACCGCGCAAGCATAAAAGTCGGGAATTTTAGCTATCTTAGTTTCTAAACAATCCGCAACTGATTGTTATACAAGACCGTTGTGGTGCATATAAAATGAAAGAAAAAAAGGAGCATATAGAATTAATAAGTTTAATAATCCTAATTGTTTTTACAGCCATATCATGGGGTGGAACATTTTTTAAAATTAATAACTCCCCTCTTGGGCTAATAATAAATTTGGTTTCAATGCTATTTATCTGGTTAAGTTTAACTGGTCTTTTTTGGGTGAAATTACGACCTGGCAGATTCGAATTTTTAATTGGATTAATATGCCTACTACTAATGATTACATCAGTAATATTCTCCACTAACCATTACCCATATTCAAAGTATTTAACAGTTCTCTCTACAGTTGTAACAATTCCCTTCGCTGTTTACTTGAAATGGTTTAGAAAAAAATGACAGTTAAGAAGTTGATATCAAGAATTTTGAATGGAATTTTCATTCTAACAATTCTACTTTTCATCCTTGACGGACTAACTTCATTTGAAATTAAAAGTCAAGCGATAAAGTCATTCACTTATTTCGGGTTGATGGTTTTAACACCTATAATTTTAGTGTGGAATCTATGGACTTTAAAAACGAGAAAAAGGAAAATAATAGGTTCGATTCTTTCAATTATAACATTAAGTGGAATCATGTTAATTGGACCTATGAAAATCATGTTTTCCTCAGGTAGTTGGAAAACTCAAACTGTATTATATCAAAACGGACATTTGACTTTTAAAAAAAATAGAATTTCAAATGCAAGATGTTGGAGCATTAGGTTATAATAAACGGACAGTTGAAGTGATTTACCTTACGAGCTTGTTTATGATTGTGAGGCCTATAGAAAAGGATATAAAGGAAAGAGTTGAATGGATAAAAGTTGATAAAGAGATAAATGAACTTAGGCTGAAATTTCCATAAAAACGACACCACAACACGGTATATAGCCAATAGGGCGTTCGGTGGTTTAAGAAAATCCTGTGGTTATTTGAAACACCGCCAAATCGTTGATTTGGCTTTTAAGAATGAATAAATTAAAAACAAAATACAACGATTTGGCTCAGTGCAAACCCGAAAGTTTATCGCTTTCTACTGCCCTACTTGCCATATACTAAACGTTGTACTGCATTTGAGAAAAAAATACGAAATAGAATTAAACGGAGTAAAAATTGGGACAACTGATTTTGAATATGCGGACACGCCAATGGGAGTTGTTCACGGAAAAATCGATTTCGAAAATGTAGAATCGCCTTATGAACTAATTAGAAATCATTGTAAAAAATTTAAAGTTCAAATAAACCAGGATGAACCGAAACATAAGATTATAGATACAGTTGTAATTCCTGAACTGAAAGTCTATCTCGAAAACGGAATTGAACTAATTGGTTGGGGCGGAGCAATTACAGGAATGGATAATGAGGAATATGAAATTCAGTTCGGTGGTGTTGATTACAGATTAATGCAAACAGAATTTGCTCATCATTATTACGAATATTTTAAAGATGAGTGCGACTTAATTAAAATAAAAATTGACCAAGAATTTATAGAAATCTGTAAAAAAATAATCTCAAAAAATCTAACTGAAAATGAATGGGCTGAAATTGAAAGCTCAGACGAATTCCAGACAGAAAGTTATTCCGGAGGGTTTGATGCGACAGAGATGGAATTTTGTTTTAGTTTTTATGATAATAATCAAGAATATTGGTTTCAATTAAGTTTGACTGACATAAAAAGAATTAAAAATGGAGAAACAGAATATTTATATCCAAGAAAAGCGGACTAAAAACGCAGTACAACAATGTATAACCGCAATTACGGCGGATTCGACTACGTCCGAATCCACTCGGAATTGCTAACGTCAGTCCTTAACCGAAAGTTAGTAACTTTAAACCCGTAACTGACGGTTATACGAGACCGTTAGCTATAACCAAATGAATTCCAAAAATCTACCAAAAAGATTCCTAAAAATGGAGGAATGGAATAGTCATGAAGAATACATGAATTATTTTAATTTCATCCGACCATTTCATTTAAAAACTAGTGAATTTAAGAAGATAATAACCAAAAATCTTTCTCCTAAAATTAGAAAATTGGGCTTTAGTGGTTCAGGATTTAAATTTATCAAAAAAATTGACAATGGATATGTCCATATTTTTGAACTAACTGCTACAAAATATGGCGGTGGATGTGAAATATTTGTAGGTGTTCATCTTGATTTTTTACCTGCATCATACTGGTTAAAAAAGAATATTAACAAAATGAATATACATGATTGTTTTCTTGTAAAAAGAATAACACTTCCGAATGACAACCCTATTTTTTATTATGGCAATACTGAAAATGAAGCAATAGAAACAACTGAATATATCTTACAAGCTTTTAACAATCATGGTTTAACTTTTCTAAATAATTTTACAAATTTCCCATTACCCTTCGATAAAATCAACTTGGAAAAAATAATGAATAAGTCAGTTGACTTTCTAAACCAAGAAAATATTTTAGATGGGCAACATGAGCTATCAATTGTTAGAATATTACAAAAAATAAATCAAACAGATGAAGCTAAAAAAATTGTCAATTACTTATTTGAAAACAATAAAAAGCTAAAAGATAATTTTGCATTTAAACCTTTGTTTGATAGGATATTAAATGATAATATTGATTTTTTCTATAATGAAAATGAAATAGAAGAATTGACCTCAAAAATTAAAAAGGCTATAGCTAACATCGTATAAAAATAATGCGTAGTTTAGTACAAAATCAAAAATTAGTACGTATTTGGTCACTCTGATTTTCCTACGGAAAATCCTCGGACACAAAACCGCACTATTCTTATACAAACCGTTAGCACCAATGTAAAATGACAAACGCAGATTCATATTTCGAGATTAAAGGAATAAACGAAAATGACTTTATCCGAATTGATGTTAACGGACTGAAATTTCCATTTGCCGAACTAGATTGGGACAAAAATGTGCTGAATTTAGTCGTTAAATTAAATGTCGGTGCTTTTTCTGCAAATTTATCAACTGATATAATGACGACGGATTTTGAAGTTTTTAAACGAGAGCTTAAATATTTGTATGATAATTTAAAAGCGACAGCAACTCTAGAGGGAATTGAGGCAGATTTGTCAATACACATTTATGGAGACGGAATTGGACATTTAAATGCAAAATGTTACTTGACGGATTTCTATCCAGATGGAAACGAATTGAAATGCGAAATCGGATTTGACCAAACTCAAATTCCTGAACTGATTAAACAACTGGAAAAAATAACAACAGAATTTCCAACGACTGGAAAATTAAAAATACCAAATTGAAAAAAACACTGGTGCTAACACAGTGTATAATTCATTGCTTCCGATTTTCCTCACGGAAAATCCTCGCAACTTTACTATCTTAGTTTCTTAACCCGAAAATCCTGCGGATTTTCACGCAACGAAACTATACACAAACCGTTGTAGAGCATTTGAAAAATGAGAAAAACGACATTAATTTTACTTCTAATTTCGACTCTATTTTTAAGTTGTAAAACTCAAATGGAGAAAATAAAAACCAATGACAAAACCTTAATTGTCGTAAATAATGAATGGGTTCTAACTAATCCAACTGAATTTATTTCTGAACGTAAAAAAAATAAATCAATAGAAGTAGTTGAAAAGCCTTTATCAGAAATCAAATACGCAACGAATTACCAAAAAATAATCGGACTTAATAATGTTTCGGACTTTAATCCTGAATTAGGAATTGATTATGAGTTTGTGAAAAATATTGACCCAAAAAAAGAAATCTTTTATTTGGTGGACGGAATGCCAACTCACGATTACAGATATGTTTATCAACGTTTAATTTCAAAAAAAGTAAAAGAAATAAATAACTTAGGAATTAATCAAGCTATTGCGATTTGGGGAAAACGAGAGGGAAAAAATGGAGCGATTCAAATTAAAACTTTTAACAAAGACGATGTTGTGATTCCTATAATAATAAATTAAAAAACGCACTACAACACCATGTATAATTCATTGCTTCCGATTTTCCTCACGGAAAATCCTCGCAATTTTGCTATCTTGGTTTCTTAACACGAAAATCCTGCGGATTTTCACGCAACGAAACTATACACAAACCGTTAGGTGCAATTACGAATAATGAAAGTCACTGATAAAGAAGATAGATTTTGGTTTTTCCTTGAGGATGGAATAGACTTTTACATTGATGTGTACTGTAATGTATCAGCATTCGGATTCTCAATGCTAATAAAGTTGAATAAAGAAGAATCTGAGAGTTATAGAATATCAGGACATGAATTTTTAAAAGAGCTAGCTCGTGATATTCAATACTATTCTCAATCCAAATATAAAGACCGCCACACCTCGGGCGAAATCGGAAAAATTGCACATGATGCAATAGTGGCTTTTAATAAAAAAAATAGACCCTGATATTCATTAATGAGAGAGGAAATATTCAATTACATTAAAGAAGGAATTGAGCTTCAAAACGGAACCAAAATCCATTGGAACACTCTGCTTACCGATTTAATCCCAAAATCAGAATCTCATAATATAACAGAGGATTACCTAACTATGAGTTTTGGCGTAGTTGAAATTGCTAAAGGATTAAAAATAAAACTTACTGCAACCTACTCCCCATTTGAAAACAAGACCCTTGATTATCTCAAAGGAAGTGTCAAAGATGAAAATGAAGCATTAGCTTTAGTAACTCAACTAAAAGAAAATCTTGGAAATCCTGATAGTGATGAAATTGGTAAGTGGGGTATTTGGATTCATTGGGAAAATGAAAAACATAAAATAGGAATCAGAACACGAGACCATCACGGAGGTAGTTGGTTCGAATATTATATAGAATTAAAAAGCACCTAACACGGTATATAGCAAATAGGGCGTTCAGTGGTTTACGAAAGCTCTGTGGTTATTTGAAACACCGCCAAATCGTTGATTTGGCTTTTAAGAATGAATAAATTAAAAACAAAATACAACGCTTTGGCTCAGTGCAAACTTGAAAGCTTATTGCTTTCTAATGCCCTACTTGCCATATACTAACCGTTGTGCACAAGTTTGACAAAAAAATGAAACTGACCGAACTAATTCTCATTTTATTAATATCCCATTTGAGTTTTGGACAAAAAGAATATATCGGAATTTATAAAAGCCATTTTTCCGAAAGTATTGAATTAAAAACTGACTCAACTTTCATACATAAATGGCAGTTTGACCTTTCCTCAAGTTGGACAACTGGAAAGTGGAAAGTGGAAAAGGACACAATCTATCTGACAACTGATCTTATAATGGACACTTTGTCGATTCGAAATTCGGCCAATAAAATAATTAAAGATTCATTGGTTTTGTCATCTGACTTAAAACCTAAACGAATTGAATCAAATGAACATATAATTTCACAAATATCAAGCGGAGGACAAAACAGAGAAAAACCACCGAAAATACTATTCTGGCAAAAAGATAAACTTTATCGGATTAAAGAAAATGGGAATCTTGATTTGAAAAAAATAAAACAATTTTGGACTAACAAAAAATATAAAACCTATTTCAGAAAGGAAACCGAATGAAAAAAAAACCTGTGCACAACACCGTGTATAATTCATTGCTTCCGATTTTCCATACGGAAAATCCTCGCAACTTTACTATCTTAGTTTCTTAACCTGAAAATCCTGCGGATTTTCACGCAACGAAACTATACACAAACCGTTGGGCACAATATGAAAATGACCGATAAAACAAGTAACATTCTATATTACAGTGGACTGATTTTACTCGCAATCGGAGCATTTGGTCTGACTTTCGCAGCATTCTTCGCAATAATCGGATTGCCAATTTTCATAGTTGGAATTATATTGGTTTTAGTTTCTAAAAAAAATTGGAAACAAAAATTAATACCTATTGGACTTTTCATAATCGGAATAGTTGCATTTTGGCCAATTTGGAGAAACATTAATACTGTTGGACCAGAAACTTTCTTAATACCAGACAACTACAGAGGGAGAGTTAATATAATTTACAAAAAAGATTGCGGAATCTTACTCGAAAAAACGGAAAACGGACTGATTTATGAAATCCCAAATGATGGAATTTTATTGTTGAGTAATGACCAAAAATATGGTTTTATCGACCATAAATATTACTTAATTGACAATAACGGAAAGAAAACTAAATTGCCGAAAATGGATGTCAGAGATTTTAATGAAGAATGGACAACCGAAAAAAATCCTAATGAGCCACCAAGAGACAAACTCGGAGTTTTTCATTGGGGACGAACAGGAAGCACAGGAATTATAAGAGACGAGAATGGAATTATGACAAATGAAGATGAACAATATTCATTTACGGAATTTTATGTCTCAACATATACTGATTTGACCGAAAAATTTAATTTTAAATATGAACGAAAATTTGACTCGATAAGAGACATTAAAGTGAAAAAATGCAAATAAATACTGTACCCAACACCGTATAAAATTAATTGCTAGTGCAAGCCTACTTACGAAAATCCTCGCGGATTTTCTATTCGGTTTGTATTTGCTAAATTAGTTGCTTAAAACACGCAACTAATCTTATACAAACACGTTGGCGTAAATACTGAAAAACCAAATGATAAGATTTCTAGCCCTACCCTTTTTTTTGTTTTTTCTTTGTTGCAAAAATGAAACTAAAATATCACCGAATAATTTCGACCATTTAAAAAAGTACTATTTCCCGAATGGATTTTTAAAATCAGAAGGAATGACCTTTAGCAATAACCAGCCAATCGGAACATGGAAATATTATGATTCTACTGGAGTTCTAACAAGAACGGCAGAATATATAAAAATAAACAACCAAGCATATATAAACCAAGATTGGTATTTTAACCAAAATGGTGATACATTAGAAAATAAGGGCAGTCACTTTAACATAGTATATGAAAAGGATACTATAAAATTAAATGAGCCAATCAAAGCGAAAATTGATTTGGTTTCCCCTCTTTTTAGAAACAAAAACTCAAATATTTTAGTAATTATACCAAAGGATTATTCTGCTAATTTTAATGAAGATTTTTCCAATATTAATCAGGTAAGTTTAGACACAACCTTTAATCTAAATTTGGAAAAAGAAATGAAAAAAACTCTTGGACTGACAACTGATTTTGGAAAAAGTGTAGTCTTTGGCCGATATTTTAATTCTACAGGAAAAAAGAAGTTTAGAGGAATATTAGTTGAGTATTTTTATAAAGACTCACTTACTTCTGACTCAATTAAAATAAATCGCTTTGAAAATAAAAAGTATTTTGAAAAAGACATTTTTGTATTGGACAGTTTAAATTAAAGTACTTACGCCAACACTGTATAAATTTTATTGCTTCGGATTTTCCTAATAAAAAAATAAGTTGTTTAAGTGAATTTTTGGTCTAATAAGGGATCCACCGATTCCTACTTCGAAATTTTTATAAATTTCTTCGAAACGGAATCATAAATTTCCAAAAATATATCCATTTGTATCACAAAACACAAAACACCACAATAATGTGTGCAACTACCTAACACCACTAAAAACCTATTAAAAATGGCGTTTTTTGACTACAATTGTCATCTACACCACCCCCAATTTTATTTTGTGATAATTTTTTATCACAAATGTATCACAAAAAATATCACAAATATTTATAAGCTAAATTTCTACAATTTAAAGGTGGAAAATTTAGGTTTATATGATTTCAAAAAGACATATCGACTTAGTGCATCGTCATTTAAAAGAAACTCCTGAAGAAGATTAAAATTAAATTTTTCCTTTTCAGAATATGCATCTATAAAAGTGTAAGAAGGTGGCAAATATTTGTTTTCATCATTTCTAACTTTTATAATATCCTGCAATATTTTATCAAACTCCCTAACTAAATTGTCTGGCATATGGCCTTCTACCTTCTTTAATGTCGAAATATATCTATTCAACTCTTCATTAGATTCCGTTTTCTTTTTATCAGCCTTCTTAGTATACATCCATACAATCAACTGCATAAAGTCCTGTGAAAACAAAAAAGTTTCTACTTTTTCACCAACAACTTCCTTTTTACAGTAATCACCACTATAAATATTTTCAAGCAATTCTCTTAAGTATTTGGAAACGGTTAAATTTTTCTTAGCTGCTTCGGTTTGTATGGTATCTTTTAATTCCTGAGGTAATCTTAGGTTTACTGATGGGGCGCTGTTTTTTTCTGTATGTTTTTTATCCATGTGATGTTTGGGCGTTTTATAGATTTATTTAAAATGTGGTTATTTAAAATATTGCTTCCATGGTTAACTTTAAATGGTCTCCAGGGGTACATTAAACACTTGTGTTAAAAGCACAAATTCTGCTTCGCTTCTAGCCTGCTCTTTTAGTTCTTCAATATGCTGTTTTCTTGCATCCTGAGCTTTAGACGTCTTAGTTTCTTTCAACTTAAATTCTAATTTCTCAGAGGCCTCGCTAACATTCGGAATTAAAACCCGTTTTACTTCTTCCAGTGTTTCCTCCAGGGCTTTATTTTCTGAAACAGACACCTGTTTTACTTCCGATTTATTTTTTGCTTTTTTATCAAACCGTTCTTTAAGCTCTTCTAAATGCTGCTTTGTGATGTTTAATTGTTGTACAAATCCATTATACTGATCCTTACTCACATCAGGTATATCCATTTTTACATACTCTACATAATAATTATAAATATGAACAAACCCTTGAACATAGGTTGTATAGCGATCGATTAAAAACTCAACCTTTGACTTAGGCTCAGTATCTATCAGTTCTAAGAGGGTGTATATGTTATTATCTAAAAGGAATGATTTAGGGAATACATGAACACTAACCGGTTGTTGGTCTACTAAATAATTATGTCCGTTTTTCTCAAAAAGCAACATCCTATTAGCATGATTTAACAACACTGGTGTGGTTTCGCCAGCCATCTCTAATAAGCCTAAAGGCAAGTAATACACCGAAGCACAAAACAAATTACTTAGAAGCTCTAATTGTATATCTTCATATGATTTCATAAGGGGCTAACTTTTTAGTAATTCTGAAAAATCTTTTGGCAATTCAGCATCAATGTCTCTTAAGTATTTCTCTAAAGCATCCATGGTATTGTGACCTGTAATTTGCATCAATTTACTTTTAGCTTCATTGGGTGATGATTCTTTTACCAAAGCTCTATATAACTTCGTTATAAAAGTATGTCTGAAACTATACATGCTATGCTCTGAATCCAGATTAAAGGTTTCCTTGACAACCCTTTTAAAGCGTTTTGAAAAATAGTTGCGTTTACCATTATCACTCATATGCCACTCTCCCCCTATTCCATAAGGCGTAAACAAACTATGTTTTTTATTCAGTTTACTTAAATCCGGTAATTCTTTAAACAAGATCTCTGGAATAATTTTAGTCTTTAAGGCTTTATTCTTGGCTTCAAAAGTGACTGTTTTTTGCTTTAAATCTATATCACCGACCTTCAAACGACAAATCTCAATTGGTCTTAACAAGCCATAGGACACAAACTTTACAAACAACAAAAGCATTGGATCCTGCTCTTCCATATGCTTAAAAATGTTTTCTTGAAGTTCTTTACTGTAGGTTTTATTGCGTTTAGGTTGCGTTTTTAGCGCTTTGATATTCTTAACAAAGTTCTGATTGACTATTTCGTTTTCTTCTAAGGTTTGAAATAAATTACTCAAACTAATTCTATAATTATTCCTGTTTCTTGCTGAGGATTTTGTTAATGTATAGTCTAAAAACTCCATCACTAACTTTTTATCAATCTCTCGTATGAATTTAATCTTTGGGTGATTATTTTTTAACCATTCACTAAAAACATTAATATGACTTTTGTAGGATCTCAAACTGTTTTCCCGAAGCGAACGCTTTTTTAAAGTCATATATAAATCAAAAGCCTCTTCAATAAGCTTTCCTTTGTCAACTACTTCTTCTGGTTGTTCTGACTTTAGCTCAACTTTAGGTGGTATTTTAATTTCAGGAGTTTCCGTTGTGTTATCTGCACTCTGTTTTGCCGTATTCTTTTTAAAAAGTTCGATATTATCAGCATAGGGATTATACCCTCGTTTAAGTAATTTAAATAGAATTTGACTGTAAACAGTCAAAATAGCCATACGCTCTTCTTTGGTTTTATACCGGTTAGCATTGGCATAGATTGGAGATTGGCGTTTTAAGGTATTCGTCTTTGGATCCCGATAAGAAAAATAGACGTACCAGCGTTGTTTTAAATTACCACTGGCTGTGTAGATTTTGGGCTTAGAAAATTGTTTTTGCACAGATAAATCGTATTCGTTTCCGTATTCACTTTCGTATTCACCTTGCAATATATCAGAAATATTAGACATAAAAAAAAACGGTTTGGTGACACCAAACCGTTGATTTTACTAGCATTCTGCTTTGTAGCGAGAGCGGGGCACGATCCCGCGACCTCCGGGTTATGAACTCAGCATAAGCATTTTTCAAAACGCATTTACTAGGGTTCCCAAGCTATATTTTTATAAAATCGTATGCAAAACCGTATGCAGATTTAACCTCTGGGTTAATAAAATAATTTTAAGGCAATTTAATAAAAAAATTAGATCCTAAACTATCAAAAATGAAGAATCCATTCTGAAATTTGATTTAAAAAATTGGAAGTAAAACTCTTTTCAATAGTTGCATATTCTTCGCGTTTGCCTGTTCCGGCCACTTGAAAGTAATGATTAGCATTGTTAAAGGTTTTTAACTCATATTGTGTTCCCGATTTAAGAAGCGCATTTTCCATTCTATCCTTATTTTGGTCAATAGGAACTTGGAAATCTAATCCGCCAAAAAGACTTAAAACCGGAACATTTAATTGTTCCAAATCTTTGAAAGGATCATAATAAAGAAATGATGCTAAAGAAGGTAAGCCATAAATAATTTTATATTCATTGGCTTTATCTGTAGCTTTTTGTTCTATTTGTAGAGCATCCACTTCTAAATCCAAACTCATTTTATATAAAATAGATTCGGTTGTTTTTCTAAATAAGTTATATGCTTCATCAATTTTCTTATCATCTTCAATTGCTCTCATCAATTTGTTATGAGCCGAAACATCGGCTTCAATCAACGATTTAGGAATCTCCAACCCTTTATATTCCTGTCGAACCTGATAGGTTACCACTTCAATCAAAGGAACTGAAGGTACAGCCATTAAAACTACTTTTTTAACTGACTCATTTGCTACAGCAACTTTAGCCGCTAGAATACCTCCTTGGCTATGCCCAAACAAAATAAAACTACTAAAAGAATGTCCTTTTGTGGTCTTAAAATAATCCATAATGCCTTGTAAGTCTTTAGAATGATCATCTAAAGTACTATTAACAAAGTCACCTGTACTTGCGCCTACACCTCTATCATCATACCTAAATGAAGCAATACCTTTAGAGGCCAAATGTTCAGCAATAACCTTAAAAATCTTAAACCCTTCTAAAGTTTCATCTCTATCTTGAGGACCACTACCTGAACTCATAATGACTAAAGATGACATTTTAAAGGTTTCTGGCAAAGCAAGCGTACCTCCAATTTTAATCTTATCAGCTTGTATTATTAATTCAACCTCGATTAAATTTTGAGAATTATCACCAATATTTTGGGCTATTATGTTCTGATTCCACAGAAAACTAATTATCGCTAAAGCAACTAATTTCTTCATTTTTAATTATCCAGTATTTTTTATCATATTGTCTTAAATAGCTTCTCGATTTCCGATTTAGCGCCTTCATTTGGTGCGACATTGTAAAATTCTTCAAGTAAGTCTAAAGACGTTGGCTTTTTTGGATATTTGTTATTCATTAAAAAATTCTTAAGCGCTTCATTTACTTTATCTTCACCTATTAATTCAGATAATTCTACCATTGCCATGGCTCCTTTTGAGTAAGCTATATGTGTAGCACCATAAGGCACTTTGTATAAAGGCGGATCTCCGTAAAGTCCTTTTTCGCTATCATAAATCTGCTCATGTATTCTGACACGTTCCTTCATTCGTTCAGTCCCATACATCTTTTTATAAATCATCATTTCTGTATACATGGCCAAGGTTTCAGTTAGCATGGACGCTCCTTCTTTTTCATCTGGATTTATTTGACTATTTCCCCACCAAATATGTGCTAATTCATGACCTGCCAATTCGTTTATAACATCCTTGTTTGGGTCACTATCTATATTAGTATGGAAAATCATGTTTTCGGTCATAAAAATAGTGGCTGGATATGCCGTAGCTGCAAATCCGCTTGTAAAAGAAGACACCTCAACAAAGCTTATTTTTTCAAATGGATAAGCATTAAAATTATCGATACAATAGTCTAAACTTAAAACCACATTGTTTAGTAATCTATCTACATTCTCAAAATGCTTGTCATGATAAAGGACTTCAATCTCTATATTACGATGCGTTATAGATTGCTTTTGGTACTTAGCAGATGCTACTGCAAATCGAAATGGAATACTATCGGCTTTGTATTGTGTAAATGCCCTATCGTTTTCAGTCCAAGTTTTAACTACATTGCCAATTCCCATAGGCGTCTGATTGTTTTCTGTGGACACTATCATATCTAAATTAATAAAGTCATTTTTAAAAACTTCTGGTGCTTCAAGTTTCTTTAAAGTTGTTGGATTACCAAGTTCGTAGGCTTCTCGTTTTTGCTCATCCTCTATCTCTTTATCTGGCTGATATCCCAATGAAGGATAATAATTACTAATACGCATAAACGAACCATCATTAACGATAGCATTAAACGATTGATGTCCATTGACAGCATACCATTTATATGATAAATTAAATTCTAAAGTCGCTGTGTTATTTGTCAATAAAGGTTTATTAAGTTTGATTTCTGACACATGCTTATCGATTGAAATCTCTCCATTCTGTAATTGAAGTGTTGCGTTCTTTAATTTTAAATCAGCGTGAAAATTTAATAGAATCTTATGTATCGGCTCATGTGACAGATTTTGAAGTCTATACTTGCCTTGAATCTCATAAGCATTTTCAGAAGGATGCAAATCTATTTTTGTGTCTACATCTGTAATTGTAGGTTGAGTTATATTTTGATAATGACGGTAATTCTTTTCATAAGTAACAGCTTCCATTAGTTGAGCATCTTCGTTTTTTGGTGCATAACCCTTCATAAAATTGAAACCTGTAAAAACACTCAGTCCTAAGAAAACAATGACAATAAATGATTTGATTCTAGTCCATTGGTTTGATTTCAAATACGAATTAAAAATCCACAATAATCCTAAAAGACAAATTCCAAAAAGCAATCGGTTTGAAAAAGCTGATAGGTAAGCACCATAACCATTTAGGTCACTAAACACACCCTTAAATCCTGAAAAAACGTGTAATAATGGATAAGGCAACAACATCTTTATTAATGGTGTTGTAAACACTACAACTGCTAAGATTGAAACGCCTAAGGCTACATATTTGCTATTGATGATACTATTGATGAGAAGTAGCAATGTACCAAAAAGGAAAAGCGGAATTGTATTGAACATGATAACTCCAAAATAAGCCAACCAATCCATTCGGGTATATCCATAACCTATTTGAAATGCTAATGCTAGTACTATAAGTAGCGTTGTTAAGAATACTATCAATACGGCCAATGACATTAAGTGGCCTTTCAGTTTTGCTTTTGAAAAAAATGCACTGTCTTCAATTAAGTAAAAATTTGCTGAACTACTTCGCCAATACATGTCATTAATAAAATACACTAAAACGAATGCACCTAACAAATGGAAACTTTGAGAAATAGCAGTCGCCAAAAGTCCTGAACTGGCATAATAATTTGGCAAACGTATGCCTTTATCAATATCTGAATACATTTCCATACCAACGAAGAATACCAACAGTATGGAAACGGCAACTATCGTTACACTTTTAAACAGGTAAATTAAATCAACCTTTGCAAAGGAAATAATTGAATTTATCTCTGACTTAAAACCAAAATTAAGAACAGGAGATTTTACTTTTGTTAATCCTACTATTGCTGCTTTAATTTTCTGTTGATTAGGTTTCAATTCTTTTTTACTTGTAGCTTTATTGACCCCATAAAAACAATAAGAAATAGCCAAAAACAACATTGACAATACCATATAAACAATACGGTTGATAGTTAAAAAGCCATTTAATGGCACGATGAACTGATTTTTTTCAGTAACACTTAAATCTCTAGCTTCAAAGAAATAGGCTGATGTTCCAAAAGGGTCTAATAATGATGATAGTTGCTGTGCTTCTATAGATTGCGGAATACTTCCAGCCATAAATGGCGAATTAGAAAACACCAATAACACCATGTAAAGCACATACAATAGTAAACCAGCAATAACCACCAATAACTTTTTTCGAGTTGTGTAGGCAATCATAAACAAGACGCTACAGATAAAAAAGCAGTTTAAAACTCCGAAAATTAAAAAGGGATAGAGATACCGCCAAACACTAAACCCTAACTGCATTTCGCTGCCTGTTCGTAAGTTTTGACCAATAACAAAACCAATAATTAAGATTAAAAAGCTTAAAAAAGTTTTTAAAGTAAATCCCGAAAACTTCCCTATTAAGTAGGTTTTAAGAGAAATTGAATATGAAAATAATAGTATATCAAATTTTGCATGCCATTCCTTAAACAAAATCTCTAAGGCAAATAAAATTCCCAAAAATATCATGGATAGACTCAACAAAGCCATCATAAAACCAATAGTGTATGGCGAATTAAGATAAATACCTTCACCCGCAGTTAGGTTAAATTTATAACCACAAAACCATCCTATAAATAGTAATACAACGCTTGTTAAACCTAAGACATAACGATTACCGCTATGCTTTAATTGAAATTGAAGTATAGCATTCATAATTAACTTTTTTGAGAAAGCACATTAAAGTAAACGTGCTCTAGTATTGGATCAACTGATGAAAATCCTTCTGGTTGTGTAGTTGAAAATACTGTAATTTGAAGTTGACGCTCTATAAGTTGTTGACTGATAACATTGAGATTTGATTGGTAAATTTCCAACTCATCATTATCGATAAATTTTGACCAGATTTTACCTTCTAATTCTTTGATTAATTCTTTAGGCTTTCCCGTTTTAAGAATTCGCCCCCTATCCATTACAGTCATTTCAGAACACAAGTTTTTCACGTCCTCAACTAAGTGGGTAGATAAAATCACAACAACTTCACTACTAATATCACTTAGAAGCGTATTAAACCGATTACGTTCTTCTGGATCCAGTCCTGCTGTCGGCTCGTCTACAATTATGATTTTTGGATCACCAAGTAAAGCTTGGGCAACACCAAAGCGCTGTTTCATCCCACCTGAAAACGTGTGGACCTCTTTATCTCTAAAATCCCAAAGATTTACTTTTTCTAACAAGTATTGAATCTGTTTTTGACGTTCAGCTTTGTTATTAATACCTTTTAAAATGGCTATATGATTTAATAAATCGTAAGCATTTACTTTTGGGTACACCCCAAAATCTTGTGGTAAAAACCCTAGATTCTTTTTAATATAATCAGTTTGCTCAACGACATCTATATCATTAAATTCTATAGTCCCAGAAGATGGTTTCTGTAACCCAACAATAGTTTTCATTAATGATGATTTTCCAGCACCATTTGGACCCAATAAACCAAACATTCCATTTTTAATGTTTAGAGAAATTCCATTAATAGCGTTGTAACCATTCTTGTAGGTGAGATTAAGGTTTGTAATTTTTAAATTATTCATAATGTTCATCTCTTTATTGATTATTAATGGGTTTAGTTTTGAATTTCATGCAATCTGTCTATTTCTATTTGCAAATCATCTTCTTGTCCAAGCTGATATCTTTTTGAAACTTCAACTCCAAGTAGATAGGTATCAATTGCTTCATTCTTTTGATCTGTCCTTTCATATAACTTTGCCAAATACGTTAACAACCCAATGTACCTAGGGTATGCTTCTGAAGCACTTTTGAGTACTGTTATGGCACCTAAATTATTTTCTTGGTCAACCAATACTGAAACAAGATTAAAATACTCTTCAGCAGGTCGCCGTGCCATTGGACCATATTTATCCTTTAACTGTTCTTCTGCTGTTAGAAAAGCCTTAGCACTAAAATTACCAATCAAATCTTCGTTTATTCCTAAATCTGAGAATAAAAACCTTAAACCATTGTAGTTTAATAATAATCTAGATGCCATGTGACCTTCATCTCCATCCTCTTCATGAAGCCATTTAAAGTTTTTTGGATTGTTTCGCTTTATAACATTAATATATCTAATCAGTTCCTGACGCATTCCCCAACCATCTCCACCACCAATTCCGAAATAGACTGTTTTGTTTAGGCTCAAATCGGGTTTAAAGAAGATTTTTGCTTTTTCCGTCATTTCTTCCTCATTCCACCAAAGTGCAGGTGCTTCAACTATAAACGCATCAAAAAGATCGTTGTTTTCCATAAGTGCATAAACACTGAACAAACCTCCCAATGAATGCCCTTCCAGAATACGATAAGGATGTGTCCTATAATTAGAGTCCACATATGGAACCAATTCTTCGCTCAAAAACTCAAGAAATTTAGGAGCACCTCCACTTTGTGATAAACCCGTGTTTCCAACACCTCCATGGATATTCTGTCCTGCCTTGGAAGGAGTTAAATCTCTAGTTCTATCTAAACTCTCTATACCAACTACAATTATTGGAGGTATTAAACCTGATTCGGTTAAAAGTTCTACTGTTCCAACAGTGTGTTTAATATTTTGTAGCCCATCCAATACATATATTACTGGATAATTTGCTTTTGAATTGTCATACCCAACAGGTAATGAAATGATAATTGGACGCTCTTCATTCAAAATATCAGACTTAATAATATGTTGTGTGCCCAAACCCAATAGTTGATTATCATTTGTCATTTCAATCTTATTGGCTAACTGCCCATATAATTCTACTTTAACTAATCCTAAAATGATTAGGAATGTCAAAATCTTTAAAACCCTCTTTTTCATTCTGTTATTTTTTTTAAACGTTTGTATGATGTTGTGGCTCCTTTAGTTAGCATATAAATCGTAATTCCCACTTCTCCTATGGCAGCAGTAAAACCAACTATTAAAGCGGTGTAGGTTTCATACCCAGGAAAATTGAAGTTTCCAAACGTTTCTATCAGGTACCCTATTCCGGACCCCAAAAGCAAGCCTCCGAAGAATTTTGGAAATACATTAGATTTATAGATAAGTACACCAAGTAAAACACAGTGAATACCAAAGAATCCCCCAGCAATCAGATAGCCATAGTGATGTGCTTCCATTAATAGACCGCTCATTTCCTGAAGTTGACCAATGCTAAAAGACCCCGTCAAAACATTAAAATCCAACACCTTCATTGCCATATAGTGGTTTAGAAGATTAATACTACCTATGGCAGGATGTGCAATGAGTCTAAAACTGGAACTTATTAGAGCGAGACCTTTGTGAAAAGGCTTAAAAATTTGAAATAATAGCACCGAAATGACAACATCGAGTAAAAAAGCAATAAGGTCTGTCGTAAGCCCCAATCTAAAAAGCGTTTTATTTTGTAAAATGTTTTCAGCGTTTACAATGGCGTCTCCTGGCACTACTAAAGTGCCTCGAACATAACCTTGACTAAATCCCGCACAAATAATTACCAACACGTAAAATAAACCGGTAAGACGTATCAGTTTTAAACTGACAAATGAGTTGTTGCGCTCCATAACTTCTTAGTAATTGTTATAAAAGCAAATTTCTAAGAAAAGAACGACTATTTTTTGACTGAATGTTCCAAACAGTTGACAATTGAGGACAATTATTATTAATTGGCCTTACGGTATTGATTTGGTGTTTGACCGGTCCATTTTTTAAATGCCCTGTTGAATGCACTTTGTTCAGAAAAGCCTGTTAGAAAGGCAATTTCTCCAATAGATTGTGAGGTTTGAGATAATAATTCAATAGCTGTTTGTTCTCGGTTCTTTTGAACTAAATCCCTAAAAGTTAAATTACGGTCGGAAAGTCTTCGTTTTAGCGTTCTACCACTAATTCCTAAATAGTCACCAATCTGAGTTAAACTTGGAATACCACTTGCCATCGATTCCTTGAGAATTGTATTGATTTCTTCAGTAAGCTCATCCTCTTTTTGGGATAGCTTTTTCTTTTCCTCCTCCATACGCTGGGTTAGGAAATCGTGGATAAATCGATCAGCTTTAAGAGTGGCTATTTGAAGTGTTTTCGAATCAAACTTTATTGAGTTTACTCTGGCATTTGATTTCACATGGCAACCGAAATAGGCGATAAAATCTTCTAGATTAGAACTATCATGTTTAAAACAAACCTCTATTGGATTTATTTTTTTTCCTGTTACTTCATTTATGACTTCAAGTAACATTACAAAAGGCACCTCGATAGTAGTTTTAACTCCTTTTCGGTAAACATCTCGGTCTAAAGTTAAAGTAATTGTAGACGTGTTTTCACTTAAGTCAATACTTCCATCATTAGTCACTAAAACCATGTAACGCTTAACATTGCGTAAAACATCTATAGCCTGTAAACAAGTCTTCCATGACAAACCTAAGGTACCATAATCATTAGAATTTAATTGTTTTCCTTGTCGTAACCCAAAATTTGGTAATAAGTGTTCTTCGGCAAGCTCATATACATCCAAAAGCGATGTCATCGGTACATAAGCATCAGTCTGCTTTAAAGGGTAATGGTTACCCAATAACTCAGTTGACAATCCTTCACTTATGACAAGTTGTAATGCTTTTTTATAAATTGAAGAAGAAACAAAGGGCATAATATTATTCCATTAATTTACCTAGGTCTTTGCCTGTTAATAGCTGTACATTTTTGGTAATCTTTTCAATACTCCAATGCCACCACTGTAATTCTAAAAGTTGGTTAATCTTATTGTCATCAAAACGTTTTCGTATAGCTTTTGCAGGGTTTCCGCCCACAATGGTATATGGTTCAACATCTTTAGTTACTACAGATTTGGTAGCAATAATAGCGCCATCTCCTATCGTCACTCCCGGCATAATCGTCGCATCATGTCCAATCCAAACATCATTACCAATAACTGTGTCTCCCTTACTTGGATAACTTTTTCCTTCCATGGCATTCAGCCAATCTCCACCAAATACGGCAAAAGGATATGTAGTTATTGCCTCAGTAAGATGATTTCCTCCATTCATAATAAAAGTAACGCCTGAAGCTATCATACAGAACTTTCCAATAATTAGTTTATCTCCAATAAAATCAAAGTGGTATTTTACGTTGTTCTCAAAATTCTGAACATCTTCAAAATCATCATAATACGTGTAGTCACCAACAATGATATTAGGATTTTTAATAATATTCTTTAAATAGCAAAGCTTGTTGTAATGCTCTAGCGGAAAAGTTGTATTTGCGTCAGGGATTTTCATAGGATGAATTTAAAAATACTTTTTAATACTACGAAGGTTAATCAACAACTTTTAAGTAATAGAAGAATTAATTACCATTATTTACCAATATACGCGGTAACAAAAAAGAACTTCAATCGTTGAAAAGTAAAGCCAATTAACAATGAAAAACTTCTTATTACTACTTACTTTTTTAGTATCAATAACAGCATATTGTCAAACGACTAAAATAGATGACTTCATTAAAACAAAAATGACTGAAAGAAACATTCCTGGTCTTCAGCTTGCTATTGTAAAATTTCTACATTTTCAAAATCATAGTAACAGGTATAATCTTCTAAAATAATATTTGGGTTCGGAATAATGCTTTTAAGAACACACAGTCTTTTATAGTTTTTAAGAGGAAAAATTCTATTCTTGTCAGGTAATTTCATTCTTTGAAGTTTTATAGTTCGGTCATTATCCCTGATAGTTTTGTACCGGAGCGGAGGAGGATTAATTACTATTATTTTTCTTGAGCAAGATACTTTATTTAACATAAAAACGGTTCAAGTCTATTCTTAAACCGCTTTTGATTTTATACTTTGTAATCAATAATTTGGTTTTAAATCATTTCCTTGTTAAAATATGTAGCTTTCTCAAAATCTCTTATGTTCATAGAAATGAT
The DNA here is from genome assembly GCF_030908365.1 of Aestuariibaculum sp. YM273. Taxonomy (NCBI): domain Bacteria; kingdom Pseudomonadati; phylum Bacteroidota; class Flavobacteriia; order Flavobacteriales; family Flavobacteriaceae; genus Aestuariibaculum; species Aestuariibaculum sp. YM273. Next base: position 2,779,958 of record NZ_CP133090.1, on the reverse strand, counting down.
AGGAATTTCAGGAAATATTGATTTCAGTTTAGTAATAATTATTTTTGATAGGTTAGCCTTTTGACCTTCGCTTCGACCCTGCATAATATTGCCGAAGACATGTATAAAGTTGTCCTTTGTGTTTCCGGTATTGTAATATTCAAAAGAATTAATACGTACTTTTATTTCTTCCGGCAGAAATAATCTGGTTGACTTTGCAGCATCATACACTTTTTGCATGATATCTTCTGGTGACTTTTGTTCTAAAATTTGCTTTGAACAGTCTATTATAAAGTGTGGCATAATTGTATTATTTAATTGTTTTTTGAAATTTATTAACCTTAGTTTGAATGTCCGCTTTCAAATTTTCATCTTTGATTTCATCGTTATCGAATTTATCAAAGAACGAGGGCAGTGAAAATGTATCTGTGATAGTGGCCCCCATAAATGGAAAGTATGCGTTTGCAGATTGTAATACACTTGCGCCACCTCGACCTCCCGGTGAGGCCGCCATTAACAACATAGGTTTTTCTTTCCATATTTTCATGTTTACTCGAGATAACCAGTCCAAAATATTTTTGAACACCGCTGAATAACTTCCATTGTGTTCTGCAAGAGATACTATAAATCCATCGGCAGTATCTAATAACTCGTCAAGTCTTTTAACTGCTCTTGGAATACCATTTTCAGCCTCAAAATCTGCACCATAAATAGGCAACACATAATCGTTTAAGTCGATTGAAATAATTTCGAAATTATCCAACAAACCCGCGGTATATGTTATTAAACTTTTATTTATAGATTTTTGACTATTACTTCCTGCAACTGTGATTATTTTTTTCATTATTACTGTTTTTTAAAGATTAAATTATAAATTCACCATTTTCCACTACCATTTATCAAAATGGTCTATCAAGACCAATTACTAGTATAGAATATTAATAACCTTCGCCTGATTGATTACCAAATCAGTTCACTTAAAAACCGTCGTTACTTTAAAACCTCGGAAACCTAATGACTATACTATTACTTTGAAATTTTTATCTGTAACAAGTATAACCATGCTAGCAATACAACAATATAAAGCTGTATAAAAGTATTCATAATCGTTATGTGCGAAATGAGTTATCAATGCACCAATTGCGAAGGGCAATAACCATAAAGTTGATACGTTTTTGACTTGATGAATCCAAAACCCAACAACCAAACCAACTACTCCCAACAATTCGCCATAACCAATAAATAAAGTCCATATTTTCCCGAAACCAAAATTGTTCATGTTTTCCATCATACTTTGTTTTTGGAAAACTTTAAAAAGACTTGCATAGCCAAATGCATAAATTAAATATCCATATGCTACCCAATGTGAAACTTGTACTAAATTTTTCATAATGTTTAAGATTTAAAATTGTTTATAATGTTTTTCGGTAATACGCACCGAAAGATGATTTTTCTACAGGCTTAGGCCCATATTGGTCAAAGTCTAGCCCAAAACCGAATTGGTGCCCATTGAATGATACGCCAGCGCGCCATTGCTGAAAACTTCTTGAATGCCTCTTGAATTCATCCCACACCGTTAAAAACTGTCCACTTAACCAAAGAGATACTTTGTTATTTATGGGAGTGTTGAACTGAAACTGAACAAAGGCTTCAGCATAGCTAGTCTCAGTTTGCTCAGAATGGGCAACTGTGGGAATAACGATAAATAATATTCGTGAATTTTTTAGCGTGAATTTTACTGATAATCGTTGCGAATATCCTGCAACACTGTTGTAATATAAAGAAGACCCAATGGAAACATTCTTATGAATGTTCCAAAATAAAGTTGGTTGAACTCCTGCCTCATTAAAACCCACATTCTCCTTTTTATTGAATTTTTGAAAAAAAGCGAGGGTAGCAATACTAAGAGTATTTTCATTATTAATAGGGGCGCTGGAATACAGCGTAAACTCAGTTTTATCAAAGCCAGAAAATATTTCTACTTGTGTAAATTGCGCCTGCAAATAGTTTGCAAAACCAATTGTTAAAAATGATGTAATGATTATTATTTTTTTCATGCTTCAAAATTCCGACAGAAGCACATGAAAAAAAATGAACTAGTTTAAGGCTTTTACGTTCTATTAACTTTAGTAATAATTTTACTCATAAATTCTGGCGTAATGCCAATGTACCCTGCTAAGTCTTTTTGGGTAATTCTATTGACAATTTTTGGGTATTTCTTTTTGAAAGCAAGATAGCGTTCTTCAGCGGTCAAAGATATTCCATGATTAGAACGCCGTATGTAACTTATAAGTGATCTTTGATATAAGATTCGATAGAATCGCTCTAATTTTGGTATTTCTCGAAAAAGTAAATCATAATTGGCTCGGGAGATTCCTAATAATTCGGAATGCTCAGTAGCTCTTATAAAATATCGCGTTGGTTCTTTGGTCATAAAACTAGCCATGTCACCTGTCCAATAATCTTCAACTGCAAACATAGAGATATGAGGCACCCCCTCTTCGTCTAAAGTATACACTTTTAGGCAGCCTTTTGTAATGAAGTACTCATATCTAGCAATTTCACCCGCCTGTATTAAAAATGTTTTCTTCTTAACCTTTATTTCCGTAAGCAAAGAAATATATTTCTGTTTTTCAACCTCAGTTAAATCGATAAACCTTGCTATATTGTTAAGAATTAAAGTATGTGATTCTTTGTAAGTCACTTAGTTTTTTGTTTGTATTTAGTTTATAGAATAAATTCATACAATTGTTAATATATCGCACTCATGATGGTGATGCTTACAAACATTAATAAAAGACGGCTCCTGCTAAATGCACTCTAACAATTTGTTTATATGTTCGTGTTATTAAACTAAGATAGTCAATTTAAGAAGACTTTCCTTTTGGAAAGTCGGAAGGAATACACTATAGCATACATGCAAAAGAAGTAAATCGAGTTTTTTAAACGTCTCTAAAACAATTAAGATTTGGAATTACAACTTACTACTAACTCCAAATTACACATGGATAACCTTAAACTAACAAAGTAATCATTCAACTATTTGTTCATTTTTTTTTTATGCTGGTCTACTATTTATTTGTTTATGAATGGTGTTTTTTTGATAAAGACAGAACAAAATACAGAAAATTAAATTTTAATCCAGTGACAGGATCATATTGGCTAGACTTACTCATTGTTCATGTGAAAATACTCAACATGACCAGTTTCTATATCAAAATAAGGTGCTTTTCCTAACTGATCATATGGTAGGTTATGAATTGGAAAATATCTAGTAGTAAGCAGATCTTTTAATTCTTGAATATCTTTTTTAGTAGCTGGTCTATTTTGTGTAGAAGTAAACATTTTTTTCCCAATTTCTACTATTGCCGCTCCAGCAGCAGCATTACCAACTCCAGCAAAATTCATTTTTTCTTCTTGAGGATTAGATGCTGGTTTAACTTCAGTAGTTGGTAAGTTTTCTTCAGAAATTTGCGGCAAATTATTTTTCTTTGAGACTTTATTTTGCGGCTGTTTTTCATACCAATATCTGCTTCTACAAGAGTTGCTACAAAATTTTTGAGTACCACGTCTTTTTGGGATGTAATCACCACCACAGTGTTGGCAAATTTCAGTGTTTTTCATATTTATACGTAAATTAAACGTTTAATTCACGTATAAATACAACTTTTCTATTTTAACCACCAACTTTAAAAACACTTTTTAATATACTTATTTCTGCTTCATCCTGACTAATAAGTGGTTGTTTTTTGATTTTAGAGCGTATTTTTGTGGTGTTCTGCGTGGTTTCTGTATCTGTTAATTTATCCTCTTGTAAACTACTATTCAACTCTACCTTTTGCCCTTTAGATATTACATTTTTTAAATTGGTGTAATGGGCTTTAAGTAAATTTTCAAGGTCAGGATTATGGTCTTTTCCTATACCTTTTTTTGAACTAAAATGTTGAATAAACGTATTGAGATGTGCTTGGTAGTTGGTTTGCTGTAATTTAAAAAGGCCTGAAATATTACTATCATATTTAATGAAAGTTATAAGGTTTTCAGCCAACCAATTTGCAATATAGGATAAGGCTTCTATTTGCTCTAAATACTTTTCTAAAATATAGTTAAACTCATAAGTTTCTAGCTCTCCCCTTTTCTTAAGTAATTCAAATATGTTTTGTTCTAAAGCTGCATTTTTTAGTATGGTTTTTGAATTATCACGATCCTCCTTTAAAAAGATAGGACCTTTGTAATAATCGAGTACAAAAACAGTATTAAAATGACGCTTATTCGTAAACAAGTCAATATGTTTTAGTGCTTCTATAAATATTGGTGTATCTGGAATGTAGAACACAAATTCAACCCACAAATGTTTTAGTAGCTCAAGATAAGTTTCTTGTAATTCGGTTCTATTCATGTGCGGTTTTTAGCATTTCTGAATAATCTTCTGGTAATTCGGCGTCAATATCTCTTAGATACTTTTCGAGAGCAGTCATCGTGGTATGTCCTGTTATGAGCATTAATTTACTTTTAGCTTCGAAAGGCGATGATTCTTTCACTAGCGCTCTGTAGAGTTTAGTAATATAAGTGTGCCTAAAACTATATAATCCATAATCTGCACCTAGATTGAAATGATCCTTCACTACCTTTTTAAAGCGTTTTGAAAAGTAATTTCTTTTGTTATTGATATCGGTATCCCATTCGGCTCCAATTTTATCCGGTGTAAATAGCATCGCTTCTTTATCTAAAGTTGATAAATCAGGTAAATCATTCCACAGTATTTCGGGAATAATTTTAGTTTTTAATGGACTATTTTTAGCCTTAAATTGAATGGTTCGATTGGCAATATCAATATTCTTAACTTTTAATCGACAAACTTCAATAGGTCTTAAAAAATTGTAAGATATAAACTTAATATACAGTAATAGTATAGGATCATTAACCTGTAAGTGCTTAAAAATGGCTTCCTGAATTTCTAAAGAATAGGTTTTATTCCTTTCAGGTGTAGACTTTAAAACAGGTATTTTCTTAATAAAATTTACTTCAATAATATCGTTATCCTCTAAAACCTGCATCAAACTACTAAGATCAGTACGATAATTGTTTCTGTTACGCGCACTGGTTCGTTGTAGAGTGTCATTTAAAAAAGCGGAAACGACTTTTTTATTAAGTTGATTAACATTTTTTAGTCCTGGTGCATTTTCATCCAACCATTTTAGAAATGAATCAACACGGTTTTGGTACCCTCTGGTAGTTGTTTTACTTAATAATTGTCGTTTTATATTTAGAGAAAATTCAAAAGCTTCTTTAATAGGCATACCATTAGCTTCTATCAATTCGGTTTTCTTTTCTCCTGCTTTAGTATTATTTATGCTTTTCGTATTGGTTTCTGAAGTCTCCTTTTTAGAATTTAATTTGTTGTATAATTCCGTGTTATCTTGAAAAGGGTTATAACCTAGTTTTAGAAGTTTTATTAACGTCTTTCTGTAAATCGTTAAGGCTTCCATGCGTTCTTCTTTGGTTTTATACTTATTGACATCGCCATAGAAGGGAGTAACACGTTTTAATTTTCCTGTTTTTGGATTTCGAAATGAAAAATAAACGTACCAACGTTTACTTAAATCACCTTTTGCAGTGTAAATTTTAGGAGCTGTGAAATTCTTTTTTTGGGACAAATCGTATGCAGTTTCGTATTCACTTTCGTATGCAAATGTAAGGATTTGTTTAGATGTAAACATAAAAAAACGGTTTAACAAAGGTTAAACCGTTAGTTTTGAATTGATTACATTTTGTAGCGAGAGCGGGGCACGATCCCGCGACCTCCGGGTTATGAATCCGACGCTCTAACCAACTGAGCTACCTCGCCGTTTTGTGGGTGCAAATATAGAAACATTATTCATTCACACAAACACAAAATGAAAAAAAATATTATTAAAAAATATTATCACAGGTCTTAATTAATGTATATATTGGGCTAAATAATTTTTTAATAGTACTTTATGGACGATAAAATTAAATTTGAAATAGAATTCTCAATACACGCTTCCCCTCAATTATTATTCCAATACATCTCCACGCCCTCTGGTTTATCAGAATGGTTCTCTGATAATGTAAATTCTCGTGGTGAATTATTTACTTTTATTTGGGATGGTAGTGAAGAAAAAGCGAAGCTACTTAGTAAAAAAAGTGGTGAGCGTGTAAAATTCAGATGGCTGAATGACGAAGAAGACACAACATCTTATTTTGAAATTAAAATACAAGTAGATGAAATTACTAAAGATGTGTCTTTAATCGTAACCGATTTCGCCGAAGAAGATGAGGTTGACGAAGCAAAAATGCTTTGGGATAATCAAATTTCTAGTTTAAAGCAGGTATTAGGATCTGCATAATCGCTAAATAATATATTTCAATTATATTTGTGCCCTGTTCTCTAAAAAAAGAGGACAGGGTATTTTTTTATGACAAATTACAACGGAAATATTTTAGCAGAAACCAATATTCTTTCAACACAAAACAGAGGTTATGCTTTCGGCGATGCGCTTTTTGAAACTATTAAAGCTTCTCATGGAAAATTATTATTTTGGGAAGATCACTATTTCAGGTTAATGGCCTCAATGCGCATTATGCGTATGGAAATTCCAATGAATTTTACCATGGAATTTTTAGAAGATCAAATTCAAAACACCTTAAAAGCAAATAATTTATCAGCTGCGTCAGCTCGTGTAAAACTTATGGTGCACAGAAATGAAGGCGGACTATATTTACCTCAAACCAATGCAATTGGTTTCAATATTTCTGTAAAACAATTAGAAGACGAGTTTTACCAATTAAGCGAAGGATTTTACGAAGTAGATTTATTTAAAGATTACTATATTTCTCCAAGTTTATTGTCTACCCTAAAAACAAATAACAAGGCTTTACATGTGGTTGGTAGTATTTACGCCAATGAGAACAATTTAAATAATTGTTTAATTTTAAATACCAATAAACATGTGGTTGAAGCACTTAATGGAAATGTATTTTTAGTAAAAGGAAATACTATTAAAACGCCTCCGCTTAGCGACGGCTGTTTGAAAGGTGTAATGCGCAAACAGATTATAGATGCTATTAAGACTTTAGAAGATTATGAATTAATTGAAGAATCGGTATCACCATTTGAACTTCAAAAATCTGATGAAATTTTTATTACTAACGTAATTTCAGGAATTATACCAGTATCAAAATACCGTAAGAAAACGTTTGGTAATGAAGTAGCTAAAACAATTTTACAGAAATTAAACGTAAAAATCAGGTTAAGTTAATTGTAGTTTGGATTTTCTGGAGCGTTAGACCAAATGCTGTATTCATCTCCGAATTCCAGCATTTTTTCTTTCCAGAATGATTCGTAATCTTTACCTATAATTTCATTTTTGTAGACATTCTCAGTAACCAACCAGGAATTCGATTTTAATTCGTCGTCCAATTGGTGAGCTGCCCAGCCCGAATAGCCAAGAAAAAATCGTATTTCGTCTTCCTTTATACTGTTTGATGAAATTAATTCGGCGACTTTGGTAAAATCTCCACCCCAATAGATACCCAGTGAAATTTCAACACTATCGGGAATTAAATCGGGTATTCTATGTATAAAATACAGGTTATCCTGTTCTACAGGTCCGCCATTGTAGACTCTAAAATTAGCCTCTACTTCTGGCACCAAGTCGTTGATACTGTAGTCTAAAGGTTTATTTAAAATAAACCCCACAGACCCTTCCTGAGAGTGTTCTGCTAATAACACAATAGATCGATTGAAAGAAACGTCGCCAATTATAGCAGGTTCAGCGATTAACAGATTTCCTTTTTTTGGTTGGATTGTAATCATACTATCGATGAATTAGTAATCTAAATCTAACATTTATTTATTAAAAATGCAACACTTTAGGTTTATATATAAAAAATGCCTTCAAATTTTGAAGGCATTTTCAATATTAATGTTGTAATTCTAATTAGTTTACTGCGTCTGATAAATCTGAACCAGCTTTAAACTTTACAATGTTTTTAGCTTTGATTTTGATAGTCTCTCCAGTTTGTGGGTTTCTACCTTCTCTAGCTGCTCTTTTCGAAACTGACCAAGAACCAAATCCTACTAAAGAAACTCTGTTACCTTTTTGTAAAGCTCCTTCAATTTCAATTAGTGCACATTCTAAAGCCTTTTTTGCTGCAGCCTTAGTAATTCCAGCATGTTCTGCCATCGCATCGATTAAATCTGTTTTGTTCATAATGTAAAATTTAATTATTAATAAATTGGTTAAACGTTTGTGTTAAATCCTACTACAAATTTATACGGATATCTCAATAATGCAAGTAATAGCAAGGGAAATGCCAAGTTTTGTTGATAACTTCTGTCATTTGTTAATAACAAAGATGTTTTTTGTCGATGTTTTCGAAATATCAGTATTAACAGGGCTTTACAGCATTTTAGCATTTGAATGAAACTCATAACCATTTAAAAGCGCTTTTACATCCATAGCGCGTTTACCTGGCAATTTAATCTCCTTTATATTAATGTATCCATCTTGTACAGCTACTTTTAATTCTTTTTTCGAAGCGACCACATCTCCTAAATTATAATTATGATCAGCCTGTTCTTTGCTTGAAGCGTAAATTTTCACATCTAAATGCTCTTCACCATTAACTAAGGTACACCAGGCTCCGGGATACGGATTTAGCCCGCGAATTAAGTTATAAATATCATTCATCGGTGCTTCCCAATTAATTTTACAGTTGTCCCGATTTAATTTATAGGCTGTTTTAATCTCTGCGGTATCCTGCTGTGGTGTCGTTGTAACATCTTCGGATGCTATTAACTTTACTGTTTTTAAAACCAAAGCGCTACCAATTGTCATTAATTTATCATGAAGGCTTCCAACATTTTCTTCGGGATCTATATCAATAGATTCTTGCATGATCATGTCGCCGGTATCGATATCTTCATTAATAAAGAAGGTTGAAACTCCTGTTGTATTTTCACCGTTTATAATTGCCCAGTTTATTGGTGCCGCCCCTCGGTAATTAGGCAATAATGATGCATGAAGATTGAATGTGCCGTATTCCGGCATTTGCCAAACCACTTTTGGTAACATTCTAAATGCAACTACGACTTGTAAATTTGCCTCTAATGCTTTTAATTCATTTAAAAATTCTTCATTTTTTAAATTGGTAGGCTGCAAAACATTCAAGTTTTTCGAAACTGCATATTGTTTTACTGCACTTTCATGAAGCTTTCTACCACGACCAGCTGGTTTATCAGGCGCGGTAATAACACCTACTATATTATAATTGTTTTCTACTAAAGTTTTTAAAGTATCCACCGCAAAATCCGGGGTACCCATAAATACAATTCGTAAATCTTTCATTGTATACTATTTATTGTTTTGAATCATTTATGAAGAAAGCCTCTTTTATAAATGACTTAATTTATATGTATTTGTTTTTGTAATATTAATTATATCGTGTTCGAGTAATAAACGAAGTACATTTTTTAACTCGGTTTCATTACAGTTTAAATTTGAAATTAATTCGCGTGACGATTGTTCCTTTTCCTGTAACAGCTCAATCACTTTATGTTTTAAAAGACTAGTGTCTTGTGATTTTTGTGGCGTTTTCTTGTTAGCAATACAAACCGAACAAATACCACAGGGCTCAATTTCTTTTTCTCCGAAATAAGAAAGCAACTGTATGCTCTTACAAATTGAATCGTTATTAATGTAATCCAGCATTGCATCAACCTGATCTTCCTTTAATTTGTTTTGTTGTTTGATTATTGAAGCCACTCTGTTAATGGTTTTATCATCTTCTCGAGGTTCTATAAAAGTGACCTGAGCATCGGTTCTGGCCAAATTTAAAGTAATAACTTCATCTGCTTCAAGCTGAAGTAAAATTTCAGTGATTTGTTTCTCTGAAACCGAAGCTTTCTCTGCAATTTTAGCTACATTTATTTTTGTATCATGATCGAAAATCCCTCCGTACATTCGTAAAATGGACTTTACAATAATATCGTAATTCTTCCGTGTTTCTAAATATTTAAAAAGTGCCGGACTTGAGATAATGAACTGAGCTGACACTTTATTTTTAAACTGTTTTGAAAGTGCAACAATACTATTTCGGTCTAATAGTAACAGGGCGTTATAGGCTAAAATAGCGTTAAAATTATAGGTTTTACAAAAGGTATTGTAATCGAAGTCGAATGTCATGTATTCTCCTTCGCCATAAGATACTTGAAAATAATTACACAACTTTCGGTATACTTGTTTTACAAAATCAACAGTTGGTAATATTTTTAAAAACTGATTTTTAACCAGTTCTTCATCACTTTTATTTTTTAAAATAACAGCGAAGGCTTTTTCGCCATTTCTACCTGCTCGACCAGCTTCCTGAAAATAGCTTTCAATACTCTCAGGTAGATTTAAATGCACCACCGTTTTAACATTGGGCTTGTCTATACCCATGCCAAATGCATTGGTAGCCACCATAACCTGTTTTTGGTCACTTAACCATAGGTTCATATGTTTATCTTTATCATCTGTAGGTAACCCGCCGTGGTAATAAGTTGCCGAAATATGTTTAGATTCTAAAAACGAACTGACCTCTAAGGTCATTTTCCGGTTACGAACATAAATGATAGAGGGTTGCTTATATTTATTAAGAATGGTTTGAAGTCGATAGTATTTATCTTCTTCATGAAACACCATATAGCCCAAATTATCTCTAAAAAACGATTGTTTAAAGATTTTAGGACTAATAAAATCTAATTCTTTTACTATATCTTCAATTACCTCTGGTTTGGCCGATGCCGTTAGTGCAATAACATTAACCGATGGATGTAATTGACGTAAAATAGCAATGTTTTTGTATGCCGGTCTAAAGTCGCTTCCCCACTGCGAAATACAATGGGCTTCATCAACAGCAACTAAATTAACATTCATTTGGCGGATACGCTCCTGAACTAGTTCCTGTTGTAATCGTTCTGGTGATAAGTATAAAAACTTGTAATTTCCGTACACACAATTATCGAGCATGGTGTCTAGTTGTGTGTAACTAATACCACTCGTTAAGGCCATAGCCTTGATGCCTTTATCATTTAACTGCTTTACCTGATCTTTCATTAAAGCAATTAAAGGCGACACTACAATACAAATGCCTTTTTTAGCTAAAGCCGGAATTTGAAAGCACAACGATTTACCACCTCCTGTTGTCAGTAGAGCAAAGGTATCTTCACCTTCTAAAACCGCATTAATAATAGCTTCTTGTTGCGGTCTGAAAGACGTATAATTCCAATAGCGTTCTAATATGTTTATGGGATGCTCCATTTACATTTGTAAAGCTCTTAAAATATAATCCGCTCGATTTTCAATCGTATCAAAAGGTACATCAATCAATTTGTAATTATACTGACTGTAAGTATTTAATAAATGGTCGTGAATTTGCAAGGCTTGTTCGAAACTTTCGTAACGTTCGTTATCTGAAGTGTAAATCGCTTCCCATGGTTTTAAAATGAAAACTGTGTCGTAAACCAAATTTTCACAGGCATCAACAAAATGTTTCGGGTAGGTGTCGCCAATAAAATCCATATAAGCAATAACATCATGCACACCACGATCAAAAAAGATAGTATCAGATGTGTGAGTATTAGCTTCTTCAAATTGTTGTTGTCGCCCTTTTAAAAGCAACTCACTAAACAGTAACGGGTTTGTTAGGAATAATTGATCCACGCCTTCTTTTTGGGCTTCCAAAATAACCTGACGCGATATTTCTTCAAGACACGTATGTCCTCGCCTTATTAATTCGTTAATTAACGAAGATTTCCCCGTTCCGGGACCACCAGTAATCACAATTCTTTTAGTATTCAACCCTGTTCTGTTTTAGCTGTAAAATTCGGAATTTAACTGTTATAAAAAAAATGCACAAGGTAGAGATTGTATACAGCCTACTTTTGCCCTATAAAAAATGTGCTTTCTACTATTATAAGCTTATATTTGCAGTATACAAGAAAGATTATGAGTACACCTTCAAATTCAGAAGAATTTTATAAAAAATTAAGAGAGCAATTATTCGAAACAGCAAGTTGGCCTTCGGAATATTTATATAAATTTATTGTAAAAACAGAAGCCGCTAAAATTTCAGATTTAGAGAATATCTTTAATAATATGGGAGCTGTAATACATACTACAGCCTCAAAAAATGGCAAGTACACCAGTGTTTCTATAAATTTATGTATGTCTGACCCTGATGCTGTAATTGCTAAATATAAAGAAGTTGCAGAAAAAATAGAGGGTGTTATTAGCCTTTAGTTTTTTTTTGTATTTTGCACTAGCAGAATAACTACATGCAAGAATTTTTAACTTCACACACTTTATTTTGACAATAGATAATTTAGAATACAATACCGAGCGCGAGCACTTAATTATACCGGAATATGGTCGTCATATTCAAAAAATGATTAGCTATGCCAAGTCTCGTGAAACAAAAGAAGAACGTAATAAAGTAGCTAAGGCTATTATTGCAGTTATGGGAAACATGCAACCACATTTACGTGATGTTCCCGACTTCCAGCATAAACTTTGGGATCAGTTATTTATGATGTCTAATTTTGAATTAGACGTTGATTCGCCTTACGAAAAACCTACAAAAGAACTTTTCGAAGAACGACCAGAGCCTTTAAAATACCCGCAAAATTTTCCTAAATATCGTTTTTACGGAAACAATATAAAAACCATGATTGATGTAGCAAACACCTGGGAAGAAGGAGATCTTAAAGAGGCCTTGACCTATACCATTGCTAACCACATGAAAAAATGTTTCCTAAATTGGAACAAAGATACGGTTGAAGACGATGTAATTTATGACCATTTGTTTGAACTTTCAGGAGGAAAAATCAACCTGAAAAATTCAGAAGAAGACTTGTCTGACGCTTCTAGTTTAATGAGAAGTAAAACCAAGTATAGCAATAAAAAAAGTGGTCATCACAAAAAGAATTCATCAAACCGTCAAAGAAAACGCTTCTAAGTATTTATGGGAACATTTAAAATTGAAGGAGGTCATCAATTAAAAGGTAGCATCCAGCCTCAAGGAGCCAAAAACGAAGCCTTACAAATTTTATGTGCTGTGTTACTTACGCCGGAAGTCGTTACAATCAATAATATTCCTGATATTGTTGATGTTAACAAGCTTATAAAGCTACTTGGAAATCTTGGTGTAAAAATTAAGAACATAGGAAAAGGATCTTATACTTTTCAAGCAGACGACGTTGATTTAGAATATTTAGAATCTGATGCTTTTAAAGTTGATGGTCGCGGTTTACGTGGATCTATTATGATTGTCGGACCGCTTTTAGCACGTTTTGGTAAAGGGTATATTCCCAAACCGGGAGGTGATAAAATTGGTCGCCGTCGTTTAGACACGCACTTTGAAGGACTTATTAATTTAGGTGCTAAATTCCGTTATAGCAAAGAAGAGCAGTTTTATGGTGTTGAAGCCGATAGACTAAAAGGAACCTATATGTTACTTGAAGAAGCTTCGGTAACAGGTACAGCAAATATTGTTATGGCCGCCGTTTTAGCCGAAGGACGAACCACGATTTACAACGCAGCTTGCGAGCCGTATTTACAGCAATTATGTAAGATGCTGAATAGAATGGGCGCAAAAATTAGTGGTGTTGGTTCTAACATGTTAATTATTGATGGGGTTGAAAGCTTAGGTGGAACAGACCATACCATGTTACCAGATATGATTGAAATTGGTAGCTGGATTGGTTTAGCTGCCATGACAAAAAGTGAACTTACCATTAAAAATGTATCTTGGAACGATTTAGGAATTATCCCTAGTGTCTTTAGAAAGTTAGGAATCACCGTTGAAAAACAAGGTGACGATATTCACATTCCAGCGCATACTGATGGCTATGAAATTCAAAGTTTTATCGATGGTTCTATTTTAACTATTTCTGATGCACCTTGGCCTGGATTTACACCAGATTTACTAAGTATTGTTTTAGTAGTTGCTACACAAGCCAGAGGAAGTGTCTTGATTCACCAGAAAATGTTTGAAAGCCGTTTATTCTTCGTCGATAAGTTAATCGATATGGGAGCTAAAATCATTCTTTGTGATCCACACAGAGCTACAGTTATCGGGCATGATTTTAAATCAACTTTAAAAGCCATGACCATGACTTCTCCTGACATACGTGCCGGGGTATCTTTACTAATTGCTGCCCTTTCTGCAAAAGGAACTTCTACCATTCAAAATATTGAACAAATCGATAGAGGTTACGAAAATATAGATGAGCGTTTAAGAGCCATAGGTGCAAAGATTGAGCGTGTAGAATAGTCTACAATCTTTATGATAAAACAAATGAAGGAGCAATAAAATTGCTCCTTTTTATATTTAAAAATACTTCTATTCTACTTCATTCCCATTAATCTCTCGCATTACCTCCGCAAATTTTTCAACGGAATACAAGCGATCGTTAATATCATAAACATTTGTAGAAATAATCAATTCATTAGCTTGCGTTTTATTCAAAAATGAAATAACCTTTTCTTTAACCGTTTCCTTGCTTCCAACGAAACTGTATTTAATCATATTCTGAATTTGAGGATGCTGAATAATTTCCTTTAAATCTGAAGTCATCTCCGTTGGTGGATTTATATAATCACGTTTGCCTGTAAACATACCTATAATCATTCTTAATGATGATGTAAACAAACGCTCGGCTTCAGCATCATTTTCAGCTATAATAACATTTACCCCAGCGATAACATAAGTAGATTCTAAATCTACCGAAGGCTTAAATTCATTTCTGTAAATCGCCAATGCGTTCTCTAAATGTGCTGTTGCAAAATGACTTGCAAAAGCATATGGCAACCCTTTTTTCGAGGCCAAATGCGCACTATCAGTACTTGATCCTAAAATGTAAATAGGCACCTCTACCCCTTCGGCTACAACGGCACGAACTTTAGCTGTATCATTTTGTTTGGAAAATAATAGTTGTATTTGTTCCACATCATTTGGAAAAGAATGCGAGGCCTGTAAAAAATCAGATTTTATCGCCAATGCAGTATCTCTGTCGGTTCCAGGTGCTCTACCCAAACCCAAATCAATTCGGTTTGGATATAAATTACCTAAAGTTCCAAATTGCTCTGCAACCACTAACGGAGAATGGTTTGGCAACATTACACCTCCCGATCCTACACGAATTGTTGATGTTTTTTCGGCAATATGCCCAATTAAAACCGTAGGCGCATTACTTCCTACAGCCATCATGTTATGATGCTCTGCAAACCAAATACGCTTATACCCTTCCCCTTCAGCCTTTTGAGCTAAAGCAACAGCATTTTTATAAGTTTGTTTTAAAGATTGACCTTTAGAAATTAGTGCTAATTCTAAAATAGAATAAGCTGTATGTTTAGATATCATATGATTTAAGTTCAATTTATAATGGATTTTACTCGTGGCAAATTTCCAAAAAATTAAACCAAATAACGGAATAAACTCAGGTTTAGCGAGTTACTTTTTAGTAACCAACTCATAGTTTTTCCTTGATGCTTTTATACCGTTAATATGATCTTTAGACCAATCTACTAAACTATGGATATGAGGTAAAAGAGATTGAGCACGCTCAGTTAATTCATACTCCACTTTCGGTGGAACTTGGGGGTAAATGGTACGTTTCACTAAGCCGTCTGCTTCCAGACTTTTTAATGTAACGCTCAGCATTTTTTGAGATATGGTTACAATGTAGTTATGCAATTCATTAAAACGTAACACCTTTTCTTCCTCTAACACCAACAACACTAATAAGGTCCACTTATTACCAATGCGGTCTAAAACATTTCTAACCGGACATTCCTCTACATTACTATATTTTTTTAAAATTTCTTGATCCATAAATCCTTGATTATTATTAAAACTAACTCTAAGGTTAGTATAACACTACAATGTAACCTGTTGCTTTTTAAACATTTATACATTATCTTTGACTAACCAAAAGTAAGTTAAAAACTTTTATAAATCAAATATACAATAGAAATCTATATAAACAAGTATTATGAAAATAGGAATAACAGGAGCTACCGGTCAACTTGGAACACTGGTAGTAGAACAATTGAAAAAAAGAGGGTTTAGTGATAATCTGGTAGCTTTAGTCCGCTCTACAGAAAAAGCCAAAGCGTTAGGAATTGAAGCCCGTGAATTCGACTATAACAATTCTGAAAGTTTAGAAAAAGCACTTATCGGAATTGACAGATTAGTATTTATTTCTGCTAACGAAATAGGACAAAGAGCAAGACAACATAAAAACGTTATTGACGCTGCTAAAAAATCGAATGTTAACTGGGTTGCTTATACCAGCCTTCTTAGAGCAGATAGCTCTACTTTAAATTTAGCAGGCGAACATTTAGCTACAGAACAAGAACTTAAAAACTCTGGTGTAAATCACACCATATTGCGCAACGGTTGGTATAGCGAAAACTATACGGCTTCTGTACCGAGTGCCATAGAAAATGGCGCTTTTATTGGTAGCGCTGGTGATGGAAAAATATCTTCTGCTGCCCGATTAGATTATGCCGAAGCTTTAGCTATTGTTATTACAAATGAAGAACATAAAGGAAAAGTTTTTGAACTTGCTGGAGATGAAAGTTACACACTAACCGAACTAGCTTCCGAAATTTCTAATCAAACAGGAAAAAACATTCCTTATAACAATCTTCCTGAAGAAGCTTATGCTGGTATTTTGCTACAAGTAGGACTACCAGAAGGTCTTGCAAAAGGTTTAGCGAGTTGGGACGTATCGGCATCTAAAGGCGATTTATTTGACGACAATCATCAACTTTCCACATTATTAGGAAGACCTACAACTCCATTATCCAAATCAATAAGTGAAGTTTTATAAACAAAAACCTAACGTTAAAACAAAAAAAGGATTCATTTTAAGAATCCTTTTTTTGTATATTTCTGTATCAGAAAACAAACAACGTTTTTATGGATAAACTGTTTCAAATATTTAAAGTTGATGCATTAGAAGCTGCTAAAATCGCCGCTCAACCAGACGAACCTCACAACCATGACTTTGAAGAATTACTTATTGGGGTTAAAGGTGAATTAGAACATTTTATCGATTTTGATTCTATCACCATTCAAGCGCCATTTATCAGTTTTATTACCAAAGGTAAAATGCACCGCGTAATCCCTAAACCGGTAATGGGTATATGCGACCTTTGGGCCATTCGATTTAAAAGCGAATTTATTCCTGAAACCACTTTTCAACTTTACTCGTTGTATCACAACCAGGCTAACTTAAAACTTGAAAACGACTATTGCTTTCAACGCTTAGTAACCCTTTGTGAAATGATTCATGATGAAACCCAACAAGATGACCCCAATTTTGGTATTATTAGACAGATTCTAAGCGTTATTTTCACCATGATTGAAGTTGAGCGAAAAAAAGAAATCCCGGAAAGCGAAGCCCTTAACAAAACACAAAACACAACCTTTAAAAACTTCCTAACCATACTCGAGGAAAATTATCACCGTCCTTTAGGTGTCGAATTTTACGCTGAAAAGCTTTTTATGTCGTCTCGAAACCTAAATATGATTTGCCAAAATATCATGGAACAAAGTGTTTCTGAAATAATAGAAACCCGAAAACTTATAGAAGCTAAAAATCTACTGTTATCAACAAACAAAACTGTTTCTGAGATTGCCTTCGAATTAGGCTATAACGAAGGATCTTATTTTTCAAAAGTATTCAAAAAAAAATCTGGTCAATCTCCGGGAGACTTCCGGGAAGAGATTCAAAACGCACTCATTTCCTAAAATTACCCAAGCTCTTCCGAATAGTATAAAAAATGAGGCTTAATAAATTTCGACCTTTGTTTTATCAATTTAAAACAATTAGAAATGAAACAATTAAGATTAATTTTAGGAACTATTTTATTTATAAGTGCATTTACAGCAAGCGCACAGTCACAAAAACAAATCTGGACTAACGATCCTCCACATTCTCAACTATATTTCACCGTAGTTCATTTAGGTTTCAATGATATAAGCGGAACTTTTGATGATGTTACTATCGATGTAAAAACCTCAAAATCCGATTTTAGCGACGCTAGTTTTTATTTAAAGGCTAAAGCAAACACCATTAATACTCTTGTAGAAGCCAGAAATACTCACCTAAAAAGTGCTGACTTTTTTGATGTTGAAAAATACCCAACGCTAACCTTTAAAAGTACCGGGTTAAAAGCAAAAGGAAAAGGAACCTACAAACTTACTGGTGATTTAACCATGCACGGGATTACAAAACCCGTTACTCTGGATGTAGTTTACCGTGGAAAAACTGAAAACCCGATGAATAACAAATCAACCACCTCTTTTTATGTTTCAGGAACTGTAAAACGTTCAGATTTCGCAATTGGAGGCAAATTCCCTGAAATGATTATCAGTGATGACGTTAGAATTGAATTTAACGGTGAATTTATTCAATCTGAAAAACAATAAATTGAAAAAGGTTAATTTGGAAATACGAACAATATCTATTTCCTAAAGTTACCTAACCCCTTCCAAAAAGTATAAATAGGGAAGCTCAATTTTGATGCATCTTTACAACAACAAATTAAACCAACATTCAAAATGAAAACAACATTAAAAATTTTATTGAAAATCACTACTACCAGTTTCGTTTTGGTAGTTTTATTAGCCAGCTGTTCAAACAGCCAAACAAAAGAACTTGAAGCAAAAATCGCATCTTTAGAAAGCCAATTAAAAACGTTCACCGATGCTCAGACTTTAACCGAACAACGTCTTATGACATTTGACACGTTAGATTACGATTTTTTCACCAATCAAAAATGGGATAAATTTAGTCATAGTCATACAAACGACATTTTAGTGTACAATGCTGACGGTACTGTTACAGAAGGTTTATTTCCTTCTCATATTGATGATTTAAAACCTATGTTCATTTTTGCACCAGATACAAGAATTGAAAACCATCCTGTACGTTTTGGTAACGGCGATTGGACGGCAGTAATTGGCGAACTGGAAGGCACATTTACAGAGCCCATGCCTATTGGGGAAGGAAAAACAATTCCACCAACTGGTAAAAAATTTAAACTACGAATGGCCACTATCGGACATTGGAAAGAGGGAAAAATGATTGAAGAATATCTATTCTACGACAATCAAGATTTCATGAAACAAATAGGCTTAGCTCAATAAGCCTCAAATATAAATTTAATCATAAAAACAAATATTATGTCTACTACAAAATGGGTTATCGATCCCTCACACAGCGAAATAGGTTTTAAAGTAAAACATTTAATGATTTCTAATGTAAAAGGAACTTTTACTAACTACGAAGCCACTATAGATGGTGAAGATATTTTCACATCACCTGTATCTGTTAGAATTGAAGCTGCATCAATTTCTACAAACAATGACGATAGAGATACGCACTTAAAAAGTGTCGATTTTTTTGATGTTGAGAATCACGAATCCATTACTTTTGAAAGTAAGTCGTTAACTAAAGTTGATGATGAATATAAACTAACTGGTACTCTAACCATAAAAGGAATAAGTAAAGAGGTAGTTTTAGATGTTGAATATGGCGGAACTAACAAAGACCCTTGGGGTAATGAAAAGCTAGCACTAGAGATTACAGGAAAAATTAACCGTAAAGATTGGGAGTTAAACTGGAATGCGGCTTTAGAAACTGGAGGCGTTTTGGTAGCAGATGAAGTAAAAATCGCTGCTGAAGTACAGTTTACAAAACAGGTTTCATAAATGATTTTTATGAAATGGATAGAAAAAAATTTTTAAAATCATTGGCAGTATTGCCTCTAATAGGTTCAAGTATGAATTTAAAAGATTTAGAAAAAATGACCTCAACTATGAGTAATACAGGTAAAATGCCTGTATTATTCCTTGGTCATGGTAGCCCTATGAATGCTATCGAGGAGAATGAGTTCGTGCAAAATTTTAGAAAACTAGGTCAGGAACTTACTCGACCAAATGCTATTTTGTGTATTTCGGCTCACTGGGAAACACGTGGTACCTTTGTAACAGCTATGCAGAATCCGCCAACTATTCACGACTTTGGTGGTTTTCCACAAGCCTTGTTTGATGTACAATATCCTGCTCCCGGCAGTCCTGAATTAGCTCAAGAAACTAAAAACATAATTACAAAAACCGAAGTGGGTTTAGACGAGAAATGGGGGCTCGATCATGGGGCTTGGAGTGTTATTAAACACCTTTACCCTAATGCCGATATTCCTGTAATTCAAATGAGTATAGATTATACACAATCGCCAAAATATCATTATGAACTGGCACAACAGCTATATAAACTACGACACAAGGGTGTATTGATAATCGGCAGTGGTAATATGGTACATAATCTTCGTATGGTGGCCTGGAATAAACTCAACGAAGAATATGCTTATGACTGGGCAACCGAGGCTAACGAAAAAATGAAAAGCTTCATTTTAAATAATGACCATAATAGCCTTATCAATTTCAGATCTCAAGGCAAAGCTTTCGATTTGGCTATTCCTACACCAGAACATTACTTACCGTTACTTTATACCTTGGCTCTAAAAGAAGACAACGAAAAAGTCACCTTGTTTAATGATAAGCCTGTGGCTGGATCACTAACTATGACTTCTTTGAAAATCGATAATATATAATCTTAGGTAAAGCGAATTACAAAAACCACAATACTATTCATCTTCCTGATCTTCAATAAATCTTTCAATTTGTGTAGTTTGTACTCTGGCATTACGCTTTACCTTGTAACGTAAATTCCTTAAACGTTCCCTGCGTAACCCCTTCAATAAAGAAAACGTCATAACCAGTAAAATAATAGCAAAGGGAAAAGCCGCCAACATAACGGCGGTTTGTAAAGTGCTTAAACCGCCTCCTATTAGTAATGAGATAGCCAAAAGTCCTTCTATTAAAGCCCAAAATATACGCGTACCTACCGGAGCATCAAGTTTTCCTCCGGTAGTAATAAAGTCTACAACCAATGAACCACTATCACTTGAAGTCACAAAAAAGCTGATAATTAAAAGTATAGCAATAACACTTAAAATAGAACTAAACGGATAGTTCTTTAACATTTCAAAAAGAGCTGTAGAAATATCTTTACTTACCGCTCCTGAAATATCTGCTAAATGATTTAACTCTAAATGAATTGCTGAAGAACCAAACACCGTAAACCATAAAAACGAAAATACCGTTGGTAAAATAACTACCCCAGTTAAAAACTCTCTTATGGTTCTACCTTTTGATATTCTTGCAATAAAAATCCCAACAAAAGGACTCCAGGCAATCCACCAGGCCCAATAAAAAATAGTCCAGTTATTTTGCCATTTTGTTTCGGCATAAACCTCCGTGTAAGTTCCCAATTCTATTATGTTTTGAACATACAAGCCGATGTTCTCAAGAAACGAATCTAAAAGGAAAACTGTTGGCCCTATAATCAACATTAATAACATAAATACTACAGCTATTTTAATATTAAGCTCGCTTAGTATTTTTACGCCTTTGTCTAATCCAGAAACTATAGATGCTGTTGCCAGTAAGGTTGTAATTGAAATAAAAATGATTTGGTTTCTAACACTATTTTCTATATCAAATAAAAAATGTAAACCCGATCCCACCTGTTGAGCACCAAAACCAAGGGTTGTGGCTAAACCAAACAAACATGCGATTACAGCTAAAGTATCTACAACGTGTCCAAAAACCCCATGAATTCTTTTTCCTAAAAGCGGAGCAAATAATGATCTTACTGTGAGTGGTAGTTTTCTGTTAAAAGTGAAAAAAGCAAACGCCAAAGCAATCATACCATAGACTGCCCAAGGGTGTAAACCATAATGTAAAAACGTGAATTTGAAAGCCTGTCTAGCTGCATCCACGTCTCCATCAACAGGGATTGGTGGAACAGCAAAATGCTGAATTGGTTCTGCAACACCATAAAATATAAGGCCTATTCCCATTCCTGCCGAAAACAACATCGAATACCAGGCAAAATTGCTGAAATCTGGTGACGCACTTCTTCCGCCCAACTTTATTTTCCCAAACTTACTAAAGGCTAATAAGATTGCAACTACCAGTAAGGTGTTTACCGTAAACACAAAAAACCATCCAATTTTATCGTAAATCAAGTTTCTAATTTCCAGAAAAAAATCACTTAAGGGTTCGCCTAATATTATAGCAACCGAGACAAAAATTAAAATTATTAAAGCTGCGGGAATAAATACCGGATAATGAAAATCAAGTATTTTATTTTGAGATTTTTTCAAGACTCTTATGTTTTAGATTTAAAAAATATATGTGCTTTTGCTATGATGATAGTCACAAAAAGACAATAAAAACGATTCCGGAAGATTAAGTGAATACTTAAATTAGATAAACAACCAAAATCATTAAAGGCTAAATGTAAGGATATTATCAAGTAATTACAAATAACTCACCGCTGCAAATCATACGCTATTTGAGTTTTAAATTAAATCATTGCCCAATATCAAAATAGATTCCTGAGAAGATTACCCGAAAAAACATAACATACTGATCTTAAAATATAAATGTAAAAGCCGAAAAAAAGCCTCTTGAATACATCCAAGAGGCTTTTTTATTTTGATAATACTATCTATTTTATTCTTCTATTATGCTTATGGCATACCCACCTCCTTCAACACTACTTAATGATAATTTAGACTTACTTGTTACTTTCATTTTTTTAATCGTGTAAGCCTGCGGGTTAGTTTTATAATTGGCATCTTTTGCATCAGCATAAATAGCTGCTATATATTTTTTACCTATATCTAGGAAGTTTAATGAAATTTTAGATTCACGAGCTTCTTTTCCATTAACATTCCCCACAAACCAATTGTTAGAACCTTTAGCCTTTCTTGCTATGGTAATATAACTTCCTGGTTCTGCTTCTAAATACACACTTTTATCCCAATCTACCGCGACATCTTTTATAAACTGAAATGCATCTAAAAACTTATTGTAATTTTCTGGTAAATCAGCGGCCATCTGTAACGGACTATACATTGTAACGTAAAGTGCCAACTGGTTAGCTATGGTACTATTAACATGTGAATTATTATTTGGGTTTAACTTACTGATGTCCATTTCAAAAATACCAGGAGTATAATCCATTGGGCCACCTATTAAACGTGTGAATGGCAATACCGTAACATGATTTGGTTTAGATCCTCCAAATGCCTGATATTCGGTACCACGCGCCGACTCATTTCCTATTAAATTAGGATAGGTTCTCGCTATTCCTGTAGGTCTTACTGCTTCATGGGCATTGACCATTATCTCATAATCTGCAGCTTTTTCAATAGCATACTGATAATGATTAATCATCCATTGACTGTAGTGATTTTCACCTCTTGGCAAAATATCTCCCACATAACCACTCTTCACGGCGTTATAACCATGGTCTTTCATAAACTGATAAGCTTCATCTAGATGTCTTTCATAATTTCTAACTGAAGATGAGGTTTCGTGATGCATTATCATTTCAACTCCTTTAGATTTGGCATACGCTTGAATTTCATCAACATTAAAATCGGGGTAAGGTGTTACAAAGTCGAACACATAATCTTTAGAATGCCCATACCAATCTTCCCAGCCTACATTCCAACCTTCAACTAAAACACCGTCAAAACCATGCAACACTGCAAAATCAATGAGTTCCTTTACGCGCTTGTTATTAGCCGCATGTGTACCATTTGGTTTGGCTTTACTATAATCGGTAACTCCTAATTTAACCGCTTTAAAATCGTTGGTATATGCCCAAGAGCTCTTTCCTGTAATCATTTCCCACCAAACGCCAACATACTTCACTGGTTTAATCCAAGAAGTATCTTCAAGAGCACAAGGCTCGTTTAAATTATAAATTATTCGTGACGCTAAAATATCCCTAGCATCGTCACTAACCATAACAGTACGCCAAGGGGTATTTGCTGGAGCTATCATATAGGGCTTTATACCTTGTACATCGGGGGTTAACCAGGCATTAAACACCATGTTTTTATCGTCTAATTCCAGATGTAATACTGAAAAATCAATCAATGCCGCTTCATGAATATTAATATACAGACCTTCATCGGTTTTAATCATTAATGAGGTTTGAACGCCTGTTGAAGAAAATGGGTTTTGAGATAAATTTTCTGTAATCGATTCTTCCATTAACCCTCGAATTTCAGATAAGCGAGATTCGGTATAATCATATTCCTGAGTGTCATAATCACCCGGAATCCAGAATGCTGTATGATCTCCAGTCATGGCGAACTGTGTTTTTTCATCTTCAATAATAAAGTGCCCTAAATTAGGTTGCTCGGGAAATTCATAACGAAAACCAATACCTTCATTAAAAGCTCGAAAACGAATATTCATTGAACGCTGCGTTGATTCCTGTTTTAATCTTACTAAAAGTTCATTATAATGATTTCTTATTTCACTTTCTTCTCCCCAAACCGGTTTCCAGGTGTCATCAAATGCTGATGTTTCGCTATCTACAAGGGTAAATCCACTATCAAGATTTTCAGATTCTTTAAGTGTAAATCCGAGATTACTGGTTTTTACAGCTATTTCATCTTTAAAAGCTATTTGGTAAACGGGTGTTCCATCTGAGTTTAAGGAAAACTCCATGATAACATCTCCATCTGGTGATGATAATTGCTGTGCTGCTACTCCAAAATAGGTTAATAGTGCAAACAGCAGTATATAGATACTCTGCCTTTTCATGCTTATTTTATTTAGTTAGTTGGTACGTTTATTTACTGATTAGAATTTTAAATTCCCAAGGGTGCAATTTTAAAACCTCTCCTTGTTTTAGATCAGTTATCGTGTTGGTTTTAAAATCGGCAAACTGCCCTAAAACAGGTAAATTCACCTCTTGTTCAATTTTTGAAAAATTACCTACAAAAACCACTTTATCCTGTTGTTTAATTCTTTCTAAAATCAATACGTTTGGATTTTCAACATCTAAAACTTTTAGTTGTGCTGAAGTTTTCCCGCCATTTAAAGCAGCATTCGTATTCTTAAGCTGACCTAACTTCTCTAACAAATTCCAGGTGTCTCCTTTAGTTTTTGGTATGGAGTCCTTTTCAAAAAACTTTAAACGATAATCTAAACCATATTCCTGCCCTGAATAAATTAACGGCATCCCGGGCATCACATAAGTTAAAGCCGTCATTAAATCACCTGCTTCACCCAAGCGTTCCTTAACCGTACCATTCCATGAATTTTCATCGTGATTGGTAACAAAGTTCATTAAAATATCATCCGATTCGTATTCGGTTTTGCTTTTATCAATATAGGTTTTAATATCATTTACATTCATTTTGCCTTGAGCGACTTCATTTAAAATATGATGAAACTCCCAGCCATAAGCCATATCAAATAATTTTGCTTTTAATAGCTCTGGTTGTGATGCTTCGGCTAACATAAAAATGTCCTTTTTTGTTCGAAGTTCAGGAATGGCTTGTGCCCAGAAATCGGTTGGCACATTACTTGCCACGTCACATCGAAAACCATCAACATTTTCTTCAGTAATCCAGTAACTCATATCGGCTATCATTTCTTTGCGCATCTCTGGATTGTCGTAGTTTAAATCGGCAACATCTCCCCACCCCCAGGATTCACCGGTATCGGGATTAATTGGATCTATAATCTCTCCTTTTTCATTCTGAGTGTAATAATCTGGATGATTTGTTATCCATTCGTGATCCCAACCTGTGTGATTAGGCACCCAGTCTAAAATCACATAAATATCATTATCGTGAGCTGTTTTAACAAGGCTTCTGAAGTCTTCAATAGTTCCAAATTCCGGATTTATTTTAGTATAATCTGAAACTGCGTAATAGCTTCCTAACATTTTAGCACGCTCGGCTTCATCTTCAATTTTATAGGCAAAATCGCCGCCAGTAGCTTTTCTATTGGTTTCTGAAATTGGAAATACCGGCATCAACCAGATAATTTTCACCCCTAATTGTTTTAACTGCGGAATATCTTGAGTAAAGGCCTTAAACGAACCTTCGTTAGAATACTGACGAATATTGGCTTCGTAAATAACTGCAGATTCTAAAACAGCATTATTAATAGGCTCAATTACTTTTATTTCCTGAGATATTTCAGATTCCTGCACAACCTGTTTCTTTTCTTTTTTACACGAAATGAAGATGATTAAAGCAGGTATTAATAACATTAGTTTTTTCATTATTATGTCTTATTTTTAGTTTTAATTTTTAGTTGAAAATAAAGTGACTCCATTAGGTTTGATTGTAATAGAATCTTCCCAAACACTTATATCTCCACTAATTATATTTTTAATGTTCTTTCCTTTTAAACCAAGCTCTTCAAACCTTGATGTCTGTATACTTATCTCCTTAGATTTATTGAGAATAATGGCAACAACCTCATCATCCAATACACGAAATAACAGATAAATACCTTCTTCTGGGGCAAAATGAATGGTCTTACCTTCATGTATGGCCTTACTTCCCTTTCGAAAGTTCACTATTTTTTTAACGAACTGCTGCATGTCTAATTGTTTTTTTGACAATCCATTTCCGGTAAACGCGTTGACTGAATCACCTTCCCAACCACCAGGAAAATCAGTTCGAATTAATCCGTGGTCGCCAGGTTTAGCCGTGTCGTTCATTAATATTTCGGTACCATAGTAAAACTGAGGAATTCTTGGCATAAGAAAAATATATCCTAAAACCATTTTTATCTTATCGACATCATCATAAACCTGAGTACTAATACGGCTCATATCATGGTTATCAGCAAAAATGAGTATGTCTTTTGGTGAGGCATAATAAAAGTCGTTAGCCAGTCCTTCATACATTTTAATGAGTCTGGTATCCCAACCTTCCTCTTCATTAAGAGCATTCACAATTTGACGTTGCATGGCAAAATCCATTGGTGATTTTAAATTGGAATCGTAACCATCACGGTTGTTGGCACCTTCCTGCCAATAACCAATAATTAACGGATTAATACTCCATTCCTCTCCAACAATGGAAAAATTAGGATATTCATTCATAATAGCTCCCGCCCAACGACTCATAAAATTTTTATCGGAATACGGATAGGTGTCCTGACGAATACCTCCTAATCCTGCCGTTTCTATCCACCAAATACTATTTTGAATAATGTACTTCGCCATAAATGGATTCTTCTGATTCAAGTCTGGCATAGACGGCACAAACCAACCATCGCTCATGTCCTGCTTATCTTTAGCAGATGCATAAGGGTCCTGATTACTAGTACGCCTGTGATTGGAATTGGTTAAATGCGATTTATCTTCAAAATTTTTCTGTTGGTTTATCCAATCTACAAACGGTAAATCTTTCATCCACCAGTGCTCAGAACCGCAATGATTAGCCACCTGATCCATAATGAGTTTGATGCCTTTTTCTCCTGCTTGTTCAGATAATTCTAAATACTCCTCTAAAGTTCCGAATCGTGGATCAATTTCGTAAAAATCGGTCATAGCATAGCCATGATATGAACTTTCAGGCATATCGTTAGTCAGTAGCGGACAAGGCCAGATGGCTGTAAACCCTAAATCTTCAATGTAATCTAGGTGGTTGGTTATCCCTTTAATATCACCACCATGGCGCGCATAATCATTCGTTCTATCAATGGTTTTCTCCAGAAGGTTTTCATTAATATCATTTGAAGGATCTCCGTTCGCAAATCGGTCTGGTGTGATTAAATAAATGGCGTCTGAACTGTTAAAACCTATATATTCTTCAGAAGGCTTTACTCTTGATTTCAACTCATAAGTTTGATGTTTTTCTTCACCATTTTCAAACTTAAATTCAATATTAAATTTTCCTGCTTTAGCTTGTTTATCAATTTGTAAATCGATAAACAAGTAATTCGGACTATCACCTTTATGAACTGCTTCAATAGTTACTCCTTGATAAGTAATTTCCGGTCGAGCATTTGAAATACCAGGACTCTTTACAAGCAATTGTAAATTCTGATTCTTAAAACCTACCCACCAATTTAAAGGTTCTATGCGTTCCACATCGTTGTGTTCTGAAATTTTAACATCGTTATAAGATACTACTTCTTTTGCCTTTGTCTCATTTTTACAAGCACTATTTAAGGCCATTGTAAAAAGTAGAAAACCTAATTTTAAAATGCTATATGTTTTACAGTTAACCAGAGACATTTTCATAATTATTAGGAGTAATTACCTGTAATTCATCATTCACCAAAATCTTTAATTCTTTAGCACTTTCCAGTTCAAATTTGGTTTCCTGTTGGGTTACAACCACCTTAAGAATTTGATTTCTGAAATTGATTTTAAATGAATATCCTTCCCATTGCTTCGGTATCTTTGGCGTAAACGACAACATATTATCTTTTACTCGCATCCCGCCAAAACCTTCAACGATACTCATCCACGTTCCAGCCATTGAAGTGATATGCAAACCTTCATGTACCTCCTTATTATAATCGTCTAAATCTAAACGAGACGTTCGTAAATAGAAGGTGTAGGCCTGCTCCATACGATCTAATTTAGCAGCCTGAATGCTATGTACACAAGGAGATAAAGAACTTTCGTGAACCGTAAATGGCTCGTAAAAATCGAAATGACGTTTTAAATCATCCTGAGAAAACTGATCTTCGAAAAAGTAAAACCCTTGCAACACATCGGCTTGTTTAATGTATGGTGAACGTAGAATACGATCCCAACTCCACTTTTGATTAATAGGACGTTGCGACTTGTCTAAATCGGCAACAGTTACCAAATCCTTATCTAAAAAACCATCTTGTTGTAAATACACCTGATGCTTTTCTGAATAGGGGAAATACATATTTTCTGCAACCTCTCCCCACTGCTGAATTTCAGACTCCGACAACTTTGTTTTATTCATAATCCGGATATAATCTGAATTATATTCCGTCTCAACTTTCTTAATGTTTTCAACAGCATAATGAATACACCATTGCGCTAAATAATTAGTATACCAGTTGTTATTCACATTGTTTTCGTACTCGTTTGGTCCGGTGACACCAAGAATAACATACTTGTTTTTGTCGGTTGAAAAAGTGGCGCGTTGCTGCCAAAAACGAGCTATTCCTATCAAAACTTCTAATCCCTTATCTGGAATATAGCTGTAATCGTTCGTGTAACGGTAGTAATTATAAATTGCAAAGGCTATGGCGCCATTTCGATGAATTTCCTCGAAGGTAATTTCCCATTCGTTATGGCATTCTTCACCATTCATAGTTACCATAGGGTATAATGCAGCTCCATTGGTAAACCCTAATTTGCTGGCGTTTTCAATAGCGCGTTCTAAATGATTGTAACGGTATTCCAAAAGGCTTCTCGCCACACTCTGGTTTTTAGTCGCCATGTAAAACGGAATGCAATAGGCTTCGGTATCCCAATACGTACTTCCACCATATTTCTCACCAGTAAACCCTTTTGGACCTATATTTAGTCTTGAATCTTTACCTAAATACGTCTGGTTTAACTGAAAAATATTGAAACGAATACCTTGTTGAGCCTTAACATCCCCTTCAATAGTAATATCGGCCATATCCCAGATGTTTGCCCAGGCCTGCATTTGCCTTTCCAACAAACCCAAAAAGCCTAAATCTTTTGCTTTGGCCAGTACATTTTGAGAAGCAGTTACCAACTCCGACTTATCATGATTTCTGTCTACCGTATAACCCCCAAATTTTTCGATTTTATAGGTTTCTCCTGCTTTAAGGTCTTTTGAATAACTGAATGAAACAGTGTTTTCGGTAGCTTCAATTTCAGGGCTAGTGTCTAGCAATATATCATTAACAAATACCTGTGACTCCATAAATGTACAGGTATGAAATTCGGTTTTCATTGTTTTTGCTACAATAAAGCCTTGGTTCCCTTCATAGCTAACGTTCAAAACATCCCAAAATTTATCATCCCAATTGGTGTCCTCGTTGGTGATTCCGGCGTCTAAATACGGAGAGAATGTAATTGAAACATCTGTATTTAACGGAGTAATTTCGTATCGAATAGCTCCAAGTTCATCTAAATCTAAACTTAAAAAGCGTTTGGTTTTAACAGCAACCTGAACATCATTTTGAAGTGTTGCCTTAAAGCTTCGGCTTAACCAACCTTCTTTCATATTAAGCTCTCTGTGAAAATTTTCAACACTTTTACAATTGAATAAATCTAAAGCTTCGCCATTCACCTTAACATTAATCCCGATCCAGTTAGGTGCATTTAACACTTTTGCAAAATATTCGGGATAGCCATTTTTCCACCAGCCTACACGGGTTTTATCTGGGTAATACACGCCGGCTATATAACTGCCTTGAAATGTTGGTCCTGAATACTGTTCTTCAAAATTGGCCCGTTGCCCCATAGCTCCATTACCGATACTGAACAGGCTCTCTGAAGACTTTACACGACTCGCATCGAAGCCTTCTTCTATGATAGACCATTGATCTGGTTTTATATAATCTTGATTCATTTGTATTTTGTACTGTATTTAATTGAAATTTATTCAACCAAGACAGCTTATTTTTTAGGGTTAATTAGTTTGTCTATGAAGTCTAAAGACATCTCTGTAAAATCTTTGAACACATAATCTGCCTCATGCAAAATACTGGCATCGCCAATACCTACACTTACCATCTTTGCTGCATTTGCAGCCTGTATTCCAGCTACCGCATCTTCAAACACAATACAATCTTCTGGTTGCATATGCATTTGTTCAGCTGCATTTAAAAACACTTCAGGATCTGGCTTGGCATGAGTTACCTGATTACCATCTACAATAGCATCGAAAAAACGAGTTAAATTGACTTTGTCAAGAATACCCACGGCATTTTTACTAGCCGATCCCAATGCTATTTTTTGATTTTTTGAGGATAAATAATTTAAAACCTTTGAAACATCTGGTAAGATTTCATCTTCACCCATTGTTTCAATAAAACTCAAATAGTGGTTATTTTTTTCAGTCATTAAAACGGTAAACTCATCATCGGAAATTGTTTTTTGCCCCCAATGAAGAATCTTTTTTAAAGACTCTACTCTACTCACTCCTTTAAGTTGTTCGTTTTGTTCCAACGAAAACTCTATTCCAATGTTGTTAGCTAATTGCTTCCAAGCCTGGTAATGATACTTTGCAGTATCTACAATGACCCCATCGAGGTCAAAAATAAAACCGTTCATTACGATGATTTTTTAAGATTGGATAACGTCGTCGACGTCTTTAACTTTAAATACTAGCGTAGCAGCAATTAAGAAACTAACCCCACTTATCATGAGTGCCATAATGGCCTGATCTCCGTAAGCATACTTCACTAACGGACCACCAATTAAGGCATTGATAATTTGTGGAATAACGATGAAAAAGTTGAAGATTCCCATATACACACCCATTTTTTTGGGCGAGATAGACCCAGCCAGAATAGCATAAGGCATAGCCAGAATACTGGCCCAGGCAACACCAACACCAATCATAGAAAGTATAAGCCAGTCTTTATCTGGCATGATATAAACCGAAAGCAATCCTATACCTCCAATAATTAAGGATAAGGCATGCGTACGTTTTCTTCCTATTTTTTTTGCGATAAAGGGTAAAGCAAAAGCATATAAGGCTGAAATTAGATTATAAACGCCGAAAAGGATACCTACCCAGTCGCCAGCATCTTGATAATCGACACTGCTACTATCGCTTACAGGTAAACCATAAATGTGCTGAGCAATAGCCGGAACAGCAAATACCCACATGCCAAATAACCCAAACCATGAGAAAAACTGCACCCAGCTTAACTGACGCATTGTGGTTGGCATGTTTTTGAAATCTTCGGAAATCGTTTTTAAGCCTGCTTTTTCTGAAGTGTCTTCATCTTCTGAATTTGTAGATTGATCATCTTGAAACTGTGCTAATTCCTCTGGTGAGTATTCCTTTGTTGTGAATACCGTAACCAGAATAGAAAGCACTAAAATAATCGCTCCAATAATAAAGGATAAAATTAAGTTTAATGGAACTTCTCCTGCAACTGTTGCGTTTGATACACCAAACCAATTGGTTAACGTGTAAGGCAACCATGAACCGATAACAGCACCAAACCCAATTAAAGCCGTTTGCACACTGAATCCTAAGGTGCGTTGGTCTTTTCTTAAATTATCACCCACCAAAGCTCGAAACGGCTCCATAGCAATATTAAAAGACGCATCCATAACCATTAAGAATCCGGCACCTACCCAAATGGCGGGTAAAAAGGCAGTAAAAATATCGGCTTGTGGCATTAATACCAAACCTAATGATGCCAAGATAGCTCCAACCAAGAAGAACGGTTTCCTTCTTCCGAATCTACTCCAGGTATTGTCGCTATAATACCCAACAATAGGTTGAACAATTAAGCCCATTAAAGGCGCTATAATCCAAAACCATGACAGCTGATGTACATCGGCTCCAAAAATTTGAAGTATTCTGCTTGCATTGGCATTTTGCAGGGCGAAACCCATTTGAATTCCCATAAACCCGAAACTCATGTTCCAGATTTGAAGAAAACTTAACTTACGCTTTTCCATCGAAATAGTATTTTAATTGATACTATTGATAAGCATAAAACTTATCAAAACTTACATGTGAGAAGTGAATATATAAGTCTTGATTCTGCGTCAAAGATATAGAAAAGAATTTTAAAAATCCTAAAAAAAAATTATTTAGTCGATTCTCTTTCAATAATTTCGGTCTCTATCACATAGGTTTCAAATGCCTGTTCTCTAGTGTTTTCGTTAATATTTGTATCGCTCTCATCGTCGTCCATTTCTAAACGATCGATTAGCAAATCGGCCGCTTTCTCTCCTATTTTTTGTCCGTGTTGACTTACAATAGTCAGACTTGGCGAAGCATGTTTTGACAAAACGCCATCGGTAAATCCGATGACTTGTACATCATCTGGAATAGCTAATCCTAATTTTTTTGCCACCTTCATTGCGGTAACAGCATACAATTCATTCACCGCAAATACACCATCGATTTTCGGATTCCTTTTAAATAATTGTTCTATCTCACTTTCCAAAATATCAAGGTTTTCTTCTAACGACACCATATCGTCTAATTTCAGAATTAAATTTGGTTCAGCATACACCTGGCTTTCTTCTAAAGCACGTAAATATCCCTGTGTACGAAGTCTACCAACACTTACGTAATCCATCGTAGTGATTAAACCAATATGTTTACATCCATTGTCCACTAGTTTTTTAACTGCCTTGACTGATCCTTTAAAATCGTCAACAATTACTTTATCACATTCCACCTCATTAACGACACGGTCGAACATAACAATGGGGATGCCCTGACTTATGGTTTCATTAAAATGATGATAATCCTGTTTAAGCAAAGTCTCTTTTGAAATGGATAATACGAAACCATCAATACTTCCGTTAGCCAGCATTTCCATATTTAAAACCTCTTTACTAAATGATTCGTTAGAGAGACCAACAATAACATTGTAGCCACGCTCATTAGCCACTATTTCGATACCTCGGATAACCGTAGAGAAAAAGTGATGAACAATTTCAGGAATTAAAACCCCTATAGTTTTTGTCTTTTTGTTTTTTAGACTTAGTGCAATATTATTAGGTTTATAATTCAGAAATTTAGCAAATGCCTGTATACGTCTTCTGGTATTCTCTCCAATTTCCTTACTATCGGCCAAGGCTCTGGAAACTGTAGACACCGAAACATCGAGTTCTCTGGCGATTTGCTTTAATGTAACTTTTTTCTTCATTTTTTATTTTAAATATGGCTAAATTTATGAAGCATTACTAATAAATACGACTAACCTAGTAATGCTAATTTAGTTTGTTTCTTCTAAATAACCTAAGCATCAGAAAAATATCAATACGGAAACGTTTGCGTTAAAAATTTCGTAAAAGTTATTAACACGGAAACGTTTGCGTTGCGAATTTGACAATTTCCTAATGGACCGAATTATTACATTAGCAATAATTCATGGTGAGAAGTGAAGATATAATAAACTAAACAAAGACATTAACAAAAGAACTGTATGAAGACAATTATTAATGGCATACTGTTTTTTCTCTTATTTGTGCCCGTAACCATTTTGGCGCAAACAAGTATAAAAGGAACAGTAACAGAACAATCTACATCTTTGCCACTTCCTGGAGTAAATATTCTCGTTAAGGGTACTACTAATGGTACCGCTTCAGATTTTGACGGGGAATACCAACTTCAAGTGAATCAAGGAGATGTAATCACCTTTACATTCATTGGATATCAATCTCAGGAAATCACATATACCGGACAATCGGTAATCGATGTGGTTTTAGTTGAGGACGCTGCCAGCTTAGACGAAGTTGTCGTTATCGGATACGGTAGCGTTAAGAAAGAAGACTTGACCGGATCTGTCGATGTTGTTTCCTCAAAGGAGTTTAATAAAGGAGCAATAGTATCTGCCGATCAGCTGCTAAATGGTAAAGCCCCAGGGGTTAGAATTACCACTGCTGGTGGTCAGCCCGATGCAGAACCTAATATTCGTATTAGAAGTGGTGCCTCGTTAAGTGCCAACAGTAGCCCGTTGATTGTTATTGATGGAATTGCTATCGACAATACCAACCCTGCCGGTGTAAAAAACCCCTTAACATTAGTCAATCCTAATGATATTGAAAGCTTTAGTGTTCTTAAGGATGCTTCGGCAACGGCTATCTATGGATCACGAGCTTCTAATGGGGTAATCATTATTACCACTAAAAAAGGAACTTCAGGAGAACCACAATTCAATTTTTCGACTAGCATGTCGTCAAATTCTGTAAGTAAGAAAATTGATGTTTTAGATGGCTCTGAATTTGTACGATTCATTAACGAATATGAAGCAAAAGGTATTTTTGAAGCAGGAACTTCAGATCGCTTAGGCGTTCCGATAAACTCAGTTGATACCAGAGAGCAGGTTATTCAAACCTTTACCGATTCAAACGGTATGCAACGTGGCATCTACAATACAGATTGGCAAGATGCAATTTATAGAACGGCGATATCCACAAATTACGATTTTAGTGCACGTGCTAATTTATTTGAAAAAATTCCTTTCCGTGCATCGGTAGGTTACAATAATACTGAAGGTGTTGTGAAAACAAGTGATTACGAACGTATCACGGCTTCGTTAAAATTAACGCCTAAGTTTTTTCAAGATCATTTAAAAGTAGATTTAAACCTTAAAGGTATTTCAGCAGATAAGAATGCTATTGATGAAGGTGGCGCTCTATTTGGTGCGGTAGTTATGGATCCTACAAAACCAATTTACGATACAAACTCTCCTTTTGGAGGCTACTTTACAACCACATCGTCTACCTCTAATCCAACAGGTATGTTAATCGGGCAATCGAATCCGTTAGCTCTTTTAATGCAACGTACACGCCCTGAGGAAACTCAAAAAATATTAGGAAATGTAGAATTCGATTATAAAATGCATTTTCTTCCTGCATTGCGTGCTGTTTTAAACCTTGGTGTTGAAGCCTCTCGCTCAACTATTGAAGAAAACTATTCTGAAAATGCGATTTCAACATACAGATTAAGTAATGCTTCTAACAGTTACATCTTCAATCCTGGAGTGAACTTTAAAGAAAATCAGCATATTACGAACACCACGCTTGAAGGCTATTTAGTATACAACAAGAGTTATGATGATTCTTTTATAAACAGCTTTGAAGTACAAGGAGGTTATGGTTACCAAAACTTTAAAAATGATGGTAATAAAGAACAATACCTATACAATACAGAAACAGGGTTAAGAGAGCTTCAGGAAAACGAAAGCAATCCGAATTTCAGATATTATAATGTATTAAACTTACAATCGTTCTTTGGAAGAAGTAATATTAATATTCTAGATAAATTCTTAGTAACGCTATCTGTAAGAGCTGATGCTTCTTCTCTTTTTGTTACCGATGATGTATGGGGTAACGACGTATGGGGTATTTTCCCTGCAGCAGCCTTAGCCTGGAAATTAAAAGAAGAGAGTTTCCTTAGAGATGCCGATTTTGTTCAAGAACTTAAACTAAGACTTGGATACGGTAAAACTGGACAGCAGGATATTACAGGGCTAGCCGGAGGTTACTTCCCCTCTACCCCTTTATTTACCGTAGGTAACAGTACTACGCAATATTTGCCGGGCGTATCTTTATACTCTGCAAGAGCATATAACGAGAACTTAACCTGGGAAAAAACAACCACTTACAATGCTGGTTTAGATTTTAGTTTCTTTAATTCAGGTGCCCTTTCAGGATCGTTTGATGTATTTAAAAGAAAAACAAAAGACCTTTTAGTATTAGCTCCTGTTGCGCCAGGACAAGGATTCACCAACTTATTCCCACAAAATATAGGCGAAACAGAAAATGAAGGTTTTGAACTTAATTTAGGCATCACGCCAGTAGAAAATGACGATTTTAGTTTAGACCTTAATGGGAATATTGCGTACAGTAAAACTGAAGTTACAAACTTAAATGGTGTGAGTAGTATTTCGGCCGACGAATCTACTATTCCTACCGGAACTGGCGTAAAATTAGCCAGACATGCTGTGGGAGAGGAAGTATATTCTGCTTGGGTTTTCAAACAAGTTTATGATGAAAACCACCGTCCTATTCTTGGTGCCTTTGTCGATTTAAATGGCGATGGACAAATCACGAATGACGACAGATACTACAAAGCTTTACGACCAAACTGGACATTCGGTTTAGGATTTTCAACACAGTATAAAAACTGGGATTTAAGTGCTAGCTTTAGAGGACAGTTAGATGGCCAAATATACAACACTCGTAATTTAGCTATTGGATACATTGAAGCGGCTATTCCGTCTAACACAGAAAGTTTAAATAATGTTGTAGACTTTTACAATGGCGTTTCTGACACTAATTTCGTGAATCGAAACGGTAATGTTCCTTTCTCTGATTATTATTTAGAAAATGCATCTTTTTTAAGATGTGAAAATATCACCTTAGGATTAACGGTTGGGGAAGCTATTAAAGATGTGTCTTTTAAAGTGTATGCCTCAGTAAACAATCCGTTTGTTATTACTGATTATTCTGGTCAGGATCCGGAAAACTTCAACGCTATAGATAATAATTTCTACCCTAGACCACGTGTCTATACTTTAGGTCTAAACATTGATTTTTAAAAATTTAGTTATGAAAAATAAGATATATATCATTTTATTAAGTTTTACACTAGCGCTTTCAAGTGGCAGCTGTACAAGCGACCTGGACACTGAGCCATTAGTAGAACTTACCTTAGATGAACTGCTTGCTAAAGACCCTGATGCGGTTAAAGGTATTTTAGCCCGACTTTATGCATCGTTTGCTTTATCGAGTATTGAAGCTGCCGATAAATCGGATATTCAAGGTGACGATCCTGGAGAATCTCCGTTTTTAAGAAACCTTGTAAACCTACAGGATTTCTCAGCAGACGGGATGAAAAACCGTTGGGGAGACGACGGATTAGACCAGCTTACAACGACCTCTAATTGGGATGAAAACAATAAATTCTTCAGATACTTATTCAACAGAATTTATTTTACCATTCCGCAATGTAACAACCTGTTAACCGTTTTACAAAACGTTAGTGTTGATAATCAAGAACAAATTACTTCTGAAGTTCGGTTTTTAAGATCGTTAGCTTATTACTATCTAATCGATGTATTTGGTAAAGGTGTATTATCTACCGAAGAAAACTTTGGTGGTACAGAACTCCTTCCTGAAGTATCAAGAGCAGATTTATTCGCTTATGTAGAAAGTGAACTTTTAGCTATTGAAAGCACCTTACCTACTACCAACGATTACGGTAGAGCAACAAATTCAGCAGCTCAAATGTTATTGGCTAAATTGTATTTAAATGCCGAAGTATACACGGGCACTGCCAGATACGATGATGCTTTAACCTATATTTCGAAAGTCATTGACGAAGGGGGGTATCAATTAGACCCTAATTTCATCAGATTGTTTTCAGCTGATAACGACACTTCAAATGAAATTATATTTCCATTAATTGCCGATGCCGACAACAGTAGAAGTTACGGTAACACCACGTATATAGTAAACGGAAATTTAAGTACAGATACTATGGATCCAGGAGATTTTGGCTCTACTGCCGGATGGACAGGTCATAGAGCGACCAAAGCTTGGTATGGCTTATATGGAGATTTAGCAACATCTACCGATGACAGAGCTGAATTATTCTGGACAGAAGGGCATAACTACGAAATGGACGACTACCGTGAATGGGAAGATGGTTATCCTTCAATAAAATTTAGAAATATCAATACTGATGGTTCCGGAACGATTACCGAATTTTCAAGTACCGACTTTCCTTTATTCAGATTGGCTGATGCTTATCTTATATATGCAGAATGTGTGCTTAGAAATGCTGGTGGTAATCCAACAACTGCGCTTCAGTACGTAAATGATGTTAGAGAACGATCGAATGCTTCAACCATTACGTCTTCAGAATTAACATTAGATTTTATTCTGGATGAGCGTGCCAGAGAATTAAACCTTGAAGGACACAGACGTTCAGATTTAATTCGCTTTGGCAAGTTTACAGGAAATGCATACATATGGCCTTGGAAAGGTGGCGTAAAAAACGGAACCTCAATTCCTTCAACATATAATGTGTATCCCATTCCTGCATCTGCTATCCAGGCAAATCCCAACTTAACTCAAAATCCAGGTTACTAAAAAACTAAACTAATTATTATGAAATATATAAAACTTTTATCGCTTTTAATTTTAGCCGCCATTGGCTTTACGTCTTGCGAACAAGAAGACGATTTAGTGTTCATTGCTCATGTGCCTGAAGAAGGTATTAGCTTTTCAAATATATTCTTAGAAGAATACACATTAACTTCTGCAACATCTAAAAATATTGGAGAACGCTTTACTTGGGAAGATGCCTATTTCGGAGTGCCTACCAATGTAGAATACGAATTACAAAATTCAATTTCCGGAGATTTTACAGATGCCACAGTAGTTGGTACAACAGATGCTAACGAATTATCTATTACCATTGGGAACATGTTGACCTATGCCAAAGAAGCAGGTCTTGATAATGACCCTGGTACAGACAATCCTAATACAGGTGCTTTATACTTTAGGTTAATGGCGTCACCAGGCACTAATGGAGGTTTACCTGTTTACACTGAAACTCAAACCTTAAATGTTATTTTACCTGAAGCTACCGAAGGTGGTGGCGCTTACGAAGTATCTACATGGGGTGTTGTTGGTTCAGGATATAACAATTGGGGAGCTTTTGCCGATGCTAAATTCTATACTACCGCAACCGATGGCGTTATTGTTTCTTATGTAAACCTTGTTGATGGTGAGATTAAATTCCGTGAAAACAACACATGGGAAGGTGACCTTGGTGATGCCAATGCCGATGGTATTTTAGATAGCGATGCCGATAATAATATTGCGGTTACTGCTGGTGATTATAAAATAACAATCAATACCAATGACAACTCTTACACTATTGAAGAATTCTCGTGGGGTATAGTGGGTTCAGGATACAATAACTGGGGAGAAACACCTGATGCTAAATTGTATTACGACTACACAACCGATACTTTTAAAGCAAGCGTTCAGCTTTTAGATGGTGAAATTAAATTTAGAATGAACAATACCTGGGGCGGTGATTTGGGCGATGCTAACCTTGATGGCATCTTAGATGCTGATGCTGATAACAATATTGCCGTAACCGAAGGTCATTATCTGGTTACTTTAGACTTAAAAGATAACTCATACTCTATAGTTGAAGCTACCGTTTGGGGTGCTGTTGGGTCAGGATATAATAACTGGGGAGAAACACCTGATGCTGCTTTAAACGAAATTCAACCGGGTGTTTGGTTCGCTGAAAACATCACTTTAGTTGATGGCGAACTTAAATTCAGACCAGATAATGCCTGGAACGGCGATTATGGTGATGCCAATGGTGATAATATTCTTGATCAAGATCCTGATAACAACATTGCAGTTGAGGCAGGAAACTACGTAATCAGTATCGATTTTAACGATGCTGAAGGTCCTAAATACTATTTAGGAAAACGATAAAATATAGTGACTAATTCATATTTATAATGTAAGGACTAAAAGGGTTGCGTTGCCGTTTGATGATGCAACCCTTTTTTATTTAAAGTTTAACAAAATGAAAAAAATCATAACATTACATCTACTCTTGGCCTTTTTTGTTACCCAAGCTCAAAAGCAAACTGTAGATTTCACAATATCGCCTAATCCTTTTAATGAAGATGATTCCATCACCTTAACCTTTGATGGATCTACAATAGATGAATCCGACTGGAATGTTTCCGATAACGCCTTGTATTTATGGGGATGGTCTTTTGATACCAATATTGAAAACCAGCAGGATTGTCCAACTAACGGAAGCTGGGACAACTCTAATGAAACGAATCGATTAACCTATAATGCTACTGCCGATGAATATACTATTACATTTACACCAACAACATTTTATAACCGAACAAATATTGGACGAATTGGCTTTCTTATTAAGGCTAAAGATGGCACAGGACAAAAACAATCGCAAGACGAAACTGTCGATGTTGGTACATTTCTTGTCTCATTAACTGCACCAAACACAACCACATCTATACTAAATAGCGGCGATAACCTGTCTATAGAAGCTAGTAATACCGGTGGAAATGCCGACTATGTATTAAAAGCGAACAATGTAATTATCGATACTCAAAATGGTATTTCTTCATACTCATATACAGATACAAACATTACCGAAAATAGAAGTTATACTTTGGAAGTCACATTTTCCGGAGAAACAAAAACAAAAACATTTTCAGTTATTTTAGATCCTGAAACCGTAACAGCATTTATGCCCGAAAGTTACCAGGATGGTATTAATTACGATGAAGCAGATCCAACAAAAGCGACTTTAGTACTTTATGCTCCAGGTAAAGACTTTGTATACGTCGCAGGAAGCTTTAATAACTGGCAGCCTGATGCTACTTACGCTATGAAACGCGACCCTTCTCGTAACAGTAAATTCTGGATTACCTTAACTGGATTAACACCAGGAGAAATTGAAACGTATCAATACTGGGCTGTCGATAAAACACCCTTAACAAATTCACCAACCTTAGTAAAAACAGCAGACCCTTATTCAACATTGGTTTTATCCCCTTTTGATGACCCTTATATTCCGGCGAACTCCTATCCTAATTTACCTGAATATCCACAAGGACAAGAGCGTGAAGTCACGGTTTTGCAAACGGCACAAACCGATTATAATTGGCAGGTAACCAATTTTTCAAAACCTAAAAAGGAGGATTTAGTTATCTATGAAGTTTTGATTCGTGATTTTGATGCCAACAGATCTTTTCAAGACATTATCGACCGCATCAATTACTTTAAAAATTTAAATATTAATGCTATTGAACTTATGCCTGTTATGGAGTTTGAAGGGAATGAAAGTTGGGGTTACAACACTTCCTTTCATATGGCTTTAGATAAATTTTATGGTACCGAAGAAAAGTTTAAAGAACTGATAGATACCTGTCACCAAAATGGCATTGCCGTTATTTTAGATCTTGCCTTAAACCATGCTTTTGGCAGAAACCCTATGGTTCGCTTATGGATGCAAGATGCCGATGGTGATGGCTGGGGCGACCCGAGTTCTGAAAACCCATATTTTAATCAAACTCCTAAACACACTTACAATGTTGGTTCTGATTTTAATCACTCAAATGGTTTTACAAAAATATATGCTAAACGTGTGGTACAACATTGGATTGAAGAATTTAAAATCGATGGTATTCGCTGGGATTTAACTAAAGGATTTACTCAAAACTGTGAAAATAACGAAGGGTGC
Source organism: Aestuariibaculum sp. YM273 (assembly GCF_030908365.1). Taxonomy (NCBI): domain Bacteria; kingdom Pseudomonadati; phylum Bacteroidota; class Flavobacteriia; order Flavobacteriales; family Flavobacteriaceae; genus Aestuariibaculum; species Aestuariibaculum sp. YM273. Next base: position 2,738,067 of record NZ_CP133090.1, on the reverse strand, counting down.
ACTAACGATTATAATGCCGACCGCGTAGCTGTTTTAAAAGAATATGCAGACTACAGCTGGAGTTTAGACCCCGATCATTATGTTATTTTCGAACATCTTGGTACCGATTGGGACGCTAACAATGACGGACTTACATCTCGAGATGAAGAAACCGAATGGGCAAACTACAGAATTGATGAAGGTAAAGGCATCATGCTGTGGGGAAAAATGACAGATCAATATAATGAATTAACCATGGGTTATAGCGGTGATATTACTGAAATGGGACACACCTCCAGAGGATACACCAGCCCGAGATTAGTAGGTTACGCGGAAAGTCACGACGAAGAACGTTTAATGTATAAAAACATTCAATACGGTAATGGCAATGCTGATTATGATGTAACCAATCTCGAAACCGCTCTATCAAGAATGTCGGCTTTGGGTGCTGTTTCATTAACTATTCCGGGGCCAAAAATGATTTGGCACTTTGGCGATTTGGGTATGGAAAATTCTATTTTCACCTGTAACAATGGGTCTGTAAACACTCCCGATGATGGCACAGATGGCGATTGTAAATTAGACACGAAACCTCAACCGCAATGGACAAATAACTGGTTAGGAGATGCAACTCGAAGCCAAATTTATAACGACTGGGCTCGAATTAATTATTTAAAAATCAGCGAGCCTGTTTTCGAAGGAAACTACACTATAAGTTCCGGGAATTTAACCCCAAGAATTAGTATCTATACCGGCAATGAAAACACCAGCGGTTCTTCTTTAAAAAATGTTATTGTAATTGCTAATTTCGATATTACCACGCAAACTATTAATCCCAATTTTCCATATGCCGGAATCTGGTATGACTTAATGGATGGTTCTATCATAAATGCAGCAACATCCAGTATTCAATTAAACCCGGGTGAATTTAAAATCTACGGAAACCAAGTCAGTACTCTATCAACCTCGGATAAAGAAAATTATTTTGATTTTAAATTATTTCCTAATCCAACCTCAACCTCGTTTAGGGTAAATCAAAATATTCAAAAATTAGAAATCTTCGATATAACAGGTAAACTTATTAAAGCATATGAAGGTAATCTAAGTCAAGGAACTTCTTTTGACATTTCCTTTTTACCTAAAAATATTTATCTCATTAAAATCCATGATTATTCTGGAAATTCCGGAGTTTCAAAATTAGTTAAGCTCTAAATTTCAAAATATTACAGTAGTAAAAAAGGATTCTGACTTCAGAATCCTTTTTTATTTTTTAATGATTTAACTAAAAAATCACAAAAACATCAAAACAACAAAAAGACTGAATTTCAATGAATTTAACAATTTTCATATAGAAAATTTGAGAAATTAGAATTATCTTAATAATATGAATGACATTTGTCATAATTTTAAAAAATTTCATTCTCTAACTTTACTACATATTTAAAACTAATTACTCATGAAAAATATACTATTACCCACAGACTTTTCAGACAATGCTTGGAACGCAGTTGTTTACGCTCTTAAGCTATATGCCGATGAGCCTAGTACATTTTATATTTTAAATACAGTAACGATTCAAACAGCGTCTTACGGTGTTCTTTCAAGCAAATTAAAAGACACCATGAAAGATAACAGTAAAAAGGAATTAGAGGCTTTAAAAAAGCTGGTTGAAACATGCGATCACAATGCAAATCATGAATTTCACTACTTGCAAGGAACGGAAGATATTGTTGTTTCTATGCGTAAAATTGTGAAGGAAAAAAACATCGACCTTATTATTATGGGGACTAAAGGAGCCTCTGGTGCTAAAGAGTTTTTCTTTGGTAGCAACACCGTTCAAGTGGTAAATCATATTCATGATTGTCCTGTATTGGTTATTCCTGAGGATTACGATTTTAAAGTTCCGAAACAAGTGGCGTTCCCTACAGGTTTTCTTAGAGCTTATAGTGAAACCGAATTAGCGCCTATTAAACAATTAGCCGATTTATTCAACTCTAAAATAAGAGTGGTACATATAAATGTTGAAGAAAAGCTTACAGCTAGTCAGGAAGAGAATTTAGAACACTTAAAAACACTTTTAGCAGATTACGACCATAGTTTCCACTGGATGCCTAACTATGCTAATAAAGCTTCAGAAATTAACGATTTTATTGAAGAGCTTAACATAGAAGCATTAACAATGGTAAACTATAAACACAGTTTTATTGAGGACATTATTAAAGAACCAGTAATAAAACGCATCGGGTTCCACCCTACCGTTCCATTTCTGGTTATCCCTAAATAAATGTAATTAATAGCATAATACATATTTTCGAGGTCACTCTTGAACAGCATAAAGCAAACCATCAACCCCTATTTATGTTTGCTTTATGCTTTTTTTATTTACCCATAAAATATCTAACTTATTTTTGATTGTATGATTATCTTTCATTTCTCCATTTGGAATTAAACTATTTCGTACATTTATGTTAGCTAGTTACTGAACACTATCCTGTTAACTATAATTCAAGTTTATAATGAAAAAACAATACGTATTAGTTACCATTTTTTTCTTAGGTTTCTTCTTTTTAAACGCACAGGACTCCATTTCTAATATTTCAGCCGCTCAGAAAAGTAAGCTGCCCAATTGGTATACTCATAAATTTGAATTGCATTTTGGAGCCTTCTTTCCTTTAAATAATACTCAGGTTCGAGTAGGAAGCAATTCTACTGGAAAAGGAACACTTTTAGACCTTGAAGATAATTTGGGGTTCTCTAAATATACAACCTCCTTTTTTGGCACTTTTTCCTGGCAGGCTTCTAAGCGTTCTCGCTTTGATTTGAATTATTTTTACTTAAGTCGCTCCACTCGCTATACCATAGATAGAGACATTGTTTTTGGAGAAAACACCTATCATGCCGATGCCGAATTAGAAGCATTTTTCGACACTCAAATCTTACGATTTTCTTACGGTTACGCCATTATAAATAAACCAAAATACCAGATTGGCGCTTTAATAGGAACCCATGTGTTATTTGGTGATATTGGACTTAGAGCTGAAACCAATATAGGATCGGGAGAAATAAGTGATAATCTGGATTTTACAGCTCCACTTCCGGATTTAGGACTTTGGAACAAATTTTTGATTAGTAAAAAACTGGCCATTTATAGTAACCTCAATTACCTATCTCTTAAAATAGATAACATAAAAGGTCGCATACTAAGTTATAATGCCTCCCTGTCTTATAATGTAATTCCTAACCTTAATTTAAACCTAGGTTATACCGGGCTTAATTTTAGAGTAGATATTGAGAAAGAAAGGCTAAACGGTTTTTTAAAATGGGGGTACAACGGACCAACCATTACAGCCATGTATGCTTTTAAATAACCATGCTATTTATTTTACAGTTCCCAACCAAAAGTTGCTTGCAAAACATAATCGTCTTTTGAAGCATCTTGTACTGGCTGATTATCGAAGTTATAGGTTACACCAAATTTTATAAAGAAATCTAACGGTAAATCATATTTTAAATCCAAGGTATAATCTACCCTCAAACGATTCTTCTCCGTAATACTCGGATAAGCTATTATATTGGTCAATAAATCGAAATCTTTTACATCAAATAGATTAAGTTCTAAAGAACCGAATGCCTCCAAACTGTTTCGGTTTGTACCCACATCGTCTGAGAATCGCTCATTATTTAATGCCAGACCTGCAACGGCTCCGAAATATAAATAATTGGTATGAATAAAATAGTTACCGAAACCTACGCGATTGGTAAAACGATAATCAATCTTTTGCTCATCGTTAGCTAAATACTCCGAATTAAAAATAGCTAACATATCATTCTTTAAAAAGTAGGTAAACTTAATGTTTGCATCGGTTCTATGAATTTCATTACTCCCATCCTGTTTACTTCTAACCGAATTATAATTTCCTAAAATCTGCCAGTAATCAGCCGTATACCCCACTGAACTCCTAACATTCAACTGTCTCAAATTATTGCTTTTGGTTAAATTAAATCCTAGAGATATAGAGGCGTCTAACCGCGACATAAAGCTAGATTTCACCGATTTAACAAAAACAATATCCTGAATACTCACTACTCTTCCATTACCTACATTGGTTAGCTTTACCTTACCTTTTTCAGAAGTTTTGCTTAATGCAGTGTTAAATCGTTCTCCGTCTTTTAATGTCACTAAAAACACCTGATTTCCACTAACTTCGGCTACTTCTATCCATGTGATTTTAAAATCGGAATCACTATAATCTGTTTCAACTGCCAAAACCCCGTTTTGCATGCTCTTTATTTCCCCTACAATACGGTTATTATTTTTTAGCACCAGCGTATCATTCTGGGCCATAACACTATATCCTACAAGTACAAAAACTAAAAAAACTAATCCTTTTAAATTAAAACGTCCCAGACTACTGCTTCTCATAATCTTGTGTTTATTTTTATTATTTTATAATTATTTATCAATACTAATCTCCGGTGTCTTTTCCCTTTCTTCCTAATGGGATATTCGCATAAACAGCCCATTGCTGATGGTTTTGTCTTCCTGAACCATCTATTACATCACTAAAACCGCCATAATAACGCACCCCTACAGAAGTCGTTTTTAAAGGTGCTATATAATACCCTATACCAACTATCCACCCAAAATCCCAAAGGTTCACGATATCCTTAATATTCCGTTTCAACTCTAAACTCCCTTCAGGCGTATCAGCTTCAAAGACATCATTAGCTTTGATTCGCATTGACACATGAGGTCCTGCTTCTGCGTAAACACCTATCGACGTTAAATACTGAATCGCCATAGGAATACTTAAATATTTTATTTCTCTGGACACCTTTCCATCCGCATACAAAGCATCTAAATGATCATCTCCTAATGAATATACAGGGATATCACCTGCCCCACGAGTATATTTAGCAAGCATTTCGGTTTGCGCTCTAAACTTATCACTTATCTTATAATTAAAGTTTAAGCCTAGGTTAAATGCATTTAAACTCCCCGATTCAGGAAGGTTTGAAATATCATTCCAGGAATAATTCATGTGAATTCCAAAAATTAACTTTTCAGAGTTTAAATCATCTCCAAAAATCAACCCCAACAAGATTTGTGATTGTGCATTATAACTTATCAAAAGTATGAAAGCTACTAAAAACGATGTCGTGTATTTCTTTATCATTTCTTCTTAAATAAACTTTCAAATCTATAATTCACCATAATTAAAAACGAGGTACGTTTTCCAAAAGTTCCTAACTCAGTTCTAATTTGCCAATGTTTGTTATGCTGATACTGTGCTCCGAAAATCAAATTCCAAGGCTTCGCCAATTCCTTATCCAATTTATATGTGATTTGGGCATCCCCGACATCTACCCCGCTTAAATGATCGTCTATTTTATTGATTATTTGATTGGCTACAAGTTTTTGACCTGGTGGCAGTCCGTCGGCCCATTCATGTAATCGATCAATGAAGCCCTCCTGAAGTCCATCGGTTCCGTTCGGAAACAGGTCTTTAATTGCTATACTTCCGTTGGTATCTCCGTTAATGTTTTGGCGAAAAGCACCAAACCATACAGCAAGTCCGCGATCGGCACGCTTCGGATTAACAAAATTATGTCCTAACCGAATATCTAAATTATGAGCAGGCACCGGCTCTACCAATGCCTCTACATTTCCAAAATTAAAGTTATTATCAACCACAAAAAACAAAGGACCAAAGCCGCCTGCTACCGTAAACCCAAAACCGGCACTGGTAACATTAAAATGCTGTGTGGTAGAAAAATCAACCGGTCTTACTAAAGGAACAGTTGTACTAGTGGAACCAACACCAAATATTCCGTAAACATTTAAAAATGGTAACACCCACATGTCGGGCCTAAGCGTATAAGCCTCTGTTCTTGCTTCTACCGTTCCAAACTTTATAAAACCACTTAAATCTACAGGGTCTAAATCGTTTAAACCTATTAAGGTGCGTTTAATATTTACATCCTGAACCTGGGTATAGTAAGCCGTACTTACTCCATAAGTAAAAGGTACATCGAACCCCTTTTTATAGGCTTGTTTGGCTAAAATAGGAAACGTATACGGATATTCTCTAGCTTGTAAACTATCGTGATAAGCTTTATGAAATGGATTTAACTCTTTAGAAGTGTACTGAGCAAAACTTGAAAAAGAACACATGATGGTAATAATAATTACCATAAGCGCCCTAAAAGTTTTAAAAATTAAATTGAAGCGTAATTTATATGCCATAAGCAATCCATTTTTTCTCATATTAAATCTAAGAAAAAAAAGACAAAACCTAATATAAAAAATGGGATAACTTGATTTTAATCAAGAAATTACTCTTTTAAAGTTCTCCATTAAAGCCCTCAAAACTTTAGAAAGTTTAACAAGACCTGTATTAGACTAATAAGTTATTAAATTCTTAATAAGCCTTTTATTTTAGACCATTTTTAAAAGAGAATAAGAATACTTATTGAAAAAAATTGAAAAGCTATTAGTTATAGCTTATTATTTGATTTCAATAACTAAATTTGCTCCTTTAAACGCATTTTTAAAGCATTTCGGTTTATGAGAAAACTTAACGAGTTTATTTGGGAAACACATGGAATTCACGCTGGTACAGAACAAGACCATGTGAAGCACGGAATTGATAAACTAGAAGATATTATCGACAAAGCCATTGAGGCTAATCACCCAAGCATTACCTTCATTATTCACTCCCCTCGACTAACAAGTTTTCGCTATACAGCCGAACGCGAAACCAATGTAAAATTTATTCGCGGGAACCGTTCGTATTTAAACTACCCAAAGCGTATTGCTAACCTTCGTAAAAAATATGAAGGACAAATCAATATTAAATACGGCGTGGAATTAGAATGGATGGGTCCTGAATTAGGTTTACAATGGAGCCGTTCTAAAATTTTCCAAGCCGAAGATGCCGATTACGTTATTGGTTCGGTACACTTTGCTCCTGAAGGTCTACCTTATGATGGTTCTAAAGAAGAAGCTATGGAGTTATTGAAACTTCGCGGAAGCTTGGAAGCTTACTGGGATGGCTATTTCAATGAAATGATTCAAATGATTGAATCATTCGGCGACATGATTCAGATTATCGGTCATATTGATTTACCGAAATTAAATGTCGATATGCCGGAAGCTTTAATCAACTTCGAGACCAGTGCACACCCACTTGCAAATAAATTCAGAACCCTTTTAGAACTTATTGCAGATCGTAATCTTGCACTTGATGTGAATATGGCTGGTAAGTTTAAAGGTGTTGGCGTTTACCCGGTTCAAAGCATTTTAAGACGTGCTAAGGAATTACAAATCCCTGTTTGTGTGGGTACCGATACACACCACGTGCGTTACTACGGGCTCAACTTTAAAGAAAGTTTAGAATATATTCAGGAAGCCGGATACGAAAGCTATGTAAGTTACTCTAAGCTTATTCCTGAAAACCGTACCATTTACGACGATCACGAATTAAAAGTAAAATATACCGTTTTAAATAAAGGAATTGAATTATTAAACCAACGCTTAGATACTGAGCAACGACGTATTATTCCTGACTTCTCATTTGGAGGCTCTTTTTCAGAGTTTGTTGATCTTTATAACGGGTCGACAAGCATGGGCGAATATAACGCCATTCGCATTCGTAAAACCGGCAAATCTATAACCGTAACAAACGAAATTCCTGAAAGACCAAAACAAAAAGTAAACGGGTTGTTCTCTAAACATTTAGATAAACCAGGGGTTATTTCGTCTTTATTCAATACCCTGGCATCTGAAGGTATTAACGTGGAAACTGCACGTTTAAAATCTAATAACGATGGTACAGCTGAGGCTTTCCTTTCTATAAATGGCGATAACGAAAATATTAAAAGCGCTATTGATTTCATTAATGGAACCGATGCCGGAACTTTTACTAATTTAACATATAAAGAAGACGCGGAGTTACCTAACTACCACCGTGAAGGCGTTTATTTATTAGAAATGGACGGGGTACGATTAAACTTAGCTCTAAGCGAAAAGGTTATTGTTACCAAACACCACAATGCGCCAGGAGTGTTGCTGATTTTACTTTCAGCTTTAGCTTCTAAAAACATTAATATTATCGATTTACGATTAGGTAAACTTAATAATGTTGGTTATTCTGCTTTGGCTATTGATGGCGATAGCCATACCATTAATAACTTATTAAACAAATTAGGAGACCAATACTACGAAGCAAATTTGATTGAGTTTCACAGTATGTAGTTCTTTTTAACCGATACAAAAAACACCTTAGCATTTTTATGTTAAGGTGTTTTTTTATGGTTAATTATTAGCTAAAAAACAAAAAGCACGCTTATAAAAAGTCGTGCCCAATGTCTCCCTATGGTAAAGGATTAATAGCTTTACAAAGCTATAATTTTACTCCCATTCTATTTTATGGAAAACCGTAACCTATTAATTTTATACAAGCCCCAAGTCTTTAAGGATAGCCACTAAGTGAATAGTATTATTGGCTTTGAATACATCTTTAAGCTTGTTAATGCGTTTTTCTATAGAACTTAAACTACTAGGAGACATCCCCTTGGCTTTAAAAACAAAACTAATCTCACTTTGGGAGAAACCAAGTGATAATTGTTTCACTAATTCAATATCGTAATCATCTATTTCTAAATCATTTTTTTGGTTTAAAGCATTTTCAACTTGAGGCGATAGAAATACTTGTTGATTTGCTATGTGTTGTATAGCTTGAGACAATTCTGAAGCACCCTTCCTACTTTTACAAACATACCCATTAACGCCATGAGTAGTAATGAGAGTTCTAACCTTTTGTAAGCGGTCTTCCATGGAATATACTATAATTTGTAATTCGGGAAACTCAGCTTTAAGAACAGCAGCCAAATCTTCACCCGATTCTAAAGTAACGCTTTGGTAGTCTTTTTTAAAGGATAAATCGGTTATTAATAAATCAAATGGTTCTGCATCTAAAGCAGCACGTTTTACTTTTAAATGAGCTTCATCACAATATTGTGCTTGCACCACATTTGTTATATTATTTTGATTGAGTACCGATAGTACCCCATCGCTTACCACATCATGATCGTCGACTATTAAAACCTTTTTAAACATAGTTATACTGATATTTTTGATTTGAATCCTCTACCCGATTCAGATTCAAAAATAATCGTTCCGTTTATAGATTTTATACGGTTTTCCATATTCTGAATTCCGGTGCCTTTTAAAAGCTTACATCCTTGTCCGTTATCGGTATAAGCAATTTGAATATTATTGTTCTCAAATTTAAAGCTCAATACCACATTAGAAGCACCACTGTGCTTTTTCATATTTACCATCAGTTCCTGAAATACGCGATACAAGGTTATTTTTTTTATATCATCAATCTGTTCCCATGGCACTTGATTAATTCCTTTTGTGATGATATTTACCGAAGCTGTTCTGTAGCCTAACAACAAATCTTTTAGAATACTTAGGTAGTTTTCATTAAGGTCTATGGTACTGTTTTCTTTAGAAATATCTCTCGTTTTAAAGTATATCGATTCTAAATCGTCAAGAATATCATCATTAACCTTCGGAGTGGTTTGAAGTCTTGACATGACCTGATATACATCATTCGCTACCTCGTCATGCACTTTTTTAGAGATACGAGCTTCCGTTAAATATACCTGCTTAACTTTGTCCTTTTTGTATCTTATTTTAAGAATCATCATAAAAAATACAGAAACAAATAAGATGAGAAAACCTAATGCCAGATAGAATAATTTTAAATTCTTTTCTTTCTCCTTTTCAAGTTCTGTTATTTTTAATTCTTGCTCCTTTGCCATTAACTGCCTCTCCTTTTGGGCAACATTGTATTTTATGGCTGCAAACTTATTTTCTCTAGCCAAACGCTCATTTTCTATCTGTTCGTTTAAATCTATATAGGTATTTAAATCCGGATGATTCTCTAAACTTAATTTCAGTTTTAAAGCCTCAGATTCATAACTTGGTGTGCCTATCCTTCTTCCAATAATTTCTAAAGAATCTATAAATGGTTTCGCTTTTAACCTCTTATCCTGATTTAAATAAAATAACGACATGTGCCTGTAGCTGGAGAACAGTCCTGTTAACATTTGGCTTTGTCTTCTCATCACTAATGCCATTTTCATAAGTTCCAGACCGTTATCATCGCCTGTTTTAGTTTTATAGTATCCCAGATTGTCAATAAAAACGACTTTACTACTAATATCTTGTATTGCTAAAGCCTTTTTATATAAGGGACTCAGAACCTCAACCGCCTTTTTATAATCGTCTTGATCAGCATAATTATTAGCTATATTTGTTACAGTGGCAATAATATTATCGGGATTTTCATTGAGCGTCAAAGCCTTTTTAAAATAGTTGTTGGAATTATTATAATCTCTAAGGTTTCTGTAGATTATTCCTAATTGATTATACAAGCGCTCGCGTGCCACTTTTGTTTTAGATTGCTGCTCAACGCCATCTAATATTTTCAAAGCCTGAATGGTATACTGTTCACTTTGATCCAAAAACCCCATTCTGTATTGACCAAAAGCAATCAATTCCAAATAATAAGCTGCAGCTTCAGACTTATTATCTTCTAATGCTTTGTCTACTTTACGCTGAAAATAATCAAAAGCTTTTGTAGACAGATTGATATCCTTAAAATCCTTTATGGCTGTATAATAAATTTGGGTGCTATCTTGCTTTTGTTGTGCAGCAAATTCAGAACTCCAAAAGCACATAAATCCAATAAAAAACAGAAGTAAAACCTTATTGTGAATCATTAGTCAAAAATAAAGAGTATTCTCTGACTTCCCTAAAGTTTCACCTTATAATTAATCATAAAAACAAATTAATTCTTAACAGCAAAAATATTTATTTAAGCACACTAAACACCTAATAACAAATACATTAACCCTAAACCACAACTACTCTTTTCGTTTTTGGCACGCTGTTTGTATTTCTTTAATCGTAACATAAAAAACGAGCAATTATGAAAAAGTTTATATTCTTATTAGCAGGTTTAGCTCTTACCGGGTTTACCATGCATGCAACCACAACCACCAATACAGAACAAGTAGAAACAACTATGTATAACAGAGGTTATGGTAATTCTTTCATATTTGTTGAAAACGGTATTGAGTTTTCAGTATTTAGAGATGGACAATTCGACTTCAATATACTTGGTAACAATTCGCAATTAAATGTTTCTGTAGGTTCTCCAAATTTTAATATCAGTTTTAACTCTGGTTACGATTATAATGCCTACGTGCAGTACGACGAATTTGGAGCTATTATACAAATTGAAAACACGCCTATTTATTACGATTACTTTGGTCGTGTTTCCCAAGTAGGTCACGTAAATATTAATTATAACAATTATGGTTACGTAACTCGAGTTGGAGGATTATATGTACATTATAACAGATACAATGTATTTTCACACTGTACCGGGTATATTAATGTGTATAACAGGCGTTATGTTTACAGACCTTGGCACCGTTATTACAGTGTTCCGGCTCGTAATTACTGTGTAGTCTACAACAGACCTTACAGACAATATTATAAGCCTGTACGTTACAAATACCACAGACCGTATTACAATAATTATAGACCAAGAACTGCTGTTGCTAACAGACATGGAAACACTATTAAACGCAACAGAAGTTATGCAACTGTAAATAGAAGCCCTAAAAATGTAACACATGTTAACAGAAATGCCGGCTCAAATCGTTATATTGCAGATAACAGAAATTATGGCAACAAAACAGTAAATAGAAGCTCTAATAGGACTTATCGTCCGGAAGGAAATCGCAATAATAATGTTTCCAGAGGTAACCAGGCGGTTAGAAATAATACTTCTAGAAATTACAAGCAAAATCGAGTAGCTGAAAAACCAAACAGGAATAATACTCGTATATATAACAAAAGTAAAACAAATACTAGAAAACCATCTCAAGTAGTAAATAGAACAGTTAGTAAATCGAAAACAACAAATAATCGAAAAGCTAACGTTTACAAAGGTTCTAGAAATAAGCCGATGGCTTCAAACACGAGAGGTAGTAGTAATAGAAATAATAACAGATCGACTAATTCTCATAACAGACGATCTTAAAAATTTTGGTTGGTTAGTTTAGAAATCCCTTCGATATGTTCGCCCTAAAGCAACTTCGAGGGGGTTTCTTTTTTGTATTACTTTAGTTTAATAAATCGATCCAGAAGCGACGAAATGTTCTCCGATAGTTTAAACTTATGAATTACATAAATATAACTCACTCCAATTAGTGTAGATTTTAAGCCAATATTTACAATAGGATGAAAATTAAAATCCCAAAAATAAAATAAAAGTACTCCCGATACTATTACCAATCCAGTTTTTAAAGTATTAGCTGTAAAAGGTAATATCCTGAACTTCTTATAAACAAATAATAGTTTAATGGTATTGTATAAAAACATTGCTAAAAACGTTGCTAAAGCAGCTCCGTTAATCCCTAATAACGGAATAAAAATTACATTCAGCAACACCATCAAAACTACCAGAATAACACCAAGAATAAGTACCATTCTGTAATAATCACTATTAAATAAAATGGCATTATTGCTTCCTAAAAGGGCATCATACAATTTAGCCAAACTAATAATAATGATAACAAACAAAGCATCGCTAAACTCCTCTGGAATGATATGATACAACTGCTTTATATTTAAAACTATCAGTAAAAATATTAATCCGCTCACTACAAATAAGGTTAAAGAGCTACGCTTAGATAAATCGTCGAGCGATTTGATATCTTTTTCATTAATGTATTTAGCTGAAAGCGGCAACAAAATTTGATGCATAGAGCGCTGTGGTACAGCAATAACTGCCGCTATAAAAATCGCTACGTTATAATAGGCAATCTCTTCAATAGGAATGTATTGCCCTAACATCACCTTATCAACATCTAACAATACAGTTGCAATAGAACCTGCTATAATAATAAGAAAAGAATACTTTAAAATATTACTTAAATTATTCACCTTCCTAAAGGTTAACACAGGCCATTTAATAGTAAATGCATAAATCTTCATAACAAGCATACGCAAAATGTAAACGAGAACAATACCTTGCATAAACTGCTCAATATCTATCACTTCAAAATGTAGCAAAAACAAAAGTACCATGGCTCCTACTCTGTGAAACACTTCTTTCATAAAATTACCAAACACGGTTTGCATCTGTACTTTTGCCCATGCAAAAAACACTTCGAAATATGCTAATGCAACAGCAATAATAAACGTATGCCAAAGGTAATTTTTAATAATACTATTCTCCTGAGATAAAAAACCGGAAATGGTATCATAGCTAAATATGCCTAAAACAGTTAAGGGTATGATAACTACTATAGGTAAAAAAAGCATTAAAGTTAAAAAGCTATTAAGAGATACTCTTGTCTTAAAAGACGAATAAAACTTTACAATCGTATTATGCACCCCAAAAGCCATGACAGGCATAATGACATAAGCCAGTGATAACATATAACCGACCATACCGTAGTATTCGTCGCTCATAAACTTAGTATACAGAAACAAGGTATTAATAGCCCCTATAAAAAAACCCAAGTAGGTAGAAATAATGTTTTTTACAGATTGTGAAGCAACAATACCCATTTAAATCAATTTAGATAAAGATTTGGTTAACGCCTTCCGACTATACTTTTGCAGCCCAATGGCATGCACTTGTAATTCGTTATTTTTAAAAGCCTGATAATGCTCTAAAATAACTGATTTTAATGAATTGTAATTGTTATAATAAAAGTAGTTGCCTGTATTGGTTTCTTTTAAAATTTTCTCGACATCGGAATCTTTAGGTCCTAAAGCAATAATCGGGCGATTGGAAACCATATACTCGAAAAGCTTTCCGGGAATAATACACTTTGTCTCTTCTGAATCTATTTCGATTAATAGCAATAACTGTGATTGCTTCTGATGTTTTACCGCCTTGCTGTGCGACACATAACCAATATTCTTGATACAATTATCCAATCCGTATTTGTACATGCTTCGCAGCACATCTTCACTTACAGCTCCTATTAAATTCAGCTGAAAATCTCGAGCAAAACTATCACTCGTATTTCGTAAATCGCGTAACACTCGCCACAATACTTCCGGATTACGTTTCGATAATAACGAACCTATATGGGCTAAAGAAAACTTAGAATCCATGGTAAACTCTTGCTGGGCCTCGTAATCATAACCATTCGTGATCACATGAATAGGCTTTCTTGTAATGGTTTCAAACTCTGTTTTCGTTGTAAAACTCGTTACAATAACGTCATCGGCAGAATTTAAAACTTCACGCTCCAAATCCTTATGTTTTTTAGCTGAAGACGACATTAACTTTAGTTGTTTATGATACCCGATTGTTGTCCATGGGTCTCTAAAATCAACTAACCATTTTACACCCAACTTAACTTTTAACTGCAAACCAATTAGATGCATGCTGTGAGGAGGACCTGTTGTTATGATGGTCTCAATACCTTCCTTTGCAATATATGCCGAAAGAAACTTAACCGAAGGTGTTACCCAACCCGTTCTGGCATCAGGAATAAAAAAGTTTCCTCGAACAAACAGCATCAGTTTTTCTACAAAACTTTGCTTTTTTTGTTCAGGAATAATGCCTTTACTAATGGCTTTAGAAGACTTTTTCGAAAAAACCCCTGCTAACTTATAAGGTTCTTTAATTGGTTGTTTAAGGATGGTTGCATTATTAGGAACTTCTTCTAATAAACTTTCATCAAGAAGTGGATAATTCGGATTTTCAGGAACATAAACTATAGGCTCAACATCAAACTCAGGTAAGTATTTCACAAACTTTAACCAGCGTTGAACACCTGGTCCTCCTGCAGGAGGCCAGTAATAGCTTATTATGAGTACTTTTTTAGGCACTAATTTCCTGTTTCTTTTTAAACTCGTAAAATAATCCTCCAATCAATAGCAAGGCAAAAAGTAATGAACCTGCTAAAGTAATAGTACTTCCCGTTTTCACCACATCTGGGTCGAACTTAAACTCAATCGAGTGTTTTCCTTTAGGAATTTCCATACCTCGTAAGGTATAATCTACGCGAATATGAGATACCTCTTTACCATCAATAAATGTTTTCCATCCGTTTCCATAATAGATCTCTGAAAAGACCGCAAAACCATCATGATTGTTATCAGATTGATATTTTAAATAATTCGGTTGGTGTTCAACTAAAGTAATTGTAGCTGTCGAATCTACAGTAAACTTAGGAATCGTTCCCGAAGTAAAAGCATCACCATGATCATTTATATTTAAAACGGCTTGTTTTTTATTATCCAGTTTATCTAAAGCAAGAATTTCGTCATTAGGATTATCAACGGTTTTAAAGCTTTCTATAAACCAGGCATTACCGTTAGCTTCGTCGTTTACATAAGGAAACATCTGCCCCTCTTTATCTTGAGCAATAATGTATTTTGTATTTAATAAGTTCAATACTTTCATGTTGTTTTTCGCAACATAAAACTCAAACACATCATTATATCGGCGCAACTCAGCGGCATTATATCCGGTTAAGGAATTATGAAAATACGAAGGCTTTGATGGGCCTGATACTAAATCGTAAACCCTGAAATGTCCTTCATCTTTTAAAATTTCCTTATCAATAGCATTAGCTGTAAACGGCTTATCAACTTCTCTCGCAGATACGAAATCCTCATTGTTTACATAACGTCTGTCTACGCCAACTAAATCAAATAAAATCAATGCCGTAAAAATTATGATTACAGATTGCTGTTTTAATTTTTCTTTTAAGAACATATATACGGCTCCAGCCGATAACAATACCAAAATTAAGGTTCTGATGGTGTCATTAGTAAACAAGGTTTTTCTATCAGCTTTTAGAGCATCAACAAAATCTTGTCCGTAATTCTGACGGTAAAAACCATCATTTACACCAACAAAATCGAATAATGTAGATTTGAATATCAAGAAAATTAAGGCTAAACCAGTGGTAATTCCTGCAGTATACTTTAAAGCCTTTAGCTTTTCTTCTTTAGTATGTTCATCTTTAAATAACTTTACCAATCCAAAAACAGCCATAACCGGAACACATAGTTCTAATATTACCTGTATAGATGTAACCGCTCTAAACTTATTGTACAACGGTACATAATCGATAAAGAAATCGGTTAGAAACCCTAAATTCTTTCCATAAGACAAAAATAATGAGAACACCGTTCCACCAACAAGCCACCATTTTAAACGGCCTTTGACTAAAAACAAAGCCAAGACAAATAAAAACAGAACGACAGCTCCAATATAAGCTGGGGCCTCAACAATAGGTTGCTCGCCCCAATACATTGGTGCACGTTTAGCTTCTTGCGCTGCTTGTGTAGTGGTTGCTCCTAGTTTTCTAAAAGCATCATAGGTTGCAGAATCTTTACCGACATCTTCTCCGTTACCTCCTCCCATAAATCTTGGAATATACAGATTGAAGGTTTCGGCAATACCATAGCTAAACTGCGTAATATAATCTTTATCTAATCCAGTGGTTGCTACTTTTGGTGAACCATCAGGATTAATAGTTAATTCACTTTTTCCGCGTTTACTTTCCTTTACATATTCCTGAGTTGCTAAAATGTTTGTAGCATTTAATGCTATTGATAACACAACTGCGCCAACTAGAACGGCAATAGCCTTAAAAAAGGCTGGTAAGGTTTTCTTTTTATAAGCATCAACCAAGTAAGCGATTCCTAAAATAATGACTAAAAACAGCAAGTAATACGTCATTTGAAAATGATTTGACACTAACTCCAGCCCCATAGCCACGGTGGTTAGTAAAAATCCTCCTATATATTTTCGTTGAAAGGTTAAAATAATGCCACTTAGCACCAACGGCATATATGCGATGGCATGAGCCTTACTGTTATGTCCAACCCCAAGAATAATAATTAAATAGGTAGAAAAGCCAAAAGCTAAGGCGCCCAAAGCGGCTAGTTTAAAATCGACTTTAAGTACAAGAAGTAATATGTAAAATCCTAAAAAATATAGAAATAAATAATCGGCAGGGCGCGGAATAAAACGTAAAGCTAAATCTAATCGTTTAATATAATTATGAGGATATTTTGCCCCTAACTGATAGGTTGGCATCCCGGCAAAAGCACTGTCTGTCCAGTACGTTTCATTACCCGTGGCCTCCCTAAAATCATTTTGTTGCTTACTCATGCCAATATACTGCATGATATCGCTTTGAAAAATTTTCTTTCCTTTTAATACCGGGTTAAAATAGGCTAATGCTACAATAACAAACCCTATAACAACTAATAAATGTGGAAGTACTTTTTTTAATGAAAATTGCATGAAAATGGTTTAAATCAATGAGTGCGAAAATTAGTCAATTTCTTCGTAATCCACATATTCACCAACCTCTTTATTTGAAGATTTTCTATTAGGCATTTTATCTATGGTAACTTCACCTTCCTTTTTAGATGGTTCTTTACGGCTTTGTTGTTGAAAATTACCAAATTGCCCTCCAAATCGTTCTTCAGCTTTTTTCGAAACGTATTTTAAAAGAAACGGTGTTAATAGCCTGGAAATAATTTTTATCCCGTAATACACAAGGATAATTATCAAAATCATTCGTATCAATCCGTTCACCGATGCTTGCTGTGTCATAAAATTATTTTTAACAAAAATACAATTCTGTATGCTTAAAAAACGTTCAAAAATGATAAAAAATCTATAAAATCTCTATATTTGGAATGCCTAAAGCGGTATGAATACAGCATTCGTTTTATCCTTTTGATACTGCGAAAATTAAACATTTTATTATGAAGCTAATCAAATCTACTCTGTTTATTTCACTTAGTTTAATCGCCGCCAAAGGCTTTGCTCAATACACCGATGTTATAAATTCTAACCGGCCAGGAGCCTCCAGAAGTGCCTTTTCTGTTGGAACAAATGTGGTACAATTTGAAGCTGGACCTTATTTTATAAATGAAAAAAGAACACCGGCACCTAGTTACGAAGTTGAAGGTTTTGGTGTTGATTTTGCTGCACGCTATGGTTTATTATGGGAACAACTAGAGTTAAATCTGGAAGGTACATTTCAAAGTGACACCAAAACATATACGTCGACAATAGATTCTGAAGACAAACGCGCCAACTTCAAATACCTAACCATTGGTGCCAAATATTTGGTTTACGATCCATATAAAAATGCAGACGACAAACCCAATTTATACAGTTGGAAAGCTAACCATGGCTTTAAATGGAGTTCTCTTATTCCTGCAGTTTCAGTTTATGCAGGCGTAAATTATGATACCGACAAAAACCCGTATACCGATGTAGGTATCGAAGGTTTCAGTCCTAAGGTCATGATTGCAACACAAAATAATTTCGCCGGAGGTTTTGTATTTATCATGAACTTCATAAAAGACCGTATTGGTACCGACCAGTCCGACTTTCAATATATTTTAACCTTAACCCATTCCTTTAGTCCAAAATGGGTTATTTTTGCAGAGACGCAAGGCATAAAAAGTGATTTCTATGCCGATAACCTATTTAGATTTGGTGGTGCTTACCTATTGAGTGAAAACTTTCAGTTGGATACCGCCGTAACGCTAAATACAAAAGATACACCGTCTGTTTTTGGGGTTAATTTTGGCATGTCGTACCGTTTAGATTTTCATCAAGATCCTTACAAGGATATCGATAATGGTACATCAGCCGAAGATGAGGGCAAACGCAGATCTCGAAGAAACAAGAACAAGAAGGGTGATGCCGACTTGATTAAAACAAAACAAAAACGCGAAACCGTAGACTTTAACTAACACTTCGGTTTTAAACCACTTTATGATTACACTAAAAGAAGTTAAAACTAAAAAAGATTTAAAAAACTTTGTAAAGTTTCCTTTCAAGCTATACAAAGATTCCAAATACTGGGTACCACCAATTATAACTGAAGAAATGAAGACTTTCGATGTTAACGAAAACCCAGTTTTTAATGATGCCGAGGCTACCCTTTTTCTGGCTTACAAAAATAATGAAGTTGTTGGTCGTGTAGCCGCTATGATAAACTGGCTTGAAGTTAACGGACAAAACATCAAAAAAATGCGCTTTGGCTGGTTTGATTTTATTGACGATTTGGAGGTCTCTAAAACCCTATTAGAAAAAGTAGAGGAAATTGGTCGTGAACACAATTTAGACTACACCGAGGGCCCTGTTGGGTTTTCTAATTTAGATAAAGTTGGGGTGATGTATGACGGGTTTGAAACAAGAGCGACTATGGTAACCTGGTATAACCACTCATACTACATTAAACATTATGAAGCTTTAGGTTATAATATTGAAAAATCGTATTCCGAAAGTAGTTTTTCATTTAGTAATGTTGACCCAAAGGTATTTGTAAAACTTAACGACATTGTAACGAGGCGTTACCAGTTAAAAGCTTTGAACTTCACAAAAACATCTGAAGTTATGCCTTATGTAGATCGCATGTTCGATTTATTTAATGACACTTATGCTAAACTATCGTCGTTTGTTGCAGTTACCGATATTCAAAAAGAATATTTCAAAAAGAAATTTATCGGATTTGTTAATCCTGAATACATTAAATTTATAGTAGACAAAGATGATAATTTAGTAGCATTTGCTGTTGTTCTTCCTTCATTTGCAGAGGCTTTACAGAAAGCTAAAGGAAAATTATTCCCGTTTGGGTTCGCTCATATTTTACGAGCCAAAAAGAATAGTAAAAGTGCTATTTTCTATTTAATTGGTGTTCACCCAGAGTATCAAAACAAAGGCGTTCATGCCCTAATTTTTAATGAATTCTACGATACATTTAAAGAAAAAGGCGTTGAAACCTGCGTGAGAACACCAGAGTTAGACGATAACATAGCTATAAAACAAATATGGAAGCATTTCGATGCTACGGTTTACGCTAAACGACGAACCTACAGAAAAAATTTATAAGCATAAAAAAAGCGCCGTTATTTCTAACGGCGCTTTTTTATTATTTAATAACCGGACTACTACTCACCCATAGCTGCAACTACCCCTGCAGATAAACGCTTATACGTTCCGTTTTCTAATCTCTCTCTAATACCATCAAAAGCATCTAAAGTAACTCTAACATCTTCTAATGTATGTGTCGCTGTAGGTATTAATCGTAATAAAATTAATCCTTTAGGAATTACAGGATACACTACTATAGAACAGAAAATACCATAGTTCTCACGTAAATCCTTAACTAAAGCCATCGCTTCAGGAATACTTCCTTTTAAGTACACTGGTGTTACGCAACTTTGTGTTGTTCCGATATCGAAACCTCTTTCTTTTAAACCAGATTGTAATGCATTTACATTTTCCCAAAGTTTATCTTTTAACTCTGGCATGGTTTTAAGCATTTCTAAACGCTTTCTTGCCCCTACAACTAATTGCATTTGTAATGACTTAGCAAACATTTGAGAACGTAAGTTGTACTTTAAATAATCTATGATTTCCTGATCTGCTGCAATAAATGCACCCGTACCAGCCATAGACTTAGCAAATGTTGCGAAGTACACGTCAATATCATCCTGAACTCCTTGCTCTTCACCTGCTCCTGCACCGGTTTTACCTAAAGTACCGAAACCATGTGCATCATCAACTAAGAACCTGAAGTTATATTTCTTTTTAAGCGCCGCAATTTCTTTTAATTTACCTTGCTCACCACGCATACCAAACACACCTTCTGAAATCACTAAAATTCCACCTCCGGTTTGTTCAGCCATTTTTGTAGCACGCTCTAAGTTTTTCTCTAAACTTTCAACATCATTGTGCTTATAAGTAAAACGTTTACCCATGTGTAAACGAACACCGTCAATAATACATGCATGTGCATCTACATCGTAAACAATGATATCATCTTTAGAAACCAATGCATCGATAGTCGATACCATTCCTTGGTAACCAAAGTTTAATAAATATGCTGCTTCTTTATTTACAAATTCTGCTAACTCTTTTTGAAGTAACTCATGAAGGTCTGTATGACCAGACATCATTCTTGCTCCCATTGGATACGCCGATCCGTATTCTACACCAGCTTCTCCATCTACTTTACGAATTTCAGGGTGATTAGCTAAACCTAAGTAATCGTTTATACTCCAGGTAATCACTTCTTTCCCTTGAAACTTCATTCGGTTAGAAATCTGACCTTCTAATTTTGGGAATACAAAATAGCCTTCAGCTTGAGATGCCCATTTACCTAACGGACCTTTGTCTTTATAAATTTTTTCAAATAAATCCTTCATTTATTATAAATCTTATTGCTATTAAATTTAAGCTTTAACTATTAACTTGAAGTGGCTTTTATTTAGGAAACACGAGGCTTACCCCTTGTTTTAGCCTGTTAAAAGAAAGCTTTATAGTTCTTAGTTAGCTGCTGCAAAATTAAATATTTAAATTCTTTGTACATAATTTTTAGGGTTCAATTATTTACAAAAAAAATAAAGAGATGATTTCTTGTTTTTGAAACAATTATCATCTCTTTATATATATTGTTTTTGCACTTATTTTACGTACTGAATATTTTCTGCAGTAACCTCATTTTGAGCGTCGAAAAAGCCTTGATCCTGCATCCATTTATCACTGTATACTTTACTCATATATCGCGATCCATGATCTGGAAATATAACAACTACCTGATCTCCTTCTTTAAACTCTCCTCTTTCGTCTAGTTGCTTTATGGCTTGCATAGCCGCTCCTGAAGTATAACCTGAAAACAACCCTTCGGTTCTTGCCAGTTCTCTCGCGGTATGAGCACTTTCCTCATCGGTTACTTTTACAAAATCATCGATAATATCGAAATCTGTAGCACCAGGAATTAAATTTTTACCTAAACCTTCTATACGGTACGGGTAAATTTCATTTTTATCAAACTCTCTAGTTTCGTGGTATTTTTTAATTACAGACCCAAAAGCATCAACACCAATTATCTTAACGTTTGGATTTTGCTCTTTTAAGTATCTTGCCGTTCCTGAAATTGTTCCTCCGGTACCACTACAAGCTACTAAATGCGTGATTTTACCTTCGGTTTGATTCCAGATTTCCGGACCTGTTGAATCGTAATGCGCATCAATATTTAATTCATTAAAATACTGATTGATGTAAATCGATCCAGGAGTCTCCTCATGGATACGTTTTGCTACTTCGTAATACGATCTTGGGTCATCTGCAGGAACATGAGCAGGGCAAACATATACTTTTGCTCCCATGGTTTTTAACATGTCTATTTTATCTGGTGAAGATTTAGAACTTACTGCTAAAATACACTCATAACCTTTAATGATACTTACCATGGCTATACTGAAACCAGTATTTCCTGATGTTGTTTCAATAATGGTATCGCCTGGTTTTAAAATACCTTTCTTTTCTGCTTGCTCGATAATGTAAAGTGCTGTTCTGTCTTTAGAAGAGTGCCCAGGGTTAAAAGACTCTACTTTTGCGTAGAAGTTACCTTTAAAATTTGAGACCATTCTATTAAGCTTGATTAGCGGGGTGTTCCCCACTAAATCTAATACATTGTCGAAAACCTGTTTTTTGTTTTTCATAAATGCTTTTTATAAGCTACGGTAATATTACTGAAAATATTTGCAACCTAAAACCTGACAAAAATAAGTTTTTTTTTTTTACTGACCATAACTTGCCTCTAAATCTAATAAAAAGGCATATTCTAAGGCCACTTCTTTTAGACTTTCAAAGCGTCCTGAAGCACCACCGTGACCAGAATCCATATCGGTGTGTAATAACAATTTATTAGAATCGGTTTTTAATTCTCGTAACTTCGCTACCCATTTTGCCGGCTCCCAGTATTGCACCTGTGAATCATGAAGTCCAGTTGTTACTAAAGTATTTGGGTAAGCCTTAGCGTCTACATTATCGTATGGTGAATATGATTTCATATAATGATAGTATTCCTCTTCATTCGGATTTCCCCATTCGTCATATTCTCCTGTTGTTAACGGTATAGAATCATCCAGCATGGTTGTTACCACATCTACAAAAGGTACTGCTGCAATAATCCCATGATATAATTCGGGATTCATATTCATTACAGCTCCCATCAACAAACCTCCGGCTGAACCTCCGTAGGCATACAAATGGTCTGCCGACGTATAATTTTCTTCTATTAAATATTTCGAACAATCGATAAAATCGTTGAAAGTATTCAGCTTGGTTAACAGTTTTCCTGTTTCATACCAGTCGCGTCCTAAATACTCGCCTCCGCGAATATGAGCAATCGCATAAATAAACCCACGATCTAATAAACTTAAACGTACCGATGAGAATGACGGATCGATAGTGTGACCATAAGAACCATAAGCATATTGTAACAACGGACTTGTGCCATCTAGCTTGGTACCTTTTTTATAGACTAAGGAGATTGGCACTTTTGCACCATCACGAGCTGTTGCCCAAACACGTTTAGATTCGTAATTATTCTTATCGAATTTACCTCCTAAAACTTCTTGTTCCTTCTTAATCTCTTTGGTTTTGGTTTTGAAATTATAATCCACCACAGAACTTGGTGATGTTAGCGAATTATATCCGTAACGCAACACATCACTATCAAAATCCGGATTATTACCAATATATGTCGTGTAAGTCTCACTTTCAAACGGTAAATAATAATCTTCCTTACCGTCCCAACTCATAATTCTAAGATTATTCAATCCGTTTTCACGTTCGTTAACGACTAAATAATCTTTGAAAATTTCAATATCTTCTAGTAGAACATCTTTACGATGCGGAATAACTTCTTGCCAGTTTTCAATACTTGTAGCATTTTCATGCGTTTTTAAAAGTTGAAAATTGGTAGCGCCATCATTATTTGCGATAATATAAAACTGATCATTATAATGTGCTATGCTGTATTCTAAATCACGTTGACGCTCCTGAAACATTCTAAATTCACCATCCGGAGTATCGGCATTTAAAATACGGTATTCGGTAGTTAACGTGCTTGAAGATCCTATAACGATGTATTTCTTAGATTTCGTTTTATACACAAACGTGTTAAAGGTATCATCGGTTTCATGAAACACCTCAACATCATCTTTAGCCTCTGATCCTAATTTATGCTTCATTATTTTACTAGAACGAAGGGTTACTTCATCTTTTATACAGTAAAACAAAGTTTTATTATCACTTGCCCAGGTGCTGCTACTGGTTGTGTTCTCGATTTTATCAGGGTAAATTTCACCAGTTACCAAATTCTTAACTTGAATAGTGTACTGGCGTCTTCCAACGGTATCTAATGAAAAACTTGCCATGGTGTTATCCGGGCTGATAGAAATACTTCCTAAATTGAAAAACGAATGCCCTTCCGCCATAACGTTACAATCGAACAAAATTTCTTCAGGAGCATCTAAGGTTTCCTTCTTTCTGGCATAAACGGGGTAATCCTTCCCTTTTTCGTAACGTGTAATGTACCAATAGCCATTTAACTTGTAAGGAACTGTAGTGTCGTCTTCCTTAATTCGGCCTTTCATCTCTTCAAATAACTCCTTTTGAAATCCTTCGGTATGAGACATGACTGCTTTGGTATAGTCATTCTCTGCATTCAAATAATCAATCACTTCCGGATTTTCTCTTTCATTTAACCAATAGTAATTATCTATCCTTACGTCGCCATGCATTGTAAGTTCTTTTGGTTTTATGGTAGCTTTTGGTGGAGTTGCTAAAACTTTACTTTCTGTCATTTTCGCTTCTTTTTTACACGAGTTCGCAAAAATAATGCTAATGATTAATATAATGTTGAAGTTTTTCATTTTTCAAGGAATTTAATTTCAATTTAGTCTTGAATCCCTAAATTTGTCACAAAAAATCACACACTATGTTTGGAGATATGATGAATATGATGGGAAAACTTAAAGAAACCCAGCAAAAAGTTGAAGATACAAAAAAACGTTTGGACACTGTTTTAATTGATGAGTCTAGTAATGACAACAAATTAAAAATTACATTAACAGCAAACCGAACTATTAAATCTATTGACATTGACGATGAGCTTCTAGAAGATAAAGAGCAACTTGAAGACTATTTAATTCTAACTTTAAACAAGGCTATTGAAAAAGCGACTAAAGTAAACGAAGCTGAATTAGCTGCCGTTGCTAAAGAAGGTATGCCAAACATACCCGGTATGGATTTGTTTAAGTAAATCTAAAAAGTTTGGAGACACTCCAAAACTTTTTCATGCATACTATTGGTATAATCGAGGTGAGTTACCATGCGTAGCTTACCTCCACCCATACCAATAATATGAATGTTATTTTCTTCTAATTTGTTTAGGAAAGCATTCTCATCAACATCGGCGTGCAATTCAAAAATAACAATGTTTGTTTCGATCGCCTCTACAGATTTTACCGCTGATAATTTACCAAGCGCTTCTCCTAACTCTTTAGCCTTTTTGTGATCTTCTGCTAAACGATTAATGTTGTTATCTAAAGCATACAACCCGGCAGCCGCCAGATACCCCACCTGACGCATATTGCCACCAAATATTTTACGGACTCTTAAAGCCTCCTTCATTATATCGGCATCTCCTACTAAAACCGACCCCACAGGGCACCCCAAACCTTTACTTAAGCACACCGAAATCGTATCGAATACATCGCCATATTGTTTGGGTGTTTCATTTTTTGCAACCAACGCATGCCATAATCGCGCACCGTCTAAATGAAATCCGAAATTATGGGTATTGCATACTTCCTTTATCTTTAATAATTCTTGGTAATCCCAGCACGCACCACCGCCCTTATTAGTCGTGTTTTCAACTTCTACCAAACTGGTTTTTGCATAATAATAAGCATCCGGATTTATAGCTTCTACAACCTGATCTGCAGTAAACATACCTCGATTGCCATCTATCAATTTACAGGACACGCCACTATTAAAAGACGCTCCGCCCGATTCATAATTATAAATGTGAGCATACTTATCACAAATCACCTGTTCTCCCGGATTGGTATGTAATTTTATAGCCGTTTGGTTAGCCATCGTACCACTCGGAAAAAACAGCGCCTGCTCTTTTCCGAACATGTCAGCAATTCGTTTTTCAAGGATATTCATGGTTTCATCCTCGCGGAAGACATCATCCCCAACTTGTGCTTGCATCATAGCTTCAAGCATGTCTTTACTTGGTTTTGTAACGGTATCGCTGCGTAAATCTATTTTCATCTAAAAAAGAAATTAAAAGCTAAATTGTCGAGTAAAACTATAAAATTATCTCAACAATACTTTTCTGCTCTTCCTTTAAATTTTATTTTTGTTGAAAATAAAAGCCAATACTTGGCGAATACTATAAAATTGACATATGATAACTTCCGATCAAATTAAAGATCTTAACACCCGCCTTGATAAACTAAGGCACTATCTTTGACTTAGATAGAAAACTTATTGAAATACAAAACGAAGAAGAAAAAACCTTTGACCCCGATTTCTGGAACGATCCAAAAGCTGCCGAAGCTATTATGAAATCGCTTCGTGTGAAAAAAAAATGGGTTGAAGATTACAATACCATAAAAACACTTATTGAAGATTTAGATGTTCTTTATGAGTTTTATAAAGAAGGTGAATCTACCGAAGAAGATGTACAAAACCAGTACGATAAAGCTTCTGTGCTTTTAGAAGATACTGAGTTTAAAAACATGCTTTCAGATGAAGGTGACAGCCTGAGTGCCGTATTGCAAATTACCGCTGGTGCCGGTGGCACTGAAAGCTGCGACTGGGCAAGTATGTTGATGCGCATGTACCTAATGTACGCCGAAAAAAGCGGATTTAAAGTTAAAGAATTAAACTTTCAGGAAGGTGATGTTGCCGGGATAAAAACCGTAACTCTAGAAATCGAAGGCGACTTCGCGTTCGGTTGGCTTAAAGGTGAAAATGGTGTGCATCGCTTAGTGCGTATTTCTCCATTTGACAGCAACGCTAAACGTCACACCAGTTTTGCTTCGGTTTACGTGTATCCTTTAGTTGACGACACTATTGAAATTGAAATCAACCCTGCTGATATTGAAATTACAACTGCCAGATCAAGTGGTGCCGGTGGACAAAACGTGAATAAGGTAGAAACTAAAGTTCAGTTAACGCATAAACCTACAGGTATTCAAATTTCATGTTCCGAAACCCGTTCGCAACATGATAACCGTGCACGTGCCATGCAAATGCTTAAATCTCAACTTTATGAAATTGAACTGCAAAAGCAAATGGCGCAGCGTGAAGATATTGAGGCTAGTAAAATGAAAATTGAGTGGGGAAGCCAGATTCGTAACTACGTCATGCAACCCTATAAATTGGTTAAGGATGTTAGAACAAGTCATGAAACAAGTAATGTAGATGCCGTTATGGATGGAAATATTGGTCCGTTTTTAAAAGCCTATCTCATGATGATGGGACAAAAAGTTGAAGACGATAACACACTATGATAGATACTATAATTTTCGATTTAGGCGGCGTACTAATTGACTGGAACCCTGAGTATGTGTTTTTAGAAGCCTTTAATGGCGACAAAGAAAAAACGAAATGGTTTTTACAAAACATTTGCACTGGCGACTGGAATGAAAATCAGGACGCTGGCTATCCACTAGCTCAGGCCACCGAAGATTTAGTTAATAAACACCCTGAATACGAATCTTATATACGTATGTTTTACGGTGATTGGGAAAAAATGCTAGGAGGAGCCATCGAAGGCACAGTAGCTATCTTAGACAAGTTCATTCAGTCTAACAACTATAAAGTGGTCGCTTTAACCAATTGGAGTAACGAAACCTTCCCTATCGCCCAAAGACGATTTGAATTTTTAAAGTGGTTTGATGGTATTGTGGTTTCTGGAGATGAAAACACCAGAAAACCTTTTAAAGACATTTACGACATTACGTTAAACCGTTTCAATATAAATCCTGAAAACGCGCTTTTTATTGATGACAACCTCCGAAATATCGAGGCTGCAAAAGCATTAAAAATAAACGGAATTCACTTTAAAAATCCTGAACAATTAATTGACGAATTAAAATCTTATAATATTCATATCTCATGATTAAAATATATCACAACAACCGATGCAGTAAATCTCGTTTAGGTGTACAATTTTTAGAAGATGCTGGTAAAGACTTCGAAATTGTAAAATATCTTGAAAACGTTCCTACCGAAGCCGAATTAACGGAAATTATTAAACTTCTGGGAATTACTCCAATGGAATTAGTTAGAAAAAATGAAGCCGTTTGGAAATCCGATTACAAAGGAAAAGACTTGAGTGATTCACAAATCATTAAAGCTATGGTTGAAAATCCGAAATTAATAGAGCGCCCTATAGTCATAAATGGCGATAAAGGCGTGGTTGGAAGACCAACAGAAAAAATTGCTGAAATTTTTTAAATTCTGAAATCATATTTAGGAAGGTTTTTATTTATATTTAATTTTTTAAAACTGACCTTCCTAAGTATGAAAAAAGTATTGGCTTATGTCCTTCCCTTGGTAATGCTATCGGCATTACTTTTTTTTACCCTTAAATCATATTCTAAAACAACTACAGTACCGGTAACTAAATTAGAAAACACCGAACAATTGAGCGGACGGGAATTAGCGAAAAGATACTGTACCATGTGTCACCTTTTTCCAGAACCAAATTTATTAGACAAAACCACCTGGACAGATAAAGTTTTGCCAAACATGGGACTTCGTTTAG
The DNA here is from genome assembly GCF_030908365.1 of Aestuariibaculum sp. YM273. NCBI lineage: Bacteria > Pseudomonadati > Bacteroidota > Flavobacteriia > Flavobacteriales > Flavobacteriaceae > Aestuariibaculum > Aestuariibaculum sp. YM273. Next base: position 2,709,348 of record NZ_CP133090.1, on the reverse strand, counting down.
GGGTTAAAGATTCAAAAACAGACCCTTATAAAGATTTAGATCCCAAAGAAATTCAAATTATAAAAAGCCTGAATATCTTTCCGAATAATCAAATTATTCTGGATGATGACTGGGAAAAAATTGTAAAATACTATAAAAGCGAAGCACCCTCAAAACTTCCGGTTGCTAAAAACAATACGCCTGTTAACAACAATTTAATGCCTTTCGAAGCCCAATATATCACCGTAGGCGATAACAAAATGCCAATGGTTACCATGTTGGAATACAATAAAAAAACTTCAGAATTATATATTGGAGATTTCAACAACCTCTATGCCGTAAAAAACACAGGAGAATTAACGGGCCATTGGAAATTAAACAGCCCCGCCACTCATGCTGAATTTCGAGATAATAAATCGCCTTTAATTTTAGGTATAGGTCATTTTGCGCCGTCAGACCAAGAAAAAGGTGTGCTAGCGAGCCTCTATCCTTCTCAAAACAGTAACGATAATATTTTTATTCAAAACTTAAAACGGCCTGTACATTTTGTTACTGGCGATTTAAATAATGACAATAAAAAAGATGTAGTTGTTTGTAATTTTGGAAATTATACGGGTAAACTAGCCTGGTACGAGGATTTTGATGTTAATAAGGAACATGTACTAAGTTACCTTCCCGGAGCTCGTGTAGCCTATATAAAAGACATGAACAACGACGGTAAACCAGATGTAGTTGCTCTAATGGCTCAGGCTTTTGAGCGCGTTTCCATTTTTTACAATCAGGGTAATGGTATTTTTGAAGAAGATAAAGTGGTTGAATTTCCACCTGTATACGGTGTTAGCTATCTGGAACTGGTAGATATAAATAAAGACGGATTTAGCGACCTTATTGTAAGTAACGGGGATAATTGGGATTTATCTCCTATAGAAAAACCCTATCACGGATTTAGAATTTACCTAAATGATGGTAAAAACCATTTTAAAGAAAGCTACTTCTACTCTTTTAGTGGATGTAGTAAAGTTATGACCGGAGATTTTGATAGCGATAACGATTTAGACATTGTAGCCATTTCATTTTATTCACAATTAGATAAACCTAATGAAAGTTTTGTTTATCTGCAAAATGATGGCAACATGAATTTTACGGCATCGCATTTACCTCAGGCAAAAGATGGAAAATGGCTAACTATGGAAATTGCCGATTTTAACAACGACAAAAAAGATGATGTTCTCTTAGGGTCGTTCATCTATAATATATCAGAAATGGGGAAAGCAGCGACTTCTGCTGGTCACGCTAACTTCTCGCAGGTGCTTTTACTAACGCAAAAAAAATAACTACTTGGTAACCTCTGGTTAACTTGCTAATTAACTTTATTTTAACAAAACCCTACTAAACTTATATGTTTTTTTGAAGTCTAATACTTTAAAAAACAACTATGACCAAATATCTACTAACTGTCTTTTCAATTTTTGGCTTGACATTTTCACTTATTGCCCAACCCAAAAGCACAGATCCTGTCGCTGAAAAAAATATCATTATTACAGGACGTGTAATTGATAAAGACCTTAAAATGCCTTTAGAATATGCAACTGTTGCCTTTTTCAGTAAATCTGAAAATAAAATTGTAGACGGCTGTATAACAGACACCAATGGTAATTTTAGTATCCCTGTTGCTAAAGGTATTTATGATATTACTATCGAATACATATCTTACAAAAAAGTTACGCTTAGCAATAAAAACCTAACTAAAAACGAAGATTTAGGAACTATTGGCCTTATTGAAAACTTGTCTGCTTTAGACGAGGTTGAAATTATTGCTGAAAAAACTACGGTTGAAATAAAACTCGACAAAAAAATATATAACATTGGTAAAGATTTAACCACTGCCGGAGGAACGGTTAGCGACGCTTTAAACAATGTACCGTCTGTATCTGTTGATGTTGAAGGCGCCATTAGTTTAAGAGGAAATGAAAATGTTAGAATTTTAATTAACGGAAAACCTTCTGCTATGGCAGGATTTGGCGACACTAATATATTCAGTCAGTTACCGGCTGAAGCTATCGAGCGTGTTGAAGTGATAACATCGCCTTCTGCAAGATACGACGCCGAAGGTACTGCGGGTATTTTAAATATCATTTTAAGACAAAAGGAAACATTAGGGTTTAACGGATCTTTTAACTTAACGCTGGGAAATCCAGATAATGTAGGAGTATCTGCTAATTTAAATTACCGTACAGAAAAATTCAACCTGTTCTCTAATTTAGGGTTCCGTTATTCGGCACCTCCAAGAATCAGCTTTAACGATAGTAAATACTCGGCAACAACCGTAGACGGTGTAACTACTAATCCGGAATACGAAAGAATCATTGAAGATCAAAAGGTCGATCGCCTTAATAGAAATTACAATGCCAATACAGGAATTGAATATTTCTTAAGTGATAAAACTTCTGTAACGGCTAGTTTATTCTATAATTTTGGTAACGACGACGATTTATCGCTTAATACCAGTGATCGTTACAACGGCGGAAGTATCGTTGAAAAAACCTTAAGAAGTGAGCAGGAAAGTGAAGATGATAATAAATACCAGGTTGCGTTAAACTACATTACAAAGTTTAACGATGACGGACACCAATTAACGGCCGACTTTCAATATGAAAATGGTTCAGAAGATAAATTGACAGTTATTAACGAAGATTATATTGACACTGACAAAACAAACCCTGATTCTTTCCAAAATGAGAATGTTTTCACTGTTGAAGATGAAAAAGAGTATTTATTACAAGCCGATTATGTGTTACCTATAAATGATAAATCGCGTTTTGAAGCTGGTTATCGGGGAAATTTCAGAAATAAATTAACCGATTACGTGCTACAACAAGAAGACATAAGCGATGGTAGCTACTTTGTTAACGACACATTAACGAACATTTTTGATTATACCCAGAATGTAAATGCCCTGTATACGCAATACGGAACCAAATTTGGAGAGTTCTCTTTCTTATTGGGTTTACGCCTGGAAAACACACAGCTTAAAGGCGATATTGACTCTCGTTTAACAGAAGAAGAGCTGCAAACAGCCTTTGGATATCCTATTGATACTTCATTTGATAATAATTATTTAGGACTGTTCCCTACAGTGAATTTGATATATAATTTAGCTGGAGGTAGTGAAGATTCAGAAGAAAATATTTCATTTGGTTATAACAGACGTATTAACAGACCTAATAGCTGGTTTATAAATCCGTTCCCATCGCGTTCAAGCCGAACAACGGTATTTCAAGGTAATCCTAACCTAGAGCCTGCCTTTGCAAGCGCCTTTGATATTGGATACTTAAAACGCTGGGATAAATTAACTTTAACCTCTTCTATCTACTACCAATACGAAACAGACTCGTTTGAATTTATTCAGGAAAACACCGGATATTATACTTCTGATGGTATTCAAATTACTCGAAGAATCCCTATAAACCTATCGAACAATACCAGAACGGGTGGTGAAGTTGGTGTTATGTATAACCCTGAAAAATGGTTACGCATTAATTCTAGTTTTAACTTCTTCCAGTTTGAAAAAGAAGGAGAATTTAATGGTATTGATTATGGCACTAAAAACACAAGTTGGTTCGCACGTTTTAGCAGTAAAGTAACACTTCCTGCAAGTATTGATTGGCAAACTAATATGAACTACCGTGGCCCGAGTGCTACCGCTCAAGGGGAAACCGAAGGTATTTTCTCTATAGACCTAGCCTTTAGTAAGGATATCTTCAATAACAATGCTACGGTTTCGTTAAATGCTAGAGATTTGTTGAACTCTAGAAAACGTAAATCGACAAGATTCACTGAAGGTATTGAAACCTACAGCGAGTTCCAATGGAGACAACGTCAGGTTAATCTATCTTTAATTTACAGATTCAACCAACAAAAGAAACGTGAACGCCCTAACGGTGGCGGAGGCATGGACGACGATGATATGGGAGGTTTTTAAAACAACCTCCTCCAACAAAAAAAAGGGAAGCTAAATATTATTAGCTTCCCTTTTTTATTAATATGTTGTCAAAAAATGTTAGGCGTTTTGACGCTTAGCTTTTTTCTCTTCTCTAATTTCTTTCATTCTTTCAATTAAAGCGCCTCCAATCCAGTAAGGAATTACGAACGTTAATAAGAAAATCATTAACCAAAACCCTATGGTTAAGATGGTTAAAAATGCTAAAAATCCTAAATATTGGTCAAAATCGAACATAATTGTTAAGTGTCTTTTTAAAAATATGTAGCAAAGATAGTATAAAGCTTTTTGTAATACAATATGAATCTAAAATTTATTAACAGAGTTTTCAAGATTTACAACCTTCATATTACAGTTAGCTCAGCTATTTTCAGATAACTCTTTTACTATTTGAAGCGCTTCAACAAACGTTTTCTCGAAATACGACTGATATTCCTCGATGGTATCTAAACCAACCTCTAGAGTCGTCAGTGCATTTACTTCTGTTAATGTATAATCTTCTTTAGCACCCAACCAATCTTTGGTCTTTTCATCTGGAGGCAACTCAATACCTTTCTCAAACATGCCTAAATGTTCAATGCCCATAAATTCGTTGGTGATCCTTTTATAAATTCTGCTCACCATACCACTGCCCTCTCCATTTACAAACAAAGCCTTGCTTCCTTCCTGCCAATCTGTTTTTACTTGCGAATCTTCACTAAAAACCTTAGTCCATTTCGGATAGGTTTCAGCTCCCCAAAGTACTTCCCAAACCTTAGATTTTTCAGCACTAATTTCAACCTTGAAATTTACCCTCTGTAACATGATTGAACTGTATTAAAATGATATCACTAAAATTATGACTTAATTTAATAAAAAAAGCACCGACTTTAATTATCGATGCTTTACAATTTAAGTGTTAATCTAAATTGGGTTGTGGTGTTATCCTTAAATAAGGCTTAATTTCTTTATGTCCTTTTGGGAATAAACTCGGAATTTGGTCATTGGTAATCGCGGGTGAAATCACAACGTCTTCGCCACTTTTCCAGTTAGCAGGTGTTGCTACTTTATGATAAGCAGTTAATTGCAAACTATCTATAACTCGTAACAATTCTTCAAAATTTCTTCCCGTTGAAGCCGGGTAAGTAATAATTAATTTAACTTTTTTATCATCCCCAATAACAAACACCGAACGCACAGTAAATTTTTCGCTGGCATTAGGATGAATCATATCGTATAACTCAGACACTTTTCGGTCTTCATCTGCAATAATTGGAAAGTTTACGGTTGTATTTTGTGTCTCGTTTATATCGTTTACCCACCCTTCGTGCGACTCTAAACCATCTACACTTAAGGCTACAACTTTAACATTACGCTTCGCAAATTCATCCTTATATTTTGCCACCGTACCCAATTCTGTTGTACACACAGGTGTGTAATCTGCCGGATGCGAAAATAAAATCCCCCAACTATCTCCTAACCATTCATGAAAATTAATATCACCTTCGGTTGATTTTGCTGTAAAATTAGGGGCTGTATCTCCTAATCTAATTGTTGCCATAATTAATATATTTTATAAATTTTAATTCCTACTAAACTAATCAATTTAATAGAATTAATAAAGAGATTTTAACTTTAAATTTTCAAGATGAAAAAATTTAATAAAACTAACTTTTATCATGCCTTTAAACCTTCTAAAAAACTTAACTTTGTTACTTTAATCAAATCATTATTACGATGAGTTTTAGAATAGAAAAAGATACCATGGGCGAGGTTAAAGTACCTGCCGATAAACTTTGGGGCGCACAAACCGAGCGTTCAAGAAACAATTTTAAAATAGGACCTGCAGCATCTATGCCTTTAGAAATTGTTTACGGATTTGCTTACCTAAAAAAAGCAGCCGCTTACACCAACTGCGAATTAGGGGTTTTACCAATTGAAAAGCGCGATTTAATCGCTGCTGTTTGTGATGAAATTTTAGAAGGAAAGCACGATAATCAATTTCCTTTAGTTATCTGGCAAACCGGTTCAGGAACCCAAAGTAATATGAATGTTAACGAAGTTATCGCTAACCGTGCTCAACAATTAGCAGGCAAAGTTATTGGTGAAGGCGATAAGGTTATTCAACCAAACGACGACGTTAACAAATCGCAATCGTCTAATGACACGTTCCCTACCGGGATGCACATTGCAGCCTACAAAAAAATTGTAGAGGTAACATTACCAGGTGTAAAACAATTACGCGATACACTTCAAAAGAAATCTGATGCTTTTAAAAATGTTGTTAAAATTGGACGCACGCACCTTATGGATGCGACGCCATTAACTTTAGGGCAAGAGCTTTCTGGATATGTAGCGCAATTAAATTACGGTATTAAAGCATTAGAAAACACTTTACCTCACTTAAGTGAACTAGCTTTAGGAGGTACTGCTGTAGGTACCGGATTAAATACGCCTAAAGGATACAGTAAACGTGTGTCTGAATATATTGCTCAGTTTACAAAATTACCGTTTGTAACGGCTCCTAATAAATTTGAGGCGCTTGCTGCTCACGATGCTTTAGTTGAAACTCACGGGGCGTTAAAGCAATTAGCAGTTTCTTTAAATAAAATCGCTAATGATATCAGATTAATGGCTTCAGGTCCAAGAAGTGGAATTGGAGAAATAATTATTCCTGCTAACGAGCCTGGAAGTTCTATTATGCCAGGAAAAGTAAACCCTACCCAGTGTGAAGCTTTAACTATGGTTTGTGCTCAGGTTATGGGTAACGATGTAGCGGTTTCTGTTGGTGGTTTACAAGGACACTACGAGCTTAACGTATTTAAACCAGTTATGGCTGCCAATGTATTACAATCGGCGGAGCTAATTGGTAATGCTTGTGTAAGTTTTGATGAAAATTGTGCAGTAGGTATCGAACCAAACCAAGAAGTTATTACAAAATTACTTAATAACTCTTTAATGCTTGTTACTGCTTTAAATACAAAAATTGGATATTACAAAGCAGCTGAGATAGCTAATACAGCCCACAAAAATGGAACCACTTTAAAAGAGGAAGCCGTTAATTTAGGGTATGTAACTGCCGAAGATTACGATAACTGGGTAAAACCAGAAGACATGGTTGGAAGCTTAAAATAAAAGACATCCAAACCTTATAAAACAAAAAAACAGGTCATTTAAATGACCTGTTTTTTTTATTGGTTGGTTAGCTATTAATCTTTCCTTGTTAGTTAATTAGGTATACTTAAGAAAGGAATTCCTGCCAAATATATTACTTAACAGCCACCAATCAATTAACAAATGTTAATTGATTTCATTTTTTTTTCGTATTCGACTCAATTGAACTGGTGTAATACCCAAATACGATGCTATATGATATTGTGGTATAATTTTGTCTACATCAGGAATTTGTCTTTGTAATTCTAAATACCTGTCTTTAGCTTCAAGTGAAATTAAATCCACCAGGCGTTTTTCATACAACACATAAAACGATTGCAGTACTTTATTATATAGTTTGCTAACCGATAAATTTGTCTCGGCTAACTCCATGACTTTTTTAAAATCGACTTCATGAATTTCACAATCCGTAAGTGTCTCAAACACAAATTGTGAGGGTTGGTTTTTCATTAAAGCGGTTAACGAGCCAAAAAAACTATTGGACAGGTAAAAGCTTTTATTAAACTCCTTTCCTGATTCGGTACAAATATAACACCTAACTACCCCTGAAAGTAGTAAATATACCTTATTGGGAACTTCGTTTAACTTAACCAGTTGGGTACCTGATTTTAGTGTTTTTAACTCCGACACTTTTAAAAGTTCTTCAAATGTTTCACTAGAAATATTTGAAAAAGAATTTAAAATTTCTTCTTCTAATTGCATTCTATTAAAAGGTTTTCAAGCATTAGTACATGCTTATTTGGTATTAGTTAGTTATAACAGATGCATTATTTAACAAAAGGGATGAGTTGCTATTAATCTCCTAAGTCATACATATGCAGTGCATACCATCAAATGTATAAGTTATGCTGTTATATCACAACATTTAATTTGAATTTCGAGCAAGAGCAAAATAATTTCTTTCAAACGAAACATTATTGTATGAAAAAACCCCAAGCTTTCACTTGAGGTTTTATACGATTTGGGTTATATATGTTTACTTAAGCGTAAATTCTGATGTAGATACTAAATCTTTTTCATTAAAAACATTCACAATGTAACGACCTTTATCAAATTTTTCATCGCCATTAGGGGCGATAAATTCGCATACATTTAAGTTTGAATTTTCATAGTTAAACTTACTAATTACACTATAATTTAAAGTAACATCATCAAACTGTACTTGCTCGTTTAAACCAATGATATTGTTTTTAGGATCGATTACCTGAATATATAATTCCTGATCGCCGGCTTGTACCAATTTATTTTTAGCAACAATAAAACATACTCTTACTTTATCACTACGTCCTGCACGCTCTGTTGGGATAACTTTACCAGATGTTCTTACAATAACACCAGAAGCTTTTAAATCTACCGCAGAAAGCACCGCTGCATTAGAAACAACTTCTGCTAAAGCTGTATTTTGTAATAATAACGAATCGTTAAACATGGTACGTTCCTCCAGGCGCACACGGGTACTATCTAAAGAGGTTGCTAAATAAGCATTCTGTACTTTTAAAGAATCGTTTTGAGCTAACAACACATCCATCTCTTTTTGTAAAGACACATATTTTTGCTTGTATCGCCATAAGCTTTTCACGTTAGTTTCAGAGATTTTTAATGAATCCATCAACCCTTGAATACGTGCTCGGGCTTCTATTAAATTTTGGTTGGCAACTTCATTTTCACCTATAGCTTCATCATACTGACTCGCCATTAAGCTTAATTCATCCATCACTTTTTGTTTTTCTTCTGTTAAGTCCTTTTGAACTTTGTTACTCTCCTGGTACAAGTTCATTGAATAGAATGCTGTTCCTAAAAATAGAACTACTGCAATCCCCAACGCAACCTTCAAACCGATACTGCTTTTGTTGTTTTCCATAATTGCTTGTTTTTAATGATTAAAATCTACGTTATTTAATATTTTTTACTTTTATAATGCCACAAATAAATAATGATGTAATTTCGTTTCAAAATTTATTTACTCACATGGATAAACTCATTTTATTCGATAAAAATAGTTTAAATAAACTATTAAACAAACGTTCTGGTGAATCCAAGTTTGGTCAAGACATTCAGCTCTTAACCAGCATTTCAAATATATACGACCAACTTAAAAGTTTGGACGTCAAGCATGTAATTATTGGTTTACCAGAGGATGTAGGAGTGTTCGCTAATCATGGTAAAACAGGCACTTCTAAAACGTGGGAAATTGCCTTAAAAACCCTATTAAACATACAAAGTAACGAGTTTACAACACCTCAAAACGTTTTAATTTTGGGACATTTAGATTTTTCTGAAGAATTAGAAAAATTATCTCTTTTAAATCCTGATAAGAAGAAAAGTTTTGTAAAAGCCAGAGAGATTGTAAAAGAAATAGACGCTCATGTCTCTTTTTTAATCAACCAAATTGTGAGAGCTGGAAAGAAGCCAATTATTATTGGTGGCGGACATAATAACGCCTACGGGAATATAAAAGGAACAAGTCTAGCTTTAGGAAAACCCATCAATGTGGTAAATATGGATGCGCATTCCGATTTTAGAGCTGAAGAAGGTAGACATAGTGGTAACGGTTTTAGTTATGCGTATTCTGAAGGCTTTCTAAAAAACTATTCTATTTTCGGATTGCAACAAAATTACACCTCAAGGGGTCTTTTTAAAACTTTGAAAAAGTTAGATAATATACATTACACTACCTTCGAAGATATTGAAGTGACTCACAAAATAAAATTCTCAGTAGCTTTAAAAGAGGCTCTAGATTTTGTTAGCAGTAGTCCTTATGGTATTGAAGTGGATTGTGATACAATTGAAAATATACCAAGCAGCGCCATGACACCAAGTGGTTTCTCTGTCAATAATGCCAGACGATTTGTTAGTTTTTTTGGAGAGCACTCTAATGCCAGCTACTTACACATTTGTGAAGCAGCTCCAAGCCCTGAAACGGCATCGCAAGTTGGTAAACTTATCACGTATTTAATAACCGACTTTATCAGTGCACAAAACAACCTTTAGTTGTTTTGTGCTTCCATTAGGTTATGAATTAAAGCATATTGCAACAATACAATCGTTCTGGTGTCATGAATTTTACCAGAATTCAACATATTAATAGCTTCTGAAAAAGGTAGCTCAAGAACCTCAATATCTTCATGTTCGCTATCTAAACCTCCTCCGTCATTCACCTTCATATCATCAGTATATTCACCTATAAAAAAATGCATTTTCTCTGTCATTACTCCGGGAGAAGAATACGCTTCATATACCTTCTTAACCTTTTTTAATCGGTAGCCCACTTCCTCTTCTGTTTCTCTTATAATACAAGCTTCTGGATTATCTTTATCTAACATACCTGCACAAATTTCCACCAGATAGCCATCGGTATTATCATTCATAAACGTTGGCATTCTAAACTGTTTGGTTAAAATAACCGTCTGTTTTTGGGGATTATACAATAAAATACCGGCACCATCCCCTCGATCGTAAACCTCGCGCATTTGAGTAACCCATTGGCCATTACTCATTAAATACTTAAACGTAAGTTTATTTAATATATAGTAATTATCAGATAACAACTGGCTGTCTATATCTTTTACACGCATGTCTTTCATTATTAAAAATTGATTATAAATCTATTGAAAAGATAATGCTTTTTAATAAATTTTTAAGCCATTTTTAGTCTGCCTATTTCACCGAAATACCTTTAAAAATAAGGGCATTACGGAAAAAACAAATAATAAACTTCTTACATTAAAATTTATAACAATATCATTTTTAATTATTTAATCAACAAAATATAGTATATTTGATTAGCTATTAAATCATTCTAAAGCATCTATTATGCTACCTATTAAACTATCGGCGTCTAAGCTTTTACTAAGCCAAATAGACATTGTGACTGTGCTTGTTATAGTCGTTGTATTTTTTTCGATACTTCTTGTTTTAGGTATTAGAAAGTCCTACAAATTAAAAAAGGAAAATGAACGTCTTGATAAGATAAGTGAAGAAATGGCTCGTAAAGAAGAAAAATATACAGATTTTACCGAAGGCCATATGTACAATAACAATTAAACTTGATAATATAAAAAAAGCCAGCTTTTAGCTGGCTTTTTTTATATCAAATGACTCTACTAAATTAGCGAACCAATTTTTTGTATTTAATACGTTTTGGTGTTAAATCGCCACCTAAACGTTTCTTTTTATTTTCTTCGTATTCGCTAAAGCTTCCTTCAAAGAAATATACTTGAGAATCGCCTTCAAAAGCTAAAATATGTGTACAAATACGATCTAAGAACCAACGGTCGTGAGAAATCACTACGGCACAACCAGCAAAGTTTTCTAAACCTTCTTCAAGCGCTCTTAACGTATTTACATCAAGGTCATTGGTAGGCTCATCCAGTAACAGTACGTTTCCTTCTTCTTTAAGTGTCATCGCTAAGTGTAAACGGTTTCGTTCTCCACCCGATAACAACTTCACTTTTTTATTCTGTTCACCTCCAGAAAAGTTAAAACGACTTAAGTAGGCTCTGGAGTTCACCTCTTTTCCACCCATAAATACCAATTCCTGCTCATCACTAAAGTTTTGCCAAATGGTTTTCTCCGGATCTATATTCGAATGACTTTGATCGACATATGCAATCTTAGCCGTGTCCCCGACTTTAAATTCACCTTTGTCTGGTGTTTCTTCCCCCATAATCATTCTGAAGATGGTTGTTTTACCAGCACCATTCGGACCAATAACCCCTACAATCCCAGCTTGTGGTAAGTTAAAGTTTAAGTCTTCATAAAGTAACTTATCGTCATAACCTTTGCTTACACCAACGGCTTCAATAACATTGGTTCCTAAACGAGGTCCGTTAGGGATATAAATTTCTAACTTCTCGTCCAGTTGTTTCTGGTCCTGACTTAATAATTTATCGTAGTTTTTTAAACGCGCTTTTTGTTTGGTTTGACGTCCTTTTGCTCCCTGACGTACCCATTCAAGCTCACGCTCTAACGTTTTTTGACGCTTAGAAGCCGATTTACTTTCCTGCGCTAAACGCTTCGCTTTCTGGTCTAACCAAGATGAATAGTTCCCTTTCCAAGGAATTCCTTCCCCTCTGTCTAACTCTAAAATCCATCCTGCAACGTTATCTAAAAAGTACCTATCGTGCGTTACCGCAATTACGGTTCCTTTGTATTGCGCTAAATGTTGCTCTAACCAGTGTACCGACTCAGCATCTAAGTGGTTGGTAGGCTCATCCAGTAATAACACGTCTGGTTCTTGTAATAACAAGCGACATAAAGCCACACGACGACGCTCTCCTCCAGAAAGTACACTAATCTTTTTATCCCCATCTGGCGTACGTAACGCGTCCATAGCGATTTCTAATTTGGTGTCCAGTTCCCAGGCGTTAGAAGCATCAATCTGATCTTGAAGTGCTGCCTGACGGTTCATTAGCTTTTCCATTTTGTCTGGATCGCTATACACTTCTTCCAAACCAAACATATCGTTAATTTTATTGTATTCATCAAGAATAGCTACCGTTTCAGCGGCACCTTCTTTTACAATTTCCATAACGGTTTTATCCTCATCTAACTGTGGTTCCTGCTCTAAATACCCTACCGAATAGTCTTGTAAAAAGGTTACATCGCCTTGATAATTCTTATCTAATCCGGCAATAATTTTAAGCAAAGTGGATTTACCAGAACCATTTAAACCAAGAATCCCGATTTTTGCTCCGTAAAAAAAGCTTAAATAAATATTTTTTAAAACAGGTGTATTTGCACCTTGAAATGTCTTGGTTAAACCAGACATCGAGAAAATTACTTTCTTGTCGTCACTCATATTATACTCTACCTTTTAAAGCATTAAAAACCCAGGCAACTGCAAAAAACCCGATACCAACGGCTGCAAAACCCCAACCTGCTACGTCATCGTATCTAAACGCTCCAAGAGCGATTAAACTTAAACCTACAAAAATCATAATCCAAGTTGCCCATGATAACACGGTATTTTTATTCATTGCCATAATTAATTTTATTTTAGTCTTAGGACGCATCCTTGCTTCACAAGGTCAGGTTTTACGCTGTATCTTTTTACTTGTTCTCGATACAATTCGCTTAAAACGAATCACTCGAACTGACGTAAAAAGGATGCCACTTCAACCCTTTGCGCAAAATTTTAAAGGACAAATATCGTACTTTTAACAGGAATTGGAAAACTTATAAATTAATATTATTTCTTTGTTAATTCTAATCCCTCTTCCACTTCTGTTTCTATTTTCATTTTCAAATGAATAACTTCTTTAATTTACATTTTGTTCCCTAGGAAACTATTTCTTAAGAATACATTAATTTTCCTAGGAAAATAATTAATTAAAACGAACAGAACTGGTTTTATATTCAATACTTCTTAATTAACATTTATTTTACCATTTATAATGCTTTAGCACCAGTATTTACAACTACTTTTGTGGTTTGGTTTTCACCAGAAATAAATTATAAAAATCATTTTTTATGAATAAATCCTTATTGTCTTTAGCCATTGGTGGATTTGGAATCGGACTCACAGAATTCGTCATCATGGGGATTTTACCTGATGTCGCTTCTGCCTTTTCTATTAGCATTCCGCAGGCAGGACATTTTATATCGGCTTATGCTTTAGGCGTAGTTGTTGGTGCTCCTCTCCTAACAGGCTTAGGGAGTAAATGGCCAGCGCACAAAGTGCTTTTAGGTTTAATGCTTTGGTTTACGGTATTTAATACGCTTTCAGCATTTGCAACAGGATATACCTCTTTTTTAATTTTGAGATTTTTATCGGGGCTACCCCATGGTGCATTTTTCGGTATTGGAGCCGTCGTTGCAGGAAAATTATCGAAACCTGGAAAAGAAGCTCAAGGCATTGCTATCATGTTTAGCGGATTAACCATTGCCAACCTTTTAGGGGTACCGCTTGGAACTTATTTAGGTAAACATTTTAGCTGGAATACCTCATTTCTTATGGTGGGCATTGTTGGTATATTGGCAGTTACCGGAGTAAAACTGTGGATGCCTGTATTGAAACAATCATCTGAAAACAGTTTTATTAGCGAATTTAAAATATTTAAACGTGTAGAACTTTGGCTGATTATCCTACTAACTACTATCGGAACTGGTGGATTCTTCGCCTGGTATAGCTACATAGCACCATTAATTACTGAAGTTGCCGGACACCCGGACGAAATGGTATCTCTTGCCATGATACTTGCGGGATTAGGTATGGTAATCGGTAATTTTATTGGCGCTAAAATGTCTGAAAAATTTGGTCCGATGCAGGCCATCATTATTACGTTAATCCTTATGGTTAGTGCGTTAGCGCTTAACACCTATCTAGCACATGATAAAATTCTTGTTTTAGTAATGACCTTCTTAATTGGGACGATAACCTTTTGTATTTCAACACCAATTCAAGTCGCTATTATAAGAGCTTCTAAAGGTTCTGAAACCTTAGGGTCTTCGCTAAATCAAAGTGCTTTTAATATTGGTAATGCTTCCGGTGCGTATTTTGCCGGATTGCCAATTGCCATGGGTTTTGGGTATACAGCAGCCGATTGGGTTGGTGCTGCTATGGCTGGAACAGGAATCATTATTGCTTTGATTATTATGGCACTCCGACAGAAACAGACCAAACGCAAAAAAACGGTTGAAGCATGCTATTCTTAAACCATTAAAATAGACAAAAAAAAAGCCCGACCAAGTTGGTCGGGCTTTTGCTATTAATCAACATATTTAGAATTCCATAGGTACTTCAATAAATAAAATACTGGAATCTTCTTTTGTTTCTATTTCAAAATCTAAAGCTTCAGAAACACCTATAGCATCTCTTGTTTGCAAAATATTTCCATCAATAACAAACTCTCCATAGACATTCATGACATAAACACCATGCTTATCGCTTTTCAGACTGTAGTTAAACGTTTGCCCTTTATCTAAATCTATTCGAGATAATACAGCATCTTGATGAATTTTTAAACTACTTTCATGATTCTCGTCAATGGAAGTCACTAAAGTTTGTAATTTGTTCTTTCTTTCTGTTTCATCAAATGATTTTTGATCGTAACGCGGTGCTACATTTTGTTTGTCTGGAAACACCCAGATTTGAAATAAACCTAAATGCTCTTCAGCTGAACCATTTATTTCTGAATGTTGCACCCCAGTTCCTGCAGACATGACCTGTACTTCTCCTGGCAATACGGCTTGCCATTCGTTATGCATTGAATCTCTGTGCTTCAGTACACCTTTTAACGGAATGGTAATGATTTCCATATTGTCGTGAGGGTGCGTACCAAAGCCCATACTCGGTGCTATCATATCATCATTCAAAACACGTAAAGCACCAAAATGTACTTTCTCAGGGTTATAAAAACCTGCAAAACTAAAGGAATGATTCGCCTGTAACCATCCGTGGTTTGCAAAACCTCTGCTATCTGATTTGTGAATTACTGTCTTCATTTTAAACTTTCCTTTCTTTTTATCTCATTTTATCAAGCAGATGACTTAGGTGTTCTGCTTCTTCTTCGGTAAGGTTTTTAATTAAATCTTTATTGAAATCATCTGGAACCGATGCCAAAAGTTTCAATCCTTTTTCTGTTATGGCTATCTTCACCACACGCCTATCATGCGCACACGGTAACCGCTCAATAAAATCTTTAGCACATAATTTATCCATTAGTCTTGTCGCATTAGGTGCACGCTCAATCATACGGTCTTTAATCACCTGAACGTTTAGCGCCTCTCCTGCTCCTCTTAAAATACGAAGGATGTTATATTGCTGAGGCGAAATACCATAAGACTTAAAAAATTCGTTTTGGCAACTTGAAATCCAATTCCCTGTATAAAGAATATTCACCAACGCTTTTTGCTTATTATTTGCAAACTTCGAATTTATCTCTTTGGCTAAATCTCCCATAACTTTTAACAATTTGTGTTTTACTTACACAGTTTCTACTTGTAATTTACTTTGAAACTGTTCAACTGCATTCTTTAATTGCGTATTATATTCTTCATTTCCAATTTTTCCATTAGCAAAATTATTTCCGAAAAATGGCAATGAAAACACCTCTATAATATCGGCATCATGCCAAGGAAATCTACTTTTCGCTACATCTAATACCGATGCTCCTCCTCGCCCTCCTGGCGACGTTGCCATTAATAACATAGGCTTATCGAAAAACGTTTTTCCTTCAATTCTGGACATCCAGTCAAACAAATTTTTAAATACTGCTGTATATGCACCATTATGCTCTGCTAACGATAACAAAATACCATCTGAATTTTTAATATATTCAATAAACTTGTATGCGTTTTCAGGAATACCATGTTCATTTTCGTAGTCAATACCATAAAGTGGTAACTCAAAATCATTCAAGTCTAAAATAGTCACTTCTGCACCTTCTACTAAACTGGCTGCATAGGTTACTAATTGTTTATTAATGGATTGCTTACTATTGGTTCCTGCAAAGGCTATTATCTTTTTCATAACTATATATTATATCTTAAATCTTTGTCAAAGATATGAAAAATAAATTTACATTCCAAGGAAACTATTTCTAAGGAATATATTTTAGTATAATCTTAACATTAGCTTTAAGTTTAATTTGAAACTTTTGTATTTTAGCCACAAATTACACGTCAATGGATTTAAACTTCAATAAGAACGAAGATTACAATAAACTTTTAGTATCACAACTTAAAAAACGGCTAGCTAAAGTACATTTAGGCGGCGGTAAAAAGAGCATTGAAAAGCTTCACAGTAAAGGGAAGATGACCGCTAGAGAGCGTATAGATTATCTGTTAGATGCTAAAACTAAATCCATTGAAATTGGCGCCTTTGCTGGTGAAGACATGTACGAAGAGCACGGTGGCTGTCCATCGGCAGGTGTGGTTGTAAAGATAGGATATATTAAAGGCAAACAATGCATCGTCGTGGCTAATGATGCCACCGTAAAAGCAGGTGCCTGGTTTCCTATTACCGCTAAAAAGAATTTAAGAGCTCAGGAAATAGCCATTGAAAATAAACTACCTATCATCTATTTAGTAGATAGTGCTGGCGTGTATTTACCATTACAGGATGAAATTTTTCCAGATAAGGAACACTTCGGGCGCATTTTTAGAAATAACGCCATTATGAGTAGTATGGGTATTACCCAAATTGCTGCCGTAATGGGAAGTTGTGTAGCTGGTGGTGCCTATTTACCAATTATGAGTGATGAAGCTTTAATCGTAGATAAAACAGGAAGTATCTTCTTAGCCGGAAGCTATTTAGTGAAAGCTGCCATTGGTGAAACTATAGATAACGAAACTTTAGGAGGCGCTACAACCCACTGTGAAATTTCCGGTGTTACCGATTATAAAGCTAAAGACGACAAAGACGCTTTAGACACCATAAAAAACATAGTCGATAAAATTGGTGATTACGACAAAGCCGGATTTAACAGAGCTGAGCCGCAAAAACCAAAGGAAAACCAAGATGATATTTTTGGCATATTGCCAAAATCGAGAGCCGATCAATACGACACTTACGAAATCATTAAAAGGTTAGTTGATAACTCAGAATTTGATGAATATAAAGCAGGTTATGGAAAATCCATCATTACCTGCTACGCCCGCATTGACGGTTGGGCTGTTGGTATCGTAGCCAATCAGCGTAAACTGGTAAAAACCAAACAAGGAGAAATGCAGTTTGGCGGTGTCATTTACAACGATAGTGCTGATAAAGCCACACGATTCATTGCGAATTGTAACCAAAAGAAAATTCCCTTAGTATTTTTACAAGACGTTACCGGGTTTATGGTAGGTAGTAAAAGTGAACACGGTGGTATTATAAAAGATGGCGCTAAAATGGTTAACGCAGTGAGTAACTCAGTAGTCCCTAAATTTACAGTTATTATGGGAAATAGTTACGGAGCAGGAAATTACGCGATGTGCGGAAAAGCATACGATCCTAGATTAATCGTTGCCTGGCCAAGTGCTGAATTAGCCGTAATGAGTGGGAATTCGGCTGCGAAAGTCTTACTTCAAATTGAAACTGCTTCACTTAAAAAGAAAGGAGAAACCATTACTCCTGAAAAAGAAAAAGCCCTTTATAACGACATTAAATCGAGATACGATGCGCAGGTATCACCGTATTACGCAGCAGCACGCATCTGGACGGATGCTATTATTAATCCGTTAGACACCAGAACATGGATTAGTATGGGTATTGAAGCGGCAAACCATGCGCCTATTGAGAAACCTTTTAACCTTGGTGTGATACAAGTTTAATTGGCTTTTATGCTTTATTTTTTGTATCTTATTAATTGAAAATCAACAACTTTTAATTATGGATACAATAAAAACACTTAATAAGTGGGCCAATGCGCATACTTATTTGCCTTTGGATATATTACGTGTTGCTCTTGGTGTCTTTCTGTTTATTAAAGGCATTAGTTTTATGTCTGACAGTATGATGCTAGTCGAACTTTTTAAACCTATGCAAAACTGGGCTGGCGGTATGGTTGCCATACATTATGTGGCACCTGCTCATTTTATAGGTGGCATGCTCATTGCTTTTGGTTTACTTACCCGTTGGGCAATTATTGGACAATTACCTATTTTAATTGGTGCAATACTCATTAATTTTGTTGGAGAAATGCATTCCGGAAATTTAATTCTTGCACTTATTACATTTGTAGTGTGTATATTTTTCCTGTTCTACGGTTCGGGAAAACACTCTTTAGATTATTACTTTAAAATGCAACAATAAAAAAAGAGCGACCAAATGGTCGCTCTTTTTTTTTTATTATGTTTTATCTTTTTCAACCTATTATTTTTCCAATTATTACAACAAGAATTATTAGTCCAAAAAATACACCCATTACTAAAATCAACATTTTACTGATATTCCTTTGAAAACTAAAATCAGTAATCATTAGAGATTCCATTGTTGCAACAATTCCTGTTTCTATCAACACTAGGTCTACGGTTTTCATATCTGAATCAAGAAAAAAATACCTAATCCCTCCATCAATTGATGGCTGTTCGTTAATATTTGAGTAATATCTGACTCCCCTACTTCTTAATTCCTTTTCGAAAATGATTTGATCTTTCAATAGTACATAAAGTTTATAATGCTCTTTTAATTTTATGTCGAAATTATCTTCATCTATTCTCGATGTCATAAAAACACTTATTTAATATCTACATCATAAGGTAATAACAACTGAATACCTTTACGCTGTGTGGTTGTTTTTACTTGCTTTAATAAGTTGTAAGCCTCCTCTCCTAGCTCCTCTTTCATAATATCTTCTTTAGCTTCAGCTAATCCAAATTGTCTTAAAATCTTATCTAAATCTTTCTTATAAATTGGAAACTCTTTAATATTATATTCTGAAACACCAGCAGCTTCAGCAGCATATTTGAGAGCTAAATCTAGCCCTCCTAATTCATCTACTAAACCTATTTTTAAGGCATCTGCACCTGTCCAGACACGGCCTTGAGCAATTTCCTTTACCTTATCCTGCTCCATGCCTCGCCCTTCGGCTACACGTCCGGTAAACAACTCATAAATGCTTATAATTTCTTCTTTTATAAAATCGTGTTGCGTGTCATTTAACGGTTCAAAAAAGCTATAGGTAACAGAATTTTTATTCGTTGATACCTGCTCGGCGTTGATTCCCATTTTCTCGGCTAAAGCATTTCCGTTTGGCAACATTCCAAACACACCAATACTTCCTGTTATAGTTGTTGGTTCGGCTATAATTTTATCAGCATTACACGCTATGTAATACCCTCCGGATGCAGCCAAATTACCCATAGATACAATTACCGGTTTTAACTTTTTAGTCAATTCTATTTCACGCCAAATTAACTCACTTGCTAAGGCACTTCCTCCCGGAGAGTTAATTCGTAAAACAACTGCTTTAATCTTATCGTTTTGTCTGGCTTCCTGCAGCGACCTTGTCATTACACCTTGACCAACGGCCCCCTCTTCGCCTTCTCCATAAATAATTTCACCTTCAGCATAAATCACGGCAATCTTATTTTTACTGTAGTTGGTCAACATATTAGTGGCCGTATATTCAGCATAATCAAAAATAGAAACCATCTCCAACTTTTTTGAAGCTTCAGTTCCTGCAGCCTTTTCTAACCCGGCTAGATATTCGTCGTGATAGGCAATTTTATCAATAAGTTTGGCTTGCTTTGCTAGAGGAGCATTTCGTGCTAACAAACTATCTGCAATACCATTTAATTGTTCGGAGGAAACACCTCTGCTTTGTGATATTTCAGATTTAATTTCAGACCAGATAGAATTTAAAAACACTTCTACCTGCTCTCTGTTAGCTTCACTCATTTCGTTTTCAAGGAATGGCTCTACGGCACTTTTATATTTTCCGAAGCGTACCACTTCCATTTTCAATCCTGTTTTTTCCTGAAAATCTTTAAAATACAATTGCTCCGAAGACAAACCTTTAAACTCCATCATCCCGGCAGGATTCATAAAAATTGTATCGGCAATGGAACTTAAGTAATAATCTTTCTGTGTATAAATATCGGCGTATGCGGTTATAAATTTCCCTGACTCTTTAAACTCTATTAAAGCGTCGCGAATGGCTTTAGTCTGAGATATTCCTGCATTAATAAAATTATTATCAATTGAAATTCCTTTTATTTTATCATCGGTTGCGGCATAATTTATGGCGTCGATAATATTAAAAAGTCCATTTTTATCATCCTTATTTAAAAATTCGTACTGTTCAAATTCTGTTTTTCCGGCATAGTCTTTAATTGGAAAATCGAGTTTTAAATCGAGTACCGAATTAGGCTTTACTCTTACGATTTCTTCTGATGAGGAGCCAAAAACAAGTCCGACAACAACAAGTAATACAACACAAATACCTAAAAATACAAAGATACCTGTAACGGTCGATAACACGCGTTTGATAAAGTTCATATAAATTAATTTTCTATTTATTAATTAACAAAGGGGAATTCTAATTGCCCTACAAGGACAACTATTAGTATTAAAAAATGGGTTCTTGTTACAAGAAACTTATTTTTTTATTAACGCCAATGTATTTTTTCGTTGAATTTTACCTGAAGAGGTTTCAGCAAATTGCTTAACTGCATAAATAGCTTTGGGTTTTTCAAATTTATCTAAAGTCGAAAACACTTCCGAGTTCAATTCGTTTGATTTACTTTCAATAACTAAAATAAGTTGTTCGCCTAATTCATTATTAGGTTCTGAAGCTACAAAAAATCGACTCATGATTTTACCCTGAAGTTTAGCTTCAATCTGCTCTGGAAAAAGTTTAACACCTCCAGAGTTTATGACATTATCGAAACGCCCTAACCATTCAAACTCCATCTCCGAATGAATTTTAACAATGTCGTTCGTAATGATTTTCTCCTGACATAATTTAGGAGCTTCAATCACTAAACAACCCCGATCATCTTGAGAAATAGTAACTCCCGGTAGGACCTTGAAATGAGGCTTTGAATTTGACGTATTATTAACGGGTTTCAAAGCGATATGTGTCACCGTTTCTGTCATCCCATACGTTTCGAACACCTTGGTTTTTAATGTTTGAATACTTGTTTTTAAACTGTTTGAAACCGGAACACCACCAACGATTATGGTTTTTATATTATCGACTTTATCCAATACCTTTTCTAACTGCATAGGCACCATAGCACAAAAATCATAATCCTTATTTGTATCGAATTCCAAATTGGAAGATGGCTCTACAATATCGAGTTCTAACCCTAAAATCATAGCTCTAACCAACATCATTTTCCCAGCGATATAGGTTACCGGTAGACATAATAAGGCCTTATTACCAGGCACCAAACTAAAAAAGTCTCCGGTGGCCAAAACCGAATTTACCATCGCCTGTTTCGATAACTCCATTGTTTTTGGTGTTCCTGTCGACCCAGATGTTTTCACCTTTATAGTTTCACTATCATCTAACCAATCAAACAAAAAATCACCAATTTCTCTTTCAAAAGATTTACCTTCCTTAACAAAGTCGTATGCTAGTTCTATTAAGTATTCTCTTGAATAATGAAATCCGTTAACCTTAAATTTTAGATGGATATTTTTAAATGTCGGTACCATGTCCAATCGTGTCTATTTCTGAAGTTAATAATGCTGGTTCTTCAACCTTTCCGAATAGTTTTTCTTTCCAACCGGTCCATTTATAAATTCTCGAAAGAATGAATAAAATGATAGGAAAAACTATAAATACCGGAACAAAAATTTCGCTTAATGCCGTTTCTGAAGGATCGGACATATCCTTTAAAATGGAATGCGTTTGAAACGCTGTCCAGTCGGCTGTAACTAAAAGCGCTGTAAACAAATTATTCGCAGCATGAAAGCCTAACGACAGTTCCATACCTTCATCCATTAAGGTCATAATTCCTAAGAATAATCCTGTACCAATGTAATAGACCATAATCATTGGTCCTAGTTTTTCAACTTCAGGGTTTGCAATATGCAACAATCCAAAAACAGCTGATGTTATAATTAATGGTGTTGAATTTCTTCTAAGTATGTAGTAAATTCTATTATATATATTTGAATTCATTAAACGATCTATGTGCTTAGAATTAAATATAAAGACACCTAATGCGAATAATAAAAGAAATTCTAATATCCCAAACACAAATGAAATTGTTTCTAGACTATTGGAATAGATCAAAACTAAAACAACTAATAAGATATACCCTAAAACCAAAGGAAACCTTTTAGTTATTGTAGAAACGCCTATTCCCTGCATTAAATAGCCTCTAAACATATACTCCTCAAAACTGGTTTGTAACGGCACAAAAATGATAGCTATTATACAGAGTATAATAAAGGGTTTTAATTGAAAATTGAGTTCATAATTTTCAGGAGTCATATAATAATCAACTATTACCAAACCACTTGAAATGATGCCCCAAAAGAAGAAAATGAATAACACACGTTTCCAGTCAATTTGTTTTCTTGACGTTGTTAGTTGTGTAAACGATTGTTTATGAAGATATTTTGTAACCAATAACAAAGCTACCAAACCAACCGCAAAAGACAACAACATCAAGAATAAATTCAGGTTTGGTTCTAAATAACTCATCATAACGGATTGATTCAATTCCGATGGATTTTTACCGTCTTTAAAAGCCTTTATCATCACTGCTGCCGTAAATGGCACCTGACCAATAAACACGCCAACAACAATAATAAACACCCCTATAATGTAACGCCACCAATCGTGCAACGTGTTAAATGCCTGAGCTATATACATCCTTTATAAATTAAAGTTCCAGTTTAATTGATTATTATATGTTAATGCACCATTAATGACTTCTAACGGTGAGTCGAAATTATTTGTAAACAGTCCCCCTGTACCTAATCCTTGTGGTAAAGGGCTTTGTTTTTGATAAGTGTATTGTGCTATGGCATTAAGCCCAATATTACTTTCTAAAGCACTTGTTATCCACCAATCAATATTATTATTTTCTGCAATAGAAATCCACTCATCACTGCCTTTAAAACCACCGACTAAACTCGGTTTTAAAATAATATACTGCGGATTTATTGTTTGTAGTAACTTCTTCTTTTCTGTTACATGAAAAACACCAATTAATTCTTCGTCTAACGCAATAGGTAACGGGGTTTCGTCACAAAGTCTTACCATGTCTTCAATCTGCCCCTGTTTAATGGGTTGCTCGATAGAATGCAGTTCTAAGTCCGATAATACTTTTAGTTTTTCTAAAGCTTCGGAAGGTAAAAAAGCCCCATTGGCATCCACTCGTAATTCAATATCCTTTGCTGAAAACTCATTTCTAATAGATTTTAACAAATCGACTTCTGATTGAAAATCGATAGCACCAATTTTCATTTTAATACAAGAAAAGCCAGCTTTTAGCTTGTCTTCTATTTGCTGCTTCATAAAATCTTCAGACCCCATCCAGATTAATCCATTAATCGCAATCGGGTCTTGTTCTTGTGTAAATTTTGAAGGAAACAACTCAAAACCATTTTGGCTTTCTAAAGATTTGAAAGCCATTTCTAAACCAAACTGAATACTTGGATACTCTATTAATTCAAATAGCAACTTGTCTAAACCTAAATGAATATTCTTGCAGGTCCATTTTAATTTGTCTTCGTAATCTGGTTTATCATCCGCAGACAATCCCCTAAACACGCCACATTCCCCTACTCCGGTTTTTCCGTTTTGATTTAAAATAAGAAACCAAGTTTCCTTGGTTCGTAACACGCCTCTGGACGTACCAGAGGCCTGCTTAAAATTTAATATGTATTTCTTATACGAAGCGTTTATCATCTATAACTCTATACTTTCTCCAATTTCCAACAACATTAAATCTTTGTCGTTATCGAAAAATTTACGCTTTGCTTCTTCATGATCTATTTCTATATATCCAAACGTATCGAAATGATAGCCTAACACCTTATCACACTCTACAAAATCACTGGCGGTAATCGCATCATCGATTCCCATTGTAAAATTATCGCCAATGGGAAGAATGGCTAAATCTAACTTAATACGCATTGGAATTAATTGCATATCGTAAGTCAACGCCGTGTCGCCTGCAATGTAAATGTTTTTATGTTCGCCTTCGATAACGAAACCTCCTGGTTGTCCGCCATAAGTTCCATCAGGGAACGATGATGAATGTAAGGCAACAACATATTTTACCGTACCAAATTCAAAATCCCAATGACCACCGTGATTCATTGGATGCGCTTCAAACCCTTTATTTTGGTAATAGGTTGCTATTTCAGCATTTGAAACAATAACTGCATTTGTTCGTTTTGCAATTGCTTCAACATCTAAAATATGATCCTGATGTGCGTGTGTCACTAAAATATAATCGGCTTTTAACTCGTCGATATTAATGTGAGAAGCCTTCTCGTTAGCCGAAATAAAAGGATCTACAAGAATATGAACATCATTAACTTCTATACCTAAACTAGCGTGGCCGTAAAATGTAATTTTCATCTTTTATAATCTTAAAAATTGAATACAGAAAAATACGAAAAATCTATAACAAATGTCCAATTCCCATTAACACCGCCAACAACACTGTTGTTAGTGCCACCTTCTTTAATTCCGGATCCAATAATTTTGAATCTTTATTGGTTAATATCGTTTTGATATGAAGGATTAAAGGAATGTAAGCAACAAAAAATATCAAATTGAATATCGAAGTGAAATATAAAATTCCAAATAAAGCTGATAATACAATTGCTCCTCCAACAAGAAACAGTTGATATTTTTTAGCATTGGCAATGCCCAGCTTAACCGCTAAGGTAATTTTATTCGATTTAACATCAGACTCGATATCTCGCATGTTATTGAGGTTAAGTACCGCAGCACTCAACATACCAACTGTAATGGCAGGTAAAAACACCACATGATCAATAGTTTTGGCATACAATACATAACAACCGATAACACTAATTAGTCCGAAAAATATAAAGACATAAACATCTCCTAACCCTTTGTATCCATAGGCATTATTCCCAACGGTATATTTAACTGCTGCAATAACACTGGCAATTCCTAAAACAAAAAATAATAAGGTTAGTAAAAAGTGATTCACACCAAACGATACAAAAATTAAAAAGAACGCCAAACCAATTGAAATAAGGACATTCAACTTTATGGCATTAAACATTTGATCTGGAGAAATATCACCTGATTGAATGGCGCGATCGGGACCTATTCTATCTTTATTATCAGTTCCCTTTACACCATCACCATAATCGTTAGCCAGGTTTGAAAGGATTTGAAAACTCAAAGTTGTTAATATTGCTAAGCTAAAAATTAACCAATTAAAATATCCGTTATAAGCCGCCAAACAAGATGCTAGTATAATTCCGGAAATTGATAAAGGCAGCGTTCGTAAACGCATAGCTGAAATCCAAACAGAAATATTCTTCATATTATGGAATCCATTTTTTAGCAAAATTAGGCTTACGTTTTTCAAGGAAAGCATTTCGTCCCTCAACAGCCTCATCGGTCATATAAGCTAAACGTGTTGCTTCTCCGGCAAACACCTGCTGACCAACCATACCATCATCGGTTAAATTCATAGCGAACTTCAACATTTTTATCGATGTTGGTGATTTGGCCAATATTTCCTGAGCCCATTCGTAGGCGGTAGATTCTAATTCATCATGAGGGATTACAGCATTAACCATACCCATTTCATAAGCTTCCTGAGCAGAATAATTACGTCCTAAAAAGAAGATTTCACGAGCCTTTTTCTGTCCTACCATTTTTGCCAAATAAGCTGACCCATAGCCACCATCAAAACTGGTAACGTCTGCATCGGTTTGTTTAAAAATAGCGTGTTCTTTACTGGCCAAAGTTAAATCACAAACTACATGTAAGCTATGGCCCCCACCAACAGCCCAACCCGGAACCACAGCAATAACTGCCTTAGGCATAAAACGAATTAAACGTTGAACTTCTAAAATATTTAAACGGTGATACCCATCTTCGCCTACATACCCCTGATGTCCTCTGGCCTTTTGGTCTCCCCCTGAACAAAAACTCCAGATGCCATCTTTTGTAGACGGGCCTTCGGCAGACAATAATACAACACCAATGTTAACATCTTCATTAGCATCATAAAAAGCATCATATAATTCACTAGTGGTTTTTGGTCTAAAAGCGTTACGCACATTAGGTCTGTTAAATGCTATTCTGGCAACACCATTACATTTTTTATAGGTTATATCTTCGTATTCTTTGGCAACTTTCCAATCTATTTGCTCCATCATTTTATATTTTAGCCAAAAATAAATTATATTTCGTTAATACCCTTATTTCGTTTTTAAAAATCACTTTTAACAAATCGTGTTTTTGTTAATTTATCATCACAGAAACAATAACACACACGTTTTCAGAATATAACACAACAATTCACCTTAATTGTAATACTAAAACTACCTTAAAACATCAAATAGAAGTACATTTTTATGTAAGAATTAAAAACTAAAAGAAATCAAATTTTCTGAATTATTTACATTTTTATAAGAAAAAACCAAAACAAACCGATTAAAAAAATAAATAAATTAAAATATTAACAGAATTTTCCGAATATCAAAATAAGTAGAACTGCGTATTGGTTTGTAGTCCTTTAATGAGTAAATTTGCTCTAGTTTAACACTTAACGATAAAATAACACGCTTTAGCTATGTTTTATTTATCTTGTCGTTAATTCCAAACCCAATTGCCTATGTTAGTGACTATTACTCTTTGTGTTACATTTCTTGTAATCGTAAACTTTTTACTCTTAAAATTTAGTTGCAACAAAACCCCAAAGCAAACCAAAGTGAACAAAATGCCTGTAATTATTCGATCTGAAATATCTTTGGATCAAGAACAAGCATTAGCTCCTACCGGGAGTTAATTAAAGTATTTTGCAAAAGCAACTTTATTATGGTGTTCAACAAAATGAAAGTGTAACTTTTATGAATTTTCATAAAGGTTACACTTTTTTATTTTTATAGTGGTTTCACGACCAAACTATAGGCTGACCACCTGACTCTTTTAAAATTTCATTGGATTGACTAAAGTGTCTATTTCCAAACCAATACCCTCTATTAGCACTTAAAGGTGAAGGGTGTCCGCTTGTTAAAACTGTATGTTTCTTAGCATCTATCAACTTTGCTTTCTTTTTAGCATAACCTCCCCAAAGTAGAAATACTACATGTTCCCTATTATCACTAATTGTTTTTATTACAGCATCTGTAAAGGTTTCCCATCCTTTTTTTTGATGGCTCCCAGCCTGATGTGCTCTCACTGTCAGCGTTGCATTAAGTAATAACACCCCCTGATTTGCCCAACGTTTTAAATTACCACTCTTAGGATAAGCTATTCCTAAATCTGACTCTATTTCTTTAAAAATATTCACTAATGATGGCGGATGTTTTACTCCTTCATTAACTGAAAAACATAAACCATTAGCCTGACCATCATCGTGATAAGGATCCTGACCAAGAATAACCACTTTTACCTCTCCAAACGTACAATGATTAAATGCATTGAATATTTGATCTTCCGGCGGAAAACAAATGCCAGATTTATACTCTTCTTCAACAAACCTAATTAAAGATTTAAAATAAGATTCGTTAAATTCACTTTCCAGATAAGGCTTCCAACTATCGTGCAATCGTAATTTCATAACCACGTTTTAAAATGCAAATAAAATAATACTATCTTTAATCCCAATAAATTTGCACTACTAAACTGTTATAATTTTTCAAACTGACCAATGAAAAAACTGAAATTCCCAACGGCTCAAACCATTTTACTAATAATTGCAGCTTTAGTTGCGGGACTCACATGGTTAGTACCTTCTGGAGAATTTGACACCCTTACATATAACACTTCTGAGAATACCTTTACTAAAACCAGTTTAGAAGAAACTACAACTTTACCTGCTCGCCAGGAAACTCTGGATGCATTACAAATTAAAATTCCATTAGAAAAATTCACTAATGGAGATATTTGGAAGCCCATTGGTATACCCAACACCTACAAAGAAGTTGAAGCTTCACCTCAAGGTTTTACAGCCTTCATTCAGTCACCAATTAAAGGTATTATTGAAGCATCAGATATCATCTTTCTAGTTTTATTTATTGGAGGCCTTATTGGTATAATGAATTTCACAGGAGCTTTCGATGCCGGTATTAATTGGCTGGCTCATGCCTTAAAAGGAAAAGAATTCCTCTTAATTATTATTGTAACCATGCTTATTGCAATTGGAGGAACAACCTTTGGGCTAGCCGAAGAAACCATAGCTTTCTATCCCATTCTTATTCCTATTTTTTTAGCTGCAAATTACGATGCCATGGTTGCCTTGGCTAGTATTTATATAGGTTCATCTATTGGAACGATGTGTTCTACAGTTAATCCGTTTAGTGTAATTATTGCTTCAGATGCTGCCGGAATTAACTGGACAACCGGATTAACAGCACGTTTTGTTATTCTCGTAATTGGCACGCTTATTTGCATATTGTATATTATTAGATATGCTCAACGCGTTAAAAAAGACCCTTCGAAATCTATAATTTTTAATCAGAAAGAATCTATTGAAAAAATGTTCGGCAACACGACAAATGCAACGGTTGTTTTATCTGCGCGACTGCGTCTTATTTTATTTGTTTTCGCCATGTGCTTTGTAGTTATGATTTACGGAGTATCTAGTGAAGGATGGTGGTTTTTAGAAATGACCGTTGTATTCCTTGTAGGATCGATAATTATAGGATTATTAGGAAAAATTAAAGAATCTACTTTTGTTGATGTTTTCGTAAAAGGCGCTAGTGATTTACTAGGTGTTGCTTTAATTATAGGAATTGCCAGAGGCATTACTGTGCTAATGGACGACGGACAAATCAGCGACACTATGCTGTATTATGCTAGCACAGCTACCAACGGCATGAATAAAGGTCTTTTTGTTAATGCACTCCTCTACATTTTTGGAGGACTTTCATTCTTTATTCCTTCATCTTCTGGTATGGCAGTATTAACCATGCCAATAATTTCACCCTTAGCCGACGGTGTAGGAATAGGACGAGATTTAGTTGTGAATGCCTATCAATATGGCATGGGACTTTTTGCTTTTATTAACCCGACAGGATTAATTTTAGCGTCGCTGGCAATTGTAAAAGTTGGTTACGATAAATGGCTGAAGTTTGTGACACCTTTGGTTATCATTTTAACTATATTTATAATGATCGCTTTAACCATCGCCGTCTATATTTAAGCTAGTATTTTCACTAATAATTCTTTCAGTAAATCACCTTGTGGAACAGCATTAGCGCCAACACCTTTACTTTTTACATCAAAATCTCTTAGCGTTGCCACAACCATACTTACCTGACGCATAGGGTAATTTCTTGCTGCTGCAACATACTCATTTACAAAATACGGATTGATTTTTAAGGCTGAAGCAACATTTCTTGGAGACTTATCTTTAAGTCCGTGGTAGTGTAATAACTGAGAAAAGAAGTTAAACAACAACGACACTGTAACCACCATAGGATTATCCTTAGGATTATCGGCAAAATATTTTACAATGCGATGCGCCTTCATAACGTCACGTTCGCCAATAGCCTTTCTCAACTCAAAATTATTGAAGTCTTTACTTATCCCTATATTTTCCTCAATATGCTCGGGTGTAATCTGACTTCCATTAGGTAGAATAATTTTCAGTTTTTCAAGTTCGTTATTAATCTTGCTCAAATCTGTTCCTAAAAATTCGACCAACATCTGAGCTGCCTTTGGTTCAATACTGTATTTCTGAGAAGCTAATACGCGTCGAATCCAATCGGCTACCTGATTCTCATAAAGCTTTTTACTTTCATAAATCACCCCGGTAGTTTTCAATGTTTTATAAAGCGTTTTACGCTTATCAATAGTTTTGTATTTATAATTAATTACTAAAACGGTAGACGGCTGCGGATTTTTAGCATAATCAGCTAACTTTTCTATTGTACGTGATAAATCCTGAGCTTCTTTTACAATTACCACCTGATGTTCTGCCATCATCGGGTAACGCTTAGCATTACTTACAATATCATCAATAGTAATATCTCGACCATAAAGCACCATTTGATTAAAACCACGTTCTTCTTCAGCTAAAACATTTTCCTCGATAAAGTCCGAAATTCTATCAATATAATAAGGCTCCTCTCCCATTAAGAAGTAAATAGGTTTCAGGTTCCCGTTTTTAATATCAGTTACTAATTGTTTTACGTCGTCCAAAATTGAAAAAATCCAAAATTATAAATACAAAACCCCAAAAACTGGTTTGGTAATTTGGTATTTGATTAATGTACATTAACTTTGAAATTATAAAAGAACAGCATTGCAAGATCTTAATTTTCCAAAGTTTTCGTTTCGACTCAAAAGTAGCGAAAATAAAATTTCTATATTCGATTGTATTCGTAAAAAGTTTGTGGTTTTACAGCCAGAAGAATGGGTAAGACAACATTGCCTAATGTATTTAATGGAGGTAAAAGGTTTCCCTAAATCGCTAATTAACATTGAAAAAGAACTCATTGTAAACGATTTAAAAAAACGGTACGATATTGTTATTTTTAATACAGACGGAAGTATTCATCTTATTGTAGAATGTAAAGCCCCTTCAATAACCATAAATCAACAAACCTTCGACCAGATTGCACAGTATAATCAAGTGCTTAATGCAACCTATTTAATGGTGACTAATGGATTAAATCATTATTATTGTCAAATGGATTTTGTTAATGAACGTTACGATTTTTTAAGAGACATACCCGATTATAGCCTATGAAATTAGCTGTTGTTATATTAAATTGGAATGGACAAAAACTTCTGGAAAAGTTCTTACCTTCGGTAGTAGCTTTTTCTAAGGAATCAGATATTTATATCGCTGATAATGCATCAACTGATAACTCTATAGAATTTGTTCGCAATAAGTACCCCATAATTAAAATCGTAAAGAATGTTGAAAATGGCGGGTATGCTAAAGGTTACAATGATGCTCTGAAACATATTGATGCCGATATCTTCTGCCTGCTAAATAGTGATATTGAGGTTACCGAAAACTGGCTTACCCCAATCATAGATATTTTTAACACAGAACCCAATACGGCCGTTATTCAGCCAAAAATACTGGATTACAAAAACAAATCTCAGTTTGAATACGCAGGTGCTGCTGGTGGTTTTATAGACAAGTACGGTTACCCATATTGCCGCGGAAGAATATTCGATACTATCGAGACTGATAAAGGACAATATAATGACACCGCTGAAATACTTTGGGCTTCTGGTGCTTGCTTATTTATAAGACGGGAGGTTTTTAATGATTTAGAAGGCTTCGACGCCTCCTTTTTTGCGCATATGGAAGAAATTGATTTATGCTGGCGCGCCAAGAACTCAGGTTACACTATTAAATACGTCGGAGCATCAACGGTTTATCATGTTGGAGGAGCTACCCTAACGACACTTAACCCTAAAAAGACGCACCTAAATTTTAGAAACAGTTTATACACGCTTACTAAAAATGCTACTGGACCAATATTTTTAAAAATTTTAGTCAGATTACTTTTAGACGGTATTGCTGGCATAAAATTTGTTGTCGAGATTAAACCAAAGCATACTTTGGCAGTCTTAAAAGCACATTTCAGTTTTTATGGCCACTTAAGTAAGCTATTAAAACAACGAAAACAATTAAAAAATAAAGTAAAATATTACGAACGAACATCCATTGTTATGGATTATTTCGTAAATAGAAAAAGACACTTCAAAAATCTGGGGAAATAGTTGATAAAAGTTTGCTTAAAGTTGTTAAATCGACCGTTTTTTACATATTTTTGTGGTAATAACTTAAAATATTAATCCTTAAATAATTATGAGAAAAGTCCTATTACTTGGCGCTTCAGCGATGCTTGTGCTAAGTTCATGTGTATCAAAAAAACAGTTTACAGATCTTGAAGCAAAATATAAAGAATCTCAAGATTTACTAAATTCTGCAACCGTAAAATTAAACTCTTGTTTAGAGGAGAGAGCTTCTGCTTCAGCTAGAGCAAAAGCACTTGAAGAGCAAGTAACAGATTTAAGAAGCTATAACGAAAACTTACAGGTTTTATCTGCTAAAGGAGCCTCTAACATCGAGAAGACTCTAGAAAGCATGAAAGAGAAAGATTTAAAAATCAACCGCTTACAAGATGCTCTTACTAAGAAAGACAGTGTAACCTTAGCGCTTGTTACTAGTTTAAAACGTGAAGTTGGAATCAACGATCCAGACATCGAAGTTAACGTTGAGAAAGGTGTGGTTTACATTTCTATCGCAGACAAATTATTATTTAGAAGTGGTAGCTACAATGTAACAACTCAAGCTAAAGATGTATTAGCTAAAGTTGCTAAAGTTGTACAAAGCAAGCCTGATTTCGAATGTATGGTTGAAGGACACACTGATAACGTACCTTACAAAAGCAACGGTGTAATTTTAGACAACTGGGATTTAAGTGTTAAACGTGCTACTTCAGTAGTTAGAGTTTTAGAAGACTTAGGTGTTAACCCAAGCCAGTTAGTAGCTTCTGGACGTGCTGATTACGTGCCATTAGTAGAAAACAACACTGCTGAGAACAGAGCTAGAAACCGTCGTACTCGTATCTTAGTATTACCAAAAATCGATCAGTTCTACGATATGATCGAAAAAGAAATGAAAAACTTAGAAGCTGGTAACTAATCCGTTTTCTAACATAACATTGAAAAGCCCGACCAAATGGTCGGGCTTTTTTATTAAATCATCTCCCTTTGTTCCTTTTTTAAAAATCAACATTATTTATTATATTGAAATCCTAATCATTACAAAATCAACCTAATGCCAACTAAAACCAACCGAGAAATTTACAACGAACGTATACTAAAAGCCCCTGTAGACAAAGTATATCAGGCCTTTTCTAATCCGTCGCATTTAAAAGAATGGTGGGGTCCCGAAGGATACACCAATACGTTTCATGAATTTGACTTGCGTCCTGGTGGTAAATGGTCGCTAACCATGCATTCTCCAACCAAAGCTAATTACGAAAACGCATCTATCTTTAAAACTATTAGACCACAAAAATTAGTGTCATGGAGCCGTACTTCGCACCCAATATTTGATATGGAAATAGCCTTCGAAAAGCTAAATGATTCAGAAACCCAAATCTCTTTTAGAATGATTTTCGATTGCCCAAATACCTGTGAAAAAATAAGAGTGTTTGCAGGACCTAAGAATGAGGAAAATTTCGACAGATTAGAAAAAGAACTTCCTAACGTTGAAATCTAAAACTAAAATAGCCTCATAGTTATAGCACTTCTAAACTTCCTTTACCCTCCCTAACTATTATTACTGGGTCTTCAGACATATCAATGACTGTTGAAGGGTTATTATCTCCATAACCGCCATCAATAACAACATCTACCAAATTATCCCATTTTTCCAAGATAAGTTCCGGATCAGTTGTATATTCAATCACCTCATCTTCATCGCGAATAGATGTCGAAATAATAGGATGACCTAACTTCTTAACAATCTCTAAAGCGATTTTATTATCTGGTACACGAATACCAACTGTTTTCTTTTTCTTAAATGGATGCGGTAAGTTTTTTGAACCCGGCAAGATAAATGTATATGGTCCCGGAAGCGCTCGTTTTAAGACCTTAAAAGTTGATGTATCAATCTGTTTTACATAATCGCTTAAATGACTCAAATCATGACAGATAAATGAAAAATTAGACTTCTCCAGTTTTACCTGCTTAATACGCGCCACCTTCTCTAAAGCCTTAATATTACTTATATCACAACCCAATCCATAAACCGTATCGGTTGGATAAATTATTAATCCGCCACGTTTTAAAACATCAACAACTTTTTCAATTGCTTTCGGGTTAGGATTTTCTTCGTAAATTTTTATAAACTCAGCCATAGGTACTGTATATTCTCTTCAAGTAACAAGTTAGCGACATTTTTTCAATTGTAAAACAATATTTTTAGCTCAAGTAAACATTTACATAATACGAAATAAAAATCTTACTTTTTATTTGTCTTTTCTGAAGTATTTAAGTAAATTTATTCAGAACAAACAATAAAAATATTTCGATTACTTATAGAGTGACTAACTTAAAAAGCCTGGGCTAAAAACACAGGCTTTTTTTATTAAAGTTTGAAACTTTTTGTAAGGTTTTATCCTATAACATCTAGTTTTGCAAAACGTAAAAGCAATTTCTTAACCCCAACTTGCTGAAATTTAATTTCAGCTTTCACGTCGGCTCCTGTGCCTTCTATTTTTAGGACTTCACCTTTACCGAAACGCATATGATTGACAATATTTCCCGGCACTAATTTACCATCAAACAAATTAGCTTCTTGTCCAGATGAACTTGACGACTCCACCTTTGTTAACTTTTTAGGAGCATTCGGTTGAAACTTTGGTTGTTCCTTTGGAGCACTCCCCTTTTTAAGATTTG
Source organism: Aestuariibaculum sp. YM273 (assembly GCF_030908365.1). Taxonomy (NCBI): domain Bacteria; kingdom Pseudomonadati; phylum Bacteroidota; class Flavobacteriia; order Flavobacteriales; family Flavobacteriaceae; genus Aestuariibaculum; species Aestuariibaculum sp. YM273. Next base: position 2,674,227 of record NZ_CP133090.1, on the reverse strand, counting down.
CCTGCTTAGCTGGTTTAAATCGAATATTATTAGAGGCTACATTTTGTCTTGTATTCGGACTTACATCTCCAAAAATATCGGCATCGAGCATCGGGTTGATACGACGCTCTTCAATTGGTGTGGTAATATCTAAATACTGCTCATCTATTTCTGAAATAAATCGACTTGGATCGGCATCTACCAATTTCCCCCAACGGTATCTGGATAAAGCATACGTTAAATACGCCTGTTTTTTTGCACGCGTTAATGCCACATAAAATAAACGTCGTTCTTCTTCTAGCTCACTACGTGTATTCATACTCATGGCACTCGGGAATAAATCTTCCTCTAAACCGACTATAAACACATGAGGAAACTCCAATCCTTTTGCTAAGTGAATGGTCATTAAAGCCACGTGATCAACATCTTCCTTATCAGAATCTAAATCGCTTGACAGTGCCACATCTTCCAAAAATTCTGCTAAAGATGCCGTTGCATCAGCCACTTCTCGCTGCCCCTCAACGAAATCCTTCATACCATTCAGTAACTCTTCAATGTTTTCCATACGAGTTACACCTTCTGGCGTGGCATCTTTCTTAAATTCTTTAATTAATCCACTGGTACGGGTTACGTGTTCAGCCAATTCGAATACATCGGCATTTTTATTCATTACCTGATAACTTTCAATCAGGGTTACAAAATCCTGTAGCTTTCCTTTCGTTCCTGAGTTAATTTTAACATCAGCCTTATCGATATTTTTCATCACCTCAAAAATGGAACGGTTATAACCATTAGCAGCCACGACCAATCGATCTACTGTAGTCGCGCCTATACCACGAGGCGGAAAGTTTATCACGCGCTTTAACGCTTCTTCATCGGCAGGATTGATGATTAATCGTAAATACGAAATGACATCCTTAATCTCTTTGCGTTGATAAAACGATAAGCCTCCATAAATTTTATAAGGAATATCACGTTTTCGCAACGCATCCTCAATAGCTCTCGACTGCGCATTCGTTCTATATAAAACGGCAAAATCTTTATTATCCAGTTGCTCATTCATTTTAGTTTCCCAAATGGTACTAGCCACATAACGCCCCTCATCACCATCGGTTAATGAACGATTGACTACAATTTTACCTCCTTCATCGTTAGCGGTCCAAACGACCTTATCAAGCTTGGTCTGGTTTTTATCAATAATGGAATTGGCAGCGTTTACAATATTCTTAGTCGAACGGTAATTCTGTTCTAATCGGAACAGTTTTACATTATCATAATCTTTCTGGAAATTTAAAATATTATTGATATTCGCACCACGGAAGGCATAAATACTCTGCGCATCATCCCCAACCACACAAATATTTTGAAACTTATCAGATAAAGCCCGTACAATTAAATACTGAGAATGGTTGGTATCTTGATACTCGTCTACTAGTATGTAACGAAATCTATTTTGATACTTCATCAGCACCTCTGGGAAACGGGTTAAAAGCTCGTTGGTTTTCAATAATAAATCATCGAAATCCATAGCACCGGCTTTAAAACAACGGTCCACATAGGCTTTATAAATATCTCCCATTCTCGGACGTCTCGCCATAGCATCGGCTTCCTGTAATTCAGAATTCTGAAAATAAGCACGTACCGTTATCAAACTGTTTTTGTATGACGATATTCTGGAACGAATAGATTTTGCTTTGTAAATATCTTTATCAAGCCCCATTTCACGAATAATGGAACCAATTAATTTATCTGAATCCTGAGAGTCATAAATCGTAAAATTGGTTGGATAGCCTAATTTATCAGCTTCAATACGTAAAATCTTAGCAAAAATCGAGTGAAACGTCCCCATCCATAAATTTCTGGCTTCGCTTTGTCCCACAATAGCAGCAATACGTTCTTTCATTTCACGCGCAGCCTTATTGGTAAAGGTTAACGATAAAATATTAAAAGCATCAACCCCTTGACTCATTAGATAAGCAATTCTATAGGTTAACACACGTGTTTTTCCGGACCCCGCACCTGCAATCACAATCATTGGTCCATCTTTCTGAATGGTAGGTGCTAACTGCGCCTCGTTTAACTGACTTAAATACTTCTCCAAAATTAATTTCGATTTTAAGGGCTAAAATTAAACATTGCCAACCGTTTAATTAAATGGTTTTATTAATAATTATAAACAATTACTGCCGTTCCCTTTATTTAATTTTAAATATATTTATGAAACAATCTAAACCACCTGTCTATGAGGATTTTCAATTTACTTCTTGCATTAAGTATTTCTAACTGTTTTGCTCAAACCTCATTAGATAAAGACATCAAAGGTATCGAACCCAAAATTATTGAATGGCGACATCATTTTCATCAGTATCCAGAACTTTCCAACAGAGAATTTAAAACATCTGATAAAATAGCTAAACACTTAAAAGACTTAGGAATTGAAGTAAAAACAGGAATCGCTAAAACCGGAGTTGTAGGTATTTTAAAAGGTAAAACCACTGGAAAAGTGGTCGCGTTAAGAGCAGATATTGATGCCTTACCGGTTACCGAACGTAATGACCTTCCGTTTAAATCTAATGAAACTGCTGAATTTTTAGGAAACACCACTGGTGTTATGCACGCTTGCGGACACGATAGCCATATTGCCATACTCATGGGCGTTGCCGAAATATTATCTAAACATAAAGACAAGATAAAAGGAACGGTTAAATTCATTTTTCAACCTGCTGAAGAAGGTCCGCCGCCCGGAGAAGAAGGTGGTGCCAAATTAATGATTAAAGAAGAGGTGCTAAAAAACCCTGATGTTGACGCCATTTTCGGGTTACACATAAAATCTGAAATACCTGTAGGCCACATACAATACAAACCAGAAGGTATTATGGCATCCGTTGAACGTTTTGTAGTTCATGTAAAAGGGAAACAAACGCATGGATCTACACCTTGGACAGGAATTGATCCTATTTATATTTCCGCTAAAATTATTGATGGTTTTCAGAGTATAATAAGTCGAGAAACCGACCTTACCGATGCTCCTGCAGTAATTACCGTTGGTAAAATAGAAGGCGGTGTTCGCTACAATATCATTCCTGAAAATGCCCAGCTCACCGGAACCATTAGAACTCTAAACCCTGCAACCAGAGAACGAATCATTCAACGCATGACAGCTATGGCTTCATCTATTGCCGAAGCTTATGGTGGAGAGGCCACTATGGAATTTCGAAATGAAGCTGCCGTAACCTATAATGATGAACGTCTTGTAAACCTCATGCTCCCTACCTTGCAACGCGAAGCCGGCGATGATCACGTTAAACTTACTAAAGCCGTAACTATTGGTGAAGACTTCTCGTTTTATCAGGAAAAAATACCAGGGTTTTACTTTTTCTTAGGAGGTATGACCCCTGGAAATCAAGCTGCTTTCCCCCATCATACGCCAGATTTTATGATTGATGATGCTGGTATGTTGCTTGGTGTAAAAGTGATGACTAACTTAGCCATTGATTATTTAAACAACTAAATTGATTTATTTTATGGATTTTATTTCAGGTATCAGCTGGTGGATGTGGATTTTAATTGTACTGCTCATTGTTGCTATTCGCGATATTTTTATTCAAAAAGCGCACACCATCAGTCACAATTACCCCATTGTTGGTCACCTTCGGTATATGCTTGAAAAAATCGGTCCAGAACTTCGACAGTATTTAGTGGCTAACAACCGTGAAGAATTACCTTTTAACCGTATTGAACGCGGTTGGGTTTACGCCTCAGCAAAACACGAAAACAACTATGAAGGTTTTGGTACCGAACGCGATATTTACGCACATCAGCATATTTTCATAAATAATGCCATGATGCCCTTCAAACCAAAAGAAAACCACCCGAACGAAATAGACAAAACCTTTTTGCCCTGCGCTAAAGTTATGGGGCTTCACAATAAACGTAAAAAACCATTTCGACCGGCATCGGTTATTAATGTTTCGGCGATGAGTTTTGGTTCCCTTTCGGCCAAGGCTGTTGAATCTTTAAACAAAGGGGTTAAAATGGCTGGCGCTTATCATAATACGGGTGAAGGCGGACTCTCGCCTTACCATAGTTATGGTGGTGATGTTATTTTTCACTTCGGAACCGGGTACTTCGGGGTTCGCAATGAAGACGGTACATTTTCATTAGAAAAGCTGGTTAAACTCGTAGAAGACAACCCGTCTATCCGTGCTATCGAAATAAAGCTCTCACAAGGTGCTAAACCAGGCAAAGGTGGTGTGTTACCAGCTTCAAAAATTACAAAAGAAATTGCAGCCATTCGTCATGTAGAATTAGGTAAAGATGTGTTATCTCCACCCAACCATTCCGCATTTACAACCATTCCGGAAATGGTTGACTTTATTGAAAAAATAGCTGAAGCCACCGGTTTACCTGTGGGTATAAAGGCAGCTATTGGCAAACTGGAACAATGGGAAGAACTTGCAGATCTCATGATAAAAACCGGTAAAGGCCCTGATTTTATAACTGTTGATGGTGGCGAAGGTGGTACCGGAGCTGCCCCACCTAGTTTTGCCGATCACGTGTCTCTGCCTTGGGTTTACGGATTTAGCGACCTATACAAACTTTTTCAACGCAAAGAACTCACCGATCGAATTGTATTTATTGGCAGTGGCAAATTAGGGTTTCCAGCAAAAGCAGCAATGGCTTTCGCAATGGGAGCAGACTGTATTAATGTAGCTCGCGAAGCCATGATGAGTATTGGATGTATTCAGGCGCAAGTTTGTCACACTAATCGCTGCCCGAGTGGTGTTGCCACGCAAAGTAAATGGCTACAAAGCGGTATTGATCCCACATTAAAATCGGCACGACTTGCACAGTATTTTAAAACCTTTAGAAAAGAATTTATTGAAATTACGCATGCGGCAGGTTACGAACACCCTTGCCAATTTAAAATGAGTGATATTGAAATTAATGTAGACGACCACAACTTGTCTAAAGAACTAAACAAAACCTATATGTACAACAAAACGCATGTACCATTTACAGACATGCAAGATTTAAAAGATTGTATATATTTGGGAGGGAATAATTAAACTTAACACGACTTTATATGGATTCGTCAAGAATTATCGATTTACTATTATTTGCTATTCCGTCCTTAATAACCGGACTTATAGCCTATTACTTTTTTAAAGAGCATACAAAAAATGAAGATGGCCGCAGACGTTTTTTATTACACAAGGATTTACAGGTAAACGCTTTACCTACCCGACTGCAAGCCTACGAACGCATGACGTTATATTTAGAGCGCATCACGCCGTCTAAACTGTTACTTAGAGTAGCTCCAACCTCATTGGATAAAAACGCCTATGAAAGTATGCTTATTCAAGCTATTGAATCGGAGTTTGAACACAATTTAGCTCAGCAAATTTACGTAAGTGAAGAATGCTGGAATATTATTAACACAGCTAAAAATGCCACTATTCAATTAATCAGAAAAGCTAGTTTACTGGAAAAAACAGATACTGCCGAAAAACTACGTGAAGTGGTATTAACCGAAATGTTAGAGCGCCGTGCCCCAAGCGATTTAGCACTATCATTTATAAAAGAAGAAGTTAAAGATATTTTATAACAAATATACTCTTGTAAACTGCTAAAAAGACAACCTTAATAAGTTGTCTTTTTTTTCTACTTTACATCACTTAACTCATGTTTACTTTCATGTTTTTGTTTGGCATATTCAAAACCATCTTCCCACCACTTAGTCATTAACTTTTTACTAAATATCAAGGAGTTTTCAGTAAGTTGTGTTGGTGTATAATATAAATTCAGTTTAACATCGCGGTGTTTGGCTGCAAGTTTACCAATGGCTATATCAGCCTTTTCCACCTGATCTAAAAGATGCCCAAACAGGTTAATCATCAAGGAGAATGGATTTTTCCCTAAAACTTTGTTGTATTCCAAATTTTCACTTTCAAGCACAATAGCATCAACTTCGGTGGCTCCACGAAGAATGGCCTCCCGAATCGGAATTACACATCCCAATCCGCCATCGGCATACTCAAAACCATCACGTTTTACCAACGACATAAACGGAATATAATTGCAGGAAATCCATATCCAGTCGCAGAATTCTTCGTAACTAAAATCATTAATCGACTTATATTCCACCCTATTTTTAGACAGGTTGGATACGGTAACCACGACATCTTCCTTGGTATCTCGAATTAAATTAAATTCGTCTTCTCTAAAATGCTTTTTAATATGGCGACGTAAAGCATGACTCTCACCAAAGGTGCGCTTTCGCTTTATAAATTGTAGTATAGAATTAAAATAATTGATAGACACGTATTCCCTTCCATCCTTTTTATGCTGTACAAAGGGGTTTATACTAAAAATGGTACTTTGCTTTACATTGGTAAAAATCTCATGAAGCTTAGCTACATTGTTTGCAGCTAAGTGAGGTACCAACAAACTTCCCGTTGATGTGCCAAGAAACATGTCGTATTCTTTACCTTGTTCTTCCATTAAATACTGCGCTACACCACCAGCAAACGCTCCTTTACTTCCGCCACCGGAAATCACTAATGCTTTCATATATTAATCTTCTAATGCGCTTACTTCTTTATTTTTAAACTTGGCAAAATTATAACCACTTTGCCACCACTCCGTCATTTTCTGTTTATTAAAAATTAACGAATTGGTTGTTAATACTGTTGGCGCGTAGTAAAAATTGATAATAGCATTGTTGTGATTAGCCACGTGCTTACCAATTTTTATGTTTTGAGATTCGATTCTATCGAGCATAAATGTGAACATATTAGTCATTAAAGAAAAGGGGTTTTTTGAAGGTAAACGGTTGTATTGCGTTACTTCGGTTTGTAAAATAATGGCATCGACTTCTTTGGCGCCGCGATTTATAGCTTCCTCTATAGGCACCATATTTCCTAAGCCACCATCGGCATATTCGCAGCCATCTTTTTTAACTAATGTCATAAACGGTGTATAATTACTGGAAATCCATATCCACTCGCAAAATTCATCGTAGTCAAAACCCTTAATACTTTTGTATTCTACATGATTGAGTGAAATATTAGATACTGTTACGACAATATCTTTGGTAGACTGTTTTAAAATTTTAAAATCTTCGGGCGTTAAGGTTCGCTTTATTAAATCTTTTAAATGGTAACTTTCTCCAAATGTCTTACTACCGCGCAACATATTCAAAAGCACATTAAAGTGATTGATCGCAATATTTTGACTACCGTGTTTTTGTTTTACTACAAATGGGCAAACACTAAAAATATCACTATTCGTTACACTGGTATACACATGTTTTATACGATCAATTTCCTTTAAAGCAAGATGAGACACGAGCAAACTTCCGGTTGATGTACCAATATAAATCTGGTAATCACGATTCATCTCTTCGATAAGATACTGCGCCACGCCACCGGCGAATGCACCTTTACTTCCTCCTCCTGAAATGACTAACGCCCTCATCTTAATTTGAATTTATGGCTTCTAACATGGACTTTGAAAACTTTGAAAATTGCCAGTTATGATGTTTTGTTCCTTGCTTTAAATTGTCTTTACATTGCTCATTACACGCTTGTATTTGCTTTAAATACATAAACGCATTCTGTCGGATATCGAAACTATATTTCGGCGAGGTATAATCTATTAATTCTTTAAAGTATTCCGATTTATTTTCTGGTTCAAAATTTTCCGTAATTATCGCTAAGGTTAGCCAAAGCATTCGAACATTTTTATCATGAAATCCAACAATTCCTTTTATCTGATTTAAATAGTTGTTTCGCGTCTGCGGAAAGTTGCGCCATAAATTCATTAAAGCCACTTCAATAGTCACATACGATTCATCTTGAAGCAATGACTCATAATCCTGTTTTAATCGTTCAGGAATCGTAGAAATTGATGTTGCTATGGCTTGACGCACTTTTATAGGGCTTTTAAAATTATCTGATGTAATTTGATTTGGTATTTGCTCAATTACCTTAGCCATCGCCTCATCTGAAATCCATGAATTTAAATATTCTTTACACTTGGAAGTATACAATTCACAATCTACCATAAGATACTCTTGAATAAACACCGATTGTTTTAAACTTTCTAACATCAAGTTATAATTTAAATCTTTGTTTTCCAACCAAAGTTTAACAAACTTACTTAAATCTTGTTTGCTTGCTTGTTCTACCTCCCTTATAAAATCTTCAGTTTGAACATTTTTAAAAGCATTTTTATTTAAATAATGCTTTACGGCCTCCCTGAATGCTTCATCGCCAACCTGCTCACGAAGCAAATGTAACACCCATGCGCCTTTTTTGTAGAAGGTAGTACTGCTGGACTTCGGATTTAAAAGTGCCGTGCTTCCTCCCGATTTATCCTGCACATCCAGCTCCTGCAAATATTCGTATAAACGCCAGTAATAATAATTATCTCCAAACACGTCTCGCTCAGCTAACAACGCGTAATACGTTGCAAAACCTTCCTGCAGCCAGTGGTGAGTTCCTGAAGTTTCGGTTACCAAATCACCAAACCATTGATGCGCCAACTCGTGCGCATTCACATTTACATAGTTTTTATCTACAAAAGCGGTATCATTAACAACAAAAGCATCTGAAAAAATAGTCGCACTGGTATTTTCCATACCCGCATATAAAAAGTCTTTCACCGGAATTTGCTTGTAGTTTTGCCACGGGTAAGGCACGCCGATTTCACCTTCCAGAAAATCAAACATCTGCTTGGTGTATCGGTAAGTCGGTTCGAATTTTAAAGAATCTTTCGGATAGTAATACATTTCTAAATGAACACCCCTTTCTGAATATTCGATTTGTTTATCGTATTTACCTATTACCAAAGCTACCAAGTAACTTGCCATAGGTTTTTGCATATCGTAATGCCAGGTCATTGTGGAATGGCTGATTTGTTTTTCTATTAATTTACCGTTAGCGATAACCTCGTAATTTTTATTAAATATGATGCTTAAATCGAACTCTATTTTATCGTTCATATCATCAATACTCGGCAACCAGTTACTCGTATATTTCCCCTGTCCCTGTGTCCAGATTTGTTTGTTTCCTTCCGGATATTCCCAATCAATAAAATACAATGCTTTCTTAGGTTGAGCTTTATATTTAAAACTCAAATCATATGTTTTTCCTTTTTTGAATTTATGCTTTATCCATAGTCTTTTTGAATCGTTTCTAAAATCTACTAGGTTCCCATTTAACATAACCTGTGAGAATTCCATACTAACCGCATCTAAAAAAATGGAATCCGTAGATTTCAAAATTTCTAATGAATAATCCACTTCTCCCAACACCTTTTTCATTTCAGGTTGAAAAGACACCGAAACAGCTGCCCTTTTAAAATCTACAACATCTATTTGTTGGGCAAATAAAAAACCGGAAATAAAAAAAATAAGGGCTAGTAGGTTCGATTTCATCTATACAAAAGTTCATAATATAATGTTGGACAATAGCTTAATTGTTCATGCTAATTGAATACAACAAGGATTAAGCCAAAATACGTAAAATTTCTATTTTTTGAATTGCTTGAAAAGGTTTAAATTCGTTCCGTCATGGCAATAAATCTACAAACTCCTATCGATTATTTAAAAGGCGTTGGCTCCAGCAGGGCCGATTTGCTTCGCAAGGAATTAGGTATTCATACCTATCAGGATTTAATGAATTTATTCCCAAATCGCTATATTGATCGCACCCAATATTACAAGATCAACACATTACCACACAACAATGCCGATGTGCAGGTTATTGGTAAGATTGTGTCGTTTTCTGAAGTCGGACAAAAGCGTGGTAAACGTTTGGTTGCGAAATTTCAAGACGACACAGGAACTATGGAACTGGTTTGGTTTCGTGGTCATAAATGGATAAGAGAAAGTTTAAAACTGAACACCTCTTATGTTGCCTTTGGAAAAACTAACCGTTTTGGCAGTACTTTTTCCATGCCACATCCGGAACTGGAACCTTTAGCCGAACACGAAAAGAATTTACGCTCGGCCATGCAGGCCGTTTATCCGTCTACCGAAAAGTTATCCAATCGAGGAATTTCTAATCGAGTGATGAGTAAAATCATTCAGCAATTATTTGTTGATGCCAATGGAAAATTTGATGAAACCCTTCCTAAATCTTTACGAAAAGAATTGAACTTAATTGGTAAAAGTGAAGCGCTTTTTAACATCCATTTTCCGAAGAGTCCGGAGCTGTTAACCAAGGCACAATTCCGACTAAAATTTGAAGAGCTTTTTTATATTCAGCTACAGCTGATTATTAAAAATTTAGCCCACAAATCGAAAATTAAAGGTTTTCCTTTTGAACAAATTGGCGAACATTTTAAAACCTTTTTTGAAGAACATTTACCCTTCGATTTAACCAATGCACAGAAACGTGTACTAAAAGAAATACGTGCCGATTTAGGCAGTAATGCCCAAATGAATCGTTTGTTGCAGGGTGATGTGGGTTCCGGAAAGACCATTGTTGCGCTAATGTCAATGTTAATGGCGCTTGACAACGGTTTTCAAGCCTGTTTAATGGCTCCGACTGAAATTTTGTCAGTCCAGCACTATAACGGATTACTTGAATTATGTAAAGATCTGAAAATCAGAATAAAACTTTTAACAGGTTCAACTAAAACTTCAGAACGAAGAGAAATTTTAGAATCTTTAAAAAATGGCGAGCTAAACATCATTATTGGCACTCATGCGTTACTTGAAGACAAGGTAGAATTCCATAATTTAGGACTTGCTATTATCGACGAGCAACATCGTTTTGGTGTAGCACAGCGCAGTAAATTATGGCATAAAAATTCGACACCACCACACATTTTAGTGATGACCGCCACCCCTATTCCGCGCACCCTGGCGATGTCGGTTTATGGTGATCTTGACATCTCGATTATTGATGAATTACCGGCTGGAAGAAAGCCTATTAAAACCGTACATCGTTACGATAAAAACAGGCTTAATGTTTTTCGATTTGTGAAGGATGAAATTGCTAAAGGCAGGCAGGTGTATATTGTATATCCGTTAATTCAGGAAAATGAAAAAATGGATTACAAAGATTTGATGGACGGCTACGAAAGTATTGCTCGCGATTTCCCCATGCCCGATTATCAAATTTCTATTGTTCACGGTAAAATGAAACCCGCCGATAAAGATTACGAGATGCAACGCTTTATTAAAGGCGAAACACAAATTATGGTAGCTACGACAGTAATTGAGGTTGGCGTAAATGTACCTAATGCTTCAGTAATGATTATTGAAAGTGCCGAACGTTTTGGATTATCGCAACTCCATCAGTTACGTGGTCGTGTGGGGCGTGGCGCCGAACAGAGCTATTGTATTTTAATGACCGGGCATAAACTGAGTAACGACAGTAAAACCCGACTGGAAACTATGGTAAAAACCAGTGATGGTTTCGAAATTGCTGAAGTCGATTTAAAACTTCGCGGTCCTGGTGATTTAATGGGTACTCAGCAAAGTGGGGTACTCAACCTGAAGATAGCAGATATTGTAAAAGACAAAGACCTATTACAACACGCACGCTATCATGCAAAAAAGATACTTAACGACGACCCTAAATTAGCATCTGCAGATAACGCTGTGGTTTTGGACACTTACCGAAAGCTTAGTAAATTTAAAAACATCTGGAATTATATTTCCTAAGAATTCTATTTTTAAATTTAAAAAAGCAACATTTCTCACGCAACCAACTACTGATTCTTTCATCTTAAAAGAAAAATACTATGAGAATTCAACTATTCCTTATAGCTACACTTTCCTTCATGTCAAGTTGTGATAATAATCATGAAACTCAACCTTCATGTACAGAGTTTGGTGAATGTGATACATGCATAATTATTGACAAAAACCTTTTTAACACTACGAATACAAACAATTACAATATTCAAAATATAGAAGTTAGTGAAGATTGTTTAGAAATATCATTTTCTTCATCTGGATGCGATGGTAATAGTTGGGAAGTTGCTTTAGTAGATTTAGATGCTGTTTCAGAAACTACCATACCTCAAAGAGAATTAAAACTAAACCTTGAAAATAAAGAAGCGTGCGAAGCTTACATAACTAAAACAATTTCGTTTAATCTGAAGCCACTTCAATTAAAAAATTATAATCAGATAAAATTAAAAATAGAAAATTATAGTTCTTTAATTACCTACGAATATTAAATGAGAATTGTTCGCAAACTTTTATTTTTACAAAAAGTTTAATCATGCTTCATTTACAATTGGAAACCGACCCTCGATGGGCTAACCTTGCGGAATCAAATATAGAAGAAATACTTACCGACCATGCCTGGTGTGAGCAAAAAGCAGCAACCAGCGCTATAACGTTAATCACTCAAAATCCCGAATATCCGGATATGGTTACCGAACTTCTTGAAATCGCTCAAGAAGAACTGGAGCATTTTCAAATGGTTCACGACATCATTAAAGCCCGTGGTTACGAATTAGGCCCTGAACGCAAAGACAGCTATGTTCATGAGCTTTTTAAATTCATGAATAAGGGCGGAAACCGTATTCAGCGTATGGTAGACAAATTACTACTATCTGCCATGATTGAAGCCAGAAGTTGTGAACGCTTCAAATTATTATCAAATACCATTAAAGATGAAGAATTAAGTAAATTCTATTATGACTTAATGGTTAGTGAAGCCAGCCATTATACCACATTTATCACTTTCGCCAGAAAATATGGAAAGGGTGTTGACGTAGAAAAACGCTGGAAACAGTTAGTAGAATTTGAAAGCAAAATTATTAAAAGCTACGGCACGGGAGAATCGCTTCATGGCTAAACCAAGATTTTAATCTTAATTATCAAGTAAACTTGGGGCAAAACAAAGCTCAACCTAAATACATTGAGCTTTGCAAACTGTTCTATAGTTTGATTGATTGATGACGATTTTTAAAAAACTTACATTTGTATTTTCAAACAGCATCTTCATACTCAACTTTGCATTGGTAAGGTATTCACTATTTCAACACGCATCTGTTATTCTTTTGTTAAAGAACGAGTTGCAAGTGTTAATTAACATTTTTTAAGACAAAGAATTACCTCTTCAGATTTATATACATATTACGTAACTTTGCGGCTTTCGTATTCATATTTATAGCACAGAATGATTAACATTCACAACAAGACATTACAAGACTTAGAATTCCCAACCGTTTTACAACAAGTTAGCGAACATTGTATCACGCCACTTGGGAATGAAAGAGCTTTAGAAATAGCCCCTTACAGAAACAAAACGGAACTGTTAAACAGTTTACAGTTAACCTACGAATATGTCTCGTCGTTTGCTAACGACAACCGTATTCCTAACCATAGTTTCGATACCATATCTAAAGAAATAAAGCTTTTAAATATAGAAAACACCTTTTTAGAAGTTCACAGTCTAAAAAAAATAGCTGCTATTTCAACAACATCTAACGAGATCGTTTTATTCCTCAAGAAATTTGAAGAATACTATCCGCAACTTCATGAATACGCTTCTCATATTGAAGTCACTAAAATTATCATTGATAAAATCAATGCTATTATTGACCGCTTTGGAGATATTAAAGACAATGCTTCCGATAAACTTTACGACTTACGTCAGTCTATCAATAAGGTAAAAGGGCAAATAAACAGTAGTTTTTCAACAGCCTTAAACACCTACCATGGTTTAGAGTATTTAGATGATATTCGGGAGTCTGTTTTAGAAAACCGACGTGTATTAGCCGTAAAAGCCATGTATCGACGTAAAGTTAAAGGTACAATTTTAGGCAGTAGTAAAACAGGTAGTATTGTATATATGGAACCTGAAGCCACCCTGAAATATTCGCGAGAGCTCAACAATTTAGAATACGAAGAAAAAGAAGAAATCACTAGAATTTTAAAAGAAGTTACCGAGTACATTCGTCCTTTTAATGAGTTGTTTGCTAAGTATCAGGAGTTTTTAATAACCATCGATGTGATTTCGGCAAAAGCCAAATACGCTCAATCTTTAAACGCTATTCTTCCAGAAATTACTGAAGATCGAAGTATGTTCTTGCGTGAGGCTTATCACCCTCTATTATATCTTAATAATCTAAAAAAGAAGGCTAAAACTTTTCCTCAAACTGTAGAACTAAAGCAGAACAGCCGCATTATTGTCATTTCCGGACCTAATGCTGGTGGTAAAAGTATCACCCTGAAAACTGTTGGTTTATTGCAGGTTATGCTTCAAAGTGGTATGCTTATCCCCGTTCACGAGCGCAGTAAAGCTTGCTTGTTCGATCGCGTAATGAGTGATATTGGCGATAACCAATCGATAGAAAATCATTTAAGTACTTACAGCTACCGATTAAAACAGATGAACTATTTCTTAAGGAAATGTAACAAAAACACCCTGTTTTTAATCGATGAGTTTGGTACAGGTAGTGATCCTGAATTAGGTGGCGCTCTGGCGGAAACGTTCCTTGAAGAATTTTACCATCGTGAAGCCTTTGGAATTATCACGACCCATTATTCCAATTTAAAAATATTAGCTAATGAATTGCCATACATGCTGAATGCCAATATGCTTTTTGACGAGCGTACACTGGAGCCGTTGTTTAAATTAGTGATTGGACAAGCAGGAAGTAGTTTCACATTTGAAGTGGCTCAGAAAAACGGCATTCCATTCGGATTGATAAACCGCGCTAAGAAGAAGATTGAACGCAGTAAAGTGCGTTTTGATGCTACGATAGCCAAGCTACAAAAAGAACGTTCTAAACTTGAGAAAACAGGTCAATCGCTAAAACTGAATGAAAAGAAAAAAATTGAAGAAGCCGATAAACTGGAAGAAATCAATACTCGCATTCAAAAGAAACTGGAAAGTTACCAAGAACTTTACGACAGTAATCAGCGTTTAATTTATCTGGGACAAAAAGTTGACGATTTAGCCGACAAGTATTTCAATAATAAGCAAAAACGCGCCCTAATGGACGAGTTGTTTAAATTGGTTCAGGTTGAAAACTCAAAACGTAAAAAGGTTAATAAAAAGGAAAAACAAAAAATAAAAGCCAAAGAAAACAGAGTTAAAAAAGAAGTTGAGAAAAAGGTTGTAGTTATTCGCGAAAAGAAAAAGGAAGCAAAACAAAAAGCGATTGAAGCACCAAAACCAAAACCGATTTTAACTATTGGCGACCGCGTACGTTTGGAAGAAGGACGAGCGGTAGGTACCATCGATAAAATTGAGAAAAACAAAGCCGTGGTTAACTATGGTATCTTTACAACCAATGTAAGTTTAGATCAGTTAGAACTTGTTGAACGCGTAAAGTAGTTCAACAGGTTTTATCTTTATTTTTTACCTTTAAAACATGAAGGTCGCTATCCCCATAAACAAACAATTGATTCTTTTTGACGGCGTTTGCAATTTGTGCAACTCCAGTGTTAACTTCATTATAAAACATGATAAAAAAAACGCATTTTTATTTACGCCACTTCAAAGTCATTTAGGAAAGCAAATAATAGAAGAATACAACATAGACACCAATAAAACAGACTCCATTTTACTTTATATTCCTAAAAAAGGCATCACGTATAAATCGACAGCTGCTTTAAAAATTGCATCGCACTTAGGCTTTCCTGTAAAAATACTTTCTGTATTCCTAATTATTCCGACATTCATTAGAAACTGGGTTTATGACTTTATTGCAAAAAACCGCTATAAATGGTTTGGTAAAAAAGAGACTTGTATGATTCCTTCTCCGAAATTAAAAAGTAAATTTTTAAAGTAAATCTTAAAGTGTTCCCAAAATTTTAATCTTTTTAGATAGCGACATGCCGCCTGGATTACAGCCTGGTTGCCCTTCCGGCACTTCCATATTTAACTTCTTAAAATAATCTTCCCAAACTTTAAAATAGACATCAGAACCGGGTGCTTTATAAGTCATTGGAAATAGTTTAAAGAAGGGTTTTCCATTAGCATTTAAAAAACAATCATAAATTAATTCTGAACAATAGTACTTATCGTTATCATACAAATAATTTACATCATATGGCTTTCCCAGTTGCCTTTCACCAAAAGCAACAGCTTCTGAAATTAAATTTCTGTATCGCTTTTTTAAACGTCCAACATACATTGGGTTTTTCGTCTTTAAAACAAAAGCATCATATGGTGTTAAGCTAACTTCTGTCCCGCTGGCCTCCAGTACATAACGTTTCTTACCCTGAATAATGACCATCCCCATATGGTTAAAATCATTCCCCTGATAACCTTCAGTCACCTGATTAATCGCATCACACAAAGGTCCGCAATCGATAGATTGAAAAATTAAATCACCGTTTTGCAATTGAATAGTTTGAGCATAACCCAAGCAGACAAACAGAAAAAAAGGTAAGAATAAAGTTCTCATAAATTGTTTTTAACTTTCGGTTAGGCTGCCCCATTCCGTCCACGAACCATCGTAAACCGAAATGTTTTTATAACCACTAAGCTCTGCACCTAAAGCGAGTACACAAGCGGTAATTCCTGAACCACATGAAAATATAATTGGATCTTCTTTCTTCGCTACCACGGCAAACATAGATTCTATATCCTCTTTCGATTTTAATTCTACATTGTTCAATAAATCCGTGAATGGCAGATTCACCGAATTTGGAATCGTTCCCATGCGCAAACCTTCGCGAGGCTCAGGTTCTTCACAATTAAAACGTGCTTTAGAGCGCGCATCAACAATGACGTGAGATTTGGTTGATGATGCTCTCTGCATATCCTCAAAAAACCTCATAGCTTCATTATTCAATTCAGCTTGAAAATTTCCTTTAGCACCGTTAAATGGAGTCATCGCTTCTGTAGGATAATTAGCTTTTTTCCAAGAAGGCAATCCACCACTTAAAACTGCCACATTATCGTGACCAAAAGCTTTAAACAACCACCAAACACGTGCCGACGAATAAATTCCTTTGTCGTCATAAACTACAATGGCATTATCCTTATTTATTCCTAAAGCTTGTGCTTCGTTTTCGAATTGCTCTGTTGATGGAAAAGTACTTGGAAATGGTGCCCCCAGTTCACTAAACTTATGCTTTATATCGAAAAACCTTGCCTTTGGAATTTGCTCTTGAGATGCATCAAATACCTTATTAATGGTTCCGTCTAAAATCACCAGGTTTTCAGCGCCCAGTTGATTATACAGCCAATCTACTGTTACAGATGGTTCTCTTAAAACAAGCTTAGCCATGCTTTTATTGCTTTAAATTATCGTCCCAGTTTTTAACGTGAGGCTCGTGTAATTTATCTAAAGATTTTGCTACCAAAACAGACACCGTAGCATCTCCGGTAACGTTTACAACCGTTCTACACATATCTAAAGGTCGGTCTACCGCAAAAATAAGCGCTAAACCAATTGGTAGTAATTCCGCTGGAAAACCAATAGATTCTAAAACAATCACTAACATAACCATTCCTGCACTTGGTACTGCCGCACTTCCTATGGAAGCTAATAACGCCGTAGCGACAATAACCAATTGATTAGAAAAGGTCAATCCTTCTGGCCAAATTACCTGCATAATAAATACTGCTGCAATACCCTGATACAAACTGGTACCATCCATGTTTACGGTTGCTCCAACGGGTAATACAAAACCAGACACTTCCTTATCTACTCCAATATGTTCTTCAACACGCTCCATAGTTACCGGTAAGGTAGCCGCACTAGAACTGGTTGAGAATGCCAAAAGTTGCGCCGGACTAATTTGCTGTAAAAACCATAAAGGTGATTTTTTTGCATAAATACTTACCAACAACAGGTAGAAACAAATCATTATAAATAAGCCACCAACAACGCAACCAGCGTAATATAATAGTTTGATTAAAATCTCGATGTCATCAAACGCTATAATGACGTTTGCTAATAATGCAAATACGGCATAAGGCGCAAATAACATGATTAAATCAACCATTTTCATCACGACTTCATTCAGTGAATCAAAGAAGTTTACCAACGGCTTAGCTTTTTCTTCAGGAATTAACAAAAGACAAATACCAACAAACATAGCGAAGAAAATAACCTGTAACATAGATGCTTCAGCAAACGACTGAAAGATATTGCTTGGAAAAATATCGACTAATGCTTGTAAGGGCCCAGCGTCTTTTTGAGCTGTTGCTTTTGCTAATTTATCAGCAACCCCCGCATCATTTTCATATTTAGCCTTAATTTTTTCAATGGTATCCTGAGGCATACCTTCACCAGGTTTTACAACATTTACAATGCTTAACCCAATAACGATAGCTACCAGAGTGGTAAACACATAAATACTTATGGTACGTAATCCCATGGATTTAATTTTGGAAATATCTTTTAAATCGGATATTCCTTTAATTAACGATGCCAAGATTAATGGAACTGCGATTAACTTTAAAAGATTGATAAAAATGGTTCCGAAAGGCGCAACCCAATCGGCCACAAAACCTTTACCGCCATCGATACCGTTCATAATGAATCCGAAAATGATTCCTAGAACCATACCTATTATAATCTTCCAGTGTAATGCTAGTTTTTTCATATTGTAAATGTCTTCTGTTTGGGATGAAGTTACTAAATATTATTAAAATAAATCGGAGCCTTAGCCCCGATTGAAGTGATATCCTTTTTATGCCTTAAACAACAAGATTAAGGCTTATAAAGATTTAACGGAAAGCGGGAAACAGCTACATATGAATTGCCTTATTCTGTAACCAGAAATCAGCAATAACTAAGGCTGCCATCGCCTCTACAATAGGCACCGCACGGGGAACCACGCAAGGATCATGTCGCCCTTTACCTTGCATTTCAACCGTGTTTCCGTCTTTATCTATAGTCTCATATTTTTGAATTAACGTCGCGACAGGTTTGAAGGCTACATTAAAGTAGATATCCATACCATTGCTTATACCGCCTTGAATTCCTCCTGAATAGTTTGTTTTTGTAGAGCCGTCGTTGTTAAACGCATCGTTATGGTCGCTACCGTACATGGTACTTCCTTCAAAACCACTACCGTATTCAAAACCTTTTACAGCATTAATAGATAGCATTGCCTTCCCCAATTCGGCGTGTAATTTATCGAATACCGGCTCGCCTAAACCAATTGGTACATTTTTAATCACACAGGTTACAACGCCTCCAACCGTATCGCCTTTTGAGCGTACTTCCTTGATGTAAGACTCCATTTTTGCTGCCATGTCGGCATCCGGACATCTTACAATATTAGATTCAATTTGCGTTAAATCTAATTCAGTATGTGGTTTCTCAAGTTTCATGGTCCCAACAGCCGATACATAAGCAGAGAACTCAATGCCCTTTAGCATTTGTTTAGCAACAGCCCCTGCTACCACTCGGCTTGCAGTTTCACGCGCAGAACTGCGTCCGCCACCACGGTAATCTCTAAACCCGTATTTTTTATCGTAAACGTAATCGGCATGACTAGGTCGATAACTTTCTTTTATATGCGAGTAATCGTGAGATTTCTGATTGGTGTTTTCAATTACAAACCCAATAGATGTTCCCGTTGTTTTTCCTTCAAAAATTCCTGAATGAAACTTTACCGTATCCGGCTCTTTGCGCTGTGTCACAATAGCCGATTGCCCCGGTTTTCTGCGATCTAACTCTTGTTGAATCGCCTCTAAATCTAACTCAATTCCAGAAGGGCAACCATCAATAACCCCACCTAACGCAGGACCATGAGATTCGCCATAAGTTGTTAATGTAAACAGTTTTCCGAAGGAATTTCCAGCCATGTCTTTAATTTTGCTTGCTAAAATAAATTTATTCTTAGAGATACGAAAATGAAATTGAATGAAACCCACACAAAACACATAAAACAGATAACACAGCCTTAACAATATCCTGATATTTAAATAAATACCAGATAATGATTAGGTAATATCTGTTTCCGTATTTTACATTTAAATATTTTAAACACTTGAAGATTAAAAGAAAAATAGAAATCGCCGTAATATCAGATGTACATTTGGGCACTTATGGGTGTCACGCCAAACAGCTGTTAACCTACTTAAATAGTATCACGCCTAAAAAATTAATTTTAAACGGCGATATTATTGATGTATGGCAATTTAGTAAACGTTACTTTCCAAAATCACACTTAAAAGTGATAAAAAAGATTATGGATATGGCGGCCGATGGTGTTGAAATAATTTATATTACCGGTAACCACGATGAAATGCTCCGTAAATTTAGCGGCACATCTATTGGTAACATTTCAATTGTTGATAAACTGGTTTTAGAACTTCACGGAAAAAAAGCCTGGTTTTTTCATGGGGATGTGTTTGATGTTTCTATACAAAATGCGAAGTGGCTAGCGAAACTTGGGGGTTATGGTTACGACCTACTTACTTTACTTAACCGCGGTGTTAATTGGTATTTAGAAAAACGTGGTAAAGAGCGCTATTCCTTATCTAAAAAGGTAAAAAACGGTGTGAAAGGTGCTGTAAAATATATTGATGACTACGAAAAAACCATATCTGATTTAGCCATTGAAAATGGTTACGACTATGTCATTTGCGGTCATATACACCAACCTAAAATGGAGTATATTGAAAATAAATACGGAAAAACAGTATATCTAAACTCCGGTGACTGGGTTGAAAATTTTACCGCCTTAGAATACCAATTTAAACGCTGGAAAATTTACAATTACAGTAACGACAAACTAGCTCCGTTTTATCCTGACGAAGAATTTGAAGATAAAGAAATCAAGGATTTAATTGCTGCTATAACCATCGTGGAGCAACAAAAAAAGAAGTCTTAAATATTAAATTAAGGCTTCTCGTAAAATCGTTACAGGATGTTTTGCTTCCCGACCTGTTCCATCTTTAATCTGATGTCTGCAACTGGTTCCGTTTGCCGAAATAATAGTTTCAGTTGATGCTTTTCTAACAGCAGGAAACAGGGTTTGTTCCCCTACATTCATGCTCACATCATAATGTTCCTTTTCGTAACCAAAACTACCCGCCATACCACAACATCCGCTTGGTATAATAGTTACTTTATAGTTTTTAGGAAAATTCAAAACATCGAAACTCGACAATTGATTTCCCATTGATTTTTGATGACAATGCCCGTGAAATTTAATAGTCTTAGATTCTGAAGTAAACTGTTCCGGTTTAATATTACCTAGTTTAATTTCCTGCTGAATAAATTCTTCAATTAAAAACACATGCTTAGAAACATATTCCGCTGAAGTTCTATCGTCTGTCAATTTTAAATATTCATCTTTAAAGCCTAAAATAGCAGAAGGTTCAATTCCGATTAGTGGCGTCTCCGCTGTAACTAAATCTTTAAAAACAGAAACGTTTGTATTTGCCACTTTTTTAGCTTGTTCTAATAATCCTTTTGATAAAAATGTACGTCCTGACTCAACATGATTAACAACCTTCACTTGATAATTTAACGCAATAAGTAATTCAAAAGCATCAATACCGATAGGTGTATCTAAATAATTCAAAAACTCATCATTAAAAAGATAAACTGTTTTAATAGGTTTACTTACATAGGTTTTATCATCAAGCCTTTTAAATACCTTTTTAAAACTTCTTTTTGAAATTAATGGTAACTGCCGTTCTTTGGCAATTCCAAAAGTCCTTTTTAGTACAGACGATGTAAATCCGTTTGAAAACATAAAATTAGTAAGCCCAGGGAATGCACTTCCAAAACGATTCAACTTATTATTATAGGCAAACATTTTCGTTCGCCACGATACCCCATTAGCTTTTTGATACTGGTATTGGAATTCTGCTTTTAAGGTTGCGACATCCACACTACTTGGGCATTCGCTGGCACAAGCTTTGCAGCTTAAACACAAATCGAATACGGTTTTCAACTCCTCATAATCGAATTTATTATCCTTATCGGAATTGGTTAAAAACTCACGTAAGGCATTCGCTCTGGCTCTGGTAGTATCTTTTTCATGACGGGTCGCTCTATAACTCGGACACATAACGCCTCCAAATTCTGGTAGCTTCCTGCAATCTCCCGATCCATTACATTTTTCAGTCTCTCTAAGAATACCCAAAGAAGGTGAAAAATCCATTAAAGTCTTAATTTCCGGTTCGTTTCTATCTGGTTGATAACGCAAACTTTTATCCATTGGTAAAGCATCTACAATCTTTCCGGGATTAAAAATATTATCGGGGTCGAAAGCTTGTTTGATTCGTTTTAATATTTGATAATTGATATCGCCTATCATTAACGGAATAAACTCGGCACGCACAATTCCATCACCATGTTCACCACTCATCGATCCACCGTATTTCTTGACTAAATGCGCTACATCGGTTGTAATCTTTCTGAACAACCCAATGTCTTCAGAGGTTTTTAAATTCAAAATGGGGCGCAAATGCAATTCCCCTGCTCCGGCATGCGCATAATAAATAGCTTCTTGATTGTAGCCTTTCATTAATGCTGTAAACTCCGAAATATAATTCGATAAATCTGGCAAGGCCACAGCAGTATCTTCAATACAGGCTGCCGATTTTTTATCTCCTACAATATTCCCTAACAATCCTAGTCCGGCACTGCGTAAAGTATTGGCACGATTGATATCTTCACCCACCAATTTTGGATACGCATAACTCAATCCGGATGCCTTTATACTTTCTACCAATTGACTGGCTAAAACTTCAACCTCAGCTTTGGTATTGGCACGCACCTCACACATTAAAATAGCTTTGGGATCTCCTTCAATAAATCGACGATTCTCCTGCTGAGTTCTGTTATTTTTTGTACAATCAAGAATGGTTTTATCCATCATTTCGCAGGTGTACAAATTATGCGCCATGGTTAACTCAACAGCATTCAAACAGTTCTCTATACTGTTAAAGTGCGCAGCCACCATCACACTTTCCTGTGGAGGTAATTCGTCTAATTTTAAAGTAATCTGGGTTGAAAAAGCTAGTGTTCCCTCACTTCCGGTCAATAACTGACACATATTAAAATCACTTTCTGAATCACTAAAAATATTAGACTTTATCAGTTCATCTATAGCATAGCCTGTATTGCGCCTATGAATTTCAGGTTTTGGAAACTTATCTTCAATTTCCTTCTGCACGCCCTTAGAGTTTAAAGCGCCGTAAATACTTCTATAAATATGACCTTCTAAAGAATGTGCTTTAGCTTTTTTATGAAACACTTCATAAGTTACTTCGCCAAACACTGCTTCATTTCCATCACTTAACAAGGCCTGAATCTCAATTACCTTATCTCTGGTTACTCCATATTGAATGGATGTCGTTCCTGATGAATTATTCCCTACCATTCCGCCAATCATGGCACGATTAGATGTAGAGGTTATCGGACTAAAAAATAATCCGTAAGGCTTTAGATAATTATTTAATTCGTCTCGAATAACACCTGGTTGTACGGTTACGGTTCTAGCTTTTTCATCAAAACTTAAAATATTTGTAAAATGTCTTGAAACATCTACTACAATGCCCTTTCCTACACATTGTCCTGCCAAAGATGTTCCTGCTGTTCTGGGTATTAAAGACGTGTTATACTTCTTTGCAAACTCAATAAGTAACTTTATATCTTCCTTATTTTTTGGATAAGCCACTGCTTCGGGCAACATACGATATATCGATGCATCGGTTGCATAAATTGCTTTTATTAATTCATCAAAATATAATTCGCCAGATAATTTTTCGCTTAGTACCTGTAAATGTGCAGTTAAGGTGTTTTGCATGATTGCCTTTTCAATAATTCCTAAAAAAGATAAATATAATTACAATTTTCATCATATTTTTACATTTAGTTATGGAGTACGAAAATTATAATCTTTTTATTAAAAATCTTCGTATATTCATTTTATAAACAAAACTTAAAACTTTATGAAAAAATTATTTTTATTAGCATTTGCAGTATTAGGATTTGTATTTGTCTCGAATGCACAGGACATTTCAAAACACGCCTTAGGTTTAAGACTTGGAGATAGCGATGGTTTCGGAGCAGAAATCTCTTACCAACATGCATTAGGTGGTGCTAATCGTATTGAAGCAGACTTAGGCTGGAGAAGTAGCAACAACTGGGATGGCTTTAAACTTACCGGTTTATACCAATGGGTTTTTCCTTTAGAAAACCGTTTTAACTGGTATGTTGGTGCCGGTGGAGGTCTTGGTTCTTATAGCTGGGATAATGATAAATATCCTGATTTAGACGATGATAGTGAAACTTTTATTTTCGTTGCTGGAGATTTAGGTATCGAATACAGTTTTGACATTCCATTGATGTTATCTTTAGATTTCAGACCTGAATTAGGTTTTGGTGATTTTAGAGATGACTTAGATTTTGATATCGCTTTAGGTATTAGATACCAATTCTAATCGAAACAATATATAAATAGAAAAGCGCCAACATTGGCGCTTTTTTTATGCTAATACTTTTTAAACCCCTCATTTAAAACCATATTGTTACCTTTATAAAACTAACCATAAATCATTAATTATGACATTAGGAGCGTTTTCAATTAGTTTAAGTGTAAAAGATATAAAAGCTTCAAAACACTTTTATGAAACCTTAGGTTTTTCTGTTTTTGCAGGAGATATGGATAAAAAATATCTTATTATGAAAAACGGCAATGCCTTAATTGGTTTATTTGAAGGTATGTTTGAAAATAATATTCTAACCTTTAATCCTGGCTGGGATGAAAATGCCAAACCCTTAGATACATTTGACGATGTTAGAACCATTCAAAAACATTTAAAATCTTCTGGTATACTTTTAAAAAGTGAAGCCAATGAAACAACGTCCGGACCTGCAAGCTGTGTGGTATTAGACCCGGATGGCAATGCTATTTTAATAGATCAGCATGTTTAGATTAAAGTACTAAACACTTCGCTAAAGTATCCTCATAAATTTTCTCATATTGTGGCACAATCGTATGTACATCGAACTTTAAAGCAGTTTTACGAGCATTTTCTTTAAAGGTTTTTAATCGTTCTTCATCACTTAAAATGTATAACGCATTTTTAGTCATATCTTCAACATCACCTACATCACTTAAAAATCCTGAAACACCTTGAATATTAACCTCAGGAATACCCCCGGTATTACTTGAAATTACCGGTACCCCAGAGGCCATTGCTTCCAATGCCGCCAGACCAAAACTTTCGGTTTTTGATGGTAATAAGAACAAATCACTAAACCAAAGCACTTTATCAATCTCGTTACTCTTTCCTAAAAAGGCAACTTTATTGTAAATGCCAAGTTCTACGCAACGTGCTTCTATCCTTTCACGCTCTGGTCCTTCTCCAACTAACATCAATTTAGCTGGCATTTCTTTTTGAATATTATAAAAGACCTCAATAACATCATCAACACGTTTAACCTGTCGTAAATTACTAATATGCGTTATAATCTTTTCGTCATCTTTTGCCATTAAACTACGCTGACAATCTGAAAACAACACATTATGCTTATCTAAATCAATAAAATTGGTTACTACGTTAATTTCATTCTTAATATCAAATAAGCGTAAAGTGTCATCCTTTAGGCTTTGAGATACCGCTGTAACAGCATCCGATTTATTAATACTGAAGGTTACCGCCGGTCTGTAGAATGGATGACTTCCCACTAAAGTAATATCGGTACCATGCAAAGTTGTTACAATAGGCACATAAATATTCTCTTCAATAAGCATCTTTTTCGCCATATATGCTGCATAAGCATGCGGAATCGCGTAATGCACATGTAAAATCTCAATACCATGTAGTTTTACCATATCAACCAATTTGCTTGACAAAGCCAACTCATAGGGCTGATAATGGAATAACGGATATTCCGGCACATTCACTTCGTGATAATGCACATTGTTACTTACCAACTCCAACCTAACCGGTTGGTTGTAGGTAATAAAATGAATTTCATGACCACGTTTAGAAAGTTCTAAACCTAACTCTGTAGCAACTACACCACTACCTCCAAACGTTGGGTAACAAACAATACCTATTTTCATTTTCTTTTTATAACTACTTTCTTTAATCGATAATGGCTTGATATATTAAGCTTTGAATATCGGTTCTAATATTTTCTTTTAACAGCAGATTATGATCTGCATTGGGGTAAGTTCTATTTGCCAAAAATACGTAAACTATTTCTTTTTCCGGGTCTGCCCAGGCATAAGTTCCGGTAAACCCAGAATGCCCGAAACTTGAAAAAGACACGCAACCACAGGTTGGTCCGTCGCCACTTAACTGCGGTTTATCGAATCCTACGCCCCGTCTATTGTCTTTAGAACTATAATAACTTGTATTAAAACGGTCTACGGTTTCTGGTAATAAAAACTGCTTTCCGCCATAATACCCCTTCTGTAAATACATCTGCATAATTTTAGCCACATCGTTAGCATTACTAAAAATGCCTGCATGACCGCCAATACCATTTTGCATAGCGGCCCCCATATCGTGAACGTACCCATGTACTTCTCTATATCGGTAATAATTATCGACCTCGGTAGGCACAATTTTTTTATTACTAATTTTATGGTATGGGTTGTACAAGGTATAATTTGCTCCTAAAGGCTCATAAAAATGACTTTGTACTAACTGCTCTAAAGTTCTGTCGTAATAGGTTTCAATAAATTTCTTTAAAATGTAATATGGAAAGTCACTGTAGCGATATTTTAACTTCGGAAGGAGTTCTGACTCCCTGATTATCTTTTGAATAGAATCGGGATAATCGGAACGTAAATACATATTTTTAGCCACTTCTACATCAAACTCCTTACTGCGTACTTTTCTGTAATATGTATCGCTTGGGCGTCCACTTTCTGAGTCTAAGGTATGATAATAAAATGGTTCCCAAGGACTTAATCGTGCGTAATGCGATAACATTTGCTTTATGGTTACATCTTCCTTATTTGAACCTTTATATTCCGGCATTAATTCACCCAATTTAGAGTCTAATGAAATGATTCCCTCTTGCTCCATTTCCATAACCAATGGTAACGTTGCTAATATTTTTGTGAGTGAAGCCACATCATAAATATCGTCCCAAGCTACTTTCTCTTTTCCTTCGTAAGTATGCTTTCCAAAATTCTTATTGTAGATGATTTTTCCTCGTCTTGCCACTAACAGCTGAATTCCTGGGGTCATTTTTCCTTTAATCGCCTTATTGGCTAACGAATCAATTTTATTCAATTTCTCAGAATCAACACCAACACGCTCCGGTATAGTATATCCTAAACGCTTAATGGCATGCCTGTGAATACCATGCCCCACAGGAAAGGTTTGACCAATAGAGACCGGTAAAACACCTACCGCATCGATAGCACCAAAAATTAACTGCGCTGACTTTTGCTGTGCAATTTCGCTATTTTGGTAACTTACAATGATACTTTCTATATTAGTTATCGATTTTAAACTCGTTAAGGCATAAGGTTTTACAAAGGCATCTAAAATCACAGTATGCGATTTCGATATATTGTCTATCCATTGTAATTCATCTTCTGTAAATTCATAGCCTTTCCATGGGTTAGCATTCGAACGATGAAATCCAATTATCACTGTATTGTAATCCTGTAATTTAGCCGTTAACCCATCTAATGTAGGCGCTTCAATTTGGTGGACTTTGGTATACTTTTTTAATTCGTTGAAAAATGGCTTACCATCATCATCTCCCAAACCAACGTATGCAATAGTTCTAGTTTCCAGCTGTTGAATAGGCAACAAATCTCTTTCATTCTGCACAATAGTAATCGCATTTTCTAAGAGCTCCTCATAAAGAAGATCATCTTTAAGCCGGTTTAAATCTTCAATTAAATGCTTTAAAACAATAGGTTTATATTTATTTAATCCCACTTTAAATTTTGCCATAAGCACTTTCTTTACCGAATACGCCAAGCGCTCTTCTGAAATCTCTCCAGCATAATACGCCTCCGCAATTTTAGAGACACCAATACCTACATCTTCAGACATCAACATTACATCGTTCCCTGCTTTAAAAGCCGCTAAGTCGATATCTCCGGTCTCACTAAAGTTTGCCGCTCCTTTCATGGTTAAGGCATCTGTAAATGTCAAACCTTGAAATTGTAATTTTTCTTTTAAGATATCGGTAACGATATGTTCTGATAGCGATGACGGATAACCTTCACGAGGTTCTAAACTAGGTACATTTAAGTGGGCTACCATCACACTGGAAAGCCCTTCTTTTATGAGCTTTTTATACGGATACAACTCGATTGAATCGATACGTTTTTCATCAAAACTAACCGTTGGAAGGGTTTTATGAGAATCCTGATCGGTATCTCCGTGCCCCGGAAAATGCTTGGCATTTGCTAAAACACCTGCACTTTGCATCCCTTTCATAAAGGCAGAGGCCTTTTCGGTTACATTATCGCGGTCTTCACCAAACGAACGGTTTCCTATAATTGGGTTTTTAGGATTGGTGTTAATATCTACTACCGGTGCAAAATTGAAATGTACCCCTAAGCGTTTACAATGCTCCCCGATTTGCCTTCCGGCTTGTTCTACTAGTTTATTATCCTTAATCGCTCCAAGCGTCATATTCCAGGGAAACGCATAGGTAGAATCCAGGCGCATGCTTAAACCCCATTCGGCATCCATTCCAACTAACAACGGTACTTTCGACAAGGCCTGCAGTTCATTATCTAATTTTGCTTGACGAACTGGCCCTCCCAAAGAATAAATAACCCCACCTATCTGGTATTCCTTTATAAGATCAACTATTTTCTTTTTTGTTGCCTCATCCTGATTAGACATTACCTGAACCATATACAACTGCCCTATTTTTTCCTTTAAGGACATAGAATTGTATATACTGTCTACCCACCGTTGTTGGGCATGACCATCTGGTGTTAATAACGGATTTGTAGAATCCTGAGCAAAAAGAGTTGCGGTAATAAAGAGGGTAGTAAGTATAGAAACGATTTGACGCATAAAAGTGGATTAATTATGATGTTATTACTTGCATAAATATGCCGTAATAATCATGCCAAAATAACACTTTTAGTAGTAAAATAGAAGTATTTTAATATAGATTTATCCTATTCAAATTTCCTCGAAATATTTAACAGAACTATTAATTCATAAAACCCTAGGTATCTATTTTAAAAAACGGCTGTGCCAGCTCTCGCTTGCGGGCACTTCCCAGTTTTCATTAAAATCGGCAATATTTGCTACCAGATTATTGAAAACTATGGTGTTTTTAGAAACCGCTTTATCCTTAGCCATCTGTTTAAAATCGGTAAGTGATTTATAAGCAATATATTCACCCTGTTTATAAGACACGTTCATCTTATCCATTAAATCAACCTTATAGTCTTGTTCCAGTTCCTGAATAAAACGTACCGATGCATCAATTGAGCATCCTGTAGCTTTATTCAAATTCTGATTTAACCCTATAACAATAAAACGTTTATATTTTATAAGATATCCGGCATTTAAATCGCTACCATGAGCCGTCCAGTTCTCTAAGAATACGTTTAATTTTTCTTCTATTTCTCCGATTTCCGCTTCAGTAAATGAGCGGTTAGCCTGGTATATCCAAACTCGAGATTCTTCTGGTAATGTATTAAAATCTACTAGCATTTTTTTTGTTTTTAAGACGCTTAGCCTGCGCTCAGCTTACATTTTATTCTCCTTGTGCATTGGCAATTAATTCTGCCACGTCTAATACCGATATATCGGCTTCTTTTTCTTTGACTTTTACGCCATCGGTCATCATGGTATTACAATACGGACAACCGGTAGCTATAATATTTGGGTTGGTTTTAAGAGCATCTTCGGTTCTTAAAATATTAATGTCTTTATCTCCTTTTTCTGGTTCTTTAAACATTTGGGCTCCGCCTGCACCACAACACAATGCTGTTTTGCGGTGGCGTTTCATTTCAACCAACTCAACACCTAATGTTTCTAATAAAGCTCTGGGTGCTTCATACACATCATTAGCGCGACCTAAATAACACGGATCATGAAACGTAATGCGTTTTCCTTTAAACGCATTATCTGACTCTACTTTTAAACGTCCTGAAGTAATTAAATCGTTTATAAATTGTGTGTGATGCAAAACCTCATAATTCCCTCCTAATTGTGGGTATTCATTTTTTAAAGTATTATAAGAATGTGGACAAGCCGTAACGATGCGCTTTACCTCGTAAGCATTTAGAATTTCGATATTTGTAACCGCCTGCATTTGGAACAAAAACTCATTTCCTGCACGTTTAGCTACATCACCTGTACAACTTTCTTCAGTTCCTAAAACTGCAAAATCGACATTAGCCTTATTAAGAATCTTAACGAATGCTCTGGTTATTTTCTTAGCTCTATCGTCGTAACTTCCGGCCGACCCCACCCAAAACAAAATTTCGGGTTGTCTGCCTTCGGCCATACATTCTGCCATGGTTGGAACATTAAGTACTTCGCTCATTAGATATTCTTTTTAATAAAGACCATGTCTTTAGTTTCGTTGTTCGTTTATCGTTAAAACAGAATCCTGCATCATGTTATCTTCACGTAACCTTGCAAAATCTTTTTTTGCTATTCTAATGTAGAGGGCGTGCCGAAAAACACCGCTGGGCATTCTGAATTTCTTATTATTTCTAACCAGATAAGTTCGCCTAAGCGCCTCGTTGCCTATCTGTTCTTTTTGAAATTTTGTGCAATAATCACAAAATACCTTTTTCACTCTTATATCCTGAGCCCAATAGTTTTGATATTCGACTTCGGTATATACCTTAATTTGTAAAGAATCCTTTTGATATCCAACTTGCCCAGCAACGCTTTTCAATAAAAACATAAAAATAAACGTTAGTATGGCGGTTGAATATTTCATCTGTTCATCTATTCGTCTTTCCAGTTTAAACGGTCCATTTGGTTATATGGCCAAGGAGCTCCGTTGTTTTCAATATTAGTCATCATATTATTTAACTCAGTTGGTGCCGCACTTTGCTCCATAACCAAATAACGACGCATTTCTAAAATTATTGACAACGGATCGATACTTACCGGGCAAGCCTCAACACAAGCGTTACATGTGGTACACGCCCAAAGCTCTTCTGTTGAAATATAATCGCCCAATAATTGCTTACCGTCATCTTTAAACTCCCCGTTATTCGCATCGATATTCTTACCTACTTCCTCTAAACGGTCGCGGGTATCCATCATGATTTTACGAGGCGATAATTTTTTTCCTGTTAAGTTCGCCGGACACTCACTTGTACATCGTCCACACTCGGTACAGGTATAGGCATTTAATAACTGTACCCAACTTAAATCCTGAACATCACTAGCTCCGAATTTCTCCGGCATCGCCGCTTCGGCACCTTCAGCTAGTGCTGCAAATGGATCGACGTTTGGATCCATCATCATTTTCACCTCGTTGGTAACCGATTCTAAATTATTTAATTGCCCTTTTGGCGCTAACTTACCGTAATAGGTGTTTGGAAATGCCAACAGGATATGTAAATGCTTTGAAAAATATAAATAATTCAAGAACACTAAAATCCCAACGATGTGTAACCACCAAGCGCCGCGCTCAATAACATGAAGCGAGCCTTCTGATAATCCGTTAAACCAAGGCGCCATGTACTGACTAATAACATTACCTGAATTCATGGTTTGAAAATGCACATCGGTCGCATTCATGACTAAAAACAAGGTCATTAACACCATTTCGAAATACAAAATGAAGTTACCGTCATTCTTAGGCCAACTAGTCATTTCGGCTTTCCAGAAACGCTTAAGTTTAATAATGTTTCTACGAATCCAGAATACTATTACCGATACAAATACTAATAATGCTAATATTTCAAAAGCGCCAATTAAAAATCCGTAAGTGGCTCCGATTCCTGAAAATATTCGATGCGTACCAAACAACCCATCGATTATAATTTCTAAAACTTCAATATTGATAATAATGAAGCCCAAATACACAATAATATGTAAAATACCTGCTACCGGCCTACGCACCATTTTACTTTGGCCCAGGGCAATCATGGCCATGTTTTTAAAACGCTCTGATTTATTGTCGCTTACATCGACATCGCGTCCTAATTTAATATTACGTATTAGCTTTTTTACATTCTTAGCAAAATAGCCAATACCTGCAGCTAATATGATAGCAAAAAGTATATTTGGCAAGTATTCCATTAGTAATTAGTTGGTTTCTTCGTTGGTATACGGAATTTCTTTTTTCGATAAAATTCTGAAATAACGTTTTGGGTGTAATTTAATATCTCTTAGCAACTCTTCCATTTCCTTGGTTGCGCCTTCTATATTGTTATATAAACCTTCGTCTTTTAGCAATTTACCAAGTGTACCTTCGCCTTGATCTACTGAGGCCAGTACACTTTGTAAGCTTTCTAAGGTTTTATTTAATGATGCGATGGTAGCTCCCATATCAGCCTCCTTTAAATCGGCTAACATAATAGATAAATCCTCGCTCGATGTTTTGAAGTTACCTAAAGTGGTTTCAATAGTTTTTTTATTATCAACTAAATACCCATTTATGTGTAACGAAGTTGCTTCGAAAGCCTTTAAGGTTTCATTTAACTGAGCTACGGTATGTTTTAAACCTGTTTCAGACTGGTCGTTAACCACTTTATTTAAACTCACAATTAAAGAGTCGGCCGATTTTAAAGTAGAATTTAAATCCATACTTAACCCTGAAAAGTTTTTAGACAGACTAGTTACCAATCCCATTTCCACTTCAGATTTTAATTTATCTCCTGGTTTAGCCTGCTCGCCTTCTTCACTAACTAAAATGGCTAATCCGTTGCCGCCCATTAGGCCTGTTTCATACATCCTAATAGTAGAATTCTTTGAAAATCTTAAATTCGGATTGACAGTAAAAGCCACATGGGTTTTTCCGGTTTCAAAATCGTAAGAGATATCCTGAACTTTCCCAACCGTATTACCTTTTACCGTAACTATTGAAGATTTGGTTAATGCGTTATAATCAAAATCTGTGTAGTAAAGATCTTCTGCTTCCAGTAAATTCTGTCCTTTTAAATAATTGTAACCAAAAACAAAAAGAACAATTCCTAATACTACTAATAAGCCTGTTTTAACTTCTCTTGATATTTTCAAAGTATATGATTTAGTTGCACAAATTTAAAATAAATTTAAAAAGAATGCTTTTAATTAGCTGTTGTTTTTAATGCTTCGGCTAAGCTAATTTTTTTACCATCTTTAAAAGCAACAATAAAACTAGATGAATATCCCTTTTGTTTCGCGACCTCCTCTAACTCTTTTATTTTGTTATAGTCTGAAGTACTGGCATAAAAATATTTATATAAACTTCCTTCTTTCATTCTTGAAATATCATCTAACCCTTTAAAGTTATAAGGCTTTGTTTCTAACGCTTTAGAACTTGCTGCAATTTGAATTTTAAAAGTAATGTCTTTATGAATATCTTCAATCTTCGGCTGGGCTCCATCATTATTGGATACAGACTCTTCTATAAACGCATACTCCCCTACATTACCATCAATAATGTGTTTATATTCTAATATAGCGTCGGCAACAGCATTAGACATTTCACGTTGACCTTTAGATGAATTTAAATATCCTCCCTCTTCTCTATATGTTAAAAACCCCGTTTCAATTAACACACTTGGCATTACCGTTTGATGCAACACAATAAATCCTGCCTGTTTTACACCTCGGTTTTTACGTTTCAGTTTATCTGTGAATTTCTTTTGAATTAGGCTTGCCAACTGAATACTTTGATCTAAATATTCTTCCTGACTTAATAAAATACTCATTACCGATTCCGGTGAATTCGGGTCAAAACCACTATAATTTTTCTCATAATCACTCTCAAGGAAAATTACCGAGTTCTCCTTTTTAGCTACCTCAAAATTGGTTTGATTTCTGTGCGTTCCTAACACAAAGGTTTCTGTTCCGTGCGCCGCAGAATGATGGGCATTACAATGTACCGAAACAAATAAATCGGCATCGGCTTTATTAGCAATTTGTCCACGAACAAATAAATCTACAAACACATCCTTTTTTCGGGTATAAACCACTTTAATATCGGGGTTCTTTTCAATCATCTTCCCGACTTCCAAAACAATTTTTAAGGCAATATCCTTCTCCTTGTAACCATTACCCATATTCCCAGGATCATGCCCCCCGTGACCAGCATCTAATACCACAACAAATTTACCTCTATCCGCACCTTTATCAGATGTAGTGAAAGAAGAAAATGTTAATAGTAGTATAAAAGATACGAAAAGTAATAGGCTGTTCGTTTTCATTTGGTAAATCATATTATCTTAAAAAATTATAAAATATGGCACAATTATGGCTGCAACTCTGGCTGAGACATAAAAATAAGACTATTTTAAAATTTAACGATTAAAAAACACCCTTTATTACACTAATAATTTGCGTGTTCTTTTAATTTTAAAATTTAATTAAATTATAAATCAATCACAGAAAAATATATGTAATTTTGGCTTTTCAAAAACCGAGCCATACTTTTACAAAAATACATTTAAAAGCGTTGCATACAAACAACTTTAAAATACTTTTTGCATTAAGTTTTACAGTGTTTATTAACACGTTAAGCTTCGCGCAAGACATCCCAAAAAAGGGTAAATCTATTGAACGAAGCACCGAAACCGTAACCATTAATGCAGATAGTATTATTGCCCCAGAACTATCGGAGAAATCGCAGGATACTACCCTGACCGATTCTGTTAAACCTAAAAAAGAATTATTAGAGCATACGGTAAAATACCATGCTACCGATTATACTAGATTCAACAAAACAGAGCACAAACTCTATTTACATAACGAAGCGAGTATTGATTATGGTGACATGAATATTAAAGCCGGAACCATAATTATTGATTATACAAAAAACACCGTACACGCCAAAGGAATCACCGACACTATAAACGGTTACACCCAAAAACCAGTATTTACCCAGGGAAGTAACGTCGTTGAACCCGATTCCATAATATTTAATACAAAAACAAAAAAAGCCTTAATTTATAACTCACAAACCGAACAAGGTGAAGGCACCGTTATTGCCAAAGTCACCAAAAAACAAAACGACTCGGTTTACTTTTTAAAAGAGGCGAAATACACCACTGCCGAAGACCTTGATGACCCTGAATATTACTTCAGGCTTCGCAAGGCTAAAATTGTACCAGGAAAGAAAATTGTAACCGGGTTTACTAACCTTTATATTTACGATGTTCCAACACCGGTGGCTTTACCTTTTGGTTTCTTTCCGCAGTCTGAAAAACAAACGTCTGGACTTATTATTCCAAGTTTTGGTGAGCAAAATAATCGAGGGTACTTTTTACAAAATGGGGGGTATTATTTTGCCATTAGCGATTACGTAGACTTGGCCGTTTTAGGGGATTATTACACCAACGGTAGTTATGGTATGCGACTGGAAAGCACCTATGCTAAGCGTTATAAATTTAGAGGTAATGTCGGTTTTAGATATGAAAACTTAATTACCAGTGAACGCGGTTTCCCTGATTATGCAAGAAACACCATTTATAACATTCGCTGGTCCCACAGTCAGGATTCTAAAGCGAGTCCGAATTCCAGATTCTCGGCTTCTGTTAACTTAGGTAGTAGTAAATATTACCGAAACTCGATTAACCAGATCAATTCCGGATCGTTCTTAAACAATACCTTATCATCATCGGTATCGTATTCTAAAACCTTTTTAGGCGAACCTTCTGTGAATTTCAGTTTAACAGCAACACATTCGCAAAATACGAATACCGAAACCATAAACATGACCCTACCTACTTTTCAAGGGAGTGTTGGTAGAATTTATCCGTTTGTACCCAAAACGGGATCTAAAAAAGGTATTTTTCAGAACATCAATTTACAATATAGCGTTCGAGGAGAAAACCGAATCACAACAACCGACGAGTTCTTCTTTAAAAGCGAAATGTTTGATGATGCTCGTGCCGGATTTCAACACAGTATCCCTTTAAGTACCAACTTTAAATTATTCAAATATTTTAGTGTTAGTGCCAGCACTAATTACAACGAAGTTTGGACCTTTAAAACAGAAAAAGAAACCTATAACGCAGCCGAAGGAGAAACCGAAACAGAAACGTTAAACGGATTTGACGCGTTCAGAACTTATAATTTCAGCTCCAGTTTAGGAACAACGCTTTACGGAATGTTTAACTTTGAAAAAGACGGAAAAGATAGAAAAATTAAAGCCATTCGTCACGTAATGCGCCCTTCTGTTAGTTATAACATCAATCCTGCGTTCGATAAATATTACGAATCTGCCGAAGTTGTTAATGCTGATGGTTTAACCCAAGGTGAACTTGATGCTATTTATGAGACTGTAGATTTAGAGTACTCTCGTTTTCAAAATGGTATTTTCGGTTCTCCAAATAAGACCTTTTCCAGTTCAATGGGTATTTCCGTTTCTAACAACTTAGAAGCGAAAGTTCGCGATAGAGATTCAACTGCCAAGGAACCTAAAAAAGTGGTGTTATTAAACAACTTAAACTTTTCTACGTCGTATAATTTCGCAGGAGACTCGTTACAGTGGAGCCCCGTGAGAATGAGTGGTGGCACTCAGTTATTTAACAACAAAATGAGTGTTAACTTTGGTGCTACATTAGATCCTTATGCTTTAGATAACAACAACAGAAAAATTGATAAATTCAACATCGATAACGGCGGAAGTCTTTTCAGATTAACCAGTGCCAACCTGACGACAAGTTGGTCTATTTCCAGTAAAAATGGTAAATCGAGAGATAAAAGCAATGACCGCGGTATTCAGGAAAATATTAGAAGTGGTGGTCGAGATGACGATATGTTTGGGGTTTCTGAAGATTTTGCGAACCAACAGTTCAGTGAAGAAGGTGAAGAAAGTGATGAGAGCGAAAATGGCTTATACAGCTATAGCATCCCTTGGAGTTTACGTATAGCCTATGCTGTTAACTACTCTAATTCCAGAAGAGAGAACCAAATTTCATCACATTCCTTAATGTTTTCGGGTGATGTTAAACTATCCGATAAATGGTCTATAGGATACTCTTCAGGTTACGATTTAAAGAATGCCGGTTTCACCTATACGCAATTGCGTTTTGAACGTGATTTGAAAAGTTGGCGTATGAATTTTAGCTGGGTTCCTTTTAGTGACAGAACCTCTTGGAATTTCTTTATCGGAATTAAATCAAGTATGCTAAAAGACCTAAAATACGAAAAACGCAGACAGCCAGACATTCAGTTATAGTCTAAAAATAGTATTTCTTAAAATATAAAAGACATGAAAAAAATAATTACAACCACAAAAGCTCCTGCACCAATTGGTCCATACAATCAGGCTGTTTTAAGCGGAAATACCCTTTATACTTCAGGACAAATTGCTTTAAATCCAGAAACAGGAGAATTGGTTTTAGATGATATTAAAATCGAAACCAAACAGGTTATGGAAAATCTTAAAGCCGTTTTAGAAGCTGCAGATATGACTTTTGAAAACGTTATTAAAGCCTCAATTTTCATTAGTGATATGGGCGAATTTGTAAACATTAACGACGTTTACGGAAGCTACTTTAATGAAGCAACGGCTCCCGCTCGTGAGACCGTACAGGTGGCGTGTTTACCTAAAAATGTAAATGTAGAAATTAGCGTGATTGCAGTTAAATAAGCTGTAATTAACTTACCTTTTTTTCAGCTAAAAGGTATTTAACCAGAATATCTTTTAGCTTATAAACATCTATTGGTTTTGATAAAAAAGCGTCTAAACCAAATGCTTTCACTTTCAACTTATCTTCTTTAAAATCACTTGCCGAAACAGCTATAATCGGTGTTTCGTTAGCTTTATATTTCTTAGTATTCTTTATTGCCTTTGTGGCCTCAAACCCATCTAGGTCGGGCATATATAAATCCATAAAAATCAAATCGAAATCCAGAATTTTATACAGTTCTACAGCTTCAACGCCATTTTTCGCAAATGTACAGTCGACACCTTGTTGCTCAAGTAAATATTTAAGCACACGACGATTCATACGGCTATCTTCTGCTACTAAAACATTTCGCTTTTTGGTTAACAAAGGCTTAAATGCTTTCGTATCAGCCTTAACATTTAAAGTCTTTTTAAGTTGTAAACTGAAATAAAACGTAGTGCCTTCGTTTTCCTGAGTTTCGATTTTCAACTCCCCTCCCATTAGTTTTACCAGCTTATGACAGGTAGACAACCCCAAGCCACCACCTCGATATTCTTTTCTTAAAACTGTAGACTCTTTTTTTGAAGTGTTAAAAATCTGTTTAACCATATCTGTTGGCATACCAACTCCAGTATCCTTCACGTAAAAGGTTACAATTTGTTCATCATCTATCGCTATGGTTTGATCAATAATAATGGAAATTTCACCTTTATTGGTGAACTTAATCGCATTATTTACAAGATTGATTAATACCTGTTGAATTCTTAAACTATCTCCTATTAAGGAAAACTTGGAATCCTCAGATTTTAAAAACTGATAATTGAATGTCAAGCCCTTTTCCCAGGCCTGATAATCGAATACTTTAAATAAACTGGCTAACTCGGCATTTAAGTTAAAAGCAACTTCATTTAAAACAATATCACTGCTATTAACTTCATAATTACTCGAAAACATATTAACCAGTTGATGCATATATTTCGATGAAATATTAGCAATTTCCAATTTCACATGTTGCGATTCATCCAGATCAGTCTTCTTTAACATATCCATCATCCCTAAAACTGTACTCAGTGGTGTTCTTAATTCGTAACTAATATTAGCTAAGTACTCAGCACTAAAATCGGCTTCTCTATTCGCTTGTGTTAACTTCTGCTTTAGGTCATCAATTAACACCATAGAGTGTTTACGCTTGGCTCTGTTTTTTAATTCATTTTTATGAAAATACTGAAGCAATAAAATCTGAATTACTACCATTCCAAACAATAGTAAAGCGATAGTCTTCACAAGAAGTTTCTGCTCTATGAAACAATATCCCAAAAAAATAACACCAGCAATAAACGCCAGTATAATCGAAGAAATTGCGGTTTTTAATCTTACCGGTTTTTTGCTTGGGACAAATCGCATTTAAAAAGTGTTTTAACAAACATATCCATAATTATACGAATTAACAAGTGTATTACAGGCATTTAAGTCTGTATAATTATTTTGTTTTTTTTAAATTTATAACAAGATACATTTCCTAACCCTAATCATCAAAATATGCGTATAGAATATGATATAAAACTTGGATTTAAAGATGTTATGATTCGCCCGAAACGTTCTACTTTAAAGAGCAGGTCGGAAGTTAGCTTAGAACGTGAATTCAAATTTTTGCACAGTCCGTTAGAGTGGACAGGTATCCCTATTATGGCAGCAAATATGGATACGGTGGGCACTTTTGAAATGGCGAAGGCGCTATCGGAAAAACAACTCTTTACAGCCATACACAAACATTATTCTATTTCAGACTGGAATGTATTTTCATCAAATTCTCCAGAAAACATCGAAAATTATATTGCTGTGAGTACAGGGATTAGCCAGCAGGATTCTGAGAAACTGGCTTCCATTTTTAAGTTTAATCCTTATCTAAAATTCATTTGTATTGATGTTGCGAATGGGTATTCTGAGCATTTTGCCGAATTCGTAAAGAAAACTCGCGAACAATACCCCGATAAAGTTATTATTGCCGGCAATGTAGTAACAGGCGAAATGGTTGAAGAACTTTTACTTTCTGGAGCCGATATTGTTAAAGTTGGTATTGGTCCGGGGTCGGTTTGTACAACTCGTATTAAAACCGGTGTTGGCTACCCGCAACTATCAGCTATAATAGAATGTGCCGATGCTGCTCATGGTTTAGGCGGACAAATTATAAGTGATGGTGGTTGTACTATTCCGGGTGATATCGCCAAAGCTTTTGGAGCTGGTGCCGATTTCGTTATGCTTGGTGGTATGCTGGCAGGACATACCGAAAGCGGTGGAGAATTAATTGAAAAAAACGGTAAACCTTACAGAAAATTCTATGGGATGAGTTCATCAACTGCTATGGAAAAACACGTGGGTGGCGTTGCCGAATACCGCGCCAGTGAAGGTAAAACAGTTGAAGTGCCTTATCGTGGAGATGTTGAAAATACCGTTCAGGATATTCTTGGCGGATTACGTAGTACCTGTACATATGTAGGCGCTCAACGCTTAAAAGAATTAACCAAACGAACCACATTTATTCGTGTAAACGAGCAGGAAAACAGAGTTTATACCGAATAACCAAAATAACAAACCACTAAACTAATGAAACAAATCATCACATTTGGAGAAGTATTAATGCGCTTATCTCCCGAAGGAAATAAGAAATTTATGCAGGCTAATTTACTTGAATTTTACTTTGGCGGCACAGAAGTTAACGTCGGTATTTCAATCGCTAATTTCGGAGAAAAGGTAAAACATATCAGCTGTGTTTCAGACGATTTTGTTGGAGACACAGCCATTTCATACATTCAAAAGTTTGGAGTTAGCACCTCGGCTATCGCCAGATCTGATCGTCCGCTTGGCGTTTATTTTCTGGAAGTTGGAGCTGTGATGCGCCCGAGTTCAATTTCCTACAATCGGTCGCATTCCTCATTCGCCGATATCCGACCTGAAATGGTAGACTGGGAAAATATTTTAAGAAAAGCCAAATGGATACACTGGACGGGCATTACACCAGCCCTAGGAAAAGGCGCTTACGATACTCTAAAAGCCGGACTGCTTTTAGCAAAAGAAAAAGGTATTCAGGTGTCTACCGATCCTACCTACCGAAAAGGTTTATGGAAATATGGTGAGAATCCAAAAGATGTGCTTACAGACCTAATCTCGCTTTCTACCATATTTATTGGTGGCGTTAATGAAATTAATGAAGTATTGGATACCAACTTTTCATATTCCAACGACGATTTCATAAAAGCATCGCAACAACTTATGCAACGCTTTCCTAACATTGAAAAAGTATTCGATAAAATAAGAACACCTATAAACGCATCGTGGCATAAAATCAGAGCCCGCATGTGGAACGGTAAAGAATTCCGGGAAACTACGGATTTTGACATCACCCACATTATTGATCGCATT
Source organism: Aestuariibaculum sp. YM273 (assembly GCF_030908365.1). Classification (NCBI taxonomy): domain Bacteria; kingdom Pseudomonadati; phylum Bacteroidota; class Flavobacteriia; order Flavobacteriales; family Flavobacteriaceae; genus Aestuariibaculum; species Aestuariibaculum sp. YM273. The sequence goes on along the minus strand of NZ_CP133090.1, from coordinate 2,633,174 downwards.
GGTACCGGCGACGCTTTTGCTGCCGGACTTATTTACGGTTTACAGTCTTTCGATGATTGTAAAGCCATGGAATTTGCGAGTGCAGCCTGCGCTTTAAAACACACCTACGAAGGCGATGTTAATTATGCCACAGTAGACGAAGTTACAGCGATTTTAAACGGCGATGTTTCCGGTCGAGTAAACCGATAGCATTTGCAGATTTTATTTTGGTTTACCTCAAAAAATCAAGGTCAAAATTATTTACACAACAATTTAAATCACAGAAATTTAAGCATTTTACATTCTTAATCGTTTTTTAACACTCTCGGTCTTATTTAGTCAAAAAAACACTTAAATTGTATTACAATTTAATCGTAACTCTATGGCTTTAAAGATTGTAATCTCTCATAAAACAAAATACAAATACGACCGTCCAGTTTCCCTTTCTCCCCATATTTTTAGATTACGCCCTGCACCACACAGCAGGACCCCTATTGAATCTTACAGTATAAAAATTGAACCCAAAGAACAGTTTTTTAACTGGCAACAAGATCCGTTTGGAAACTATGTGGCTCGACTAGTATTTCCCGAGAAAACCAGAGAGCTTTCTGTAGATGTCGAAATTATTGCTGACTTGCAAACCATTAATCCGTTTGATTTTTTTGTTGAAGAGTACGCTGAAGAATACCCTTTTAAATACGACAAAACCGTTAAGAAAGAATTACTTCCTTATCTGGAAATAACCGATGATGGTCCGCTTTTAAAGAAGTTTCTCAAAACCATAGATTACTCACCAAGAAAAACCATTTTCTTTTTAATTGATCTAAACAGGAAAATTTACGAATACCTGAATTACAATATCCGTATGGAACCGGGAGTTCAGTCCTGCGAAGAGACCCTAAAACTCAAAAACGGATCTTGTCGAGATTACGCCTGGTTATTGGTACAGGCTCTGCGCCATTTAGGTTTTGGTGCGCGCTTTGTTTCCGGATATATTGTTCAACTTAAATCCGATGAAAAATCATTAGACGGTCCTTCAGGCCCTGAAGAAGATTTCACCGATTTACACGCATGGGCGGAAGTTTACATTCCCGGAGCCGGCTGGATTGGTTTCGATGCCACCTCTGGACTTTTAGCTGGCGAAGGACATATTCCTTTAGCCTGTACACCTTCATTTGAAAGTGCTGCACCGGTGGTTGGTATGACCGACAAATGTGAAACCGAATTTGAATTTGAAAACACCGTAACCCGTATTTTTGAGTCTCCACGTGTAACAAAACCCTATACTGAAGAGCAGTGGAATGCCATTTACAAATTAGGCCATAAAGTTGAAAAACAGCTTCAAAAAGGTGATGTTCGCTTGACCATGGGTGGCGAACCTACCTTTGTATCTATTGACGACATGGAAGCTCCTGAATGGAACACCGAAGCCGACGGTCCTCATAAACGAGAATTGGCAAAAAACCTATCTGCCAGACTTTACGATTCCTTTGCTAAAGGTGCTATTATTCATCAGGCACAAGGCAAATGGTATCCTGGCGAGCCTTTACCAAGATGGCAGATTGAAATCTGTTGGCGTAAAGACGGGAAGAAAATATGGAATAATAAAAAACTCTTTTCTATATTTTCAGAGAACACTAAAATCCCGAAAAATGCCGATAAATTGTTTTTACAAACTCTTACAAAACATTTAGGGGTAACTGACAAAACCATTATACCAACCTACGAGGATTCTTTCTATTTCTTGTGGCAGGAAAATCAGATGCCTTTAGATATTGACCCAACCAAGGAAGACGGTAATATGTTGGTTAAGGAAAAACTTCAGCAACTATTAAAAGACGGTACTTCTAAACCTACCGGATACGTTATTCCACTTAATAATACGGGTAACGAATGGTATACTTGTAACTGGGCTTTTAGAAGACAACACCTGTTTTTAATTCCTGGCAATTCACCTATTGGATTACGTTTACCACTGGACTCGTTATTAGTGAAGCCAAACGATGAAGAATTCCCCGTATACCAACCCGATAATTTCTCCAAAAAGAAAACTTTACCAAGTTTCCAGCGCATTGTTTCAAAGCGTATAAAAGAACTTGAGAAACATGGTATCCCAAAAAAGAAAACAAATTATTTTATAAGAACTGCGTTGTGCGCAGAAATTAGAGATGAAAAACTACACCTATTTTTACCGCCTCTAGATAGCATTGAAATCTTTTTAGATTTAATGGCTTCCATTGAAGCAACTGCAAAAGTCTTATCCATTCCAGTAGTTTTAGAAGGTTACGATGCGCCAAAAGATCATCGGTTAGATTCCTTAAAAGTAACGCCTGACCCTGGAGTTATTGAAGTTAATGTGCAACCCGTTAAAACCTGGGAAGAACTGTGTCACAACACTTTTACACTTTATGGTGAAGCAAAAAAATCACGACTTGGTACCGAAAAGTTCATGCTCGACGGTAAACATACGGGTACTGGTGGCGGTAATCATGTCACTTTGGGAGGCACCTCCCCAGCTGATAGTCCATTATTAAGAAAACCGAGTTTACTAAGAAGCCTATTGACATTCTGGCAACACCACCCTGGATTATCATATCTATTCTCTGGGGCCTTTATAGGAGCAACCAGTCAGGCTCCCCGCATTGATGAAGCACGTATGGAAAATTTGTACGAACTGGAGATTGCGTTCAGCCAGATTCCAAAAGGTGGCGATGTTCCGTTCTGGTTAACCGATCGGTTATTTCGCCATTTATTAACAGATTTAACGGGGAATACCCACCGCGCAGAATTCTGTATCGATAAATTATATTCTCCAGACTCGTCGTCTGGTCGTTTAGGTATTTTAGAGCTCCGTGCTTTCGATATGCCGCCGCACCCGCAAATGAGTTTAATGCAAAACTTACTGGTTAGAACCTTAGTGGCCTGGTTCTGGAAGAAACCTTACGAACACAATTTAGTACGCTGGGGTACAGAATTACATGACAAATTTTTAATTGAACACTTTGTTCGCGAAGACATTAAAGACATCGTTAATCAACTAAATCGTGCCGGATATGCGTTTAAGGAAGACTGGTTTAATCCATTTTTCGAATTCAGATTCCCACTACATGGCATGGTTGAAATCAATAACATTCATTTAGAATTACGTGCTGGAATTGAACCCTGGAATGTTTTAGGAGAAGAAGCTACAGGTCAAGGTACGGCGCGTTACGTCGATTCATCTGTAGAGCGCCTTCAGGTAAAAGTAAACAACTTTAACAACGACCGTTATGTTTTAACCTGTAATGGCATAAAGGTTGATTTAAAAAGTACATCAAAAAAGGAAGAATATGTTGCAGGTGTACGTTATAAGGCCTGGAACCCTTACTCGGCATTGCATCCTACTATTGGTGTGGATACACCTTTAGTCTTCGACATTGTTGATACCTGGAACAGAAGGTCTATTGGGGGGTGCACTTATTTTGTTGCACATCCTGGTGGACGCTCATACGATGCCTATCCGGTAAATAGTTTTGAAGCTGAATCGAGACGCATCAGTCGTTTTTGGGAATTCGGGCATACCCAAGGCGAAGTTGAAAACATTTCGCAGGAAAAAGACAAATCAACCAAACGCGTTCAAGAGAAAGAAAGTTCAAAAAAATTCAGTTTTAAGGTGTTACCCACTAATTTAGAATTTCCAAATACCTTAGATTTGCGAAAGAAATAAACTAAACTAATTCATGACCACAGATTTAAACATACTATTTCAGAATTATTTTTCGAAAGAGAAAAATTATGATGAAGCCTTAAAATCTGATATGTCCATAAATCCAAATTGGGAAAAGTTACTGAGTAATATTTCCGAAATGGATATAAATACATTAACCGTAAAACAAGATGAAATTAACTGGTTAATGGATGAAAACGGTGTAACTTATAATGTATACAACGATCCGCAAGGTATGCAACGTACCTGGGATTTAAACATCATTCCATTCCTTATAAACCAAGAGGAATGGCGCACCATTGAAAAAGGCATTAAACAACGTGCCGAACTTTTAAACTTAGTTTTAAAAGATATTTACGGAAAACGAGATCTTATAAAAAAGGGAATTATTCCTCCTGAAGTCATTTTTGCACATCGCGGTTTTTTAAGACAATGTGACCAGATTCAATATAAAGCAGCTAAAAACATTTTAATCTATTCGTCTGATTTAGCGCGTGGTCCAGATGGACGTATGTGGGTTGTTAACGACAGAACACAAGCGCCCTCAGGAATGGGCTACGCCTTAGAAAACAGGTATTCTATGAATCGGGTTTTACCTGATTTATTTAAAGGTATTAATGTAAAACAGCCTTCTGGATTCTTTTATGATTTTAATCAGATGCTTATTGAGGCAGCCCCTCAAAACAAAGAAAATCCCAGCATTGTTATTTTAACGCCAGGTCCTTTAAACGAAACTTATTTTGAACATGCATACATGTCTTCTTTTTTAGGTTACCCTCTAGTTAATGGCAACGACTTGGTTGTTAGAAATGGGAAAGTGTATTTAAAAACACTAAAAGAACTTAAGCAAGTAGATGTTATTTACCGTCGTGTTGACGATGTATTTATGGATCCTTTGGAGTTACGAGAAGACTCCTATCTGGGGGTTACCGGTTTACTGGATGTTGTACGCAATCAAAATGTGGCTATTGTAAACCCTATTGGAAGCGGCGTTTTAGAAAATTCTGGTTTAATTCCGTTTATGAATGCTATTTGTAATTATTTCTTCGATGAAGATTTAATACTTCCACAAATAGCTTCCTGGTGGTGCGGACAGGAAAAAGAACGTGACTATGTCTTTAAAAACATAAAAAATCTAGTGGTTAAACGCATTGACCGTTCCAACCGCGAAAGCTTATTTTTCTGTGAATTTCTTGACACCAAAGCCCTTGAACAACTCAAAAAGGATATTTCCGCTAATCCTTATCGCTATGTAGCACAGGAGAAAATTACGTTTTCGACTTCTCCCGATTTTGTAAATAATCATTTAGAAGCTCGAAAAATTATGTGTCGCACCTTTGCCATTTCAAAAAAGGAAGGTTATAAAGTTATGCCAGGAGGTTTAGTGAGAGTAGCTCCTGAGCGCGAAAACCTATTTGTATCAAATCAACGCGGTGGCATGAGTAAAGATTTATGGGTCTTATCAGATGAAATTCAAAGTAACATCAAACATTACGCCTGGGATGACACCTGTAAAATTTCAATCTCCGATATTAATGATTTGCCTAGTAATACTGCTGAAAACTTATTTTGGTCGGGACGCTATTTAGGGCGTGCATTGGTTACTGCCCGGTATATCAGGATGGTACTTAATAAAATGACCAATGAGCAATATAACGCTTCTAACAGCAATTCTGAAAGTTTAAAATACTTGTTACAATCGTTAACTAACATAACCTCTACATTCCCCGGTTTTGTTGGAAAGCATAGTGATGTATTATTAGAAAACCCGCTACCCGAAATCATTTCTCTGATTTTTGATAAACAACGTATGGGTAGTTTAGCTCAAACCTTAACCAGCTTCAACAACTCTTACTATTCGTTGCGTAACCTTTGGTCTAAAGATATGTGGCGCGTGTTTGATACCATCAAAAAATTATGGAGAAAGTTTGAATTAGCAGATGAATATACCATACCTGCACTTACAAAATTACTTGACCGCACCATTACACGATTAATTGCGTTTATGGGCTTAATAGAAGAAAGCATTCTGGTACAGCAAGGGTTATTACTCTATTTTATAGGTTTACAAACCGAACAAGCCTTGATGCAAGTTTCTAAATTCAGATCTTTAATGGTATTTAACTACGATGAACGCCTGCAATATGACATCCTGGAATCTTTATTAACCAGTGATGAAAGTCTAAATATTTACCGTTATAGTTATCGATCGTATTTAAGTCTTGAGAACGTTATTCATTTAACACTACTTGATAAGGAATATCCAAAATCCCTGACATACAGACTTAAACGTATTCAAAAAGATGTTGACCGCTTACCTCACTCAGAATTAATTGGGTTTTACACCGAATGTCAAAAGCTAATTGCTACGGCAAACAATAAGATACAAAGTCTAAAAATTGTAGATTTAATGGCCTTAAACGAAGACCAAACTCTTCGAGAAAAACTAGACGAAGAACTATCCGATTTAAGTGATTTGCTACATGAAACTTCTTTAGCGATTTCCAGTACGTATTTTAATCACTCATACAAACAAACGCAATTGGTTAACCAAAATTTCCCATTATAATTATGGTATTTCAAGTTTCACATACTACCAGTTACGATTACGAAAGTGATGTTACATTTTGTCACAACATCGCCACACTCAAACCAAAAACGTTAGCAGGACAAACGCTATTGGATTATAAACTGGAAATCACACCAACACCTTCTGAAATAACGGAGCGCATAGATTTCTTTGGTAATTACATTACTCGGTTTTCACTACAAAAAGAGCATAAGAAACTAAAAGTTACGGCTACCAGTAAAGTGTTACGAAACTTTAATGACCAACCGGATATAACCGCATCGGAAAAAGGAAAAAACATAACACTCAATGAAGCCTTAAAGGCTCTAAAAAGTAACGACGAACATATTATTGATGCCCGTCAATATATTCTAGAATCTATTTTAATTGCTAAAATAACTCCTGAAATTAAGGCTTACGCTGAAATATCCTTTAAACCAAACCGGTCGATATTTGATGCTGCGGTAGAACTCATGCAACGCATATATACTGAATTTGATTTCGACCCAACATTTTCCAATGTAGCAACCCCCATACATGAAGTGATTAAAGCCAAAAAAGGTGTCTGTCAGGATTTTGCTCAAATTGCTATTGCCTGTGTGCGTTCGGTTGGTTTGCCGGCACGATACATTAGTGGGTATATAGAAACTTTACCTCCGCCTGGAAAAGAAAAATTAATAGGAACTGATGCTTCACATGCCTGGTTCTCCTTATACATCCCGGGGTTTGGCTGGGTTGATTTTGACCCTACTAACAATCAAATCCCAAAAAACCAGCACATTATTGTGGCCTGGGGACGTGATTACTATGATGTACCACCGTTAAAAGGCGTTATTTATAGCACTGGAAAAAATAAAATGAATGTCGCTGTAGATATCAGACCTTTTGAAGACGTCAACACTTAATCAATTACTTGACCAATAGACCCTGTTTCATGAGGTGTTAATTGATAAACCAAATCTGGATTTAGACCAGCTTCTTTTCGATGTGACACATATAAAATAGCTGTTTCGGTTTCCGATGCTATTTTATTTATAAGTTGCGTAAACAGTCTCACATCAGTATCATCTAAGCCATTAGTCGGTTCGTCTAAAATTAATAAAGGCGGATGCTTTACCATAGCACGAGCTATTAAAACCAAACTTTGATACCCTCTAGACAAGGATAAAAAGTCTTGTTTTCTAATATCGAACATCTTTAAAACACGTAACCAATGCTGAGCAATTTTAATCTGTTCGTTTGTGGGCGTTTTATACAACCCAATGGTATCAAAAAAACCAGAAACAACCATATTTCCAATAGAATCCAGACGCGTAAAACCACGTAACATATCAGAAGAAAAATAACCAATGTTCTGTTTAATCTCCCAAACACTCTCTCCACTTCCCTTCTTTACGCCAAACAATACAATATCCTGACCGAAGGCTTTTGGGTTATCTCCAAAAATCATACTTAAAATAGTACTCTTCCCAGAACCGTTTGGTCCCATTAACTGCCAGAATTCCCCCTTCCTAATTTCCCAATTGATATTATTTAAAATAGGACGATCTCTATAATCTACTGATACATTGGTAAATTTTACTATCGGATTAATGTTCTCTGAAATTGGTCGATAAGCTTTAGGTAATTCTACAACAAAAGCCTCATTTTTAATTTCAGTATCTCCTTCCTTTTTAAACTCAATAAGCTCATTTTCTTCTAAATGATACACCTGATTGATGAACGATAAAATATCATCCTGACGCTTGGTTATTTGTAAAATTCGAACCCGGTCACTCAACTCATTTAAGGTTTGCGTTATTTGAGATTGCGCTTCAATATCTAAATTCCCGAAAACGTTATCTACAATAATAGCTTCAGAATTCTGAGATATAATATGGTTTAAAAGTGCTTTTTTTCGCTCCCCCTGCGAGGACTTCTCCAAAGAATTTCCTGTGGGAGTAACCACATTGCACGTCCCATGGATGCGTTCTTCCTGAATTAATTTATTAATCGTTATTTCAGAAAAAAGCGCCGCTTTAGGTTTTGAAAAATCACTTAATACAATTCCTCTTTGAATACGCTCAATAAAATCCTGTTTATGATCTTTATTAGAGATATAAACTGCAATATGCTTATTCAAAAGGTCTTTAGTTTTAGAAGTTTTACTTTAAATTTTTAACATGAAAATCTACCAAACCTTCAATTGGTCTCCGCTCAAAGTTCCCCACTGTAAAGCCCATTTCTTTGGCAACCTGCTTAATTTCATCTTGAGCAAAATAAGCTATTGAACCTGCAAAATGAACTGGTACGGTTTTCAATTCTTCAGCATACTGGAAAATCATGGTGTCGGCAAACAAACGAATTCCTTTCTTAATTAATTCCACACAGTATTCTGAATCTTTATTCAAGAACATAAACTCAGCGAAATGCGCCAGATAAGCATTCGGGTTTGGCTTTTTGTACATATTGTACTTAATATAGTCTGTATCCATATTGTATTTGCTTTCAAAAGCAACATGGATATTTTCAGGCATTTTGTTGAAGTAATAATCACGGATTAATTGGCGCCCATAGTAATTCCCTGAAGCGTCGTCCATAATAGAATACCCTAACGAATTAACACGTTGATGCAACATTTTACCATCGTAATAACTACAATTAGATCCTGTACCTAAAATACATACTACCGCAGCTTCGGTATCGGTATTAATTGTAGAAAACACAGCAGCCATAGTATCTTCGTGTACGTGCACATCTGCATTTACAAATACTTCCTGTAAAACGCCTTTAACTACATTTTGTGGTTTTTCGGTTCCACAACCTGCTCCATAGAAAAACACGTGAGACACAATCTTTCTATTAGCTTTTAAGTCCTCATGACCTTTAATAATCTTCTTTATTTTCTTATCGGATATAATTTCTGGATTAAGCCCCTTTGTGCGCATCTTTTCCAGCATTTTATTTCCATTTCTATCTACTGCTATCCAATCTGACTTCGTAGAGCCACTATCAACAATTAAAATCATGAGTTTTTAAATAAAAAACTCCACAGACCGTTGTTCTTTTAATACAATAACCTGTGGAGTTGTTAATACTATTACAATATACTTGTTAAATTATATTTTGCTTATGTGTTGAGCAAGGTCAATTAATTTAGTTGAATAACCAAATTCGTTATCGTACCAAGATACTAATTTAAAGAAATTATCATTTAAAGCAATACTTGCTTCTGCATCGAAGATACTTGTCATTGACTCAGATACGAAATCCTGAGAAACAACAGCTTCTTCAGTATATCCTAACACACCTTTTAATGGTCCGTCTGCTGCTGCTTTTAAAGCTGCTTTTACTTCGTCCCAAGATGCTGCTTTTTCAGTTCTTACTGTTAAATCTACTACAGAAACGTCTGGAGTTGGAACACGGAATGCCATACCAGTTAATTTTCCGTTTAATTCAGGAATTACTTTACCTACAGCTTTAGCTGCTCCAGTAGAAGAAGGAATGATATTAGCTAATGCACTACGACCACCTCTCCAGTCTTTTCTTGAAGGCCCATCAACAGTCATTTGTGTAGCAGTAGTTGCGTGTACAGTAGTCATTAAACCTTCTACAATTCCAAAGTTATCGTTGATTACTTTAGCGATAGGTGCTAAACAGTTTGTTGTACAAGACGCGTTAGATACGATAGTATCGGCTGCAGTAATTTTATCGTGGTTTACACCCATTACAAACATTGGTGCATCTGCAGATGGTGCAGAAATAGCTACTTTCTTAGCTCCAGCAGTAATGTGCGCCTGAGCTTTATCTAGAGTTGTAAAGATACCGGTACAATCTAAAACAACCTCAGCACCTACAGCATCCCATTTTAAATCTTCTGGGTTACGCTCTGCTGTAATTCTGATTTCGTTTCCGTTTACTACTAAGTTACCGTTTACGATATCAACGGTTCCATTAAATCTACCGTGTACAGAATCATACTTTAATAAGTAAGCTAAGTGCTCTACATCTAATAAATCGTTAATACCAACTATTTCTACATCTGGTCTTGCAGCTGCTACTCTAAAGGCTATTCTACCTATTCTTCCAAATCCGTTGATTCCTAATTTTAATTTTGACATAATCTTTGTTATAAATGTTAAGTGCTCATGATATCTGAAACACGCAATAATTCTAAATTTATTTTTGTTTTACCCTTAATGGCTTTTTCTATTGGAGTTAATTCCATTTTTCCGTTTAGTAAGCCAACCATATAATTGGTTTCTCCTTTTAATAGGGACTCTACAGCCTTTACTCCCATTCTACTTGCAAGCACACGATCGAAACACGATGGTGCACCTCCACGCTGCATATGACCTAACACAGAAACTCTAACATCGTAACCTTCCATGTTTTGATCGACGTAGTCTTTAAGTTCGAAAATATTCTTTCCTATTTTATCACCTTCTGCTACAACTACGATACTTGAAGACTTTCCGGATTTTCTACTTTTGTTTAACGATTCTACTAAACGATCTAAACCTAAGTTTTCTTCTGGAATTAAAATTTCTTCGGCTCCACCAGCTATCCCCGTATTTAATGCGATATGACCTACATCACGTCCCATAACCTCAATAAAAAATAATCGGTTATGTGAACTCGCAGTATCACGAATTTTATCAATCGCATCCACTACAGTATTTAAAGCAGTATCAAAACCTAAAGTATGTGTGGTTCCGTAAATATCGTTATCAATTGTACCTGGAATTCCCATTACAGGAAACCCGAACTCCTGATTGAAAATCATAGCTCCGGTAAACGATCCGTCTCCACCAATAACCACTAAACCATCAGCTTCTACATCAAGAAGTTTTTGATAAGCTTCTTTTCTACCTTCCTCTGTTCTAAAACGGTTAGATCGTGCAGATTTTAAGAATGTTCCTCCTTTATTAATAATGCCTTTCACACTACGCGCTGTAAGTTCTTCGAAATCGCCATCAATTAAACCTTCATAGCCTCGAAAAACTCCTAAGCATTGTATATTATGGTAAGAGCAAGTTCTAACAACTGAACGAATGGCTGCATTCATTCCCGGAGAATCTCCTCCAGAGGTCAAAACTGCTAGTTTCTTTATTTTATTTGACATAAATTGATTAGTATATGAGAGTAAAATTAGTAAAGAAAAACCATATATCTATGGCATTTATTGCATTTTAATGAGCCTTTTAAAACTATAACGTTTTAGTTAATAAAAAAAACAAATTATAGCTGAAAAATTATGATTTCCGAAATGTAAAGGGGTGATTTATTTCTACTTAGAACTTTTTACGCTAATAAATTCAGGAATTGCACTCTCTTCCTCTTTTTCTGTTTTTTCGATAAGCACAGGATCTGGTTTTTCAGATTTTTTAAATAAACTTTGAATCAACTCTTTGAAGGTATCGAAATCGACATTATATGAAACCCCTATACCTTGAGTATAACCAATAGCTTCACCAAAATTCCGAATACTATTTTCTCGATTAAATACGGTTGCTGTTAAAGTTCCGTCTTCGTTTAGCAGAAAATCAATTTCAACATCTCCCGCAATAACGGTTTCAGTTGCTCCGGCACCTCCAACCGGCACCCCTACTTTACCATTAATTAGCACGCGATCTGTAATTTTTGTTTGCAGGGTTACCCCAAAACGGTCTCCAGTTTGGTAATCTGGTCTATTAGCTCCTGCTTCATAATTTAACCCCACATTTAACTTACTATCGCCTGAAGTAAAGATACCATTAATGATACCATTAAGTCTGTCGGCAATGGTTCCTGAGAAATTAAGTTCACTAAGGCCTCTGGAGAACGACCCTGTAGAAATTAAATATAGCGCCTGATTTTGACGATCATCGGGAGATTCTAGACTATATTGAAGCTCAGATTTAATGGTTGAATTTACATTAGGGAACTTAAAACTAAACTCTGGTGTAGGCTGCTCGAGATCTCCTGTTAAATCGATATAAAGTTCAACAGGTATACTCCTATTAATTGGATTTTCCAGTAAAGGCGACGGATTGGTCTGCTCTTTCAGTACCGCCTGCATATTAATTTGTGCTTTTAAAGGGTCGCCTTCCCAAGCGATAGTTCCTCCGGGCTGAACATTAAACTCCTTTTGAATTAATCCGCCGTAGGCGAAATTATAAACCCCTTCGAATACTGAGAAATCTCCCCACATATTGAATTTACCGTTCGTATTGATTTCTACAAGTAAACCACCACTACCGCGCCCCTTAAGCGAATGCCCTGAGTTTTTATCAATAATTATCTCTAACTCGGCATCTTGAGTAACATCCAGATCAAAATCTAATTCTAATCCCTGTATTTCATTAAATATGATTTCTTTACCACTACGGCGCGCTTCTTTTTCTTCTTTGGTAATAAAATGAATATAGGTATTATCTCCAAAAGATTCGGTGTCGCTTAACGGAATTTTAAAAATCGTTCCGGGTTTGGTTTCTCCCTGAACACTAATTATTAACTGCTCAGTTGGGCCTTTTAAAGAGGCATAACCACTCATAAATGCCGTGCCGTAGTACAAGGCATCTTCTTTTTCTTTTGTATCTAAAACTAAAAGATTCGGTGTAATTATTTCTAAATCGAGATTCCAATTTGAAAAATTAACGTGACTCACCGATCCGTTTAACTGCCCTTTTGAATTGTACTTACTGTCAGTAATCGGAATTTTATTAAATGTAAAGGTTTGATCAGTTAAAGACACCGATGCGTTTTGTGCAAAATCATAATCTACATTTAAATACGGAATACCTAAACCGGCATTATTTAAGTTTAAATCACCATTTATATCTGGTTTATTTAAATTGCCAACAACGTGTACTACCCCGGTTGCTAAACCTCGAATATCAGACAACACATCTTGAAGTAATGGATTTAACGGCTTTAAATTAAATTCGTTAAATTCCAAATTCACATCAATGCTCGACTCATTTCCTAGAGCATTGATATCACCAACCGCTCTAAAGGATTTTTTCTCGTCGTCTTTAATAGATATGTCGACGTTGTAATTGGTAAGATTTTCATTTCCGGTAATGGAAGCATCAAACGAACCTAAATCGAAACGATTTACTTTAAAATCTTGAATAACCACTGTTGAATTCGGCAAATAACTTCCGTTTTGCTGTAAAATATCCAGCTTACCATTAACATGTCCCTCTAAAGACAAACTATCAATATCCGGAACAATTTTAGACAGGCTCACATTTTTAAAATCGAGTTTTATATCCTTTTGCGTTGAGTCTTTAACAAAGCCAGAGAGCCTGACTTGTTCATCGCCATGTGTAACCACGAATTTATTGATATCGAAAGTAGAAACTTCCTTATCAAAAGACACTTTATTATTCTGATCATTATTCTCGTTAATATACCAGGTGTAATCTTTTATGGTGAAATCTGACTTTTTAAAACCAACTACCGATTTATTTTCTTCATTTATAGTGTGGTAAAAACTCAGATTAAAAATGTCCTTATTACGCTTTCCACCCTGAAACTCTGTTCGCATAAAAAGCGTGTCATTAACGGTTACATTAATCAAACTAAATTTAGATACATCGTAATATTTGGTATTTAAACTGTCGGCTTCAACATACGTATTAAAAAGCGGGTTACTATTATCAACCTGAAGTTCAATATTATTAACAAAATAGTCGAGTAATTTAATTTCCGGAGACTTAAATGTCAACCTAAACTGACTCTCATCACTCTCCACCCTTCCGCGAATAAAGGTATTTTTTCCTAATTCTACCTCCGGATAAAACACCTCAATAATTTTATTATAAATTTTAAAATTAAAGTCTATGCTTTGGTCTATGGATACTTTATAGGGTTCGTAATTCGTATAAATGTACCCCAGTGAATTTTGAAACAATTTCTTTAAATCTCTAAAACGGAAGCTTCCTTTTAATTCTCCTTCTACAATATCGGGTGAATTAATACCAATGTAACGCATGTTATTTTCAAACCGCGAAAAGATTTCAAATTTATCGAAGGTGTAAGTATCATTCTGATTTTTATACGATGTATTCTCGAATACCACTCTACCATATGCATCGTCATAACCGCTGGCATTCATATTCATTTTAACATCGCTTCTAAAAATAGAAATGCTGTCCTTTTTAACGAAATTCAATACATTTAAATTGGCGTAGCTGACATTCGCAACAAAATCGTACTTGCTTACAGCATCAGAGAAATCGACCAACCCCAGAAAATTCATTTTTAAATTTCTATCGGTTGAAATCAGGTTACCATCAAAAATCTTATTTCTTACATTACCGGCAACTTTAACCCCTTTGTAATTATAACCATTATACATCATTTCATACACATCTCCCTTCACTTGTGTATTAATGGTTTCTGTAACAAACCCTTTTCCTTTTACATCAAAATTTAGAGACGCTTCACCAACATCTGGTGATTCTAAAAATGTACCAAAATCGAACTTTTCAAAAATAACATTCCCCTTATAAGAAGCGTTATCAATATCGTTGATAGTTGTAATTTCCAGATCGGAATCCACCATACCTAAATCGGTATCAATCTTAACATCTGCTATAACTGTTGAAGCCGTTACTTGCGTATTTCCTGTAATTTTGAATTGCCCCAATCGGTCTAATGACGATGGCAGCGAAGCCCCTAAAACATTTGGAAGTAAAAATTTTAAATCGCTGTATGTCGAGGTTAAGTTAGAAAGATAGGCATTCATTGAAAAATCTCCTACTTCCTTACTGAATAAATTCTTAAAATTAATATTTCCATAAACTCTGGTGTTTCTATTGGTACGAAGTCTTAAATTTTTAGTCTGTAAATCGTTTAAAGTCCCAGATAAATCGACACTAAAATTAGCTTCCTGGCCTTTACCAAATTCATCATAAAATGTATTAAGTTCATCTAATAATACCGAAGAATCTTCAAAACTAGCAGTCACTAACACCTTATCTGTAAAATACTGTAAATCTTCACGCAAATACTCGAATTTTAAATCGCCCTTTAATCGTGAATTCGGGGTCTTTATATCAAGGTTTGCGAAGGTCATATCAGTTAAGGTGTAAGCAAAATTGGTAGTTAAATTTTTCACTGTAACACCTCGACTATCTTCAAAATTCAACGTATTTATTCGGGCACTTACATCACTTCCGTTTATTAGAAAATTAGTGGCATTGATATTTAAATTATAAAATTCTAGAACTTTTGTGTTTTCATTATTTTCATTTAGCAACCTAAACACCCCGTCATAAATAGACACATCGCTGGAGGACATTAAAAAACTACTCTTTTCTGTTCTGGGGTTATCGTCTTCAAACCTCTTAACAAAAACATCTAAATTGGTTTCCGTGGCATCTTTATAGGTCACAATATTAAAGACTAAACCCTCCAGATCAATATCACCAAAGGCCAGTTGACCATTTATAGCATTTCTCACACTTATTATGGAGGTGTTTAATTCTGAAACACTAATTAAAGTATCCTGCTTATAATCCTGTATATAAATATCTTTCAACTCAATATCGCCATTGAGTTGCATACTAACCCGATCGATATTTATATTCGTCTTAAACTCATTATTAAGCTTTTTTGTTGCATAATTACCCAGCTGAGTTTGCACAAAAGGAATGGTTAGCACCAAAACCAAAATGATGAACATAAGCACAAATAGTGCTAAAAGTTTTAGTATTATTTTGAGGACTTTCCTGATATGTAGCTAAATTAAATTATTTGAAAAACAACGTTCTGTTTATCATTCATAGGTTTACCTTTAACTCAACTATCAAGCAAACCATATTCACCATTTTTACATTTCTATTAATAAAATAATTAAGTAGTTTTGTAATTACGATGAAAACAATAAAACAGATGGCTTATTGGTTTTCAAAATTAACAATTATTATGCCTAAATCTTATTAATGGCTACACAAAATATTTACATTCTTGGAATTGAGTCTTCCTGCGACGATACTGCCGCGGCTGTAATGCATAACGGACGTATTTTAAGTAACATTATAGCAAACCAAAAAATACACGAAGAATACGGTGGTGTTGTGCCCGAACTAGCCTCCAGAGCCCACCAGCAAAACATAGTTCCTGTTGTGCATCAGGCCTTAAAGAAAGCTGGAATTACTAAAGAACAATTAAATGCTATTGCCTTTACAAAAGGGCCCGGACTAATGGGATCTTTGCTAGTAGGAACTTCTTTTGCTAAATCTCTGGCCTACGGTTTAGATATTCCGTTAATTGATGTCAACCACATGCAAGGTCATATTTTAGCGCATTATATTGATGAAGACGGTTTTGAAAAACCTCCTTTTCCATTTTTAGCCATGACCATTTCAGGTGGACATACCCAAATTGTGCGCTGTGACAGTTATTTCGATATGACCGTAATTGGTGAAACTATTGATGATGCCGTTGGAGAAGCCTTTGATAAAAGTGGAAAGATTCTTGGGTTAGGCTATCCTGCCGGTCCTGAAATAGACAAACGTGCTAAATTAGGAAATCCGAAAGCCTTCAAATTTACCAAACCAAAGGTAGATGGATTAAACTTTAGTTTTTCGGGGTTGAAAACTGCTATCTTATATTTTATTCAAAAGGAAACTAAAAACAACCCTAATTTTATTGAAGAGAACCTAAACGACATTTGCGCCTCTATTCAATACACCATTATTGAAATTTTAATTGATAAATTAAAAAAGGCCTCAAAAGAAACCGGTATTAAACATATTGCGATTGGCGGTGGTGTTTCGGCAAATTCGGGTATTCGTCAAGCTTTAAAAGATGGTGAGAAAAAATTTGGATGGACTACCTACGTTCCTAAATTTGAATTCACAACCGATAATGCTGCTATGATTGCCATTGTTGGTCATTTAAAATATTTAGAAAATGAATTTGCCGACCAAAATGTGGCAGCTTCAGCTCGATTAAAAATCTAATTTAAATTATAAACCCCAAACTACCTCTATGATTAAAAAACTACTTACCTACAGCTTGTTTTGTTTAACAATTTCAGTTTTTGCTCAAACCTCAACTGAAGACGATTTAATTACTATTGAAAGCACAAAACAAGTTGACTCGTTTTTACAAACCAAAAAGCACAAAGGCAACAAAATTGTAACCTTTAATGAAGAGAAGCACAAAACAATTTTAGCAAAAGAGCTTTTCAGCATGTCTCGAGGTGCTGTAAAAACAAAAGAAAATGAATATGAAAAAACCTTCTATAAGGTTCTTGAAAAAAACAAAACACCGTATTACAGAGTAAGCTATATTTACTTAGATGGCTCTAAATATACAGAAGCTGATATCGCAAGTTTAAGGTCAACTATCGTTTCAAAATATAATAATGGTATTCCATTTTCGTATTTAGCAAAACAATATTCAATGGATGCTTACGCTAAAAAAGGCGGTGATTTGGGATGGTTTACCACAGGTAAAATGCCCGTAGAATTTGAAGCTGAAGTGATTAATGGACATCACAGCTTAGATGATATTTTCAGTGTAAAAATCCCAGAAAGGAAGGCGCACTATTTAATATTACAAACACATGAACCAAAACAGATTGCCGAAATAAAAGTTTTAAAAATTGTTGAAGCTATACACTAATGCAGTTATTTTATAATCCAGACATTACCGAAAATACGAATCAATTTTCTTTTGAAAAAGAAGAAAGTAAACACATTGTAAAGGTGCTCCGAAAAAAAATTGGAGACACCTTACACATTACCAACGGAAATGGCTGGCTATTTACTGCTGAAATTACTGTGGCCGACATAAAAAACTGTCTGGTTAACATTACCTCAAAAACGTTACAGCCAAAGCGCAATTGTAATTTGCATTTGGCTGTCGCGCCAACAAAAATGAACGATCGCTACGAGTGGTTTTTAGAAAAAGCAACCGAAATTGGTATTGAAAGCATTACTCCTGTGTTTTGCGACCATAGTGAACGCAAAGTCATAAAAGCTGACAGATTTGAAAAGATATTACAATCGGCAACCAAACAGTCCTTAAATTGTTACATGCCAAAACTCAATGAAGCTATATCTTTTAAACAGTTTATAACTCAAACATTTGAAGGTGATTTGTTTATTGCGCATTGCGAAGAAACCGATAAAAAATCATTAAAACAGGAATTAAAACCCAATACAAATGTTACCATTTTAATTGGCCCTGAAGGTGATTTTAGTAGTAAAGAAATTGAATTGGCTATTGCTAATAAATTTATTCCTGTAACTTTGGGAGAAACCAGATTACGTACAGAAACAGCTGCGATTGTAGCTTGCCACAGTGTCGCTTTTGTAAACGAAACTATTAATGAGTAATTAATTATGAAACGAGTTTTATCGACATTCGCTTTACTATTATCCTTATGCGGATTTGCACAAGAACTCGCTTTTGTAAAATATAAAGGGGGTGGCGACTGGTATGCCAACCCTACTTCACTGCCCAATTTAATTGCCTTTTGCAATGAAAACATCAACACACAAATCAATCCGAAACCACAGACTGTTGAAGTGGATAGTCCGGATTTGTTTCAGTTTCCATTCGTTCACATGACGGGGCACGGTAATGTTTTTTTTAGTGATAATGATGTAGAAAACCTTCGAAACTATTTAATCTCCGGTGGTTTTTTGCACATCGATGATAATTACGGTATGCAACCGTATATTACCAAAGAATTAAAAAAGGTTTTTCCTGATAAAGATTTGATTGAATTACCTCCGAATCACGAGATTTTTAATATCGCTTATCCTTTTCCTAATGGTTTGCCTAAAATCCACGAACACGATGGAAAACGACCTCAGGCCTTTGGTTTATTCCATGAAGATCGATTAATCTTATTGTTCACTTTTGAAAGTGATCTAGGTGATGGTTGGGAAGATCCTGCAGTTCATAACGATCCAGAAAATGTTAGAGAAAAAGCCCTGAAAATGGGCGCTAATATTGTAAAATACGCTTTCGAACATTAAGTATAAATTCAATGGAGAATTTTAAATGGAACGGAGAAAAAACTATTGAAGGAATTGATTCTAATATTTTTTTGATAGGAAAAAAATTTCATGAAACATCAAAGTTAATTGACTCATATTTCCTTGAACCAAAAGTTGTTAATTTAGCCTTTTCAATTGAATTATACCTTAAATCACTAAACACGAAGTACAGTTATTCAAAAAAGGGCAATTCAGTATTACCTATCCTCAACAGAAATCTTATAAAAATTCCCCGACACAACAAGCACCAATTAAATAAAATATTCAAACAACTAAATGAATCTGATCAGATCAACTTGATTATGTTGTATTCAGAAAAACATAATTCTGATCTAATTGAAGATTTAAGTAAACTTAAGAATACATTTATTGATTTTAGATACTCTTTTGAAAAAGAAAGTTTAATTATAACAGAATCTCTATTAGAAAGAATAGCTTCCTTCCTAAAAGAATATGTAGAAAATAAAATGAAAAGTAGTGGATAAAACATCTCTTTAATTTTCATAAAACATAACGTTCAAATGCAACTCACCCATTACACTTCAAACTTTAATAAACATACGTTTCCAATTACAGTAATTGGAGATAACGTCACCAACGCTCCAAACATTGGAAGCTTATTTAGAATGTGTGATGCCTTTGGTGTTGAAAAATTAATACTTTGCGGAAAAGACATAACCTTAGGGCGAAAAACAGCTAAAACTTCCCGTGCTACTGAAAAAGTTGTTCCGTTTGAAATTTGCGAATCGGCTTTAGAACAAATAGAAAATCTAAAAAAAGATCATTTTATTATAGCTCTTGAAATTACAAGTACAAGTCAACCTATTCACACTTTTAAACTTTCTTCTGAAAAACCCATTGTTTTAGTTATTGGCGATGAAAATTTTGGAGTTTCAGAAGCCATTTTAAATAATGCTGGTGCCATTATTCATATCAATATGTTTGGACAAAACAGCAGTATGAATGTGGTACAAGCCACAAACATAGCGTTATACGAAATAACCAAGCAGCTTTTGTAAAAAAGTACACCTCAAAGAAGAATATATTCCCCTCTTTTTTATTTATTTTTAGCTTCTTTGTAAATAAAAACTAACGATCTAGAAATGAATTTCCCATTAAAAACGAACCTCAAGTTAATCTATCTTTTAACACTTTTATTTGCTTCATTCTGTAATGGACAAGAACACCTACTCTGGTATGATCAACCTGCCAGTAACTGGAACGAAGCGCTCCCACTAGGTAACGGTAAAATTGGGGTTATGGTTTTCGGGAATACCACCAATGAACGGATTCAGTTAAATGATGATTCTATGTGGCCTGGCAATGATCCAGATTGGATAGAACCAGAAGGTAACAAAGAAGACCTTGAACATATTAGAGAATTATTATTTAAAGGAAATAACGAAGCTGCCGACAGTTTGTTTGTTGCTAAATTTTCAAATAAAACCATTGTAAGGTCTCACCAAACATTAGGCGATTTATTTATCGATTTCAAACATGATAACATCACCGATTATCGTCGTGAACTGAATCTTGAAAATGCCACCTCACAGGTTTCTTTCAAATCTAATGGCTATGTATTTACCGAAAACATTCTGGTATCCCATCCGCATAAAGCGATTGTTATTGAATTAAAAACTGAAAACCCAAAAGGGATTACCGCTAAACTAAAACTAAGTCGTCCTAAAGATGCTGGTTTAGAAACAGCAAAGTCATTCACGACAAAAGACGGACTTCTTCTTATGCAAGGGGAAGTGACGCAACGTGAAGGCAAGTTTAATTCACAACCTAAACCAATTACTCACGGGGTAAAATTTGAAACTGCTTTAAAAGTGATTAATGGGTCTGGAAGTGTTTTAACTACTAGCGATTATTTAGAACTGAAAAACGTAAAAAAAGCAACTATTTATATAGTTAATAACACATCATACTATTTTGATGACTACAAAAAACAAAATCGAAAGAACTTAAAAGCTATTGGCTCTAAATCTTTTGAAGAGCTTAGAAAACCTCATATAGAAGATTACCAGGAGTTTTATTCAAGAGTGAAACTTCAATTAAATAACGACAATGATTATAGCAATATTCCAACAGACCAAAGAATAGAAGCAATTAAGAATGGAGCTATTGACACGGGGTTAGAAACTTTATTATTTAATTACGGACGTTACTTATTAATATCATCCTCAAGAGAAGGCTCGAATCCTGCTAATTTACAAGGCTTATGGAATCAACATATTAAAGCTCCCTGGAATGCCGATTATCACGCTAACATTAATTTACAAATGAATTATTGGTTAGCCGATATGACCGGACTTGGAGAACTTAACAATCCGTTTTTTGACTATGTCGATATGCTGGTTGAAAATGGAAAAACTACAGCCAGTAAAAACTTTGGTTGTTCAGGGGCATTTATCCCACATGCCACCGACTTATGGGGGCCAACCTGGTTACGCGCTCCTACCGCATTTTGGGGGTGTTCCATGGGAGCTGGAGGCTGGCTCATGCAACATTACTGGCAACATTATAGATTTACAAAAGATAAAAACTTCTTACAAAAGCGTGTATACCCTGCTCTTAATGAGATTACAAAATTCTATAGTGATTGGCTTATTGAAGATCCTCGAGATGGTTCTTTAATTTCAGCGCCCTCCACTTCACCTGAAAACCGATTCATTAATGAAAAAGGAAATAAAGTAGCCACTTGCCTGGGTAGCGCTATGGACCAACAAGTCATTCATGAAGTTTTTGAAAATTACTTAAAAACCTGCGCTATTTTAAATATTCAAAATGATTTTGTTGAAAAAATAAAACAGCAGAAAATTCAATTGCGCCCTGGATTTGTTTTAGGAGATGACGGAAGAATTTTGGAATGGGACCGGACTTATGAAGAACCAGAACCGGGACACAGACATATGTCTCACTTATACGGATTTCACCCAGGAAACAGTGTTACAAAAGAGAGCTATCCAGAGCTTTTTGATGCTGTTAAAAAAACTCTAGATTACAGATTACAAAACGGAGGTGCAGGTCCAGGATGGAGTCGAGCCTGGTTAATAAATTGTAGCGCCAGACTTCTTGATTCTGAAATGGCTCATGAACACATCCAACTACTGTTTAAAAAATCTATAGGTAAAAACCTTTTCGATTTACATCCACCCTTTCAAATTGATGGTAATTTTGGTTATACAGCAGGCGTTGCCGAAATGTTATTACAGTCGCATGAAGATAACGTTATTCGTATTTTACCAGCCTTACCAAAAGCCTGGAAAGATGGATCGGTTAAAGGCTTAAAAGGACGAGGTGGGTTAACTTTTGATATTGTTTGGCGTAATAACCAATTAGAAAAGTTAACGATAACATCTAGATACGACCATCAATTCAAATTAATTTATCAGGATAAAGTACAAAACCTTCGACTTAAAAAAGGAGAAACCTTTGTTCCTGTATTTTAAAAATTTTTAATTAAATGAAAATAACTGTCTTGAATTTAAATAAAACTAATATCCTAAAAACTATTTTACTTCTGCTTTTAACCAATATATCTAATGCCCAACTTAAATTAAAGTCATTTGCCGACCAATGGGAATTTATTGGTATTGCTGTAGAGGAGCCCGGGTATACCATCTGGGGAACTTCTCCTATTATTGACGAGGACGGTAAAACCCACCTGTTTGTGGCCAGATGGCCAGGAAATACTGTTGAACCTGGTTGGAGAACACATAGTGAAATTGCACACTATATTGGAGACTCACCCGAAGGTCCATTTAAATTTGTTGACATTGCCGTTAAAGGCGAAATAGAAGACGAATTAACATCAACTAATTCTCAATTTAACAAAAACATTTTTGCCCCTCACAATCCTACCATTAAGAAAATAGGTGATGTCTATGCATTACTTTATATTGTTAACAATGGAATAAAAGAACACCCATCAAACCAATATATTTGTCTATCAACTTCAAAAAGCTTAAACGGCCCATGGAAACCTGTTAATACGGACGGAGCTCTTTTACGACCTTCAAAAAACGAAGACTACTGGAACTATAATGCCAGTAATGGGGTTAACAATCCTACTCTATTACAACATCCTAAAGGTGGATTTTTCCTGTATTATAAATCGGAAAAAGCAAGAATGGGCTTAGCTGTAGCCGAACATCTGGAGGGGCCATATGTGCAAATGCCTTTCCCTGTAACTGTAAACGACAGAAATATTGAAGATGGTTACGCATTTATGTTTAATAATAAATTTGCCCTATTAACAACGGATAATCATGGCATAATAGAAGAAGGAGGAGGTATTCTCTGGACATCGAATGATGGTATTCACTTTGATACAAATGAAAAAGGGTTCCATCGTATAAACGATTATACTCCTATAAATATGAAAGACGTTAAAGTGCATTATGGTCCTAAGAACAAATCTTACGCAAAATTTGAACGGCCGCAGATTTTAACATTTAACAATAAGCCTAAATATTTATATGTTGCATCAGGTACTAATATCTATGGAGGTGACGCACCTGTAAGCTATGTTTTAAAATCTAAAAATTAATTATGTATCTAAAAACAAATATGATAGCGACAATTCACATTTAATCCTTGTATTTAGTTTTTAATTATATTTACTAAATGAATTCAAGAATCATTGCTAACGGTATTTTAAGAGCTATTGCCATTTTATTAGGTGTGGCGTTACTCCTCTTCTTTCTTTATAAAATTCAATCGGTAATTAGCTATCTCATTATTGCCTCGGTTATTTCCTTAATTGGGAGACCTATCGTGATGTTTTTAACGAATCGGTTAAAATTTAAAAGTACCTTAGCTGTGGTGTTTACCATAGTATTTTTATTAGGTACCGTTATTGGGCTTGTAACCATGTTCATCCCTTTAATAATTGAACAAGGGCATAAATTATCTTTGCTTAACATCAATCAGTTACAAACCAATATTAATAATTTATATAGCGAAATTATTAATTATTTCGACTTAAGAAAGATTGATGTGCGTCAATCTCTTGAAGAAACTAAACTACTATCCAAGCTTGATTTATCCTTAATTCCTTCCTTTTTAAATACAGTAATTAGCGGATTAGGTAGTTTTAGTGTTGGATTGTTTTCTGTTTTATTTATTTCCTTTTTCTTTTTAAAAGACAGTAAATTGTTCGAGCATGGCATCTTAATATTTATCCCAGACAATAAAGAAACACAGTGGAAAAACTCTTCAACAAAAATTAAGGATTTACTATCCAGATATTTCGTTGGTTTAATTCTGCAAATATCTATTTTGTTTGTAATCTACACCACAGGATTACTAATCGTTGGTATAGAAAACCCAATTGTCATCGCTTTTTTATGCGCTTTACTAAACCTAATTCCTTATGTTGGACCATTAATAAGTATGGTTTTAATGCTAACATTAACCATGACCAGTCACTTAGGAGAAAATTTCAGCCAGATTATATTACCCAAAACATTCTGGGTGTTTATCGTATTTTTAATAGGTCAATTGGTTGATAATTTTTTCAGTCAGCCTTTTATATTTTCAAAAAGTGTAAAATCACATCCATTGGAAATTTTCCTTGTAATTTTAATTACCGGTATTTTATTTGGGGTAATTGGGTTAATTTTGGCCATTCCTGCGTATACCGCAATGAAAGTTGTTTTAAAAGAGTTTTTATCTGAAAATAGCATCGTAAAAAAGCTCACTAAAGATTTATAATCCCAATTGAATACTGAAATTCTAAATAGTGAAGTCCAAGAATTTATTAATACCCATTTAAATTCTGATATCACTGCGTTAATTTTTAAAGGTTCGCCGTTTCCTTCTATTGACATCAAAGATTTTGTGGAACAAATAGAAGCAAAAAAACGCTGTGAAAAAAAATTACCGTCTTGGTTTAATACCAAAAACATTTATTACCCAAATAAATTAAACATAGAACAAACATCATCTGAAATTACTGCTGAATACAAAACAAGTTTAATTTCAGGCGAGTCTATAATTGATTTAACCGGTGGTTTTGGGGTAGACTGTTTCTATTTCTCAAAAGTGTTTAAAAGTGTTGAACATTGTGAAATTAACAAATCGCTTTCTGAAATAGTTGAACATAACTACAAAAAACTAAGAGTAAATAATGTTCATAACCATGCTGCTGACGGTATGCAGATGCTCGAAAACAATAATAAAACCTACGACTGGATATATATCGACCCGTCAAGACGCCATGATAGCAAGGGTAAAGTATTCTTCTTAAAGGATTGCCTGCCTAACGTTCCAGAACATTTAGACCTTTTATTTAAACGGTCAAAAAACATATTAATAAAAACATCGCCATTACTCGATTTCTCAATTGGCATCGATGAATTGAAGTTTGTTAAAAGCATTCATGTTGTAGCCTTAAACAACGAGGTTAAAGAACTCCTTTGGGTTTTGGAGGCGGGTTTTACAGGAGATATTTCCATTGATACGGTTAATCTTAAAAATGACCAAAAGGAAGTATTTAATTTCTCTTTTGAAGTAGAAAAAACTTTAGATTCCAATTATAGCGTCCCCCTCTCCTATTTATACGAACCAAACAGTGCCGTTTTAAAGGCTGGTGGTTTTCATTCAATTAGTAACCAATTGAAAGTTGATAAATTGCATAAACACTCTCATTTATACACAAGTGATAAAGCTATAGATTTCCCCGGAAGAGGTTTTAAAATTGAATCAACTATCGCCTATAACAAAAAAGAACTTAAAAAACTTGGGATAACAAAAGCCAACATCACCACTCGAAATTTCCCTGAAACAGTTGAACAACTTAGAAAAAAGTTCAAAATTAAGGATGGGGGAAACATCTACCTTTTTTTCACCACAGATTTAAATGACACTAAAATTATTTTAGTAACCAGTAAATTATAACTCCGATCAAGATCTCGGTTTATCAATACCTCTATCATACATTACGATACTTCCGGCGACAGATACATTTAAACTTAATTCCGATTTAAATTTTACTAAAAAATGAGATTTTTCAATGGCTTGTTTAGACAATCCGTGATCTTCGGCTCCTAATAAATACACACAACGTCTCGGGTGATGAAAGGTTTCCAATGGCACAGCTTGATCGGTAAGCTCCACCCCTACTAATCTCGCACCTTTAGGTAAGTTATTAAAAAAATCGTCAAAGGTTTCATAATGAAAATAAGGCATCGCCTTTACTGCATTGTGCGTATCACAAGCCTGCTTAGCATATCGATTACCGATTGTAAAAATAAAACTAGCTCCTAAATTTTGAGCTGAACGCCATAACACCCCTAAGTTTTCCGGAGTTTTTCCGTTCTGAATTCCTATTCCAAAAAACTCGTTTGTAAAATTATCCATACCGCAAAAGTAACAAACATTTAAAAGAAAAAGCGGCCTTAAAATTAAATTCAAAGCTGCTTTTAAATTTTCAAAACCTATGCTTTTTTTAAAGGATTACTTCTACAGGTTTTCCTTTTCTCAATACTTGTAACTTTAAACTGTCCTGTTGTTGTAACTTAGAAATCTTTTGATCATCTAACTCCTTTGCAGAAATACCTTCAATACTTATAATGCGGTCCCATATTTTCAACGGATCTTCCTCACCGGCATCTGTACCTTGTTCGGTAGTTAAGTTTCGTTTTACAGCCAATACATTGTTTATATAACCAACTATGTAATTGTCTATCACGAAATCTAAGGGCAACATAGTTTCTGGGTTCATTTTGGTGTATAAATTATAAGTATTCAAGTCGATAACCCAATTAAATCGGCGCAAAAACTGAATACCAATAGACCCTAATACATTATGGCCTTTATGCCTGCCTTCTTCATACGATTCTACTGCCAAACTCGCTTTACTAAATGTTAGTCCGGCGAAAGAAATGCTATCCGTAAGCCCTACTTGTACTGGAGATTGATGCCCGACACTCTTATTTACTGTATTATATAGAGGTTTCATACTCTTGATTAGCAAACTTTCGTCCTCTAATTTTGTTCCAGAACCAAACATAATAGCCTGATAGCCTGCCCCTGCATCTAAAATAAATTCTGATTCAAAAGTATTTCCTCCTGAATTGATAGTAATGGGAATAGTTGGAATCCCTTCGGAATATCGAAATTCTGTCGAGTTATAATCTTTAAAAAAGCTGTTCTCTCCAAAGGAATACAAAATAATTTCATGGCGCTCGAAATTCACTTCCGTAATATAACTTCTAAAAAAGTTTGAACCACCAAGAATGCCATCTATCCCAGGTCTTATTTTTGGAAAGAGAACTAAATTTTGATTTTTTAATACAAAACCATCCAATTTTAAAGTATTTCCTGAAGAAAAATTAACTTTCATTTCACCTCCTGGAACAAAAACATTACGTTCTTCTGTTATTTTAATTCCTATTTCATCTTTTAAATTATCTGTTAATGCCATTCCATCAGCTCCGGTATCAAATAACATATTTAACACTCGATCTGAATCGTTTAATTTAGCTTTTATAATTATTGCACCTCGGTCATAAATGAAAGGGAAAGTTGCTATTTTTTTTGATTCTCCATATCGATTAAATCCAAATCCTTTTTGATCTAAATAATCTGAGTATAATAATTTTCCATTCCTTGAAAAAACGACATTAGAAACAATCTCTTTCTCCCCAAAAACATAATGCACGGTACAAAAACGTTTTCCGTTTTCTTCAGTTACGGCATCCCAATACATTGTGCTGGGTTTATTTACTTTTTCAATGACATCTACAAAAAATTTTGTTGCCATTGGAGCCTGATATACCCCTAATCTAAAATCTTTCGAAACAAAATCTCCAATCAATGATTTGTCTCCCTTAAGTAAACATGCTTTATAGGTGTTAAGTGTTTTAAACTCCTGTTCTGTGCCTTGTGAAAAGCTATTAAGCGTCATTAGAAATGATAAGATAAATACGGAAATCTTCATAAATTTAGTTTATTGATTAAATATAAAAGGGTTACAACCAGGGTAACCCTTTTTACTTCTACACTTTTCTTGAGTGACTAATTCAAATTTTATATATTATGAAAAAATATAGTTCAGTGAGAAGCCTAAAAACCAATTGCCTCAATTTTCCTCTCTCATAAAAAATATTGGCTTATTGATTTTTATATATTACGGTCGTAAATTTAAATACCCTTATACCTATTTTTAATTTTATGATAATTTTATGATATACCCTGTTACCAAAAAAATGAATAAACAAATATTAACTCCGTTTTTATCGATCGTCTTTATTTTTCAGACCTTAGCACAATCTTCAGAGATTTCAAAACTTTACCCTTCAAAAGAGATTACTTCAAAATATCATAACAACTGGACACAAAAACACTATAAAGCGCGTATTACACATTTCAAAAATACACCTTTAAAGTTTGGAGACATTGTTTTTATTGGAAACAGTATAACGGAACAAGGTAGAGATTGGAATGAAAAATTTAATACCCTTAATATTAGTAATCGCGGAATTGCCGGCGATGTTACTGATGGTGTTTTAAAACGCTTAGATGAAATCACTTATTTTAAACCTAAGGCGGTTTTTATTCTTATTGGAATAAACGATTTGTCAAGTCTTCATTATGAAGACACCGATAAAAGATTTAAATACATTAAGCTTGTCCCCTCTTCAAAATACATTGCTAAAAACATTTTAAGGATAGCTAAAAAAATCAATAGAAAATCTCCTCAAACCCTAATTTACGTTCGTACCATTTTACCAACCCGACGCGATTATTTAAAAACGGATATTATTGCAACCAATAAGTATATTACAGAGTACGAAAAGAAAGGCTATTACAAGGTTATAGATTTGTTTGCTGAATTTACGGACCCTAACGGCAGTTTAATTAAAGAATTAACTAAAGATGGAGTTCACCTAAATGAGAAAGGTTACACAAAATGGTCTTCTTTTGAACACCCTTTAATTAACAGTTTAAAATAGTATTTATAAAAAAACTCTAAGACTATCTATGTCTTAGAGTTTTTAAAGAATAAACTTTGACTAATTCTTAATTTTATTCATCTTCTTTCCATACAAATGGTAAATACCAATTGTTTGAACTCATAAGTTTACTGCGCACTTCGCCTGCCCTAGGATTACCATCTTTGTATAACTTATTATACACCTTATCTGCTAAAAAGCCCGGATCATTACGACGCAATGCCACACGAACAAGATCTCCCCAACGATTTCCTTCAAAGGCTAATTCAAGAGCACTTTCTTTTATTAAATTATTTTCGATAGATATTAAACTATCTCCCATAACCTCAGCACGCTCAACATAAGCTCTTCCTCTTAAACCTGAGTTACGATACCAATCTCCCCTGTAAAAAGGAAAATCTCCTTGTCTTGCATCAAAATCGTATGGAAACGGTTGATGTGTTTGCTCTATATCTGTAACATCGGTTACCCCATCAACGGTATAAGCACTCTGAATTCCAAAATTCAATAAGGCATCAGCTATTTTATGTTGATTGTCTCTGTTGGCGGCTTCAGAATATCTTAAATGTAATGTTGCTGCTCTATATAAAAACCAATCCCCTCCAGTTTGAAATACATCAAACGGTAATTGCGTATCTGTATTAATATATTTAAACAAATACTTCATAATTACGGGCTGACCATTTATCATGTTATAAGAGAATTTCTGTCCACGTGCATCATAAGGGAACCCATTTCTTTGTACTTCACCATCCCATAGCTCCATTGCACTTTCTGAAGGTTTCACTAAATATTCTCCTCCTTGATTTGAAAATAAATCTACAAACGGATTTTGAGGTGCAAAATTACTATCGAAAGGCATAGACCAAATCCATTCTGTATTCCATAAAACGTCTTTTTCTCTAGCGAACATGGAACGCCAACCTTGTGTATTATTATTTACTAGGGCCTGCGCATCTTGCTCTCTATATCTGATATACCCAACAGCTAAATCGTTATTACTGGCAATTTCCGCCCATTTTATACGATATACGTCATAACGTTCAGAATCGCTACCACTGTTGCTAGCGGTTTCCATTACTGTTTTGTAATGGGAAGCCGCTGCGGTATAATTATTTGCCCACAAATTTAAATCGCCTAATAAACACTCTTTATTAATGAAGAATTTTGCCGTATTATAACCATCAACATCAATTACTAAAGTACTATTTGCATTGTATGGGCTTGTATATGGTAAAGATTCTGTAAAGTCTACCAGTTCATTAATAAGCTCTGTTAACTGCAATCTTGGATATAAATTTTCGTTTTTAACATCATCTATATTGGTTATAGGCTCTGTAATATATGGCACTTCACCATAATGCATTCCTAATTGCAAATACAACCAACTACGAAGGGTTCCAATATCTGAATAGCGCTCATTAAACTCGCTTTCATCCATCTTATTTTCCTGGTTCATAATGATGAAGTTTTTTAACGCATCATTACAATTATTAATGACTTCGTAAAAGTCTTTTGGGTTTGCATAAGGATTATCTTCAGTTACCGAATGCTCATTAATTTGCTGCAGATACATATCGGCATTATCGGTAGGGCTCATTAAATCGGCTCTCAGCTCATTTAATATAATGTGCTTTTTAGCTAAGCCCATAAATTTACCATATATCCCAACCACGGCAGCATCGGCATCGAAAACATCACGATATACCTGATCACTGTTTAATTTATCTTTAGGTTCTATATCTAGATAATCTTGACAAGAAGTTAGGCTCAAGAGAGCTGCTAAAGCTCCTAATGTGATTTTATTTCTAGTTATTTTTATCATTGTCTTCATGTTTTTCTCTAAAATTAGTTTCATTACAATCCTAAGCGTAACCCTAGTTGAACAGTCGTGAATTGTGGAATAAGCCCGATATCTGCTCCTTGTCCGAAAATTGAAGAAGTTGCACTAAACTCCGGATCGTACCCTAAATAATCGGTTATTGTAAACAAATTGTTTCCACTTGCATATAATTTTAAGTACTTCACCAAGTTAGACTCTATAGCTACATCGTAAGACACCATTAAGGTTTTTAATCTTAAATAAGAGCCATCTTCTATCCAACGACTAGAAAAAGACGCATTCCCCATTGGGTCTCCCCAAGTTGCTTTTGGAATTGACGTTTCCTGTCCCTCAGCAATCCAGCGATTGTTAATTGCAATACTCTGGTTATCGAAACTACTCATAGACTCTAAACTTCTGCGCACTCCATTGTAAATATCGTTCCCTACAGAGAAATTAAATAATCCTGAAATAGTGAATTTTTTAAATGTTAAGTTAGCACTTACGCTACCTGTTAAATCTGGATTTGGGTTACCAATAATTTTACGGTCTTTTTCATCTATAATTTTATCTCCATTAAGATCCTCGAAAATAACATCTCCACCTCCAAAAGGCACTAATGTTCCATTAGATAAACGACGTGATAAACCGTCTGCATTGGCTTGCGCCGTGGTACTGTAAACACCATTCGCTTGATAACCATAGAATAAATTCGCATCAAGACCTTCATGCGTAACATAAGTTGCTCCTCCAAAATTAGTTATGATACGATCGTTTGGAATGTTTAAAACTTCGTTCTCGTAGGCACTTAAGTTCACTCCTAAATCGAACTGAACATCGGGTGTATTTATAAGGCGACTATTAAGTCCTAAATCGAAACCTTGAGTTCGCATACTACCACTATTGGTAGCCATATAATCAAAACCAGAAGTCGTATTTGTTGACTCATAGATTATCATATCTGTGGTTTTATTAGAATACACATCAAAAGTTGCGTTAAGGCGTTCATTAAATAAAGCCACATCTAATCCTAAATCAAATTTTGTTACCTTTTCATGTTTAAGATTTGGATTTCCAATGTTTCCTCTAACCAAGCCTTGCATTCCCAAAAGGTTTTGAGATACATATAACTGTTGGGCTGTATAGTTTCCAATATCGTCATTACCACTAACTCCTACTGAAGCTCTTAATTTTAAAAGATTAATGAAGTTTGAATCCTTTAAAAAGCTTTCTGATGAAATTAACCAACCTGCCGAAACAGATCCCATGGGTGCAAAATTTACCGTTTCACCAAAACGACTTGAACCATCGTAAGCGGTATTAAGTGTAACAAAGTATTTATTTACATAATTATAATCTAAACTTAAATAGTTATTTACCCATTTCCAGTCTCCTAACTGACCTCCAACATACCTTAACAAGTTACTTCCAGACCCTACTGTTGTAAAATCATCGGTTGCTGAATTATACCCTAATCCTAAATCACTTTCAGATTCGTTAGACTGGGTACGCGATCCCAGACGTACATCGAAATTGTGTTTAAAATCTATACTTTTTGTATACGACAAATAAGCGTCGGTAAACAGAGAATAGTAACGTTGTACTTCACTACCGCTTCGGTTACCAGCTATAGCTGTTGGTAATGTAATATCAGCTACACCAAAATCTGGAATAAAGAAACGCTCACGCTCTTTATTATAATTTAAACCTATAATTAAATTCGCTTTAAATGCATCACTAAAAGTATAATCGAAGTTTAGGTTTCCGAAAAAGCGATAATTCTTATTTATTCCAAATCCGTTTTCTAATATCGAAACAGGGTTTCCTATATTAAACATATCTACATCGGCCAAGTTTGGAGACACATCTCCTTGTTCATCAATTACATTAACCGCTGTAAATGGTGATTTGGTTAAGGCTAAATGCAAAGGACTTGTTTTATACGCAGCCCCTTGATCATATAAATTTTCTTCGTTAAAAATAAACGATAGATTGGCATCAACAGATAACTTATCGGTTAATCGTAATGCTGCATTCAACCTTGTACTATAGCGTTTAAGATTCGACTCCCCTAGAACACCTTGATTGTTTAAAAAGCCTACCGAAAGCCCGTATTTAGCGATGTCATCTCCACCTCGTACTTTCAAGAAATAATTCTGATTGGTACTACTTTTAAATACCTGATCTTGCCAGTTTGTTACATTGTGATATGGGTAATAATTAAAACCTTGCGGATTATCGTTTACCCATGGCATACTAGCGATTTGTTCCTGACTATCACCTCGAGACGCCATTAATTGTGTTAAATAAGGTCTGAATTCCCAAGGACGCATAACGGGTAACTGTTTTGGATCTTCGTTCATACCGCTATACATGGTAAAATCAATTTTAGTACTTAATTCAGTTGGGCGGGTTGTTGTAATGATAATCACCCCATTAGCACCCTTTACCCCGTATATTGAGGACCCGTCTTTTAGCACGGTAACATCTTCAATATCTTTAACATCAATTAAAGCTAAAGGAGAAGAACTATTGTACTGAATAATTCCAGAACCGTAATCTTCATCATCATAGACCATACCATCAACAACAATAAGTGGTTTATTGGTTGCATAAAGTGAGTTAAAACCTCTTAAGGTTAAATAAGCACCTGCACCAGGCACACCTGATTTCCCGACACTGTTAAGTCCTGCTATTCGACCTTGCAAAAAGTTTCCAACAGATTGATTTACCGGGTTACCCCATTGATCTTTATTAAAATCTAATACATTGGCTGCTTTAGAATTTGAATATTGACGTTTTTCGCTTCCTGGTAAATTTGCGTTTTGGTAAAACTGAGAATAATTATCTTCAAACAGACTAATTTCCAAGCCTGTTTCTCTTTTATTTAAAGGCACCACTTTTGTTTGATACCCTTCAGCACTCAGCATTAATAAAGCATTTAAATGAGGAACTTTAATTGAGAAATTACCATCATCGTCTGAAATAGCTGCAGAAAAATCTTTTACAGCAACATTGATTCCGGAAATTCCTTCCCCTGTTTTTGCATTTTTAATAAGGCCTTTTATTTCGATACCTTTATTGGTTTGGGTACTTTCTGCATTAGAACCTGAATCCTGCGCATAAAGATTTCCTATAGCCCCACCAAATAGAAGTATACAAAGTAGACCGGTTAGTTTAAATATTTTGAGCATAATAGTTGGTTTAAAAGACATTATTTAATAACTGGTACTAGTTTAATATAATCTAAGGTTAACGTGTTCACTCCGTTACTTCCTGAATTGGCAGCGATTAAAGAAATCAAATCTAAATCTCCTGCCTCTTCCAGCGTAAACTCCCCAATGTATATCTCATCATAAATATTTGGAGGAACATCTGTGTAGTCTAACGTTGCTATCGGGTCTACAACTTCTCCCAACTCATTAAACATTCCTCCAAAACGTAAACGTTGTTGAAATGTGTTAGATTGGATATCGTTTATAGCTCTCCAATACACTTTATAAGTCGTACTGTATAAATTACTCGCACCGTAATAGATAGAGAATAATGGTTCTCCATGATTCTGTACCATAATGTCATTAAACATCACTCCATACAAATCTTCCTTTTCTCTGTAATAGGTGTTTCCACGCTTATCACCTTGACTAAAACCACTTGGGTTCTCTCCTTCAATTTGTTTCGTTAGAAGTCTCGTCTCTAAAGGCACATCCATAGCACCTACCATGTATAAAACACCATTACTTAAAGGTACTTGTTGAATAATATTGTCTTTATTAATTGGTACTTTTACCCCAAACCTTGAGACTAATGTATCCGGTAGGTTTTCCTGAGATATAGACTTGTGAAACGCAAAATCCCTTGTTGTGAAATAACTTGCATAGGTTGTAGTTGAATCTGCATTACTTTTTGTTAAATAAGGCTCTAGCTTCTGAACTTCGGTATTGAAAGCATCATCTTCCAATAAAAAGAAAGTGTATTTATTATTTTCATTATTTAAATTATAAACATTCTTTAAATAGGAATTCGTTAAAGAATCGGAATACACACCAGGCATGGTCTCTGCCATAGCTTTAGCCGTACTATCAGACTGATAAATATTAAATTCATTAAGCGATAGTAAATAGCTACTCATAGCATTACTTCCATTCATACTTTTAATGTACTCCCAGATATTAGATCTTGGTACCAATGCATCGCTTACAATGTGATACACTCCATTTGAAGTATATTGATCTGCAGTGACTACCGAAGCACCATCCATAACCTCGCCCCCTATAAACTCAAGGTTTTTAGTAGACAACATTTTTACAGTTACCGTATCTTGATTTGAAACCGAACCAAAAGCGGTAAGCGCTATATGGTTACTTACAAATCGCTTTTTACTGTTTAAATTTACCAATTCGTTGGCTGGTACTGACGCCATGGCTTCATTTGTAGGCGCCCAAACCGTGTATGTCTTTGTATTGGCAAGTACACGATCGTATCCTGTTTCTGTTAACAACTTACCAAATTCTGAAGTTTCAGAAATACTGGTAAGACGCTCTCCTAAGTTCTGCTTTAAATTATCGTCAGAACTCTCAGCATGGTCGTCCCATGGATCGGAACATGAAACGACTGCCATAAGAGATAAACTTGCTAATATGGCTTTAGAATATTTGTTTATTGATATCTTCATCCTTATTGGATTAGTTTAGTTAATATTATGCCTTTTTATTCGTAGATTAATCCGTCTCCTCCGGCTTCGAACTTAGGATACAACTGATCCATATCTACCGGTCTAAACTCTACAACATCAAACCAACTGTTACCTCCAGCGTAAGCTAAAGACTGTAACCTGAATTTGTGTCTTCCTGTCGTTTCTACATTAATAACACCTAATAATCTACAGTTATATCTTGATGAAAATGGAGAAATATGACGTTTATACCCTTGCGACTCTAAAACACGCTCTGGTGTACTACTATCTCCATACTCCTGCATATTAAAGGTTCTTGCTAATTGCGTATCATTAAAATAGGCTCTAACTGAGTTAGGTGCTCTGGAATTTTGACGCCACGAAATCCACACTTTATACTGACCTTTAATAATTACTGGTGTGTTAAATTCTATGTTATTGATAAAGCCATCACGTAAACGTAAAATATCAAGAAAATCGCCATGCCAGCCCGGTCTACTTGAACTACCTAAATCATTACATACATATGTAATAGTCGGGCTACCCTCCCAGGTCACATCAGCCAATTCAGCATCTGAAAGTGCAGCAAACATTCCGGGCACTCTAAACACGGAACTTAATTGTCTGAACTCAGGCTGATCTGCTAAATCGAAATATACTGGTGCAGGCAAACGCTTTTTAATAAAATAATTCTCCTTAATTAAATGCAACACCCCATTAGATGCTGTTTCATCACTTGGTTCTCTGTCTATTTCAACACCTTTTTCAAGTATACCATTAAACGTTTCTTCGTTGATTAAAAGCGTATCTGCTGCCAACTTAATACTAATTACTTCTAAAGGTGCTTTAGTTAATAATGCCGGCGTAACCGCTAAATCTGCTAGATAATTTAAACCAGGAGAAATTCTATAAGCCATAAACAAGTTCAAACTGTCTTCTGGATTCATAGGATCATCTAAATGGCTATATCTCGCTTTTAAATCATCTAAGTTATTGTATCCCGCCTCTTCAAAAACGGCATTGGTTTGCGCTATAACACTTAAATAAGATGGCACACTATCTACATAAGTAATCGGGCGATCAAGCTCCTCATACCAACCAGTAGCTTTTAAAGCTTCAGTAAATAATGATAATGAAGGATCACTTTCAATAGTTTCTGCTAGAGTTTTTGTAGCAACTCTTAACACCTCATCAATTTCATGTATAATTCCGTTTCCAACTTCAACATTTGAAGTTATAATTTTTGCTGATTTATTTACTGTTATACTCGATCCATCTGCACTATTAACAGCTCCAGTAATAAGGAATTGTCCCTGCATACTAGGTGTGGCAATTTTTCCATCGGTAAACGAAGTAGTAACAATTTTTTGTTCTAAAATATGCAACTTAGCAAGCTCTTGAAGATCTTCAAGAGGCACACTTGACAGAGTACTGACTCCTAAATCGGCCATGTAAGCTTCAACTGCTTCATTTGTTGGCAGGAACAAGGTATATGTTCCATACGTATTCATAAACGAGGCATAATCGGTAATATCTAAAATTTCAAGAAACAACGAATATTGTTCTGTATTGGCTCTTAAAAACTCTGTGATATTCAAGGTCTCATCAGTCGACTCTTTAAACTTTTCCTCCGAGCAGTTATATAAAACTACCGTAGCAATAAGAGTCAAACACACAAATCGTAACACACTGGGTAATTTGAATATATTTTTCATGACACAATTTTTTATTTGTAAAACGGATTTTGCACAAGGGCTTTGTTAGTATACAGCTCATATTCATTAATTGGTAAATAATGGCTGTTAGGATCCTGTAATTTTGCAACAATACTTTGCTGTTGGTTCGCTGGAGCAGATTCAATAGCTACATTTAAGATAATGTCTATGTATGCATAATCATCCTTTCTGGCGTTACGCAATACATCAAACCATCGTTTACCTTCAAAGGCAAGTTCTCTCGCTCTTTCGGCTAAAATATACATACGTACACCATGTTTATCGGCTCCTGTTACTTGTTCTTCTGTAAGTTCAATTGCTAATCTAGACTCACGAATCTCATCTACAATCTCTAGAGCCTCATCGCCTCTATCTAATTCGTTAAGTGCTTCAGCTTTCATTAATAACACATCTGCATAACGATACACGAACCAATGAGTATCAGATTCCTGATTTGATTTTCTTTGATCTACATTTAGACCTGTAAATTTGTAGATTTCATTCGTACCCGGAACTAATGAAGCGCGCTCTCCACGAACATCTTTATTTTCTGGGTCTTCAAAATCTAAACCGAAAACATCTTCTAATACACTTGCATCGGCTAAATACTCTGGTCTGTTTAAAAATATCTCATTAAAAGGTCCTCGATTTTCTGGTGTATATTGAAATTCGAAAATACTTTCTGTAGAATTTCCTCTGGCAAATACAGTGGTGAACCAAGATGGACCTCCTGGTATCAACTCGTAACCTGCCGAAGAATTCACAACCTCATCGGCGGCCATTAAGGCATTGGTATAATCTTCCTGCCATAAATATACATCGGCTAGCATCGCATTTATAGCATCTTTTGTTATGCGCCCCTTGTTTGAAGGAATATCTCCATAATCTTCAACCGCTGAATTTAAAGCTGCTTTTAAGTCTGTAACGACCTGAGCAAAAATAACCTCTTGTGTTGATGTTGGTATTTGGAAATTATCATCGTCAGATAAGGTTGCATCTAATTTTAAAGGCACGTCTCTAAACGCTCTGGCCAAAGTAAAATATAAATATGCTCTTATCGCTAAAGCTTCAGATAAATACTGATCTAATTGTTGTTGGGTAAAGGTTGGGTCTAAGGCTAAAACATCTGGAGCCAAATCGATGACCGTGTTACAGTAATTAATAACCGTATAAAAAGCCCCCCACGAAGCAACAGAATTTACAGGTAAAATATTAGAAGTTATAATATCTCTTTGATCATCACTGGAAAAAGCACCAGCACCAACCATTCCTCCTCTAAGTTCACCATACATAAAACTGTATTCTGCTATAGTTGTTCCTGATCCCGGTGTATTTAATAATCCGGAATAAATACCTATAACTGCGGCTTGAACATCTTCTTTCGTTTTCCAGAATTCGTCACGAGTTGTTCCGTTTTCCGGTTGCAAGTCTAGATAACTGTCGCAGGCCTGTGTTAGACAAACAACAATTAATACTAGGCTATATATTATTTTTTTTCTCATGTTGAATAAGTT
Source organism: Aestuariibaculum sp. YM273 (assembly GCF_030908365.1). Taxonomy (NCBI): domain Bacteria; kingdom Pseudomonadati; phylum Bacteroidota; class Flavobacteriia; order Flavobacteriales; family Flavobacteriaceae; genus Aestuariibaculum; species Aestuariibaculum sp. YM273. The sequence continues at coordinate 2,594,240 of NZ_CP133090.1, read as the reverse complement.
TTAAAATCTGGTTCTTAATCCTAAAGTGAAACGTCTGGTTGGTGGTGTTCGAGAATTGTCTATTGATATTCCAAATACACCTGGAGCTCCTCTTCCTACTTCTGGGTCCTGACCACGATACTTCGTAAAAGTCATGATGTTATCAGCTGTAAAAAACAAGTTCAAATCGTCTAATTTTATACTTTTCAAAAACTTCTTACCAAAATTATAACTAAATGTTGCCGATCTGAACCTTAAGAAAGAGGCATCCTCTACATAACGGCTAGATCCTAACCAGTTATAACCGCCTCTGTAAACTGCACGAGGCATATCGGTTACATCTCCTGGATTTCTCCAACGCGATAACACGGCTTTACTCTGGTTATCAAAACCATACATATTAGTCGTAATCATATCGGTTCCGTTTATAATATCGTAATCTAAACGGTAGGTAAAGAATAATTGTAATTTAAATTGTCTGTTGTAAGAGAACGACGGACCAAAACCTCCACTAAACTTAGGATTACTATTACCTAAGTAAACAATATCTCTACTATCAATATTACCATCTTTATTAATATCCTCATAAATTGCATCACCCGGTTGGAATGTATAGTCGATATTAGGATAATTAAAACGCATATACACTTCTTGTCCGTTAGGCCCTACTATAACATTGCCATTAGCATCTAAAGCCTTTGTAGATTCTAGGTCTGGATAAACTCCTTTAAATCTGTATCCGTAGAACGACCCAAATGGATTATCAACCTGTAAGAAACGCTTATATTCTCCGTTACGATCAATATTTCCACTTTCGTTAGGATAGAATTCTGAAATTTCGCGAATAACATTTTGGTTTCTTGAAATATTAAAGTTGAAATCTACTGTCCATTTATCATTTTTAAATGGCGTCGTATTTAAACCTATTTCCCATCCCTGGTTATCTAAAGTACCTACGTTTTGATCGGATAAATTTGAGTAACCTGAAACCGTTGTAATATCAATATTTCTAAATAATAAATCTTTTGTTCTATTTTTATAAATATCAATATCCATCATGACACGCTTATCAAATAACTGAATATTAAATCCTAAGTTTTTACCTATAAGTGTTTCCCAACGTAAATTATTTAACTGAATATTTGCCGGGTAAATACCATTAAGACCTAAGTACTCCGTTGGGTAATTACTATATATATTAAAATAACGGTAATCTGATCTTGGTGCTCGTCCCGACTGTCCTAAACTGGCACGCACACTAAAGTCGTCTACCCAGTCTAAACTTTCCATAAACTTCTCGGCAGACACTCTCCAACGCGTAGATACCGAAGGAAACAGAGCATAGCGATTGTCCGGACCAAATTTAGAGTTACCATCGGCACGTAAACCAACATTAAATAAATAACGGTCATCATATCCATATTGCGCATTAATTAACGCTCCAACGTTTCTAGATTGTCCGTTATAAGTGTTTAAAACTAATTCTGAATTCTGAGTTCTTGATGGCACCGAAGGGTCTGTTAACAATGATGATGCTGTGTTTGATGTTAACGCTTCATGCGTTTCAACACGTACATCATTTGATTGTAACGATAAAATAGATTGAAAACTATGTTTTTCACCCAATTGCGGTGTATAAATAAAGTTCGTTTTAGTGGTTATACTCGTAACGTCTACATCAGAATCTGCTGCACGGTTTACAACAGTTTCTGTAAATGGTCTACCTGTTGCATTTTGAGGTAAAAACGATTTTGCTTTAGTACTGTTAAAATCATACTGAATATCGAAGGTTGATATTAAACGATCTGGTACTAAATCTACTTTTAAATTAAAGTGAGGTACAATACGCTCTCCTATTTGATTATTTGTAGCAAACTCTGCCATGGCAACAGGATTATAAGTTCCTGAATATTGCCCCTGAATATTCTGTGCTGGTGAAAAATAGTTAGGGGTTATATCTCCTACATCATCATACTCGTAAATACTCATGTTTGGCATTTTAACGTATGCTACACTTCTTATTCTGTCAGCCCCATTACTTGTTCCATTTACATAGTTTCTATCGGTATCTGAATGTGTATAAGAGATATCAGCTTTAAAGCGAATACGATCTGACACGACATAATCTAAATTTAAACGTCCGTTAATACGCTCATAAGCCGTTCCTTTCGTTACCCCTCTTGAGTTATAATAACCCACCGAAGAATAATAACGTGCACGTTCACCACCACCTTGAAGAGAAATATTATGTTCTCCCGTAAGTCCGGTTTGCGTAATGGCATCTACCCAGTCTGTATTATTACCATAATTTTTATAGTAATACACCTCTTGCGGATCGTATTGAAACTCAGGTAATGATGTAGGAAGCGGTGTTCCCGTACGGTTCATATAGGCTTCTGGTATTAACTGCGAATACTGGTCTCCGTTTAACATTGGAATGGTATTCGGCATTTGCATATAAGTCCCTGTAAACGTGTATCCTATTTTAGGAGACCCTACAGATCCACGTTTGGTATTAATAATTAAAACCCCTGCTGCTGCACGAGCACCCCACATTGCGGTTGCTGCTGCATCCTTCAAGATGGTTATACTTTCAATATCAGATGGTGCCACGTTTAACAGTGCTGCATAGCCTTGCTGATCGGCCGTTCCAAAGTTAAAATCTTCAGGAATAGATGTTTCATAAGGCATTCCATCAACTACAATTAACGGATCGGAAGACCCATTAATAGAAGATGTACCCCTAATACGAATCTGCATTCCCGCACCCGGATCTCCTGAGTTTGCGGTAATATCAACCCCTGCAACACGCCCTTGAAGCGCTTCATCAATCGATGCGGCCTGAGTATTTTCAATATCACTAGCTTTAACAGTTACCACACTGGTTGTTAAATTACGCTCGGCTATGTTTAAAAGTCCGTCGTCGGAACCTTTTGAGCCGGTAATAACGATTTCATCTAAACCTTCAACTTTTTCAACCAGTTGAATATCAAAATTTCGTCTATTACCAACCTCTAAAACCTGGGTCGTATAACCAATGGTTGATATTACTAATTTATTATTTGTACTCTTTATACGGATAGCGAAGTTCCCGTCGAAATCGGTAACAACACCCGTTATGGTTCTATTTTCGGCATCCTGCTCAATTACAGTTGCCCCTAAAATTGGTTCTTTAGTTCCAGCATCGATAACTTGACCTCTTAACACCTGTTCTGAAGATTGTGCAGACAGTTGGAATGATGTAAAGAAAATCAATACCAGTGAAAAACTATAAAGTAAGTTGGTTATATTATATTTCATTTTATTCCGTGTATAAAAGATAATTATCTACTAAGTGAATAAGTGTACGATCGGCCAAGTGGTTACTTTCTAACGGAATGTAGTTAGCGATTCGGTTACCTTCATCAACAAAGCTTAAATCTCCAGGCGCTGAAACGATATTTACATATGTTTTTTCTCCAAACTCTGTTTTAAGTAGTGTTTCGGTTAATCCATTGATTAAACCATCATCTGACGCCGTGCGCGTCGCCAAGAAGTGATATTTCACGAAGTTCGCTATACCTTCTCTTTCTGTATCATTAGCAGGTACAAAGTTTGGATCGCCAGTTACAGCATCTCCTGGTAAAACACCGTCTATAACAGCTTGTCTAATTGCACTATTACTAGGAATTACAAAAGTGAAAGGTGTTCCTAATTCTATGCCATCAATTGCACCAGAAGCTTCATCGTAAAGTCCACTGCTTTTTAGAAACTCAAAGAAAAAGGCATACTGAGAATCGGTTTCGGTAGCAATTGCCGCTAAATCGACACCTTGAAACTCTTCACTATATTCTAAAACATTGTCTATATAATAGGTACGGCCATTTCTCTGATCTTCATACCCTAAAATATTCACTTTATTATCTAACACCTCATTACCTGCTGCGAATACTTGTCCGCTCTCCCACTTAATGTATTCTCCAGGCAGATCAAAATCTCCTGATCTAATAATTCCTGAACCAGATAAATCATTAAGTTCCATATTTGGTGTAGGCACTATACCATTGTATAAGACCCTTGCAATTCTGGCACGAGCTAAACTTCCTCTTACCTCATTTCCTGTTTCGGGAGATACATAAACCCACTCAGAGCGATTAATATCGTAATCATAACCCAAATTCATTAACACTTCATCTGAAGGTAAGAACAGTGTATAGTTGCTATAAATGTTACTCGCAATCTCGCGGTAGCCAGACCCATCATTAAATAAACGTGTCGCTAATGTAAACCCTGGATCTAAATAAGCTGAGGTATAGACACTGTAGAATAAATTAGATTCCTGAATCTTACTTGAGCCATAAAAGAATCCATTACTAAGTAACTTGGCTTCTATAACATCGGTATCCATGTCTATTCGAATATCCTCATCGAGAGCGTTACTGTAACCTGATACTTTTGAAGGCCAAACAGCTCCTTGTACCATGTGAGCATTGAAGAAATCTTCAAAAATGTATTTAGGTAATTTATCTAAAGCTTCATAATTTTTCAATAAAACTTCATCAACAAAAACCTGTAAAGCAGCATTTTCCGGAACAATTAAAGTATAAGCATCACTTTGTCCGTCATTATCTGTTGCTTTTAAGAAGTTCTCATTATTAGGAGAAAATGATAAAGCCGGATCATATACCTTTACATACACCTGATCTGAACTTCTGGTGTAATTTTGATATGTTGTTGTGGCTTCTTCGTCAAACACATAGTTTATTAAATTATCTTCTAACAAGTCATAAAACAAACTGTAGTTTGGACTTTCCTCTAATTTTTGATCGATGTTTAAAGGCGGTAAAGACACCTTATTGACTTCATGAATAATCCCGTTTTCTGCAACTATATCCGCATTAACAACTTCTCCTCCTAACACATTAAATCCTGTGTATGTGGCATTCGGAAAAAAGAAATTATAATCGTAACTACCTAAAGTTGTTGCGTTCATATATTCTTCTACAAAATAAGTAATGTACTTATTGTTATTATCGCCTGGAATATAAGGATCTCCTCCTTCAACATTGTTACGGTTAGAACCAACAACAATCATAGGAGAACCATCTACAACTTTTTCTTGAAAGCCATCATAATAGGCGGTTCTTCGTCTAAAGGCAAGATCTTCCTCCCAGCCAATATTAGATTGATAATCGGATAATCGTTCAGTACGAAAGGCATTATATATAAGAGCATACTTTACAATTTTGGATGCGGTTAAAGAATCTATGCTCGACGCATCAGAAATGCCCTGTTCTTGAAAATAATCTTCAAAAGCAGCATCATTAGGAGCCATCATAGTCCAGTAACCTGCCTTTCCAAGAATATCCTTATACCCGGCAATTTCAATAAGTTTGGTTAAATTTTGGAAATTACCTTGAGCTTCTAACTGCTGGTAAATAGGAGGTTCAAGATCATCAGGTCTTGCGTAATACTCATCTACTTCTTTCTTACTACAATTGGTAAGAAAAAAGATAAGTGGTGAAAATAGCAAATAATAGCGTATTATTCTCTTCATTATAGTTTGACTTATTTAGGTTGTTAAAAAATAAAAAGCGGCGGTTATACCGAATTTTAGAAAATAGGGATGTCTTCTAGGAAATAGATAATTAGTTTTTGGTTAATAATTTAGTTTAGTTGTTGTTTTGGTTTCAGGGTTATCGATTGCATAACCCTGAAACTGTTAAATGTATTAGCTACATTTATTATTCAAATTAAAAGTTAAAATTTTGTTAATCCATCCTGCACTATCCTGCTTAACCGCTGATTTTGTAGGTGAATTATTTATAATTTGATATAAAAAATCGTATTTAGAATTACTCTATAATTTAACAAACGTATTGGAATAGGATACCTAATCAGATAATCCTAAAGACCATGAAGTTATATTACAAAAGAAATTTCCGTTTTGGGTAGCTACTTCGCCGATACAGATTTCAGAACTCTCATCTAACACAAAATCTACGGTATAAGTTCCTGGAGTTCCTATTCTCTGATAGCCAATTACCTCAGATGCTGATTCTACATCAACCACATTAGGTATGCCCATATTTCCTTTGGTTATAACGAAATATGCGCCATCAGGGTTTGCATCATGATTGGTACTAAGCACCTGTATTGTTAACCTGTAATTAGCCGGTTCTGCAGCAATTACCTGATAAATTTTTCCATCAACAATATAAGGCGACCCCCAACCAGATTCTAAATTGAAAATATTACCATTCCACTCGTCCCAGCCACCAAGACCTCCATGATTTTTGGCAGCATCGTTAGTAATCCATGGAGCTGCTAAAGTTCCCCAGCGTCCGCTTACTTGTTCTGCTATAAACGGAACAGCTGCATTACCTAGCTCAGGTAAAACAAAAGGTTTATGTGTTGTGTAATCTGTATATAATGTATCGAGGCTTAAAGGAGAAAATAAATAATAGGAACGATGCTTTAAAGTAGAACCACTTTTAAAATCCGAGATATTTAATAAATCACTACTTGTATTGATTGTAAGTTCCTTTTCTACATCTTCGTTATTTGTGTAAACTAATTCTGTACCTAATATACCCGTTGTTAAATCGGTAGATTCAAAATTTATACTTAAAAAACTATCCTTAAGGTCACTTGACAATAACGTCCTGTTTGTTATACCTTCAACATAGCTAGCTCCATAAACTTCGGTCCCTGCCGAAATTAAACCAGAACTTTCTCCTTTAGTATTAACTGATTTAGCTTCGAAAATATAAAGTTTCTCTTGTAGATTATCTATTTGCACAGAAATAGCTCCATCAACAACTGGTACGGTCACAGACTCTGACTGATCATTCCAGTAAATCACAACTTCAGATATATTAGGGTTATCGATTACACCTTCGATTAAAACCATATTTAATCCAGGTCTAACAACAAAAGACTCTAATGCACCTATAGAATCGTCATAATTATTAATATCGGGGTATTCTTCCGAACCACATGACAACATCCCCAAAGTAAGGGATAAAAAGAGTAGTGTTATTGCATAATTAAGTTTAAATTTCATTTTAATTAGTTTAGTTATTTGGTTATAGTTGATTTATTAAGCATAAATGTATTCTATACAGTTATAAATACTATCCTGTAGTATCCTGTACTTAATACATTTGCACCAATTTTATGATAATTTTCCCAAAAGAATATCATTATATGGAAACCTGAGATAATTAAAAAAGTAACACTTTGAAGATATTTAGTGCAACTACGCCGTAGAAAAAGAAATCTCCCAAATTTAAGTTTTAATCAAAAAAAACAATTAATAGTTGAAAGTAGGTATAAAAAAATCCCTTTAAAAAAATTAAAGGGATTCACTCTATCAGTACTCTGAAAAAATTATTTCTTAGAAGCTTCTAAAGATACTTTTCTAAATTCTTTCATTAATTTAGTCATCTCTAAAGTCGCTTTACGAGCTCTTGTTCCTGCAGCTTTATTTCCACTTTCTAATTGTGCATTAGAATCTTTAGCAAAAGCTTCAAATTGCTCATTGATTTGTTCTAAAAGTTCTTTCATGTTTTCAAGGTTTTTGATTAATGTCAGCGAAAATAGAATAAAAGATAATACATCACTAATAAATACTACATTTTTATTCTATTTGATTTATATCCTAAAAACAAAAAAGCTCCACTATTTCTAGTGAAGCTTTAAGTGATCGCGACAGGATTCGAACCTGTGACCGTCTGCTTAGAAGGCAGATGCTCTATCCAGCTGAGCTACGCGACCTAATTACTATTTTCTTTAATTTAAAATGTGTAAATACAGAATAAACCATAATTACACATTCAAATCTTACTCGTGACCACGCCAGGATTCAAACCTGGAACCTCTTGAGCCGTAATCAAGTGCGCTATTCAGTTGCGCCACGTGGCCGTTTTTTGTGGGTGCAAATATAGAACTTTTATTAAGTTACCACCAAATTATTTTCAATTATTTTTTGATTTTTTTTATATAAAACCAATAACCTTATAACAATCAAATATTTACTTAAAATCACTACTTTTGTTTGGTAACATTTATTACATAAGGAATACATAGTTCCCTTATTTTTGCGGCAAAAATTGTTTAAATGGATTATATTTTAAGCCCTTGGCCATGGTTTGTTTCTGGCCCACTTATTGCCATAGTTATGGCATTACTCTTATATTTTGGTAAAACCTTTGGTATGTCGTCAAACCTGAGAACCATGTGTTCTATTATAGGTGCCGATAAATTTGCAGATTTTTTCAAATTCGATTGGAAAAGCCAATTATGGAACCTTACCGTAGTAGCAGGTACCGTTATTGGTGGATTTATTGCAACGCATTATTTGTCTGATGACAGTATTACTGATTTAAATCCAGCAACAGTTGCTGAATTACAGCAAATGGGTTTTGAAAATCCCGGAAAGACCTTAGTTCCCAACGAAATGTTCGATCTAGAAGCCATCTCTTCTATTAAAGGATTAGCGCTTTTAATTATTGGAGGTCTTTTAGTTGGTTTTGGTACGCGTTATGCTGGTGGATGTACATCAGGGCATGCCATTACAGGTTTAAGCAGCTTACAAAAACCATCATTAATCGCTGTGATCGGATTCTTTGTTGGAGGATTAATTATGACCAACCTTATTTTACCTTTAATTTTTTAGTTTATGAAGTTTTTAAAATTCTTATTAGTCGGTATATTTTTCGGAATTGTATTAACCAAATCTGAAGCGGTTTCTTGGTACAGAATCTACGAAATGTTCAGATTCCAATCCTTCCACATGTATGGTATTATTGGTACTGCCATCGCCTCTGGGGTTATCTTTTTACAATTGGCAAAAAGAGGGCATGTTAAAAATACATATGGCACAGAAATCTTTGTTCCTAAAAAGGACAAAGGATTTCCTCGTTACATTATAGGAGGTATAATCTTCGGATTTGGATGGGCTTTAGTAGGTGCTTGCCCAGGACCAATGTATATCCTTTTTGGAGCAGGATACTACACCATTGCTATTGTTATATTAGCAGCGATAGTAGGTACATTTATTTACGGTGTTTTAAAAGATAAACTCCCTCACTAAAAAGCATTATTACACGTACACCTTCAGAATTTACTTTAATAAATTCTAAAGGTGTATCGTGTTAAACTATTTCTGCACTTAATCCGGCATCAAGTAACATCGAGCAACGCGGCTTTAAATCGTCGTAAGCCCCTGTTTTAACCGTACATTTTCCTTTATAGTGCACTATAATTGAACATTGTTCTGCTTGCTCTGCTGTATGATCGCAGGCATAGATAAGTGTTTCAATAACATGGTCGAAGGTATTAACGTCATCGTTATACAAAACAATTTCGTTTTGCGTTAACACCTCTTCTTCCAGTAGTAATTCTTCTAAGGTTTCTTCTCTAGTACTCATACACATTAATTTAACTCATTTACAGAGATTTCAAACTTTTTAAATTGCATTAAGGTTACAGGTGTTTTAAAAAAACACCTCTAACTACCTGCAAAACAATATGCTAATTTAAAAATTTTAATGCAACCCATTGATTTCTCTCGAATTTTTCAACAAATTTTAACATTAACTTTTCGCACGCCTCCTGAATAACCGGAATATCATCGTTATAAAATCCACTTAAAAACAAAGTCCCGTTTTCATTTAAACACGATACATAAGTTGACATATCCTGTAATAAAATATTACGGTTAATATTAGCTATAATCACATCGTACTTTTTACCTTCTAAAACACTGGCATCGCCTTCTATTACCGTAATATGCCCGCAATTGTTGCGTTCTACATTTTCTAAACTGTTTACATAACACCAGTTATCATAATCTACAGCATCGATAGGTTTTGCCCCTTTCATTTCGGCTAAAATGGCTAAAACTCCTGTACCACAGCCCATATCTAAAACCGATTTATTAGTGAAATCGTTTTTTAGAATATGCTGAATCATCATATGGGTCGTTTCGTGATGCCCGGTACCAAAACTCATTTTAGGCTCAATAATAATATCGTACTTCGTATTTGGATTCTCATGAAATGGCGCACGTACCGAACATACATCGTCGACAACTATTGGGTTAAAATTCTTTTCCCACTCTTCATTCCAGTTGGTTTGCTCTATTTCATTAAAAGTATAGTCGATTTTAAACTCATCGGAATTTAAAATTTGAACATCGTTTAAAATCTCTGAATTCCATTCCTCCTTTTGAATATATGCTGTTACACCAGTTTCTGTTTCCACAAAGCTTTCAAATCCGGCGAAGCCTAATTCGGCAATCAAGATTTCTACAGCGGGTTGTAATGGTGTTACAGTAAATTCGTATCCTATATAAATGATGTTTGACATAATTTATTTTATATTAAAACCTCATGAATTTAAAATTCATGAGGTTGATTTTATTTTGTGTTAAAAATTTTTCAGGTCTAATTAAACTCCCAAAAGTAAACTAATACCTAAAAATTATATTTTGAATTAAAATGCGTTTACAATAGCGAAAAAGTCTTCAGCGTTTAATGAAGCGCCTCCAATTAATCCACCATCTACGTCTGGCTTAGAGAAAATTTCTACCGCATTGTTAGGTTTCACACTACCTCCGTAAAGAATAGAGACAGAATCAGCTACGTCTGCACCATACTTATCAGCTAAAGTTTTTCTAATGAACGCATGCATATCCTGGGCTTGCTCTGGGCTTGCTGTCTCTCCTGTTCCGATAGCCCAAACCGGTTCGTAGGCTAAAACAATGCTTTTAAAAGCATCAGCTTCAAGATGAAATAAAGCATTTTTAATCTGGCTTTCTACAACATTCTCTTGGTTTCCTGATTTTCTATCGGCTAATTCTTCACCGAAACAAAAAATAACACGCATATCGTTCGCTAAAGCTGCATCAACCTTTTTAGCTAACATCTCATCAGTTTCATTGAAATACTCACGACGCTCGCTGTGTCCTAAAATCACAGTTTGTACACCTACACTTTTAAGCATAGAGGCACTCACTTCTCCGGTATACGCTCCGTTTGCTGCAAAGTGCATGTTTTGTGCGATAACCTCAACACCTGAACCTTTTAAGCTGTTATATGCCTGATATAAGTTGGTTGCCGTTGGGGCTACCATAACTTCTGCATTAGATGTTTTTGTTTGTGCTTTTAAACTTGTAATTAACGATTCGGTTTCGCTTAAATCGTTATTCATCTTCCAATTTCCTGCTACAATTTGTGCTCTCATGTTAATCTTACCCTGTTTAGTTTAAGGGATTTTTTTATTAGTCGTTAGTTATAAAATTTCTTTAATACGCTGGTCGTCAGCTTCAATAGCTTTAAACAGTTTTATTTTACCGGTTTTATCGACAACCATATATCTTGGAATCCAATCCAACTGAACGAAGGTTCCGAAAGGTCCTTTCCAGCCCGATTGCATAAAATAATGCTCTCCATTTACCTCATACTTTTCAATACCCTTTTTCCAGGCTTCCTTGGTTTTATCTAAAGACAAAAACAAATAGGTTACCTCTCCAAATTGATCTTGTAAGTCATGTACTTTAGGCATCCCTTTAATACAATCGCTGCACCAAGATGCCCAAATATCAATCACCACAGTTTTACCTTTATACTGTTTTATAATGTCTTTAAATTTTACAGTGTCACCATTTAGGTTTTCAAAGGTATCGTTTAACGCTTCTTTTGAAAATTTGGTAGGCTGATCTTGAGCCACACAACTTAACATACTGAAACAAAAAACAATACTTAATACAAATAATCTCATAGTTAATTTTAATTTGAGTCTATTGCAGTTTTACTTTTGGGTCTAACCAAACGTAAATAATATCTACAAAAATATTAATAATTATAAAGAGTAAGGCTATAATTAACACCGCACCCATAATTACGGGCAAATCTAGTGTATTTAAAGCATTTACTATTTCTTTTCCCAGGCCATTCCAGCCAAAAATATACTCTACAAAAACCGCGCCAGCCAACATAGACGCAAACCAACCGGAAATCGCCGTCACTACCGGATTCAATGCATTTTTTACTGCATGACGTTTTATGATTTGAAATTCACTTAAACCTTTGGCTCTTGCCGTTCGAATATAATCCTGGTTAAAAACTTCTAACAACGAATTTCGCATCAACTGAATTACCACAGCTAACGGGCGGATTCCTAAAACGACTGCCGGCAAAATTAAATTCTTCCATTTAATATGCATGGCTTCACCAAAATCGTCTAATTCATATAAACTCCCGGTCATTTCCAAATTGGTATATTTATGCAATACATAACCAAAAAACCAAGCGAACAGAATGGCACTAAAAAACGATGGTACACTCATACCAAACGTACTGAATATTTGAATGGTTTTATCTAACCAAGTATCTTTATACAACGCCGAAACAATACCTAATAAAATACCTAACACCATAGCTATAACAATAGATGATACCGCCAATACAAAAGTGTTCGGTAAGGTTTCAGCTAGTACCTGAGTGACTTTCTTTCCTTGCTTGGTAAACGATTCTCGTAAATATGGAAATTTTAAAACGACTGTGGTATTCCCTATTGTAAATAGTTTTACTGCCTTGTATTTACCGGGCTGTAAATACGTATAATCTCCTGGATTTGTAGAGTGTAATGATACCGGTGACAAATCATTCAGGTAATAAAGATATTGCGTACTTACAGGTTTATCGAATCCGTATTTTTGCTTGACGATGGCTAATTGATTACTGTCTTCATTTTGTCCCAGCATCATTTGCGCCGGATCTCCGGGAAGCACATTAAATAAAAAGAATATAACCGTTACTACACCAAATAAGGTGAGGCAAGCATAGGTGATTTTATTTAATAAGTAACTAATCAGATTATTCTTGTTTTAAAACTGCTTTTACTAACGAAGTATAGTTTGTTTTGTTGGCTTTATTAATTGAATCTAATATATCTCCCTCATTTCTTTCTTTCAGAACATATAACTCTTCAATATCATTTTCATCCAAAGCATCCAGATCTTCTTCTGTTGAAATCTCATTATCAATCAAATACAGTATTCCATCATCTTGTATTGGTTCTGGTTTTCTCTCCACTTTTGGTAACACTAAAGTTTCAATATCGTTCCAGTGTACTTTCTGCTGAACGGTTCCCTGGTCCATTTCAATGATTCCCGGATTCGATCTAACTACGGTTTTCAATGCTTTTTCATCACATAAATACCATTCGAAATCTAAACCATAAGTTTCATTAATTTTCTCCTTAGCGGCATCGCCAGAAGCCGTTAAACCGATAACCTTGTAACCTAAACCTTCAGCGCGTTTTGAAAATGCGGTAAGTTTTTCGGCTCCTGCCTTTTCAATCTTTTCTAAACTGTAGGATATAATTACAATAACATTATCCTCATGTAAAAAGTATTCTGTTAAATTATCACCGTTTGAATTTTCAATTGAAAAATCATAAATCGGAGGCTGGTAGCCTTCATCAATAACTTCTGTATCCACACTAATAAAATCACCCTCTACCGAAGGATAATCTCCCATAGTTTTAATAACTTCTTCTTTACCGTTTACATCAAATTTCCAGCTGTACTCAATAACCGGTTTAGGCGCATCATCAGGTGTAGACATGCCTTCTTCAATATTCGCTCCTATCTTATAAGCTCTGAAATCGACTACTGGTAAATGCATCAACACATGGAACCCTAACCATAAACAGAAAATAAAGCTCAATAATGCTAATACCGTTGTTGGTAATTGAGTAAAAACCGGCTTGATATATTTTTTACCAATGAATAATACTAAAATGAACACCAACAAAATAACGTCTTTGGTAAAACTCTCCCAAGGTGTTAATTTTAACGCATCACCAAAACAGCCACAATCCTTTACTTTATCGAAATATGCTGAGTAAAACGTTAAAAAGGTGAAGAATACAATCATCGCCAATAGACTCCAAACCGTAAATTTTGGTTTGTAACCAATGAGTAAAAACACTCCTAAAACAACCTCAAACACCACAACAAAAATGGAAATCATTAAGGCGTAAGGTTCTAAAAATGGTAAGTTTAATACATCAGGACTGAAATATTCCTGTAATTTATATGAAAACCCAAGTGGGTCGTTAAGCTTGATTAATCCTGAAATAATAAACAAAACACCGACAAAAATACGGCTTAGGGCAACTACAATTCTCATATTAAGCGTTTAAATGAATTAGAGCAAATACAGCATAATTAATCATGTCCTGATAGTTGGCGTCAATACCTTCACTTACAATGGTTTTACCGGCATTGTTTTCAATCTGCTTAACTCTTAATAATTTTTGTAAAATTAAATCGGTTAGGCTACTTACACGCATATCACGCCAGGCTTCACCGTAATCGTGGTTTTTATCTTCCATCAATTTTTTGGTGATAGCTACTTGCTTTTCATACAGCTCCGTAACTTCTTCAGTCGATAAATCCGGCTGATCGGCAATCCCCTTCTCTATCTGAATTAAAGCCATAATACAGTAATTGATGATTCCGATAAATTCACTTACTTCACCTTCATCAACTTTACGCACCTCGTTCTCCTGAAGGCTGCGAATACGTTGTGCTTTAATAAAAATTTGATCGGTTAACGATGGTAAACGCATTATGCGCCACGCACAACCATAATCAGACATTTTCTTGATAAATAAACTTTTACAGGTATCTATAACAGCATCGTATTGCTTTGAAGTATCTTGCATGTATAAAATTGAATTTTGGGTAAATTTCGCTTAAATTGTTTAAAGTTCAAAAGCTAGAGCCTTAAAGTTTATTTAATATTTATTTTATGATGAATACCTACCTGCAATTCTGTAATTTTACGGTGCTTTTCACCCTATACAACAAAGCCTTTTATTAAAAACCTTGTCGTATTATTAAGATTTAGAACATCAATTATGACCATAAACTGTAAAGGACAACTTATCGATTTATCAACGCCAAAAGTGATGGGAATTTTAAACATCACCCCTGATTCTTTCTACGATGGCGGAAAACATAAAAACGAAACCGACATTTTAAATCATGTGGAGACCATGCTTAACCAAGGGGCCACATTTATTGATGTTGGTGCTTACAGTTCTCGTCCTAATGCCGCTTTTGTTTCTGAAACTGAAGAATTACAACGCATCACCCCTATTATCGATTTAATTCTGAAATCTTTTCCAGACACTTTAATTTCTGTTGACACATTTAGAAGTGCTGTTGCCAAACAAGCTATCGAATCTGGAGCTGCTATGATTAATGATATTTCGGCAGGATTGTTAGATGAAAACATGCTGCCAATCGTAGCTGATTTGCACGTACCTTATATTATGATGCACATGCGCGGTACGCCACAAACCATGCAGCAATTCACGAAATACGACAACTTAACGAAAGACATTTTATTCTATTTTTCTGAACGTATTGCCGCTGCCAGAGCTTTAGGTATTATCGATATTATTGTCGATCCAGGTTTCGGGTTCTCAAAAACCTTAGAACAAAACTATGAATTGATGCAGCATCTCGAACTTTTTCAAATGCTAGACAAACCTATACTAATCGGGATTTCAAGAAAATCGATGATTTACAAACATTTAGATACCAATCCTCAGGAAGCACTTAACGGCAGCAGTGTATTAAATACCATCGCCCTGCAAAAAGGCGCCGGTATTTTACGTGTACATGATGTAAAGGAAGCTATAGAATGTGTGAAGTTAGTTGAACATTTAAAAACCTATTAAATGTTATGAAACACTTTCTTCTTCTTATCATTTCAATATTATTTGTGTCTTGCGGAAAAGAAAAATCGGTTTTATTGCCGGAAGTCAGTCATTCAAAAATCACAGAAATAAGTGATGTTTCACCAGCCTACCTGTTTTATGATATTACTCAAAAAGATAGTGTAGAACTTAATCGAAAAAACCTGATAAGCACCACAAACTGGCTCGTAAATATAGATAAGCGACTGACCTTAAATCAAGTGATTCCACACATAACATTTTTACAGAATAAAAAGAAAAAGGCCTCTCATAAAAACAAGGAAGCCCGGAATTATTATACCTGCAATAATACCAACAAAACAACTTTAGGTTTTATAGATTTTACAGATGTTGAATATATTAAGACTAACAAAAACTCAGTAAACTCCCTACTGCACCAAGATATTAATTCTCAGTTTATCTTCTTTTCTAAAACGGGCGAACTATTTATAATAACTCCAGATTTAGAGCCTTTTATAAAAGAAACAACAAAAGATCATTTGTTTGAAGATTTAAGAGCTACGTATTCATCAGGGAGCACGATTTCATTGCGATTTTCTAAAGATTTAACCTTTCAGGAATATATTAGTATAAAATCTATTTTAGAAAATATCGCCCCTGAAGACTTAAACATAGCTCACCAAGAATTCATTCAGGATTAATCTTATTTTTACTAAATTTACCAAAACCCATATGCCTTGGATATATTTAATGACCTTTTAAAATTTTCTGTTGTCGACATTATAGACGTCTTTTTAGTTGCCCTGCTGCTCTACTACGTTTATAAACTTATTAAAGGCACCGTTGCCATCAACATTTTTATTGGAATCATTATTACCTATCTTGTTTGGCGCCTTACCGAATTCCTGAATATGGAACTGCTTTCTGGAATTTTCGGAGGATTTATGAGAGTGGGAATTATTGCGCTAATTGTAGTCTTTCAACCTGAAATCAGAAAGTTTCTACTAATGGTTGGATCGACGAATTTTAATCGTCGTCGTAACTTTTTGAAGCAATTTAGCTTTTTAAAAACCGAATCCGCTGATGAAACCAATGTCGATGCCATTTTATCGGCTTGTACAAAAATGGGACAATCACGCACCGGTGCTTTAATTGTTTTCGAACGAAATAACAACCTTGATTTCTTAAGTTCAAGCGGTGATGAAATGAATATTAAGGTGACTCAACCTATTATTGAAAGCATCTTTTTTAAAAACAGTCCGCTGCATGATGGTGCCATAATAGTAAGTAACAACATTGTAAAAGCAACTCGGGTTATTCTGCCTCTAAACAACGAAAAAACAGTACCGAAACGCTTTGGTTTACGCCACCGTGCCGCTATTGGTGTCACCGAAAGAACAGACGCTTTAGCTTTAGTGGTTAGTGAAGAAACCGGACAAATGTCTTACTTTAAAGATGGCGAATTTATTGTGTTTGACAATACAGAAACCTTAAAGTCAATGATAAAAGCTGACTTAACTTAAACCACCTCCTCTTTTAAAAACTGCACCTCGTATAGGTTTTTGTAATACCCGTTTTCTTTTTGAAGTAATTCATCATGTGTGCCTTGCTCTACAATTTCACCGGAATCCATTACTAAAATTTTATCTGCTTTTTTAATGGTTGCCAGACGATGCGCAATAACAATAGAAGTTCTGCCTTTGGTAATTTTCTCGGTCGCATTTTGAATCAACTGCTCTGAATACGAATCTACCGACGATGTCGCTTCATCTAACACTAAAATACTAGGATTAGTTACATACGCTCGTAAAAACGAAATTAGCTGACGTTGCCCAGAAGACAACATCACCCCACGCTCTTTTACGTTGTAATGATAACCTCCTGGCAAACTGCTTATAAATTCATGTACTCCTATTTCCTTAGCCGCGGCTTCCACCTGAGCTTCGGTAATATCCGGATTGTTTAAGGTAATATTATTTAAAATAGTATCGGCAAACAAGAACACATCCTGCAATACCACAGCAATTTGTGTGCGTAACGACGCTAAAGTTACTGCTTTAATATCGACACCATCAATAGCTATAACTCCATCTTTAATTTCATAAAAACGGTTTAATAAATTGATAATTGTTGATTTCCCGGCTCCCGTTGCTCCTACAATAGCAATAGTCTCTCCTGCTTTAACATCAAAGGAAATTCCCTTAAGCACTTCTTCATCATCCACATAACTAAACACGACATTTTTAAAAGCGATATCCCCTTTAAAATGTTCGGCTATAATAGTTCCTTTATCATCAATTTGAGAAGTGGTATCTATAACCTTAAACACACGTGTCGCTGCTACCATTCCCATTTGAAGGGTATTAAATTTATCAGCTATTTGGCGCAATGGTCTGAACAACATAGGGATATACATTATAAACGCAATTAAATCTCCCTGAGTTACTTCATTATTCTCTAAAACAACACTTAAACCACCATACCAGGCTACCGCGCCAATACACACCGAAGACACTAAATCGGCCAGCGGAAAGAATATAGAGTTATACCAAACCGTTTTTAACCAGCCTTTTTTATGGCGTTCGTTGATTTCTGTAAATTTTTTGTACTCGACATCTTCACGAGTAAACAACTGAAGAATCTTCATCCCTGTTAAACGCTCCTGAACAAAAGAATTCAAATTAGACACCTCATTTCTAACTTCCTCGAAAGCGACTTTCATATACTTCTGAAAAATACGCGTGGCGTACATTAGAATAGGAAGCATTACAAACACAATTAAACTTAATCGCCAGTTGGTACTTACCATTACACCAAACACCACGACCATGGTTAAAAGATCTCTGAAAATCATAAAGAGTCCCTGCCCGAAAATATCAGCAATACGCTCCATATCTGTTACCGCTCTGGTAATTAATACCCCTACCGATGAATTATCGTAATACTTCATCTTAAACTTAAGCAGGTGATTAAATAATTTCACACGTACATCTTCCACCAGATTCTGTCCCAGCCAGGCTGCATAGTAAATAAATGCCAGCTGAAAGACCGTTTGTAAAATCAATACAGCAAACATGGCCAGTATGTAATACAGAAACGTTTCTGGTATTTTCACTTCAATACTGTTATCTATTGCGTACTTGGTAATATAAGGTGTAGCTGCACTAAAAATAGCCAGTAACACCACTAAAACAGCCAAGATCACAAAGACAAGTTTATATGGTTTTATGTATTGAAACAGACGTTTAAACAGAACAACGTCGAATATATTTTCTTTTGTTTTACTCATTACAGTTTTATATCGTTAGGATAAGCCACTTCGGTTAAATACAAAGCATGCCCCGGCACTGAATACCCGGCCTCACTTCTGTTTTTAGATTGTATTATGGTGTGCAAATCGTCTACAGCCAATTTACCTAAACCAATATTTACCATGGTACCAACAATAGCGCGCACCATGTTTCGTAAAAATCGATCGGCTTTAATAACAAAATGCAGCTCGTCATCTTTAAAAAACCATTCGGCTTTCATAATATCACAATTATACGTTTTTACATCGGTATTTACTTTAGAAAAACACTGAAAGTCTTTATAGTCGAATAAAATCCTACAAGCTTTCTGCATTTTTTCAACATCCAACTGTTGCTTAACGTAATATGCCGCATCAACATTAAACACATTCTTTTTTAAAGAGATCCGATACAAATACGCACGACTCAAGGCATCGAAACGCGCATGCGTCTCAGGTTGCACTTTAAAAATCTCATGAATCGCCACATCTTTGGGCAAAAACGCATTGAGCTTATAGGTTAAATGCGCTTCATCAATCTCAAGATCGGTATCAAAATGCGCAAACATTTGCGTGGCATGCACACCGGCGTCGGTACGGCCGGCACCAACAATAGCGATAGGTGTTTTTAGCAAGGTGCTTAAGCCCTTTTCAATGACTTCCTGAACCGAAATTGCCGTTGGCTGGTTTTGCCAACCATGATATGCACTACCATTGTAGGATAGCTCTATAAAATACCTCAAATTGCTTTAATCGTTTTGTTGAAATAGCAAAGATAGACAGTTTTGGTATTCCTGCGAAAATCACCGTCTTAATTCTATACTAAAAGATGGGTTTGGGCGTTACCCTTCGGGTCGGGCTATACGCTATTAGTTTGGCATAGGCCAAAGCTAGCCGCTACTATCCCTAACGCTATGAAACAGCGACTAACTTACTTTCTCACAACTCTCATTCTTTCCACCTCCTTTTTAATGCCTTCTAAATCAGGTTGAATTGTATACCAATTTATATCCATATTTTCCAATCGTTGAAATAATTGCCAAACAGCTTTATGAGACAAACTAAATAAACAAGGTTTCCCTATTTTTTTATCAACTAATAATTGGTTATCCGCTCTTCTTTTATTTTGATACAAGTATTTATCCAAACTTGTTATTTTACCCGAAACATCAAACAAACTGTCATCAATTGCTCTACCATAAAAATAATTGATAAACAATCCTTTTTGAGCAATCATATTTTGATTTTGATAACCTTGGACAAAAATCCTATCAATAAAAAAATCTTCTCTAGACAAGTCTATCAACCTCTCAGGAATCGCCCAAATTCCAATTTTTGAATCATCACCTTTTTTTGGGTGTTTTACACTCTCTCCCGCAAAGAACATAGCTACATTGGGGTTAAATGTGAAATCTAATAACCTTGTTGGAACACCGTAGTGTTGTGCCAAAGCCAATTCTTTTAATTGCGATTCCTTAGGAAAATCATCAATTAATCTTGAAGAAATAAAATTTTCATCTTCTAGAGAATTTATCAATTTAAAAGTTTCTTCCTCAATTTTATAACCTAAACCATTCAACCCTTTAATAAAATTCACAAAATCCTTTAACTCAGGTAAAACATGTCCGTTACCTGATTTTAAAACATTTAACTCATTTTCATTCCCTTCTAAGTTAAGATCACGGAAAGCTGACGGCAGAAGATCCCATTCAGCAAATTTATGCCCTCTAAAAACATATTTAGCTGGCATATTTAAAATATCTGTTTGGTATAATTCAGAAAAAGGATTATTAAAACATTCAAAAAAACAATCACAATCTTCTCCAAAATCATACAACCAATAGGTAGTTTTATCAACAGGAGAAACCCCCTGTATTGTTTTTCCATTCGAGTTTATTGTTGGCTCAAACTTTAATCTCATTTCAATCGGAAGTTCTTTATACATATTTCTGAAACTTAAAAGACATTTAGCAATTTACTGCAATTTTCCTACAACTTAAAACAAACTTATTAACGTTCATTAATACTTTTAAACAATTTAAAACTGTTACTTTTACACCCAATTTAGTATTCGGCACATGACCAACATCCTGTTACTTTCAGACACACACAGTTATATAGACGACGATATTTTAAAATATGTAAAGCAAGCAGACGAGGTCTGGCATGCCGGCGATATTGGTGATATAAAAGTTACCGATGCTATTAAAGCTTTAAAACCGTTGCGCGGGGTGTATGGGAATATCGATAACTCGGAAATTCGAACCGAGTTCCCGGAAAACAACCGGTTTATGTGCGAAGGTGTCGATGTGTGGATCACACATATTGGCGGTTATCCCAATGCGTATAACATGAGGGTTCGCGAGGCGATAAAAGCCAATCCCCCAAAATTGTTTATCTGTGGGCATTCTCACATTTTAAAAGTGATGCCCGATAAAAAATTAAATTTGTTACACATGAATCCTGGAGCAGTTGGTAAACACGGGTTTCATAAAATACGTACCATGCTACGTTTTACCATAGACAAAGGTAAAATTGATAATCTGGAAGTGATTGAATTTGAAAACAGGTATTAAAAGCCCTTCCTAAATCCTTCCCAAAGGGAAGGACTTTTGTTTCCACTTTAAAAAAACATCACAACTCGGAGTGTTTCCCTCCTTTGGAGGGACTAAGGGAGGCTTAAAAAAAAAGCCCAAGATCTTCACCTTGGGCTAACGCACTAATACTACTAAGATGTTAGGTTTATCGCAATCGATCTACAGATTTTACAAGATCTTCATCCTTTTTGATGGCCTTATTGGCTAAAGCCAGAAATACGATAGAAATGATAGGAAGAAGCATCCCAATACCTTTCTCAGAAACGTTAGTTTCTCCAGATACATTTAGAGATTGATACACAAAAAATCCTAGTAAAATAAAGTTTAATATGATGTTAAGTCGCCCCAACATAAATTGAGACTTCCTGTTTTTATACTTAAATATGGTTACCAACGATAAGGCTGCCGAAGCTACAAACATCGCCAAATACTTAATATCGTCTTTTGCATATACTACTACATCATCGTTTGTAACCCATAAATGGAATACAAATATTAACCCTGCAGAAACGCCTGCTGCAGCTAAAAGATATATAGATTGTATGCGTTGTAACATTGGTTTTTTTTAAACTCGAACGCAAAAATAACAGTTTCTTTTAAAATTTTACTACTAAAAATTAAAATAAAGTTGTATAATTGCATTAACATTTCTCAACAACCGCATTAACAGGTTGTTAATTCTTCAGAATAAAATCATTTTTTTTTCAGAATAACCCAAAATTTAAAATTCTAAAACATATTATATTAAACATCAATGTTTGAAATTTCTCAATTAAACGCAAAAAAGCTCTCTGATTTACAAGAGATTGCTAAACAATTGAACATCCCTAAGTATCGTTCATTAAAAAAAATGGATTTAGTATACCAAATACTAGATCGTCAGGCTGCAGACCCCAAAGCAGTAAAAGCTGTCGTTGAATCTTCTGAAACAGCTACAAAAGAACCAAAAACAAAAGAGGCCCCAAAGAAAGAAGAACCTAAGAAAGAGGCTAAAAAGCCCAGACAGCGTGTACAACGTACAAAACCGGCACCTGTAAAAAACGAAACAAAAAAGCAAGAGGAGACTCCAAAAGCAGACACTCCTAAGCCTGCTGCTAAAGCAGAAACACCTACACCTGCACCAGCTGAAAATAAAAGTGAAGCTAAACAAGAAAAAACAGCTAAACCTCATAATCAGCAGCAAGATCGTCAGAAAGACCATCAACATAAGCAAAACCAAAAGAAAGATAACCAGCATAAAAACCAGCATAAAAACCAAAAAGGTAACCAAAGCCATGTGGATGCGGGTAATAAGGATAACAGAAACCGTTACCGCGAGCCTGATTTTGAGTTTGATGCTATCATTGAAAGTGAGGGTGTTTTAGATATTATGCAGGATGGGTACGGATTTTTACGCTCATCAGATTACAACTATTTATCGTCTCCTGATGATATTTACGTATCACAATCGCAGATTCGTTTATTCGGATTAAAGAAAGGTGATACCGTTTTAGGAAACGTAAGACCTCCTAAAGAAGGTGAAAAATATTTCCCTTTAATTAAGGTCAATAAAATTAATGGTCAGAAGCCAGAAGTGGTTAGAGACCGTGTGGCTTTCGAACACTTAACGCCATTATTCCCTAGAGAGAAATTCAATATTGCCGAAAAGCAAAGTACGATTTCTACCAGAATTATGGACCTGTTCTCTCCTATTGGAAAAGGACAACGTGGTATGATTGTATCGCAACCTAAAACAGGTAAAACCATGTTACTTAAAGATGTGGCTAACGCTATTGCTGCTAACCACCCGGAAGTATACTTAATGATTTTACTTATTGATGAGCGTCCTGAAGAGGTTACCGATATGCAACGTAATGTGCGTGGTGAGGTTATTTCATCGACGTTTGACAAGGAAGCACACGAGCACGTAAAAATTGCTGATATCGTTCTTGAAAAAGCAAAACGCTTGGTAGAATGTGGTCATGATGTGGTGATTCTTTTAGATTCGATTACACGTTTAGCACGTGCTTACAATACGGTGCAACCAGCCTCTGGTAAAATATTAAGTGGTGGTGTTGATGCTAACGCTTTACACAAACCAAAACGTTTCTTTGGTGCGGCAAGAAATATTGAAAACGGAGGATCTTTAACCATTATTGCGACAGCATTAACCGAAACAGGTTCTAAAATGGACGAGGTAATCTTCGAAGAATTTAAAGGAACCGGTAATATGGAACTTCAGTTAGATAGAAAAATTGCTAATCGTAGAATTTTCCCTGCTATCGACCTTACCTCTTCAAGTACACGTCGCGACGATTTATTATTAGATGAAGCTACCATTCAACGTATGTGGGTAATGCGCAAGTATCTTGCCGATATGAACCCTGTTGAAGCGATGGAATTCATTAACGATCGTGTGAAACAAACCAGAAACAACGAAGAGTTTTTAATCTCGATGAACGGATAAAACCTTCCAGATATAAACACAAAAAAGCCTTTCTTTTCAGAAAGGCTTTTTTTTATACTTTAAAAGGAATTGTTAAATATTAAAAGTTATTTAACGCATCTCTATACGCCTTTAAGTCCGCGACGTTAATTTTATTATCAAGATTTCTCATTAACGAAATCACATATTTTAAACTATCTACAGGAGAACTCTCTACTGCAGCCTCTACTTCAAACTCATCTTCTTCATCTTCCGGCATAGGAATTAAGAACGTATCGTTTTCTTCAATGTGCTCGTAAGTTAGTCTTAATACCTTTACAACTAATGGAATTTGCTCTTCTAAGGCATACCCTCTTAGTTTTTTAATGTCATCAATTAATGTATCTGTATTGATTCCTGTCTGATCCAGATCGTTTACAATCTTATCAATTAACTTTATTGCTGTTGTATTTTCCAAAAGGCTAATATTATGTGATATAAATAATTAAGTTGTTCTATTTGCAAATTTAGAGGATTAGAAAACAATTTCAGCAATTTTTCTAATCATTTTGACCAATTATTTTAAGTAAATAACTCTGTTTATTCTAAAATTAAAACACAAAAAAAGCCTCTCTAAAAGAGAAGCTTTTAAATATTTTATTATGTTCAGGCTCTTAAAGCGCAGCTACGTGCTTAGCTAAACCAGATTTAAGGTTAGCAGCTTTATTAGCGTGAATAACGTTTTTCTTAGCTAATTTATCTAACATAGATACTACAGATGGAAATAAAGCTTCAGCTTCTTTCTTATCAGTTAACTCACGTAATTTCTTAATAGCATTACGAGTTGTTTTGTGCTGGTACTTATTAACTAAACGTTTAGCTTCGTTACTTCTTATTCTTTTTAATGCTGACTTATGATTTGCCATTTTCTTTTGTATATTATTAAAATATTGTAGCCCGTAGGGGAATCGAACCCCTCTTACCAGGATGAAAACCTGGCGTCCTAGCCGATAGACGAACGGGCCATTATTATTGTTTTTCGAGAGCGCAAATGTAAAACTTATTTCTTACACTCACAACTTCTTTTCAATAAATTAATGTACTTTTTTTTTCGAGAAAAATAGTAGCCCGTAGGGGAATCGAACCCCTCTTACCAGGATGAAAACCTGGCGTCCTAGCCGATAGACGAACGGGCCATGGTATCTTTGAAAGCGTAAACAATTTTACTACTTTAAACTTGCGATACTTTTCAAATAACTAGCAATTTTCTCGATTGCGGTTGCAAAATTACACCTTTTTCTGAATGCTGCAATACCTTAGCAAACTTTTTTTAAAAAATTTTCAATTAATAGGCTTTTGCAAATAACACCCGACCTTTAGAGGGCTTACCAGAATACACACACACACCTTCTTCCTCTTTCATTTCCAAAGGAATACATCTAATCGTGGCTTTTGTAAGCTCTTTTATCTTTTCTTCGGTCTCATTTGTTCCATCCCAATGTGCCGAGATAAATCCGGTTTTATTTTCTAAAACATCCTTAAATTCTTCGAATGTTTCTACTTCTGTAATGTGGCTATCTCTAAATTCTAATGCTTTATTAAATAACGTCTCCTGAATCTCTTTTAAAAGATCATCGATAGTGGTTGTTAAGTCATCTAGAGTCACAACAGATTTTGTTAACGTATCACGACGTGCTAGTTCTACTGTGCCATTTGCTAAATCTTTTGGACCTATAGCTATACGTAACGGCACTCCTTGTAATTCGTGTTGTGCAAATTTAGCTCCCGGACGTTGTGTGGTTCTATTATCGAACTTTACAGATATACCTTTAGCTCTTAAATCACTCATAATACCATTAGCGACTTCAGTAATCTTATCTAAATCTTCATCACTCTTATATATAGGAACAATAACAACTTGATTTGGCGCTAAGCTTGGTGGCAATACTAATCCGTTATCATCACTATGCGTCATGATTAAGGCACCCATTAAACGTGTAGAAACGCCCCAAGAGGTTGCCCATACATAATCTTGCTTACCTTCTTTACTTGCATATTTCACATCAAAGGCTTTTGCAAAGTTCTGACCTAAGAAGTGAGATGTTCCTGCCTGCAGTGCTTTACCATCCTGCATTAAAGCCTCAATACAATAGGTTTCCACAGCTCCCGCAAAACGTTCGCTTTCTGTTTTTACCCCTTGCACTACCGGAATCGCCATAAATTTTTCTGCAAAAGTGGCATACACATTATTCATGGTTTTAGCTTCTGCTAATGCTTCTGCTTTTGTTTCATGCGCTGTGTGACCTTCCTGCCATAAGAATTCTGCTGTACGTAAAAATAAACGCGTACGCATTTCCCAACGTACTACATTAGCCCATTGGTTAATTAATATTGGTAAATCTCTATACGATTGTATCCAGTTTCTGTAGGTGTTCCATATAATAGCTTCAGACGTTGGACGCACTACTAACTCCTCTTCCAGCCTAGCTTCAGGATCAACTCTTAATTTACCTGGTTTATCAGGATCGTTTTGTAATCTATAATGTGTTACTACAGCACATTCTTTTGCAAACCCTTCGGCATTCTTTTCTTCAGCTTCAAATAAACTTTTCGGAACAAACAATGGAAAATAGGCATTTTGGTGCCCCGTTTCTTTAAACATTCTATCTAATTCCGCCTGCATTTTTTCCCAAATGGCATATCCGTAAGGCTTAATAACCATACATCCTCTTACAGCCGAATTCTCCGCCAGATCAGCCTTTACAACAAGTTCGTTATACCATTTCGAATAATCTTCTGATCTACTGGTAAGTTTTTTACTCATATTAGTATTTTGGCACAAATATTGTGATTATGTTAAATATAAAAATAGTTCAGCAAAACTAACTATTTTTGTTATGTTCAACAATAAAAATCTAATGATATGCTATTTAACAACTACTTAATCAAGAAAATGCCAATTTTAGCCGTTTTAGGCTTGGCAATTGGCTTGTCTTCATGTGGTTCTTATCAATATGTTGGCGCTAATGATGGGATTTACGGAAGCACAGAACAATACGATCGCTACGAAGAAGCTGTTGTTGAAGTGCCTAAAGATAATTCTAAGAATGACTATTATTCTAACTACTTTAAAAATAAATCTATGGAAGCCGATTATATGATTTCCAGTAGTGAAATTTTTACTGATATAGATGATTACGAAACATCGGGTTACTCTGAGGATGATGCTCAGGCCAACGACTACCAAGGTTATGGTGGTTGGGGACAGGAAAACAGCAGTGTTACTATTAATTTTAATACCGGTTATGGTTATTGGGGTGATCCTTATTGGAATAACTGGGGTTGGAATTATGGTTGGAATTACGGCTACAACAATTGGAACTGGGGATGGGGATGGAATTCCTGGAACTGGGGCTGGAACAACTGGGGATACTACGATCCGTTTTGGTACGGCGGTTATTATGGCTGGGGTAATCCCTGGCGTTATGGCCACATAGGATATTACGGCGCGCCTTACGGAAGATATTATGGATATAACACCTACTATGGTGGTTACTGGGGAAACAATGGTATTTACGATAGAAGAAATATTGCCTATAGCTCTAGTAGAAGAGGTAGCTACTCTAACCGAGGAACTTCTACCCCAATTAACAGAAGAAGTAGTTATACGAGTTCAGACAGGACTTCTAAATACACTTCAAGAAGAAGCACTATAGATAGAAATGGTGTTAATGCAGATAGAAGAAGTTATAATACCAATGGCACTCGAAATTATTCAAGCAGTACCCAAAGACGCTCTTCGTCTACTTACACGCCATCAAAAAATTCGACATCAAGAGCCTCTTCTTCTAACAGAAGAACAACAACGACATCAAGATCTTACAATTCTTCCAACAGTAACAACAGTAACTATTCTAGAAGATCATCAGGAAATAAATCCTACACCCCAAGTAGAAATTATAGTTCGGGATCTAGTTCCAGATCTAGCTCTGGGTCAAGTATGAGATCATCGTCTGGAAGCAGTAGCCGTTCTAGTGGTGGTAGTTCTAGATCTTCAAGCGGTGGAAGAAGAGGATAAAAGCTTAAAAAAAGAAAAATTAAACTATGAAAAAGTTAAACCTGTTATTTATAGGTATACTCTCGGCATGCGCACTAAATGCTCAGGATATTAGTGATGCGTTGCGTTACTCACAAAGTGAAATTCAAGGAACAGCTCGTTTTAGAGCCTTAAGTGGTGCTTTCGGTGCGCTTGGTGGAGATATGAGTGCCGTGAGTTTAAACCCGGCAAGTTCGGCAGTATTCAGTGCGAGTCACGTATCGTTTTCTTTATCGAATGCCGATGTAAAAAATGAAACACAGTATTTTAACGGTAATAACAAAGTAAACAATTCAACGTTTGACCTAAATCAAGGAGGAGCAACTTTTGTATTTGCAGCAAGAAACAATTCCTCATGGCGAAAATTTGCATTAAGTGTGGCTTACGAAAAGACAAACAATCATGAAAATGTTTGGAATGCCATAGGTACAAACACTAACAACGACGGTCAATTCAGTAATTCTATAGCGAGCTACTTTTATGATTATGCCGACGGCATTCCTTTAGCGGAAATTTCTTTAAATGACCGATTTATAGAAGAAGCTTACCAAGATATAGGTGGAAGATATGGGTTTGCTCATCAACAAGCCTTTTTAGGTTATCAAGCCTATATTTTAGACCCTGTTACCGATAGTGATAACAATACCGAATATATTGCTAATGTAGCTACTGGAAACTTCATTCATGATTACTCTTATATCTCAACAGGTTATAACGGTAAAATTTCCTTTAACTTCGCTACACAATACGAGGACAAGTTGTACTTAGGACTTAACTTAAATTCTCATTTTATTGATTACGATCGTGTAACCAGTTTAATGGAAGACAATAATAACGGTGGAGATATTGAATATATTGATTTCGATAATACCTTATCTACTACTGGAAACGGGTTTTCGTTTCAGTTAGGAGGTATTTTAAAACTGTCTCAAGAATTTAGAGTTGGAGCCACTTACGACTCTCCTACCTGGTATACCATTAGAGAGGAAACCACGCAATACATCAACACCAATCTTGCAGATCCAGATGTAGACTACATTCCTTCAATTATTAATATTTATCCACAATACAGAATTCAAACTCCAGGAAAATTCACCGGAAGTCTAGCCTATATTTTTGGAACGCAAGGCTTGCTAAGTTTCGACTATTCTATTAAAGATTATAGTAACACGAAATTTAAACCGACATCTGATAGCTTCTTCGCAGATCAAAATGCTATTATGAACGATATTTTAACCACAGCCTCTACCTATCGTATTGGTGGTGAGTACAGAATTAAGCAATTGAGTTTACGAGGTGGTTACCGTTACGAAGAAAGTCCGTATGCCGACGGTATTACTGTTGGAGATTTAAACGGATTCTCTGTTGGTTTAGGTTATAGTTTTGGAAATACGAAATTTGATGTGACTTTCGACCAATCGCAACGTTCGTTCGAAACCCCATTATATAACGTTGGTTTAATAGATAATGCATCTATAGACCAAACCAATTCTAATATTACGTTTTCTCTAAGTTTCAACTTATAAAAACGTAATCAAACAATATTACAAAGAAGCTTGGATTACTAAATTCAAGCTTTTTTCATTTTTCATGTAATTAATACCTAGAAAAACAGACCTACTCTTTAAATTAATTGTGTAATAATACAAATCATAACAAAACTGTTTTGCTTATCTTTGCAAACTTAAAGTGATTTTTTTAGTTAATGATATGATAATCATTCAACTAAACAACAATGAAATGAACAGATGAAAATTGAGAATAACTTAGAAGAATTTGAATCTTTAGGAGACGACCACATTGGAACTTCATCAGACACCCCATTAAGAGGTGATGCTTTTAAATTGTCTAATGAAGAAAAAATAGAAATAATTAAAGACGATGTACGTCACATCATGGAAACATTAGGTCTTGATTTAACAGACGACAGCTTAAGCGGCACACCTAACCGCGTGGCAAAAATGTTTGTTAAAGAAATTTTTGGTGGTTTAGACCCAAAAAGAAAACCTAGTGCTTCAACTTTCGACAATAAATACAAATATGGGGAAATGCTGGTTGAAAAAAACATTACGGTTTATTCAACCTGTGAGCACCATTTATTACCAATCGTTGGTAAAGCGCATATTGCTTACATCTCTAACGGTTCGGTTGTTGGTTTATCTAAAATGAATCGTATTGTAGATTACTACGCTAAGCGTCCACAAGTTCAGGAGCGTTTAACCATCCAGATTGTTAAAGAGCTTCAAGAAGTATTAGGTACAGACGATGTTGCCTGCGTTGTAGATGCAAAACACTTATGTGTAAACTCAAGAGGTATTCGCGATATTGAAAGTAGTACCGTAACCTCAGAGTTTGGTGGTAAATTTAAAGAAGAATCTGTACGCAGAGAATTTTTAGATTACATAAAATTAGACACCAAGTTTTAAGTTAAACTAATTGCTTATCAACCCAACATCAATGCAACTTTTTCAAGATCAACAAATAAAAATATACAACTCCCTTACTGGTAAAAAAGAACTTTTCAAACCTATTAACGAAGGCCACATTGGCATGTACGTATGCGGACCAACGGTGTACAGTAATGTGCATTTAGGAAATGTGAGAACCTTTATGTCTTTCGACATGATTTTCAGATATCTAAAACATTTAGGGTATAAGGTTCGTTATGTAAGGAATATTACCGATGCTGGTCACTTAGAAAATGATGCTGATGCGGGTGAAGATAAAATCACTAAAAAAGCACGTTTAGAACAGATTGAACCTATGGAAGTCGTACAACGCTACACAGTAGATTTTCACAACATTCTAAACACCTTTAATTTCCTCCCGCCTAGTATTGAACCTACTGCAACAGGACATATTATTGAACAAATTGAACTTATTAAAAGCATCATCGATAACGGCTTTGCTTACGTCGTAAACGGATCGGTGTATTTCGATGTACATAAGTTTAATGAAAGTCATGAATACGGAAAATTAAGTAAACGTAAACTAGAAGATTTAATTCACAATACCCGTGAATTAGACGGACAGAGTGATAAAAAGAATCCGCAGGATTTTGCCCTTTGGAAAAAAGCCGAACCGCAACACATTATGCGTTGGCCTTCGCCTTGGGGAGACGGATTCCCTGGCTGGCATTTAGAATGTACTGCTATGAGCACCAAATATTTAGGGGATCGTTTTGATATTCACGGTGGTGGAATGGATTTAAAATTCCCGCACCACGAATGTGAAATTGCACAAAATGAAGCCGCTAAGGGTGAGTCACCAGTAAATTACTGGATGCATGCGAATATGTTGGAGTTAAACGGGCAACGTATGTCTAAAAGCACAGGAAACACTGTGAACCCTGATGAATTATTGTCAGGAAATAACAAGTTCTTCAGTAAAGCATATGCGCCAAGTGTTATTCGTTTCTTTATTGCACAATCGTCATACAGAAGTGTTTTAGACTTAACCGATGATGGTTTATTAGCCAGCGAAAAAGGCTTTTTCAGGTTAATGGATGCCATTAATCAATTAGATAGCCTACAAGCTTCTAAAGCCTCAACCATAGACATCAACGCATGGAAACAAGCGTGTTATGATGCTATGAACGACGATTTCAATTCACCTATCGTTATTGCGCATTTATTTGAAGCTGTAAAATATATTAACCAAGTTAAAGAAGGCGTTGAAACCTTAACTGAAGCTGATTTAGCATTGTTAAAGGAAACCATTAACATCTTTACTTTTGATGTATTGGGTCTTGAAAACGTGACTAAAAAAGAATCGGGTACCGATAAATTATCGGCTGCTGTCGATATACTAATTAAGTTGAGGCAGGAAGCCAGAGCTAATAGAGACTTTGCCTTATCTGATCAAATTCGTGATGAACTGGCAAACGCTGGTATTCAACTAAAAGACGGAAAAGACGGCACCTCATTTTCTGTAAATTAAATATTGTTGTTTGTGAGTCGTTAAGTTGAAAAAAACATTTTCAGTTTAACGACTTAGCAAACCAAAAAATAGAACCTGAAACAAGTTCAGGTTAACAAAAGCATGAAAAAACTACTTGTTGCACCGTTTCTATTGCTAATAAAGATTTACCAGACCTTTATTTCTCCTCTTACACCCGCAACTTGTAGATACACGCCTACCTGCTCACACTATAGTAAGGAAGCTTTACAAAAACATGGGTTATTTAAAGGCGGATGGTTAGCTATTAAGCGCATTTTTAGTTGTCACCCTTGGGGAGGCTCAGGTTACGACCCT
The DNA here is from genome assembly GCF_030908365.1 of Aestuariibaculum sp. YM273. Lineage (NCBI taxonomy): Bacteria > Pseudomonadati > Bacteroidota > Flavobacteriia > Flavobacteriales > Flavobacteriaceae > Aestuariibaculum > Aestuariibaculum sp. YM273. The sequence goes on along the minus strand of NZ_CP133090.1, from coordinate 2,561,898 downwards.
GTACCTTAAATTGAATAGGATATAAAATAAAAAGCATTATTCTGAATGTTTCTTTTTAGAGACCGTTTGGGGCTTACTTTATGTTTCATTCAAAAAATGCTTTTCATTAAACAAATATGTAAAATATATCGATTAAACGCAAATTTATTCGACAAAATACATTGTAATTAATTTTTACCCGGAATATTTTTCAAAATTTCAAGAACAAAATTCCAGTACTTTTGAACTGATGAAATCTGTGCACGCTCATCAGGACTATGTGCGCCTTTAATATTTGGTCCGAAACTAATCATGTCCATTTCAGGGTAATTCTGTCCAAGAATACCACATTCCAACCCGGCGTGACAAGCAGCTACGTGCGCTTTTTCACCATTTAAATCTTCATATAATTTACTCATAACTTTTAAAATGGCCGAATCCATATTTGGTGCCCACCCTGGGTAATCCCCTGAAAATTCTACTTCACATCCGGTTAATTCAAACGTTGACCTTAAGGTGTTCACCAAATCCATCTTAGAACTTTCAACCGAAGAACGTGTTAAGCAACCCACATGAATGTTTCCGTCTTTTAAAACAACCTTAGCAACATTGTTAGATGTTTCAACTAGATTAGGAATATCTGCACTCATACGATACACCCCGTTATGTGCAGCATACAATGCTCTGGTAAACCCTTCCTGCACGCCTAAGTCCATAATTTTTTCTGGAGTCTCGCATCTAGAAACTACTATTTCTAAATCTGGCTCCATAGTTCTTAGTTCATTTTTAATGATATCTCCTAAAATCTTTGTTTCTAGTATAAATGCTTCTTCATGAATACCATCAATCGCAACAACAGCAACGCTTTCTCGAGGAATGGCATTACGCAGACTTCCGCCTTCTATTTTAGAAATTCGCAGCCCAAAATTCTCAAAACCATCAAATAACATGCGGTTCATAATTTTGTTGGCATTACCTAGACCTTCATGAATTTGCATTCCAGAGTGTCCTCCTTGCAGGCCTTTCACCTTAATTTCAAAACCTATTTTAAATTCCGGAGTGTCTTCCTCTTCATAAGTTCTTGTGGCTGTAACATCGATTCCTCCAGCACAACCTACACCTATTTCATCATCCTCTTCTGTATCTAGGTTCAATAAAATACCACCAGAAAGCAAACCGCCTTTTAAGCCCATTGCTCCCGTCATTCCTGTTTCTTCATCGATAGTAAACAGCGCTTCAATAGCTGGGTGAACAATATCTGTACTTTCTAAAATGGCCATGATGGTAGCAACACCTAAACCGTTATCGGCACCAAGCGTTGTTCCTTTAGCTCTTACCCAATCACCATCTACATACATATCAATGCCTTGCGTATCGAAATCAAAAACGGTATCGTTATTTTTTTGGTGTACCATATCCAGATGCGATTGCATCACTACGGTTGTTTTATCTTCCATTCCTTCAGTGGCCGGCTTTTTTATAATGACATTACCAACAGCATCTACTAAGGTTTCTAACCCTAAGTTCTCACCAAAATTTTTCATAAACGCAATAACACGCTCCTCCTTTTTTGAGGGACGTGGCACTTCGTTTAAATCGGCGAATTTATTCCATAATGCTTGGGGTTGAAGTTGTCTTATTTCTGAACTCATTTTTTATATAGTTTTAGTATTACAAAGGTAGCAAAAAGGCACCGAAATTAGCCTTTACTCCTGATGGAAGTGGCATCCTTTTTTGTAGTGAACGACAAAAAAGATATAACGTACAGCAGGAAGAAACCTTAACAAATAAACACCACGCATTGGGTACTTATTTTTATTATTTTTGACATATGCTGAAAAAGAAAAAGACCTTTATTGCCCTGCTTATTATTCCGCAGTACCTACTTATTAAACTACTGGCTCACCATCAAGAGTTTATTGAAACGTATTACAGTAACGGACTGTACCCCGTTATTTCTAAAATATTTCGATACACATTGGGATGGTTACCATTTTCGTTTGGAGATTTTCTATACGCATTTGCAATAATATATGCTTTGAGATGGCTTTATATAAATAGAACGCGCATTTGGAAAGACAGCATAAACTGGATAGTTGATATCGCTGCAGCGCTATCCATTATTTTCTTCTTATTTCACCTTTGCTGGGGGTTAAACTATCATCGATTACCGTTGCATAAAAATTTAAGTCTTAACTATGATTATACCACTGAACAATTGGTGAAGGTTACGGAAAAGCTAATTGAGAAATCGAATGAGCTGCATTTAAAAATCACCCATAACGACACCCTTAAAGTGACCATACCTTATAGCAAATCAGAAATTTTAGATTTGGCTCCAAAAGGTTATGAAAACTTAAAAACCATATTTCCGCATTTAGAGTATCATCCGAAAAGTGTAAAAACATCGTTGTTCAGTTACCCGTTAACCTATATGGGGTTTAGCGGTTATTTAAATCCCTTAACCAACGAAGCTCAGATTGATGGAATGATTCCTGCGATTAAATTCCCAACAACCTCATCTCATGAAATTGCGCACCAGTTAGGATATGCAGCAGAAAATGAAGCTAACTTTATAGGGTGTTTGGCAGCCATAAGCCATGATGATGTATATTTTAATTATGCCGGTTACACTTTTGGATTACGGTATTGCCTTAATGAAATATATTTTAGAGATGAATGTCTTTACGAGGATTTAGTTGCTGATGTTAATGAGGGTATTTTAAAAAACTACAAAGAAACTCGCGACTTCTGGGAGGCTCATGCCAATCCTTTAGAACCGTTTTTCAAAATATTCTATAGCAACTACTTAAAAGCCAACCAACAAAGTAAAGGCATGCAGAGTTACAGCTATGTGGTTGCCCTATTAAGCATCTACTTCGATGAAAAATCTTTATAAAAAGTTAAATATTACTGAATTTTATTCAATAGAAATCGATTTTTCATACATTTAAAACTTAACTAACCTATAACACATGCTGAAAAATTATTTAGCAAGTATGGCTATACTATTTTCAACAAGCCTATTTGCTCAGGATTATTTTCCAAAAAATGACGGTGTTCATACTATAAATAAAAATTACACCGCCTTAACAAATGCCAAACTATTTGTTACCCCAAAAAAAACTATTGAAAACGGGACTCTACTTATTCAAGACGGAAAAGTGGTTGCATCAGGTAATTCGGTAAGCATTCCCAAAAATGCTATCATTATCGATGTGGAAGGCAAAAGTATTTACCCTTCTTTTATCGATATCTTCTCTTCTTTCGGAATAGCAGCCCCAACTTCAGTTAGTTCTAGTCGCAGATCTAATCAATATGATGCTTCACGAACTGGGTATTATTGGAATGACCATATTCTTCCAGACCAACATGCCGTAGATCAATTCAGTTATAATACTAAAGAAGCAACCGAACTGTTAAAAGCTGGATTTGGAGTTTTAAATACTCATATTCCCGATGGCATTATTAGAGGTACCGGTGTTTTAATTACCCTAAATAATAACCAAGGCAACCAATACAGAATATTGGATGCGAATTCCGGACAATATTCCTCTTTTCAACGCAGTAAAACCTCTAAACAGGCCTACCCTAATTCTCTTATGGGTAGTATGGCATTATTACGACAGGTATTTATTGATGCCGAATGGTATGGCAGCGGGCATATAGATACCAAAGATTTGTCCTTAGAAGCCTTTAACGATAATAAAAATCTGGTTCAGTTTTTTGATGCCGGAAGTCGCGCTAACATTATGCGTGCCGATAAAGTTGGAGATGCTTATGGCGTACAATATGTTATGTTAGGGGGCGGTGATGAATACGAGCGTGTTACAGACATTAAAGCTTCTGAAGCTAAACTTATTATACCTTTAAACTTCCCCGACACTTACGATGTAGAAGATCCGTTTTTATCATCGGCATTAACTTTAGGTGATATGCGATCATGGAATCAAAGACCTTCAAATCCAAAAATACTTTCTGACAACGGTATTATCTTTGCATTCACCACGCATAGTACGAAATCTCTAAAAGAATTTAAATCAAACCTGTTAAAAGCCATTGAAGTAGGACTTCCAAAAGAAAAAGCATTGGAAGCATTAACAACAATACCGGCTCAACTTTTAGGAAAAGAACAAATCATTGGGTCGCTTGAAGAAGGACATCTGGCTAATTTTATTGTGACTTCAGGTGATATTTTCGATAAGAAAACCACCATCTATGAAAATTGGGTACAAGGCAATAAAACAGCATTCGAAGACATTAATAAAAAAGATATCAAGGGCGATTACAAGGTAACTTTAGGTAATGACGAATATAACATGTCTATTTCAGGTGAACTTAGCAAACCTAAAATTGAAATTAAACAAGACAATCAAAAACTGAAAGCGAAGTTAACTTATAAAGACGATTGGGTTCATATTGCAATTGCTTCAAAAGATTCTTTAAAACAGGAATTTATTAGAATTGCTGCTCTAGCTGAAAAAGACCGCATGCTTAAAGGAAAATATATTTTACCCAACGGCAGCGAATTTCCTTTTACGGCTACTGCGACAGAAAAAGAAGCTGACGAATCAAAAGCTGAAACAAAAACAGAAGACACTGCACCCCTTTTTCCTGTAACCTACCCAAACAAAGCATATGGCTTTTCCGAAATGCCGCAGACCGAAACCTTACTATTTAAAAATGCAACGGTTTGGACAAACGAAAAAGATGGCATTTTAGAAAACACCGATGTTTTAATTAAAGAAGGTAAAATTTCTAAAATCGGTAAAAATTTATCGAATGGTAAAGCAACCGTTATTGATGGTACGGGCAAGCATTTAACTTCAGGCATTATCGACGAGCATTCGCATATTGCTGCAGCGGCTATTAATGAAGCTGGTCAAAATTCATCGGCCGAGGTAAGTATTGAAGATGTTATCAATGAAACCGATGTTAATATTTACCGAAACCTTGCCGGAGGCGTGACTTCCATTCAAATACTACATGGTTCGGCAAACCCTATTGGAGGACGTTCCGCCATCATTAAATTAAAATGGGGAGAATCGGCAGATAACCTAGTTTACGACAACACGCCTAAATTCATAAAATTCGCCCTTGGTGAAAACGTAAAACAATCCAACTGGGGTAACGGCAGGTTTCCTCAAACACGTATGGGGGTTGAGCAAGTTTATATCGATTATTTTACCCGAGCAAAAGCATATGATGCTTTAAAGAAAAGCGGTAAACCTTTTAAAACCGATTTAGAACTGGAAGTTTTAGCTGAAATTCTAAATAAAGAGCGTTTTATATCCTGCCACTCTTATGTGCAAAGTGAAATTAATATGCTTATGAAAGTCGCTGAAAAATTCGATTTCAACATCAATACGTTCACCCACATCTTAGAAGGTTATAAAGTAGCCGATAAAATGGTAGAACATGGTGTTGGCGGTTCAACCTTTAGTGATTGGTGGGCGTATAAATTTGAGGTTAACGATGCCATTCCATACAATGCCAGTATTATGCATAATGCCGGGGTAACCGTAGCTATTAACAGTGATGATGCCGAAATGTCTCGTCGACTCAATCAGGAGGCTGCAAAAACTATAAAGTACGGTGGTGTTAGTGAAGAAGAAGCCTGGAAATTTGTCACGTTAAACCCGGCCAAACTATTACATCTCGACGATCGAGTTGGTAGTATTAAAGTTGGAAAAGATGCCGATGTGGTTTTATGGTCTCATAATCCGTTAAGTATTTATGCCAAGGCTGAAAAAACCATCATAGAAGGTGTTACTTACTTCGATATTGAACGTGATAAAGCCATGCGTGAAGCTATCAAAAAAGAGAAAAGTCAGTTAATCAATATGATGCTTCAATCTAAAAACAAAGGTGCTAAAACGCAACCGGTTAAAAAGAAAGAACATAAACATTTACACTGCGATTCTGTTGAAAATGAGATTTAAAAATATAAAGATGAAAACATTCTTAACCTATATAGCTTTTGTTTGCTCCATGACTGTAATGGCACAGCAAACACCTGCTTCTAAACAAACCAAAGACATTGCCATCATAGGAGCTACTGCTCATATTGGAAATGGTAATACAATTAATAATAGCACCATTATTTTAAGCGAAGGAAAAATAGTTAACATTGTTGACGGCGATGTGGTGAAGCTGAATTTAACCAACGTCGATGTTATAAATGCTGGTGGAAAACACGTTTATCCGGGATTTATCTTACCAAACTCCACCATGGGATTAGTTGAAATCGATGCTGTTAAAGCCTCTGATGACGAAAAAGAAATGGGGGCCTGGAATCCACACATAAGAAGTTTAATTGCCTATAATGCCGAATCTAAAGTTGTTGAAACCTTAAGACCCAATGGGGTACTAATCGGACAAATTACACCACAGGGCGGACGGATATCCGGCACCTCCTCAATAGTTCAATTTGACGCCTGGAACTGGGAAGATGCAGCGATTAAAGTTGATGATGCCATTCACCTAAACTGGCCGAGTAATTTTTCAAGTTCTCATGCCTTCTTTTCAAATACACGTACGGGAATTTCGGCTAATGAAAAATACGATGCACAGATAAAAGAAATCGAGACCTATTTTAAAAATGCCATAGCTTACAGTAATGGAGACAAACAACCTGTTAACCTTCCTTTTGCTGCTCTTGAAAACATTTTTAAAGGGACACAAAAATTATTCATTCATGTAAATGAAGAAAAAGGGATTATTGATGCTGTCAACTTCATGAAAACATTTCAACTTAACAATGTGGTAATAGTAGGGGCTAAAGAAGCTTATAAAACAGCTGGTATTTTAAAAGAAAATAACATTGCTGTGGTTTTAAATCGCGTGCACTCGTTACCTGACAGCGATGACAATGATTATAACTTACCATATAAAACTGCCCGTTTACTGGTTAATCAAGGCGTAACAGTTTGTTTAGATAGTAGTGGAGACATGGAACGTATGAGCTCTAGAAATTTACCATTTTATGCGGGCACAACCGTCACCTATGGGCTATCGAAAGAACAAGCTTTGCAATTAATTACGCTGAATGCTGCTAAGGTTTTAGGTATCGATAATGAATATGGATCCTTAGAAAAAGGTAAAAGTGCCACTTTATTTATTTCGGAAGGTGATGCTTTAGATATGAAAACCAACAATATTTCACATGCCTTTATTGATGGTAGGCAAATTAGTTTAGAAACCCACCAAACCGAACTTTGGAAGCGGTATTCTAAAAAACTGAAAAACTAATAATAAAAAAGCGAGCTAAAAGGCTCGCTTTTTTATTTAATTCAAGTCTTTTAAATATGTATTTTTGCTTCCAATTATGAGCAAGCAAATAACAAGCATACAGAATTCGTATATAAAACAACTGGTTCAACTTAAAGATAAATCGCGGGAACGTAGAAAATCCGGTTTATTTTTAATTGAAGGGGTTCGTGAACTTTCTTTAGCTGTAAAAGGTGGTTATCAACTTGATACTGTTTTATTTTACCCAGATTTAATTTCTGAATCTGAAATTAAGGATTTTGTTAACTCTACTATCAATCTTATTGAAATCTCGAAAGAGGTCTATGAGAAATTAGCCTATCGCGATACTACCGAAGGCGTTTTAGCGGTTGCAAAAAGTAAAATTCACAACTTTGAAACTCTAAAATTCCATACCAAAACTCCTCTAATTTTAGTTGCTGAAGCTCCGGAAAAACCAGGAAATATTGGGGCGCTCTTAAGAACTGCCGATGCCGCCAACGCCGATGCCGTTATTATCGCTAACCCTAAAGCCGATTTATACAACCCGAACATTATTCGTTCGAGCGTGGGTTGTGTATTTACTAATCAGATAGCGACAGGAACAACTGAAGATATCATTTCATTTTTGAGTTCTAACAACATTAATATTTACTGCGCTGCTTTGCAAGCTTCGGTTGATTATCACACTCAGGATTTCACCAAACCAACAGCCATTGTTGTTGGAACAGAAGCTACCGGATTAAGTGATACATGGCTACAACATTCTACGCAAAACATCATTATTCCAATGCAGGGCGAAATCGATTCTATGAATGTTTCGGTTGCTGCTGGTATTCTAATTTTTGAAGCCAAACGCCAAAGAAATTTCAAATAAAAACCATGACCTCGACTACTCTATTTTATATTATTATAGCCATAATTGTTATCAACTTTATCGTTGACAAAATTCTAGATGCTCTTAATGCTAAACATTTCAATGATGCTTTACCTGAAGACTTACAAGATGTTTACGATGAAACTGAATACAAAAAATCACAAAACTATAAAGCTACCAAGTATAAATTCGGCATTATAACCTCAACATTTTCTATTGTTTTAACCTTAGGGTTTCTATTGTTAGATGGTTTTGAATTTGTAGATGACATAGCCAGAACCTACAGTGAAAACCCGATTATTATTGCATTAATATTCTTCGGAATTATTATGATTGGAAGCGATATTTTAACCACGCCATTTTCATATTACAGCACCTTTGTAATTGAAGAACAATTCGGATTTAACAAAACAACACTAAAAACATTTATTCTCGATAAAATAAAAGGCTGGTTGATGATGGCTATTGTTGGTGGAGGTATTCTAGCTTTAATTATTTGGTTTTATCAGTCTACAGGAGAACAATTCTGGTTATATGCCTGGGGATTGGTTACCGTTTTCATAGTATTTATGAATATGTTTTATTCGAAACTTATCGTCCCTTTATTCAACAAACAAACGCCATTAGAAGCAGGCGATTTACGCGAGAAAATCTCAGCATATGCCAACACTGTTGGTTTTAAGCTCGATAAAATATTTGTGATTGACGGTTCTAAACGTAGCACGAAAGCCAATGCTTACTTCTCTGGATTTGGAAGCGAAAAACGCGTAACACTTTACGACACGTTAATTAATGATTTAGAAGATGAAGAAATTGTCGCCGTGTTAGCTCATGAAGTAGGACACTACAAAAAGAAACACATTATTTTCAATTTAGTATCTTCGGTTTTACTTACAGGAATTATGCTTTATGTGTTATCGATTTTCATTTCAAATCCGTTACTATCAAATGCTTTGGGCGTCAACATTCCGAGTTTTCATATTGGATTAATTGCCTTCGGGATGCTATACTCGCCTATTTCTGAAATTACGGGATTAATTATGAATGTATTCTCTCGCAAGTTTGAATACCAAGCTGATGATTATGCCAAAACAACTTATAAAGGAGAACCTTTAATTACATCGTTAAAAAAACTTTCGAAAAACAGCTTAAGTAATTTAACCCCGCATCCGGCGTATGTGTTTATGCATTATTCTCACCCTACCCTTTTACAACGCATTCAGAACTTAAAGAAGTAGACTTTTGAAAAAAGACAAAAAACATTCAAAATATCAATTAACGATAAAAATAAAGGCGTGTTATTCACACGCCTTATTTAGTTTAGTTTGGTAGTTAAACGTTTATACAATAGAGTGACCTTTTATATAAACCGATTCTATTTGATTTGCACCAAATGAATATGGGATAAAGTTATAAGAATTTATTGGTTTCGTCAAAATTAAATTAGCTTCTTTACCTACCGTGATACTTCCAACAGTATCCTGAAGTCCCATAGCATAAGCCCCATTAATAGTTGCAGCGTTTATAGCTTCTTCTGGTGTTAGCTTCATTTTTATACAAGCTGCCGATACGGCAAAATTCATATTTCCTGAAGGTGAAGACCCCGGATTATAATCGGTTGCTAAAGCCAAAGGTAGCCCTGCATCAATTATTTTTCGTCCTGGTGTATACGGAATACTTAAAAAGAAAGAACAGCCTGGCAGAGCTACCGGCATGGTTTTCGAACCTTTTAAAGCTTCAATATCTTCATCTTTCATTTCTTCTAAATGATCTACCGAAAGGGCTTCATGTTTTACGCCTGCCTGAACACCTCCAATTGAGGTAAACTGATTCACGTGAATTTTTGAAATTAAACCATGTTTCTTTCCCGCTTCCATAATGAACTCGGTATCTTCAACAGAAAAATAGCCTTCTTCACAAAATATATCGACAAATTCAGCTAAACCTTCTTCTGCGATTTTAGGCATCAGTTTTTCAACCAACATATTTAAATAGCCAGCTTTATCATTTTTATATTCCGTTGGAACGGCATGCGCGCCTAAAAACGTAGCTTTTATAGGTAGCTTGTAATTTTCCTTTAAACGCTTAATCACACGAAGCATTTTTAATTCGGAAGCTTCGGTTAATCCGTAGCCTGATTTAATTTCAACAGCACCCGTACCTAAAGCGATAATTTCATCTAAACGGACTTTGGTTTGATCGTACAAATCGTCTTCAGAAGTTTCCTGTAATTTCTTTGCCGAATTTAATATACCACCACCTTTAGCTGCAATTTCATGATAGGATAAGCCTTTAATCTTATCGACAAATTCACTTTCTCGATTTCCGGCGTAAACCAAGTGTGTGTGCGAATCGCACCAGGCTGGCAATATCATTTTTCCGGTAGCATCAACAACTTCATCGGTTTCAACATTCGGACATTCGGTCATTGAACCAAAATCTTTAATGATACCCTCTTCAACTAACAGATAAGCATTTTTTATGGTTGGTAAGTCGCTCATGGCTTTACCAGCAACAAAGTTTAAACCTGCTTCTCTTACCTGAAGTAATTCTTTTATATTTTTAAATAGTGTACGCATTAAAATAAGTTTTTCAGTAAATCGTCTGCTACTAAGTTAGGGATTGTCACCGTTAAATTTGGTGTACGCTCCATTTCGCGTTTTATAGCGAATAAGGCCTCATCGTTTCTTGCCCAACTTCTTCTAGCTATACCGTTATTCACATCGAAAAACAGCATATTTTTCAACTTAGCATCTGCTTCTGCCGACCCGTCTAATACCATTCCGAAGCCACCGTTCATAACTTCTCCCCAGCCTACACCACCACCATTGTGGATAGACACCCAGGTAGCACCTCTAAAGCTATCGCCAATTACATTATGAATCGCCATATCAGCCGTAAATTTACTTCCGTCATAAATATTTGAGGTTTCACGGTATGGTGAATCGGTTCCACTTACATCGTGGTGATCGCGACCTAATACTACAGGACCAATTTGTCCCGCTGCAACGGCATTGTTAAAGGCTTCAGCGATTTTAGCACGACCTTCTGCATCGGCGTATAAAATACGTGCCTGCGAGCCAACCACCATTTTATTCTTCTTCGCGTCTTTAATCCAGGTGATGTTATCCTGCATTTGCAACTGAATTTCCTCAGGTGAATTTTTCATGATGTCCTGAAGCACATTCATGGCGATTTCATCGGTTTTATCTAGATCTTCTGGTTTTCCTGAAGTACACACCCAACGGAATGGTCCGAAACCATAATCGAAACACATCGGTCCTAAAATATCCTGAACATAAGACGGATATTTAAAATCGATATTATTTTCAGCCATCACATCGGCACCTGCACGAGAGGCTTCTAATAAAAATGCATTCCCGTAATCGAAGAAATACGTTCCTCTTCCTGAATGCTTATTAATCGCATCGGCATGACGTCGTAATGATGTCTGTACTTTTTCTTTAAATACCTCTGGTTCTTCACGGATTAATCGGTTTGATTCTTCATACGATAATCCAACCGGATAATAACCACCTGTCCATGGAATATGTAAAGACGTTTGATCGGAGCCTACATGAATGAAAATATCTTCTTCATAAAAACGCTCCCAAACATCCACTACATTACCGATAAAAGCAATTGAAACCACTTCTTTTGCTTCCTGAGCGGTTTTTACACGAGCCACTAAATCATCTAAATTATCAACCAATACATCGACCCAACCTTGCGCATGACGTTTTGTGGCTGCTTTTTCATTTACTTCAGCTGCAATGGTAATACATCCTGCAATGTTACCTGCTTTAGGTTGCGCACCACTCATCCCTCCTAATCCTGCAGTTAAAAATATTTTACCTGCTGGCCTATCGCCTTTTGGTAATTTCTTTCTAAAGGCATTCATCACGGTAATGGTTGTTCCGTGAACGATTCCTTGCGGACCAATATACATAAACGAACCCGCAGTCATTTGTCCGTATTGCGTCACTCCAAGCGCATTGAATTTCTCCCAATCGTCCGGTTTTGAATAATTAGGAATCATCATACCATTGGTTACAATCACACGAGGCGCATTTTTGGAAGACGGAAATAATCCCATGGGGTGACCAGAATACATGTGTAAAGTCTGCTCATCAGTCATCGTTGCCAAATACTGCATCGCTAATAAATACTGTGCCCAGTTTTGAAACACGGCACCGTTACCGCCGTAAGTTATTAACTCTTCAGGGTGTTGCGCCACAGCAGGATCTAGATTATTTTGAATCATGAGCATAATCGCCGCCGCTTGAACCGTTTTTGCAGGATATTCTTCAATACCTCTCGCAAACATTTTATAAGCAGGCTTAAACCGATACATATAAATTCTTCCGAAGTCATTCAACTCCTGAGCAAATTCAGGAGCTAATTCTTCATGCCACGCTTTTGGAAAATAACGCAACGCATTTCGAATTGCCAATTGCTTTTCATCTTTGCTTAAAATATCTTTTCGCTTTGGTGCTCTATTGGCATCTGTAGGATAGTTATATTTAGGTGGTAATTCACTTGGAATACCTTGTAATATGTGTTCTTGAAATGTCATAGTTGGATTATTTTACAATGAATGACTGCGTTTTTACTAACTGAATTAAAGCATTGATATCATCTTTAAGAATACGATCTTCTTCTAACTTTGCTACTTTACTTCTAACTATTGCGAAGTTTTTCTCCAAGATAACCGAGAAGGTATTCGGACGACGGAATTCCATAGCCTGTGCCGCATACATTAATTCAATAGCTAAAATCTTTTCGATGTTTCCTAAAATCTGGTTGAACTTACGCCCTGAAATACTTCCCATCGACACGTGATCTTCCTGACCTAAAGACGTAGGCACACTATCGGCAGACGGAGGAAAACATAAGGATTTATTTTCGGTTACTAATGCTGCTGTGGTGTACTGCGGAATCATAAATCCACTGTTTAATCCACCACTTGCCGTTAATAATCGTGGTAAACCAAATTTTCCTTCAAGCAGTAAATAACAACGTCTATCGGCTATATTTCCTAATTCTGATGCTGCAATGGATGCATAATCTAATGCCATCGCTAACGGCTGACCATGGAAATTACCGCCTGAAATCGCTTCAGTTTCACTTAATACAATTGGGTTATCGGTTACCGAATTCATTTCAATTTCAGCTAATTCACTTAAATGATAATATGCATTTCTTGATGCGCCATGAACCTGAGGAATACAACGCATAGAATATGGATCCTGAACGCGCTCACAGTTTTCATGCGACTTGATATTATTTGAATTTTCAAACAACATGCGCATACGCTTTGCTACTTCTAAATTCCCTTGAAACGGACGAATACTATGTAATAATTCTTTAAAAGGCGATTCGCTTCCCTGATAACCTTCTAAACTCATGGCTCCGGCAACATCTGCTAAATCTAACAGATACTCCATTTTTTTCAGTCCTTTAATGGCATGCGACAGAATAAATTGCGTTCCGTTAATTAGGGCTAAACCTTCTTTAGCTGCCAGTTCGATAGGTTCCAAATTATGAGCTTTTAAAACCTCTTTTGCAGGAACAATGTCATCACCAACCCAAAATTCACCTTCACCGAATAATGGTAAAAATAAATGTGATAAGGGAGCTAAATCTCCCGAAGCCCCTACCGAACCTTGTTCAGGTACAACTGGCAATAAATCATTTTCTATAAAATAAATGATTCGTTCAATAACTTCAAGACGAATCCCCGAAAAACCTCTACTTAAAGCATGAGCTTTACAGATTAGCATGATTTTAGATAATTCCTTATCAATTGGGTTACCCACACCTACGGCATGTGTAATCAATAAATTTTTTTGAAGTAAACTAGTTTCTTCTGGCGAAATTTTCACATCACATAATGGTCCGAATCCCGTATTTATACCATATACAGCCTTACTAGAATTGGCCATAACTTCTACCTTCGCTCTACATTCGTTAACTTTTGCTATCGCATAATCGGTTAACACTCCCTTCATCTTTCCTGAAGCTATATCAAGAACCTTATCTACCGTTAGTTTATCGACGCCGTATACAAACATATTTATGTTATTAAGTTGAATTTTATTTATTTCTACAAAATTATCAATAAATTTGATACCTAATAATACCATTATTGCAAACTAATAATAACCATGAGTTATCAAATAGAATTTAGACATCTTAAATATTTCCTCGCCGTTGCAGAAACGTTACACTTTAGAAAGGCGGCTGAAAAGCTATTTATTTCACAACCGGGATTAAGCCGACAAATCAAAGAAATGGAAGATGGCTTAGAGGTGAAACTGTTTGACAGACACAACCGACAGGTGAAACTAACCCCGGCAGGCATCTATTTAAAAGAGGAACTCCATAAAAACTTAAAGAGTTTAGACGCTATTTTGCATCATGCTAAATTATTGGAAGAAGGTAAAGATGGTCAGTTAAATTTTGGTTATGTAGGTTCGGCTATGCAACATATTATTCCCGATTTATTATTGAAGTTCACCAAATCGCATCCTAATATTCTGTTCAGTTTAAAGGAAATGGATAACAACAAACAGATTGAAGGTTTAATTTCTCAGGATATTGATATTGGCTTTGTACGTCTGGAGCGTATTCCTAAAGGGTTAATGGCCACTCCTGTTTTAAAGGAACCGTTTTGTTTGGTGTTACCAAAAGAGCACCCTATTAATATGAATAACTTTGAAAACTTATCGCAATTAAAAGATGAGCCCTTTATTCTTTTCGATCCGGAATACAGTTCTTCTTACTATGAAAATGTGATGAATATTTTTCATCACAGCGGTTTTACACCTTTAGTATCTCACAATACCATTCACGCCGATTCTATCTACAAACTGGTTGAAAATAACTTTGGTATTTCTATTGTACCAAAATCACTTCAAAATCCTTCTATTTCAACTATTAAATTTATTGAATTAGATAACATTCCGCAGCGCACTACCCTTTCAGCAGTTTGGAATACAGACAATAGAAACCCCATTCTTAACAAAATACTTACTTTAATTCATAAAGAAATTTCATAAACACCTTAAAAACAAAGCAAACGACTAACATTTAACGAATAATTAATACCATTAGACACGTCACGTCAGTTGCTGTTAAAATAAAAAGTCTATCTTTGCCGCTTGAAATCCCGAAAGGGTTTATTCCTCAGAGTGAGGATGTGTTACTGGAAGTTTAGGTTTAAGTATGTCGATTCACTTCTTATGTAGCACTACATAACATAATCGAATACTTACATAAAAGAATGAGCACATTCCATGATTTAGGTCTTAACAATGACCTATTACAAGCTATTACAGATTTAGGTTTTGAAAAACCTAGTGAAGTTCAAGAAAAAGCAATCCCGTTATTATTAGAATCTGAAAGCGATTTAGTGGCTTTAGCGCAAACCGGTACCGGAAAAACGGCTGCTTTTGGTTTCCCAATGCTTCAAAAAATAGATTTAAATAGCCGTACTACACAAGGGTTAATCTTGTCGCCTACGCGTGAACTTTGTTTACAAATTGCAAACGAATTAAAAGCTTACGGTAAATATTGTAAGGGCTTAAATGTTGCTGCTATTTACGGTGGTGCCAGTATTACCGATCAGGCCAGAGAAGTAAAACGTGGCGCACAAATTGTTGTGGCTACTCCTGGTCGTATGAAAGATATGATTAGCCGTAACATGGTAGATATTACTAAAATTGAATATTCTGTTTTAGATGAAGCCGATGAGATGTTAAACATGGGCTTTAAAGAAGATATTACTGATATTCTATCGCATACACCTGCAGATAAAAGCACCTGGTTATTTTCTGCAACCATGCCTAAAGAAGTAGCTGCAATTGCAAAAAACTTTATGCATAATCCACAGGAAATTACAGTGGGTAATAAAAATGAAAGTTCTAACAACGTTTCTCATGAGTATTATTTAGTGAATGCCAGAGATCGTTACCAGGCTTTAAAGCGCTTAGCGGATGCAAACCCTGATATTTTTTCAGTAATATTCTGTCGTACAAAACGAGACACTCAAAAAGTTGCCGAACAACTTATTGAAGATGGTTACAACGCTGGTGCTTTACACGGCGATTTAAGTCAGAACCAACGTGATTTGGTAATGAACGCGTTCCGTAAAAACCAGATTCAAATGCTTGTAGCTACAGACGTAGCCGCTCGTGGTATTGATGTAGACGATGTAACTCACGTAATCAACTACCAGTTACCTGACGAAGTTGAAACCTATACCCACCGTTCTGGTCGTACCGGACGTGCTGGTAAAACAGGGGTGTCTATGGTTATCGTTTCAAAAAGTGAAGTTCGAAAAATAAAAAGTATCGAGCGCATCATTAAAAAGCAATTCGACAAAAAAGACATTCCGAACGGTATGGAAATTTGCGAAGTGCAGTTAATGTCGCTTGCGAATAAAATTCACAATACTGAAATCAATCACGAGATTGACAAATATTTAACCAGTATTAATGAATTGTTTGAAGATACAACTAAAGAAGAATTAATTAAAAAAGTGTTCTCTGTTGAGTTTACTCGTTTCTTTAACTACTACCAGAAAGCAAAAGACCTTAATATTTCGGAAGGTTCTCAAGATAGCGGACGCGAGTTTAAAGGTGGTAAAAACGATTCTACACGTTACTTTATCAATGTTGGAGGTAAAGATGGTTTCGATTGGATGAAACTTAAAGACTTCTTAAAAGAACAATTAGACTTAGGTCGTGATGATATCTTTAAAGTAGAAACTAAAGACAGTTTCTCTTTCTTTAATACGGAAAACGAACTTAGAGAAAAAGTGTTAGCCCACTTCACCGACTTTAAACAAGAAGGTCGGTTTGTAAATGTTGAAGTTTCTGAAAACCGTGGAGGCGGAGGAAGACGTGGCGGAAAACGTTCTGGAGGACCAAGAAGTGATAGACGAGGAGGTAATAAAGACTCTCGCCCAAGACGTTCAGGCGATTTCAAAGCTTCTAATGGAGAAAGATCTGGAAAATCAAGAAGACGTTCAGAAGGCGATTCAAAATCTAACAACTCTAAAATTTCAAGACCAAGACGTTCAAGAAGATAGGTCTGAATTTTGTTAATTTTAAGTCAAAAAAAATTATTGACGACTTGTTTTATTCATTAGTTTAGTACATTTATAGACGAATAAGCGTTATTTAATTTACATGAAAAATTACCTACTACTTTTCTTTTTATTAGTTTTTTCAACTATTAGTATAGCACAGGAAGCCGAAAAGGCTTTAGGAGTAGTAGTTAATTCTTCCGATGGAAAACCGTTGGAAAATGTAAACATCGTCAACCTGAATCAGGTTATAGGTACAGCGACAAATAAACAGGGAGAATTTGAAATTAACGCCAAACCTAATGACACTTTACATTTATCGTATTTAGGTTTTAAGTCCATTAAAGTTAGAGTTACTAACGACTGGCTTAAATTTGGTTCAGCCACTATCGAGTTAACCGAATTAGCTTTGGCGCTTGAAGAAGTTGTGGTAAACCAATTAAAATTAACCGGATATTTAGAAGTTGATGTTAAGCAGGTTCCTGTAATTAATGATAATTACAGATACCAGATTTCAGGATTACCAAGTACAGGATACGAAGCCAACTCGGCTGGAACCTTATCAAAAATTGTAGGATCCATATTTAACCCTGCCGATTTTTTACATCGTACCTTTGGTAAAAAGCCTAACGAAATGCGAAAGCTTAAAAAGATGAAGCAGGATGATGAAATACGTAACCTTTTAGCATCGCGTTTCGATCGGGAAATGTTAATGGCTTTACTAAATATTGATCGTGTAGATTTAGATGAAATTGTAAGTCAGTGTGATTATTCAAAAGAATTTATTCAAACAGCAAACGACTTACAAATTCTTGATGCTATTAGTGAATGTTACGAAGAATACAAGTTGTTAAACCGAGAACGATAACACAATAAAAATATAACTAAGAAGGAAGCCAAGTGCTTCCTTTTTTTTATCTATAACCTTTAAATTTTTGTTAACTAGAGCGTTAAACTTTCATAAAGCGCATTTCAACTTACTTACAAAATTCTAATTTAAACACGAATTAACTTACAACCGTGTTTATGAATAACATTACTTATCTTCTGTTTCTTATTCTTCCAATAACCATTTCTGCACAGCATGTAAACGGAAGGGTTTATAACGAAAAGTCTACCGCAAAAAGCATTGGTGTTTTTAATCTCACTACACGCCAATACACTTATACAAACGAAGATGGTGATTTTACCATTAAAGCAGCAGTTAATGATACCTTATTATTTTCATCTGAATTTTATAAACCGCAACAACTTATTGTTCAAAATAAACACTATAACATGACCAATGTTATAGAACTTACAACTCAGGTGAATACTTTAGGTACAGTCAGTCTGAGTCATACAGCTAAATTCAATGCTAATAAATATCAGGCTAATTTAGGGGAACAAATAGCAAACGACATAAAAAACCGGCCTTATTTATACAGTCCACCACCAAATCCGCAAGGCGATTTAACCTTACTAGTAGACCTGATTAGAAGCCTCTTTAAATCTAAAAAAGAAAAGGAAACTCCT
This sequence comes from Aestuariibaculum sp. YM273, assembly GCF_030908365.1. Taxonomy (NCBI): domain Bacteria; kingdom Pseudomonadati; phylum Bacteroidota; class Flavobacteriia; order Flavobacteriales; family Flavobacteriaceae; genus Aestuariibaculum; species Aestuariibaculum sp. YM273. Next base: position 2,543,188 of record NZ_CP133090.1, on the reverse strand, counting down.
CCTAAACCGATGACCTATAAAAACTTTTATGCCCTGTTCAATACCAATGGTTTCTTTTCGGAAGACTTATTGATAAAAGATTTAAATATTGAAAGAAAGCACATTCCTCTATTCTTCGATTATTGTGATGCCAAACAACTAAAAAGTGATTTACTGTTACCTGAAAATAAAATGATATTGCTAGATTCTTTAATAAAATTCAGTAGAACATTTAAAACACATATTGCTGAAGTTGATTCTACATTAATAAAAAACTAATTCTTATCCTTATAATAATGCCCTACAATATCGTCGTAACTTTTAATAGTCTTTTTAACCCAGTCTAAACGTTTTTCAAGTTTTTCTTCTTCGGTTAATTGCCAGTCGACGTTGCTTTGTTTTAATTTAGTTGTAACATGCTGAAGAATAATAGCTGCACTTACAGAAATATTTAAGCTTTCGGTAAAACCAGACATCGGTATTTTTAAATAACTATCGGCTGCATTTAAAACCTCATCCGACAGACCTTCGGTTTCTCTTCCAAAGAAAAAACAAGACTTTTTAGTCGCATCAAATTCATGTAGCTCGCAATCGTTAGTGTGGGGTGTCGTTGCCACAATTTGGTAGCCTTTCTGCTTTAAATCGGCTATACAATCCTTTACTGTATGATATCTGTTTAAATCAACCCATTTTTGAGCTCCCATTGCTATTTCACGATCAATTCGTTTAGAATTCCGCTCTTCAACAATATTCACTTCCTGTATTCCAAACACATCACAACTGCGTATCACGGCACTGGTATTATGCAGTTGGTAGACATCTTCAGTAGCTACAGTAAAGTGCTTGGTACGTTGTTCTAATACTTTATGGAATTTTTCTCGGCGAGAATCGGTTAAATACGTTTCTAAATACTCTAAAAGTTTTTCGTCTATCATGCGTCAAAATTAATAAATTTATACCTCCAAAGACATACCCTCATTCAGTAATTCTGTATAAATGAAAAAACATATTGTTGTACTTACCGGAGCAGGCATGAGTGCCGAAAGTGGCATTAAAACCTTTAGAGACGAAAACGGCTTATGGGAAGGGCATGATGTTATGGAAGTTGCAACACCTGAAGGTTTTAATGCGAATCCTGAATTAGTTTTAGAATTTTACAACCAACGCCGCAAACAGCTTTTCGAAGTAGAACCCAATGTGGCTCACAAAGCGATAGCCGAATTAGAAAAAGACTATCATGTTTCTGTGATTACACAAAATGTTGATGATTTACATGAACGTGCAGGGAGCAATCATGTCATTCATTTACATGGCGAATTATTAAAAGTAAGAAGCACTTTTGATGAAACAGATATTATCGACTGGACAACCGATTTAAAACTAGGTGATACCTGCCGAAAAGGGCATCAATTACGACCACACATAGTTTGGTTTGGTGAAGATGTTCCTATGATACCAAAAGCGATAAGCATTTGTGAAACAGCCGATATTTTATTGATTATAGGAACATCAATGCAAGTCTATCCTGCCGCTGGATTAAGACATTATATTCCTTCAGTTACACACACCTATTTTATAGATCCTAAACCGACCATACGAAGCGGTTCTAAATTAACTGTAATTGCTGAAAATGCCACGATTGGTATGAAACAACTTTTAGAGCATTTGTAAAACAAGCCTAAACCACTTTTCAAGACTCTGACAATTAACAAATTAAAATTAAGGTTTTAACATTTGTTAACTTGCATTTTATATTTTAATTGTTATCTTTAGAACTCTCTCCATGGTATAGAAAACATACCATTAACCCTGACCTTGAATGCGAGCTCTACGGCTTATGCAATTTCCTTTACCAACAAACGAACTAAAACAAACAACAACACCATGACTCCTAGTACTAACACAGACAAAAAACGGTCGTATTCATCGTATTACAACAGACAAGACTCAATTAAAAACGAAAAGTACAAACAAGAATTAAATAAAACTCCGGGGTTACCAAAAACCGACATTAAGGAGACCAACAAGACGTACCATTACGAATTAAAAATTCCTGGGTATGTTAAAGATGATTTTAATTTCTATATCGCCGGTGATAAATTAGTAGTTACTACGGAAAGAAGACGACACAATAAAGAAATTGAACCTAATACGCCTTCAAGACATTCATACTGTTATCCATCAGCACTTTTTAAACACAAATTTGCACTACCAGATAATATTGTTAGAAACAAAATAACCGTAGATTATTGTGATGAAGTTTTAAGTTTCGACTTATTTAAAAAATAATTTACAACACAAACTTTTCAAAAATTTCCTCTAAAGTCTGTTCTGGGTCTTTACAAAGTCCGGAATGGACTTCTGAGCTTTGTATAATAGTGCTTCGCGACGCTGTTAACCAATGAAATCGATCTGGTAACTCTAAAGCTCCAATACGCCCTCCCGCCGATTTACCTTCGCAAACCAATTTCCAGGCTTCAAGATATTTATTAATTAAACCGACATCTACATCCTTACAAAACGCTTTAAGCTTAGAATTGTCAACATAATATTTTACACCAAGAAACTTCTTTTGCTTAGCGTAAACAATAGCTCCTATATTAAAGAATTCGCCGCGTTCCACTTTAGGAACTAAACGAATAATAGCATATTCAAACTTAATTCTATCTTGCATCTTCAGCCTCTTTAACCAGTTTATCAATCATAGCTAATTTAGCCTGAAAGTATTCCATATAAGCCAATCGCATGTCTTCTGGGCTCATTTTTTCCGATTCATCTAACAACCAATCTTCCGGAATTAATGCTATAATTTCTCGTAATTTTTCACTAGAAAACGCCTTTTTAATCTCCTTAGCAGCCTCACCTAGTTTTGTAGCCCATGGCAATAACACATGATCTTTTATTAACGGAAACGTTCGAGTAAGGTGATTTTTGTACAAATCCCAATTGTGATGAAAATAAAAACTAGCCCCATTATCTATAACCCACAACTCGTTATTCCAGATGAGTAAATTTGTGTTTTTAACCGTGCGATCGATGTTACTGATGAGACTATCTAACAGAACAATTTTAGAAGCCGTAATAGCATCTACAGTATTGACTAACGGATCGAAAGTTATGGCTCCCGACAAAAAATGTAATCCGAGATTGAGACCAACACTAAATTTGAGTAAATCCTGAATTTCTTCGTCCGGCTCAGTTTTACTGAAAGAATCATCTAAATTCATAAAGACCAACTCAGGCACCTTTAAACCAAGTGTTCTGGCCAACTCTCCTCCCATTAGCTCGGAAATCAAGGCTTTTTTTCCCTGACCGGCGCCTCGAAACTTTAGTACATAAAGAAAATCATCATCTGCATTTACAATGCCCGGAAGCGACCCACCTTCTCGTAAAGGTTTTATATACTGAACCACATCAACAGTGCGTATGTCAATCGTTTTACTCATGAGGCAAAGATAAAAAGTAATAACTAACTAAGCAGCTATGAAAATGAAGAAAAGTATATGTTGCTACATGTTAGAATCTATATTATTCCTTATCCCAGAAACTCCCCTCTGCTTTCAGTTGTTTTTCAAACGCTTCAAAATCATTTAATAATTCTGAAACCAACTCTGGGTTGTCGTTGGCTACATCAATACGTTCACCTAGATCCTTTTCAACCTGAAACAACAAAGGGGTTTCTTTTGAAGCAACATAACCGTAATCATCACCAGTTTGGGAGCCTATACGTTTATGTAATTTCCAGGCATCTTTTCTAATGGCTGAAGGATAATTATCATCATAGGAATAGAAAAACTCAAAATCATCGAATTGAGATGCGGATGATTCGTTAAGTAGTAAATCACTAATATCGCGACCGTCAATCGTTCTGTCTTTTGGTAATTCAGCTCCTGTAATAGACAATATGGTAGGCAGAATATCTAAAGTACTAATTGGTGTTTGCTCATTTCTGTCGCCTTTAATTTTAGCTGGCCAGCTGATAATTCCCGGAACCCGATGACCACCTTCCCAAGTGGAGCCTTTTCCATCTCTAAAAGGTGTTGCATAACCTACTTTCAGACGTGTATCTCCATACTTTTCACTATCAGAACGCGTGCTCCATTTAATCCAGGGGCCGTTATCTGATGAGAAGATTACAATGGTATTCTCTTGAACACCAACCTCTTCAAGCGTACTACAAATTTCTCCGATTGCGGCATCTAACTCTTCCATGACATCTCCTAATTCACCATTTCGCGATTTACCTTTAAATTTATCACTTACAAACAAGCCCAAATGCGGCATATTATATGGGATGTAGGCGAAAAACGGATTCGACTTATTCTTTTTAATGAAGTTAACAGCAGCCTTAGTACATACCCCTGTAAGCGATTCTGAAGCCAGCGTATCTGAAGGTAAATTTTTTGCTAAAACCTTATAACCTTTTGCCGGGCTATGACCTTCATTATCACTTTGCAATAACATTGAATTATTATAATCGTGAGACACATTGGTACCTATCCACTCATCGAAACCATGAGCTAATGGCAAGGCATCGGGTGTAAAGTTATTCTTCTCGTTAGGTGTTCCTAAATGCCATTTTCCGAACATTCCGGTCTTATACCCTACTGATTTTAATCCTTCTGCTAAAGTCAACTCATTGGTATGAATATACTGTTTTGTTCCAGGTGCAATAACCCACCAGCCTAATCCTGAGCGTCCCGGATAACGTCCTGTAAGCAGAGAATATCTTGATGCCGAACAAGCAGCAGCCGTAACATAAAACTGGGTAAAGCTAACACCACTTTCTTTAAGTTTGGTGATGTTTGGTGTTTTTATTGTTGGGTTTCCATTATGTGCTACATCTCCATAACCACTATCATCAAGATAAAACAAAACCACATTAGGTTTGGAGGTATCAACTTGATCTATCTTAGACGTTGATGTATTACAAGAAAAAAACGACAGCGCTACTAAACAATAAAAAAGAGGTTTCATAAATTTTATTCTAAAAAGGGTATGTTTTAATGCACCCTAAAGTAAAATAATTTTATGGTTTACCTAATTTATTTAGACAGACGCCAGTTTTAAGCCTTTAAATCGATTTGTTTTAAACTCTCTATGCGATTACGTTTTAAGAAATCGTCGATAGTTTCAAAGTGTTCAATAACACGCTGGTCCTTGAATTCGAATACCTTTTGCGATAATCCTTGAAGAAAATCACGGTCGTGAGACACTAAAATCAAAGTACCATCGAAATTCTTTAAGGCTTCTTTTAGAACGTCTTTCGATTTTAAATCTAGGTGATTGGTTGGCTCATCGAGAATTAGCAAATTAACGGGCTCTAAAAGTAATTTTACCATGGCCAGTCGTGTTTTTTCTCCACCTGAAAGCACACCTACTTTTTTATCGATATCGTCACCTTTAAACATAAAACCTCCTAAGATGTTTTTTATCTGCGTACGAATATCGCCTTCGGCAACTTCATCAACGGTTTGAAAAATGGTAAGATTATCATCTAATAAAGAGGCTTGATTTTGTGCAAAGTAGCCCACTTTAACATTATGACCTAAACCACACTGCCCTTGTACATCAATCTCTCCCATAATCGCTTTGATCATGGTCGATTTCCCTTCTCCATTTCGTCCGACAAAAGCAACCTTTTCTCCTCTTGAAATAGACATATTAGCATCTTTAAACACCACATGGTCATCGTAAGATTTCGATAAATCCTTAACCGTTACCGGATAATCTCCGGAACGCGGTGCTGGAGGAAAACGCAATTTTAAAGCTGACGTATCAACTTCATCAACTTCAATAATTTCCAGTTTTTCAAGCATACGTTCACGCGAATTCACCTGATTGGTTTTAGAATATGTACCTTTAAAACGCTCTATAAACGCTTTCGTTTCAGCAATAAATTTTTGTTGTTCTTCGTAAGCTTTTAACTGATGTATTCTGCGGTCTTCACGCAATTGTAAGTAATGCGAATAGTTCGCTTTATAATCGTAAATACGCCCCATAGTCACTTCTATGGTACGGTTAGTAATATTATCGATAAATGCCTTATCGTGCGAAATCACCATAACAGCTTTGGCCTTATTAACTAAAAAGTCTTCTAACCAGATTACCGATTCGATATCAATGTGGTTGGTAGGCTCATCGAGAAGAATTAAATCTGGTTTTTGCAATAATATTTTAGCCAGCTCAATACGCATGCGGTACCCACCACTAAACTCGCTGGTTAATCGTGTAAAATCTTCGCGTTTAAACCCTAAGCCACGTAAAGCTTTTTCAACTTCGGCATCATAATTCACCTCTTCAAGCGCATAGAATTTTTCCCCTAGATCAGATACTTTTTCAATGATTTTCATGTAATCATCAGACTCGTAATCAGTACGGGTTTCCAGCTCTTTATTAAGACGATCCATTTCGTCTCGCATTTCAAAAATATGATTGAAAGCTTTTGATGCTTCCTTAAAAACCGTACAGTCGTCTTCAGTTAATAGGTGCTGTGGTAAATAAGCAATCACCACATCTTTTGGAAAACGCACAGCGCCACGTGTTGCCTTTTGCTCGCCTGCAATAATTTTCATCATGGTACTTTTCCCAGCACCATTTTTTCCCATTAAAGCAATTTTATCGTTCTCATTAATAGTAAACGACACATCACTAAATAAAGCACTTCCACCAAATTCTACTGCTAAAGCATCGACTGAAATCATATTCTGAATTTTAAAGCCGCAAAGCTAGGAAAAACCCCTTTAATAATCTACGATAAACTATTAAGGCAATGTTTATTTCAATTGAAAAATCACGACAGTCCCTTCTTAACATTTTAATAAAACTAGGATTACTTTAAGAAAAACCCGGAGTTATAATTTGCCGTATTAAAAATATACCCAACCAATGATTAAGAAAATTGCCTGCCTTTTACTAGCTTCTTTAATTTTAAACTGTTCGAATGAAAGCGATAACGATGTTTCTCCAGAAACACATGCTACCTTAAGAATGAGCTTAGATTACTGGAGCAACTTAAAGCATCTTCACAATGCATCTTATAAGTATACCGTAAGGACAAAAACCGAATTAGGTTACGACTGCAACACAACAATTACAGTTAAAAATGGTGAAATTATTTCCCGGTCATTTGAGGTTTACACACAATATGACGACGAGGCAAATTATCTGGATTTCGAAAACCGAATTATATTAAAATCGTTCTTTGAAGATAAAAATGCTATTGGAACACACAATTGCGCATCGAATGACGACGACAACAATAGTATTTCATTTTGTTACGCAGCACCAGCATTAACCATTGACGAGCTTTACAGCACGTGTTTAAAAAAATATTTATCGGTAAATCCATCATCTAACGAAATTACTTTTAACGTAGATGAAAAAAATATTCTTAAAGATTGCTATTACACTTCGAACTATAGTGAAGATGATAATTTCTTTGGTATAAAACTAACACATTTTGAGTGGCTTTAGAATAAGTCTCTAAATAACGAAAACCTATAGCCTAATGACTTGAATAAGCGCAACGTTTTTCTTATTTTTATAGCTGCTAAACAAATAAGATAGGATTTATGAAAAAGAAATTTGTTGCCCTTGCTTTGATTTTACTCACCTGCACCATAAATTTTAGCTGCGATGGTAACCGCGCTTCACAAGCCAAAAGCCTTTATAATTTTAAAATCAGTTTAGACTCTTGGAATAATTTAAAACATTCCAACGAGAATTCTTATAGTTATACGGTAAGTTCTCGGTCTGTATTTGGTTCAGGAACAAACACCTCTATTACCGTTTTAGATGGTAAAGTGACCTCCAGAGTTTACGAAGCTTATACCCTTTACAATGAAGTTTCTGGAAATTATTTAGGGTTCGAAAATCGCATTGTTCTTGAAGCCTACACTGAAAGTTATGAAACCTTAGGTACTCATACTTCAGGAGCTCCGGCTTTAACTATAGACGAACTTTACAATACGTGCTTAAGTGAGTATTTATCTGTTGATCCAGACGACAACCATGTTACATTTAACTATGATTCAAATAACATTATTGAAAATTGTTATTATGTACCAGATGGCTGTATGGATGATTGTGCTGTAGGAGTTTCGCTTTCTAATTTTGAATGGCTAACCGACAACCCTGTAAGTATTGCGCATAGCAAACAGGAAAATTTTAATTAAGAATTATTTATTCTTTTCTTCAATCCACTTGCTCATAAACTTGGTGCTTTGCATACTATGATGCTGAAGCATTTGCCCTGTGAAGTTACTTAAACGGTGTTGTTCTAAATTATCATTAGTTTTCTGTATGACTTTAGAAAATGCCATTTGATGTATTTCTGCTTTAAAACGACTATTGATGATGTTAAATCCGTTTTGCTGCTTGGCTTTCCAGAGGATTTTATTTTGGTATAAATCAACAGCCTTTTCGGCAAAAACTTTTGGATCATCTTCAATACATCCGTTTGCTTCTAATTCACCAAACATACCTTCTGCGGCAATATTTGACATGATGCATGGCGTTCCGTTTTGCATAGCATCTACCAGTTTACCTTTCAGTCCAGCGCCAAACCTCAATGGCGCCAAACACACTTTAGCCTGTTGCATCACCTGATGAACATCGTTTGCAAAACCTTTAATTAAAAACCCGTCTTTTGTATTATGCAACTGATTCACTTTTTGCGAAGCATACGCCCCGTAAATGTGCATTTCGGCATGTGGCAACTGCTTTCTAATTAATGGCCAGATGGTTTCCTTTAAATATAAAACCGCATTGTAATTTGGTTCATGTAAAAAATTGCCTATGGTTATAAAATGCTGACGTTTTTCAAATGTTGGTACTTTTAGAATGTGTTCTTCTGAAATATTATCAAGTAGAAAAGGTAAATAGACCAATAAATTACGGGGAACTTTAAATTCAGAAGTCAAGAGGTTTATTTCAGCTTCAGAAATCATTAATGTTAAATCACACCGGTAAATACTGGCTATTTCACGCTTAGCAATATCATTAAATAAGTACGTTTTTGAAAATGGCTGTTTATCTTTAAACGCCTGATGTCTTCCCTTTCTTAAGCAGTGTAAATCTTCGGTATCCAGAATTCGTAATGCACCGGGACATTCCTGAGCCACGCGCCACCCGAATTGTTCTTCAGTCATGAACCTGTCGAACACTACCACATCCGGATTTAAGTCTTTTACAAAAGCATTAAAACTAGAGTTATTCAATTCAATAAAAACCTGATTAATTCCAAATTCTTCAAGATTAACAGCATTATCGGTTTTAGCACAGGAACTGGCAAAGGTGATTTCATAATGTTCCGATTGAAAAAAATGAATCAATTGCATCATTCTGCTACCGGCAGCAGAACTTTTGGGTTCCGGCCAAACAAAACCAATAATTAAAAGCTGCTTACTCATGAAAAGCCATTTTTAAATTTTCAGCAAAAGTAAAAGAATAAAGTAAAACCTATTCTGGTTGCGGCATCATACTGTATTTAACACGTACCAACTTTGCCCAATCTATAACAGCCTTAATTTGATCTTCAGAAAGATTCGCTTCACTATGCGTAATGGTATATGATTTTAAAGGCATGCTTTTGTCTTCAACCATCTCAATAAGCTCTTCAAACTTGTGGTCTTTACGTTTTACTGAATTCCCTACCCAGTTCGATACATTAAAGTGTTTTTTTCCGTCTTCTATATGTTCGGCTAACCAATAATTTACAGGCGTAATATTATTGTACCAAGGGTATCGGGTTACATCACTATGGCAATCGTAGCAAGTTTCTTCTAAAATAGCTTTTACATCGGCTGGCGGATTGGTTTCTGCTAAAAACGGTTCTATAGAAGCCATATCTCCTTCATTTTTTTCAGGACCGAAAAATTGCGCGATAACAATTAAAACAAGAAGTGCCAGTACCATTTTTTTTAGTAATTTCATCTGTATATTATTTTACCATAGGTTTTGAAAGGTCTAAAATAGTAAATTATAGAATGACTTCAGACGAATTTTATAAAGAATTATCTTATATAACGGCAGCTCGTAACGACCGCTTACAGTTTAGTGAACTGGTATTAAATGACATGTCTTTATTTCCTAATTTAATAAGCATTTCGTTTATGGTTGACGACGCTACTTCTTCTAAAGCAACTTGGGTTTTAGAATTTGTCTGCCATGAATACATCTATGCCATCATTCCGTATTTAGACTTTTTCACCAACAACCTAAACAAAATTCATTTAGAATCTTCCATACGTCCCATAGCTAAAATATGTACTTTTATTGCCGAACGTTACACCTCGAAGCAACCCAACCCCATAAAAAAATCATTAGAGTCAAAGCATAAAGAAAAAATAATTGAAACCTGCTTCGACTGGATGATTAACGATCATAAAGTAGCTGCCAAAGTACATGCTATGGAAACCCTATTTTTATTGGGAAAAGAAACGCCTTGGGTACACCCGCAACTGTTAGATATTTTACAGCAAGATTTTCATCATCAAAGTGCTGCATTTAAATCCAGGGCAAAGCATATTTTAAATAAAATGAAGAAGCTTAAAAACTTATAACATTGGCCTTCGCTCTTATGGGTAAAAAAGCTATCTTTGCATCTTGAAAAAAATCAAACATCACATGTCATTATCACCACTTAACGCCATCTCTCCTATTGATGGGAGATACAGAAGTAAAGCAGAAGATTTAGCGCCTTATTTCTCTGAAGAAGCTTTAATAAAATATCGTGTTCTTGTAGAAATAGAATACTTTATCGCACTTTGTGAAATTCCTTTACCACAGCTTAAAGATGTAGATGCTTCTATTTTTGAAGATTTAAGAGCTATCTATAAAGATTTTTCTAGTGCTGATGCTTTAGCGATAAAAGACATTGAAAAAGTAACAAACCACGATGTTAAAGCGGTTGAATATTTCATTAAAGAAAAATTCGATGCTTTAAACTTATCACAATACAAAGAGTTTATCCACTTTGGGTTAACATCTCAAGACATTAACAATACCGCAATTCCATTAAGTATTAAAGAAGCGGTAAACAATGTTTACAATCCGGAATACACTTTAGTTTTAGACAAACTTAAAGCTTTAGCAAGTGATTGGTCGGGTATTTCTATGTTGGCAAGAACGCATGGTCAACCAGCATCTCCAACACGTCTAGGAAAAGAAATCGAGGTTTTTATTGTTCGATTAGAAGAACAGTTTAAATTATTAAAGGCAGTTCCTAACGCAGCTAAATTTGGTGGTGCTACAGGAAATTACAATGCGCATAACGTTGCTTATCCAAACATCGACTGGAAAGCTTTCGGAACTAAATTTGTTGAAAACACTTTAGGATTAAATCACTCGTTCCCAACAACTCAAATTGAGCATTACGACCATATGGCGGCTTTATTTGATACGTTAAAACGCATCAACAATATTATTATCGATTTAGACAGAGACATCTGGACGTATGTTTCTATGGATTACTTTAAACAAAAAATTAAAGCTGGTGAAGTTGGAAGTAGCGCTATGCCACACAAAGTAAACCCAATCGATTTTGAAAACTCTGAAGGAAACTTAGGGATTGCTAATGCAATTTTTGAACACCTTGCGGCTAAATTACCGATTTCAAGATTACAACGCGATTTAACAGATAGTACCGTTTTAAGAAACGTTGGTGTACCTTTCGGACATACTTTAATTGGTTTTAAGTCGACTTTAAAAGGTTTAGGCAAATTATTACTTAACGAAGCGAAGTTTGCTGAAGATTTAGAAAATAACTGGGCGGTAGTAGCTGAAGCAATTCAAACTATTTTACGTCGTGAAGCTTATCCAAACCCATACGAGGCTTTAAAAGGTTTAACACGTACAAACGAGAAAATCAACCAAAACTCTATTTCTAATTTTATTGATACCTTAGAGGTTTCTGATGCAATAAAAGAAGAATTAAAACGTATTACACCTAGTAACTATACTGGTATTTAATTTATATGCTAAACGACAAGCAATCGCTGCTGCTTTGCGGTTTATTAATAGGGATTTATTTTGTGTCCGGTGTGCTGGATATTTTAGATAATTATGCCATTAAAACCCTATTAGCTTTAATATTTTTTGCGGTTGTAGGAAATTTAGTTTATGTCAATTCGAAAACGCATAAGCAAAACGAATCTGATGATAATTCATAAAAAAAGGGTTGCCAAACGGCAGCCCTTTTTTACTTTAACATTTAACTTGATATAATTATTTAAAAAAGTTCATCACACTTTTCACTTGTTCTTCATCTATATCTGCTCCTTGCATAAGCCCTGCCAGAGTTACCATTTTTTGAGGATTCATATCGTTTCCTAAAACACGTGCAATACCGAATCCATATTCTTTCGAACTCCCAAAAATTACCACCTCATCAGCTTCATCGTCATCTCCTATATATTTCATAACAATTCTATTCCCACGGTCACTGAATTCGATTAAATCCAAGTACTTTTCGTTACTCAAAATGGCCTTTACTTTATTCACTTCACTGGTGTAAGCATCGACATTCGTACTATCAGACTTGTAGCCTAAAAAATTTAATCGACTTACCGAATTATAGGCTTCCTTTTGATCTTCAGTAAATTCCGAGGTATCGATATTTAACATGGAAATTGGAATATCCTGAGATATAAAACTTGCTGATTCCTGATGGTCTACAAAATAACTTTGTAAACTTGGGGCATTACCGCAACCAACTAAAGTTAGTGCGGCAATACAACCTGTGATGATATAATGAACTGTTCGTTTCATGATTGATTAGTTTTTAATTTTATTTCTTCTTCTCTAAATGCTCTCCTCCGGAAATATTCATTTTCTCGGTAAGCTTCGAGATTTCATTAAGATCGATATCTCCAGTTAAAGACACCACTACTGTTTCAAAACGGCGCTTTTTACCGTTAATTTCAACATCGCTATCAATCATTTTATCCATACCGTTTACAAAGATTAACAGTTCTTTTACGTGGTCGGCATCTTTACCTTCCTTAACATAAAACTTCACTTCAGAACCATCGTCCTTTACTTCCATCAATTCTTCAAGAGCACTGGAACGTGATTTTACCCATTTGGTAATATCTGATGAAATATTAGCATTATCGGTAGTAATGGTTTTAAAACTGGTAATACTTTTTACCATATCCATATACGCTTTGGCTTCAGGATCGTCAACATTAATTCCCATCTTGGCTATCATTTGAAACATTTTAGGTTGGATAGATACATAAGTAACATCTGAATTCTCGTTGTATTTTTCGAAAATATCTTTTTGAGCCGTTGCTGCCATAGGCAATAACATTAAGGCTAATACAAATACTAATAATTTGCTTTTCATCAACTGTTTATTTAAATTAATTGTTTTCATTTGTTTCTTTTTTACTGTTGTTTAAAGGTCAAATGGAATGCCTTAAATATCATTTTCACTTTGAATATTTAAGCGTTTGGCATTTCATAATGTTCGTTTTTTTACTGATTGGTTTTAAAAATAATTCGCGTTGAGTTCTCTAACTCATTTAAATAATTTAGTGTTTCATATCCTTTTTCGTATTCATTTAAATACCCCACGGATGAAACCCCTTTGTTAAAATGACCAGAAATCATAGCTAAAGATTTAGCCACTTCATTGTAGGCCTCTTGCGGGTCTTGGTATGTTCCTAAATCACTATCTGATTTTGAAAGCGATTTAAAATAAAACCCTACCATTAGAACAGCTACTGCAGCAACAGAAATCCATTTATAGTTATATACCTTCTTAGTTTTTAATGGAACGTGTTTTGTAAATTGTTCTTCCTGGCTTACTTTAAAGTAGGTAAACATAGACTTATACACCTCTAAATGTGGCGGTACTGTTTCTTGCGCAAAATAGTTTTTTAACAGCTGCTCCTCTTTTAGCGATGTTTCGCCATTATCGTACTTTTCAAGTAACTTTTCTATATTATTTAATACCATAATTATGTGTATTAGTCAATTTCTCTCTAATTGTTTTTCTCGCTCTGGATAAGGCTACGCGAACTGCTGTATTATTCATCTCCAGCATTTCGGCAATCTCATCTAAATCGTATTCTTCTATATCGCGCAGTTGAACAATAAGTTTTTGCTGCTCGGGTAGTTCTTCAATAATCTTAGACACCCAATTTACACTGTCATTTGCTTCAACTTGCTTTTGTAAAGATGTATTGCCGTCTTCGTAATTACTATGAACAATTTTAAGATTTTGTGCTTGTTTGGATTTTAACTTATCGAAACAAAAATTCTTAGTCATTGTCATAGAAAAGGCTTCTACATTCTTATACCCTTCTATTTTCTTTTTATTATTCCATAATTTCAACAAAACCTCTTGTGTGGCATCTTCGGCTTCCTCTGTAGATACCAGTAAACGTTTAGCTAAACGGTATACTTTATCTTTAAAAGGCATCACAATATTTAAAAACTCTGTCTGAGTCATTTCTAGTTTTGGTTTTGGTCGGTTAAAATAGTTTTATTCCTGCTATTTGATATTACGACGAACGACTTTATATTTTGTTACAAAAAATTTTAATTTACCTAATAATGTCGTTACATTTACAACATTTCACCCTTATTGTATTGTTATGAAGATAGTAAAATTGCCCATTACCCTACTATTTGCTCTTATTTTTGGATTATCATTTTTATTTAGTTGTACCGAAAACGAGGAAACTGTTATTCAGGAAACTGAAGAAACCGAAGAAACCCCTGTCACCTTAAACAATGAAATCAATGAATTTGTTTGGGCAGGTTTAAATGAAGTCTATTTATGGCAGCAGGATGTACCCGATTTAGCTGATGATAAATTCACAACTTTTGATGACTATTACACCTTTTTAAATGGCTATAATACTCCCGAAAGTTTATTTGATGATTTACTGTACCAAATAGATGTTGTAGATCGATTCAGTTATATTGTAGATGATTACGTAGCCCTGGAGAACTCTTTTCAAGGCACCTCGAACTCTAACGGTTTAGATTTTCAATTAGTACGTTTATCAGGATCTGATGATATTTTTGGATACATTCGTTACGTGGCTAATAATTCTGATGCGGCCTCAAAAGACATTAATCGCGGTGAGTTCTTTCTAAGCGTAGATGGCCAACAACTTACTGTAAACAATTATATCGATTTATTATTTGGTAACAATAACACTTATACCTTGGGTATGGCTAATATCACCAATAATTCGATTGCTTTAAACGGTAAAACAGTAGAATTAACTAAAACCGAATTTACCGAAAACCCTATTTTAATTAATAAGGTTATTGAAACCAGTGGCGTAAAAATAGGCTACTTGATGTATAACGGGTTTGTTGCAAATTTTGACACTGAATTGAACAATGCCATAGCTGATTTAAAATCTCAAAGTATTAACGAGTTAGTTTTAGATTTAAGATATAACCCAGGTGGTTCTGTAAGATCAGCGATTAATTTATCGAGTATGATTACAGGACAATTTGTTAATGAAGTATTTTCAACCGAAGTTTGGAATAACAGGTATCAAGAATATTTTGAGACCAACGATCCAGAATATCTAATCAATCGATTTACTTCTGAATTATCCAACGGGACAACGATCAACTCGCTTAATTTAAATAAGGTGTATATTTTAACAACCGATGGGTCTGCTTCAGCAAGTGAATTAGTCATTAATTGTTTACGTCCCTACATTGATGTTATTCAAATAGGAACTGCAACCACAGGAAAATATACCGCTTCTATTAC
This sequence comes from Aestuariibaculum sp. YM273, assembly GCF_030908365.1. NCBI lineage: Bacteria > Pseudomonadati > Bacteroidota > Flavobacteriia > Flavobacteriales > Flavobacteriaceae > Aestuariibaculum > Aestuariibaculum sp. YM273. The sequence goes on along the minus strand of NZ_CP133090.1, from coordinate 2,527,458 downwards.
CTTATATGACTCCCCTAATTATGGTCGCGATGATGCCAACCCTAATCATACTTACGCTATGCAGCCTTTAGTGCTAAAGTCCGCAAACAAAAACGGGGATACAGATTATTATGAAGGCTTAACCCCTGATTACACTATTACATATCAAACAGGATCAGGAACAGCTGAAGGTGAAAACTTATTAAATTTAGGAACTTTAGGAGACGAAAATGAAGTGTTTTTAGCAAAAGCAATCTCCTTAATTACTGGGGCTACCAGTAAATTCACCGATACTAAGTCTAAAGCAGGTATTGCGATTAAACCTATCGCCGATGCTAAAGATTTCACACCATTAGGAAAAGGCATGTACAAGAATCTAGAGCAACCTTTCAAATAAATCATCTATAATTCAGTTATTAGGGAGGTAGTAATAAAAAGACAAACTCATAAAATATGATGCGAAACATAAAAATCGTGGCACTTCTGTGTCTGATTTCTATTTTAAATATTAGTTGTTTTGAAGACAATGACGATAATCAAATTGCGGCAAATGCTATAAGTGATTTTGTTTGGAAAGGCATGAATGTTTTCTACTTATATAAAGATAACATTACCGACTTAGCAAACGACCGCTTTTCTTCAAATGCTGAATATGCCGCATATTTAAACAGCTATTCAAGTCCGGAAAGTTTATTTGAAAGTCTTATTTACGAACGCGAAACTGTAGATAAATACAGTTGGATTGTAGACGACTATATTGCTTTAGAGCAACAATTTCAAGGCGTATCAACCAGTAACGGTATGGAATTCAAATTGTTCCTTCAACCTAATAGTTCTACAGATTTGGTTGGCATTGTTCGTTTAGTCCTAAACGATAGTGACGCCGAAGCCAAAGGTGTGCAACGTGGTGATATGTTTAATGCCATAAATGGTGTACCTCTTACCACTGCTAATTATTCAAGCTTACTATCGGCTTCCAGTTACACCATAAACTTAGCGACATACAATGATAATGGCACTGCCGAAAACACAGATGACACTGTTGATGCTTCCGGAGAATCTATAGATCTTAATAAGCTTGAATACGCCGAAAACCCAATTTACTACACAAACATTTACGAAATTAATGGTCAAAACGTGGGGTATTTAATGTACAATGGTTTTACTGCAAATTACGACACTCAGTTAAATAATGTTTTTGCTAATTTTAAAGCTAACAATGTGCAACACCTTGTTTTAGATTTACGATATAATCCAGGAGGATCGGTAAACTCTGCTATTCTTTTAAGTAGTATGATTACAGGACAATTTAATGGTGAAATTTTTAGTACCGAACAATGGAACAGTGACTTTCAAACCGCCTTAGAAAATGAAGATCCAGAATTGTTAATCAATAGATTTAAAAATAATGATGACGGAGCTGCCCTAAATAGTTTAAATCTGGACAAAGTCTATATCATCGCTACCAACGACTCCGCATCTGCGAGCGAATTGGTAATAAACAGTCTCGATCCATACATTAACGTGATGCATATTGGCGATTATACCACAGGGAAATATCAGGCTTCAACAACGCTTTACGATTCTGAAAACTTTACACGCGAAGGTGCTAATCCTAATCATACCTATGCCATGCAACCATTAATTTTTAAATCGTTAAATAAGATTGGGAACACCGATTACGATAACGGGCTAACGCCAGACATATTAATGAATGAAAGCTATCTTAATCTGGGAGTTATAGGTGATGTTAATGAAACTTTACTTGCTACTGCTCTAGCCGATATTACTGGAGCAACCAGTAAACTTACTCAACTTAAAAGTACCACGGGTCCTTCATTTACATTTTTTGAAGACAGTAATAGTTTTGAACGTTTTGGCAACGAAATGTACGTTGATAAACCGTTACCCAATAATATTTTAAATCATACCATTCTTGAATAAACACAAAACCTACTTTAACTGGAGTTCGGGTAAAGACTCTGCCTTGGCCCTTTATCATTTATTACTAGACGAACAATATTCAGTTGATGAATTAATAACAACCATTAATACACATTACAACAGGGTGTCGATGCACGGTTTACGAAAAGAGCTTTTAGAAGCGCAAACCAGAGCCATAGGTATTAAATCAAGTTTTATTGAACTACCTGAGATGCCAGATATGGCAACCTATGAAATGAAAATGCTTGAAACCGTCCTTAGATTAAAGAACGATGGCTTTACACATACAGCCTTTGGTGATATTTTTCTGGAAGACTTAAAAGCCTATCGGGAAGCACAGTTGGCCAAACAAAATATCTCGGCAGTTTTTCCCATCTGGAAACGTGATACCAAGGAATTAATGCATGAGTTTTTAGACTTAGGCTTTAAAACAGTTATTGTGTGTGCTAATTCTAAATATTTTAATGAGGATTTCGTAGGAACCGTTATCGATAAGGATTTTATTGAGAACCTTCCTAAAGGTGTTGACCCATGCGGAGAAAATGGTGAATTTCATACCTTTTGTTTCGATGGTCCTATTTTTAATCACCCCATACCATTTAGCATTGGCGAAAAAGTATATCGAGAATACGATAACCCAAACACCGATAATTCGGTTTGCGAAAGTGACAAATACGGCGTTTGGTACTGTGATTTAATTCCAGATTAAATGAAAAATTTCAACTTTTCAGGGGGTATCAAGATATAAAAAAAGCGTTCAAAATTGAACGCCTTTTTCATTTCAAAAATATGAGTACATCTATAAATTGATGTTCAATCCTAAGTTTACATTTCTACCTTTTGTCGTGTACCCCATAACTTCAATATAATCTTCATTGAATATATTGGTTACACCTACAAAAAGTTTTAACCTGTTCTCTAATAATTTATGACTGAAATATAAATCAACTAAAGAAAAAGTATCTAAATCTACATCTTGGTAGGTTGAAAAATCGGTATCCATTCTGCTTCCTACAAACTGATAATTTAGAGACGCATAGGTATTCGAACTGAAATTATATCCTAAACCTGCATTGGCTTTATGCTTAGGTAAGCGTAAACGTGTTCCATCAATCAATTCAGTAAATGTATAATTTGCTGTAAACGAAACTGAGTTACACGGTTTCACCTCAGCTTCAACCTCAACACCTTGTACTTTAGCATCAGTAGCTGCGTTTTCATAACCTGTAGTATAAATAATAGTATTTTCTTCGTCTCTATGAAAATATAAAGCGCTTAAACGAATGCCTTTTTCTGTATTAAACTCTAAACCACCTTCCATGGTTAAATTTTCCTCTGGTTCTAAATCAGGATTGGCACCATAATAACCAAATAACTGCGATAAATTAGGAGCAATAAATGACGTTGCATACGATCCGAAGGCTTTTACATATCCTTCATTTAAAGACACACTATAAGACGGATTCACATTATACACCAGATTCGAACCATACTCACTATGGTTATTTAAACGAGCCCCAGCATTAATATTCAATCCGAAGGGTGACACATAAACTGCATTTAAATAAGGATCGGTGTTGGTATAACTTTCTTCCTCGACAAACAAACTTTTATATTCGGTATAATTTAAACCAGCAATCGTATAAAACGTTTCGTTAAACACATATTTATTGAATGCATCAACTACAAAACTTTCTGCTTCATTAGTTGTAGTGTAATCAGAAATACTTTCTCTGTCTATTTTAGAGTAAGCGGCATTCACCTGAACGCTTCCGTTGGCATAGGTGAATTTAGGCGAAATCCCTACTCGCGTTTGTTCACTATGGTATTCATCGTCGGTATCTGCTAAAGTGTAAGAAGGCGCAGGAAAACCATCGATATCGGTTTTCAATTTATCATAACTTGCAAATGCCGAAATATTAAAAGCATCACTAAACTCGTACCCTAATTTAAGGTTAGTATTAAACCTGTTAAATGCATCCGCCTCTGGGTTATCAGATTTGGCTGCCGATAAGCCATCTACAAAACGATTTCCAAAACTTGCCAAATAATTAAATTTGTTAGCCGTTCCGTTTACCGACACATTATTGGTAAAACTCGACGGATTATAATCTAAATCCTCCTGAGATTGATTTGTACCAATTACAGACATAAAATTTCCGGCAACCGTGTTGCTTGAAGCTTTTTTTGTGGTAATACTAATCACTGCAGTTGCTGCAGCATTACCATATAATGTACTAGCCGCTCCCTTTATAATTTCAATAGATTCAACGGTGTTTAAATCGAAAAGACGTAAGTCGAACTCATTAGACACCAAAGAAGGGTCGTTAACTGCAATACCATCTACCAAAATTAAAACCTGCCTTGTACTACCTCCACGTACATAGTATCCTAAATTCTGACCTTCAACACTTCTGCTTCCGTTAATTTCAATACCACTTTTCGTATTGATTAATTCTGCAATGTTTTTTCCTTGATTATTTTCAATGTCCTGCTTTGAAATTTTTATTACTGTTTTACCAGAATTTTCACGCTTTAATTCGAAACGCGAATCGGAAATAACAATCTCATCTAACTGTTCAATTGTTGCTACTTCCTGATGTTGTTGGGCAAAACCAACCATCGATATACCAAAACACAGTACACCAAAAACATTTGTTTTTTTGTTCATTTTAATGAATAATTGCTCGAGAACCGCATGGATTTACATACGTAAACTTTTATCCCGAAAGTTTAACTTTATTGTTTTGAAAACTGGCAGGTCTCCTGACTTGCGTCTTCATGCTGGTCTTCCCAAAGATTATTCTTCAGTGACATTGAAGTTTTGCATGAAGCTTGATAGCTTACAGTTGCGGGAACAGTTCTGGAATTACACCAGATTCCCTTTTAATTCGTTGGCGTGAAGCCAACAAAACCAAATTTCGAAGCAAAAGTAAACCTTTTTGTCTAATGTTTTATTCAAAAGATTAATTAATCTTACTTTTGACACAAATTTTAGGTATCGTGAAAAGAACGACTTATATACTGCTAATTCTTATAACGCTATTAGCTTGTAAAAACAAGGTTAAATCCATTGAAATTTCAGAACAAAATAGCACTGAATTTCCACTTAACTATGCAAAAGGCTTTTCTGTAAGTGCTACAGAGTATTATAAAACCTTAACCATATCCAATCCTTGGCCAAATGCAGACAAAGTCTACAAATATGCTTTAGTTGAAGAAAGTATCCTTCCTGAAATTACACTAAACCGTGATGAATTCGATGGTATCATCACTCTGCCCATAGAAAAAATGGTGGTTACCAGCACCACACATCTACCCGCTTTAGAACTTTTAAATGTTGAAAATACCTTGGTAGGATTTCCAGGAACAGATTTTATTTCATCTGAAAAGATTAGAGAGCTCGTTGACGCAAAACACGTTAGAGAACTCGGAAAAAACGAAGGTATAAACACCGAAGTCTTGCTAGCAACACAACCTGATGTGGTTATTGGTTTTGGTATTGACGGTAAAAACAAATCTTTAGAAACCATTAAAAAATCAGGAATTCCAGTAATTTTTAATGGCGATTGGGTGGAAAATTCTCCTTTAGCTAAAGCCGAATGGATAAAGTTTTTTGGGGTTTTATTCAACAAAAAACAACAAGCTGACTCTATTTTTAAACGTATTGAAACCGATTATTTAGAAGCCAAAAAACTGGCTAAAAACACACAAACCAAACCGACTATTTTAAGTGGCGCCATGCATAAAGATATTTGGTATTTACCTAACGGAACAAGTACCGAAGCCCAGCTTTTAGAAGATGCTCATGCGAATTACTTGTGGAGTGATTCTAAAGGGTCCGGAAGTTTATCCCTTAATTTTGAATCCGTATTTACAAAAGCCAAAGATGCCGATATATGGTTGAGCCCTTCTAATTATACAAGTCTGGAAAGTCTTAAAAACGGAAATCCGCATCATGCGACATTTAAGGCTTTCCAAACTAAAAACATTTACTCCTTCACAAATACCACTGGAGCAACCGGAGGTGTTTTGTATTTTGAGTTGGGCATGACCAGACCAGACCTGGTTTTAAAAGACCTGATTAAAATTTGTCACCCGGAACTCCTGAAAAATTATGATCTTTACTTTTTTAAACGCTTAGAATAATTGACGCCCATAAAAACATATAACGTTCCTTTTTTAGTACTTGCAATTTTGTTGGTATTATGCTTTTTCATCAATATAAGTTTGGGCTCTATTTACATCCCAATAAAAGATGTTTTTAATAGTTTAATAGGTACTGAAACATCACAGGAATCCTGGCATTATATTATTACTAATTACCGCCTTCCAAAAGCAGTTACCGCCATTTTAGTTGGATCGGGTTTAGGTATTTCAGGTCTTTTAATGCAAACCCTATTTAGGAATCCATTGGCCGGCCCCTTTGTTTTAGGTATCAGTTCTGGAGCAAGTTTAGGCGTTGCAACCATTATTCTTGGATCTGGGTTATTCGGAACCGCATTTGCTGTCTTTTTAATGTCGAAATGGAGTATTGTGATTGCAGCCAGTTTAGGAAGTTTTCTAGTTCTTTTTGCGGTTTTAATTACCTCTTTAAAAGTTAGAGATACCATGGCGATTTTAATTATAGGATTGATGTTTGCCAGCATTACAGCTTCGGTAGTAAGTGTCCTCTCCTATTTTGGTTCTGCCGAACAGTTACAACAATATATCTTCTGGGGATTTGGAAGTTTAGGTAATTTATCGTGGCATGAACTTTTAATATTTGCTATCATTTACAGCTTCGGACTGTTAATTAGTATCGGATCCATAAAATCATTAAACACCCTACTATTAGGTGAAAATTACGCTAAGAGCTTAGGATTAAATATTAAACGAAGTCGCTTAGCCATCATTATTTCTACCAGTTTACTAGCAGGAACCATCACTGCGTTTGCCGGCCCAATCGCCTTTATTGGTTTAGCTATTCCGCATTTAACAAGACAGATTTTCAACACTTCAAATCACAAGATATTATTACCTGCTGTGTTTCTATTCGGGTCAATCATCATGCTCGTTTGCGATATTATTTCACAGGTACCAAATAGTGATTTAACTTTACCTATCAATGCGATAACGGCGTTAATAGGCGCTCCGGTGATTATCTGGTTATTGGTTAGAAAACGTAAAATGATATTTTAAATAGAATAATTTAAGTGGAACACAACGAACATCATATCATTTTAAAAACCGAAAATTTAAGCATTGGTTACACCTCTAAAAAGGAACAAACCATTATTGCCTCAAACATCAATATTGAATTGCACAACGGAGAATTAATTGGGTTAGTTGGTGCTAATGGTATTGGTAAATCAACCTTACTTCGTACACTTACAAAAGTGCAAAACCCGATTGCAGGCCAGGTGCTCATCAACAACAAGTCCTTAGAAAAACAGAGTGCCATTGATTTAGCTAAGATTTTAAGCTTGGTATTAACCGAAAAACTCATTTCTAAAAACTTATCGGTTTTCGAATTAGTGGCCTTAGGCCGACAACCGTACACCAATTGGGTGGGAAATTTAACTTCTGAAGATGTAGCCATTGTTAATCAGGCTTTAGAGCAAACACATATTGAAGATATCAAACACAAAAAATGTTTCGAACTAAGTGATGGTCAGTTGCAAAAAGTGATGATTGCACGTGCCTTATCTCAAGATACCGACTTGATTATCCTGGACGAGCCAACCACACATCTCGATATGTATCACAAGGCCTATATTTTAAAACTTCTTAAAAAATTAGCTAAGGAAACCAATAAAACTATTCTATTCTCCTCTCACGAAATCGATCTGGCCATTCAATTGTGTGATAGCATGATTGTCATGACTAAAGACCATGTTGAAATGGATCAACCCTGCAACCTGATAAGAAGCGGTGCATTCGAGAAATTATTCCCAAAAGACCTTATTACTTTCGATGAAAACACGGGAAGCTTCAGAATTAAAAAGTAGCATGACTTTCTTATTATCAGTATTTTAACTAAATTTATAACAAGACTTCCTCATAATCAATCAGTATCTGCACCTACTATTTAGGTAAACTACAACAACCCTAACCGATTGATATTATGAAAACTAAACTAGCTATTTTGTTTACAGCCGTTATACTGTATGTAACTATTTCACATAAAATAAACCACGAAGAGGCATTTGACTATAGTCGTAAAATTGGTACTAACTCTATTAGTTGTACATCAACAGCCTTTCTATTGAATAACATAGACTCTACAAAACAGATTGCACCACTTTTTGAAAATCTGGGTAACCATAGCTATAAGGTGAGTACAACAAATGCACTAGCACAACGATTTTTCAATCAGGGTATTCGCTTAACCTATGCCTTTAACCACGCAGAGGCCCATCGTTCTTTTATGGAAACGTCAAGATTAGACCCTAGTTGTGCCATGGCATATTGGGGACAAGCCTATACTTTAGGACCAAATATTAATGATCCGCAACCCGATGATGAACGCAAAAACAAATACAACGAAGCAATTGCTCAAGCTTTAAACCAATCTAAAAATGCCACACCTAAAGAACAAGCACTCATAAAAGCCTTAACACATCGTTATTCCGAAGATTTAACCAAAGAAGTGAGTGAACTGAATATGGCGTACATGAAAGCTATGGAAAAAGTGGTTGCTCAATATCCTAACGATAGCGATATACAAACCCTCTATGCTGCATCGGTAATGAATACGGTACGATGGAATTATTGGGACAAAAATGGCAACCCTTCTCCAAATATCACTGAAGCAAAAATGGCATTGGAAAAAGCAATAAAATTAGACCCGGATAACCCTGGCGCTCATCATTATTATATTCATATGGTGGAACTACCAAAACCAGACATGGCAGTACCCAGTGCAGAAAAACTCGCCTCGTTAATGCCCGCTGCCGGACATATTGTACATATGCCATCCCATATTTACATAAGAGTTGGTCGTTATAAAGATGCCGTTGAAGCCAACCAAAAAGCCATTCTTGCTGACGAAGATTATATTTCACAATGCTTTTCGCAAGGCATGTATCCGTTAGGCTATTATCCCCATAACATTCATTTTTTATGGTCTGCATCCAGTTTATTAGGAAATAGCCAACTCGCCATTGATGCCGCTAAAAAAACCGCCGAAAAAGTACCCGTTGGCGAAATGAAAGACCTTCACTTTTTACAAAACTTTGCCTCTACACCACTATTGGCTTACACCCGATTTGGGAAATGGAACGACATTTTAACCTACCCAAAACCCAATGACGATATCAAGCATTTAAAACTCATTTGGCACTACGCCAGAGGGATTGCATTTACCCGAAAAAATAATTTAAAGGATGCCAAAGAAGAATTAGAAGCTATTGACGCTTTAGCAAACGATCCGGACATGGAAAACAATATTGCAACCGGTTTCGATAGCGGCACCACCTTAGCAAAACTGGCTTATGAAATTGTTTCAGGAGAAATTGCCGCAAGGACCAAAGATTATAACACAGCTATTACCCATTTTGAGAAAGCTGTTTCAATTGAAGACAATCTCATTTACAATGAACCTTCGGCGTGGCATATTCCGCCAAGACAAAATTTAGGTGCTGTTTTACTAAAAGCCAAACGATATTCTGAAGCCGAAAAAGTCTATAAAGAAGACTTGGTAAACTTAAGACAAAACGGTTGGTCGTTAATGGGGTTATACAATAGCTTGGTTGCCCAAGGTAAAACCAAAGACGCTAAAAAAATAAAAAACGAATTTAATAAAGCCTGGCAAGACAGTGATATAGGCATAACCACATCGGTGCTGTAAATAACTTTTAAAAATTCAACAGGATATACGTTCGTAAAAAATTTATCTTTGAATAAATTCTTTTTTACATGAACGACAACCTTATTCTTATTCTTGCCATAATCATTTCGGCGGGTATCGGTGCCTATATCGGTATGCTTATCAATAAATTAAAAGGAAAAAGTGAGTTGAGCACTTTAACCGAACGCAACAATACTTTACAACAGCAATTAGGTGATATTAAGCAGGCCGCGCAACAGGATCTCGATAAACAAACCGAATTGTTCAACAAACAGGTTACAGAATTCAAAGAAGCAATTTCTAAAATTGAGAATGAACGTGAAGATATTCGTCGCGAAAAAGAATTTTTAAATTCTGAATTGGCTATCAAAAACACCGAATTCGAAAATTTAAAACTTAAAAATGAAGAGCAAAAAAGTGAAGTAGAAAAGCTTCAGGAAAAATTCAGTAAAGAGTTTGAAAACTTAGCTAATAAGATTTTAGACGAAAAATCAGAGAAATTCACCCTTCAGAATAAAGAAAACCTAAAACATATTTTAAACCCCTTACAGGAAAAAATACAAGGCTTCGAGAAAAAAGTTGAAGACTCTCAAAAGGAAAGCATCAGTATGCATTCGGCTTTAAAAGAGCAGTTATTAGGATTGAAAGACCTGAATCAGCAAATGACTAAAGAAGCCACTAACCTAACCCGAGCTTTAAAAGGTGACAGTAAAATGCAGGGGAACTGGGGCGAATTAGTACTGGAACGCGTGCTTGAAAAATCGGGGTTAGAAAAAGATCGCGAATATTTTGTTCAGCAAAACTTTACTTTAGATACTGGTGCTCGCGTGTTACCGGATGTAGTTTTACACCTGCCGGATAATAAAAAAATGATTATTGACAGTAAGGTATCTTTAGTTGATTATGAACGTTTTGTAAATGCAGAAGACGAGGACAAACCTCAGTTTTTAAAAGCGCACGTCAACTCTATAAAAAAACACGTCGATCAACTTTCGGAAAAAAATTATCAGGATTTATACGATATCGAATCGCCAGACTTCGTATTAATGTTTATCCCTATAGAACCTGCTTTTGCTGTGGTGGTTAATGAAGATAATAGCATCTACAATAAAGCCTTTGAAAAGAATATTGTTATTGTTACCCCTTCTACCCTTTTAGCGACGCTTAGAACCATAGACACCATGTGGAATAACGAAAAGCAACAACAAAATGCGATTGAAATTGCTACGCAAGCTGGTCGTCTTTATGATTCATTCGTCAACCTTACGGATGAATTGATTAAAGTAGGAAAACAAATTGGAACCGTTCAAACATCGTATGAAAGTGCCATGAAAAAACTAACCGGAAAAGGTAATTTGGTGTCTCGCGTTGAAAAACTAAAAGTTTTGGGTGCTAAGGCTAGCAAACACCAAAATGAAAAACTCCTAAAACGAGCCGAAGAAGAATAAGCTTATTCATTAAAAATGGATTAAAACCATTAAAACACCTGTATTCCACAGGTGTTTTTTGTTTACATTATTTTCAAGGAGCCCTTGATATAATTGAGAAAATTATTCTAAATAAGTAGAATATTTCAGAACTCACGAAAAATATTTTTAGGTTAAGAATAACTCAAATAGATATGTTTATATTAGTTTTAAATAAGAATTTAAAGGTCTTAAAACAACTCCTATAAATCAATTAATAAGCCATTACACATGTTTAGAACTATTGAAGAATCACAGATTACAATTACTCAGTTAATGTTACCATCGAACTCTAATTTTAGTGGAAAAATTCACGGTGGTTACATTTTAAGTTTGATGGACCAAATTGCATTTGCCTGTGCCTCTAAACATTCCAGAAATTATTGTGTAACGGCTTCAGTTAACAAAGTAGATTTTTTAAATCCTATTGAGGTTGGCGAATTGGTTACACTTAAAGCTTCTGTAAATTTTACTGGAAGAACCTCCATGGTAATCGGGGTTCGAGTAGAATCGGAAAACATTCAAACCGGAGAAAAGAAACACTGTAACTCCTCGTACTTTACAATGGTTGCTAAAGATGAAAGTGGTAAAAATGTACCGGTTCCGGGTATTATTTTAAAAACCAAGGATAGTGTACGCCGTTTTGCCAGAAGTATTGAACGTCAGGAACAATCGAAACACCGAAGTTCTAAATATAAACCTTCAGGTTTTGTTATTGAAGATTACATCGAAATTGTGAAACAACAAAATGCCCAGGTTGAATTATAATTCACTATAAATCAATAATAATCAATTCTTAACAAATTTTATTTCATTTTTTTTCAAATCTAAGGGTAGGAAATTCTTAATGTAACTTGTTATATTAGTGAATCATTTAAAATAAACCCAAAATCTAAAAACAATGAATTTTAAAAATTTAAAGACCTACTTAATCATTGGTATTTCAATCATGTCATTAACATTTTTCAATAGCTGTAGTGACAACGATGGAGAAAGCTCCTCTCGCGTTCAGCTAAAATTAGTTGATGCCTCGGGTGATTATGAAGAGGTGAATGTTGTTATCACAGACATTCAGTACAATTCTACTGAAAATGAAGACGGTTGGCAAAGTTTTGCTCCAGCCGAAGCTTACCCGATTGAAGTTGACCTAACAGAACTTATCTCTGGGAATTCTCTTTTGTTAACCGATCAAATTATTCCTTCTGGAATGATGAAACAAATCAGACTTGTATTAGGAGATGGTAACACCCTTAAATTAGCAGGCGACAACACTTTAATACCTTTAAACACTCCAAGTGCTATGCAGTCTGGATTAAAACTAAACTTAAACACCGAGCTTGAAGGAGGATTTACTTATACTTTCATCCTTGACTGGGTGGTAAGCGAGTCTATTGTTGAATCTGGAAGCACAGGGTCATACAATCTTAAACCTGTAATTAAAGTAAATGCAGAAGTTAATTCTGGATCTGTTAGTGGAACTGTAGTTGAAAACATTGAAGAAGTTGAAACGCCTATGGCAGATGTTACAGTAGAAATTTACGACGCTGAAGACCTTAAAGTAACCGACACCATGACCGATGAGAACGGAAACTTCTTATTTCAAGGACTTGAAGGCGGAACTTACACGTTAAAAATAACTAGAGAAGGATACAATGCCTATTCTGCAGAAACAATGGTTATTGTTGGAGAAGTAACCGAAGCAGGAACAATTCTTTTAACAACTGTTACTCCATAATAATTTTATATAAACAAAATTTATAAAGGCTTTTAAGATAAATTACACATAATTATTCTTAAAGGCCTTTAGTTTTTTTATGGGCTGCCTGTTCTTGTTAACGTAAAAAAACGACTTTTTATATTAAAATAAGGCTTTTTTAAATGTCATTTATTTTCATTAACTTTAGTAAAATGAAGAAAAGGTATTACATATATATCCTTGCCTTATTTATTTTAGCGCTCTATTTTGGTTATAGTTATATATACCAAGATCACAGAAATATTGAAACAGAATCGGCCAATTTTGTCCTTGAAGCTTCTGCTTTCAGTGAAGCCTTTGTAAACTCCCCCAATCAAGCCGAGCTTAAATTTATCAATAAAACCATTGAGGTTACTGGTGTTATAACAGATTTAAACCAAACAGACATTACCCTAGACCAAAGTATTTTTTGTCAGTTTAGTACGGCTATCACCCCACCCCAAAAAGTAGATACAACCATTAAAATTAAAGGTCGCTGTATTGGTTACGACGATTTATTAGAACAGGTAAAACTGGATCAGTGTAGTATAGTTAAAGATTAATTTAAACAACTAACACATGAAAACATTTCTACTCCTTTTCGTATTAACCTCTTGGGGAATACAAGCACAAACTATTCACGAACTTGACTGGGATACATCAGTTGGAACTAGCTTAAATTTAACCCTAAAAGTTGGAGAATCTGTTCGATGGACTTGGACTGACAACTTACCGCATTCTGTGGTTAGTGAATCCGGAAGTACACAAGCTTTCGCAAGTCCTACACTTACTGGAAACGGAAACACTTATCTTTTTACATTTACTCAGGTAGGCACCAACCCTTATATATGTGGTGTTCATACCCAAACAATGGGAGGAATTATTACTGTTGAAGAAGCCTTAAGTGACAAAGAGTTTTCCTTAAAAAACATCGCCTTATCTCCAAACCCCGCCAAAGATTTCTTGACTTTAAACATCCCAAACGGATTAGATTTAAAAACAGTTACTATATACAATATTCTTGGAAAAGAGATCAACAGTATACCTTATTTGGGTAATAAAATTAATATTTCTAATTTAACCTCAGGGATGTATCTATTAAAACTAAACACATCTAATTCAAGTATAAGCAAGCGCTTTTTTAAGCATTAAACTTTTAAACATAATTAACTAAACTACTCGAAGTATGAAGCACCTACTTATTTTTCTTTTTTGTATTCCTATACTAGTTCATGCTCAGGATGATTTATTAGATGAGATAGATACTGATGTCTCATCGCAATACGCCTCGGCGGCATTCAAAGGGCTCAAAATTGTAAACTTTGAATCAACTAAACTCGTTGCAAAAGGCGAATTTACTTTTGTGGTAGCACACCGATTTGGGAGTTTAGAAAATGGGATCGACACCTTTTTCGGTCTGGATGACGCCGTAACCCGCTTAAATTTTATTTTCGGTATTACCGACGATTTAAACGTGAGTATCTCCAGAAGTTCCTTTCAAAAAATTTATGAAGCTGCAGCAAAATATACGCTTTTAAAACAGCAAAATAATGGTTTTCCATTTACGGTAGTAGGATACAATTCCATATTAATAAATACAGGACTGGAAAAAGACAACCTTCCGCTTTTAGAATTTAAACACCGACTAGGCTACACCGCTCAAGTATTGGTATCCAGAAAAGTTAATTCTAATTTATCCCTTGAACTGGCGCCTACGTTTTTTCATGATAATTACGTAGCTATTGATGTACAGGATAATTCTCAATTTGCTTTAGGTTTTGGTGGACGGTATAAACTAGGAAAACGCTGGTCTTTAAACGCCGATTATGGATGGCATTTAAACCGTGCCGACAATTCTCCGTTTAAAAACCCGTTATCTATAGGTATCGATTTAGAAACCGGAGGTCATGTATTTCAAATGCATTTTACCAATGCTCAGGGTATGAATACCAATACCTTTTTAGGTCAAAGCACCGGAGACTGGAGTGATGGTAATATTTATTTCGGATTTAACTTAAGTCGTGTATTTTAACCCTTTCTACTATGAAACCTTTATCTATAACATTAATACTTTTTTCTGTTTGCTTATTTAACTGTGCTAACGACAGTACAGATGATTTGTTAGACTCTACGCCATTACCAAATATTGTTACTTATAATGACGATGTAAAGACCATAATTGACAATAACTGCATTAGTTGCCATGCTAATACTCCGAACAGCGGAGCCAGCGTATCATTAACAACTTATAACAATGTAAAGTCTGCTGTGCAAAACAATAATTTAATAGGTAAAATTAATGGGACAGCTTCCGGAGGGCTTATGCCTTTGGGTGGCCCAAAATTACCACAAAACCTTATCGATCTCATTGAAAAATGGGAAACTGATGGACTACTAGAAAACTAAATAACTTTAAACTCTCTGCTATGAATTTTAAATCTCTTTTTTACGGTTTAGCGATAATGCTTTTTGTTTTTAACTGCTCAAGCAGTAGTGATGACGATATGACCTCTCAACCAGATCCTGACCCGGATCCAACACCAACGGAAAAAGTAACCTATGATGCCGATATTAAAAGCATAATATCAAGTAATTGTACATCTTGTCATGGTAGCACTCCATCAAATAGCGCACCAATGTCCTTAACAACCTATGCACAGGTATCTAGTTATATTGATGCAATTCTAGATCGCATTAATAGAACTGGTTCCGGTAAAATGCCGGTTAATGGCACCTTATCTGCAACAGATAAAAACCTCATTCAGCAATGGAAGGATGGAGGATTATTAGAAAACTAATTTTGTATTTGGCTTTTTTTGAATTAAAACAATAAAATATTACAATGAAATACCTAGTCTACTGCATGGCATTTATTAGTTTAAATGTTTTTGCTCAAGATAAATATTTAACAAAAACAGGTACTGTTGGTTTTGAAGCCTCAGTACCTTCATTTGAAGAAGTTAAAGCGACAAACAATTCGGTAACCGCCATTTTAAATGCTGATAATGGTGAGTTTGCAGCGCTTGTCCTTGTAAAAGGTTTCCGTTTTAAAAATGCTTTAATGGAAGAACATTTTAATGAAAACTATGCTGAATCGGACACTTACCCTAAGGCAACTTTTAAGGGAACAATCGACGATTTTAACGTTTCAAAAATCAATAAAAAAACTTCTTTTACCATCAGTGGAGCACTCAGCTTTCATGGTAAAACCAAAATCCTAAACAAGGTCCCAATTATTATTTCAAAAGTGAATGACATTCTTGAAATTTCAGGCAAATTTGAAGCAAATGCTTCAGAATTCGATATCAAAATCCCGAAAATAGTAAGTAATAAAATTGCAGAGGCCATTGCCGTTTCTTTCGACTTTAAACTTACAAAAAAGTAATTCCGATTTTATTATCTTTAGCCAATATCAAACCATTACCATGAAAAAATTTCTTTACAAGTTGATTGCTGCCATTGTTATTGTTACAATTGGATATTTTTGTTTTGTCTATTATGTACCCTACAGTGAAGGTGTTCGATCTGGAGACTTGATTAAATTCAGTAAAAAAGGTGTTTTTACAAAAACCTGGGAAGGTGAATTAAGTCAGGGGGTTTCTGAAGAACAACGCTTTGCCTTCTCGGTCGAAAAAGGCAACAAAAAAATAATTAATGATCTTCAAAAATACCAAGGTCGCTTTGTCAGACTCACTTATTTTGAGCGTTACCGCACCTTTTTTTGGCTAGGGGACACCAAATATTTTATCACAAAAGTTGAAGAAGATAAAGAACGACAAACATTATATAAGAAATAAAAAAAGCCGCTTTAAAAGCGGCTTTTTTTATAGTCATATTTTAAGATTATTTACTCAAGTACATCGTACGTCTTGAATATAAATCGTAAAATTCATCATCTTTTAAGCTATCAATGAATAAGATACTTTCTCCGGTACTCTTCATCTCAGGTCCTAATTGCTTGTTTACGTTAGGGAATTTATTGAAAGAGAATACTGGTTGCTTAATTGCATACCCTTCTAACTTCGGATTAAAGTTAAAATCTTTCACTTTCTTATCACCTAACATTACTTTAGTTGCATAGTTTACGTAAGGCTCTCCATAAGCTTTTGCGATAAACGGTACTGTTCTCGATGCTCTTGGATTAGCTTCGATAATGTAAACTTTATCATCTTTAATCGCAAACTGAATATTGATTAAACCAACAGTGTTTAGAGCTTTAGCAATCTTTTTCGTGTGATCTTTAATTTGCTCCATTACTAAATCTCCTAAGTTGAACGGAGGTAATGTTGCATTACTATCTCCCGAGTGAATACCACAAGGTTCGATGTGCTCCATAATACCTATGATGTAAACATCTTCTCCATCACAAATCGCATCGGCTTCAGCTTCAATTGCACCATCTAAATAGTGGTCTAATAACAATTTGTTGTTAGGAATAGTTCTTAGTAAATCTACAACGTGTTTTTCAAGTTCTTGTTTGTTGATTACAATCTTCATTCCTTGTCCTCCTAATACGTAAGATGGTCTTACAAGGATTGGGAAATCTAATTTATCAGCTACTTTTAAAGCTTCTTCAGCAGATTCAGCCGTATCGAATTCTGGGTAAGGAATATTATTCTCTTTTAATAAGGTAGAGAAACTTCCTCTGTCTTCAGCTAAATCTAAAGCCTGGTAGCTAGTACCTATAATTTTAATGCCGTAACGATCTAATTTTTCAGCAAGTTTTAAAGCGGTTTGACCACCCAACTGAACAATAACACCTTCTGGTTTTTCATGTTTAATGATATCGTAAATGTGCTCCCAGAATACAGGCTCGAAGTATAACTTATCTGCTGTATCGAAATCGGTTGATACCGTTTCTGGATTACAGTTAATCATGATGGTTTCGTAACCAGCTTCAGAAGCAGCTAATACACCGTGTACACAACAGTAATCGAACTCGATACCTTGTCCAATACGGTTTGGACCAGAACCTAATACGATAATTTTCTTCTTGTCAGACACCACACTTTCGTTATCTGCATAACGTTTTCCATCTGCAGTTTCCATATCACTCTCAAACGTTGAGTAATAGTAAGGTGTTTTCGCTTTAAACTCGGCAGCACACGTATCTACTAATTTGTACACACGGTTAATACCTAATTCTTCACGTTTATTATACACTTCACTTTCTAAACACCCTAACATGTGAGCTATCTGTCTGTCACCGTATCCTTTTTGCTTAGCTTCAAGTAAAAGTTCTTTATCTAGATTTTCAATAGTATACGTAGAGATTTCTTTCTGTAATAAGAATAACTCTTCATACTGCTTTAAGAACCACATATCAATCTTAGTGATTTCGTGGATTCTACTTAACGGAATACCCATCGCAATAGCATCGTAAATGGTAAATACACGATCCCAAGAGGCATGCGTTAATTTTTCTATAATTTGATCGTAGTTCTTGTTTTCTTTACCATCGGCACCTAAACCGTTACGTTTAATCTCTAACGATTGTGTTGCTTTATGAAGTGCTTCCTGGAACGAACGACCAATCCCCATAACTTCTCCTACCGACTTCATTTGAAGCCCTAAAGTTCTATCTGATCCTTCAAACTTATCGAAGTTCCAACGTGGTATTTTAACAATTACGTAGTCTAAAGTAGGCTCAAATAACGCCGAAGTAGACTTCGTAATTTGGTTTTGTAACTCATCTAAGTGGTAACCAATGGCTAATTTCGCAGCAATTTTTGCGATAGGATATCCTGTTGCTTTACTTGCTAATGCCGAAGAACGCGATACACGTGGATTAATCTCGATAGCAATGATATCTTCCTGATCGTCTGGAGATACAGCAAACTGTACGTTACATCCTCCTGCGAAATCCCCAATACTACGCATCATTAAGATGGCCATATCACGCATTTTCTGGAAGGTGCTATCGCTTAAAGTCATTGCCGGAGCAACAGTGATAGAATCTCCTGTATGGATACCCATTGGGTCCATATTTTCAATAGAACAGATAATCACTACGTTATCGTTAGCATCTCTTAAAAGCTCTAACTCGTACTCTTTCCATCCCATCATAGCTTTATCAATCATTACCTCGTGAATTGGCGATACTTCTAAACCACGAGTTAATAATTCATCGTAATCTTCTTCATTATATACAATCGCAGCTCCTGCCCCACCTAAAGTGAACGACGAACGGATACATAATGGGAAACCAAATTCCTGAGCAATTGTTTTACCTTCTAAGAATGAAGTAGCAGTTGCTTGAGGAGCCATTTTAACTCCAATTTTCTCCATCAATTCACGGAACTGCTCTCTGTCTTCGGTAATATTAATGGCATCAATATCAACACCAATAATTTCTACTCCAAAATCATTCCAAATTCCCTTTTCATCTGCTTCAATACATAAGTTTAATGCCGTTTGTCCTCCCATTGTTGGTAAAACAGCATCAATTTGCGGATGTTCTTTTAAGATCTTAACAATAGACTTGGTGTTTAGAGGTAACAAGTATACATGATCTGCCATTGAAGGATCTGTCATGATTGTTGCCGGGTTAGAATTGATTAAGATTGTTTCAATTCCATCCTCTCTAAGCGATCTTAGAGCTTGGGTTCCAGAATAATCAAATTCACATGCCTGTCCTATAACAATAGGACCCGAGCCAATTATTAATATCGATTTAAGTTTTGAATTTTTAGGCATTTTTCCTTTTTATGTATT
Organism: Aestuariibaculum sp. YM273; assembly: GCF_030908365.1. Lineage (NCBI taxonomy): Bacteria > Pseudomonadati > Bacteroidota > Flavobacteriia > Flavobacteriales > Flavobacteriaceae > Aestuariibaculum > Aestuariibaculum sp. YM273. The sequence goes on along the minus strand of NZ_CP133090.1, from coordinate 2,507,789 downwards.
GTATTTAAGTAATTTACTCTAATAAGTGATAAGTATGCATAAAAAAAGGCGTTACACTAAAGCAACACCTTTATATTATAACAATATTAAATCATTATTTTTTATGTCTAGTTTCAGTCGATACAGACAATTTTTTTCTTCCCTTAGCTCTTCTACGAGCAAGTACTTTTCTTCCATTAGCAGAAGCCATTCTTTCTCTAAAGCCATGTTTGTTTCTTCTTTTTCTTTTCGATGGCTGAAATGTTCTTTTACTCATTATCTTGTATCTTTAAAAATCTGAATTGTACTTAATTATTATCTCTTTGGGTTCCTCCAAAACTGAGCGCAAATATACAAAGAGTTTTTACATTGACAAACGTTATTTAAAAAAATATTTTGAAATAAATATTTTACGCTTCTTCATCAGAAACACAAGCCTATTTATTTGGGATAACCGGCTTCTTTTTGTTAATTATCTTTTATCTAATTTTGATAAAATTTTAGTTTATTTGCAAATCAAATAAAGGTAACAAGGTTTTAAAAAGCCTATTAAACACTACAAACCTAATAAAAATGTACAATAAAATTATAAAACTTATTATAGCTATCGGCATTTTCGGATATGCTATTTATCAATTTGTTGAGAACAATATAGGTAATGGTATTATGCTTATACTATTATCTTTAATATTTGTATTCCTATATTTTAAAAACGAATTTATTTTACTGGCATTTTTAAGATTACGTAAGCAGGATTTTGAAGGTGCTAAAAAATGGTTAGATAAAATTAAAAATCCAGAAAGTGCCTTAGTAAAGAAACAACAGGGATATTACAACTACCTTCACGGATTAATGGTTTCTCAATCTAATATGAATGAGGCTGAAAAATTCTTTAAAAAAGCCGTGAGTTTAGGTTTATCTATGGATCATGATTTAGCCATGGCTAAATTAAATTTGGCTGGTATTGCTTTTTCTAAACGCAGAAAACAGGAAGCTCAGAAATTATTAAGCGAAGCTTCAAAATTAGATAAACAAGGTATGCTTGCCGATCAAATTAAAATGATGAAGGATAATATGAAGCGTGCACAAGGTCCGAGCCAGCATTATGGTGCAGGCGGATCACTTAGAGCTCAAAAAAGAAGAGGTTAACAACAATTTATATTAATAAAAAAAAGCACATCTTACCGATGTGCTTTTTTTTTTATATCTATTCATTAAATTTATCTTAATTATAATATCCTTCTTTAGGAATATCAATCTTGTAAAGTTTTCGAGATCGATTGTTTAAATGCGGCTCTCTTAACCAAGGATTATGCAGTTTTAATATTTTGTAATTAATACCAAAGCTTTCGGCAAACTTTGTAAAATCGGTTACCGCTGTATCTACTTCCACCTTATATGTAGGTACATCCTGATACAAATCTTTTTCTCTAAAATTGAATCCGTACTTCGCTGGGTTTGATAAAATTTCTTTTAAAGCTACAATTCTGAATAAATAACGACCAGTTTCTTCTCCTAACAGTAAATCGTAATAATCTGTAACATTCTGTTCTTTTAAACGTCTTGCCACACCTGCATTACCCGCGTTATATGCTGCTGCTGCCAAAGTCCAGCTTCCCAAATTCTCTTTAGCATCTAATAAATACTTACATGCTACTTCTGTTGCCATTTCTAAATTATAACGTTCATCAACATTATCATTTACCTCTAAGCCATTTTCTCTTGCCGTTGCGGGCATAATTTGCCAAACACCTCTTGCTCCAGCCGGAGACACTACATTCATTAAACCACTTTCTATAACAGCTAAATATTTAAAATCATCCGGAACACCATGTTTCTTTAAAATAGGTTCTATTACCGGAAAATATTTGTTTGCACGTTTAAACATTAATAATCCGTTAGATTGCCAATAAGTATTTACCAACAATTCGCGATCCATACGTTCTAAAATGTCCGGATTTTTTAATGGTACTGGTTCTCCGGCAAATTCCAAATTACCAGGAACTTGAAGGGCATAAACATTATAATCGTTTATTAATTTTTTCTCAAAATTTTCATCGGTTGGAGCGTCTTGTAGAGCATAAATAAATAACGCACATAAACTTAATAAACCCACAAACGCCAAGGCTTTCTCTATAATCTTCATCGCTAAAAAGTTTTTCTCTAAAGGTAACAAAATTGCTTATTCTTCTAAAATAATCTTAGGTAAATTTTCATTGAACCATTTGTATTTATTGATAATCATAATATGAGTTCCTCCCTTTATAATTATACAGTTATTAATGTTTTTAATTGGAAATACCGAGTCGTTATCACCATGAATATGCACCAAACCTTCCGGAGCTACTTGCTGATTCCAGCACACCATTCGCTCAATAGCCCAACTTAAATAGTTACTATCATTAACGGACAAGTATTTTTTATACAACTCTAATCGTTTTGTCACGTTATTACCAAAGGCATATTTTGCAACCACATCAATTTTACTTGCCAATTGCGTTGGAACCAACTTATAAGCCATAGTTGTTTTGGCGATTAGCATTTGCTTAGGTAATTCACTTTGCTGCTTTACACTTGATACAATTATTAATTTTCTAACAGAAATATGCTTACTCATTTCCTGCACCAATACCCCTCCAAAAGACACCCCAACTAATACCACATTTTCAAAGTCGATGTGCTTGCACATACGCAAGGCATAATCACTAATCGATTCTTGTTTCTCTGGTATCATCCACTCTAAAAAATAAAGTTTAAACTCCGGTTCAGGTAACCTTATATATTCAAAAATTTTAGGACTTGCCGCCATGCCCGGCATCAAGTATATATGTATCGTTTCTACAGCCATATTCTGGTTATTGTTTATCGTTTAAAATACATTCAACAATCACAACAAGTAAAGCTTTATAACATAAGGCATTATGATAACATTTACTTTACATTAAGGATAATTTTTCGTAACTTGCAAAGCAAAGTTATATAAATAGCTCCCACTATTTAAAAGATTCCTAAGAAATAAAAACAAATCATGATTGATGCTGCAGAATTAATAGACAATGATTTTTTACGTCAGTTCGAACTGAAAATTGATAGCCACTTAGCTAAGATTGAGTACTCACTTCAAGAACGAAAGATTTTTTTAACCAAGCTTGTAATACCTGAAGAAATAAAAGATGATGAATTCAGGAAAGAATTTTTAGAAGCCGTGTTTAAATCAATTTCAGAGCGCAATTTAAGCGTTGTTCCTACAAGTCCTGAAATCGCTAAGTTTGTGAGAAGCAACCGAAAATACAAACGTATGTTACCGGTTGGTGTTAGAATTTAATTTAGAAAATTTAAAAACATAAAAAAATCCAAAACATTACGTTTTGGATTTTTCTTTATATTCTTTTCTTTGGTTTATTGCTTGGTATAAACCAAGGTAATATCCTTTGTTTCCAAGACATCAGTTTTAGCCATATTATGCACTTTCTGAGCATTTTTATAAACCATAGTTAGCGTATTTCCATTAATTATCGCTTCCCTATCATTGATAAAGACGCTAGATCCTTTATGCGCATAAGACGCAGCGAAACCAATAGAACCTTCCGTTTCACACTCTACCTGATAAACATACACCCCCAAAGCTTCATTTTTACTAATCATAACATTCGGATTAAAGGTTAAATTAGAAGCTACAGTTCCATCAACAGAAAATGTTAACATTTCCATTGCTTCACAAGGTATCTCTTCAATAAGATTTGTACTAAAAACAGCATCATTATTTAAATCTACCGGAATACCAACCGTCCAGGTTGTTAATTTCCATCCCCCTTCAAGAGGATTTTCTTCAACATCCACAGCCTCTGTACTACAGCCTGTAAATAATGTTAGGAATATAAATAGTATTGGAATCAATAATTTCATATAATTTGGGACATTACCTTGCTAAAATATGTGGTAACCGTCCAAACTAGAGAAAAAAACTGTTGAGATGCCTCTTTTTATCGATTAACTATAGGTTAAACCGCCAATTCATTAATAAAATCGAACCTTACCATACCATCGGTATCAATTTTAGTCAATTTTACGTCATGAAGCGTGTTTACCAATTCCGGATTCCATGGCGCTTTAACTTTTACATAGTTTTCAGTAAACCCATGAATATAACCTTCTTTATTTTCACCTTCAAACAAGACCGTTCTCGTTGTCCCTATCTGGCTTTCGTAAAAGGCACGGCGCTTTTTAACCGATAACCCTCTTAACATCTTACTGCGTTTAGAGCGAACATTTTTAGGTACAACACCATCCATTTCAGCTGCTTCAGTATTATCACGTTCTGAATACGTAAAGACATGCAGGTAAGAAATATCCAGCTCATTTAAAAAGTTATACGTCTCTAAGAAATGGTCATCGGTCTCTCCGGGGAAACCTACTATAACATCCACTCCAATACAAGCATGCGGCATAACTTCTTTAATTTTTGAAACGCGATCTACGTATAACTCACGCATGTAACGACGTTTCATCTTTTTCAATATAGCATTACTTCCACTTTGTAATGGCACATGAAAATGCGGCACAAATGCTCTGGATTTTGAAACCAGATCTATAGTTTCATTTTTTAACAGGTTAGGTTCTATGGAAGAAATACGTAAACGCTCAATACCCTTTACTTTATCCAATTCAGTAACTAAATCTAAAAAGGTGTGCTCGTGTTTTTTATTCCCGAACTCTCCCTTACCATAATCACCAATATTCACACCGGTTAATACAATTTCTTTTATGTTTTGAGCTGAAATTTCTCTGGCATTTTTAAGCACATTATCCATAGTATCACTTCTGGAAATACCACGTGCTAAAGGAATGGTACAATAGGTACACTTGTAATCGCAACCATCCTGAACTTTTAAAAAGGCACGCGTTCTATCTCCAATAGAATAACTTCCTACATAAAAATCGGCATCTTCAATCTCGCAAGAATGCACTTCACCTAAATCGTTTTTAGTTAAGTCGTTAAGATAGTCGGTGATTTTAAATTTTTCAGTGGCTCCTAACACTAAATCTACCCCATCTACATCAGCAAGTTCCTGAGGCTTTAATTGGGCATAACATCCAACGGCAGCAACAAAAGCATCCGGATTAACTTTTTGAGCCTGCTTTACAATACTCTTAAAACGCTTATCGGCATTTTCAGTTACCGAGCAGGTGTTAATCACATATATATCTGCATTTTCAGAAAAATCCACACGATCAAACCCTTCTTCAGAAAAACTTCTTGCAATTGTTGAAGTTTCCGAAAAATTAAGTTTACAGCCTAATGTATAAAATGCTACCTTCTTTCTTGAATCCATAACCTTTTTAAAAACGTGCAAAGATAAGAAAAAAAGAGCGTTTCTAGTCGAAACGCTCCGAATTTCAGGACATAACATAAATTATAAGCCCACAGTGAGAGACTTGAAAATAGGATTTGCCAATAATAGCAAATTTGCTTAACCACTAATTAAGACACACCTTTTCTTAAAAAGTCACTAAAAACAAAGATTAAACCTTAAAAATAATTTAGATATAGCACTCAAAACTGCTATTTTTGAAACACCTAATACTACCAATGTGATAAAAAAACAAGCTCGTCTTTTACCTTTTTTAAATTGTTTCACAGCAATTATTTTATGTGTTTCCTGTAATTCTAATCAGAAAAACAATAGAGATTATCTGGTTTTTAAATACAACGAACATAAAAACATAGGCTCCTTAGACCCTGCTTTTTCAAAAGACATTGCTGATATCTGGGCAACGAACCAACTTTTTAACGGCCTGGTGCAAATGGATGATGATATGCAGGTCCTTCCTTGCATTGCGAAACACTGGACTATTTCTGAAGATGCGTTGACCTATAATTTTACTCTCCGTAACGACGTGAAATTTCACAAGCATAACCACTTCGGAAAGGATTCCACACGAACCGTCGTCGCCAAAGATTTTGAATATAGCCTAAACCGATTATTAAACAAACAAGTGGCCTCACCTGGCAGCTGGGTTTTAAATAAAGTCGATAACTTCAAAGCTATTAACGACACCCTTTTTCAGATTACATTAAAACAGCCTTTTCCCGCCTTTCTAGGATTACTTACTATGAAATACTGCAGTGTGGTACCTGAGGAAATTGTAGAACTTTATGGTAGCGACTTCCGATCAAACCCTATTGGCACAGGACCTTTTAAATTCAAACGCTGGGAAGAAAATATAAAATTGATCTTCAGAAAAAATGAAAACTACTTTGAGAAAGACTTAAACGGCAATCAACTCCCCTATCTCGAAGCTGTTGCTATTACCTTTTTACCTGATAAACAAAGTGAATTTTTGCAGTTTACACAAGGTAATATCGATTTTGTGTCCGGACTCGATGCCTCGTATAAAGATGAAATTCTAACAGCCGATGGTAAGCTACGAGATATATACAAATCCGATGTTAATATGATTCGGGGCCCTTATTTAAACACTGAATATTTAGCCTTTTATATGGATGCCGAAGTTTCTGAAATACAATCAGAATACATTAGAAAAGCTGTAAATTTTGGTTTCGACCGAAATAAAATGATGATTTACCTTCGCAATGGTATTGGTATTCCTGCTAATGGCGGATTCATTCCAAAAGGATTACCGGGTTATGATGAAAGCGTTGGATTTACCTACCAACCTGAAAAGGCTAAAGCGCTAGTTTCAAAATTTAAATCTGAAACCGGTATAGAAAATCCAGAAATCACCATTACTACAACCAGTAACTATTTAAGCTTTTGTGAATATATTCAGCGTGAAATTCAAAAAACAGGGTTACAGGTTAACGTGGATGTGATTCCTGCCGCTACGTTAAAAGATGCCAAGGCCAATGGCAAATTAAATATGTTTAGAGCTAGCTGGGTAGCCGATTACCCCGATGCAGAAAACTACCTTTCTTTATATTACAGCAAAAACTTTGCGCCTAACGGTCCAAATTACACACACTTTAAAAGCGACACTTTTGATGCTTTGTACGAACAAGCCTTTACGGAAACAAACACTGAAAATCGAAAGTTGCTTTACACCAAAATGGATAGTTTGGTAATGCAAAAAGCCCCTGTTGTAGTTATGTTTTACGATGAAGTTGTTAGATTTACCAGAAAGGAGGTCGAAAATTTAGGCATCAACCCAACCAATTTATTAGACTTAAAAGAAGTAAAAAAGATCAGATAAATCAATTATAACTACTTTATGCGATATATATTAAATTGGTTTGAAGTAATAAATATCATCATCACCTTTGCCTCCTTCACGCTTGGAAGACACATATCCTGAATTTGTTACTAGATTTATAACAAAAGACAAGTCATCTGATCTGCTGTTTATAGGTTTTGGCAATTTTTCGGCACGTTCAAAATTTCCATCGGCGCCTAACCTACAACGATAAATATCATAGCCCCCATAACCATTTGGGTGGTTAGACGCTAAGTACAAGGTACCTTCCAAATCGACAAAAGGAAACATCTCTTTACTGTATGAATTCACCATGCTTCCTAAATTCTTTGGTTCACCATAAGAGCCATCATCTAAAACTTCAACTGTAAAAATATCAGATCCTCCGCGAGTAGTTTCTTTGCCTCCTCTAATATTTGATGTAAAATACAACACTTTCCCATCTGGACTTAAAGCGGGATGAGCATAAGAATACTTAGGGTTACAAAACGGAAGTACAACAAAATCCGTCCAACCAACACCTGCTTTAAAAACACCTCTTTTAATATGAAAGTTATCCTGCTTAAAGTTGCCTTTAGACATATCCTTAGAAATGTACTGTGTTGTTACATAAAGATACTTTCCATCAGGTGAAATAGAGGCACTTGTTATATAATCTAACTTATAAGACGAATCTATTTGTATCGGAGCATAAACATCAATACCTCCTGAAGAAGACACTGTTCCTTTAAATACGGTAAGAATCTCACGCCCTTGTGATTTTTGGACCCTTCCTTTATCGTTAAGTAAAAAGGAAGAAAAGATTATTTCATTAGCTGATGAATACATTAACCCGAAATGAGGATATTCTGAATTGATATCAACATTTGTTACGGTAAATATATCTGTTTGAGCAAACGAAAATGAGGCTATACTAAATAAAAAGCCAAAACATATACGAAACATAACTAAGGTATTTCTCTCAAATATAACAAATTGAATTAAAACACCTTAGCTAATTTTATTTAAGACTATTGACGTCTGTATTTTGTAGTCTCTTCGAAAATATGTTCAAAAATAGCTTTATCCTGTTCGGTTAACGGCAAATTACGTCTAGACATGACTACCTCCATCACTTCAAACGCTTTTCTGGTTGCGTAAGTTGTAAATCCTGAACTTCCACCCCAACTGTAACTAGGCACAAAATTTCTTGGAAAACCACTACCAAAAATATTTGCGCTTACACCTACAACCGTTCCGGTATTAAACATGGTATTGATACCGCACTTACTGTGATCGCCCATCATTAAACCACAAAATTGTAATCCTGTTTTAGCAAAACCTTCGGTTTCGTAATTCCAAAGTCTTACTTCGGCATAATTATTTTTTAAGTTCGAGTTATTAGTATCTGCTCCCAGATTACACCATTCACCTAACACAGAATTCCCTAAATACCCTTCATGTCCTTTATTAGAATAGCCAAAAATAACTGAGTTTTTAATCTCTCCTCCAACGGTGCTACTCGGTCCAACGGTAGTTGGTCCGTAAATTTTAGCTCCCATCTTTACTGTAGAAGATTCTCCTAACGAGAACGGTCCGCGAACCAAAGATCCTTCCATGATTTCTGCATCTTTACTAATGTAGATAGGTCCGTTACTGGCATTTAAAGTTACAAACTCCAACTTTGCGCCTTCTTCTATAAAAATATTCTCAGCAGCAATCACGTTGCAACTAGACGGAATAGGCTGTGAATGCCTTCCTTTAGTTACCAGATTAAAATCCTCCTGTAGCGCTTCACCATTTTTTGAAAATATATCCCAGGTGTTTTCAACTTTAATTAAGTCGCCTTCAAACTCTAAGGCTTCATAATTATCAAAGTTTATATCATCCTGCGTATCCTTTGTATGAAATGCGATAACATCTTCATCTTTAAAAACAGCCTGATTTTCCTGTAAATCTTTTACCAGTTCAACCAGTTCAAAATTTGGCAAAAACGAAGCATTAATCATGATATTTTCATCCATCTCCACCATCGGGTATTTATCAGATAAATAGTCTTCTGTTACAGTAGTAGTGGTAGAATCTAAAAAGGTTTCCCATTTTTCACGTATGGTTAAAATTCCAATTCTTATATCGGCAACCGGACGTGTAAAAGTAAATGGGAGTAAATTATTTCTGGACGGACCATCAAAAAGGATGTAGTTCATTATGTTACGAAGTATTAATTAAACCAAAACCACCTGTGTTTTGGCAACCCAAAAATAGCTTAATTGCCGAAAACAAAAAAGCCTTCACTATAAAATAATGAAGGCTTCTTATATATATTTTTCTAAGCTTATTTTTTAAACTTAGCGTATTTGTTTTTGAATTTATCGATACGACCAGCAGTATCTACTAATTTAGATTTACCAGTGTAGTATGGGTGCGATGTTCTTGAAATCTCCATCTTTACAAGTGGATACTCAACACCATCAACCTCAATAGTTTCGTTAGTGTTTGCTGTAGACTTTGTTAAAAATACATCATCGTTAGACATATCTTTAAATGCTACTATTCTATAATTTTCTGGATGTATACCTTTTTTCATCGCTAAAGCTTTTATTCTGTTCAATTTTGGAAGTGCAAAAATAAGCATTTTTTACAAACTACCAATACTTTTTATTATTTTTTATTTAGAATTAAGTTGTAACGATTTTCTATCTTTGACAACTAATCATTCAACTTACCTTATAAACGCAAAAATATGGAAAAATCTTTAAAATCTATAGCTACTAACTGGGGGCTTTTTCTTGGCGCCTTATTAGCTGGAATCACAGTTGTTGCTTATGCTGTAAACCTAGACCTATTAATTAATATGTGGGTTGGTATTTTTATTTTAATCGCCATTATTGTTTTCGGCATTATATCTGTAGTTAAAGTTAAGCAAACACAAGACAGCTATGCATCGTTTAAAGAAGCTTTCACAGCATTTTTTCTAACGGTATTAATTGGCTTAGCGATTAGTACTTTAGTGTCTTATTTATTATTTAATTTTATAGATACGGGTGCGGCTGAAGTTTTAAAAGAAAAAACCATAGAGCGCACCGTTGAAATGATGAAAGGCTTCAATACACCAGCTGATGCTCTTGCCGAAACCGTGGAACAAATGGAATCTCAAAATCAATATTCATTAGGAAATATATTTAAAGGGCTCGCTGGCTATCTGGTACTTTTTAGTATTATAGGACTTATCGTAGCCGCAGCTATGAAAAAAAGTAAGCCAGCCAATGAATAATTTAAGTATTTTTGATTTTATAATTATCTGAAAACATTTAAATGAATATATCAGTAGTCATACCACTACTTAACGAACAAGAATCTTTAACAGAATTACATGATTGGATTGCAAACGTTATGCAATCCAATCGTTTTTCATACGAAATCGTATTTATAGACGATGGCAGTACCGATGATTCCTGGCAAGTCATACAAGAATTAGCAAAACAAAACGACAGTGTAAAAGGTATTCGTTTTTCTAAAAACTTTGGCAAATCGCAGGCCTTACATGCGGGTTTTGAAAAAGCTCAAGGCGATGTCGTCATTACTATGGATGCCGATTTACAAGATAACCCTGATGAAATACCTGAGCTATACAGCATGATCACGAAAGATCGTTTCGATTTGGTTTCTGGTTGGAAAAAGAAACGCTACGATTCTGTTATTGCTAAAAATTTACCATCCAAACTATTTAACTGGGCAGCGCGTAAAACTTCTGGCGTAAAACTTAACGACTTTAACTGTGGTCTTAAAGCCTATAAGCTCGACGTGGTAAAAAACATTGATGTTAATGGCGAAATGCATCGTTACATACCTGTGCTTGCAAAAAATGCAGGTTTCACCAAAATAGGCGAAAAAGTGGTACAGCATCAGGCTAGAAAATATGGTGAAACAAAATTCGGAATGAACCGTTTTATTAATGGTTTTCTCGATTTAATTACCATCTGGTTTATCTCGCACTTCGGAAAACGCCCCATGCATTTATTTGGTGCTTTAGGCGTTCTTATGTTTATTTTGGGCTTTGCATTTTCATTTTATTTAGGCATCGATAAATTATTCTTTAATCCGTCTGGAAGATTGATTACTGAACGCCCGGAATTCTTTTTAGCCTTATCGACTATGATTATAGGCACCCAATTTTTTGTTGCAGGATTCTTAGGCGAAATGATTTTACGATCGAAACAGGATAAAAAACGCTATTTAATCAAAGACGAGACTTCAAATTTTTAACGAAATAAATTAATTATTGAGAATCCTTCAAATGTCTTAAAAATTGAGACTTACAAAGGATTCTTTTATTTTTTTTTAATAACTTTAAGACAGTTTCATACACTTCAAAAAGTGAAACCATTAAACTAAACTAAGTGCAATAATTTCTTTTTTGAAAATATATTTTTAAAACACATTATGATACACATCGAACCAAAAATTTTAGACCGAATTAACACCTGGTTAACCCCAACTTTTGACGAAGAAACACAAGATTTTATTAAAAACAGTATTGCTCACAATCCTAAAGATATTCAGGAGAGTTTTTACAAAGATTTAGAATTTGGTACTGGAGGTATGCGTGGTGTAATGGGCATTGGTACGAATCGTATTAACAAATACACCCTTGGCAAAAGCACGCAAGGTTTAAGCGACTATTTACACAAATCATTTCCAGACGAAACACCGAAAGCCGTAATTGCTTACGATTGTCGTCACAACAGTAAAACCTTAGCAAAGGTGGTAGCAGATGTGTTCTCTGCTAATGGTATTGAAGTTTACCTATTTGAAGACTTACGCCCTACTCCGGAATTATCATTTGCAGTTAAGCATTTAAACTGCCACTGCGGAATCGTGTTAACAGCCTCACACAACCCACCGGAATACAACGGATACAAAGTGTATTGGCAAGATGGCGGACAGTTAGTACCACCACAAGACGGTGAGGTCATTGCTATGATTAACGACATTGATTATTCCGATATTAAATTCGAAGCAAATGATACTTTAATCAACTATATAAGCGAAGATATTGATAATGCTTTTATTGAAGCTTCAGTAAAAAATGGTTGTGTTGGAGCTACACAGGCCGCTAAAGACGACTTAACTATTGTATTCACCTCGTTACACGGAACATCAATTACTGCTGTTCCTGAAACCTTAAAACGTGCCGGATACAAAAACGTACATATTGTTAAAGAACAAGAAGTACCAAACGGTGATTTCCCAACGGTAGCTTCACCAAACCCTGAAGAACCTGCGGCTTTAAAAATGGCTTTGGAATTAGCCGAAAAAGTAAATGCTGATATTGTTATAGGAACCGATCCGGATTGTGATCGTTTAGGGGTTGCTGTTAGAAACAGTGATGGCGAACTACAATTACTTAATGGAAATCAAACCATGCTAATGATGACCGATTTCCTATTAAAACAATGGAAATCTGAAGGAAAAATTAACGGTAAGGAATTTATTGCTTCAACCATTGTATCGACGCCAATGCTAAACAAACTCGCTGAAGCTTACAATGTAGAAAGTAAAATTGTTTTAACCGGTTTTAAATGGATTGCCAAATTAATTAAAGATTATCCGCAATTAGATTTTATTGGTGGTGGTGAAGAAAGTTTTGGTTTTATGGTTGGTGACTTTGTGCGTGATAAAGACGCTGTAACCTCAACCCTTTTAGCTTGTGAAATCGCAGCTATTTCAAAATCTGAAGGAAGTTCATTTTACAACGAATTAATTAAACTTTACGTTGAGCACGGGTGCTATAAAGAAAAATTAGTATCACTTACTAAAAAAGGGATTGAAGGCGCACAGGAAATCACACAGATGATGATTGATGCCCGTGAAAATCCGCTGAAAAAAATAAACGGATCAAAAGTGGTGAAGTTAGAAGATTACGACACATCTGTTGCGAAACACTTATTAACTGGAAAAGAAACAGCTATTGATGTACCAAAATCGAACGTTTTAATTTATTACACCGAAGATGGTAGTCAAATAGCATTAAGACCAAGTGGAACTGAGCCGAAAATTAAATTCTATGTAAGCGTCAATGCTAAATTGAATTCTGCTGAAGATTTCAAAAGTGTTGAAGCAGATTTAGATACGAAAGCCGAAACCATTTTAAAAGACATGAAACTTATTTAATTTTCAATACTGAAGAATTAAATAATTATCGAAACAAGCCTAGGAGCATATAAATTTAGATTATCGAGTCAAAAAAATGTTAAACAGATATATTTAATTTAAATAGCTATATCTTTGTAAAATATACATGCTTTTATGTTTTTCATAAAAGCATGTTTTTTTAACAGACCTTTTTAAATGAAGCAATTTTTCAACATTTTACAATATGCAAAGCCTTATAAAAGCTATGCTATTGGTCACATTATTTCTAATATATTTTATGCCCTTTTCGGAGCTTTATCTTTCGTAGCACTAATTCCTATGTTAGATATTCTATTCGAGAAGAATTCTAAAAAAATAACAGAAGCCCCTGTATACGAAGGCATCGGTCACCTTAAAGACTTTTACAAAGACTATTTGGCATATCAGGTTAATCAATATGCAGAAAGCGCCCCTCAAAAAGCATTATTGCTTGTTGTTGGTCTTATCATTATTTTATTCTTACTTAAAAACATCTTTGGGTATTTAGCCAATTACTTCATGGTGTTTTTAAGAAATGGCGTGGTTCGCGACTTAAGAAACAAAGTGTATGAAAAAACGGTAGAGCTACCTTTATCTTACTTTTCAGAGCAGCGTAAAGGTGATATTATGGCTCGTGTAACACAGGACGTTGCGACCTTACAATATTCTATGCTGCCAGCGTTAGAACTAATTTTCAGAGAGCCATTAATGATTATTTTCACAATAACAATGATGTTAATCATTAGTGCTAAACTAACACTTTTTGTTTTCGTTTTCATTCCGTTATCAGGTTTAATTATCTCTCGTATTGGTAGAAGTTTGAAGCGAAAATCAGACCGCGTTCAAAAAGAACAAGGCGTTCTTCTGTCAACCTTAGAAGAAACCTTAACTGGTTTACGTATCATTAAAGGGTTTAACGCAGAAGACAAGTTTAACAATAGATTCCAAAATTCAACAAACCGATTTTTCAACTTTTCAAACAAACTTTTAAATCGTCAAAATTTAGCGTCACCAACAAGTGAATTTTTAGGAATCCTTGTTATTTCTGTCCTTTTATGGTACGGAGGGCAATTAGTACTTGTTGACGGTTCTCTAGACGGAAGTTCTTTCATTGCTTATATTGGTTTAGCTTACAATATTATGGTTCCGGCCAAAGCCATTTCTCGTGGTTTATACAACATTAAACAAGGAGATGCTGCTGCCGAGCGTATTCAGGAAATCATTGATGCGCCAAACCCATTAAAAGACAAAGAAAACGCAACAGTAAAAACAGGTTTTGATGCGGAAATTGTTTTCGAAAACGTGTCTTTTAAATACGATAAAGATTACGTGCTTAAAAACTTTTCGTTAACCATTCCTAAAGGTGAAACGGTTGCTTTAGTTGGACAGTCTGGAAGTGGAAAATCTACTATTGCTAACTTGGTTACTCGCTTTTATGATGTAAACGAAGGGCGCATTTTAATTGACGGCGTTGATATTCGTGAGCTGACAACATATTCACTACGCAACCAATTAGGAATTGTTACTCAAGATGCCATTCTGTTTAATGACAGCATTAAAAACAATCTTAAGTTAGGTAAAGACAATGCTTCAGATGAAGAGATTATCGATGCTTTAAAAGTGGCCAATGCCTGGGAATTTGTTAAAGAATTACCTGAAGATATTGATACTAATATTGGTGATTCGGGTAATAAATTATCTGGCGGGCAAAAACAACGACTAAGTATCGCTCGTGCTGTGCTAAAGAGCCCTCCAATTATGGTACTAGACGAAGCAACCTCTGCTTTAGATACCGAGAGTGAGCGCTTGGTGCAAGTCGCTTTAAACAACATGATGAAAAATAAAACGTCTATTGTTATTGCGCACCGCCTATCTACCATTCAAAATGCAGATAATATTGTTGTTATGAGTAAAGGTGAAATTGTAGAAAAAGGCAAACATGCCCAGCTGATAGCAAAACAAGGTGTTTATCATAAACTTGTCGAAATGCAAAGTTTTGAATAAAGATACATCTTTGATAATATTAACAAAAAAGGATAGAGACTCGGGTTTCTATCCTTTTTTTTATTCAATGTTAGATTTAAAGAAACTTACCCAATTCATTTTAACTTATTTTTATAATCAACGCATTAAACTTTCTGTAATTTTATAGGTCTAATTTTTAATGCATTTTGTGATTGACGAAGATTTATTAATAGAGCAGTTAAAATCTGATTCAGAAAAAGAAGAAGCTTTTAGACACCTTATAACGCTTTACAAAGAGCGCTTGTATTGGCATATCCGAAATATAGTTAAGTATCACGACGATGCAGACGACGTTTTACAAAATACTTTTATTAAGATTTATAAAAATATTCATAATTTTAAAGGAGATAGTAAACTATTCTCTTGGATGTATCGTATAGCTACTAACGAGTCTATTACATTTATTAATAAAAATGCTAAGCGATTGCAAACCACTAACGAGGAGGTACAGCAATTAGCTATCAATAATTTAACATCCGATGTGTATTTTGAAGGTGATGCCATTCAGCTTAAATTACAAAAAGCTATAGCTACCTTACCAGAAAAACAACAATTGGTTTTTAATATGAAGTATTTTCAGGATTTAAAATTCAAGGATATGTCGGAAATACTAGAAACCAGTGAGGGTGCATTAAAAGCATCGTACCATATTGCAACAAAAAAAATAGAAGCTTATTTAACTAAAGATTAAACCTTTAGAAAAAAATAAAGTCTTACTTATATGAGTCAGGAAAAATTACATAATATCAATAATTCAGGATTTAAAGTCCCTGAGAATTACTTCGACACTTTAGAAGACAGGCTGTTTACTCAAGCCAAACTTAAAGCATCGGCAGATTCTTCTGGTTTTACAATGCCTGAAAATTATTTAAATACGCTGGAAGACAATATACTTAGTCAGGTTTCAGAAAAAGAAACAGCTAAGGTCATTCCGTTGTTTAGTAGAAAAAATCTACTTTACGCTTCAAGTATTGCTGCAGCCATTACCTTATTATTTACGCTTTCTATTCAAAACACCAAACCTATGTTAGATGGTGTAGACAATGAAACGGTAGAAAGTTATCTTTTAAATGAAGATATAGATTTATACGAAATAGCATCAACATTAACCGCAGAAGACCTGGCAAAAGAAAATTTTAAAGAAGTAAAAATTGATGAAACAACCTTTGAAGACTACATTCTTTCTGATGTAGACCTTGAAGGTATGATGACTAATTAAAAGTTTGTTATGATGAAAAAATTAATCCTCCCCATATTGATTCTTTTTATTTCAGCAAGTGTTTTTGCACAAGGCCATGGTGATAAATTTAAAGAACTTAAAATTCCATTTATATCAGAGCGCTTAAATTTAAGCCCTGATGAAGCTGAAAAGTTCTGGCCTATTTATAACAAGCATGAAGAAGTGTCATCGAAACTAAGAAATGAAATACACGGAATTCAGTACAAAATAAAAAAGAACACTAAAGATTTATCCAATGAAAAGGCAAAAGAATTACTTGAGAGTTTAAGCGCCTGCGAAAGAAAACGATTAGATGCTGATGATAAATTAGATCGAGATCTTCTTAAATTTTTATCACCCAAAAAGGTTTTATTGCTAAAAGGCGCTGAGAAAGAATTTAAAAAACGTCTCTTTGATAGCTATTTGGAAAAGAAATTAAAGTCAAAAAAACAATAAATAAAAAAAGGAGCTTTTTAAAAGCTCCTTTTTTTATTCCTTAAATGTTAGTTTCGCTATACGCTTAGTGCCTCCTGCATAAGCGATTGAGTCGTTTATAAATCGAATAGTATAAAAACTCTCATCACTTAAATGCGCCCACGATTCACCTCCGTCTTTACTATAATCTATACCTTTAAAGCCAACAGCAACCAATTCTTTTCCTTCACGTTTTGGTAAAAACTGTACACAACTCCTATAACCCGGCACTTGCTCATCAGCTACAATATTCCAGGTTTTACCACCATCAACCGTTTTTATTTTATTAGCTTTATTAGCATCTGGCTTTGTAAAATCACCACCAATAGCATAGCCTACATTTTCATCATAAAAAGCAATTGAATATATCCCTTCGGTTTCAGCATCCTGAATTACAGGTGTTTTTGTTACAATCCAAGTTTTTCCTTTATCTTCAGTAAAGTACACATTGCCTCTTGTCGTTGCTACCCAGGCTTTGTCCCCAATTACTGCAATATTAGTATTACTCGCAGCAAAAGCCCCCTCACCTTCTTCAGCTTGAGGAAGCTCCTCACATGAAACTTTATTCCATGTCTGTCCACCATCTCGGGTAATTATAATAGACAAGCATCCATTCACGCTATCTCCAACAGCTATGCCTTCGGCGTTATTCCAAAAGGTCATAGCATCATAAAACACACCTTCGGTTGTTTCTTTGTACACCAATTCCATTCTACCGTCATCGCCCGTTTTATAAAGCAATGCAGGATTTTCAATACTCAACATAAAAAAATCGGTTGCTGTATGTGCAACAGCTCTAAAATGAAGATTTAAAGAATCGTATTGCTGAACAGAAGTCTGCCACATTTTTGTATTCGGATTATACAATCCGAAAGTCCCATTGTTTCCAGCAAAAGCCAGACTTTTATCATTTAAAATTTCAATCGCTCGAACGCTTAACAACGAATCCTCCAGAATCGTTTCAACATCTACAGATTTAAAATCTCTTGCAATAAACTCAGCTTTTTGCTCACAAGAACATAAAGATATTACCAACAAAAAGGTAATTAACAAGTATTTCATAAGTCTTAATTTTTACTAAAAGTATAAAAGCTATGTAAATAAAAACTTAAAGCTATAAACAAATTAACTTTTAAATGTACCTTTGCAGCCTCATATTTTATATACAATGCGATTACACAGAAATTTATGCTTTGCAGTTATAGATGGTTTAACCCTAATCTTTAACGAAGGGAAATATGCCGATAAAGTAATTCAACAGCTTTTAAAGCGCGACAAACGCTGGGGTAGCCGTGACCGTGCTTTTGTGGCTGAAACTACTTATGATATTGTACGATGGAAACGCCTTTACGCTGAAATTGCTGAAGTTAAAGAACCGTTTGACAGAGATAACCTGTGGCGTATGTTTGCTGTATGGGCAACCCTTAAAGGTATTAAATTACCCGATTGGAAATATTTTGAAAACACCCCAACCCGCAAAATTAAAGGACGTTTCGATGAATTATCTAAAATTAGAAAATTCAAAGAAGCTATCCCAGACTGGATTGACAACTTAGGGGAAAAAGAATTAGGTGCCGCAGTATGGACTAAAGAAATTGAAGCTTTAAACGAACAAGCCGATGTTATTTTAAGGGTAAATACCTTAAAAACAACCAAAGAAAAACTTCAGGCTGAATTATTTGATAACGATATTGAAACCGAATTTTTAGCCAATTATCCGTACGCTTTAAAATTAAAGGACCGTGCAAATGTATTTTCTACTGAAGCATTTAAAAACGGACTTTTTGAAGTTCAGGATGCATCGTCTCAAAAAGTGGCCGATTTCTTAGATGTAAAACCAGGGATGCGGGTTGTAGACACTTGCGCAGGTGCTGGTGGTAAAACTTTGCATATTGCTTCTTTAATGGAAAACAAAGGACAAATTATTGCAATGGATATCTATGCTAACAAACTACATGAGCTAAAGCGTCGTGCCAAGCGTAATGGTGCTCATAATATTGAAACTCGTGCTATCGACTCTACCAAAGTGATTAAAAAACTTTACGATAAAGCCGATCGAGTGTTAATTGATGCGCCTTGTTCTGGTTTAGGTGTCCTGAGAAGAAACCCTGATTCTAAATGGAAACTAGAAGAAAGTTTTTTAGAAAAAATTAAAACTACGCAGCAAGACATTTTGCAACAATATTCAAGAATGGTTAAACCTGGTGGAAAGTTAGTTTATGCGACTTGCTCAGTATTACCATCTGAAAATCAACAACAAGTTGAAAAATTCTTAACATCAGAATCCGGAAAAGACTTTATATTTGTAAAAGACGATAAAGTATTATCGCACAAATCTGGTTACGATGGATTTTATATGGCCCTTTTAGAAAAGAAAGCCTAATTCAAAACATATACTGTTTCATCTGACCATCAAACACCTATAAATTGATTCAGATGAAACAGCTTTACTTGTTTTTTTCCTTCCTCCTTTCAACCTTTGCTTTTGCTCAGTTAACACCTCCATCGGAACTACAGGCTTATTACAGTGATGTAGACTTTAGTTTAACCGGTAATGCTTTGTATGATGACTTAGCGACAGCTACAATCGCCAAGCATACTAACTTTCTTTCCTATTCAGATAGACACGATTACCTTTATGATGCCGATGAAGACTTAAGTAACTCTAACAATGTTATTTTGGTTTATTCTGGAGAAAGCAGATCAAAATTAGAATATTTATCAGGCAATAATCCAAATACGCCTCAAACTTTTAACACGGAACACATCTACCCCAGATCATTATTAGATAACAGTAATGCTGAAGGCGACTTATATCATCTAAGATCCTGCGATATAGACATAAATTCCAACCGTGCCAACAAGCCTTTTAGCAGTGGTTCTGGAAGTTATACTTCCTACACGAATTCCTGGTATCCAGGAGATGAATGGAAAGGCGATGTAGCCAGAATGATTATGTATATCAATTTAAGATATAACGAACCATTTGAGGACGTTGGAACGCTTAACTTATTTTTAGAATGGAACGCTGAAGATCCTGTTTCTTCTTTTGAAGATCATAGAAATAGTGTGATTAGTGCCGTGCAAGGTAACCGAAACCCTTTTATAGACAACCCATATCTCGCGACTGTTATATGGGGTGGCACAACAGCTGAAAATACATGGGATGGTAACCTTTCAACTAACACCGCTTCTCCTCTTGACTTGACAGTTTTCCCTAACCCGGTTAAAGAACGCTTCGTTTACATATCTGCCACGCAAGAATTAGATGCAATAATCTATAATGTTTTGGGCAAAGAAGTTCTAAAACAACACCTAAATGAGAATACTAAAAAACTTGATATCAGCCAACTCACTAGAGGCGTTTATTTAATGAAATTAAGTTCAGATTCCGGCACCATTACGAAGAAACTGATAAAACAATAAATTGCAAATTCATCAACTTGAAAGACCATCTTATCGATGGTCTTTTTTTATTTTTATGGTATGACTGAAAAATTTGTTTTTCATATTTCAACCGTAATCAATGAATACATTGAATCGATACATGCTGTTTCTGGAGGAGATATTTCTTCTGCTCATAAATTCGTAACTTCTAACCAAAGTTACTTTCTTAAAACAAATACAGCCCCCAATGCTTTGCATATGTTTCAAACCGAAGCTGAAGCTCTTGAAACCATAGCTAAAACGAATACAATTGCTACACCAAATGTTATTGATTGTTCTACATTCGAAAACACATCTTATTTACTTCTGGAATTTATTGAAAGTAAATCCCCTTCATCAGAAGATTTTAAAACTTTAGGAAAGCGACTCGCGGCACTTCATCAAAACACCAATTCCTTTTTTGGTTTACAACAAGATAATTTCATTGGAAGCTTCAATCAGTCAAACACACCCACCGACTCTTGGAATACGTTTTATGTTAATGAGCGACTGTTTCCTCAATTACAATTGTCTATTAAAAAGCAACAGCTCTCTGCTTCAGATTGTCCTTCAAAAGAACAGATATTAAATAATCTTAAACCCTTATTTCAAAACATAACACCTTCACTTTTGCATGGCGATTTATGGAGTGGTAATTATTTAATTTCAGAAAACGACACGCCTTTTCTTATCGATCCGGCTATGTATTTCGGACATTCAGAAGTAGATATTGCCATGACTAAACTCTTTGGTGGATTCTCTGAAGACTTCTATAAAGCATATCACGATAGCATTCCTGCCGATGAATTCACTTTCAGTCGCATAGAGATTTATCAGTTGTATTACCTCTTAATTCACCTTAATTTGTTCGGAAAAAGCTACTACCCCTCAGTAATTAATTTACTAAAAAAATACTTTTAAAAGACCTGAAAATCACAGTGTAGATTATTCGAAAATGCTTTCATAAAAAAAGCCTCGTAAATGACTAAAAAAGTGTATTTTTGCATTTTCTAAATGACAACAATAATACATCTAAAATGATTCATTTCTTTGGAAACGTAACCGGTAAAGTTTTTGCCGTTCAAACAACAAAAGAATTATCAACCGAAACCATTGCAAAATTAACATGGTTATTTGGCAATCAGCCAAAAATAGAGCAAGCATCGCTGGATGCTTTTTTTGTTGGACCACGTGCGGCTATGATTACGCCTTGGAGTACCAACGCTGTTGAAATTACTCAAAATATGGGTATTGAAGACATCATTCGAATTGAGGAATTCGAAGCTGTTACTGAAGATTTTAAAGGGTATGACCCAATGATTTCTGAAAAATTCAACAGCTTAAATCAAGAATCATTCACAATAGATATCAAGCCAGAATCTATTCTGGATATTGAAGATATTGCGGCTTACAACATTCAGGAAGGGCTTTCTTTAAGTGATGAAGAAGTAGCTTACTTAGAAGGTGTTTCTAAAAAAATTGGTCGCCCGTTAACCGATTCTGAAGTATTCGGTTTCTCACAAGTAAACAGTGAGCACTGTCGTCACAAAATTTTCAACGGAACATTTGTTATTGATGGTGAAGAAAAACCGACATCATTATTCAAAATGATTCGTAAAACGTCTGAAACCAATCCTAACGATATCGTTTCTGCATATAAAGACAATGTTGCTTTTGTAAAGGGACCTGTTGTTGAGCAATTCGCTCCTAAAACTGCTGATAAACCAGATTTTTACGAAACTAAAGAATTTGAATCTGTTATTTCATTAAAAGCGGAAACGCACAACTTCCCAACTACTGTAGAGCCATTTAATGGTGCTGCAACAGGATCAGGAGGTGAAATTCGTGACCGTTTAGCTGGTGGTAAAGGCTCGTTACCTTTAGCTGGTACTGCGGTTTATATGACGTCTTACTCCCGTTTGGAAGAAAATCGTCCTTGGGAACAAGCTATGGATGAGCGCAAGTGGTTATACCAAACGCCAATGGATATCTTAATTAAGGCTTCTAACGGAGCATCAGATTTTGGTAACAAATTCGGTCAGCCATTAATCTGTGGTTCGGTATTAACATTTGAGCACGAAGAAGATGCCAGAAAACTAGGTTTCGATAAAGTGATAATGCAAGCTGGAGGTATTGGTTACGGAAAAGCTGAACAAGCTTTAAAAGATACCCCTAAAACCGGCGACAAAGTGGTTATCCTTGGTGGTGAAAACTACCGTATCGGTATGGGTGGTGCTGCGGTATCAAGTGCTGATACTGGAGAATTCGAATCAGGTATCGAATTAAACGCGGTACAACGTTCGAATCCTGAAATGCAAAAACGTGCTGCTAACGCGGTTCGTGGTATGGTTGAAAGCGATGAAAACTACATTGTTTCTATCCACGATCACGGTGCTGGTGGACACCTAAACTGTTTATCGGAATTAGTTGAAGAAACTGGTGGACACATCGATTTAGATAAATTACCTGTAGGAGACCCTACATTATCAGATAAAGAAATTATCGGTAACGAATCTCAGGAACGTATGGGATTAGTGATTGCCGAAAAACATATTGAAACATTACAAAAAATTGCCGATCGTGAGCGTTCACCAATGTATACTGTTGGAGACGTTACGGGTAATCACCGTTTCACTTTCGAGTCTAAGACCAACGGTCACAAACCAATGGATTTAGCCATGGATGATATGTTTGGAAGTTCACCAAAAACGTACATGCATGATAAAAAAGTAGCTCGCAATTATGCCGATGTTGCTTATAACAAAGAAAACTTCTACAATTATTTAGACCAGTTATTACAATTAGAAGCTGTAGCCTCTAAAGATTGGTTAACCAATAAAGTAGACCGTTGTGTTGGTGGAAAAGTAGCCAAACAGCAATGTGTTGGACCATTACAAATTCCATTAAACAACGTTGGTGTGATGGCCTTAGATTATAAAGGTAAGGAAGGTATCGCCACCTCTATCGGGCACTCGCCTATTTCGGGATTAATTAATCCGGTAGCAGGAAGTAGAAACTCGATTACTGAAGCCTTAACCAACATTATCTGGGCGCCATTAAAAGACGGATTACAAAATGTTTCATTATCGGCAAACTGGATGTGGCCTTGTAAAAATGAAGGTGAAGATGCGCGTTTATACGAAGCTGTTGAAGCGGTTTCAGAATTTGCGATCGACTTAGGCATCAATGTTCCTACAGGAAAAGATTCCTTATCTATGAAGCAAAAATATCCTAACGAAGAGGTTATTGCTCCTGGAACGGTAATTATTTCAGCGGCAGCAAACTGTATTGATATTAATAAGGTAGTTGAGCCTGTATTCCAAAAAGGTGCTGGTGATGTGTATTACATCAACCTATCTCAAGATAACTTTAAATTAGGTGGAAGTTCATTTGCTCAGGTGGTTAACAAAATTGGTAACGACACACCAAATGTTCAATCTGCTGCTTACGTTAAAACCGTATTCAACACCATTCAACAATTGATTCTTGACGGACAAATTGTTGCTGGTCATGATGTGGCTTCTGGTGGTTTAATCACGACGTTGTTAGAGTTATGTTTTGCTGACAACAATTTAGGTGCTGAATTAGATATCACACCTTTAGCTGAAAACGATTCATTTAAAGTGTTGTTTGCTGAAAATGTTGGTTTAGTCATTCAGTCTAAAGACGCTTCAATCGAAACGGCGTTATCTGCTGCTAATATTGACTTCTTCAACATTGGTAAAGTAACAGAATCTGATGTACTAAGCATCATCAACGGAACGGACGTATTTACCATGACGGTATCTCGTTTACGTGATATGTGGTACAAAACATCATTCTTATTAGATCAAAAACAAACGGCTAACGGTTTAGCACAAGACCGTTACAACAACTATAAAAATCAACCATTACAGTACACCTTCCCAAGTCACTTTACAGGGAAACTTCCTGTAATCGATGCCAATAAGCCAAGACCAAAAGCAGCGATTTTACGTGAAAAAGGAAGTAACTCTGAGCGTGAAATGGCCAATGCGATGTACTTAGCTGGATTTGATGTAAAAGACGTTCATATGACCGATTTAATTTCTGGTCGTGAAACGTTGGAAGACATTCAGTTCTTAGGTGCTGTTGGTGGATTCTCGAACTCTGACGTTTTAGGTTCAGCTAAAGGTTGGGCCGGAGCCATCAAGTACAACGAAAAAGCAAACGAAGTGATTAAAAACTTCTTCAAACGTGAAGATACGTTATCGGTTGGTATTTGTAACGGTTGTCAGTTATGGATGGAATTAGAATTAATTAACCCTGAGCATGATGTTCATGGTAAAATGGTTCATAATGATTCTCATAAACACGAAAGTTCATTTACTTCAGTGAAAATTCAAGAGAACAACTCGGTAATGCTTTCAAGCTTAGCTGGAAGCACTTTAGGAGTTTGGATTTCTCACGGTGAAGGTAAATTTAACTTACCAGAATCTGAAGACCAATACAATATTGTTGGTAAATACGCTTACGCGGAATATCCACACAATCCAAACGGATCGGATTACAACACCGCTATGCTATGTGATACAACAGGCCGTCACTTAGTAACGATGCCTCACATTGAGCGTTCTACATTCCAATGGAACTGGGCACACTACCCAAGCAACAGACAAGACGAAGTATCGCCTTGGGTTGAAGCTTTTGTTAACGCCAGAGAGTGGATTGAAAATAAGTAATTCAAAAGTCATAATACAAAAAACCTCTTCTTTAAAAAGAAGAGGTTTTTTTCCCAATAAATATAAATTAAGCCAAAGCTAATTCTTTCTCTTTCTTCTGTTGTGCTTTAACCACCAATTGCTTCATTAATAGCGATACAATAAAGGCTATTACGAACAATCCGGAAAAGACGGCTAAGGTTGTATCTAAAGATCCTGTCGCCGATTTAACCACATCGTAAATTGTTGGTCCTATAACACCGGCCAGTGCCCATGCTGTTAATACCATACCATGAATTGCACCTAACTGTTTGGTTCCAAACAAATCACCTAAAAATGCCGGTAATGTTGAAAAACCACCTCCATACATGGTTATCACAGTAAATAATATGACTAAGAATGTTAACTCAACAGATATTTTTGGTAGGAAATAAAATGCCAGTATTTGAAAAACAAAAAATACTATATAAGTATTAGCTCTACCTAAATAATCTGAAAGACTAGACCATAATAATCTACCAAGTCCATTAAACACCCCTATTAATCCAACAATAGCAGCAGCTTCCATTGGTGTATAATTTAATTTCTCCTGCATCATCGGGCTTGCTGCAGAAATAATAGCAATACCACATGAAATGTTTATAAACATCATTATCCAGATATAATAGAATCGTCTGGTTTTTAAAGCTTCATTAGCATCTATATTTGCCATATCGGCTTTAATGACTTTACCTTCGCCCTCTTTATATCCCTCAGGCATATATCCTACTGGAGGACGCTCGATATATCGAGCAGATGATAGAATAATTATCATATAAATTATTCCTAAAATATAAAATGCATTTGCGACTCCAACAGCATTAAATAACGACTGCATAATAGGCCCAAAGATTAAAGCTGAAAAACCAAATCCCATAATAGCCATTCCAGTTGCCAAACCTCTTCTGTCTGGAAACCATTTTACCAAAGTACTTACAGGAGTAATATACCCTAACCCGAGTCCTATACCACCAATAACACCGTAGCAAAGATAAAATAAGGTTAAGGATTCTAGTTGTACGGCCAATCCAGATCCCAGAATACCGATTCCGTAAAAAATGCCTGCCGTTGTTCCACTAACTTTAGGACCAACTTTTTCAACCCAACGACCTAAAAAGGCCGCAGATAATCCTAATAAAAGAATTGCGATTTTAAAAGCCCATTTTACAACACCTCCATCGACATCAAAAATATCTTTAACGGGGTTAGTCATTACAGAGTAAGCATAAACAGATCCAATTGAAATATGTATACCTACTGCAGAAGCTGCAATTAACCATCTGTTTTTTAACTTTTGCTCTTTCATATTGGTTTAGTTTAAGTCTGATTAGTTTATTTCATTTCCTATAAAAAAGATTGTATACCATAAACACCCTTAAACATCCCCACTGTAAATACAGCAGAAACACAAACTACAAGTATTGCTAATGGTATGACAAACTTATCGGCTATCGATAAATTTTTAGGTCTGTCTTTATCTCCTATTAAGCCATTATTATCTAAAAACATTGCTAACGCCCATGCTAATACTGGGTTGGTTACCATAGCTGTAAAAATACACACCCCGGCGGCCTGAGCACAGGTACTTTTTTTAACCATTTGTATACCCGCTTCAATCATAGGTAGAAACACACCAACAAGTAGCGCTATACATCTTACCGGAGGCCAGACAGCAACATCCATAGGGCTTCCTAGAAAGGCAACAGCCATCACCATAAGTCCTAGTAAAATAGCACCTGCCGGAATAGGTCTTTTCGCAATCGCTGCCGGAATCATATAGGTACCCCAAGAAGATGTAATATTTCCACCACCAACAGCGGTTCCAACCATTTGGCGGAACGAACACATCGTCATGGTATCATCGACATCCATTAATACTTTTTCTGTTTTTTTAGGATAATTCATCTCCTGAAAAATACGATGTCCTAAAAAGTCTGGAGACCACATCGCTACGGCAAGAATAGCAAAAGGTAAAGACGCTATAAAATGCTGAGCAGTAGGTAAACCAAGCATCCAGCCTTCTTCGGTGCTACCCCACCAATACGCAGGATTTAAATTAGGAAGTCCCATTTCTGTTGTAAACTGAAGGTCGAACCCTGCTCCGCTAATCAATGCTATAACTAAAGCTGCCGCTGCGGCCGCAGGTATAGCCAACCAGCGTTTATCTATTCGGGCTAAATAACTATATAAAATAACGGTTACCGCCAGAATAACCAATCCTAAAAATCCCATAGAACCTGCGGTTACGGTTTCAGATTCTAGTCCCATACCCCAGGATTGAATTGAATTTATCTGACTAATGGCTCCAGTAAATCCTAAAAAGATGAGTAATCCACCAGCAACGCCTTTACTGGTTAAATCCACCAGTCGTGAACCTAATTTAAAAACACTAAGCAAGAGTCCTAAAACACCAATTAAAATGGCTAACGCCAAAGGGTGAGCGCCTGCCAAAGCAATACTGGCAATTAAAGGAATCATAGGACCGTGATTTCCGGCCAGATTAGCTCTTGGATTTAAAAACCCGGAAGCCAGAATTACAAACAAAAACGCAGGTATAATCATTTCTACCCGCGATACTTCAATGGCAAATTCTTTACCTAAAGTTACATGATCCCATGCTTCAGAAAGACCGTTAGCCCAGGCCATCATTACAGAGGAATACATGGCAATAATACCAAGGGTTCCAGCTAATGCCGGCACTATATCTTCCCATTCAAATCTAAAATCTCTTCCTGGCAAATTAAGCCTGAATCGTTTAGGTTTCATGATTTGTAATTCATGATCCAGATATTCAGATCGACTTTCAAAATCTGAGGCCGGTCTGTGCGCTTCTTTATATGTTTTCATTCGAAATATTATTAAGGGTCAGTTGGTTTAATTTGATTATAAGTTTAGTTATATCTAATCCATTGCTTTTTAATTGACTTTCACTTCTTTAAAATAATTTTGTAATACTTGTACGGCATCGTCAATTTCTTCTTCAGTGTTTTCTCTGGCATCCTTTAATTCATACTCCCATCCTAAGGCTTCCCATTTATGGATACCTAATTTATGATAAGGTTGTAATTCAATTTTTTCAATGGTTTTATAGTTTTGGAAGTATTCTCCAAGTGCTCGCAATAACTCTGGTTTGTTGGTTATACCCGGGATAAGCACATATCTTAACCACATTGGTTTTCCTGAAGCTTCACGATGTTTAGCGAAATTGAATGTCGTTTCTTTATTTTTTACACCTGTTAATGCCTCAAACCCTTCTTCAGTCATGTGTTTTATATCTAACATCACTAAATCGGCGTAGCTATCAAGTAATTCTTCTGTAAAATGATTTAATATGCGTCCGTTGGTATCGATATTGGTATGGATACCTTCTTCCTTTAATCGTTTAAAAAAAGGAATTAAAGCCTTAGACTGCAATAAGGGTTCTCCACCGGAAACCGTAACACCACCTTTTTTTCCAAAATAAGGTTTTACTTTCAGCGCCATTTGAACCAAATCTTCAATGTGATATTCCTCTCCGCCATGGGTATCTATCGTATCCGGATTGTGACAATACTGGCATTTTAATTTACAGCCTTGTAAAAACACAACCATACGAATACCAGGCCCGTCATGGGTTCCAAAGGATTCAACAGAGTGAACATTTAATATATTATCTTGATAGTGTAGAGACATAACCTTTTAAGAATACCTGAAAGAAAGGTGTTTTGTCGACGCTTTCTCCCAGGTATTTCTGACTTAAATTGATATTAAAAAAGTTTACATGGATTCATGAAAAGAACGTGTAATAACTTCCAGTTGCTGTTCTTTTGTTAATCTTACAAAGTTTACAGCATATCCTGAAACACGAATGGTTAACTGTGGATATTCCTCTGGATGCTCCATCGCATCGATAAGGGTTTCCTTATTCAACACATTAATATTAACGTGATGTGCGCCTTTAGAAAAATAACCGTCTAAAATTGTTGTTAGATTCTCTATTCTTGTTTCTTCATTGTGTCCTAATGATTTTGGAACAATAGAGAAGGTATTTGAGATACCATCCTGAGAATCTTGATAATTAATTTTAGCCACAGAATTTAACGATGCAATAGCGCCTTTAGAATCTCTACCATGCATTGGGTTTGCTCCTGGTGCAAAAGGCACTCCTTTAGCTCTACCATCTGGTGTTGCTCCTGTTTTCTTACCGTAAACCACGTTAGATGTAATGGTTAATACCGATAAGGTTGGCTCTGCATCTTTATATACAGCTAACTGTTTTAATTCGTTGTTAAAATCGGCTACGGCATTAGCAGCTAAAGCATCTACACGGTCATCGTCGTTACCGTAGCAAGGGAATTCACCTTCAATTTTAAAATCGACAGTTAATCCTTCTTCGTTTCTAATAGGTTTTACTTTAGCGTATTTAATAGCTGATAATGAATCGGCAACAATTGATAAACCTGCAATACCGTAAGCAATGTTAATACTTGGGTTGGTATCGATTAAGGCCATTTGCGCTTTTTCGTAATAGTATTTATCGTGCATGTAGTGGATAATATTCATTGAATCGTTATACACTCGTGCTACTTGTTTCATGGCAATTTTAAAGTTAGCCATAACAGTATCATAATCTAAATACTCTCCTTCTAGCGGAGCAATACCATCAACCATTGGGGTTCCGGTCATTTCACAACGACCTTCGTTAATAGCTAACAATAATGTTTTTGCTAAATTGGTTCTGGCTCCAAAGAACTGAATTGATTTACCAATAGCCTGGTGAGATACACAACAAGCGATTCCATAGTCATCACTTCCTCTGCTCTTACGCATTAATGCATCATTCTCAAACTGAATCGATGAAGTATCAATCGCTACTTTAGAACAGAAATCTTTAAAGTTTTGTGGTAAATCATCAGACCAAAGAATCGTCATATTTGGTTCTGGTGATGGCCCTAAGTTATATAATGTATTTAAGAAACGGAATGACGTTTTAGTCACTTTAGTTCTGCCATCTTCAAACATACCACCAATTGCTTCGGTTACCCAAGTTGGATCTCCTGCGAAAATCTCGTCGTAAGCCCCCATTCTTAAGTGACGAACCACACGTAATTTCATTACGAACTGATCGATATACTCTTGAGCTTCCTGCTCAGTAATAAGTCCTTCTTCTAAATCGTTTTGAATGTATATATCTAAGAATGTAGACACGTTACCTAAAGACATTGCTGCTCCATCTTGTTCTTTAACAGCAGCCAAGTAAGCCATGTACGTCCATTGTACAGCCTCTTTAGCTGTTTCAGCAGGACGACTTAAATCTAAATCGTATTTAGCTCCTAAAACAATCATGTCTTTAAGCGCTCTGATTTGCTCTGCTACTTCTTCACGTAAACGAATAACAGCATCGGTCATTGGACCATTAATATTAGCTAAATCTGCTTTTTTGGTCTCAATTAAATAGTTAATACCATATAAAGCGACTCTTCTGTAATCTCCAATAATTCTACCTCTGGCGTAGTTATCTGGTAACCCTGTTAAAAATCCTAATGAACGGTATTTTTTAATTTCGGCGTTATAAGCATCGAAAACACCATCGTTATGTGTTTTAACATACTTAGAAAATAATTCGGTTAATACCTCGCTTGGTTGTAAATCGTGCTCTGAAAGTGCTTTTTGAACCACTTTAAAACCTCCGAAAGGTTTCATAGTACGTTTTAGCAACTCATCGGTTTGTAACCCAACAATAACTTCATTTTCTCTATCGATATATCCTGCATTAAAGGCACTAATTGTAGAAATAGTGTCGGTATCTACAGAACGAACCCCATTGTGCTGACGTTCTTCCTGAATAGCTTGCTTACAAACTTCCCATAATTTGAGTGTTCTTTCGCTAGGTCCTACTAAAAATTGATCTGTTCCATGATAAGGTGTGATGTTTTGTAATACAAAATCTCTAACATTGACTTGTTTTGTCCAAATTCCACCTTTTAAACTTTTTGTTTCCATTTTATGCCTGGTTAAATATTATAATAATCATTTATTTAAGCTACTTCAAAAGTAGAAACAAGACACTTCTAAAAAGATGACAATTATCATAAAACCAGTAAGCATCAACACTTTGGAATCAAAATTATTAACGAAAACGTTTGAATTAACCTCGATAAAAAATGAATAATTTACACTTTTATTCATTTTGCTTCAGAAAGAACAACATCCTATAATTTACACCTCATATTATTCATACTTTCGCAAAAAATCATTCGTTTTTCATAAAAATTAACAGATATAATAATTTTTTTAATAAAGTTGTTTAGGACTCCATAATAAACATTGGTCTAAAAAAATATGAAATCTGAGTTTTAATTTTAATTTTAGTCGCTATTATATTTTTAACCGAAAACCTAAAAACTTAATTGAATTAAAATGCATTTTATTTCAAATTCTTTAAAAAACTATTTCTCAGTCATTTTGGTTTTAACCGGAATGCACCTTTTTGCCCAATCTTCTAAAAATCCTAACGTTATTGTCATTTATACCGACGACCAAGGCGCTATCGATTTAGGTAGCTATGGTGCAAACGATATTTATTCACCAAATATTGACCAGCTGGCACAGGAAGGAACTCGATTTACCCAAGCTTACGTTGCCGCACCTGTTTGTGCGCCATCAAGAGCAGCACTTTTAACAGGTCGCTATCCTCAAAATGCAGAGTTAACCGGTAATACGTCAGCTGAACCAGGAAGTTCAGGGCTTCCTGCAGAGCAGTATACTTTAGCTGAGTTATTTAAAGATAATGGTTATAAAACAGGACACATTGGAAAATGGCATTTAGGAATGAATGAAGCTTCGAGTCCGAATGGACAAGGGTTTGATTATTCCTTCGGACACCTGAGAGGTTGTATCGATAATTATTCTCACTTTTTTTACTGGGAAGGTCCTAATACGCACGATTTATATGAAAATGGAAAAGAAGTGTTTTACGACGGGCAATACTTTCCAGATTTGGCTTCCGATAAGGCTATAAATTATGTTGAAGAACATAAAGATGAACCCTTTTTTATGTACTACGCCATAAATATGCCGCATTATCCCTACCAACCTACTCAAAAATGGCGCGATTACTATAAAAACATGGAAAAGCCGCGTGGCGATTATGCTGCCTTCATTTCAACCATTGATGAACGCATCGGAATTTTAATAGATAAATTAGATGATTTAGGTATACGTGAAAATACCATTATTATTTATCAATCTGATAATGGCTATTCTACAGAAACCCGAGCGTTTGGTGGCGGTGGCAATGCTGGACCTTACCGAGGAGCAAAAAGTAGTTTATTTGAAGGCGGTATCAGGCTCCCAACAATTATCAGCTGGAAAAATCATTTACCTGAAAACATTGTAAACGATGAATTTTTAATGAACATCGACTGGATGCCTACACTGGCTAAACTTTGTAAGCTTGATAAAATTGAAACCGAAATTGATGGTATCGATATGTCTGGGATGATTAAACGTCCAAATACGGCTTCAAAAAGAACCTCAGCTTTCTGGAAATACGGTAAGCAATGGGTAGTTAGAAAAGGCAACTGGAAACTTATTGGCTTTCCAAAAGACACCTCTCATAAAGGGGAATTAAACTTAGAGGAAGACGCCCTGTTTTTGTCTGATTTAAGTCAGGACGTTTCTGAAATGACAAACCTTGCATCAAAATACCCCGAAAAAGTTAAAGAGTTAACCCAGGAGTTTTTAGCATGGAAACACGGCCACGAAGAAGATATTCCGAAGAAAATAGAAAAAGTATCTAATTTAGCCGCTGGTGAAACCATTAAAGCGACATCGACTCTTAACAAATCATACAACAATGCTGATTTATTAATTGATGGCAAATTAGGCTATACCGATTATGCCTCAGGACAATGGGTTGGTCAAGAAGGTAAAAGTTTAGAATTCATTATTGATTTAAATACTGAAAAAGCGATCAAAAGTGTGAGTGTTAATTCACTTATCAATTCCGGCAACTGGATATTTCCTGTTAATGCTATGGAAATTAGCTTTTCAGACGATGGCAAAACATTCAATTCTTCAAAAGACATAAAAAGAGAAGAAAATAAAACAAAAACAGAAAACTCAACTGAGCATTTAACAATAAATGTGGACAAAAAAAGTCGATTCATCAAAGTTAAAGTTGAAGGTATTGGCAACTGTCCTAAAGGGCATCCTGGTGCTGGATTTCCTGCATGGTTCTTTATAGACGAAATTATTGTAGAATAATTATGAAGCCATTTAAACTAAATATAAATTCTTTTAAATTATTATTTGCTTTAAGTTTTGCTTGTCTTTTAGTCAATTGTAATTCTTCAAAAAAAGAAGAAAAGACCGAAAGGCCAAACATTTTATTTATCATGTCCGACGACCACACCTCACAAGCCTGGGGTGTTTACGGTGGCATTTTAGAAGACTATGTTCAGAATACAAATATTGAAAGACTGGCTGACCAAGGCATGGTGTTAAACAACGCCTTTTGTACCAATTCTATTTGTGTCCCTAGCAGAGCAACCATTCTTACAGGGCAATATAGCAACAAAAATGGGGTTTATACCTTAAGTGATGCTTTACATTCTGATAGTTTGAACGTTGCTAAAGTGCTACAAAAAAATGGATATCAAACCGCTATTATCGGGAAATGGCATTTAAAAGACGAGCCTTCAGGATTTGATTATTACAATATTTTGCACGATCAAGGACGTTATTGGGATCCTATTTTAAGGACTGCGGAAAATTTTAATAAGCCTGCCGAAGCATGGGATGTTCACAAAGGCTTTTCAACCAATGTCATTACCCAACTATCTTTAGATTGGCTGAATCAAAGAGATAAAGACAAGCCTTTTATGCTCATGACACATTTTAAGGCAACTCATGAACCCTTCGATTTTCCAGAGCGCTATAATCACCTGTATGAAAACATTGAAATTCCGGAGCCTGAATCTTTATTAGATTTTTCACCAGAAACTACGGGGCGTTCTATTATTGGTCAAAAACTTGAAAATTTAAGCTGGCGCTATGAGCAGGCTTCAAACGATCCTGAAAACTGGTGGTGCCATTACCCAGGCTTACCATTTTACACCAAAGGCATGGATAGTATAACAGCCAGAAAAGCAACTTATCAAAAGTTTATAAAAGACTTTATGCGTTCAGGCGCGGCAATAGATGATAATATTGGAAAGATTTTAGATTATTTAGAGACATCTGGTTTAGCTGAAAACACCATCGTAATCTATACAGCTGATCAAGGGTACTTTTTAGGTGAACACGGCTTTTTCGACAAACGTTTAATTTATGAAGAATCCCTTCGTATGCCTTTTGTTATTCGTTATCCGAAAGAAATTGAAGCCGGCGGTCGTTTAGATGATATTATTTTAAACATTGATTTTGCTTCGTTATTTGCCGATTATGCCGGCATAAAACTTCCTGAATCGTTTCAAGGACAAAGCTTTAGAAACAACCTTAAAGGCCACACACCTGAAAACTGGAGAACCTCAGCGTATTACCGCTATTGGACCAATCACCCGGAACGCCCAGGGCATTTCGGTATTAGAAATAAACGCTACAAACTGGCATTATTCTACGGACAATCGTTGGACATGACAGGCTCTTCAAAAGAAACTACCGAACCGGCATGGGAGTTTTACGATTTAGAAAAAGATCCGAAAGAAAATCATAATGCCTATAACGATTCAGAATACCAAGACATTATTAAGAACATGAAAGCTGAATTGATAAAACAACGTGAAGCCGTTGGGGACACTGATCAACAATACCCAACCATGCAGGAGATTTTCAAAACACACTGGAATTAATTAAGTCCTAATTATAAAAAGCAAAAAGGTCAGGAATGCGTTCCTGACCTTTTCTAATTTAAAACATAATCAACTCTAGTATATAAATATACTAAACTCTTCTTTCTGCTTTTATGGTGGCTTGCGCCGATACTAATCTGGCTATTGGTACTCTAAATGGCGAACAACTTACGTAATTCATTCCTGTGTTATAACAGAATTCTACTGAGCTTGGTTCTCCCCCATGCTCGCCACAAATACCAACTTTTAAATTAGGTTTTATACTTCTACCGCGTTCGGTTCCCAGTTTTACTAATTGTCCAACGCCTTCCTGATCAAGCACTTCAAAAGGATCAACTTTTAAAATCCCTTTTTGAATGTAAATCGGCAGGAACTTACCAGCATCATCTCTCGAATATCCAAACGTCATCTGGGTTAAATCGTTTGTCCCGAAAGAGAAGAAATCGGCGTGTTCTGCAATTTTATCGGCTAACAATGCAGCTCTTGGCACTTCTATCATGGTTCCAACAGAATACTCAACCTTATCATTTCGTTCTTCAAAAATAATCTTCGCTGTATCTCTAATAATACACTCCTGAGCGATAAACTCATCAACTGTACCTACCAACGGCACCATAATTTCTGGTTTACAAACAATACCGCGTTCTTTTAAATTAAGCGCCGCTTCTATTATGGCACGGGTTTGCATTTGTGTAATTTCAGGATAGGTATTCCCTAAGCGGCAGCCACGATGACCTAGCATAGGGTTGAACTCTTCCAGTTCTGCGACTTTATTTTTAACTGCTTGAAGTGGAATATGCATTTCCTCTGCCAGTTCTTTCTGCGTTGCTAACTGGTGAGGCACAAATTCATGTAATGGTGGGTCTAATAATCTAATGGTAACCGGAAGGCCTTCCATAGCTTCAAAGATGCCTTCAAAATCGGTTCGTTGCATAGGCAGTAAATCCTGTAACGCCTGTTTACGTCCTTTAACGGTATCAGCAAGAATCATTTCGCGCATGGCTTTTATTCTATCGACTTCAAAAAACATATGTTCGGTTCTTGTAAGTCCGATACCTTCTGCTCCGAAGGTTCTTGCTATTTTAGCATCTTTTGGTGTGTCGGCATTGGTACGTACTTTCATTTTAGCATACTTATTAGATAGCTTCATGATTTCTGCAAATTCACCGCTTAATTCGGGTTCTACCGTTTCTACTTTACCTTCGATAATATTTCCGGTAGATCCGTTTAACGAAATCCAATCACCTTCATGATATTCATGTCCATCAACCGTTAAGGTTCGTGCTTTATAATTGATTTTTAAAGCCCCTGCACCCGAAATACAGCATTTACCCATACCACGAGCCACAACGGCTGCGTGCGAGGTCATTCCGCCTCGAGCGGTTAAAATACCTTTGGCAATATGCATGCCTTCTAAATCTTCAGGAGAAGTCTCAATACGTACCAGAATACTACTTTTAAACTTGGTAGCTTCATCAGCGAAAAATACAATTTTACCAGTTGCTGCGCCAGGCGAAGCTGGTAACCCTTGAGCAATTACATGCGCACGTTTTAAAGCTTTTGTATCGAATACCGGGTGAAGTAATTCATCTAACTTATTAGGTTCAATTCTAAGTAGCGCTTCTTTTTCATCTATTAAACCTTCATTTAATAAATCCATTGCTATTTTAACCATTCCTGCTCCAGTGCGCTTTCCGTTTCTGGTTTGCAGAATCCATAATTTGCCTTCCTGTATAGTGAATTCCATATCCTGCATATCGCGGTAATGGTTTTCAAGTTTTTGTTGATAGCCGTCAAGTTCTTTAAAAAGGTCTGGCATCACTTCTTCTAAAGACGGATAATTTTCCTTTCTGTCTTCCTCTGAAATCTGAGCCAGTTCTGCCCAACGTTTAGATCCTAAAATAGTAATTTGTTGTGGCGTTCTTACTCCGGCAACCACATCTTCACCTTGTGCATTAATGAGATATTCGCCATTGAATACATTTTCACCAGTTCCGGCATCACGGGTAAAACAAACACCCGTTGCAGAACCATTTCCCATATTACCATAAACCATGGCTTGCACATTTACAGCGGTACCCCAATCTGCTGGATACCCATTCATGTTTCTGTAATACACAGCGCGATCGCCATTCCAACTATTAAATACAGCTATAATAGCGCCCCAGAGTTGTTCCCATGGATTGGTTGGAAAACTATGTCCGGTTTGTTTTTTAACAGCATCTTTAAAATCGTATACCAAATCTTTTAAATCCTGAACGCTAAACTCGGTATCTAACTGAATGCCACGTTTGCCTTTCAGGTTTTCCATGATTTCTTCAAAAGGATCAATATCGTCTTTTGAAGCAGGTTTCATTCCTAAAACCACACCGCCATACATTTGAATAAAACGACGGTAGGAATCCCAGGCAAATTGTTCGTTATTTGTTTTTTGAGCTAAGCCTAGTACTACTTCATCATTCAATCCTAAATTTAGAACCGTATCCATCATTCCTGGCATAGAAACCCTCGCTCCCGAACGTACAGATACTAACAATGGATTTTCCTTGTCGCCAAACCGGCTACCCATTAAAGTTTCAATATTTGTTATTGACGCTTCAACTTCATCTCTTATCATATCTATAACCGCGACTTCTCCCAGTAAATTATACTCGGTACAAACCTCGGTTGTTATTGTAAATCCTGGTGGTACAGGTATACCAATGGCACTCATTTCTGCCAAATTTGCGCCTTTACCTCCTAAAAGATTCTTCATTTTACTGTTTCCGTCCGCAACCTTATTACCAAACCGGTAAACTCTGGTTTTTTCTGCTTCAAGTAATTCCATAGTACTATCTCATTTAGTTAGACACTTTAGTGTGTCATAAAAGTACTTCATACAGACGGCCATTTAAATGATATAAATCATATTATAATCTATTAAATTTTATTATCAATACATTTATTGACATACCTTTGTAACAGGCATGAATTTTGCCATTGAAAACAAAAATGATTCAAATTTGAAAATCATTTTTAATTCTTTATTTTGCAGTACCAGAAACTAAGACTAAATAATGGCAAACGTTACCAGAATTTTTGACTTTCCATATTATCAGTTAAAAACTTATAATTTAGACAAAGCACTAACGACAAAATATAATGGTGAGTGGGTATCTATATCGACTCAGGAATTTATTGACCAGGCGAATGCTATTAGTCGAGGATTATTACGATTAGGCGTAAAACCAAATGATAAAATTGCCATTATTTCCTCGTCTAACAGAACCGAATGGAATGTTCTGGATATTGGCGTATTGCAAATTGGTGCACAAAATGTACCTATTTACCCAACAATTGCTTCAGAAGATTATGAATATATTTTAAATCATTCGGAGTCTACCTATTGCTTTGTTTCTGATATTGAAGTTTTAAACAAGCTAAACAGTATCAAAAAGAATACAAATCTATTGGGCGTTTATACTTTTGATGACATTGAAGACGCAAATCATTGGTCTGACATTTTAAAACTGGGTGAAGATTCAGGCAATCAAAACGATGTTGAACTTCTAAAAAGCGGTATTAAAGCTGAAGATTTAGCCACTATTATTTATACTTCAGGAACAACAGGAACACCTAAGGGCGTAATGTTATCTCACAACAACTTAGTTTCAAATGTACTAGATAGTGACCGCCATGTACCTTTTAAGCATGGAGAATCTAAAGGCCTAAGTTTCCTTCCTGTATGTCATGTATTTGAACGTATGATTTTATACCTATATATGTATTGTGGTGCTGAAATCTATTTTGCCGAATCTATCGAAAAAATGAGTGACAACTTAAAGGAAGTTAGACCTCATGTTATGACTGCCGTGCCGCGTCTTTACGAAAAAGTATATGATAAGATTATTGCCAAAGGAGCTGAATTAACCGGTTTAAAAAAGAATATTTTCTTTTGGGCTGTAAATTTAGGGCTACGTTACGAACCTTATGGACAAAATGGCTGGTGGTACGAATTTCAGCTAAAATTGGCGAGAAAACTCATTTTTAGTAAATGGCAGGAAGCTCTGGGAGGCAACATAGAAATTATGGTTTCTGGAAGTGCCGCCTTACAACCTCGATTAACTCGCATTTTTGCCGCTGCAGGACTAACCATTTTAGAAGGTTACGGTCTAACCGAAACATCTCCGGTTATTTCTGTTAACGATATGATAAACCATGGGTTTAAAGTGGGGACCGTTGGAAAAGTAATAGACAATGTTGACGTAAAAATTGCTGAAGACGGTGAAATTCTTGTAAAAGGCCCTAACGTGATGATGGGCTATTACAAAGATCCTGAGCGCACAGCCGAAGTGATGACCGATGGATATTTCCACACGGGAGATATAGGTGAAATAGACAAAGAAGGCTTCTTAAAAATTACTGATCGTAAAAAAGAAATGTTTAAAACCTCAGGCGGTAAATATGTAGCTCCTGCGCTTTTAGAAAACAAGTTTAAACAATCGCGTTTTATCGAGCAAATCATGGTTATTGGTGAAGGCGAAAAAATGCCGGCTGCTTTAATTCAGTTAAATTTCGATTTCGTTAAAGAATGGGGAAAACGTCATCATATCATCTTTAAAAATAATGAAGATATGATTACCAATCCTCAACTCTTAGAACGCATTCAGGCCGAAATTGATGTTGCCAATGTCGATTTTGGTAATTGGGAACAAATTAAAAAGTTTGAAATCACACCAGATGCTTGGTCTATTGACGGCGGACACCTAACCCCTACAATGAAACTAAAACGTAAGGTGATTAAAGAAATTTATAAAGACCTGATTGAGAAAATCTATCGCCCTTAATCCTTTTTTGAATTAATACGAATAGCTTAAGGTAACTTTGTTAAAATTCACACATTTATTATGCGTGCATAATAAATTTTTTTATATTTGAAAGAACCATCAAATTTATAAATTAAAATGAATTACACCCTAACACATTTCAATAAATCATATTTAGTTGCGACGTCTAACAACATCTGCCCCTATGTAAATCCATAAGCAATAACAGATGAAAGAAAAAACACCTAAAGAACCAACCATTGATTATGTATTAAGAACAACCTGGCTCACTGTACAAAAAATGTATAACGAAGAAGCTGCTAAATTTGGAAGTACCATGGCAACTGGTTTTACATTATTGAGTATAGATCCTGAAAAAGGAACGGCTTCAACCGCCTTAGGGCCAAAAATGGGCATGGAAGCTACCAGTCTCTCACGAATTTTAAAAACCATGGAAACCAAAGGACTCATAGAACGACGTCCCAACCCTGAAGATGGTCGAGGTGTTATTATTCACCTCACCGAATTTGGTCGCGAAAAAAGAGAGTACGCTAAAAACCAGGTTTTAATATTTAATAACACCATTAAAAACCACATTTCTGAAGACAAGTTGAAACACTTTTACGAAGTTACCGATTTGATCAACGAAATGATTTCAAATAAAAAAATATACAATCAAAACGATTAGAAGTATATAAAACCATGACTAAACGAAGAATTAAAAAAGTAGCCATTATTGGATCTGGAATTATGGGAAGTGGCATTGCCTGCCATTTTGCAAACATTGGTGTCGATGTTTTACTGCTCGATATCGTTCCACGAGAACTTAATGCTACTGAAAAGACCAAAGGTCTGACATTAAACGATAAAATTGTTAGAAACCGTATTGTAAATGATGCTTTAGGAAAGGCTCTAAAATCGAACCCCTCTCCTATTTATCATCAAAAATTTGCTTCGCGAATAACCACCGGAAACCTTGAAGACGACATTAGTAAAGTTGCCCATGTCGACTGGATTATGGAAGTCGTTGTTGAACGCCTTGATATTAAAAAACAAGTTTTCGAAACCTTAGACAAACATCGTACGCCGGGAACTTTAATTACCTCTAACACCTCAGGTATTCCTATTCATTTTATGATTGAAGGCCGAAGTGACGATTTTCAAAAACACTTTTGTGGCACACACTTTTTTAATCCGGCTCGATATTTAAAACTTTTTGAAATCATCCCAGGACCTAAAACATCTAACGAGGTTTTAGAATTCCTAAATGGCTATGGCGAACAATTCTTAGGTAAAACCTCTGTAATTGCTAAAGACACACCGGCTTTCATAGGTAATCGTATCGGAATTTTCGGCATTCAGAGTTTATTTCATCAGGTGAAAGAATTAGGT
This sequence comes from Aestuariibaculum sp. YM273, assembly GCF_030908365.1. Classification (NCBI taxonomy): domain Bacteria; kingdom Pseudomonadati; phylum Bacteroidota; class Flavobacteriia; order Flavobacteriales; family Flavobacteriaceae; genus Aestuariibaculum; species Aestuariibaculum sp. YM273. Next base: position 2,466,553 of record NZ_CP133090.1, on the reverse strand, counting down.
TTAACTATAGAAGAAGTCGACAAATTAACGGGGCCGGTAATTGGAAGGCCTAAATCAGCAACCTTCCGTACCGTCGATGTGGTTGGATTAGATACTTTAGTTCACGTTGCTAATGGCATTTATGAAAACTGCCCAAATGATGAAGCTCATGAGCTTTTCAAACTTCCGGATTTCATCAATACCATGATGGAAAACAAATGGCTGGGTAGCAAAACAGGACAAGGGTTTTATAAAAAAATAAAAAATGAAGATGGCTCAAGTGAGATACTATCGCTTGACCTCGACACTTTAGAATACCGTAAAAAGAAATCGGCTAAGTTTGCTACACTGGAACTTACCAAAACAATAGATAAGGTTATCGATCGCTTTTCGGTTTTAGTTAACGGAAAAGATAAAGCGGGCGCCTTTTACCGCAAAAATTTTGCGGCTATGTTTGCCTATGTTTCTAATCGTATTCCTGAAATCTCAGACGAACTTTATAAAATAGATGATGCCATGAAAGCCGGCTTCGGCTGGGAACATGGTCCGTTTCAAATCTGGGATGCTATTGGTGTAGAAAAAGGTATCGATATCATGAAATCTGAAGGTTTAGCACCTGCCGCCTGGGTGAATGAGATGCTTTCTTCAGGAAATAAATCATTTTACTCCGTTAAAGAAGGCGCAACCTATTTCTATAATATTTCAAGTAAGTCTCAGGAAAAAGTTCCGGGACAAGATGCCTTTATCATATTAGATAATATTCGAAAATCAAATGAGGTCTTCAAAAATACTGGTGTTGTGATTGAAGATTTAGGCGATGGTATTCTTAATTGTGAATTCCAGTCTAAAATGAACACTATTGGAGGGGATGTTCTTGCCGGATTAAATAAAGCCATTGATATAGCTGAAAAAGATTTCGATGGACTCGTTATCGGAAACCAAGGTGCAAATTTCTCAGTTGGCGCTAATATCGGCATGATTTTCATGATGGCTGTAGAACAGGAATATGACGAATTAAATGCGGCTATTAAATATTTCCAAGATACCATGATGCGTATGCGCTACTCAGCGATTCCAACCATTTCAGCGCCTCACGGCATGACACTTGGTGGTGGTTGTGAACTATCCATGCATGTAGATAAAGTCGTGGCTGCAGCCGAAACCTATATCGGTTTAGTCGAATTTGGCGTTGGTGTGATTCCTGGTGGTGGCGGTTCTAAAGAAATGGCACTACGGGCTTCAGATTCTTTCAAAAAAGGTGATGTGGAATTAAACACATTACAGGAATATTTCTTAACTATTGGTATGGCTAAAGTATCAACATCGGCTTACGAAGCCTTCGATTTAGGCGTGCTACAACAAGGAAAAGATATTGTTGTGGTAAACAAAGACCGACAAATTGCAACGGCTAAAGCGCATGCCAGACTACTAGCAGATGCTGGCTACACGCAACCTATAAAGCGTAACGATGTTAAGGTGCTTGGTAAACAAGCCTTGGGTATGTTTTTAGTCGGTACCGATGCTATGGAAGCTTCGAGATACATTAGTGAACATGACCATAAAATAGCTAACAAATTAGCCTATGTAATGGCTGGTGGCGATTTGAGTGAACCGACTCTGGTTAGCGAACAGTACTTATTGGATTTAGAACGGGAAGCCTTCTTAAGTTTATGTACCGAACGTAAAACTTTAGAGCGTATTCAACACATGCTAAAAACAGGTAAACCATTAAGAAACTAAACTAAGATGAAACAAGCATATATAGTAAAAGCATATAGAACGGCGGTTGGAAAAGCCCCTAAGGGTGCATTCCGCTTTAAACGAACCGATGAATTGGCTGCTGAAACCATTCAGTATATGATGAAAGAATTACCTCAACTCGATAAATCACGCATTGATGATGTTATTGTTGGTAATGCTATGCCAGAAGGGTCTCAAGGTCTTAACATGGCTCGATTTATTTCTTTAATCGGTTTAAATAGTGTTGATGTTCCGGGTGTTACCGTAAACCGATTTTGCGCATCTGGGATTGAAACCATCGGCATTGCAACAGCAAAAATTCAAGCAGGAATGGCCGACTGTATCATTGCAGGTGGTGCGGAAAGCATGAGTGCTGTACCCATGACAGGCTTTAAACCAGAACTAAATTACAATACCGTTAAAGCTGGTCACCCAGATTATTACTGGGGTATGGGAAATACAGCCGAAGCTGTTGCTAATCAATTTAAAGTGTCTCGTGAAGATCAGGATGAATTCGCCTACAATTCACATATGAAAGCTCTAAAAGCTCAAGCTGAAAACCGTTTTCAGGATCAAATTGTACCAATTGAAGTGCAACAAACATATATCGATGACAACGGTAAAAAAGCAACAAAAAGCTATACAGTTACAAAAGACGAAGGACCTCGTGCAGGAACCAATTTAGAAGCTTTAGCAAAATTACGTCCTGTATTTGCTGCCGGCGGAAGCGTTACAGCAGGTAACTCCTCTCAAATGAGTGATGGTGCGGCCTTTGTTATGATTATGAGTGAAGCTATGGTTAAAGAGTTAAATCTTGAACCTATTGCACGTTTGGTAAATTATGCTGCTGCAGGTGTAGAACCGCGCATTATGGGTATTGGTCCTGTAAAAGCCATTCCTAAAGCGTTAAAACAAGCAGGTTTAAAACAAGCCGATTTAGAGCTTATTGAATTAAATGAAGCCTTTGCGTCGCAATCCATTGCCGTCATCAGAGAATTAAACCTAAACCCAGATATTGTCAATGTGAACGGAGGCGCCATTGCCCTTGGTCACCCATTAGGCTGCACCGGAACCAAACTTTCGGTTCAACTATTTGATGAAATGCGTAAACGCAATATGACTGGTAAATACGGCGCAGTAACCATGTGTGTAGGCACAGGACAGGGTGCCTGTGGAATTTTTGAATTTTTAAACTAAAAAGAACTTAATACGATTTATTATGGAATCTACTAAACAAGATATTATTCGCGGCGGACAATTTTTGGTAAAAGAAACCAACTGCGAGGATGTGTTTACTCCCGAAGATTTTAGCGAAGAACAACGCATGATGAAAGATGCCGTAACCGAGTTTGTCGATCGCGAATTATGGCCTAACAAACCGCGTTTTGAAGCCAAAGATTATGCACTTACAGAATCCTGCATGCAAAAAGCTGCAGAAATGGGATTCTTAAGCATATCGGTTCCTGAAGAATACGGCGGTATGGGCATGGGATTTGTAGACACCATGTTAGTCTGCGATTATATTTCAGGTGCTACTGGTTCCTTTAGTACAGCCTATGGTGCACATACCGGTATTGGAACGATGCCCATTTTATTATATGGCACCGAAGAACAAAAACAAAAATACGTTCCTAAATTAGCTTCTGGTGAATGGTTCGGATCGTATTGTTTAACAGAACCAGGTGCTGGTAGTGATGCCAATTCTGGAAAAACCACCGCTACCCTTACAGAAGATGGTAAAAGCTATAAAATTAACGGTCAGAAAATGTGGATTTCAAACGCGGGATTCTGTAGTTTAATGATTGTTTTTGCCCGTATTGAAGATGATAAATACATTACCGGTTTTATTATAGAATACGATCCAGAAAACCCAAATGGTATTACCATGGGCGAAGAAGAACATAAATTAGGAATTCGGGCTTCATCAACACGACAAGTATTTTTTAATGATACCGTAGTTCCTATTGAGAATATGTTATCCGAAAGAGGAAACGGATTCAAAATTGCTATGAACGCCCTAAACGTAGGTCGCATTAAATTAGCAGCTGCCTGTTTAGATGCACAACGTCGTACCATTACCGAATCGGTGAAATATGCAAATGAACGTATTCAGTTTAAAACACCTATTTCAAGTTTTGGGGCCATGCGACAAAAAATTGCAGAAATGGCAACCAACTGCTGGGTAGGAGAAGCGGCAAGTTATCGTGCAGCAAAAAATATTGAAGACCGTATTGAAATAAGAAAGGCTGAAGGCAAAGACACGCATCAAGAAGCAGAATTGAAAGGTGTTGAAGAGTACGCCATTGAATGTTCTATTTTAAAAGTAGCGGTTTCAGAGTTTATTCAGCATTGTACCGACGAAGGTATTCAGATTTTTGGGGGCATGGGCTTCTCTGAAGATACACCTATTGAATCGGCTTGGCGAGATGCCAGAATTTCAAGAATTTACGAAGGAACCAACGAAATCAATCGTATGCTTTGCGTAGGTATGTTGATAAAAAAAGCAATGAAAGGCCATGTTGATGTACTCGGTCCTGCTATGGCGGTTAAAGATGAACTTATGAGTATTCCTTCTTTTGAATCTCCAGACTACTCAGCTTTATTTTCAGAAGAAAAAAACATCATTAAAAATCTTAAGAAACTGTTCTTAATGGTGGCTGGAGCTACACTTCAAAAATATGGCGAAGACATCGACAAACATCAACAACTCATGTTGGCTGCTTCCGATATTTTAATTCAAATTTACTTAGCTGAGTCAGCTATTCTACGTGCCGAAAAAATGGCTAAAAACGATGGTGAAGACAAAGCTAAAGAACAAATAGCGATGGCCAAATTGAATTTATTTCATGCCATCGATGTGATTGAAACCGCAGGTAAACACTCCATTATTTCAATTTCAACCGGCGACGAACAACGCATGATGCTTATGGGCTTAAAACGTTATATAAAATACGTCAACATGCCTAATATCATCGAATTAAGAAACGTCATTGCCGATAAAGTAATTACTGAAAACAAGTACTGTTTTTAAAAATATCTCGTGACTAATTCAATTTATAAAGGCGTTTCAATGTTATTATTGAGACGCTTTTATTTTTTTAAGTATTTTAGTAAAAATCATTTTTTCATGAAACTAACTACAACCTATATTTTACTTCTTTTCTCCTTTATCATTAATGCACAAACCAATCAAAAAATCTACGATATTATTGATGCAGTTTCGGCTGAGCGAATTGAAAAAGACATTCAAACTTTAGTAAATTTTGGTACCCGAAATACCTTTAGTGATACAATTTCAAACACCAGAGGTATTGGTGCTGCCAGACGATGGATAAAACAAGAATTTGAAAACATTTCAAAAGGTTGTGACGACTGCTTAGAAGTGTTTTATCAAAAAGATTTTGTGACCAAAGCAGGTAATAGTCGTGTGCCACATGATGCTTGGGTGGTTAATGTGATAGCCATACAAAAAGGAACCAAATACCCAAACAGCTATATTATTATGAGTGGGGATATCGATTCACGTGCTAGCGACACTATGGATTTTACAACCGATGCTCCCGGTGCTAACGATAACGCTTCTGGAATGACTGGAACCATGGAAGCCGCAAGGGTATTATCTAAGTACAAATTTGAACACAGCATTGTGTACGTTGGCCTTTCCGGTGAAGAACAAGGTTTATTTGGAGGTAAAGGTTTAGCCAATTTTGCCCAAGAGCACAACTGGAATATCGTAGGCGTTTTTAACAACGATATGATTGGAAATATTAAAGGGGTTGATGGGGTTATTGATAATCGAACCTTTAGGATTTTCTCAGAACCCGTTCCTGCCAACGAACCTGAAAAAACCAGAAAACTGCGACGTTTTTATGGTGGTGAAGTTGATGGTATCTCTCGGCAACTAGCCAGGTATGTTCATAAAACAACCAAAACCTATATGCCCGAAATGAACCCGATGATGATTTACAGGTTAGACCGTTTTGGTCGTGGTGGTCACCATCGCCCGTTTAACGATTTAGGGTTTCCTGCCATTCGCATTATGGAGGCTCATGAAAATTACACGCAACAACATCAGGATGTTCGCGAAGAAAACGGCATAAAATACGGAGATGTTTTAGAACATGTAAATTTTGAATATGCAAAAAAACTAACCGCGGTTAACGCCATTAATATGGCAAGTTTAGCTTCAGCACCTCCTGCCCCTATTGAAGTTGCTATAGGTGGCATTGTTGAAGCCTCGGCAAAATTAAAATGGAGTAAAGTTGAAGGTGCCAAAGGTTATAAAATATATTGGCGCGATACAACCTCTCCTACCTGGGATTACAGTCGATACGTCGGTGATATTTCTGAATTCACCTTAGAAGGCGTTGTGATTGACAATTACTTTTTCGGCGTTTCAGCAGTTAATAAAGATGGCTTTGAAAGTGTAGTCACATTTCCCAATGCTATAATTAGAAATTAACATAGATTTAGCATCTCTTTAAATAGGTTTTTAATTAATTTACGGTTTAAACTAATTAAAATGAACATCCGTTTTTTACTATTTTCTATATCCTTTTTAGCTTTATCGTTTTCGGCAAAAGCGCAGTTAATGACCGATAAGACTAAATTCACCCAACAAGACACCTTACGCGGAAGCATTACTCCCGAACGCGCTTGGTGGGATTTAACCTATTATCATTTAGATGTTGAAATAGCTCCTGACAAAAAGTTCATTTTTGGTAAAAACACCATTCAGTACACCGTTTTAGACCAACAAACCGTGATGCAAATAGACCTACAGGAACCTTTAAGAATTACTAAGGTTACTCAAAATGGAAAACCTTTAAAAGTAGAACATAACGGCAATGCTCATTTTGTAACACTCAAAAAGAAACAAACCGTTGGAAGCACAAAACAAATAGAAGTATATTACGAAGGACACCCTAAAGTCGCGATTAAAGCCCCATGGGATGGTGGGTTTTCATGGAAAAAGGACAAACACGGCAATCCGTTTGTAGCCACCTCTTGTCAAGGTTTGGGAGCCAGCGTCTGGTGGCCATGTAAAGATCATATGTACGACGAAGTCGATAGCATGGATATAAGCGTAACCGTTCCAAAAGGATTAATGGATGTCTCTAACGGACAATTTGCAGGTAAAACAGAAAATGAAAAAACAACCACTTACAACTGGACAGTAAAAAACCCAATCAACAATTACGGTGTTAATGCCAATGTTGGTGATTACGTGCATTTCTCTGAAATCTACGATGGAGAAAAAGGGCCTTTAAATATGGATTACTATGTCCTAAGAGATCATTTAGAAAAAGCCAAAGAACAATTCAAACAAGCCCCTAAAATGATGAAGGCTTTTGAATATTGGTTTGGTCCTTATCCGTTTTACGAAGACGGTTTTAAAATTGTTGAAACGCCATATTTGGGCATGGAACACCAAAGTTCGGTAACCTACGGAAACGGGTTTAGAAACGGTTATTTAGGACGTGACCTTTCTGGAACGGGCTGGGGATTAAAATTCGATTTTATCATTGTTCATGAATCGGGTCATGAATGGTTTGCGAATAACATTACTTACAAAGACGCTGCCGATATGTGGATTCATGAAAGCTTTACAAACTACTCCGAATCACTGTATTTAGAATATTACTTCGGAAAAGAGGCTGCTTCAGAATACGTTATAGGCATAAGAAAAAATATTTTAAACGACAAACCTATTATCGGGCCATACAATGTAAATAAAGAAGGTTCTGGCGATATGTACTATAAAGGCGCTAATATGATTCATACGCTTCGCCAATTGATTGAAGATGACGAAAAATTCCGCGGTATTTTGCGTGGTATGAATGAAACCTTTTATCATCAAACCGTAACAACACAACAAATCGAAAATTACATCAGCAAACAAACCGGATACGATTTACAGGAGTTTTTCGATCAATACCTGAGAACAACAAAAATTCCAACTCTAGAATATTCTGTTAGCGACAAAGAGCTTAAATTCCGTTGGACGAATATTATTGAAAAATTCGATATGCCTGTACGTGTTTCTCTTAACGGAAGAGGCCAATGGATTTACCCAAAAGCAGACTGGAAAACAATAACGCTTGACTCCTCGGAAAACACCTTTAAGGTTGATCCTAATTTTTATATTGAAACCAAAAAACTATAAATGATATGTTGCCTGAGCTTTACTTTAAAACGGATAAGGAATGGCGTAACTGGCTTCATGAAAATCATAATACAGCATCTGGTATTTATTTAATTTTTTTCAAGGTAAACCATGAAAACGATAGCATGCGATGGGAAGAGGCTGTTAAAGTAGCGCTATGTTATGGCTGGATTGATTCTACAGTTAAGAGTTTAGGTGATGGCAAACGCCGACAATATTTTACACCAAGAAACCCTAAAAGTGTTTGGAGTGCGGTCAATAAAAAATATATTGAAGCATTACTTGCTGAGGGTTTAATGCACAAAAGTGGCTTAGAAACCATTGAAAAAGCTAAAGAAAATGGCAGCTGGTCGGCATTGGACGATGTCGAAAACCGCATCATCCCCGACGATTTACAGATGGCATTCAACAATAATTTAGAAGCCTACAATAATTACCTCAATTTTGCACCTTCCTACCGAAAGAGTTATCTATACTGGCTGAATCAAGCCAAACGTGAAGCGACAAGAAAAAAGCGCATAACTAAAATCATTCAATTATGCGCTGACAATATAAAATCTAGAGGCTCTTACTAAACCGTTTTAACTAATAAATACTAGATTCTGCCGAACGCTGATTAATAGAGCTATTAAATATTGATAAAATACGTTTTGCTATTCCTGTCCATCCAAAATTACGACGTGCAAAACGAGCACCTTCAACCGATAATTCGTTTCTCAATTTAGGGTATAATAATGGCATCGACATCATTGCTCCAAATTCTACCGGACGATGCGGATCGGCAAATAACGCCTGATTACCAAAGTCAATTAAATCGTATAATCCGCCATGAACAGTAACCACACTTGGTGTACCACACGCCATAGCTTCAATAGCTACCATTCCGAAGGGTTCATAACGCGATGGCATTGCAAAAATATTCGCTGAGCGATATACATTGGCTAAATCTTCATCGGCTACGTAACTTTTCCAGGTAATTTTATCTAATATACCTAATTCTCCCGCCAGTTTTTTAAGTCCTGCAACCCCTTTATCATCTTGCTTTGAGTTATCTCCTCCAATGGCAGCCACAAGTCGGGCTTCCGGACAGAGTTCAAAAACGGTTGGTAATGACTGAATCAATAAATCATACCCCTTATTATGAGCCATACGCCCTAAAGCTAAAATATCGGTTGGCTGAATATCGTACTTCACTCTTATCTTATCGTTTTCTTTAGATGGTACCGGGAAAAATCTATTCTCATCAATTCCCGGAGGAATCATACCACAATTACGTGGCAACACATCGTATTGTTGTGTTAATAAATCGACTTGCGGTAAGGTGGTTGCAATAACATAATTACACATTTGATATACAAAATACTCCTTTCGAATACGTTCTTTAAAGCGATATTTCTTTTCCATGTCCTCTTCCTCCATATCACTTCCCATGGTATGCTGTTTCCACCAACCTAAAGAGTGTGGCGTATGCACATGACAAACACCTAATTCTTCAGCAATTTTTTGTCCTGCCCAACCAGCATCCCAGTAATGGGTATATACCACATCATACTTTTTTCTTTCTTTTTTAATTGCCGCAAGACAGTTAGTCACAAACTTTTTCAGGTGATCGTGCATATCTTCCTTTCTAATGAATTTTTTACCACCAAAAGGAATACGCCATACACTGTAATTCTCATCGACGTGATCATATTCTGGTTGGTCTTCAAATTGTCGGGTTACCAAATCTACCTTTTTTCCTAATCGACTAAAACGTTCTGCGAGCTCTAAAACATAAACTACTTGTCCTCCGGTATCAGGCTTTCCTAATTCGGCATTAGCACCAACGTATCCGTGCAAAGAGATCATTAAAATTGACTTCATATTTTTATATTTTAGTTATTAAATTACTTTTAAATCGTTACAAGCAGAAATGTACTGTGCTGCAGACCAGGCCTGATATGCTTTACCCATAGCCTTACCTGATGTACCATGAGCCCACTCGGTAAACTCCCATTCCTCGGTAAGTCCTTGTTTGTTAATTAAGGCGAGCTTGTATAATTCTGAAATGGCTACTTCGCGTAAGCCCAGCTTATTCACAAACTTCACCCAGAACCCACCAACGAAAGGCCAGATACCTCCATTATGATAGTGATGTGGCAGGTTTAAAAGGTTCACGGTGTAATATGGTCTCCAATCCGGATCGCCTGGTGTTACTACTGGATACACATTTCGAATAGGGAACGGATCGTTCACCCCAACTCCCAAAATAAATTTGAAGGTTTGATGTGCTTTTTCAGCATCTACTGTTCCGTGAAGAAAAGCTAAAACATTTCCAAATACATCACAGCGCCAGCTAAAATCGAACGGCGTTGTTTGTGCTATTAAATAAGAGGTATCACCAAGTGTAAACTGACGTTCGGCAAACGATACTGACTGAAATAATTTCTGTTGTGTAGAAGGCCAGAAGTTTTGAAGAATTTCCTTTTTAATAACCTGAGACCATCTGATATATTCTCCGGCTTCCTCATAATCACCGAGCATTTCAAGCATACGTCCGTAACATACATTAGCACGATACCATAAAATTTCGTCGTACAGAATGTTATAACTTCCACCGAATAAATCCGTCCAGTCACCTGCCTCAGGAATCTCCAGTAAAGCATCGTTATTACTATCATGTGCACCAAGCCAACGCATGGTTTCTTTAATATCTGAAATATACTTACGAAGAAAATCGATATCCTTCGTGACATTGACATATTCGTAAAAAGCAATCACGACCCAAATACCGCTATCGATAGAACAAATACCCCCTACCCCAGAATAATCAGCTACATTATCTTTAATGCGAACGTTTGATGGAATTTGTCCGTTACGTGAAATATGCTCGAAAAGCGTTACTAAAGTTTGCCTTTGACATTTATGAATCTCTTCATCATGAATAAGTGATAAAGACCCAATAACGGTAATTGCTCCATCACGAGCCCAAACACTGTGATAATTTTCATCGGTACCACTAGGGACATTATCTTTTATAGAACAGGCTGAAAATCCGAGCGGCGTTATATTCTTCTTTAACGCAATAATGGCTTTATCATAGCCTTCACGGATTAGTTCTAATTTTTCCTTGTCGTCATCTTCAGCAATATGACTCAACTCCTGCTGAATAAAATAATCATCGGTATGATCTTCTTCTAAGCAGGTTTTTGCTTCTTCAGGTAAGACTTTATAATAAATTAGACCTTCTACAACTCCATTTCCATGATCTCCTTCAGAATGATAAACCTGTCTGTATTTAGTAAACTTATACAGTTCTTCATGGGCATTTGCAACCACAATACCACGAATGCCTTTCATATTAAACATAGCCGAATCATTACCGCTATCACCAGCAACCAAAACATTTTCTGGTGTTAAATCTAATTTAGAAAGTAACCACTGTAGCGCATTGCCTTTATTCGCCCATTTTGGTAATACATCCAAAAATTTATTTCCGGAGTACACAATATTCACCAACATATTAGCCTTTGCAAAATCCGCTTCAATACTTTCAATGAGTTCATCGTTAGCATCGTGAAAAAAGTAGCTTCGTTTGTATGAATGTTGAAATTTTGCAGGCTGATCACTAATAGGATGGTCTATACTTTGAATTAGCTTTTCTACAGCATCTAAATCCCAACCTTCATCTAATACATCATTAAATTCTTTAACAACACACCCTTTGTTGCAATCGTAAATAAGCGTTCCAACTCCTCCAATAATATAGTCTGGTTTCGGGAGTACTCCCTTTTTTATAAGCCGAAGTACATCATCAATTAACCGTCCTGTATTATAGGTGAGTATAATACCTTCGGGCTTATATTTTTTCCAGATTTTTTTAAAATTACTTTTAAGTGTGTGAAATTCTATTAATGTGTTATCAATATCGAAAGAAAGGAGCTTGATAGGACTCTCATCTGTAAGGTTTGTTTCCATATTAAGAAATTCTGAAGCGTTTTATTTGTTTTTATGTAAAAAACCACGAAAAACACATGGTTTTTGCTTAATATACGCAAAAAATCACGAAAAACTACCCAAAAAAGTTCTTAAGAAAACCTGTCGAATAATTTTTTATTGGAATAAAAAAAATTGGTGGTTTAAAATACAGATTTGAAAATTAAACCACCATATACCATGAATATGAAAATGAGAAAAAACGGTATTAAATACCACTTATAAAACTGCCGTACGGGTCTTTAAACTGCATGCCTTCGGTGAAACGATGCTTACTTAACTGGTTAAATTCAGCAAGTCCCCAAAGCACAAATTCTTTTACAAAATAGCTATCTGTTTGATCTAAATTGGGCTGATATTTTCCTAATAAATCGTTTAAAGGACTCACTCCTTCTAGCAGACTTTTATATTCTTTATCTCTTAAACTATCTAATAATTCAAAACCATCCTTCTGATTAAAAAACCAGGAAATGATATCATCGTATGGTGTTTCTTCTTCCTGCTTCTTTAATTTTTCAATTTTCGGAAAGTATTGAACAAACAAACTTTTAACAGCTTCTCCTATTAAATTATAAGCCACCACAGCCGCTCCTTCCTGCTCACCTTCATATACCAACTCTACTTTTCCTGTAATAGAAGGAATGACTCCAAGAAAATCTGATAAACGCACCGTTGTTGTTTCATCGCCTGCAAACAACGCTCGGCGTTCTGCTGTGCTTAACAAATTCTCTAACGCCGTAATACTTAAACGTGCACTCACACCACTTTTGGCATCTATATAATCACTTTTACGAGCTTCAAAAACAATTTGCTCTAATAAATCACGAGCCAAGTCCGGTACGACAACCGTTTCCTTCTGGCTTTCTACGAGTTTGGCTTCCTGCTCTGTAATTTGACGAGCCGTTTCAATATTTACCGGGTAATGTGTTAAAATCTGAGAACCAATTCTATCTTTTAATGGGGTAACAATACTCCCTCTGTTAGTGTAATCTTCAGGATTTGCAGTAAAGACAAACTGAATATCTAAAGGTAACCGCAATTTAAATCCACGTATTTGAATATCACCTTCCTGCAATATATTGAATAAAGCCACCTGAATTCTGGCTTGTAAGTCCGGTAACTCGTTAATTACAAAAATAGAGCGGTTAGCACGAGGAATCATACCGTAATGAATAACTCGATCGTCGGCATAGCTCAACTTTAGGTTTGCTGCTTTAATCGGATCAACATCTCCTACAATATCGGCCACGGTCACATCTGGTGTGGCTAATTTTTCAGCGAAACGCTCACTTCGGTGTAGCCATGCTATAGGAGTCGTATCGCCTTTTTCCTTAATCAATTCCGTTGCATATCTTGAAATAGGCTTAAACGGATCGTCGTTAATCTCGGAACCTTCAACATAAGGAATATACTCATCTAACAAATTCAACATTAAACGCGCTAAACGCGTTTTGGCTTGCCCGCGTAATCCTAAAAGATTGATATTATGACGCGATAGAATAGCGCGCTCCAATTCAGGAATAACGGTGTTTTCATAACCATGTACTCCTTCAAAAGTTGTTTCCTTCTTTTTTATTTTCTGAACCAGATTATCACGTAACTCATCTTTTATCGATTTACTTGTATAACCTGAAGCTTTTAATTCACCTAATGTTTTTATATTTTCAATATTCATAAACTATCCTCTAATTCTTTTTTTTCTATTGGTTTCGTAATCTTCAAAAATCATTTCCCCTAGACCTTTAATACCTGTATAAAAGGCTTTGCCTTGATTAGCATAAGTAAACTCCCGAACAAACTGCATAAGGTAATTATCTTTAGCAATCATAAACGTGGTGATAGGTATGTGCAGACGACGGGCTTGCTGTGCCATAGCGTAACATTTATTAACGATGTTAGGGTTTAACCCAAAACTATCCTTAAAATACTCACCATTAGACAACCTTAAACAACTAGGCTTACCATCGGTAATCATAAAGATTTGTTTGTTGGTGTTACGTTTTCTTCGAAGTAAATCCATCGCTAATTGTAACCCGGCTACGGTATTGGTATGATATGGTCCGACTTTTAAATAGGGCAAATCTTTAATTTCAATTTGCCAAGCATCGTTACCAAATACTAAAATATCCAAAGTGTCTTTTGGGTAACGCGTAGTAATTAGTTCGGCCAAAGCCATCGCTACCTTTTTTGCCGGCGTAATACGATCTTCACCATATAATATCATACTATGGCTAATATCGATCATAAGTACCGTACTCATTTGTGATTTATGAAGCGTTTCTTCAACAACCAAATCACTTTCCGATAGGGTAAAATCTGAAATGCCATGGTTGATTTGAGCATTTCGTAAACTCTCGGTCATGGACACCTTATCCAGAGCATCTCCAAATTGATAGCCTCGAAAATCACCGGTATGCTCATCTCCAATACCTAAACCTTTGCTTCTGTGGTTTCCCTGACCACTCCTTTTAATTTTCCCGAAGATTTGATCTAAAGCCTGCTGTCTTATGGCACGTTCGGTTTTGGCAGTTATAGCCATACCTCCATTACCATCAGGGTCTATTTCTTCACGGATAAATCCTTTTTTAATAAGGTCTTCAATAAAATCGTCAATAGTGTATTCGGGCGTTGTTAGCTTGTATTCTTTATCAAGCTCGCGCAACCAATCGATCGCTTCATCAAAATCGCCGGAAGTATGCGTAATTAATTCTTTGAAAATTTCGAATAATGTTTCAAATGGCGATTGAGACGGCGCTTGGTACGACTTAAAAACAAAACCCTTTCTTGTAGTAATATCTTGTTTCATAGCTGTATAAAAATACTATATTTTTATACAACAAACATGATATATCAATTAGAAATATCTATGGCACATAGAGGAATGTTGATAGATTCTATTCTACGCGCTTCAATCCTTCTAAATCTTCAATCTTGATTTTTTTACCTGAAGTAGAAATTAAACCTTGTTTTTTAAACTGGGATAATACGCGAATAGCAGACTCCACTGCCGTACCAACAATATTAGCATAATCCTCGCGAGATAAAATAACGCTTAAGGTTTTATCTGGATTAGTACCAAAACTTTCATACAAATACACTAAAGTTTCCGCTAAACGCTGACGTACCGATTTTTGAGCCATATTGACAATAATATCATCAGCTTGTCTTAAATCGTTAGCCATATCTTTTAAAACATCTAAAGTAAAATTGGTGTTTTTTTGAAGATCACTAATTATTTCAGATTTTGGAATAAAGCACACTTCCATATCGTTTAAAGCCACTGCACTCAAATTAGCCGTTTCATCGGTTACTAACGAACGTTGCCCTAATAAATCACCTTTAACTACCAACTTAACAATTTGATCTTTACCGTTAGCACTTAATTTTGATAATTTACAGACCCCATCGCGAATACAAAAAACGCCATTTACCACATCGCCTTCTTCAAAAATAACTTCTCCCTTTTTGATTATTTTTGAGGTTTTACAACCAGAAATACGCACCAATTCGTCTTTGGTAAGCGATTTTAACGAATTAAACTGCTTAACAATACACTGTTCACATTTACTCATACCTGAAATTTCTAAGTCGTGTAAAATTATGAAAAATCATGATAAAAGTCATATATTGTAAGGAGTTCTTTTGAGAATTTTGTTACAGGTATAAAAATGAGCAAATTGTATGGATCAAGAACATTGTTTCCACTGCGGTGATATTTGTGAATCTCAAACAATCACATTCAGCGACAAAACCTTCTGTTGTAATGGATGTAAAACCGTATATGAAATTTTTTCTGAGAACGACTTAACCTGTTATTATGACTTACAGGCTGCACCGGGTGCAACACCTAAAGACATTGAAGGTAAATATGATTTCTTAACGCAGGAAAACATTATTGAAAAACTCACCGAATTTAATGACGGAAAAACCCAGATTACGACACTTTACATTCCGCATATCCATTGTAGTTCCTGTATCTGGATTCTTGAAAACCTCAATAAACTAAACCCTGGTGTTTCTGCGTCTCAGGTGAATTTCGGCAAAAAAAATGTGCGGGTTACCTATAATTCTGAGATTACTTCTTTAAAGGAAGTTGTAATTCTTTTAAGTAGTATTGGCTATGAACCGTACATCTCACTCGATGATTTTAAAACGGGAAAAGCTCAGGTTAACCGCTCGCTAATCTATAAGTTAGGCATCGCAGGTTTTGCTTTTGGGAACGTCATGTTTTTATCTTTTCCCGAATATTTTGAAGTGGGTGAATACTGGCTGGAACAATACAAACACTTGTTTCGATGGCTCATGTTTTCCTTTTCTTTACCGGTAGTATTTTATGCAGGGCAAGATTATTTTATTTCAGCATATAAAGGCTTACGCAAAGGACTTTTAAATATAGATGTCCCCATAGCTTTAGGTATTGCGGTCCTTTTTATCCGTAGTACCATCGATATTATATTCGATTTAGGTTCAGGATTTTTCGATAGTTTAACAGGGTTAATATTCTTTTTATTACTTGGAAAATTTTTCCAGCAAAAAACCTATTCATTCTTATCCTTTGAGCGTGATTATAAATCCTATTTCCCTATTGCTATTACCAAAATAGAAAACGGAATTGAAACACCAATACAGGTCTACGACATTAAACAAGGTGACCGATTGCTGATAAGAAACCAGGAATTAATTCCGGCCGATGGTATTTTAATTAATGGTAACGCCCAAATCGATTACAGCTTTGTCACTGGCGAATCGAAAACCATAAGTAAAGATTCTGGGGATAAACTTTTTGCCGGCGGTAAACAAACTGCGGGACTTATAGAAATGGAAGCCTTAAAATCGGTAGAGCAAAGTTACCTAACGCAACTATGGAGTCATGATGTCTTTAACACAAATAAAGAAGATCATTTTACAACCTTAACAAATGCTATTAGTAAGCGCTTTACTATTGCAGTGTTAACTATTGCCATTTTGGCAACTACCTATTGGTTGTTTGTTGATGCTTCTAAAGCCATGAATGTATTTACCGCGGTCCTTATTATTGCATGCCCTTGTGCTATTGCTTTAGCCGCGCCGTTTACTTTTGGAAATCTGCTTCGCATTTTTGGGAAGCTTAAATTCTACGTCAAAAATGCTTCGGTTATTGAACAATTAGCCGAAATAAACACGGTTATTTTTGATAAAACAGGAACCATAACATCTAATGAAAAAAGTATAGCCACGTATGAAGGTGATGTATTATCGACTTCTGAAGAAATTCTTTTAAAAAACACACTTCGTGGTTCTAATCACCCATTAAGCAGGTCGCTTTACGATATTCTTGATGAACATAATATTATTTCCTTAAATCATTTTGAAGAACATTTAGGAAAAGGGATTGAGGCCTCTTACCAAAACGAAAATATCAGAGTGGGCTCTGCTAGTTTTGTTGGTGGTAGCGAGACTTCGGTATTAAACACTTCTGTACATATTAGTACCAACAATAAATACAAAGGAAAATATACCTTTTACAATAGCTACCGAAAAGGCTTATCTAAATTATTCAATAATCTAAAAAAGGAAAATGATTTAGTCATTCTTTCGGGGGATAATGCCGGTGAACAGGAAAACCTAAAAAAGCTTCTGCCAGCAAAAACCAAATTGATTTTCAACCAAAAACCAGACGATAAACTCGAATACATAAAATACCATCAAACCGAAGGCGCCAAAGTTCTTATGGTTGGTGATGGATTAAACGATGCCGGAGCTTTAGCACAAAGTAATGTGGGGATTGCTCTTTCTGAAAATGTAAACGTCTTCTCCCCGGCTTGCGATGCCATTTTAGACGCTTCAAAATTTAATCAACTATACAATTTCATTAAAGCCTCTAAACAGGCGATAACTATAATTAAGTGGAGTTTTTTACTTTCTTTTTTTTACAACAGTATCGGACTCTACTTTGCAGTAACCGGCCAATTAGCCCCGGTTATTGCAGCGATATTAATGCCATTAAGTTCTATTAGTGTCGTGGTATTTACCACGATTGCTACAAATTTTATAGGTAAGAGAATAAAATAACGGTTAATTCCTTAAACATGACAAAAGTCATGTTTTAAGAGGTTTTGCCCGTTTAACTTTGAACCATAACTTCAAATAGGTATGAGTGTTATATATATGTTATTAGGAATTAGCATCGTGGTGGCTATTGTCTTCTTCGTTGCTTTTATTGTTGCTGTTAAAAAAGGACAGTACGATGATGATTACACCCCTTCGGTACGCATGCTTTTTGAAGATGAACTAGTAAAAGACCAATCGAAAACAACCATTAAAAACGAAAAGACCAATTAATTACTATGGAAGTACAACAATTTTACTACGACAACAAGATTGTTAAAAAATTCTTATTTGCAACCATGCTTTGGGGAGTTGTAGGAATGCTTGTAGGCTTGCTCTTAGCCTTTTTATTTTTGTTTCCAAACATGACCGACGGAATTCCCTGGTTAAGCTTTGGACGACTAAGACCCTTACACACCAACGCTGTTATTTTTGCCTTTGTAGGTAATGCCATTTTTGCCGGTGTGTATTATTCCTCACAACGCCTTTTAAAAACCAGAATGTTTAGCGATTTGCTTAGTAACATCAACTTCTGGGGTTGGCAATTAATTATTGTAGCTGCGGCAATCTCTTTACCTTTAGGATTCACAACATCAAAAGAATACGCCGAACTGGAATGGCCTATAGATATAGCTATTGCCTTAATCTGGGTTGCCTTTGGTGTTAACTTAATTGGTACTATTTTAAAACGTCGTCAGCGTCACTTATATGTGGCTATCTGGTTCTATTTAGCAACCTTTGTTACTGTAGCAGTACTTCATATCTTTAATAATTTAGAACTTCCGGTGAGTGGCTTAAAAAGTTATTCGGTTTATGCTGGTGTTCAAGATGCATTAGTACAATGGTGGTACGGACACAATGCCGTAGCTTTCTTCCTAACTACACCGTTTTTAGGGTTGATGTATTACTTTGTACCAAAAGCTGCCAACCGACCAATCTATTCATACCGATTATCTATTATCCACTTCTGGTCTTTAATATTTATCTATATCTGGGCTGGACCTCACCACTTATTATATACAGCTTTACCTGAGTGGGCGCAAAGTTTAGGAACTACGTTCTCGATTATGTTATTAATGCCGTCTTGGGGTGGTATGATTAATGGTCTGTTAACCCTTAGAGGGGCTTGGGACAAAGTTCGTGTAGATCCTGTACTTAAATTTATGGTGGTGGCGATTACCGGTTACGGTATGGCAACCTTTGAAGGGCCAATGCTATCTCTTAAAAATGTAAATGCCATTGGACACTTTACCGACTGGATTATTGCTCACGTGCACGTTGGTGCGCTAGCCTGGAACGGGTTCTTAACCTTTGGTATGATTTATTATTTAGTACCTAAATTATTCAAAACAAAATTACACTCTGTAAGTTTAGCTAATTTCCACTTCTGGATTGGAACCTTAGGGATTATTATGTATGCCCTACCAATGTATGTTGCCGGATTCACCCAGGCAAGTATGTGGAAACAGTTTAACCCTGACGGATCGTTAGTTTACGGTAACTTTCTGGAAACCGTAACTGAAATTATCCCGATGTACTGGATGCGTGCTATTGGTGGTTCTTTATATATTTTAGGAATGCTTGTTTTAGCTTACAACATTATAACTACCATTAGTAAGTCTAAACATGCCGTTACAGATGAACTAGCTGAAGCTCCTGCCTTAGAACGTGTTTCTAAACACAGAGTTGCAGGTGAAGGGTGGCACACCTGGTTAGAGCGTAAACCAATTAAATTAACCATATATGCTACCATTGCCATTTTAATTGGTGGTATTGTACAAATTGTACCAACTTTAATGGTCGAATCCAACATCCCAACCTTAACCAGTGTTAAACCATACACTCCTCTAGAATTAGAAGGTCGAGATATCTACATCCGTGAAGGTTGTGTGGGTTGTCACTCGCAAATGGTTCGTCCTTTTAGAAGTGAAGTAGAACGCTATGGAGAATACTCAAAAGCGGGAGAATTTGTATACGATCATCCGTTCTTATGGGGTAGTAAACGTACCGGACCAGATTTACACCGTGTTGGAGGTAAATATTCAGATAACTGGCACTTAAATCACTTGTATGATCCGCAAAGCACCTCTTCTGGGTCTATCATGCCGGCTTATCAGTGGTTAGTTAAAAATGAGCTGGACAAATCGAAAACCGAAGACAAAATGCGTGCGATGGTTAGCTTAGGAGTTCCGTATACCGAAGATGAAATTACCAATGCACAACAGCATATGTTAGATCAGGGAACTCAAATTGAGAAAAACCTGTATACCGATCCTGATTTTGCAGCAACTTACGAAGCTGACAAAAAAGCTGGTGGAGCAGATTTTGTTGAAATGCGTAATCGTGAAATTGTAGCCGTTATTGCCTACCTACAGCGCTTAGGAACCGACATTAAGGTAAAGGACTCTGAAATTTCATCAACTCAAAACTAAACGCTATGCTAAAATTCATAAAAAACCATATGGAGAGTATCATTGGGATAGAAATCTATCCCATCATCTCTCTGCTCATTTTTTTCATCTTTTTTGTTGTTCTTTTTTGGTGGGTTGTCACCGCTAAAAAAGATTATATCAAAACTGTTAGCCAAATGCCATTAGATAACCAAAACAACCAAAAATTATGAGACAATCTTTCCCTTCATGGCTAAGAGTTCCAATTATATTCTTTGCAATATTCTTCTTAGCCGAATATCTTATCGATTCCGGAGATAAACCGGCCTTTGTAGAATATCCGCTTTTAGCATTATTCTTACTGCTTATTCTATTCATTCTAATTGCAATGGAAGGCATTGTAAGTTCAATGAAATCTATACTTTATCACAGTTTAGACGAAGAAGCCAAAGCGCGTTTTGATGCCGAAAAACAAACACCGTCGAAATTCATCCAATGGGTTAAAAAGACCTACAAAGCGCTATCTGGAACAAAACCCATTGAACAAGAACATGAAATTATTCTGGACCACAATTACGATGGTATACAAGAGTTAGATAACGACTTACCACCTTGGTGGTTATACGGGTTCTATGCCTCTATTGTTTTTGCCGCAATTTATTTATTACGTTTCCACGTATTTAATGGCGAAGGGCAATACGAAGAATTAAATACAGAATATGCCGAAGCGCAAAAAGCAATTGAAGAATACAAAAAAACAGCTAAAGACTTAGTAGATTTTAATACCGTTGAATTATTAACCGATGCTTCAGATTTAAGTAACGGTAAAAAGATATTCGATGCCAACTGTGTGGCTTGCCATAAAGCTGATGGTGGTGGTGGTATCGGACCAAACTTAACCGACGAATACTGGATTCTTGGCGGTGGTATTAAAAATGTATTTAAAACCGTTTCTGAAGGTGGCCGTGATGGAAAAGGTATGATTGCCTGGTCTAAAAACGGATTAAAACCATCAGAAATTGCACAGGTATCAAGCTATGTTTTAAGCTTTCAGGGCACAACCCCTGCCGAGCCTAAAGCTGCTGAAGGAGAAATTTGGAACGACGAAAACTAAAACGTTAAACACCTAACAAAAAACCTAAAACCAAAACAACTTGGAAGCACCAAATAACGAATCGTTTAGAGATAGTATTGGCACCATGACCAGCGAAGGGAAGCGTGCCTGGGTGTACCCTAAAAAACCTAACGGCAAATTATACGAGTACCGCAAGATAACAAGCTACGTATTGCTGGCCTTTTTGTTTGCCGCTCCGTTTATTAAGGTCCAAGGAAATCAATTTTTGATGTTTAATGTTTTAGAACGTCGTTTCAATATTTTCGGTTTTCCATTCTGGCCACAGGATTTCTATTTGTTCGTTTTGTCCATGATTATAGGTGTCGTGTTCATCACCTTATTCACTGTGGCATTCGGGCGCGTGTTTTGCGGTTGGGTTTGTCCGCAAACCATATTTATGGAAATGGTCTTCAGACGTATTGAATACTGGATTGAAGGCGATCGTAATAAACAACGCAGGTTGGATAACCAAGAATGGAATTCCGAAAAAATAAGAAAGCGTAGCTTAAAATGGTTCATCTTTTTAGTCATCTCATTTCTTATTGCCAACATCTTTTTAGCCTATTTAATTGGTAGTGATAAACTATTACAATACATAGGAGAAAGCCCGTTTAATCATTTAAGCACACTTATTCCGCTTATTATTTTCACTGGGGTATTCTACTTTGTTTTTGCCTGGTTTAGAGAGCAGGTTTGTATTATAGCGTGCCCTTACGGAAGATTACAAAGTGTACTTCTTGATAATAAATCGATTGTAGTGGCGTACGACCATAAGCGTGGCGAAGGCGAAAATGGCAGAAAGAAATTCAGAAAAAATGAAGACCGTCAGGCTTTAGGCCATGGCGATTGTATAGACTGTTTACAGTGCGTTCACGTCTGTCCTACCGGAATTGATATTCGTAACGGTACGCAGTTAGAATGTGTAAACTGTACCGCTTGCATAGACGAGTGCGACCACATTATGGAAAGCATCAACCTACCTAAAGGGTTAATTCGTTATGCCAGTGAAGACGAAATAGAAAAGAAACAAAAATTTAAACTTACAGCCCGAATGAAGGGCTATATCGCTGTTTTAACTATTTTAATAGGCGTATTTACAGGGCTTCTGCTTCTTCGAAATGAAGTTGAAGCTACTGTACTGCGTTTACCTGGACAGCTTTACGAACGTAAAGGCGAAAATGTTATAAGTAATATTTTCACCTACAAACTGGTTAACAAAACAGTTAAAGAAATAGAGCATGTTAACTTTAAACTCAGAACGTTTAAAGGGGACATAAAACTGGTTTCGGCCAGCGACAATTTTAAAGTACCTAAACAAGGTATAGCCGAAGGCACTTTATTTATAGAGATTAACCAAAGTGAATTGTCTGGCGATAAAAACAAACTAACTATAGATGTTTACAGTGACGATGAGCTTATTGAAACAACGAGTGTAAACTTTCTAGGACCTAGAAGTTATAATTAAAAAATTAAGACAAATGAAATTCAATTGGGGAACAGGCATAATCTTAGCATTTGTGGGCTTTATAAGCTTTATCATGTATTTTATCATAACCATGAGTGTTGATAAAAAATATGATCACGATTTAGTAACTGAAGATTATTACGGGCAGGAACTGGAGTTTCAAAACGACATAAACAAAGAAAATAACGCTAAAAATTTAGCTCAAAATATAACTTACGACATATCGACAGAGGGGTTGATTATTAAATTTCCTAGTGACCTAGATTACACGAAAGTTACAGGCACAGTGTTCCTATACAGACCATCTAATAAACAATTCGACTTTGAAACGCCTATTTCATTGTCAAACTACAATTTGCTCATACCTGACAAACGTTTATTGGATGGTCGCTGGAACATTAAAGTTGATTGGAAATATAACGAAAAATCTTATCTCTTTAAAAAAGAAATTGTATACTAATGCTTTGGTCGGCAATCATATTCGGTATTTTAGGAAGCTTCCACTGCGTTGGTATGTGTGGTCCTATTGCCTTTATGTTACCTGTAGACCGCAGTAATTCTATTAAAAAAGTTGCTCAAATTTTCTCCTATCATATCGGACGTCTACTTGCTTATAGTATTATAGGCTTTCTTTTCGGTTTAATAGGAAAAAGCTTTTATCTGTTTGGTGTACAACAACAATTATCTATTGCTATTGGTGTTTTAATGATTGTAGCCATTCTTATTCCTACCAAACTATTTAATAAATACAATGCTTCAAAACCTATTTATAAAGGTGTTAATAAAGTAAAATCGGCTTTAGGGAAAGCGCTGAAAAAGAAAACAGCCGACACCTTTTTAACCATAGGTTTCCTTAACGGATTTTTACCTTGCGGTTTGGTTTATATGGCGGTATTCGCTGCCATTACCATGCCATCGGCGCTTCAAAGTAGTTTATATATGATATTGTTTGGTTTAGGTACTATTCCACTTATGACCTCTGCCATCTACCTTGGTAAATTTTTAAACAGTAATATCAAGCAACGTATACAAAAAGCCGTTCCTGTGTTCGTAGTGATTATAGGGCTTTTATTCATTCTGCGTGGTTTAGGTTTAGGCATTCCTTACTTATCCCCTAGCCCTGTTATGGAACTTGCCACGAGTTCTATAGATTGCCATTAAGAATCCTTATTCAAAATTGTAACCAACTGATTTTAATCATTTTTCACCTACAAGGTATTCTGTAATTTTAAACATGGTAAATTCTTGTGTTGAAAGATGAATGTTCCCTGAATCGATTTTACTCGATAATCGAGATTTAATTATTTTTGAAGTTTACTTCTAAATAAACCTTTTAACCTTATTATCACCTCTCGAGCTTTGCTCTAAGGTAAATTTCTATAAACGCATTAATGAGCCCACCAGATTAAAAACCAATAAAACTAATGCTCATGGAAACTTTAGATTTACAAAAATGCGAGTACATTTTACACAACAATTACGTTGGTCATTTGGCCTATATTTACAATAACCGACCTTTTGTGGTACCCATTACATACCTGTACAATAAAGACCGCATTATAATTGGATATTCAGGTGAAGGGCATAAAATTCAAGCCTTACGATTGAATCCGAATGTGGCTTTAGAAGTTTCTGAAATCGATGCGATAGACAAATGGAAATCGGTTGTAGTTCACGGTACTTACGAAGAACTTTCTGGTAGTGGTGCTAAAGCCATGTTACATGAATTTTCGTTAGGTGTAAAAGAAGTGATACTAAATAACGAAGGTCGTGATTTAGATTATATTCAGGAATTTTCGGCTAAGGTAGAAGAAGATTCGCCTGTTATTTACGCCATAAAAGTCGACGAAATAACAGGCAAACTCAGAATATAGTCACCACTGATAAATAACAAATTCTAAACAGTCATTGAAAACAACTGGGTGTCTGGTTGTTTTCGTTGTAATAGCACATCAAAAGCCATACATACATTTCTAACAAAAGGTTTGCCTTTTGATGTAACAACAATACTGCTCTTCTTAATTTCTATTAACCCATCTTGTTCCATTTCTGCCAGACGACTTAAGGCCTGGGGTAATTCTTCAAAATATAAAGTATCATCTGCCCAACTGGTTTCAAACTGACACATCAGGTTTAAAATATGTTTACGGATGATTAAGTCTTCAGTATTTAAAATATGTCCGCGATATACGGGAATACTATTTTCTTTTAATAATTGATAATACGCCTCAAGGCTTTTTTCATTTTGTCCAAACCCGTACCAGCTATCACTAATAGACGAAACTCCTAAGCCTATCATGGCTTGTGTTTTTGATGAGGTGTACCCCATGAAATTTCGGTGTAATTCACCAGAAATCATGGATTTGTAAAGGGTGTCTGTTGGTAAAGCAAAATGGTCCATCCCTATTTCGTGATAGCCGATATCGGTAAGCAATTGTTTTCCTAATTGATATTGTTCGCGTTTCAGTTCTGCCGAAGGCAAATCTTCATCGTTAAATCCGCGTTGTCCGTTTCCTTTTATCCAAGGTA
The DNA here is from genome assembly GCF_030908365.1 of Aestuariibaculum sp. YM273. Classification (NCBI taxonomy): domain Bacteria; kingdom Pseudomonadati; phylum Bacteroidota; class Flavobacteriia; order Flavobacteriales; family Flavobacteriaceae; genus Aestuariibaculum; species Aestuariibaculum sp. YM273. The sequence continues at coordinate 2,441,108 of NZ_CP133090.1, read as the reverse complement.
CATGGGCGTAACTGTAAAACGCTAAACGGTCGGGCAATAAAGCCTGAGTTTTTAAAATGGTTTCTTTAACGTGGTCTAAAGTTTGAAACGGCAAACCAAAAATAATATCATGACCTACCGAAGTATAGCCCACTTCTCTGGCTAATTCGGTAGCGCGTTTTACATGTCCGAAAGGTTGAATTCTATGAATCGCTTTTTGCACGGTTTCATTATAATCCTGTACACCATAACTCACGCGTCGAAAACCTACATTGTATAAAGCTTGTAAATGCTCTCGAGTTGTGTTATTCGGATGGCCTTCAAAACTAAACTCATAATGTTCTGCAACCTCAGCGTGTTTTAAAATTCCTTTTATTAAATAAGTTAAATGTTCCGGAGAGAAAAAGGTTGGGGTACCACCACCCAAGTGAATTTCTTTAATTACCGGTTTTTCATCAAACAACTCCAAATATAAACTCCATTCTTTTAAAACCGCATTAATATAAACAGGCTCAACGCTGTGTTGTTTTGTAATTCTCTTATTGCAACCACAAAATGTACATAAACTTTCACAAAACGGTAAATGTATGTATAAACTCAAGCCTTCGGTACTATTACTCGCTTGAAATGACTGCACTAAGGACGATTTCCATTTTTTTAAAGAAAACGTATCCTGATTCCAATAAGGTACCGTTGGGTAACTCGTATACCTTGGTCCGGCTACATTATATTTATTGGTTAGTTGTTTAAACATAGTTGCTTTTAAAATTCAAAAGTATCCTTATTCTTTTGTTAAAAACATGATATATGTCATGTATAAACATATGCAATTAGTATATTAGTGCTAAATTTTACATCTAAAAAAATTCTGATTACATGAAAAAAATAAGTTACCTGATTATTGTTTTGGCTTTAAGCATTGTAGCCTGTAAAGAAAATAAAAAAGAAACAACAACCGAAGGCAATATGGAAGTTGCTGCAAGCGAAAAATTTGTAGCTAAACCAGAAGCGACTTCTGTTAAATGGACCGCTTACAAAACAACCGATAAATTACCTGTTGGTGGTGAGTTTACGGTTTTAAAATTCGATGAAAAGTCTGGTGCTACAGCCGAAGAAGCTTTAAACAATTTAAACTTTTCAATTCCGGTTAGTAGCTTATTCACCAAAGATCCTTCTAGAGATGCTAAATTAAAAGAATCGTTTTTTGGGGCTATGCTTGATACCGACCTTATAAAAGGAACTATTAAAGTGGCTAACGGTAACTATGTAGCTACCTTAACCATGAACGGGGTGACTAAAGATTTACCCCTTACTGTTGAAATTACCGATGAACGTCGTGTAAAAATGACAGGAACCATGAATTTAGCAGACTGGGATGCCCTTGGTGCTCTTGAAAGCTTAAATAAAGTATGTTTCGATTTACATACGGGACCCGATGGTGTAAGCAAAACCTGGGAAGACGTTGCTATTGAAGTAAGCACTTATCTTCGTAAGAATTAACCTTACAAACGAAAATATTTTTATACGAAAAGCTACTTAAACAAGTAGCTTTTTCTTTTTAATTCCTTATTTTTCGGAAACTTAATCAACTATATGGAATTAGAAACCCTAATTGAAAACTTCAAGCAGAAGGACGAAAAAGCGTTCGAAACCCTGTACAATATGTATAGTGAAAGCATGCAAGGTGTTATCTACAATATTGTTCGCGATAAAGATATAGCCGAAGAAGTTATGCAGGATGTATTTATTAAAGCCTGGCATAATGCAAGCAGTTATTCTTCTGAAAAAGGCCGTTTTTTTACCTGGATTTTAAATATTGCAAGAAATGCAGCAATCGATAAAACACGATCTAAAGCATTTAAGAAAACCAAACAAAACCTTGATGCCGATTTTTTCGTAGATATTCTTGAAAGCAGCGACAGTTTAGATAGTTCAACCGACGCTATTGGAATCAAAACATTCGTAAAAAAACTAAAAGAAAAATGCAAGGCAGTTATTGAACTCCTCTATTTTAAAGGTTTCACACAAGTTGAAGCTTCTGAAGCTCTCGATATGCCCGTTGGAACTATAAAAACCCGAAACCGAAACTGCATTAAAGAATTAAGAAACATGGTATTAGAATAAGATGGATATACAAGCTTACATAGAATCTGGAATTTTAGAGCTATATGTAGCTGGTGCACTTTCTGAAAAGGAAAATAAGGAAGTGTACAATCTCATGCTACAATATCCTGAAATATCACAAGAAGTCTTAGACATTGAAAGTGCAGTAATTAAACTTACGGCATTAGTGTCTCCAGTAAAAAATAACGACAAAATTTTACAGGCTATAAAAGCCCACTTAGGATTAAACGGAACCGACAGTAAAGTTATATCTATGCCAAGATACAACTGGGTAACCTACACGGGTTGGGCTGCATCGGTAATTCTAGCTATGGGCCTATTCTGGACCGTAACTCAAAACAAACAGTTACAATCAGCTATTCAGATAAGTAAAACACAACAGGAACTATTAGAAACCCAAATTGCCAATGCGAATAACAGTTTGGAAGAAGCTAATACTTTAATTTCTGTTTTGAGAGATAATAACATAACTAAAATACCTTTAGCCGGTCAAGGAAATTTTGCCACTACCTATGCTAATGTGTATTGGGACAAAACTAACGATCGTATTTATTTAGATGCACAGGGCTTACCTGAACCTCCTGAAGGAAAAGTGTATCAAGTTTGGTCTTTAACTTTAAGCCCATTAACACCTACTAGCTTAGGCACTATAGACGATTTCATAACCGACGATAATAAAATATTTGAAATTGAAAACGCCAATGCAAGTGAGGCCTTTGGTATTACTTTAGAGCCAGCAGGCGGAAGTGAAACACCTACTATGGAATTCCTTTATACGCTTGGTGTAGTTAATGCGAGTTAATAAAAAAACCAATAATTAAATTCTTAAAAAATATCCTCTAACGCTTTTAGGGGATATTTTTTTATTAATACCCCGATTAAAAGCTTTAAAAATTGACCTTTTAGAGGTTTGGTTCGACATTCCTTCGGGAATTGTTCGGGTTTTCTTCGTAAAATAAGGGTTTTACCGAAGAATTCCCGAGGGAATATCGAATCTGTATCGAAGGAGACCTAAAAACGGAATGAGCATCTTCCAAACAAAATGGTTAATTTGATTATTCTAAAAATATAAGAAAGGCTTATTTTACACATAATTAAACTATTGTGTTTTTTATAAATTCCTGTAATGTCACGCAACCATTTTTTAATATTTGCATCTAAACCATAAAGCCTCGACATGATATTACGAATCTTACTATTTCCGGTATTACTCCTTTTAGTTGGTTGCGATACAAAATCTGATGATCCTATTACAGCCGACGAATCATTACTTCTGGGAAAATGGAAACATACCCAATCTTACATTAGTTCAGGTGGCCCTCAATATTGGGTAGATCAGGAAAACGGAAAAATTTTTGAGTTTTTTGAAACCGGTATATTTTCTTCAGATATGTTTGCTGAATGTTCGATTGGGGATTTTTCTATAGAAGAGCATCAATTAATATTAAAATATAACTGCCCGGACTTTGCTAGCGAAACCGAAAATGATGATGGCTTTATTACCTACACCTTAGAATTCTATTCAAATTATTTTATCCTTATTCCAACCAGCGGACCAGTTTGTATAGAAGGTTGCAGTTTTAAATATGAAAAGCAAAATTAAATCCAAACTTTAAAAACCTAAATAAAACTCGTATTCCTTTAACTCTTACTTTCAATTATTTTACTTTTGCTCTAAGTAAAACATTATAAAAAACACGAGGTGTGTAATCAGTTACACATCAATAAATAAAGAAAATGAGTATGAAAAATTCTAATTTTTCAAGACAAGAAGAAAATAATAATGTGTGGTTAACCAAGCAAGGCAGTAGCAATTTTAATATAACAGATTATGGAGTAACACCAACTGTCTTTAACACCGAAGCTGAGGTTGGTCAGGCCATGTTAAATGAATTATACAAAACAGCTGAAGCTAAAGAAGGTGATATTAATATTGCCCTTCTTGGTGGTCGAGGCGCACAACAATTGCATCGTTTACTTGGGGAATTAGCAGAATCTGGCGAACAAGATGATTTATTAGCACGATTAAATGTATTCACTCAGGATGCTTTAGCCCCTATGGGCATGGCAAATGGTCTAAGTTTTGTTCGTGATTTTGAGCGTATTTTAGGTGATGCTTTTTTCAAAAAAATTAAAAGCTTCACCCCTATGCAAACAGACACTAATGACTTAGAATCTGCTCTTATAGATTACCTAACAAAACTTGAAGAGCTAGGAGGATTAGACATCTTTTTTATTGGTCATGGTCCAGAAGAAAATGAAGCTTCTCACTTAGCGTATATTAAACCGTTATCGGGAGCGCAGCAGCATCATGTTGCTGGAATTATTCCTATTTCTAATAGTATTTTAGAACATCATATTAGCAAATTTAAAGCCGGCGGAAGTGTTGTAAGTGAAAGCGATGAGACAGAATGTCGCTCAGCACAATACATTCTAACCTTAGGCCCGGCAGCTATTTTACAAGCTAAAAAAGTGGTACAGTCTGTGGTGGACGCCGACTCTGCTCCCGCCAAAGTACAAACCTATGCTAATGTTTTAAACACAACATTAAGTTCTAATCCTGAAGAGGCAATGCATCAATTAAACGCTAACCCCGGCTTATGGATTAGATTACACGACAATGCTAAATCATTTGTGTTATCTAATTTAGGTGTTTAAATTAACAAGAATTCTCAATAAATTTCAAGCCTGTTTCTAGATAGAAACAGGCTTTTTTAATAGAAAATAGTATATTCACACCCAAAATTATTGTGTTCGTACACAGGATTAAAACAAAACCTAAGAATTTTATAATGAAAATACATTTTAAAAAATCGTATTTAATTTTAACCTTTTTGTCTACATTTTGCCTATCTGCCTATTCCTTTGCACAGAAAAAGCAACCAAATATTATCGTCTTTCTGGTAGACGATATGGGATTAATGGATACCTCTGTTCCATTTTTAGTAGACGCAAATGGTCAACCTAAAAAATATCCGTTAAACGACTTCTATATTACACCCAATATGGAAAAGTTAGCAAAGCAGGGTGTCCGCTTTACTAATTTCTATGCGCATTCGGTGTGTTCTCCAACACGTGCATCCATACTAACAGGTCAAAATTCTGCTCGCCATGGTACAACAAACTGGATTCATTTAGAGCATAATAACAAAAACAAATATGGTCCGTCAGATTGGAATTGGGAGGGTTTAAACAGTTCTTCTATTACCTTACCGCGCTTATTACAATCTAAAGGTTATAAAACAATTCATGTTGGAAAAGCTCATTTTGGACCTAATGGCTACGATGGTGAAAATCCAATTAATTTAGGCTTCGATGTTAATGTTGGTGGCTGTGGTGCAGGACACCCCGGGAGTTATTATGGTCGTGACGGCTATGGCAATCTCAACGGACAAAAATCTCGAGCTGTACCTGGGTTAGAAAAATATTGGAAGGACGATATCTTTTTAACAGAAGCTCTTACCAGAGAGGCAAATAATAAAATTACAGATGCTCATAAAGAGGGAAAACCTTTCTTCCTATACATGGCACATTATGCGGTTCATCAACCATTTCAATCTGATCCTCGTTTTGCCGAACACTATAAAAACTCTGGAAAAGATAAAAAAGCGCAAGCTTATGCCACTTTAATTGAAGGTATGGATAAATCTTTAGGAGATATCATCGCTCATGTTAAAGATTTAGGCTTAGGAGAAAATACACTTATTTTGTTTTTAGGTGACAACGGATCAGATGCTCCGCTCCCTATAACTAACGACTACAGTAGCTCTGAACCCTTACGAGGTAAAAAAGCGATGCATTGGGAAGGCGGTATGCGTGTGCCATTCATTGCTTCTTGGGCGACACCTAATAACAAAATTAAACTTCAAAAGGATTTAAAAATTTCTCAAAATCAAATGGAAAATCAAATGGGAACAATCTTAGACCTATTCCCTACCATTTGTAATTTAACAGATATCGATGTACCAGAATCTTACAGTTTAGATGGCTTCAACTTACAAAAACAACTAAAAGGTAAAACGAACAAAAAACGTGATAACACTTTTCTTAATCACTTTCCACACGACCATAGAACCCCTTACTTTACAAGTTTTGTAAAAGATAATTGGAAAGTTGTTTACCATTTTCAAATTGAAGGCTCACCAAAATATGAGTTATATAATTTAACTAACGATCCGTTTGAAGCTACTAACCTAGCTAATTCTAATCCGGAACAATTAAAAATTATGATGAAACTTTTACAGGAAGATATGGATGAAAAACAAGCGCTTTATCCTGAAAAAGACGGACAATTATTAAAAATTATTCATCCTTAAGAAAAACCAATCTTCATAAAAAAGCCTTGAAACCATATAAGTTTTGAGGCTTTTTTTATGCTTAAACCAAAAAATATTGAAAATAACTTTTCTCCATTTCATATTAATCGTAATATTGCAATAAAACAATTAATATGGGTTTAGCTAAAACTGAAATATTTACCGATTCGCAAAATGAAATTGCCTTATTTGCTAAGGCTTTCGGTCATCCGGCTCGTGTTGCCATTCTACAGCACTTATTTAAAATTAATACTTGTGTGTGCGGTGATTTGGTAGACGAAATTGGTTTAGCACAACCTACAATTTCGCAACATTTAAAGGAATTAAAACATTTAGGGTTAATTAAAGGTTCGGTTGAAGGTACCAGCGTATGCTATTGCATCAATCCAGAAGTATGGACTAAAATGAAAGTTGTAATGACTGGGTTTTTAGATCAGGATTTACCAAAAACATCCTGTTGTTAACCCTAAAACACAAAATTAAAATCATTGTATTATGAAACTATCAGAAGTAAAATCAGCACTGCAAAGTTTAGAAACCATCGCGTTTCAACTACCGAATGGCGACTTAGTACCAAGTCATTTTCACGTAACTGAAATTGGAAAAATAAGCAAAACGTTTATCGATTGTGGCGGAACTGTAAGACATGAAAACATTGTGAATTTTCAATTATGGAATGCTAACGATTACGACCACCGTTTACATCCTGAAAAATTATTACACATTATTGAGCTTTCAGAAAACACCTTGAATATTGAAGACGCTGAAATTGAGGTAGAATATCAGGGAGACACCATTGGTAAATTCGAATTGGATTTCGATGGCACTTCATTTTTACTAACCAACAAACAAACTGATTGTTTAGCAAAAGATAATTGTGGTATTCCTGCAGAAAAACCAAAAGTAAAATTATCAGAATTACAAGCAGCAAACACATGTGTTCCGGGAAGCGGTTGTTGTTAATTTATACATATTAAGAGATTATTTTTAAAACATGGCATTATACCAAAACATTGAAAAAACGTTACTAAACTTACCTACCGATACTGTAAGTGATGAACGTAAAACAACATTACAACCGTTAATAGACTTTATCCAGGACAAAGTTACTGCACAAAAAGAAGTACGTTTAAATTTTATTTGCACACACAACTCCAGACGCAGTCATTTATCCCAGGTTTGGGCACAAACAATCGCTCATCATTTTAATATAAAACAAGTATTCTGTTATTCTGGCGGAACCGAAGCTACAGCCTTATTTCCTATGGCTGCTGAAACATTGAAAAATACAGGTTTCAATATTCAAACAATTGCTGAAGGCAACAACCCTATTTATAGTATAAAATATGCTGAAGACGAACATGCGGTTATTGGCTTTTCTAAAACTTACGATGATGCGTTTAATCCGCAATCTGAGTTTGCTGCGATTATGACCTGCTCGTCTGCCGATAAAGGTTGTCCTATAATTTTAGGAGCAGAAAAACGTATCCCAATTACTTTTGAAGATCCAAAAGCGTTCGACAACACACCGCAACAAGCGGAGAAATACAACGAACGTAGTCTTCAAATTGCTACTGAATTATTCTATGTTTTTTCACAAATTAAAGCTTAATTATGGCTACAAAAAAATTAAGTTTTTTAGATAGAAACCTAACGCTATGGATTTTTGTTGCCATGGCCTTAGGTGTTGGTTTAGGCTATTTTTTTCCTAAATTTCCAGATATTATCAATGCGATGAGTAGCGGTACAACGAATATTCCTATTGCTATAGGATTAATTTTAATGATGTACCCGCCATTAGCAAAAGTAAACTACAGCTTATTACCTGCCGTATTTAAAAACACAAAAATCCTTTCGGTATCGCTAATTCTTAACTGGATTATTGGTCCGGTTTTAATGTTCATTCTAGCCATTACCTTTTTAAAAGATTACCCCGAATATATGGTGGGTTTAATTTTAATAGGACTGGCGAGATGTATTGCTATGGTTTTGGTTTGGAACGATTTAGCCGAAGGCAGTAGCGAATACGGCGCTGGTTTAGTAGCTCTTAACAGTATTTTCCAAGTCTTTGCCTATAGTTTTTATGCCTGGATATTTATTACAATCTTACCTCCTTACTTTGGCTTCGAAGGTGCTATTGTTGATATTTCTATAGGAACCATAGCTGAAAGTGTTGCTATTTACTTAGGTATTCCGTTTGCAATGGGTATTTTAAGCCGACAAATTTTAGTTCGGTTAAAAGGTGAAGAATGGTACACAAAAACATTCATTCCAACAATTTCTCCACTAACTTTAATCGCATTGCTATTTACTATTATTGTAATGTTCTCATTAAAAGGCGAACTTATTGTTGAAATCCCAATGGATGTTTTAATCATTGCTGTCCCATTATTGATATACTTTGCCTTAATGTTTATTATTGGCTTTTTCTTTACCAAAGCCATGGGTGGCACTTACGACAAAACAGCTTCGGTAGCCTTTACTGCTGCTGGAAACAATTTTGAATTAGCCATTGCTGTTGCTATTGCTGTTTTCGGATTAAATTCCGGACAGGCTTTTACTGGTGTTATTGGGCCATTAGTTGAAGTTCCTGCATTAATTTTGTTAGTACGCGTATCGTTCTGGTTGCGTAAAAAATACTTTGTAAACGCGGTAAATTAGCATTTATATAAAATAAAAGCGGCTCAACCACGAGCCGCTTTCCCTAACAAAAAACCCAAAAAACCAAATAGGACAACCAATCCTACCGGTCCCTTGAAAATCAATTTTCCTTTTTCATCTGTTAGTATTTATTATTTTTATAATAGTCAGATGTAATTTGCCAATAATCATCTAGGTTGATTTAAAAGATTTATCGTGGCTCTTTTCATAATTATTAACTCTTTGTTCCTTTTGTTAGCTGCTATTAATCAACTCTCGAAGGATTCTCTTTTCTGTACACCATCACTCTCTTCCTTCAGTTGTATTTGTTAGTAAGACACCCTTACTTTATTTTACCCTACCCTAGGTTTTAAAATTTATAAGAAATTGTTCCTTTTATAAAAAATGGCGTTCCTGACGTAAAGTGAATTTCTTCAACAGGAGCCGCTTCATTAAACAATCTCGATTCAGTCGCAAACTGTGTTTCATTCCACTCGGTATCGAATAGGTTTTCTACAATCACTCCTACTGTAACTTTATTAAACGTATAATTCGCGTTAAAATCGGTTACAAAATAACCTTTGGCTACAATACTGTTATCTTCATTTGCTGGTCGGTCATCAACATATCTATAGCGTAATCCCCCCGAAAACCCATCCAAATTATCTACCGCCAGTCCACCTGCCAAAGTAAAATCCGGTGCTAAAGGAATATAATTTTCTCCTTCAGGATCTTCAGTACTTCTGGCATGTGTTACAGTAGCATCAGAATCAAAATACAACCAATCGGTTAACTGGTAACGCAATCCTAAATCGATACCATAACGCTCCGTTTTTCCACTTGGTTCAACAATTCCGGCATCGCCCACATAAACAAACTCTTGCTCTAAAAACAAATACCATAATGCTGAATTAACAATTAACTTTGGAAACGGTTTCCAAACACTTCCTAAATCGGCGCCATATGAACGTGGTAAAATATCTTTCCCCATTTGGCTTACCACCACGCGCGTATCGTTGGAATGAAACCCTAATCCCGATTTTAAATACACTTGTAAATTGGTTAAAACATCATAATAGAAATTTAGTTTAGGACTTACAATGGTTTTGGTTTCGGCCTGTGTGCTATAAGTATCTTGTAGCTCATCATTATACATGAACTTAAAATAATCCAAACGTAAAGCCGGGGCTATTTTCAACTTCCCAAAATCGAATTGTGAATTGGTAAACAGCCCCATATTGGTTTGATTTAAATCCCCCAATTGTATTTGCTCTAAAGTTGTTTTTCTGTTTAGCGTATGCGATAACTCAATATCATTAACGATATCGTGACGCAAGCTAGCTCCTGAAGTCAATGTTAATTCTACATCTCCTAACAAGATTTGCTGACTTAAGGCAGTATTGAATCCGAATATATGACGATCTTCCTTTTGCTTGATTTGATCGCCATTTACAGGGTCTTCTAAAAAGAACGTAAAATTGGAATATAATTCAAATCCGTAATGCGAATAAAACGCATTGCTCTTCAGCATAGAATTATCCGAGATATGCTTATTAAATTCCACATTAAAATTAGTACGTTCGGTAGTCCCGCCTTCGGTATCATCAATAGCTCCAAAACGAGAAATGCTTCCATCATCGACAGCGCGCTGCGGAATTTGCCCCGAAGCATCCCAACGGCTCGTAAAGTGCGATAACGTAACCGATACCTTATCGTTGTTCGGTGAATAGCTGGTAAATTTCCCAAACAGATTTAACCGGTTGAAATTTTGTGGTGACTCGTAAGGTCCATCAGTAGCGATATATTCGGTAGCGATGTAGGCATTTTTATCGGCATCATGTTCCAGTAAATTGAACATTCCCAATGTTCGTAAGGTATTAAAATCGCCAATGGTTAAACCAACTGAACTTTCTTTTAAATAATCTTTAGTTGAAAAATCTACATAGCCAGCTGTGGCAAAATCACCACGTTCGGCATAATACGCCCCTTTTCCAAAATCTATTTTGTTTACCGTTTCCGGGATCACAAAGTGTAAATCGCTATACCCCTGACCATGCGCGTGTGATACCATATTTACCGGCATTCCATCGACTGACAGTGAAATATCGGTACCATGATCGATATCGAAACCACGTAAGAAGATCTGTTCGGCCTTTCCGCCTCCAGCATGTTGCCCGATTGTTAAACCCGGAACTTTTCTCAATATTTCCTGAGACGAGTTTACCGGATTTGTTTTTAAATCTAATCGGGAAATGGTACTCACCGGATTTACAGTTTCGTTAATGACTAATTCACTTAACTGAAAGGACTTCTCCTCTAGGGCAATAATTTGTTTTTTTTGAAAACAGGTACCATCGATTATGAAGAACTTATTTTTAAATCCTAAAAGTCCAATTTTCAAGGAATCGCCCACAGTGCAATTGTCTAGTACAAACAGGCCATTTTCTAAAGAATGGGCATGGCTTTTAGAGTTTAAATTATAGATATAGGCAGCCTCCAATGGTTGTTTCGCTTTATTAACCACAACACCTCTAATTTGTTGTGAAAAACTAAGCTTTGTACACATTATGGCTGAAAATAGCATCATCAGTTTTAATACGTTCATGATTGTTTTTGGGTTATATATTTTTGACATTTTTTTCGGTCAACGGACCTAATTCAAAAATACTTTCCAGCAAATCCTTTTTCAAGATTTTTGCTTCTTTTAACTTATTATTAGCTTTATATACTTCAGCCATATGTAGTAGAGTTTGGGGCTCATATGTTTGGTTCGCGACATGTTCTTTCATGATTTTCAAGGCTTTTCTTTTAAAGCCTTGTTTATAATAAGCCCAGGCTAGCAAACCATACGATTGTGGTGTTGGTCTATTAGTAACTTCGGTTTCTGCTATTGCTAAAGCTTCATTTAAATTTTCATTTATATCGGTATAGAGAATAATGGTATAGGTGTTATACATATCACCATAAAGCGGATTGTTTACTGCGATTTTGTAAGATTGCAATTCCTTTTTATACAGTCTTGAATCTTTCTTAAACTTTGCTATTTCTGCTTTTAACAGGTAATAATCTGGTGCATGATACGTTTGCGAAACCGTATTTAAAATACGAAGTGCTTCATCTGGGTTTTTCTCATAAGAATATACAATCCATGCAATACCGCGTTTGGCATAGGCATCATTCGGACTTAATTCTAAAGCTTTTAAAAAGTGATTGTACGAGGCTTCTATATTTCCACTATGTCCATAAAAATCTGCAAGGTTGGTGTAAATCCACTGCTTTGAAACTGCAAGGTTAGACTGTTCAGCTTTGACTTTGGCTTGTTCTAAATATTTGATAGCGGCATCTAAATTGCCACGGTGATCAGACCATTTCGCTACCCGAATGAGATAATCGAAATCGGCATCGTTACTAAACTTATCCAAATAACTTTTTGCTAAATCGTAATTTCCCAATTCTAAATGCACATCAAACAGCATTTTTTGAGTACCCTCTAGTTTATCGCCAATAGATTCTGCTTTTTCCAGTAGTATTAAAGCTTCCTTAAACTTATGCTGAGATATATAGTTGGCAGCAAGTCCTTTTAAATATGAGGTGTTCGAATAATTAGTTTTTATATTTAGAGTCTGGTAGACATTCTGAGCATCTTTAAGATATTCTATTTCTCCTGTTATTCCGAATAGCTGACTATATGCCGAAGCTATTTTTGATAAATAAGGAAATTGATTTGGGGTACGATCAAGCTTCTCTTTCCAAAACTTTAAATCATTTAAGGCTTCTTTTTTAGCCGTTTCATTGGTCGTTTCTAAATAAACATTATACTCCTGAGGATTTGTTATTTTTTTAGATATTATTGTACAGCTTGTTACAGATACAAGCAGGCAAAACACGGTAATACATTGTAGGTTCATTGTATTTGTTTTTAAGGTTATTGTTTGTTAGAGAAACTCAGAAACAAAGAGTAAATTCTTTGTTTCTGAATTAATTTTAAGCTTCTACCATGGTGAAGCTAGATATGGAAATGAGGCTAAAAAAGGCTTGTCATTGGCATCAACATTATCATCTGATAATCCAGGGTTCTCTGAAAAATCTTCTCCTCCGAAGATTAATAAGAGTTCTACCGTAATGACATCATCTGATAAATTTCTACCTGTCAACACATTAGTTCCATCGTAAAAAGTAGTGGTTCCATCAAGAGACACGTTCAACACATCTGTAGCGAGTACACTGGTAAACGTGGCAGCATCTAGCCCTAATGCGTTGGTATCTCCTGCATTAGCAAAAGCAGGGCTTAACCCTTCTAAATTGGTTTGAAACATACTTTGAAATGATGCGTTTTGCATAGATGGCACTGTAACATTAAACATATCTTTACTTGATGGCGACACAAAAACAGTATTTACTGCTGGTCTTCCCATCTGATCTTCCTGCATGTAGGTTCCTGCTAAATTCGGAAGTCCGTTTTCCATTTTCATATCATCGTCGTCACTACAATTGAATGCTACTAAAGGCATTACTAAAAGTGCTAGAAATAGTTTTATATTTTTCATAATTGTCAGTATTTCGTTTTTTAAGTTTTTTATTGCTTTCTTTTTGATTCCACCCAGGTGTTAATAGTTCCGCTACCACCTATTTGACTTTTCGGCACTTCAACTACAACAGACATTACATTGGTTCCTGCGAAAGTATCGGAAGCCATACCGTCTGGTAAAAAGGCGCCTTCTTCCATACCGTCTCCATCGTCGTCACCAGGCGTTACAATTTGTACATAGCGGGCAAAATCCATAAAAAACGGATCGTCTCTTGGCCCTGCGAATACTTTAACTCCGTTTTTCATCCCCATCATGGCATCAGATCCATACGGTGTAATATTAGCTACAGCAGCGTTATACACTTCGTTTGTCCCTACCATACTGTTTAAACCTGTTTGCATTGGCATTTTAGGTCCGATAACATACATTTTCCCGTCTTTAGGAATCGCCTGAATGACATAATCTTCAACATAATCGTTATCGCTATCAATGTTGAATTCAATCATAACACTTTCATCAAAACTTGCCGATGCTGTGTTTGCCGGACTTAATAAGCCCTGAACATTGGCTACAAATACCAGGTTGTTGGTATCTTCACCTTGAAAGGCATAAAAATCTGTAATGTCGCTAGAGCCACCCTGCACGGACGGTGCATCGATGTGGTCGGCTGCAACAACAAAGTAACTAGCTACTGCTACTACTCCAATTCCTAAAACTGTTTTTAACTTTTTCATACGTTTATTAATTAGTTATTTACTCGGTTCTCATGCATACCTACGCAAAAAAGAAAAACCCGGTTTTGTTAAAATTTTGTTAAAGAAAATAATTGCAAAATATTCCTTGAAAACATTACATTTACACGAACAAAACCACAAGCCATGAATCCGTCTGCAAATGGTTGGATAAAAAAACTACTAAGAGAAGTTGAGGCAAAGCCTGAATTTCTTAACCTTAGCGATAAAACCTTTTATACCGCTTTAAGAGATTGTGGGTTTATTTATGGAAGTAATTTAGATGTGGCTTTAAACATCCTTCCTAAAGAAGATCTGATAGAAGAAGAGCTTTGTAAAATAAATCATTGTTTAGCATTGCTACACACTTACCACAACGCCACTACTGAAACACCTTTTGTTGAAAGCGTTATTGATTTTTATACTGAAATAAGCGAAAGGAAAACTTCGTTTTTTGAAGATTTATTAGGCGGAAAAAAATCGGACGAACAATTAGAAAAGCTAATACACAAGCGTATTCAGATTGATGCTAATATCATCACAAAAAATTTTAACTACTTCATTATAAATGCGCTCTTATATATAGATGTGCTCGCTTATGATAATTATTTACGAGAGCAAACCATTTCAACGTCTTACATAAAAAACCTTGAAGCCTCTATTGAATGTGTCTCATTAGATGTTTTAAACACAAAGGAAGACAAGAATGCATATGATGAAAGTTTAATTCGGTTAATTGAATCTTCTCTTCGTTTTCAGGACCACACACATATTACTTACGAAGATGCCATTTCGAATATTAAGACACCTTTAGAAAAGCAATATATATTAGATTTGGCTTGTATGGCCGCCTGGACTGACAAAACGATTGATAGTACTGAAAAACGGTTTCTAATACAATTAGGGCGAGATTTCAAAATTGAAACCCAACTCATAAAACAATCGCTGGAAACGGTAAATAGCTTTTATACCACAAACAAAGAGAATATTGCCGTTTTAGGCTCTAAAAATATTGTTCAGAGTTTTTATAATAACTCTAGCAAAATGGTAAAAAAGTTGATTACCAGAAACAGAAAACGCTTGTATAAAGAGTTAAAGGACAGTAAAGAACTTATGGTACTTTTAACACAATCGACTGTGAGAGACTTAACTTCAGAAGAGCAAAAAAAAATTCAGGATCAATTACTGGATATTTTTAAATCTATACCAAGCCTAGCTATTTTTTTACTTCCGGGTGGTGCTATATTACTGCCTTTAGTTGTGAAATTTATACCAAAACTCCTGCCTTCTGCTTTTGATGAAAATCGCATTGATGAAGATTAAGTTTTAAGATTCCAACCACTCTTTAAAATCCTTAACCCGCTCACGCGCCACAATAACTTCATCGTCATTATAACTATTCAATTTTATTTGTAATCGCGAATTGGTATAACTTATCATATCTTTTATGGCATTAATATTCACAAAGAATTTTCGATTAATTCTGAAAAATAGTTGAGGCTCTAATTCACTTTCTAAACTTTCCAAAGTGTTATCTAACAAATAATTCCTACCATCTTTGGTATGAATATAAGACCCTTTATTTTCGCTGTAAATACATTCTATATCATCGACTGCAATCAATTTTAAATGTTGTCCCACTTTTACAGAAAATCGCTTTTTATACTCCCGGTCTATAGGGTTAACCAGTAACTTTTTAATATCATTAAAATCTAAAGACACTGATTGCTGTTGTGGTAAACGCTCCTTATATTTCTCAACAGCAGTTTTCAAATCGTCTTCATCAATAGGTTTTAATAAATAATCGATACTGTTTAGTTTAAACGCCTGAAGCGCATATTCGTCATAAGCCGTGGTAAAGATTACAGCACTTTTAATAGGTATTGTTTCAAAAATTTCAAACGACAAACCATCACTCAACTGAATGTCTAAAAATATTAAATCGGGATGCGTATTGGCGGTAAACCAGTTTAAAGATTCCTCTACTGAGTGCAACATAGTGCTCACTTCTATATCCAGCTTTTCCAACATACGCTTTAATCGGCGCGCCGATGGCTTCTCATCTTCTATAATAATAACGTGCATATATAAAATCTTAATTCTACTAAAAATATTAAACCACTAGTTCTTATCCTAGAACAACTATTCCCAACGATTAATTTTCTCTTTTTCAAGAAATGCCTTTATTTTACGTGCCTCCCAATCTTTCTTAAAAAGAATTTTCCCTTTAAATATATGCCAGCCATGAATGCCAATAAAAACAGTCCAACCTAACAGCACAATGATATCAAACCAAAAGAAAAAATCTTTATATGGCCCAGACATGATATACAAATTACATCCCAAAAGAGCTGCCAGTATAAAATACCCAACCAAATGAATGTAAAATATTTTTAAATTATATACCTTTTTTTGGGCCTTCAAGAATGCTTCTTGAGTTAGTTTATCGCTGTTCATTGTTATCTAAATTTATGTTTCTTTTTTCTTTCTCCATATACTCGGCAATCTTACGTTCTTCCCATTTTTTACCAAAAATAAAATCAACTCCATAGACACTTAAAAAATGAAATAACAAACCAATGCCCCAAAACAAAGGGGTTGCAAAAGTGCCAAAACTAAAGAACTCTCCTCCATTGGAAACAATAAGAATAATTATAAAAAGATTAACTATAATGTAACTTGCCAAGTGCCAGTAAAACCCTAATATTTTTTTCACCTTTTGTTTAGCCCGCAAGTAAGCATCCTCGCGGTAAAACCGTTCGTCTGAACCTTCGTTTTTATAAGATTCTAAATCGTAATTTTTCATAATATTTTTTAATTAAATTATTTCCATCGGGTATTTTCTTCCTCACGCATAAATTGCTCAATTTTTCGCTTTTCCCAGTTGCGACCTAAAAACTGATCGTTCACAAAAACTCTAAACGCTTGAATAACCAGACCTATTCCCCAACCAAACATAGGAAACCAAAACCACTGAAAGCCCCAGGATGTTTTATAGTTTACAAATATTAAAAAAGGAATTACTAAAAAATAAGATAACAGACTATAATAAAAGCCTTTAAGTTCGTCTACATGATTACGTGCTCTTACATAAGCATCATCTAATGATTGGTTTGATTGTGTTCTCATAACTGATATTTGTTTGGTTAGCATTGGTATTGCGACTACAAAACGGTTTGCTTCCTGATTGATGTTTATTTTTCTTGACGTTAACAGCTTATAACGCTGCATAATGTTATTAAGGCCAACGCCACTACTTTTCTTTACAATTTGCTTAGGCTGTAAATTATTTTCTACCACCAGAGTATTACCGTCTTCATAAATTTTAATATGCAACGGTTTTACAGGCGTAACCATATTGTGCTTTACAGCGTTTTCAAGTAGTAATTGTAGGGATAACGGTACCACTTTACTTTCCGGATTTGTAACCTGCTCAGGGATTGTAAATACAATACTATCTTCGAATCGCATTTTTAATAAAGACATATAGGTCTTTGCAAAATTGAGTTCCTCTTCAACAAGTACCAACTCTTTATTTTTTTGTTCTAAAACGTACCTGTATACTTTAGATAATCCTGATGTAAATTTCTGAGCATTTTCAGGGTTTTCATCAATTAAACTAGTCAATACATTTAAACTATTGAATAAAAAATGTGGATCTAACTGATTTTTTAAAGCATCGAATTTTGCACTTGCCGTACCCGCAATAACCTTCTGTTCTTTAATTCGGTTTTGCTGATATCGGTTATAGAAATAGATAAGATGAAAAATGACAACAATAATCAAGGTTATGATTAATCCGAAGCCATAATATTGAATTCGTTCGTGGTTTAAAAATTCCTGAAACGAATGGCCATTGTACCACACCGATGTTCCTGCCCGCAATACAAACAATCCGGAAAGGGTTACCACAACAGATCCTAGAATGCCTAGAATAATACGCTTAACAGATTCGGTAGATTTCCACTTTAAAGTTTCAAGATAACTGAAGAACAATAAATTAGAATATCCTAAAACAAATGAATACAGTTGATAGAATGCAAAGCTTATCAATGCTACCTTTACACTTACGAACTGCAATCCGTTTTCAAGTATATTGCCTACTAAAAAAACAGCGCATCCTATAAAAAATGTAATGATTATATTTTTGAATCCTTTGGTCATATTAAGTTCTAAATTGCTATCCTCGTTATCTTCGATATTATTATTCCTTAAATTTAGTAAAAGGAATCATAATCAATCTAACTACAGTACAAATTTGCGACCTTAACATGGGGTTCCGAAAAATGTTTTACCGAACTGTCATTTTTAATTACTGAATTGTGATAAGTGAACTATTAAGAACAAAAAAAGCCAATGAATACTGATGCAGCAATATTCATTGACTTTATTCATTACCGTTAAACCCAACGGTAATTATACTACATTACCCTTATATTATTGTGTAGCACTATATTTAAAAACAATCGGTACTGCATAGTTTACTTTTACAGGTCTACCGCGTTGTTTTCCAGGTTTCATTTTAGGTAATAAGCTAACGATACGCTCAGCTTCTTTTTCTAAAATTTTATCAGGGCCTCTAGATCTAATACTGGTTACATAACCTTTTTCATCAATAATGAATACTACCGTTACACGTCCACCAATAGCTAAATCAAGAGCTGCTTCTGGATAATGAAAATTATTTTTTACGTGTTCTAACATTTTAGAATTAAAACATCTCACAGTTGCTGCTTTAGATTTCCCTTCACATCCAGGAAACACGGGTACGTTTTCAATAACTGAAAATGGTACTTCAGCAACTTCTTCTACTTCGGTAACAGCAACATCAGAAACACCTAAGTCTGTATCGCCATATTCAACAATAGCATCTGTTTGAGTTACTTCAGTACTTTCAAAAACAGTTTCTTCTATAATTTCTTCATCCTCCACAATTTCAACACTCTCTGTTACAATAGCAGGAGGTGGTGGCGGTGGCGGTAAGGTTTGGGTAAATTGCACAATAGGAATTTCTTCCTCAGTTTGGGCCTGCATATTTACATAACCTATATCAACATCTTCTGTTTCATAGGTTCTATATTCTAAAGCTTGCCAAGACAAAAATAGCATGATATTAAGACCGATAGCAAAATATAAACTGCTGTTTCTGCCAATTTCTACATCGGGATTTTTTTTAGGTAACATAGCTGTTTATTTATAGTAGTAAAATTAACCTATACGCTCGATTACTACTATGACATTTATCATATATCACCTAGAAAATTTACTACATAAAACGTGAGTTTTAACCTTCTACTCGTTGCCTTCTAAGTAGTATTTTAGCATAGTCCCGACTTTCTTTATCACCGTAATCGCGGTAAGCACGTTGGGCCCATTGTAAAGCTAAATCGGTATCACCTAAAACCTCGTAAGATACAGCTATATTTAAAGCAGCACGTCCGGCCGATTTACTTCTTGGATTATCATTTATAATACGTTTCCAGACAGCAATGGCATCATTCCATTTAGCGACCTCTGCTGAGCGCCACCCAGCGCTGAATAAGTCTTTATCACGTCCTTTTCCTTTTTTATACATGTCTCGTTTTACACGATAATAACTTGGCAAAAACCTATTGATATAATCAAATCCGGCGGCATAGGCTGTTTCACTTAAGGCGTTCATTGGCGGCATCCCATTGACTAAATCGAAATTCATGTAGTGGGTTTGCTGAAACTGATCGATAACAGTTTTAGAATACGGGTCGTACAACCTCCAGTAACTTCGAACATTTACGCGAGCTCCGGTTGGAATTCTAGCACTTGGTTTTCCTGTGGTAATTACCGCATTAACCTGATCGACCACTGCCGAACGAATTAAATCGGAATTAGAATCGAAGTTTTCCAATACCAGTAACACATCGGCATTCGACTTTTCACATATTTGAGATACCTTATCCCATGGCAATAAATCGGGCGTGGTTCGTGTGCCTGTACCGTACAAACGTAGCGTGTCTGGCATAATAATTTGAACATGGCTCTTGTTGTGAATGCCATCGTACACCCCTTTCATAGCCTCGTCTGATGCAATTCTGTCCGATCCCATCACTTCCCCTGTGGTGATGGCCTCCATGGTCTCTGCGTTTTTATCTTCAACCTTTGTTAACGAACGGTTTACCAGAACCACATTCGACACATTCTCAGGTAGAATAACCGCTGGTTCCTGCGGATAATTTAAATACACATAGCCTGAAGTGCCGCAGGATGTCAAGCTCAAACCAAGTATTCCTATTAATAAAAAGTAGATGTTTTTCATGTCTTTTGGGTTTAAGTTTTTCAGATAAAAACAAGAAACATGCCATTTATATTTTAACGTCCTGTTTTACCGATTGCTATATTACTAATATTTTTAGTTTTAGCTTTTATTTAAACGGACTAACCATGTTTTATTCATATTATCAAAAATATTATTTTTATAACCTTGTAACGTTTTAAATTTTTAAGCTACTTACAGTATAACTAAACCACTAATTTGAAAAAAGAACTAGAACATAGTTTTGTTGAATTGCTAGAGAAGCATCAAAATATTGTACATAAAGTTTGCCGATTGTACACTAATAATTACGATGCACATAACGATTTATTTCAGGAAATAACCATTCAACTCTGGAAAGCTTACCCAAAATTCAGAGGTGATGCGAAATTTAGTACCTGGATGTATCGTGTAAGTCTGAATACAGCTATTACACTGTACCGAAAATCGAAACGCTCTGTCAAAACGCAAGACTTTGATGGTGTATCTTTTAAAATAAAATCTGAAGCTTATGACAATACCGAAGAGGAACAATTAAAAATTTTATACAAAGCTATACACCAACTTAACGATATAGAAAAAGCCCTTGTATTTCTGTATTTAGAAGACAAGGACTACCGAGAAATAAGTGAAACTTTAGGAATTAGCGAGGTGAATGCACGAGTGAAAATGAACCGAATTAAAACCAAACTAAAAACCATATTAAATCCGTAAGCTATGGATGAATTAGATTTACTAAAAAAAGACTGGAACAAACCGTCTGACCGCAATAAACTATCTGCAAAAGATATCTACCCGATGCTGCAAAAAAAATCGTCTTCTATTGTTAAGACCTTATTTTACATTAGCATCGCCGAACTTGCCTTTTGGATTGTTATCAATTTCATCCCGTATTTTGCTTCCGAAGGCTATAAAGCGAAACTCGATTCGGTATACACCAACGAATACGTATTTGGCACTATCACCACTATTAGTTACGGCATCATCTTGTTATTTATTTACCTGTTGTATAAAGCATACAGAGCTATTTCTGTTACTGACAGCATTAAAAACCTGATGAAAAGCATTATAAAAACCCGTAAAATAATTAAGTACTATGTGCTTTACAATTTGGTTGTCGCTGGAGTTTCGTTACTTATTGGGTTTTATTATGCCTTTACCCACGATCCCGAACTCACCGATAAGTTTGCCCATTTCACAACCAAACAAGTGGTAGTTACTTCTATGATTGTGGTTGTTTTCACCGTAGTTTTTATACTGATTTTATGGTTGTTTTACCGCCTTATTTATGGTTTATTACTTAAGCGTCTCAATAAGAATTACAGGGAATTAAAGAAATTAGAAATTTAATACTATTTCGGGCGTTCTTCTAAGGGTCGGGCTTTTCGCGCTACATGGTAGCTTGCTTCAAATACTTTCGTAATGACGATTTCCATTTTATAACAATAAGAGTTTATGAGTAATCCCTATTGCGAATAATGAAATTAAACATTAAAACTCCTCTAAAAGATCTATTGGTATAACCTCGCCAACCTGCATTTGTCCTAAATGTAAGTGTCCCACTCTAACGCGGACTAAACGCAATGTTGGAAAACCTACTGCCGATGTCATTTTACGTACTTGCCTAAACTTACCTTCATTAAGGGTAACCGATATCCAGGTGGTTGGTCCGTGACGCGCATCCCGTATCTTTTTCGATCGAGTTGGTAAATCAGGCTCCTCTTCAAGTTTAAACACTTTACAGGGTTTTGTCTGGTACTTCTTTCCATTAAAGCCTATTTCTACCCCATCAGCAATCTGTTGAACAGCTTCATCGGTTATGGCTCCGTCCACCAAAGCATAGTATTCCTTATCTACCTTTTTACTGTTTACAAAGTCACTGGTTTTGCCATCCGTTGTCAATAACAATAAGCCCTCCGATTTTTCATCCAAACGGCCAATGGCCATAATTCCTTCAGGAAAATCATGTAAACTACCTAGAAAGTTCTTTTTTTGTTGTTTGCTATCGTTACTGTAAAACTGACTTAAAAAGCCGAAAGGTTTGTAGATTATAAAGTGCTTGTGCTCCATATTACACATTTCCACTTAGTATACTATATACCAATTCCTTGGTTGGCGTTTGTCCGTTTATTTTTTCTTTCACAGCCTCAAACGTCATCACAAAATCACACCCCGATTTATAAGCACTGCATCCGTAAGCGGTTTTACCTTTTATAATGGTACCTTGCTTACATTTTGGGCATTTCAATTCATCGGAATTAGCTTCACCAGAGGTAGAAGACTTTACTTCTGAAGTTTTAAGTTTCCCTGTTTTCTTCGGTTCCAATTTCAATTTAAAGTCATCATCAAAACGTACCAATCCTTCTACTTTACCTGCATCGGTTTGAAAACCTTTTAAATTAACTGTCGACCCCTTTTGAAGTAATCGCACAAATTGCTTTTCGGAGATTTTCTTACCGCTAAACGAAAACGGCATCACAAAGTTACATCCCGACTTATATGCACTGCAGCCATACGCTGATTTCCCTTTTATAATGTTGCCTTGTTTACACTTCGGACAAGTTTCTGCAAGGATACCGGCCTGCTTTTTTTGTTCGGCTTTCGCCTCACGTTTTTTAACTGTTACGGCATGTGAAATATTCGCCCTTCTGGTCTCACTACGCACCTCATACACCAAAGCATCAACCATGCGCTTCATATTTTTTATAAAAGCTCCGGCACTATACTCGCCTTTTTCAATATCTTTCAGTTGCTTTTCCCAACTTCCTGTCAATTCCGCTGACTTTAATAAGTCATTCTGAATGGTTTCTATCAACTGAATCCCTGTAACCGTTGGCAACACCTGTTTTTTATTTCGCTTGATGTATTTACGCTTAAACAAGGTCTCAATAATATTGGCACGCGTTGACGGGCGACCAATACCGTTTTCCTTCATCAACTCTCGTAAATCCTCATCATCCACCTGCTTTCCTGCTGTTTCCATGGCACGCAACAACGAGGCTTCGGTATATTGATTTGGCGGCTTGGTTTCCTTTTCTAAAAATGAAGGTTCATGAAGTCCTTTTTCACCTTTTTCAAAGCTTGGTAGAATCCCGGATTCCTTTTCTTTTTTATCCGGACTTTCAAACACCACACGCCAACCTTTCTTTAGTATTTCTTTACCTGTAGTTTTAAACGACACCTTATCGGCTTCACCTATTACCGAAGTGTTGGCCACTAAGCAATCATCGTAAAACACGGCTATAAACCGTTTCACGATAATATCGTAAACCTGTTTTTGATTATACGGCAATTGTGATTGCATCCCCGTGGGAATGATCGCATGGTGATCGGTAACTTTCTTATCGTTGAATACTTTGCTGGATTTCTTTATTTTCTTCCCTAATAAAGGTTGCGTTAAAGTCGCATAATCTGTTAATTTTCTAAGAATACCTTCTACTTTAGGGTACACATCGCTTGGTAAAAACGTGGTATCTACCCTTGGGTAGGTTACAACCTTTTGCTCGTATAAACTCTGAACTATCTTCAAAGTATCTTCGGCTGAAAAACCAAATTTATTATTACAATACACCTGTAAACCAGTTAAATCAAACAGTTTTGGTGCATATTCCTTACCATCTTTCTTTTCAATGGAAACAATCTCGAAATCACTTTCCTTAACAAGATTGGCTAAAACCTCTCCTTCTTCTTTCTTAAGAAATCGACCTTCCTCACAACTAAACAAGGTATCGCGGTACAAGGTTTGTAATTCCCAATATGGCTGTGGTTTAAAGTTTTCAATTTCCTTGAAACGATTCACAACCATAGCCAACGTTGGGGTTTGTACACGCCCAATAGATAAAACCTGCTTGTATCCGCCATGTTTTAAAGTGTACAAACGCGTTGCATTCATACCGAGTAACCAGTCGCCTATCGCTCTTGAAAAGCCCGCGTAATAAAGGTTATCGTAGCTTTCAGATGGTTTTAAATTATCGAAGCCTTCCTTTATGGCCTCGGTGGTTAAGGATGAAATCCAAAGACGTTTCACTTCACCTTTGTAATTCGCTTCATTCATTACCCAACGCTGAATAAGCTCTCCTTCCTGCCCGGCATCCCCACAGTTTATAACCACATCGGCTTTTTCGAACAGACTTTTCACAATTTTAAACTGCTTTTGTATTCCTGAGTTTGCTACCACTTTTGTTTCAAACTTTTCAGGTAACATGGGCAGATTATTCAAATCCCAGCTTTTCCAATAAGGCTTATAATCGTTAGGTTCTTTTAGTGTACACAAATGCCCAAACGTATACGTTACTGCATAGCCATTCCCTTCGAAATACCCATCGCGTTTGGCATTCGCTCCTAAAACAGTGGCTATTTCTCGTGCCACACTTGGTTTCTCGGCTATACAGACTTTCATTTGGTTTCACTAAATAAGAGTCCGCAAAATAGCAATTTTGAAGTAGTTTTTGAAAAAGACTTTTCAGGAGTTATTAACGAATTTAATCACCAATAGACTGCATGAAATCAGGGAAACCACTTGGCGTCCATTTTACTACTCTGGCTCTGGTTGCACGATTTGGATCTGATAATTCATGGCCTTTAATCTCCTTATAATCACGTGCGTGATAAATCATAATTAAATCTTTACCGTCTTCTGAAGTGGTGAATGAATTATGCCCTGGCCCATAACGTTTTACATCTTCGTTGGTATAAAACACAGGTCCTGGCGATTTATTCCAGTTTTTAAGGTCTAAAAGATCCTTATCTTCATCAATCCACAACAGACCAACACAATAATTATGATTGGTAGCACTCGCCGAATAGGTTACAAAAATTCTACCGTCATGCTTTATAACTGCCGGCCCTTCGTTAACATTATATTTCATGCGTTCCCAGCTGAATTCAGGCTCTGTGATAACTACTTCTGGTCCTACCAATGTGGTTGGATTTTCCATTTCAGATAATACTAATCCTGTACCGTGTTCGCCACCGCGTACATTCTGAGCCCAGATCATGTAACGTTTACCTTTATGTTCAAAAGTTGTCGCATCTAAAGAAAACGACTCCTGTTTGGCTTTCACTTTACCCTCTTCTTTCCAGGTGCCTTGCATTGGGTCTTTAGAGGTATTTGATAAAGCCCACATTCTGATATTCCAGATATTTTCAGCTTCACCAGCGGCAAAATAAATATACCACACACCATCAATTTTATGTAATTCAGGCGCCCAGATATGATGCCCCATAACTCCGGTTTTATGCTTGGTCCAAACAACTTTTTCTTCGGCTTCTTTTAATCCGTTTATAGTTTTGGCTTGTCTAATAACTATCTTATCGTACTCAGGCACAGTCGCAATTAGGTAGTAGGTTCCATCATCGGCTTTAAACACCCATGGGTCGGCGCGTTCTTCAGCTATTGGATTATTAAATTGTTCATTCTGTGCAAAAGACTGTAATGAAAATATAGTCAGACAGGCTAATAAAAATAGTGGTGAAAAGAATTTCATATTTAGTTTAGTTTTAATCAAATATAATAAGAGGTAAATTTACACTTTTTATTAAAACTTCCTAATTACAGTTTAAAAACTATAGGTTTTAGGTGGACTAAAATTATCATCAAAAAGGATTTCGGCATGACCACTGGCAGCATCATAAGGTGCTTTTTCAACCATTGATGGATTGGATGGATAGGTTCCGTTTGTATAAGTCAGTTCTTTTAATTCTCCCTGAGATCTGGTTAAAATAATCTTCCAACCATTTTTCACCGTCTGCTCTACCCATAACGGGGTTCTGGTTACTGTAAACTTTGTGATGGTTTTTAACTCGGGGCTTAATAACAGAATGGTACATCCACCTGTTCCGCAAAAATAGGACGTCATAAAATTAACGAAGACTTCATTTTTACCGTCGTTATTCAAATCGATTTGATAAAGCTGAAACTTTCGTTGTGACGCATCAATAATATTCAAATCCCCTTCAGATAAATATTGGGTAGTAATAAAATCCTTTATTTGCTCTGCCAAAGCATCATTTACACTTTGGGGTGCATAGATTTCTTTTGGCATTTCTTTTTTAACCTCAACCTGTTCCACCGGCTGTTCTACAGGCTCAGTAACCTGATGTTCCTCCTTATTTTTACAGGCATGCAAGACACCAACAATGGCAAATAATAAAAGTTTTATTTTCATGAACGTATTAATTTAGAAAACTATCCTAAATTTAATCAAATTCATTTACAAATATCCATAAATTTATTCCTCAGCTGTATCTATAGCAAATACAGGACTGCTCTTCTTCACTTTTTTAGACATGAAAAAGAACAGATTTCCAATCAAGCTACAAGTGAACATAGCAACACCTATAGGCACTAAATCTTTAGAATGAAATAACGCTATTAAGGTTCCAGAAACAAAACCTAATAAAAACCTGAAGATTCCTAAGGTAGCATTGGCTGAACCGCTAACTTCGGGATTTATATTAAGAATCAAAGCTGTTCCGTTACCAAAAACCAGACCTAAACTACCAACATAAAATACAATTAACACAAATACACTCCAGAAGGATACATTTCCAGACTGCACGGTTAAAAACAGTAGAAACCCTGCCAACAGCTGCATGTATAAACCAATGCGCAATAAGCGTTTAGGCTTGTAGAATTTAAGCAGATAGGTATTTAATAACGATAATAAGATGTTTAATAAAATGGTTGCGCCGAATATTAACGGGAAATGTGCCTGATCGACTTTAAAATATTCCAGATAAATAAAGGACGAACTGGTAATGAAAATATACAGTCCGGACACCGGAAAGCTAATTGCCATAAGCATAATCACCGATTTTCTATCGGACAAAAATACTTTGTACTTTCCTAATAATTCTTTTGTATTAAACCGTCTGGAGATTAACTTATCTTCTCTGGATTCCGGAATAAGCATATAAAATAGCGTAAACAGAATTACCGCCCAGATAAACAAAAATAAAAAGACGCCTTGCCATCCATTATAATGAATAATTACCGAGCCAAACACTGGAGCAAACAACGGTGCCAGCATCATAATCATGGTTGTGATCGTAATCAGTTTAGCTACTTTTTCGCCTTTATACCAATCACGAATAAACAAATTCGCTGTAACTGTTGCAAAACCACCGCCAAAAGCCTGAAGTATTCTTAGCGCCAAAACACCCTCTATTGCAGAACAAAATGGTATAGTTAGTGCTGAAAGTCCGTAAAGTGTAATTCCTGTTAAAGCAACAGGTTTACGCCCAAAAGCATCCGACAACGGACCTCCAAAAAAATTACCAATAGAAAACCCCAGAAAATATAAGGTAATAGTTAATTCTATCACATTAATATCTACGCCAAAAAATGTCGCCATAAGCGGCATGGCAGATAGATACGAATCAATTGCAAATGGCGACAATGCTATCAATGCCGCCAAAAACAAAATGATAATTTTACTATTACCCTTATTAACTCTAAACTTTTTCATTTGCAATATTTTCCCTTCGGAAGATGCAAAGGTAGTTCGGTATGCCAGTTTAATAGCAATTCAAAATTAGGTGAAAATGATACTTTTTAAGGTAGTTTTCTAAAAACTGAAGGTGTCACGCCTTCATTATTTTTAAAGAATTTAATAAAGTTGGTCGCTTCTTCAAACCCCATAATCATTGATATCTCTTCAATAGATTTTGTGGTTTGTACCAGTAAAGACTTGGCACGAAGCATCTGATAATTGGTTAAAATCTGTTTGGCCGAACGACCGTTAGCCCGCTTAGTACATTCCGATAAATAAATAGGAGTAATATTGAGCAAACTCGCATATTCGGCTATAGTTTTATACTTCCCGGTTTCCTCCAACAACAGCTCTTCAAAGGCATTGGTGAGCTCTTCGTAGCGCTTCAATTTCACATTACCCGATTCGCCTTTTAAAATGCGCTTCATGTAATTCAACAGAATATTTAAATACGATTGAATAATCTCAACGCATTGGGCTTCGTTATTTTCGAACTCACGATGCATTGCTTCCAGTAGCTGTTTGATATACTGCTTTTCGTCTTTACTAATTTTAAACGACGGTTTGGTATTTAGTTTAAAAAACGGAAACTCATGCTGTATATCGTACTGGTGACGTTTGGGCGTAAAAAACTTGGCTTTGAAAAACACTATGATACCTACCGGTTTTTCCTTACGAATTACCGAAAGCGATTGCATAGGCGACGTGAACATAATAGAATCACTTAAGTCATTCATCTTGGTATGCCCTACCTGCACTTCATTCTTATTCTCCTCGTAAAACGTAATCTCGAAAAACCTCTTGTAATGCGGAAAGGTCTCTACTGTTCGCGCATAATCTAAATCGTCAAACTTTAGAATAAAGAAATCTGGTGACACGCTTTTTTTGGTCACATGGAGTTCGGTAAGTAGATCGTCTATGGTATCGAATACCTTCATAGAGAGTTATTCTATTTTTATTTGGTACGCCTCCAAGAGTCCAGAAACGCCTTCCAAAGCAAATTTAGCACCTTTCATTTTATTATGCTCAGGATGAATTCGATAATTTGTTGCTTTTCTAAAATCGGTATGTTCTAAAATGCTATCTTGAAATGTCGCCTCTTTAAAATCGCAACCGTTAAACACCACCCCACTTAAATCGGACTCGGTAAAATCGACATGCACACATTTACTGTTAGTTATTCGGCTTGTTTTTAACCCCACCTGATAAAAGGAAGAATGATCGAGTATGCAGTCATCGATTTTAATCTCCAGAGCAAAGGTGTTACAATACTCAAAATGCAACCCAAGCATTTTACAATCCTTAAACTCCACATCCTGAAAACTGGTATGCGTAATATTAGCCGAACTTAAATTGCAGTCGATAAACTCACATTCCAGAAACTTAATTTCAGACATAAAACTCTCCGAAAAATTACAATTAATAAACCTACAGTAATCGTAATCACCTTTTGGCAATCGGTTTATTGTAAAATCCTGTTTTTCGAAAACTTCGTCTTCTGTGATATGCATTGATTAACTTTATAATTATGTTGATGACCAGTCATGGTATTTAGAGATGCTGAAATAAATTCAGCATGACAGGTATTATGTTTTTCGAAGATAACAAGAAATGCAATAAATGACTACTATCACTTTAAATAGATACTGAAACAAGTTCAGTATGACAACCTACTCCTACCCTTTTTCAATCACACTCAAGGACAAACGGATTTTAAAATAATCCATTTGCTCGTTAAAGTAATCGAAATACTGTTTTAAGGCACTGGGTGCATCCAGTTCTTTATAGGCTTTTTTTACCGCAGCCACTTCACTTTTGGTAACAAAATCGTAGATATTAATGGCTTTACCGTCTTTGTACAACTTGGCGATATGCGAATAAATGGTTGGCGCTTTAAGTTTGCGCTTTATCGATATTTCTTCAACAGACAGCCCTTGCTTATAAAGGTCGTAAGTTACCAAATGCGTATCGGTCTTTTTTGGTTTCTTTTGCTTCGACCCCATAAAATCGAGAATCTCGGCAATAAACTCATCACCGTATACCTCAAGCTTACGCCTACCAACTCCACTGATGCTTAAAAAGTCGTCTTCACTCATCGGGCGTTCGCGTTCAATTTCTTTTAGAGTAGCATCACTAAATACCAGATATGCCGGAATATTTTCTTCTAAAGCGATTTTATAACGCAACTGACGTAAACGCTCAAAAAGGCCAGAGCCTTTGGACTTGGCAACTTTACGTTCTCGGGTTGCTGGTTTTATTTCGGCAACTTCTATCGGTTTGGTTAAGGATACTTTAAGTCCTTCAAACAGCACTTTTTTAGAGAACTCGGTGAGATGTAAAGCGTTATTCTTATGAAAAGCGATTTCACAAAACCCTTGATTAATCAACTGAATAATATAATGCTGCCAGTCTTTCCATGCGATATCTTTACCTATACCAAAGGTTTTTAGCTGGGTATATCCTTTATCAAGCACTGCTGCATTATGCGAACCCCGCAATACGTCAATTACCATCCCAACGGCTTCGGTTTCTTTCAGGCGATAGATTGCAGACAGCGCCTTTTGAGCTATAATAGTTCCATCGAAAAACTGTGGCGGATTTTTACACACATCACAATTTCCACAATTCTCAGCCAGTAACTCCCCGAAGTAACTCAGTAATATTTTTCTTCGGCAGGTAGTCGCCTCAGCAAACTGCTTCATGCGTTCTATTTTAGCAACCTGAACTTCCTCATTAGAAGTACCGTTAGCAAAATTTCGTAACTGAATCACATCGGCATAACTATGAAATAACAAGGCATGCGATGTTAATCCGTCACGTCCGGCACGACCAATCTCCTGGTAGTAACCTTCTATATTTTTAGGCATATTATAATGCACTACCCAGCGCACATTCGATTTATCGATTCCCATCCCAAAAGCAACGGTAGCACAAACAATTTGTGTTTTATCGAAAATAAAATCTTCCTGCACTTTGCTACGCTCATCAAAATTCAGTCCGGCATGATAGGCCTTTGCTTTAATACCGTTGTTAGCGAGTTTATCTGCCAGTTGCTCAGTTGCTTTTCGGCTTAAACAGTACACAATTCCTGACTGATTGGGGCGTTTTCTAATAAATTTCACAATCTGTGACACCCGATTATCGGCAGGACGTACCTCCAGTGAAATATTGGTTCTATCGAACGACGAAATAAACTGTTTGGCGTGCTCAATTTGCAGCTGCTTTAAGATATCGTCGCGTGTCGCCTTATCGGCAGTCGCGGTTAAAGCAATAAAAGGCGTATTGGGTAAACTGGCTTTTAAAAAGCCCAACTGCTGGTAACTGGGACGAAAATCATGACCCCACGACGAGATACAATGCGCCTCGTCAATCGCCACACAGCTAATGTAGGTTTCCTTTAATATATTCTGTAAACCGGCTAAGCTTTCCGGTGCAACATAAAGCAGTTTTAACTGTTTATCAACCACCTGCCCCATAATGGCCTCCTGCTCTTCAGCACTCTGGCTACTGTTAAAAAACGACGCTTTAATACCGTTGGCATTTAAGCCGTCCACCTGATCTTTCATCAGGGCTATTAAAGGTGAAATGACCAACGTGACTCCCGGAAACGACAATGCCGGTAACTGAAAACATATCGATTTTCCGCCACCTGTAGGCATAATTACCAAACAATCCTGTTTGCTTAATACCGTTTCTACAATGTCTTTTTGCTGTGCACGGAAACTATCGTAACCAAAATAATGCTTCAGGTTCGATACCACCAGATTTTGAAGGTTTGTAATTTGCATGTAGCTATGTCGTGAAGAGACCTCTGTAAATAGCTTAGCCTACCACTCTCTAAGTTTATTCAATTCTTCCTGAGCCTCTAATTCTTTTTGAGGGATTACTTTTAAAAACGAAGGATGCTGTTCAATAGCATATTCAATTTTCTTTACAATGTCATCGGTAGTTTCGTTATCGTAATCAATCTCTAACGGCGCTTTAATTTCCATCGATTGCAGAATGTTCTTCTTTTTAATGCGTAATCCTTTTTTATCGAACGAACGGCGGAACCCATCAATAACAATAGGCACCACTACTGGTTTATAACGTTTTATAATATGGGCTGTTCCTTTACGAATAGGCTTAAATGGCGTGGTGGTTCCTTGCGGAAAGGTAATAACCCAACCATCGTCCAGAGCTTTACCTATATTCGAGATATCACTCATACGTACCTGGCGGTTTACATCTTTCCCTTCCGATCGCCATGTACGCTCGATACTTACCGACCCCACATAAGCTAACACCTTAGGTAGTAAACCGGCTTTCATAGTTTCTTTAGCCGCTACATAATAGATATTGAGCTTTGGATTCCACAGGTAGCCTACATTTTTTATAGAATCGACACGGCCACTCAAACTCGCGTTAAACACGTGAAACATAGCCACCACATCGGCGAAATAGGTCTGATGATTAGAAATAAACAGCACGTTTTTATCCGGCAGGTTTTTAATAATTTCAGAACCTTCAATTTGTAGTTCGTTAAATCCGCGAAAGCGCTGATGCGTCATTGCACCAAGTACACGAATTAACCACTTCTTTATAATAAGTATATGCCCAAACGGATTTTTCTTAAACAACCCCATAAAATCGTGCCTCAAATATATTTAGTTAGCAGCTACAAATGTAATAAATCTATTAAACTACCATGGCCGATTTTAATAAGTCTTTTACTTCACTGAGCATCATGGCAGTAGCTCCCCAAACCACATGATTATTTAGTTTAAAGGCAGGCACCTCAACTTCAGGACTATAAGACGTTTGTACGGTTTTAGCAATTACGTTGGTATCGTCCAGAAAATCACTTAAAGCCACCTCAATAAGTGCCTCGACTTCTTCATCCTGTTTTATAAACTGCGGTGTTTCATGACAAAATCCAATAAAAGGAAACACATAAAAGTTGCTTGGCGGAATATACACTTCGGTTAACTGGCGCAACACGTTAATACTGTGTTGTGGCACCCCTACCTCTTCAAAAGTTTCACGAACGGCAGCCGCTTCAATAGACGGATCGTCGTCTTCCAGCTTCCCGCCGGGAAAGCCTACCTGTGCCGAATGCACCCCTTTGTACGTCTTCCGTAAGATTAATATAATATGCGTGGTATACGATCTATCGGGGTAAAACAAAGCCATAACGCCAGCCTGCCGTGCCTGTTTTACAGCCTCACGTTCCAGGCGTAATTCTTCACGACGAAACGTAGGAACCATTTTAAACTGCGCAGATTCGGCTGGTAGTGGTATATTTTTTATTTTTGAAGCAACTAATAAAAATTCATCAAAATTCATACACTATGCGCTTTATCTTGTTTTTATGTCTTTCCTGTTTATTTCTGAATTGTGAAGATAAACAATCTAAACAAAAAAATAAGACCGAAGAACCGAAGACTGAAACTGTAGCCAAGAAATCCAATCAGGTTGAACCGGAAAAACGTAAGTATCCAAAGTTAACCGATAAGAATGCTATGGAGTTCTTTTTAAAATACGGTGAAGAGAACAAGGAAAATAAAGTGCGTATTTCTACCGACTTTGGAGACATCGACATTTTACTGTTTGAAGAAACCAAATACCACCGTGCCAATTTTATCTTTTTAACCAAACAGAAATACTTTAACAACACCCAGTTTTACCGAGTAATTGACAACTTTATGGTACAGGCTGGCGGTAGTGACGATATAGAAATAGGCCATAAACGTGCTGATATAGGGCGCTATTTATTACCTGCCGATACCAAGCGTGGTTTTAAACACGACCGTGGAGTGATTTCTATGCCTAGTAGCGATATTGATAATCCGCATAAACTGGCATCGCCATATGAGTTTTTTATTGTACAGCAACATGGCGGATCGCACTTTTTAGATGGTGATTTCTCTATTTTTGGTCGTGTAACTAAAGGCATGGAGGTGATTGACAAAATTGCTGCCGTAGACACCGATGATGCCGACTGGCCTTTGAAGAACATCTACATTCGTAATGTTGAGATTATAGAATAAGCTTTGATGACGGGTGACCGAAGACGGGTGACGGGTGACGAATGCAGGAAGTGTTAGCTGTCATGCTGAATTCATTTCAGCATCTTTACGACATCTTGTTTAACCCCTATAATCGAAGATTCAGCGTAGCTAAACCAGTTCAGGGTAACATAGTTTATTTTTATTCAAAATGAAATTATTCCCTTAATACCTTTACTTTTTTGCATTACCCAAAAAAGTAACAAACCCTTCGACTCCGCTCAGGACAGGCAGCTAGACTTCAAATACTGTCATGCTGAATTCGTTTCAGCATCTCTACTACATCTTGTTTAGCCCCTGAAACCAGTTCAGGGTGACAAAGTCATTTCCCGTCAAAAATCAGAAATAATGAGTGAAGGCATGGAACTGCGAAGCGTAGCTTCAGGCATGCAATGCCGGGAACGAGTGGTGCGTTAGCAATTTCCTAGTTTTTGACTTGATTTTTGGTTAAGCTACGCTTGCTACTTTCGTTCAAAGTATACTTTAAACTCAGTAATGAATCAAGTCAAAATGAACAAGCAAAGAACAAAAATGAAACCATTTGACACAATATGAGACAGAATGAGACGATTTGACACAGTTTGAGACAATTTGGGACTGAAGCCAAAAAAACAGGGGTTTTGTTGCAGTTTTGTTCGAGGTTTGTTCAGCTCTCGTTCAGGGTTATATTTTCTAAACACACCTTTAGCTGAACAAAACAGCTATAAAAGTGCTGTTAAACTGGAATAACATGGTGTTGTGTATTGTTAATAACTCTTGACAACTGTACGTAAGCAAGCATAAATAACCACAAAATTAATAGCGGACAAATTAAAATATAGAGAAATGCCCTGCGCATAACAGCAACTATTAAGTAATTGTTTGTTATTGTCTATTTTTAAGGTTTCATGCAACAAAATTATGTAAAACATTAAGGGCAAATCATATATATTTTATACTAATTGTTATTTTGATTAATTCAATAAAACTTATTGTTAATTTTTACTAATTTTGTAAAAAAACTCCCAAATTAATTATTCAGTATCCATGAAGTTAATTTCTCCAAAATTCCCCTACATATTATTAGTAGCTATAACACTTTTGAATTTATTAAACTGCACATATGATTTTTCTGAAGATTATTTCGAAAAAATTAAAGTATATGAGCCTAATGTAATTGTAAAATTAAATGGCTTTACAAATGAAGAAGAAACACATGCCTCTAAAGTTGTAAAATATGCAATTACAGGCTTTGTAAGTAATGAGTTTGAAATGGTGGTAAAAGTTAATGACAAGGAAATATATAGGAGCTATGACAAAACAGGTGAATTTTACTTATATGTTGACGAGCTTGACGATGGCAAGCATAATTTAACAATTGAATATCTATTCCCTACCAATTCAGGAAGTTTAGCCAATGTTTTGGATGCTGAGTTTTATACTGGAGGCGCAGCTTATGTTTTTAATCTAGATAAAACATTGGCTACTCCATTAGGTATAGACTCCATAAATATTATTGAAGGATCTATTTATATTAATTTAAACCCTATTGTTGACTATAATTTTGTAGATGCTTTTTTAGTTATTAAAAATGAAAATGATTACATTATAGAAGAACGCCCTATTTCGCAAGAAGACTTGACAGACTTAGTTATACATGATGACAAAACGATTATTTACAACCCTAGTTACGCAATTAAAATTAAAAATGCATTTAGAGAAGATATCTCTGACTTTGTTTTACTTCCTACCGCTAAGATGAATTTCATTTTAGAGTATGTAAATTATTATGATCGTAAAATGACTTATAATGCACATCCGTTTTATGGTAATTTTGACACCATAATTATGGAATATTATGACGCTAATAACGGAGGAAACAAATACCATAGTATCAATCCATTGGGCGACGAAGTCATAATCCATCACAACTTTGGATGGTATACAAATATTAGCATCTACTATCCGATTCTAAAATTTTACAAAAATGGTATACAAATTGAGAGAATTGCAGATATAGATCATAAATTTCAAAACCTTTAGTAACACTTCAATTTACCATCTTGAAAAATAAGATAAATTTCAAGATTTAACCTTATATATTTCAATGAAATTATTTTTCTCCCCTAACAGTTGTGACATTAAAACAGGCATTTGTAAAACTGCGAATAAAAAAAAGATTCTCTTTTTTTTCCTCTTAACATTTGCATACCTAAATTTCACAAATGTCGAAGCACAAAATAATATATTAGGGATAGTTGAAATAAACTACAATACATTTTCACACAATAATTTGAGAGATTTTCAACAAGAACTTTCAGACGATATTAATGAAGTAGATTTACGTATTAATGATGATTTTGGGGCTAATATTGGGTATTCAATTGGAATAAAAGTAGAAGAGATTAACACACAGTTTTTTGCTTCCTATAATTCTACAGGTGGTAAATCATCATATTCAGATTATTCGGGTACTGTAAGGTTAACACAACTTTTAAAAGCCTATACTGTAGGAGCAGAATATCAATTTAAATTATCAAAAGAGAATAGCAAAACAATGTTCTACTTTGGAACTAGAGGTTTCTTCAATTACTCTCATCTAGACTTAGAAAGCTATTCAAAGATTTCAGACAATGTATCTCGTGAATCTATTGATTTCAACTCAATTGATATTGGGGTTGGATTCCGATTTATATATGACATTCCAATTTCAATTGCAAAATTAAGACTGAATATGGGTTATGATTTAGTGATGGGTGGAGATTTAAAATTCAAAGACAACAGAGATTATTCTTTAGAGGACGACCAAGGAGATAGAGTTCGAACTGGATGGAGTGGATTTAGATCTGGTATTGGAATTGTTATCCCTTTGTAATAGCAATTATTTAAGTAAGTAAAACTATAACTTTATAAAAAATGAAACCGTCCTATTTTTGGGAAGCTTACAAATTAGTTACCCTTGAAAAGATTGTTTCACTCTGCTATCGCTTCGTTCGCAATGACGATTCTGAAATTAGTTCTCTAATCCCTATAAATATTTGGTAAGGCAATTTTAAAACGCACCGCCAGTAATCGCGTGGCAATAATAATGACCCCCGAGGCTATAAACACGATTTTGTGATCTAACGATAAAGCACCTAAAGTAAAATACGCCATACCCCCCATAATACAACAGGTGGCATAAATGGTTTCGCGCCTAAACACTACGGGTATTTCGTTACATAAAATATCGCGTATTACCCCACCAAAACAGGCCGTCATGGTTCCTAAGGCTATACAAAGTATGGGGTGCAAATGTAACTCCACACCTTTTTCTAAACCAACTAAAGTATACAACCCTATACCAATGGCATCAAACAGCAATAAGGAGGTACGTAAATAGTTAAGTTTACTGCGAAACCCAATGGCAAAAATTGTGGAAGCGATAATCACATAGGTATACGTCAGGTCGTTCATCCAGCTTACCGGCGTATACCCAATGAGTAAATCTCGCAGGGTACCCCCACCTACCGAAGTGACAAAGGCAATAATAAAAATACCAAACACATCCATTCGCTTATCGAACGCCACTAAGGCGCCGGAAATGGCAAAGGCAATGGTTCCTAAAATGTCAATTATGTACAGCATTACATGTTTTGGGTATAAAAGTTATAATCTTTTAAAATCACATCAATAAACTCCATATCGGTTTTTTGTTTCACGTCTTTAATGCCTACTACTTCAACTAGTTTTTTACGCAAACGAATCAACGTCTGATAATCGCGTGTCGCCTTGGCCTGTGTAAAAGTTTCTTTAATAATGCGGGCATCATTATCGCTAAGTTTAATCACGTTCGGGTAGGTTGGTACATAATCGGCTTTCAACTCCTCCAGAATGGTGTGGTTAATGTTTATATTTTCCTTTAGGCTAATAACCGCCGTACCTGCCGCCATATCGCCCAGACGTTGCGACTTTTTATTGAGGATCATTACAAAAAAACCAAGTCCGAAGATAAAGACATCGACAATTCTAAAAAACCAGCGCACCACATAATCGGACAAGGACGCCTGATAGCCATCAATCTTCACCACTTTAATCTTTAGTGCTTTTTTACCAAGGGTTTGCCCTTGTAACGTCGACTCTAAAGCAAGGGTATAAAACATCACCGGAAAACTTAACACCGTGTTAATGGCAATCTGCGACCATCGGTCCATACCATTAAACACGCCAAACCCCTGACTTAAAATTAGAAAATATCCTATTTTAATAGCCCAATCAATGCCATATGCCAGCAAACGCTCTCCGGTACCGGCGGCATTGAAATTTATTTTCACATTTTGGGTCGTGTTAATTTGTAACTCTGACATTTTATATTTTAATTTATCTCCTATATGAGAGAAGTTTCATTCATCAAGCAAAATAAAGAAAAATGGTTAGCTTTCGAAAAAGCCATCTTTAATAATGACTTTAAAGATGCAGACGAACTGGCTTCTCAATACATTCATGTAATTAACGATCTGGCTTACGCACAAACCTATTACCCCAAAAGTAAGGTAATTGTTTATTTAAACCAGCTGGCCGCCAAAGCTTTTCAGAAAATTTATAAAACCAAGCGCGAAGACAGCAATCGTCTGGTGAGTTTCTGGAAAACCGAAGTGCCTTTAATCTGCTACCAGTACCGCAAGTTTATTTATGTGGCCTTCATCACCTTTTTTGCCTTTACCTTTATTGGAGCCATATCGGCTGCTAACGACGGTGAGTTTGTGCGTTCT
Source organism: Aestuariibaculum sp. YM273 (assembly GCF_030908365.1). Lineage (NCBI taxonomy): Bacteria > Pseudomonadati > Bacteroidota > Flavobacteriia > Flavobacteriales > Flavobacteriaceae > Aestuariibaculum > Aestuariibaculum sp. YM273. The sequence goes on along the minus strand of NZ_CP133090.1, from coordinate 2,402,230 downwards.
ATTCTGGGCGACGATTACGTAAACATGTCTATTGAAAATATTGAAGCTGGCGATCCCGTAGCTGTGTATAAAAGCGGAAGTAACTGGGGGAGTTTTATTGGTATTACCATAAACAACCTGAAAGTAGGTATCATATCGTTTATTCTTGGCGTGTTTGGAGGGATTGGTACCATATACATCCTGTTCAAAAACTGCATCATGCTGGGCTCGTTTCAGTATTTCTTTTACGAAAAAGACGTGTTCTGGGAGAGTGTGCGCGGTATCTGGATACATGGCGCTATGGAGATTTTCGCCATCGTTATTGAAGCCGCTGCCGGACTGATTCTTGGGGCGAGCATTCTGTTCCCGAATACCTATAGCCGTATGACCTCGTTTAAACAAGGGGCTAAAACCGGTGTGAAGATTCTCATCAGTACGTTTCCGTTTACCTTTTCGGCAGGCTTTCTGGAAGGTTTTATTACCCGTTACAGCAACATCATGCCTCATTGGCTGTCGGTAGGCATTATCCTTACCACTTTAAGTATCATCACCTACTACTACCTGATATATCCGTTTAAAATTCAGAAACAAATTACCCAAAGCCCCATATTGAATCGCCCTTGATATTAAAACAATTACATATTTACCTCCTGCTTATTTTGATGCTTTTCAGCCTTCAAACCGCTACAGGATTACCTGTACAGGAGCCGCAACAGGAACGTCAGTTTGATGAAAACTTCAAAGACCGTTACGACAGTGATACCTTTAACTATGAAGGTATTGATATGGTAGGCCATACAGAGGAAGGTTCAGGTGAATATGTAGATTATAAAGAGCAAAAGGTTAAGGTTAAAGAACAGAATAACGACAATTTCCTGAACATGAATTTAGGGCCACTGCGCTTTATATTCTACATCGCTATTGCATTAGCCGTAATTGCTTTGGTATACGTGTTATTTAAGGAAGGTGGCAATGGCTGGTTTCAGTCGAAACAAAACCGAAACATTGCACATCATCAGGAGATTACTTCCGAAAATATTGAGCATACCGACATTAGTCTATTGATTAAACAAGCCGAAGACCTTGGCGACTACCGACTGGCTATTCGTTATTTCTACCTGCTGGTATTGAAAAATCTGAGCTTAAAAAACCATATTAAGTTTGAAGACGATAAGACCAATAGCGAGTACCTGAATGAAATGAGTAACACTCCCTTCAGTGATAACTTTGCCTATACCTCCTATTTATACAACTACATCTGGTATGGTAAGTTTCCGGTAAACGAAGCGCAGTACAACAAAGCCAAAGGCAATTTTACAACCCTGTTAAACCTGGTGAAATAATGAAGAAAGTCTTACCATTTATCCTCATTATTGTCGTGCTGATCATTACTGCATCGGTTATGCTTTCGGTTCGCACCACTAAAGTAGTAGACTGGGAAGAATCGTTTAACGAAAAAAGCAACAAACCCTACGGCGTAAGTATTCTGTATAAGGAATTACCGAACCTGTTTAAAGATAAAAAGATTAGAACGGTGTACCATCAGCCGGCGAGTTACCTCAGTGTAAATAGCGAAGACGGTAACGGCAAACATATTGCCAAGGGGACATTTATGATTATTGGTAATTCTGATTATTTACTAGACGATTCCATTAATGAACTGATGCGTTTTGTGAGCGATGGCAACACCCTGTTTATTTCCGATTATGTGTATCCGCAAAAAATACACGACACCCTACAAATTGATATCGATTATATCGCCAACGAAAAAGATAGTATTTCGTATTTGTCTTTTGAAAACCGACAGTTAAAATCAACCAAGATAGATAGAAACGAAGGCGACAACTATTTCTCCGGTTTCGATTCCATAAATTGTAAAATTCTGGGCTATTCAAAGATTGACTATAAACACGTAAATTTTATTGAAGTGCCTTTTGGAAATGGTCATGTATTCCTTCATACCGAACCAAAGATTTTTACCAATTACAACCTGTTAAAGGAAGAGCGCTACCAGTATGTGGAGGATGTCCTCTCCTATTTACCGGATGCCGATCTTTACTTTGACTCGTATACCAAGATTCAGAAAAACTATTACGGTGAGGTGGAGAAAACCTCTAACCTCAGTTGGTTTTTAGAGCAAACTGCCTTCCGATGGGCCTGGTATACCGCACTCATCTTTACATTACTGTTCATGATTTTTAATGCCAAACGACGCCAACGCGTGATTAAAATCATCAAACCTTTACAAAATACCACAGTGGCCTTTGTGAAAACGGTTTCTAATTTATATTTTGAAACACAAGATCACAAAAACCTGATTGACAAAAAAATAACGTACTTTTTAGAAAAAGTAAGAAGCGATTATAATATCAATACCGATACGCTTGACGATGAATTTGTTACCAAGTTAGCTTCGAAATCGGGAAAGAAAAAAGAGGATATTAAACCGCTGATTAAATACATTAATTGGCTACGAACGAAAAGCGAATTTTTTGAAGAAAACCTAATCAAGTTAAACAGGCATATCGAAGCCTTTTACAACAACTAATTATGGAAGAAAACACACAACCCCAAGACCACAGCGACTTTTTACCAAAACAAGACGCGAACATAGCAACAGAAAATACCGATAATACAGAAGCTGATGGCTTAGAGTTTCAAAACCGCTTAGACCTATCGGAATTACAAAACAGTGTGCAAAACATTAAAGCCGAAGTGGGTAAAGTTATTGTTGGGCAAAAAGACATGGTAGATATGCTGATTGCTTCACTATTAGCCAAAGGACATGCCTTAATTGAAGGGGTTCCTGGGGTTGCCAAAACGGTAACAGCAAAGCTTTTAGCCAAATCATTAAGTGTTGGGTTTAGTCGTATACAGTTCACGCCCGATTTAATGCCAAGTGACATTTTAGGAACCTCGGTATTTAATTTAAAAGTTTCGGAGTTTGAGTTTAAGAAAGGCCCTATTTTCTCGAATATGATTTTAATTGACGAGATTAACCGTGCCCCAGCCAAAACACAGGCGGCGTTGTTTGAAGTGATGGAAGAGCAACAAATAACTATTGATGGGAATAAATACAGTTTGGATGCACCGTTTATAGTGTTGGCGACGCAAAACCCTGTAGAACAAGAAGGCACCTACCGTTTACCTGAAGCGCAGTTAGACCGATTCCTTTTTAAAATAGATGTGGATTACCCGAATCTGGAAGAGGAAATTGAAATACTGATCCGTGAGCACGACTTAAAAGAAAAAGAGAAAACAGCAACAATTACTTCCTTCTTAACCGCGGAACAAATTGTAACATATCAGAACTTGGTGAGTCAGGTGCTTGTTGAGCAACACTTATTACAATACATCGCCGAACTGATTGTAGCTACGCGTAACAATCCGTTTTTATATCTGGGCGCTTCACCTAGAGCTTCTATAGCCATACTAAAAGCTAGTAAAGCCTTTGCTGCGATGTCTGGTCGTGATTTTGTAACACCTGAAGATATTAAACGTGCTTCTGTTCCTGTGTTACACCACCGTGTGATTGTAACGCCAGAACGCGAAATGGAAGGCGTTACCAGCAAGCAAATCATCAAACAAATTATTGAAACGGTAGAAATCCCAAGGTAATAACTCACTTAACCTCAAACTTATGTTTAAAAATGTATTTTCATCAGAAGGAAGAATAAGAAGATTAGAATATGGATTATCCTATTTAGTCTACAGTATATTAACCTTCATCGCGCAGTTCACTTTACTTTATTTTGAAATTGATAATGCTGAATTATTAAGCTACATAGTTATAATACCCGCATTTATAGTGTTATGTATTCAAGGTGCTAAGCGCTGCCATGACCGAGGGAATAGTGGGTGGTATCAACTAATTCCGTTTTATAGTTTGTGGATGCTTTTTGGAGATAGTGATTACGGACCTAATGAATACGGACCAAACCCTAAAGGTTTAGGCAATCATGAATCGATTGATGAAATTGGAAAAACTGTAGAAATCTAAACATATAGCATGAAATTCTTTAAACCCTTTTACATACAACCTCGTTTTTTCTATGCTGGTATTGGCATGGTCGTGTTATTTGGTTTAAGTTATTTCATTCCTGTATTATTCAATATTGCACAGTTATCTATTTTAGTGCTAGTCCTATTATTTGTGATTGATTTCATTACGATTTTCATCGGAACACATAAAATTGAAGCCTCACGCATACTTCCGGACAAGTTCTCCAACGGTGATAATAATACGGTCAACCTTCAAATAAAAAACAACTACCCGATTTCGGTTCATCTGGAAATTATTGATGAAATCCCTGAGCAGTTTCAAAAGCGTGATTTTAAAATTAAACATCGTGTTGCACCAAGGCGCTCAAAAAACATCAGTTACCAATTACGCCCAACCGAACGTGGCGAATATCATTTTGGGAGTTTAAATGTTTATGCGACCTCAGTTTTAAATCTGGTGGCCAAGCGCTTCACCTTTAGTAGTGATGCTATGGTGCCCACCTACCCGAGTTTTAAGCAACTAAAAAAGTTCGAACTATTAAATATCAATCAAAACTCCTTAGAATACGGCTTAAAGAAAGTGCGCCGTCTGGGACACACCATGGAATTTGAGCAGATTAAAGACTATGTTTTAGGAGATGATTTACGTACCATTAACTGGAAAGCCACTGCCAAGAGAAACCAGCTTATGGTAAATCAGTTTCAGGACGAAAAATCGCAACCGGTATATTCTATTATTGATAAAGGGCGTATTATGAAAATGCCGTTTGATGGTTTAAGTCTGTTAGATTATGCCATTAATGCCAGTCTTGTAATTAGTAATGTGGTATTGAAAAAACATGATAAAGCGGGTATGTTATCATTTTCCAAACGCATAGACAATGTGGTAGTAGCCGAACGTCGCAGTTCACAAATGCAACTGATTCTTGAAGCGCTTTACAACGTCAACACCGATTTCTTTGAAAGCGATTTCAGCAGATTGTATGCCAATATAAAACGTCATATTACAAACCGTAGTTTGCTGTTAATGTATACGAACTTTGAAACGATGGATGGCTTAAACAGACAGTTACCTTACCTTAAAGCCATTGCCAAGAGTCATGTGTTGGTGGTGATTTTCTTTAAAAATACAGAGCTGGACACCTTAATAAAAACCAAATCCGAAACCGTACAGCAGGTTTACGATAAAGTGATTGCTGAAAAGTTTGATTTTGAAAAACGCCTGATTGTTAACGAACTAAAAAAATACGGTATCTACTCCATATTAACCACCCCAGAAAACTTAACCATCGATACCATTAATAAATATCTGGAAATAAAGTCACGAGGCTTATTATAACATTCGGTTTTCACAATTCATCAGGTTAAATCTACAACTGAGTCACTTCTTTTATAATTACTCCCGTTCATTACAGACTTTTGAAACATAAACCAATACAAAAGTCATTATGAAAACTATTTCAACACTTATTTTATTAGCGCTTTTTACCACATTAAGTTATGGTCAGGAAAAGGATTTAGGACACGATATTACCGTAACCATTGATAATGTTACCTCCAACGACGGACATGTCTTACTAGGATTACACACCAAAGACACTTTTATGAAAGGCCACGGGATTCAAAGCCTAAAAAGCAAAATTGAGGATGGCAAAGTTAAAGTGACCTTTAAAAATGTTACCCCTGGCGACTATGCTATCATGGCATTACATGATAAAAATGATAATGAACGTATGGACTTTGATTCCTGCGGTATGCCTCAGGAGCCTTATGGCATGTCTAACAACCCGATGAACTTTGGTCCGCCGCAGTTTCATTTGGCACAATTTAAAGTAACTGATGACAATTTAAACCTTGCTATTCGATTTTAGTTATGAAAATAAAAAGCCCTCAATATTTTGAGGGCTTTGCAATATAATCAATCTAAAATCTGATAGTTTAGCTTAACCAAGCTTTCATCATCCAAACTGTTTTTTCCTGCTCGGTAATAAAATCACTCATCATCGAGTTTGTACCTTCATCATTTGCATCGCCAGATTTATCTAAAATATCACGCTCTATTTTAAGTAATCCCGATAACGAATCAACAATTAATATCACTGCCTTTTCGTCCTGAGATATGTTTTTACCAACCGGTACTTGTGCATGAGCCGAATAATCTTCAAATGTATGGTATGGTGTTTCTCCTAATGTTAAAATACGCTCGGCTATCTCATCAACCTTTGCATTGGCATCGGTATACAACTCTTCGAATTTCACGTGTAAATCAAAAAAACGTTTCCCTTTTATATTCCAGTGAATCCCTCTAAGATTCTGATAGTAAATCTGAAAATTCGCCAATAAATGGTTTAAATCGTTTGCTAATTCTTTTGCTTTTACGGTATCTAAACCAATACTATTTAATGCCATATTTTTATTATTTAATTATATGTTTTGTTTTATTTACTACAAATTTAATCTATAAATAAGGTTACAAAGAATAAATTTTATTGATAGTTTTTATATCTTTATAGCCTAAATTGATACCAATGACAATTACACAATTATACTATGTTTTGGCGGTGGCCGAAAACCAGAATTTTACTAAAGCAGCCGAAAAATGCTTTGTAACACAACCTACTCTAAGTATGCAAATACAAAAGCTGGAAGATGAATTATCTATTCAGATTTTTGATCGCAGCAAAAAACCTATCGAGCTCACCGATGTTGGTAATAAAATAGTAACCCAAGCTCGAAATATTGTTAACGAATCTTACAGAATACAAGATATTGTCGATCAGCAAAAGGGCTATATTGGTGGAGAATTTAAATTAGGCATCATTCCAACAGTAATGCCTACCCTTCTGCCAATGTTTTTAAAAAACTTCATAAAAAAACATCCAAAAGTTAAACTTAAGATTGAAGAGCTAACTACTGATGAAATAATTGCACGTATTAAAGACGGTCATTTAGATGCAGCCATTGCTGCAACACCTCTAGAAGACAATGCTATAAAAGAACGCGTGTTGTACTACGAACCATTTGTTTCTTATATTCCTAAAAATCATAAACTACATACCAACAAAAAAATTGATATCTCTGAATTGGATGTGAATGATATGCTATTATTGGAGGACGGACATTGTTTTAGAGATGGGGTTTTAAACCTGTGCAAAGCCTTAAAAACACAGCCTGAAGAACAATTTCAATTAGAAAGTGGTAGTATTGAAACCTTAATAAAGCTCTCTGATGAAGGCTTAGGAATGACCCTGCTTCCCTACTTACACACCTTAGACATTAATGAAAAAGAAAAAGACAATTTACACTACTTTAAAGAACCATCGCCAGCCCGTGAAGTGAGTTTAATTTACCATAAAAGTGAGTTAAAAATGCAGATAATAGAGGCCTTACAAGATGTAATTCTTGGTGTGGTTCGAGGAGCCATCGCCTTTCAGGACGTACAAATTATAAGTCCGTTAGCATCCGGTAAAAAATAAAAAAAGGCGACCAATTATGGTCGCCTTTTTTTATGGTTTTAAGTATACCAGACACTGATTTAATTCTGGATTTTGCTGTATTAGAGACTGTATAAAAACCTTGAGCTCTTCTAACTCATAAGGTAATAAACGTTCAACAGCCTTTTGTACTTCTTTGCAAAACAAATTAGCATCAAAACTAACTTTATTCAGTATAGTTTTCGTATACTCTAGCATTGCTCTTGCCATGATTTATTAGGGATTTTAAGTTTCTATTTTGAAAGTAGATGTGTTTTATAGGCATTAAATTAAACTTTATTTAAAACACTTAAAAATAATAAAAAAAAGAATATATTGGTCGATAAAGTGTAAAATTTAACGGTTTAATAGTTTATTAACAATTTCGAAAAACTAAAACCTACAGTATATAAGGTTTTGCAAAGTTTATTGTTAATATTTTATTTTCTTAAAAAAAATATTAGTTTTACACTATAATTCTCTCAATCTCTCAAAAATTATGAAAACAACAACAATTGCTATTATCAAAAACATCGATACATAAGAAAGACTTTTGTAATTAAAAATACAAACAATGTGACCACTCTGTAAATAAGTGTGTCCTATTTGTATGCGGCCTAAGTATTACTATGCACGCATAATTATTGCTATTTAATTAACAAAAAATAAATCCTCTCTCAAATCTTATGAATGTTTTTAAACTATTCACGCTTGTCGGCGTTATGACGTTGTCCTATTTAACTCATGCTCAAACCGGACCGGGTGGTGTTGGTTCAAATGACGGAACTTCGAACTTAATTATGTGGTACCGCCCAGATTATGGGGTTACTACCACCGGAACTTTAGTCGACCAGTGGGGTAATTCAGCTGGTATTAATGATTTTGATTTAAGTGAATCTAATACCCAAAGACCTACCCTACTTTCCGGAACCCTTAATGGTATTAATGAAATACAGTTTAATGGAAGTAACAGATTACGTACAGGCTTAACGCTTAGTAGCTCAAATTTTATAACTGATGAAGCTTCTACGTTTGTGGTGGCAAAAGCCGAAAATACTTCTCAACAATCTTCCGTTTATACTACCGATCCTCTAGAAAATAGTACCAGATTTTCAGCACATATTCCTTGGAACGGAACAGTCTATTACGACATAGGTACTTGTTGTACCACCGACTCAAGAATTGAGGCTAGTGGTCTTTCCGGGCTTACAAATTATTCTATATGGTCCTATGATGCACATCCCTCTTCCGGAAAGCAACTATACAGAAACGAAAGCCTGATTGGAGATGAGAAAAACAGTTCAACCTATACTTCTTACACTTCACATCGTTTTAATTTAGGAGGTAACACTACCGGAACTGCTGGTTTTTCAGGAAATATGACTGAAATTATTGTTTTTAAAACCAAGGTAAATGAAACGCAACGCATTATTATAGACAACTATTTATCAGCAAAATACAATTTAGATTTAGATAGTTACGATTTCTATACACAAGACGATCCCGCAAATGGGAACTTCGATTATCACGTAGCCGGAATTGGAAAATATGGTAATTTTGATGAACATACCGATGCCCAAGGTACAGGCATTGTTAGAATAAACAATCCTTCAAAATTATCGAAAGGAGATTATTTATTTTGGGGTGAAGAAAATCACAATCCTACTTACACGTTTGAAACCAATACCATTAATTACACCGAACAGTTAAATTCTAGATGGCGTATTAGCCGATCTAAAAACGCCGGTAGTGTAACCGTTTCATTCGATATCAGTGCAATAGATTTATCCGGACTTCAAAGTTGCAGTTCTTTACAGCTTGTTATTGATAATAATGGAGACTTTTCTTCGCCAGAGAGAGTTTACGATTTAACAATTTCAGGACATACCGCGACTGCTAATCTAGTGGACTTCAAAAACGACGATTATTTTACAATCCGATACATGGACCAAATTGTTTGGGATGGCAACGTGTTTTACAATGGTTCTGGACCATCCAGTGCGCCTGACGCTTCAGACTCTTGCTATAAATTACTTATTAAATCGGGTGTTAATTCAGCTGATTTGTATTTCAACGCTCATGTAAGAGAAATTGAAATAGAGTCCGGAGGCATCTTAAATGTAATGAATGGCATTCTTGTTGAAGTTGACGATAAAGTTACCATTAATGGAAATTTTAACCTTGCTGGTGAAGCTCAACTTATTCAGAACCATAGAAACATAAGTTCAAATTCCGGAACAGGGTCATTAACAATAACACAACAAGGCACCTCCAATCTATACAATTATAATTATTGGAGTGCGCCAGTTAACAGAAGTGGTTTTTGGAAAGTCAATTATCTGGAGGATAATAATGGCATTATTAGTTTTATTGGTGGGTATAACGCAGATGCAACTACAAGCCCTATTTCCTTAAGTAAATATTGGCTTTACAGTTTTAATGGAACTTCAGGAAACTATTATTCTTGGAGAAAAATATATCCTAGTACTAATATAGCTCCCGGATTAGGATACACTATGAAAGGTTCTGGTTCATCTTCACCTGAACAGGAATATATTTTCAGGGGTATTCCTAACGATGGTGAATATAATTTTGATGTTACCGCTGGCAATGATGTGTTAATTGGTAATCCTTACCCTTCGACATTAGATGCCGATCAATTTATAAACGACAACCTATCTGTAATAGATGGTAAACTTTTATTCTGGGAGTCGTTTTCTACTAACAGCAGCCATATTTTAGCAAATTATGAAGGAGGTTATGCCACATATACCTTAATGATGGCAATTCCTGCTATTGCATCAACCGATTTAATTAGTGGCAAAGGAACAACTTCTAAACCTGAACCAACAAGATATATTGATGTTGGCCAAGGCTTCTTTGTCAATATTGAAAATTCAGGGACACTTAATTTTAATAATGCGCAACGTGCTTTTGCCAGAGAGTCTCTTGATGAAACTGTGTTTTACAAAACTACTACAAAGTCCAAAACAGCTATAGCAGAAGATAATAGACCTAAAATATGGTTCTCTTTTACCGATGCACTTGGATATACTAAAGTTATTGGTTTAGGATACGACAGTCAAACCACTTATGGATACGATAAAGGCTACGATGCTATTGCTTCTAGTTCTCAAAACGATTTACTTTGGAAATTAGAGGATGACCAAACCCTATCAATTCAAGCTTTACCCGAAATAAATATTGATGATAAGCTGCCTCTACATATTAGTATAAAAAATTCAGGGAATTATACATTTTCAATTCATAAAATGGAAAATATTCCTGATGACTTAAACATTTATTTACTAGATACTTATCAAAACACCTATTATAATCTGCGTGCTAATGATGTTAGTTTAAACTTAGATTCGAATACACCTTCAGATCGCTTTTCTATAACTTTTAAAGATGATACTACCTTAGCGATAAATGAATATAACGACGACAAACTTTATGTTCATTACAATAAAACTTCTGAGTCTTTAAGAGTTTACAACCTTTCAAAAGACATTTCTGAAATAGGTATCTATAACACTGTAGGGCGGTTAGTGAAACAAATCAGTTATTCTAATTCTACAGATATTTCACTTTCCGGATTAAGTAATGGTGTTTACTTTTTAAAAGAACTATCGAACAACCAAAACACAAAGGCCATCAGGTTTATAAAATATTAAATACTGCTAATAAAAAAAGGCTTGGAGTATCCAAGCCTTTTTTTATTATTCTACTATTTTAATTAAAATCTATTATCGCCATCTAATAAATCGCCTAAGCCACCAAGAATACTACCTTCTCCTTTATCTTTACCTCCCGCTTGTGGCGCCGATGCCAGTACACGACCTGCTAACCTACTAAATGGTAACGATTGAATGTATACTATTCCGGGCCCTTGAAGTTTTGCATAAAACAAGCCTTCACCTCCAAAAATAGTATTTCTGATTCCTCCTATAAATTCTATATCGTAATCTACATCCTGAGTAAATCCAACAATACACCCCGTATCTACTCGTAAAACCTCTCCCGGTTGCAATACCTTTCTAGCCATAGTACCACCGGCATGAACAAACGCCATACCATCGCCTTCAAGCTTTTGCATAATAAATCCCTCACCTCCAAAAAAGCCACGACCTAAACGTTTAGAAAATTCGATACCGATACTTACGCCTTTGGCTGCACATAAAAAGGCATCCTTTTGGCAGATGAATTTCCCTCTATATTCTGTTAAATCAATGGGAATTATTTTTCCAGGATATGGCGAAGCGAATGATACTTTACGTTTTCCTGATAGCACATTATAAAATGCGGTCATAAATAAACTCTCACCAGTTAGTATACGTTTACCGGCACCAAGAATCTTTCCCAAAAAGCCAGTATCTTTCTGTGAACCATCTCCAAAAATGGTTTCCATTTTAATACCATCGTCCATCATCATAAAACTTCCAGCTTCGGCTACAACGCCTTCCTGCGGATCAAGTTCTATTTCTACATACTGCATTTCTTCACCGTATATATTGTAATCAATTTCGTGTGCTGTCATTTTTTGTATTGTTTTTTGTTGATTCAGCTATAAGTTGAATAATTCCTTAATTTGTTACAATAGATTTTAAAATTATGATTTTACTTTAACACTCCATTCGAAAACGAACGAAGAAACTTCAACACCTTCACTATTCAATCCAACAGATCTCAATGTTACGGTTTGCCCTTCTCCAGTTTCAATGGCTTGACGCAAACAGTCGTCTATTAAATGACCATCATAACATGTAAAGGTTATTCTTCCTGTCGCTTTTTTTGTAAAAGTTGCTGTATTGGATGTTACCAACATGGAAATTTTCTTTCCTGAAGATTCTATTTTATCAATCATTAGTGCCCCTGTAGAAAGTTCGGCAGCCATGCCTTGTACTGCCCAAAACATGGAGCGAAACGGATTCTGGTTTATCCACCGATATTTTACAGAAACCACACATTTTTTATCGTCAATATACTTGGTTCGAACACCGCAAAAATAAGCCGAAGGCAGCTTAAACAAAGTGAAAGCATTTAGTTTTCTGGGAGTTATACTCATAACTATTTAGTCTTAGTTTTCACTAAGGTATGAAAATAATCTTTCCTTTTATTTGTTAAAATTTTGTTAATTTTAGGTACTATGCGTAACATAATACCTGTTTTAAGACATATATTTGCATAAGAAACTATTATATGTTTTAAATCATGTTAGACAAACACCAAAAAAACATCGCCACATTTATTCACTTATCAACCTTCAGCAGGTTTGTAATTCCTTTTGGAAATTTCCTTGGACCAATCATCCTTTGGATAACGAATAAAGATAAATCGGAGTTTATAGACGCCCATGGCAAACAGGCTATTAATTTCCAAATCAGCATTTTACTGTATGCTATTATTTTAGGCACCTTAACAATCCCATTTTTTGTTTTCAAATTATTTAGCGGTATTGATTTTATAGATTTTAATGGATTTCATTTCGATTTCCATAGTGCCTCACCACTATTATTTGTTGGTGGATTTTTAGGCGTTCTTGCTGTAATTGGTTTTATAATAGAATTAGTACTTATTATCGTAGCCAGCTTAAAAGCAAGAGATGGAGAATATTATCAATATCCGTTAACTATTAATTTTTTAAAATAATTTCATCAATCATATACTGAAAATTTTCATCAATCAATCAATCAATCAATCAATCAATCAATCAATCAATCAAAAAATGAACAGTTTCACAACCTTAAAATGCTTTAGAACATGAAGATAGAGAACACAAAAGCACAAATGCGTAAAGGCGTTTTAGAATTCTGCATACTATCGGTCTTAAAAGATGACGACGCCTATGTAGCAGAAATTCTAGATACCTTGAAGGACGCAAAACTGCTTGTGGTAGAAGGCACTATTTATCCACTACTAACAAGACTAAAAAACGCAGGACTTCTTAACTATCGTTGGGAAGAAAGTACTTCGGGACCACCCAGAAAATACTACGGTTTAACCGAAACAGGTAAATTATTTTTAAACGAATTAAACACCACTTGGAGCGAATTACAAAACGCCGTTAACATAGTAACCAACCAAAAAGCAAACAAAAATGAATAAAACAGTCAACATAAATTTAGCAGGTATATTCTTCCATATTGATGAAGATGCATACTTAAAATTACAACGCTATCTTGAGGCTATAAAACGTTCATTTACAGATTCTCAAGGGCGTGCCGAAATTATCGCAGATATTGAAGCGCGAATTGCCGAATTATTTAGCGAACGCCTTCAAAACGAAAGACAAGTTATTGGCAACAAAGAAGTGGACGAAGTAATCTCTATTATGGGACAACCGGAAGACTATTTGGTAGATGACGAAATTTTTGAAGACGAGCCACAGTCTGCTTCAACTAATAAATCGAGAGCTTCTAAAAAACTTTATAGAGACACTGATAATTCTTATATAGGTGGTGTATCGGCAGGTTTAGCACATTACTTTGGTATAGATGTGATTTGGATTCGCTTAGCATGGATTCTATTGGTACTTGGAGCCGGAACCGGAATATTACTTTATATTTTGTTATGGATTTTAGTTCCTGAGGCGAAGACTACTGCAGAAAAACTAATGATGACCGGAGAACCCGTAAACATTAGTAACATCGAAAAAAAAATTAAAGACGGATTTGATTCGGTAAGTGAAACGGTTTCTGGTGTCGCTAAAAATGTTTCAGATTCTGTATCCGGAGCAGCCAAGAAAGTGGATGTAAAAAAACAAGGCAATAAAATAAAATCGAGTTCAAGAACTTTTTTTGATACGGTTGCCGATATTATTATGTTCTTCTTTAAAATAATAGCCAAGTTTATCGGTCTTATTTTAATCTTAATAGGTGCTTCAACCTTAATCGCATTAATTGTTGGATGGTTTTCATTAGGCGCTATAGATGTTATTCCTGGTACCGATTTAGTTGGTATTGTAAATGCTGGAGGCACACCTGTATGGCTGGCATCACTTTTAGCCTTCCTTGCAGTTGGTATTCCGTTTTTCTTCTTATTCTATTTAGGATTACGAATACTTATTACCAACCTAAAATCCATCGGGAAAATAGCTAAACTATCACTTTTAGGGTTATGGCTGTTTTCTATAATTGGTCTAACAATTATTACCATTAAAGAAGTAAGTGAGCATGCTTATAATGAGCATTATATTGAAAAAATGACATTAGAAACCAAAGCTAATGACACCTTAATGGTAAGTTTTGCCGATAACGATATTTTTAAAAATCCGTTTTACCGAAGTAATGATTTCAAGGTTGCTACTAATGAAGAAGGTAAAAAGGCCATTTTCAGTAAAGATCTTAGAATCCAGGTGAAATCGACAACCGATAGTTTAGCATTTATTCGCATAGAAAAAAGTGCTGATGGAAGAAACTACGAAAAGGCTTTAGACCGTGCTAAAAACATTGAATACAGTTATACATTTAATAATCGGGAATTAGTTTTAGATCCTTATTTCACTACGCCAGTTTCAAATAAGTATTGTGAACAAGAAGTTTTAATCACCTTGTATTTACCCGTTGGAAGTGTTGTTTATTTTGCTAAAAACACCGAATCATTCTTAAATTACAGAACACATTCTAACAACATTGTGTCGTCTAATCAGGTGAATCATTATTTAACTGTTGACAGCGATGCTATTATTTGCGACACTTGCGAAACCGAAGAGGACGAGGAAAACGATGATATTGAAATTAACATTGATATGCCTCAGGTAAAAATTAACGACAAAGGCATTGAGATTAAAACCGGGGATAATCAAATTCTAAAAATTGACGAGAACGGCATAAATGGGAATTCTGAAAATGTACGAGTTAAAATCGACTCGACGGGTATTAACATCACATCAGATAAAGAAGAGGAAGAAAACGAAGATCAATAACAATTCATCATCAAAAAACAACAGTTCAATCATTTAAGTTATTCATCAAGACTATAAAAGAGGATATTTGAACTAAACAAATCAATCAAAAAACGAACAGTCATGACAACACTAATCAAAATCATCGTAACCACCATATTAAGCTTGAGTCTATTCTCTTGCAATTTCGATATTAACTTCAATTCCGGAGTAAAAGGTAATGGTAATGTAATTTCTGAACAACGCTCTATTAATGAACCTTTCACAGGCATTAAAGCTACAGAAGGACTTGACGTTTACCTAACACAAAGCGACAAGGCAGGAGTAACTGTAGAAGCCGATGAAAATTTACAAAGCCTTATTATTACCGAAGTTATTGATGGTACTTTAAAAATCCATTGTGAAAAGAACATTGGCAGATGTAAGTCTAAAAAAGTGATGGTGAGTTTTAAGGATATCTCCAGTATCAAATCCACGAGCGGTAGTGATGTATACTCCACCAACACGATCGTGGTTAATGATTTACAATTAGAGTCAACCAGCGGAAGTGACATGAAATTAGATGTCAACACAAATAGCTTAACTTGTAAAACAGCAAGTGGAAGTGATTTAAAAGTATCCGGAAACACAAAAAAACTAATTGTAGAATCTACCAGCGGTAGTGATTTTAAAGGCGCTAATCTTATTGCAGAATCTAGCCAGGTCAAAGCCTCTAGTGGCGCCGATATTACGGTAAATACTTCGAAAGAATTAACTGCCGATGCCAGCAGTGGCGCTGATATTAAATACTTAGGTGAACCTGAACAGGTAAACAAAAACAGTAGTTCTTCAGGAAGTGTAAAAAAACAATAACCACTAACCAACCCCTTATATACAAAAAAGGCTTCACAACGTATCGTGAAGCCTTTTTTGTTTATTAACTCAATGCAAATCTTAGGTCAACGCTTTTTGTTTAAACTTTTTAGAATCTTTATTTTCAAGTTCTATAATAATCACAAAAGGATCTTTACTTTTCCCTTTTACACCATCAATAAAATATTCACCATTGGCAATTTCTTCAAGGTTAAGTGATTTTTTAGATTTTGATAACAAGTAAGCCCTTTTTATAACACTGCCCTTTTTCAGTTTTACCCGATATTTTCCGTTAATTGGCTTGTTAAATACCACCATGTTAACGGTATCATCTGAATCGTTACTTTTTGTAAAATAACCCCAACTCTGCTTTTTTAAACCGGCATAACCACAATTGTAAATCACAGAGCTATTATCATCCATCGAATCTCCTATTTCTTTAGCCAATTTAACCTCTTTCTCCCTAAAGTTTCCTTCTCCTGTAGGTCCAAAATTCAATAAGAAATTTCCGTTTTGAGAGGTACATTGTACTAACATTTCAATAAGTTCATTAGGAGTTTTAATATGTGTTAAGGTCCAATCTTTATGGTATCCCCACTGGTTTTCAGGAATCGTCATACAACACTCCCAATCATTTTTAGTAACGCCAACATCCCATGGGTTTGGCAAACGACGTTCGTACCCAGATTCGTAATCTCCCATTAAAACACCATTAGAATCAAAATGACGACTACCATATTCATCGGCACGCATACGGCTAATAACAATAAGTCCCGGACACTTCTCTTTTAATTTTCTTTCTAAGTCATAGGAAAACTTACCATTATCTTTCCAACATTGATCCCAGGTACCATCAAACCATAGTCCTTTAACCGTTGGATAACGCTCCAATAGCTCTAATAACTGATTTTCGGTAAATGCTTTTAAACGCTCAAACGCCGCTTTATCTTCTTCTGTATTTAACTTGTAGCGCCAATCCGGATGGTGCCAGTCTAGCACCGAATAATACAGGTTCACATCGATGCCTTCGTCATTATAAGCTTTTATAAATTCACCTAATAAGTCTTTTTTGTACGGTGTATTTTCAATATCAAAATTGGTGTATTCACTTGGCCATAAACAAAAGCCTTCATGGTGTTTGGTTGTAATGGTTACATATTTTACGCCCATATTTTTCGCCATTTTAGCCCATTCTTTAGCATCGAACTTAACCGGGTTAAACTGGTATTGCAAAGAATCCCAGGTTGCTGTACTTATTCCTGCTGAACTCTTTAAAAACTCGGAAGCATACTTATAGGTTTTACCTTCCCAAATCCCTCCGGGAATAGCATATAACCCCCAATGAATAAATTGCCCAAAGCGATTAGATCGCCATTTTTTCATGGCTTCATCTTGTCGAGGCAACTCACCTAATTGCCCGTATTTTACTTCCTTTTTTATTGCATTTTGAGCTTGTAATTGAATTATTGTTAATAAAAACAAGCCAATACAAGTGATTGTTCTTTTTATCATTTTTTATAAATTTTAGAAACCAGCATGTACTTCTGTACTCTCTTTCATTTTAAAGTCCTTTGTCTTCTCTGAAGTAAAATGCCAAACAATTGAATCTTCAATTATTTCTCCATCCTTTTCAATAATTGCTCTAATTGTATTTTCACCTTTTGCTAAGGTTATGCTTTCAAAAATATAGTGTACATCGGTGGTTCCTATTATAGGTTGTGCTAATAGCTCTCCATTTAAATACACTTTTGGTTCCCCAAGGTTAGAGTAGACTTTTATATTAGTTGTTTGCTTTTCACGGTCCACCATTCGTCTTTCGGCTATATATAAAACCGGTTCTTCACTCCAGTTCGCTTTATACCAATAAAAGGCATCTTTTTTAATGGCCCTGTCGAAGGTTACCAAGCCTTTATGATTACGGGCTTCGATGCCCCCATTATTCCATTTTGGCACACAGAAATCGAACATATTCCATAAATAAGAACTTAATATATTCGGATTGTTTTTAATAATTCCCCACTGAACTTCGTGTGTTTTGGTTTGATAGGTTTCCGGGTAAAAAGGTTTCCAGTATTGCCAGGTATTTTCTATAAACTCGGTTTGATGATTAGGATTTCCTCCTGCTCCATATTCCGTGAGCATAATTTTATACTCAGGATAAACTGCTTTCAAGCCTTTAGCCCATTTTTCTAAATCGCCCATCTTACCTTCGTACCAACCATAGTATCTATTCATTCCCTGAATATCGGCATTTAAATTCACTGGATGATCCATATGCCCGTAACCATTAACTGCTACGGTATATCTGCCCGGGTCTTCACTCTTTGCCAAATCGTGCATTTCTTTGGTTAATTGTGACGTATAGTCGTACGGTTTATACACTTCGTTATGAAGCCCCCAAACATAAATAGACGGATGATTAAAATTCTGACGAATTAACTCTTTTAATTGTAATTTGGCATTCGCCCCTTCTTCGCCGCTAACGCGATTTACAAAAGGCACTTCAGCCCAAACCAATAAGCCGAGACTATCACACTTGGAATAAAAATAATCGGATTGCTGATAATGTGCCAAACGCACCGTAGTCACTCCCATTTCCATAATCATATCTAAATCGGTATCGTGATGTTCCTTTTCTAAAGCGTTACCTATTCCCCACCAATCCTGGTGACGACACACCCCATACATTGGGTATTTTTCATTATTTAAAAACACTCCTTTACCAGCAACAACTTCAACTTTTCTGATACCTAAAGGCTGTACAATTTCATCTAAAATTTCACCTCCATTTTTTAATGAAGTGACTACTTTATATAAATACGGATCCTTTCTACCCTGCCATAAACGCGGTTTATTAAGCGTAACTGAGGTAGTAAAAGTTTGTACTCCCTGAGGAGACAAAGATATTTGCTCTCTCCTATTAGCAACTAATTTTCCTTCTTGATTATAAATTTTGTTTTCTAATTGCAGTTCCTGAATATCTTTAAGGTTACTTGATAGTTTAACCTTTACCGATACATTCGCTTTTTTGTTATCTATTAACTCCTGAGAAATATAAACACCTTTTGAAGCATAATCGGTAACGTCTATATTTACCTGATTAGTGGTTATTAAGCATACCGGACGATGGATGCCGCCATACACCCCAAATAAATTATGATTAACAGGAATAACATCTTTACGAGCTTCATTATTTACTTTAAGTAAAAATTCATTTTCCTCTCCAAATTTAACTGCTTTTGTAATCTCGAATGAAAAGGCCGAATACCCGCCTTTATGGTTCCCTACTAAAACACCATTAATATATAAATCGGCCACCTGACCAACACCTTCAAATTTTAAAAACAAACGTTTATCTTTTAGTTTTGAATCAACCAAAAACGTCTTTTTATAATACGCGTCGTCTTCGTAAAACTTACCATGGTCTACCTGCATATCTTTCGCATTATAAGTATGAGGTATTTTAACGTCCTCCCATTTCTTGTCCCAGCTTTGCATGAAAACCAATTCGTTTTCAGAGAAAGGGCCTTTTTTAAATTGCCATCCTTCGTTAAACGATTCTACTTTACGACCGGTTTGAGAAAACCCGAATGGAGTAATTAAAATACCGAATAGTAATATGGTGATATTCCTTTTCAATGTTCCGTTTTTTAAATTCATTTTCAATAAGACTAGTTCTTACAAAAAAAGGTATTTAACCAATTCCTGGCGAGGTCATATCTTGCAGACTAGGTGTAAATTTTAATCAATTGAGACATATGTTTAAAAAAGGGTTGATATGTTTGACCAAACATTAGGTTAAACCATATCATTTGACATTTACGCATAAAAAAAGGCTTTACAATTATTTGTAAAGCCTTTTTTTATTTTTTATTTAAAACTATTTGATTTATTCCACGACTAAATTAAAATCTATGAATATTTCATCGTCGACAGTAATTAAACCAAACATCTTTTTGGGTTGTTCTAAATTATAATCACTTAAACATACTTTTAATCCTCCTTTTATTAATGTACTTCCATTACTATTAACAGTTACAGGTATTTTGTATTCTTTTCTAATGCCTGCAATTTCAACATCAACAAGGGTTTGAACATTTGTTTTATCTTCTAAACTACTTGTTTCTTTAAGGATTAGCTTAATTTGTGGATAAGTTTCTGATTTTAATATTTTTTGAAAATCTCGATTAATACCTTTTCCTCCGCAATCGAAACAACCACTATCTAAAACCAAAGCAGTTTCTTTAAATTTAAATTTTTCTCCGTTCGTAAAATAAGTTACATACACTGGATTTTTAAGCCGTTTAGAATCAAAAACACAACTAAAAGAATGCACATTGGTTGTTCCTTTAACCACTAGTGTACTTTTTGATGACACAACAACAGACGTGTTTTTAACCGCAGTATCCTTATTAGTAAAAGCTAATGCTGCTAGTATAAACACTATAAACACAACTCTTCTCATTTTTCTTACGTTTGTTTTCTATTATATTATAAAGATAATAAACAAGTCTCTAAAGTATCTAGTTAATACAAAGTTTAACTATTTTACAACACTTTAGAGACTTGTCTGACTACTTAGCTATTAATCGTTCTTATTTTTATTTTAGAAACTAATTACAGCTTCTAACATTGCTCCGTTGAATTTACCATCTTCTAACTGTCCTACAGGATAATCGTTATAGTTTTGGTTTACGTATTCAGCTTTTAATAAGATGTTTTTAGTCATAAACCAACCTGCACCGAACTGGTATCTATCAATAGTTACATCATCTCCACTAGCTAATTCTGCATCAACTAAGTTGTAACGTCCACCTACATAGAAGTTTTCATTTTGTCCGAAACGGTAGATTAACTCTCCTGCATATTGATTTGTGTTTCTTCTATCTGCTTCTGTTAAAGCTCTACCATTAGTCATTTCAATCGTTCCAAAAAATTCTAAACCTTGATATTTTACAAATGGATTAATCATAACAGCAGTTATTTTATTTCTGAATCCAGGGTCAAAACGACCTGATCTAAAATTTCCTTTGGCTGTTGCATCCACACCTTCCATTACAAAATAGTATCTAGATCCAGCTCTATCTGCTGTATATAAGTAGTTGTTTTTAACAAATCCAGTATTATACAAAGAGCCTGATAATCTAACTCTTAAATCGTCATTTAATTGTTTATCATACCCTAATTTCGCTAAGAATGCAGCTCCACCTGTAGTACCGTCAGAAGATTGTACATCTTGATTTAATTTACCATTAGAGAAACCAACCATACCGAATAATCCACTGTTACATTGGTAGTAAACCTCTGCTCCAATTTCAGTTGTAAATGCATCCATAATTAAGTTACCAACAAATGGATTGTAAATGGCTTGCGCATTATCTGTTCTTCTAAAGTGTGCATCACCGTAGTTATTCTCCATATGACCAATTCTAATAGTCGTATGTTTCATTAAGTCACTTAACAAACCTTCGCTAATAAAGTCTAATTTATCAATTTGAAAGTACCCACCTTTTACATATGGTTCCGGATGATGACGAGATGATAAATAGGTTCTTAAGTGCATACGAACACCATCTGCCAATGCTACATCTACATCTAAATTTGCAGTTGCTAAGTTAAAATTTGATCCTATTTCTTTTAGAGGCACAGCTCCCGAATTCTCATGATCTAAAGCTTGAAATTGTAAAGCAAAAGAACCTCCTACACGTACATTAAGACCATCAAAAGTTGAAATGGTATCTTTTGGATCTTCAAAGACATTTACCCCTCTTTGATCTGGTTGCCTGTAATTATCTAAATCTCTATAATTTTGCGCATAAAAACTAAGTCCTGCTAGTAAGGCTGCGCCTAAGATTGCATTTTTGAAAATTGATTTCATGATTTCTACTTGTTTAAGTTGTTAAGTGTTTTAAATTGATTTATTTAAATATGGTTGAATATTTCACTGTTACTTCGTCGCCTGTAGTAATGGTTCCGAACATGGCTGTAGGAGGATCTACTTTAAAATCGGTCATTTTGAAGGTTTTCTCGCCATCTAATGTAATTTTAGAACCGTTAATAGTTACTTTAAAATTCATTGGAACATTATTAGTTGTTCCGGCGATAGTTAAATCTCCTTGTGCTTTTACCTCAAAAACTCCAGACCCTTTATCTGTTACAGTATTAACTTTTGTTAATTTAAAGGTTATAGATTTGTGCTTACTTGAATTTAAAGCTTTATAAGTGTTTTTATCCATACCAGATTTTCCACTTTTTAAACTTTCTGTTACAATATTTAAACTAAGCTGATCTATTGTGCCCGCTTCTGTACTAGAAAAATTGATTTTACCAGATTGATTTTCGGCATCAATATGCCAATCGTGTAAACTTGAGGTTCCGTAAACTTTTAATGAAGATTCTTTGTTTACTAAGTTATACTCCTGAGCTTGAACCTGACCTAAACCTACAAATAGTATGACGGCTAAGCCTAACATTTTAACGCCTAATTTTCTAAATTTACTCATCACTTTTTATGTTTTAAATTATACGACAAAGATACATTGTACTTCAATTTTGAAACTATGATTTTTATCATGTTTCCGTTAAATAAATTTAATCAAACACTACCTAAAAGAACTTAAACAATTGATATTCAGTTTTATAATAATAATAAAAATATTACAAGACGCAAAGCAGATTTTGATGAATTTTTTATTTTTTTTTTTCATTTTTAACAAAAATGCAGGTCTAATTTTTACTTAAGATTCCAATAACAATCGAATAATTTACCCCTTAAACATTTCGTAGATAAAAAAATTAGTATCGAAATTGAAATAACACAACCTTTTAACTCTTACAAAAATATAATAAATTTACTACATATTAACCCAAATTAAACTTAACCTTATCATGAAACGCATTCTACTAATTATTGCGCTTTTTATTATTGCTAAACTTAGCGGTGCTCAAGAAGTCATTTGGAACACCTCAAATTATCAAAAAGGAATTTACAAAACTTATGCTGAGTTTATAACTAATAAACCTTCTTTAGATTACGATGCTTTTGAAATACAAGACAAGAAAGCTTCATGCGGTCTAACAAGTTTCAAAACATTAGATGTAAAACGTTTTAAAATAAAAAACAAAGAGGCAAAAAAAATAGAAGGTATTGTTGGTTTTAGTGATGGTACACATGTCTACATAAACCCTGCAGCATTAAATGGTTTAATCTCTAAAACCAATTTTTATACCGTTGAATTTTACCAGCAATTTGCATTTATAGAATTCATCAAAACCACAACCATTAGAAATGGATCCTATACCAGTAACAGCAACGATGCTGCCAAAGGCGTGTTTAACCTAAACAATGAAAAATTCTTGAATTGAATAAATTTAAAATGAAAGATATTTTAGAGAGTAATCCTGAACTACTTGAAGCATTCAAAAATGAAATCGGAAAAGAAAAAAAGGTAAAAGAGTATTTTATTAAATACATCAATAAACTTAACAAAAAAGACAGTTAGTTGTCGGGATGACAGGATTCGAACCTGCGACCACACGGCCCCCAGCCGTGTACGCTAACCGGACTGCGCCACATCCCGATATTGAAACTTATAATCAAAGAAAATACTTTTTAATAAATTTCAAAAACTTTTAAATAAAAACAAAAAGCCGAAGCATTTACTTCGGCTTTTTGTTTTTATAAATTTATACTTTACACTGCTGCAGAAGCCTCTACAGTTGCCTCTTTAGCAGCTAAATAACGTTCTGCATCTAAGGCTGCCATACAACCCGTTCCGGCTGCTGTAATCGCCTGACGGTATACATGATCGGCAGCATCGCCACTTACAAACACACCTGGCACATTAGTTTTTGCCGTTCCTGGCGTATTAATCACATAGCCTGTTTCGTCTAAGTCTACATAATCTTTAAAGATATCGGTGTTTGGCTTATGTCCAATAGCCACGAAGAATCCTGTTGCTGGAATCTCCTGTTTCTCATTAGTCTTATTATTATAAACTCGAACTGCCGTTACTACCTGTCCGTCGCCTATAACTTCATCGGTTTCTGTATTGAATAAAATCTCGATATTCTCGGTGTTAGCCACACGTTCCGCCATGATTTTAGACGCTCTAAACTCATCGCGTCTTACCAACATGGTTACTTTTTTACAAAGCTTAGATAAGTAGTGTGCTTCTTCACAAGCTGAATCTCCAGCGCCTACAATTACCACTTCCTGGTTTCTGTAAAAGAAGCCGTCACATACGGCACATGCTGATACACCTCCACCTAACTTCAAATATTTTTGTTCAGATTCTAATCCTAAATATTTTGCTGAAGCTCCTGTTGAAATAATAACCGTATCACAGTGAATTTCCTTTTCATCGTTTACCCATACTTTGTGTACATCGCCTGAGAAATCAACTTTTGTTACCCAGCCGTCACGAATATCGGCTTCAAAACGTTGCGCCTGTGCCTGTAACTCCATCATCATCTCCGGTCCTGTGATTCCTTGTGGATACCCTGGAAAGTTCTCCACTTCGTTCGTGGTTGTTAACTGACCGCCTGGTTGTGTTCCCTGATATAATACCGGACTCATATTAGCTCGTGCTGCATAGATTGCCGCAGTGTAACCTGCTGGCCCCGATCCTATAATTAAGCACTTTACTCTTTCTATTGTATCTGACATAATTGCTACTAATTTTAATTAAAACAAAAGTAGAATTTTTAACAGAAAACTTAAACTAAAGTTATCAAAAGATATTATCGGTTCATAATTAGTTGCTATCCTAATTCATTTTCACCACATTTTTTCGTAAATTGTAGTAATCAGACTAATAACCAAATAAGATAATTATGAAACCAATTCTATTACTTCTCTGTACTGCATTTTTATTGTCCTGTAACCAAACCCCTAAAGCAGAAACTTCTAAAGATCCTTCTCTAAAAGGGACCTGGAAAATGATTAGCTATCTCAATTATAGCGGTGATGGCTCTGTAGACACTATTATGACTTCTGAAAAATTCATACAAATGAAAATGTTTTCCGAAACCAAATTTATGTGGAATAGATTCACTACTTACGACTCAACTGAATGGTTCGGGAGCGGAGACTATACCTTTAAAAATGACACTTTAGCTGAGCATACAGAATATGGCTCTGAAGCATTACTTAGTGTTTTAGAGAAAGACAGTATACACCGCTTAGATATTGTTTTTATAAACGAAGACTCTTATATGCAAACAGAAAAAGATAGTCTGGGAAATCCCATTTATGGAGAGATTTACCATAGAATAAAATAAAAAAGGCTGAACACAAGTCCAGCCTTTTCATTTAGAAAATTTTACAATTATTTTCTAACAGATTTAATTATCTCTAAAGCAGCTTTTACATCCTGCTCTAATTTTGCATAATCTTTATTTGCAATAATGTCTTTTGAAATCAATTGAGATCCCATACCAACGCAAGTTACTCCAGCATCAAACCAACCTTTAAGGTTTTCTTCGGTTGGAGATACACCTCCTGTTGGCATAATGCTTGTCCAAGGTTGTGGGCCTTTAATCCCTTTTACGAATTTAGGTCCGTATAAATCACCAGGGAATAATTTAACTATTTCACAACCAAGCTCTTCAGCTCTAGCGATTTCAGTTAAACTTCCACATCCAGGCGACCATAATACCTTTTTACGGTTACATGCAATTGCGATATCTTCTCGTAAAACTGGAGTTACAATAAAGTTTGCACCTAAAGCCATATATAATGAAGCAGCAGCAGCATCGGTTACCGAGCCAACTCCCATAATCATTCCAGGAAGTTCTTTAATAGCGTACTTTGTTAATTCTCCAAAAACTTCGTGAGCGAAATCGCCACGTGCAGTAAACTCTAATAATCTAGCGCCACCATCGTAACACGCTTTTAATACTTTTTTACTTAACTCGATGTCGCTATTAAAGAATAAAGGAATCATTCCAGTTTCTTTCATAGCCTGAGCTACTTCTAATCTTGTATATTGTGCCATTGTATAATATTTTATCGAGCTACACGACCTGAAGCGTCACCACCCATTAATTTTTCAACTTCTGAAACAGTAACTAAATTCGCATCACCTTTAATCGTGTGTTTTAAACAAGAAGCAGCAACTGCAAAATCTAATGCATTTTGATCATCTTCCGGGTATTTTAATAATCCGTAGATTAAACCTCCCATAAATGAATCTCCACCTCCTACGCGATCAACGATATCTGTGATTTGATACTGACGTGTTTCGAACATTTTGTTTCCATCGTATAATACACCAGCCCAAGTATTGTGCGATGCAGAAATAGAACCTCTTAACGTAGTAATTACTTTTTTAGCTCTTGGGAATTTCTCCATCATTTGCTTACAAACTGATAAAAACGCCTCAGCTTTAACATCATGTCCTTGCGTTTGAACTGTAATTCCTTCTGGTTTGATACCAAAGTGCATTT
The DNA here is from genome assembly GCF_030908365.1 of Aestuariibaculum sp. YM273. NCBI lineage: Bacteria > Pseudomonadati > Bacteroidota > Flavobacteriia > Flavobacteriales > Flavobacteriaceae > Aestuariibaculum > Aestuariibaculum sp. YM273. The sequence continues at coordinate 2,375,569 of NZ_CP133090.1, read as the reverse complement.
CAGCGTCTTCTTCGTTTCCTAAAACAATATCACAGTAAGATGTTAACTCAGTCATTACAGCTTCTCTATGCGCATCATCACAGTATTTCCATAATTTAGCACGGTAGTTTAAGTCTGTTGAAATAGTAATCCCTTTTGCGCTAGCAGCTTTAACAGCCTCTAAACAAGCATCGGCAGCACCTTGAGAAATTGCAGGTGTAATACCTGTCCAGTGGAACCACTCTACTCCTTCAAAAACAGCATCCCAATCCACCATTCCAGCTTCAATTTCAGCCATAGCCGAGTGCGCTCTATCGTAAACCACTTTACTACCTCTTGATACGGCTCCAGTTTCTAAGAAATAAATTCCTAAACGGTCACCACCCCAGATAATTTTATCCACGTTAACACCACGTTTACGCATTTCCATCATTGCACATTCTCCAATATCATTTTTTGGTAAACGCGTTACAAAATCTACAGATACACCATAATTAGCTAATGAAACGGCAACGTTAGACTCTCCACCACCATACACAACATCAAAATTATCTGCTTGCGAAAATCTTTTAAATCCTTGAGGAGCCAAACGAAGCATGATCTCACCAAAAGTTACTACTTTACTCATTTTTTTAATAGTTATTAATTATTTATTCAAAATTTAGTTAAACGTTTAAGCAGTGTTTAGAAAAAAAAATTACCATTATCAAAATACTTAATTTTGATTATAAAAAGTATTACAGTAATTTTGCTTAAACGATTAAGCAAATATATAAAAAAATTGACCAACAAAAAAAAAACAACTATAAAAGACATTGCTAATGTTTTAAACATTTCACCGGCCGCAGTTTCTAAAGCTTTACACGACGATTCCCGCATTAGTGACAAAACCAAAGAAGCCGTTAAAGAGGTGGCTAAAAAACTAAACTACCAACCCAACCACCTGGCCAGTGCCCTTCGCCGTGGTAAAAGTAATCTGGTTGGTTTAATTGTACCGAGAACCAACAGCAACTTTTTTTCGTCAGTCATTCAAAATATTGAGGAGGTTTTAAACAAGAAAGGCTACAACATCATCATTACACAATCTAACGAATCTTTCAAAAAAGAATGTAGTAATATCGACACTTTGTTATTTACTCAGGTAGATGGTATTATCGCTTCTATGGCCAACGAAACTGTAGATTTAGATTATTACGAAAAAATAAAATCGAAAGGTATTCCGTTAATTTTATTCGACCGTGGTGAGAACGATTTAAATGTCGATTATATTGGAATTAATGACTACGATAGTAGCCATATGATTGTAGAGCATTTAGTTGAACAAGGCTGCAAACGCATAGCACATATAGGTGGCTACCGACATACCCGAATTTTCAATAACCGAGTTAAGGGCTACGTTGATGCCATTGATAAGTACAACTTACCTCTTGAAGACGAATTACTAATTGAAAGTAGTTTAACCATTGAAGATGGGAAAAAGCAAATGCAACAATTATTAGCCCTAGAAACTAGACCAGATGCTGTTTATGTAGCAGCCGACTACGCCGCTCTTGGTGCGCTACAAGCACTTGAGGAAGCACACGTTAGAGTTCCTGAAGACATCGCCTTGGTAGGCTTTGGTAATGAACCCTTTACTGCTCTAGTGGCGCCTTCAATTACAACGGTAAATCAGCATAGTGCCGAAATTGGAAAACAAGCAGCACTAACTTTTTTAGAACGCGTAAAAACACCTAACAAAAAGCAAACCCTGAATAAAGTCATTTTAGGTGCCGAGCTCATTGTTAGAGATTCATCAAATAAAAAGAAATAATACTATTGCAAATAAAAAAGGTTTCAAAATTTTTGAAACCTTTTTTATTCACTATACTGCTTTTATACTACTGCACAAAATCCTCACGAATAGGATTAAACACATCAATTAAAACACCAGCCTTTTTACAAACCGTACCATGCATGGTATTTGGTGGAATATAAAGTCCGTCACCTTCTTTCACTAATTTCACCTCATCTCCAACGGTGAATTCGAATTCCCCACTTGCTACATAGGTGACCTGCACATGTGGGTGTTTATGCATCGCTCCCACGCCTCCAGCCTCAAAACTTACATTCACCAGCATGATGTTGTCATCGTACCCCATTATTTTACGCTTTATTCCTCCTCCTAAGTCTTCCCACTCGATATCATCCCCTAATAAAAACACCTTACTCGCACCAAAATTTGCCATAATATTATAACTTTTATTCTTTATTTAAATTAATCTCATTTTAACAAAGATAACATTACAAAATAATTCCCTTTTTGAACAAATTTTATTTTTTTTCATAAAAAAGCAAGGGTAGTTAAATTTTACTGAGTAATACTTATATAAAACTTAATAAATCTAATTATCTAAACATTTTAATTTATGAAAAGAAAACTATTTTCTTGCTTAGCATTTGCGTTTGGGTTGGCTGCAACCGCCCAAAGTTCTTTATTATTTAACATCAATAAGTCTGGAGATTCAAACCCAGATCAGATGTTTTTATTTGATGGTAAAATTTACTTTCAGGCCGATACCGGCGATGCAACTAGCGACTATGCTGGAGGTAATGATATAGGTGACGAACTATGGGTTTTAGACCCAAGCGACCCTAACAACCCATCTCTAAGTTATATTGATATTGTTAGTGGCAGCGACAATTCTTCTCCAGAATATTTCTTCACACTAAACAACCAATTATATTTCAACCAGAGTGTTACAAATGTACCGCATGTTTTAAATGGTACTGGAGATGGTGCCGACCCTGTTTCTGGGTTAGTAGATGCTAGTGTAGGCGATTTAGATGATATGGTAGAATTAAACGGTGTATTATATTTTATAAACAATGCTTCTAACAAAGAATTATGGCAATGGGATGGTACAACTAACCTAGCCACCCGTGTACCAAGAGCAAATACAAACCAGGTAGAAAGCTTAGATTCATTTAATAGCCGTACTTCTTACTCAACACAATACATTAACGTACAAGCCCATAACGATAAAATTTACTTTACCGGTAACGTTTCTGAAAGCGGAACAGATAGTTATGGCGTTGAATTATACGAGTACGACCCGGCAACCGATTTATTTACAAGATTAACAGATTTACCAGGAGATGCAACCGATGAGACCTCTGAAGAATCAAGAATTTATAATATTGTTTTTTATGACAACCAAATTTATTTCGCTCGTAGAGACACAACGGCCCCAGGACAATTTCCAGTATATCTCCTTTACAGAACTAACGGCACTACAACGGAAGAAGTAACATCAGCAAGCAATGAATCGACTTATATACGTCCATTTTGTGTTTGGAAAAATGAGCTTTATTTAGGAGGTGAAGATAGTAACGGGTTTTTCCAACTATACAAGTACAACGCAAGTAATAATACAACTACACAAATTAGCACAAATACAACCAAAGACCACAATCCTTATCGATTTGTAACGCCAGATGATAATGACGACTATCTTTATTATAATGGTGAAACAGACTCTAGTAGCAGTGACAATCTACACAGAACAAACGGTACTACTACAGAAGTATTAGATGAAAACGTACACCTTTCATGGCCAGCTATAAAAGTTGGAGATATCCTTTATTTTGAAGGTGACAATGGTAGTGGAGATGAAATTTACAAATTAGATTTAAACACACTATCGGTATCAGATGTAAAACTTAAAGGTATAACAGGTGTTTACCCTAACCCGGCAAAAGACTTTATTATGGTAGACAAAACCTTAGTTGATGCCGCTTACAGCATTTACGACATTACAGGTAAAGTGGTTAAACAAGGAGTACTTAAGTCTCAAAGATTAGACTTTAACTTAAATACTGGTTTATACATTTTTAAAGCACAAACCGATTTAGGTTTCTTTGCTCAAAAAATTATCGTTAAATAATTTTACCTAAACCATACTAAAAATCCCGTTCAAGTTTTGAACGGGATTTTTTTATTTTAAATATCAATATCAAAAATAAAAAAGCCAAAATATCATTCGATATTTTGGCTTTTTTTGTCGGGGTGGCAGGATTCGAACCTGCGACCTCCTGCTCCCAAAGCAGGCGCGATAACCGGGCTACGCTACACCCCGAGTATAATGGTTATCTCATTACGGGGTGCAAATATACTTCTTTATATTAAATACACAACCCTTTTTTCTAAAATTTTATACCATTTCTAAGTTCATTTTTTAATTAACTTAGCCCAGCATCAACTAACTCTCTTTAAACTTGAACTTTACCACATATATTTTCACTTTTCCTATCATCATATTTTTTAATTCTAAAGGTTTATGTCAATCAAAAATCACGGGGAAAGTGGTTGATTTGGACACAAACAGCCCGCTGTCTCAAGTATCAATCATTCTTGAAAACAAACATGACACGGTTTATTCCAACAATCAAGGCCTGTTTAAAATAAAAACCTTCGGTTCTTTTGAGTTTTACAAATCAGGGTATTTTCATAAAACAGTAATTATTCAAGAAGACCATCCAATTATTCAATTACAAATCAACCCTTCTGAATTGCATGAAGTGGTAGTAAATGCAAACCAAATTGCAAAACCTTTAAATTCGTCTTACACCTCTTATAACATTATATCGACTAAAGACCTACAAAAAAACAACACAACCGACCTAGCTCCTGCATTAAATAAAGTTCCGGGGGTCTTTATGCAAAATGGAACATTAAACACAAACCGAATCACCATTAGAGGTATTGGTTCCAGAAATTTATACGGCACCAGTAAAATAAGGGCCTATTTTAAAGACATCCCCCTAACCTCAGGAAATGGTGAAACCACTATCGAAGATTTTGAGTTAACCGCTCTATCAAGAATTGAAATTATAAAAGGATCAGGGTCGTCTATTCATGGTGCCGGTTTAGGTGGCACTATCAATTTAATTCCTAAAACTGCAAGTTATAACCAAACTAACCTACAAAACACAACTACTTTCGGCTCTTTTGGTCTGTTTAAAGACGTTTTAAGTTTTGGCTCAGGATTAAAAAATTCGAGTATCAATACCGTTTTCAGTCACACCCAAAGTGACGGCTACAGAACCAATAATTCATACAACAGAAAAACTATTACCCTAAACTCTAATCATTATATTAATGAACGGAATGAAATTTCTATTCTAGGGAGTTTTATCGATTTAAAAGGCTATATCCCTAGCTCTATTAATGAAAACACCTTCTTAAACAGTCCTGAATCGGCAGCGTATACCTGGGAACAAGCTAAAGGCTTTGAAGACACCAAACGCAGTCTTCTAGGCATATCTTGGCATCATCAATACAACAATACTCTTTCACAAAAAACAAGTGTGTTTACCTCATTTAAAAACAGCTACGAACCGAGGCCTTTTAACATCCTGTCTGAAAAACTATCGGCTTTAGGAATTCGAAGTAGAATTTTAGGTGAGACCACTAAGTTTAAATGGACTATCGGCGCTGAATTTTTTAATGATTTCTATAAGTGGAAAACTTTCAAAAACCTCTATCAGGATTACCCTTCAGGCACAGGAAGTATTCAAGGCGATTTACTTTCAAACAATAAAGAAACCCGTTATTACTTCAATATATTTTTAGAAACCAATTATAGTATTAATGAGAAAACAATAGTCTCTTTTGGGTTGAATTTTAATAAAACATCCTATACACTCAATGATAATTTCAATAACGACACAAATCCAGATCAGTCTGGTTCCTATTCCTTTAAAAACATCCTCTCTCCTACGTTTGGCTTAACGCATAGCATTTCAGAAAACATCAATCTTTATTCTAATATCAGTCACGGATTTTCACCACCAACAACTACCGAAACTCTACTACCTGATGGATTAATCAATCCTAATATCAAACCCGAAACAGGCTGGAATTTTGAAATCGGGTCGCGGTCAACATTTTTTAACAACCGGCTATTATGCTATGTATCTGCTTACAGATTAAATATTTCAGATTTATTGGTTGCTAAGCGTACTGGGAATGATGAATACATAGGCCTTAATGCAGGTAAAACCCAGCATGATGGTATTGAATTGAGTGGAACTTTTAAATGGTTTAAAAACAAAACCTATCAATTAAATACGAATTTAACCTACTCGCTCAATCATTATAAATTTAAGGATTATGTAGATGGTGAGAACAATTATTCCGGTAACGATTTAACCGGTGTCCCCAACCACGTTTTTAATTTAGAATTGGATTTCAAAACCCCTCTAGGTTTCTATGGCAACTTATTGTTTCAAAACATTGGTAGCATACCTATCACCGATAGTAACGACTTATATACAGATTCTTACAACCTGACTAATTTTAAAATTGGATGGCTAAAAAAACTTAATAAAAAACTAAATATCAATGTTTTTTTAGGTTTAAATAATATCTTTGATACAGCCTATGCCTCTCAAATTCTTATCAATGCGACAGGTTTTAATGGCGCTCAACCCAGATATTATTACCCTGGAACCCCAGTAAATTACTATTCAGGTATTAATATCTCATACAACATAAACTAACAAGCTATGAAACGAATTTACTCCCTATTAACCCTATTAATAGTTTATAGTTCTTGCGCACAGCAGGCCGAATCTGAAATTAAAGCTGAATCACCTGAAAACATTGAATATGAAACCGAACTTGTTGTTCCCGATTTAAATATTGCATGGGGAATGGCCTTTCTTCCTGATGGAAGCATGCTTATAACTGAAAAATCTGGAGAACTTATTCACTTTAAAGACGGAACTAAAACTACAATTAATGGCTTACCTGAAATTTATGTACGCGGTCAAGGTGGCTTTATGGATATCAAGTTACATCCTGATTACAAAACTAATGGTTGGATTTATTTCTCGTATGCTTCTCCCGAAGGTGAAGGCGAAGGTGGCAATACGGCTATTATGAGAGCGAAATTAAGCGGAACATCACTAACAAATCAACAACAATTATACAAAGCAACCCCTAACACCACAAAAGGACAACATTTTGGTTCAAGGATTGAATTTGATAATCAAGGCTACCTGTTTTTCTCCATTGGCGAACGTGGTCAGCGCGATGTTAACCCACAAGATATTACTAGAGACTGTGGTAAAATTTATAGGTTAAATGCTGATGGAACTATACCTTCAGACAATCCATTTGTAAATAACCCAAATGCGAAAACCGCCATTTATAGTTACGGACACAGAAATCCACAAGGCATGACTAAACACACGGAAACCGGAGCAATCTGGACTCACGAACATGGCCCTCAGGGTGGTGACGAAATCAATATCATTGAAAAAGGAAAAAACTATGGCTGGCCTGTAATTTCCTACGGAATCAATTATAGCGGCACAAGCTTTACTGATATTACCGAAAAAGAAGGCATGGAACAACCGCTTTTTTATTGGGTACCTTCGATAGCGCCAAGCGGAATGACTTTTGTCTATTCAGATAAATACCCTAACTGGAAAGGAAACTTACTGGTTGGTTCTTTAAAATTTCAATATTTAGAACGACTCATTCTTGAAAATAACAAAGTAATAAAGCGCGAAAAACTTTTTGAATCAATTGGTCGTGTTAGAGATGTTCGACAAGCGCCAGATGGCTACATTTATCTTAGCGTTGAAGGCAAAGGCATATTTAAAATTGTTCCCAAAAACTAAAATATCCTATGAAATTTATCTTATTAAGCTTAATTATTACAGCTTCATCAATCACCTATAATTTAAAACAAACCCCTTTAGAAGAAAGCATAAAACGTGGCAGTGAAATTTATACAGACTTTTGCATGAACTGCCACTTACCAAACGGCGAAGGAGTAAAAAATGTGTATCCGCCCTTGGCCAAATCAGACTTTCTAGCCAAAAATCAAGAAGCCAGTATAAGAGCAGTTAAGTATGGTGTAAATGGAGAATTAAAAGTGAACGGTATGACCTATAAAAATGTAATGGCTCCCTTGGGATTATCGGATTCTGAAGTTGCCGATGTTATGAATTACATTAACAACTCCTGGGGAAACAAGAATAAAAAAATGATTACCAAGGAAGTAGTAGAGAAAATCAAAAAATAAACGCATTCTCGGTTAAATGTTTTACATTTATTTAAATTTGTAACAGGCTAATCAAATAAAATTACACATGCTTATTATAGGAATTGCAGGCGGTACGGGCTGTGGTAAAACCACCGTAGTAAACCAAATACTTAACGAGCTTCCGGAGGGTGAAATAGGTGTAATTTCGCAGGATTCGTATTATCAGGATACGTCACATTTAAGTTATGATGAGCGCGTTAAAATTAATTTCGACCACCCGCGCTCCATAGATTTCGAACTCCTGGAAAGTCACCTAAAAGAGCTGAAAGAAGACAAACCTATACACCAACCCGTATACTCGTTTGTTAAACATAACCGAACTGGAGATACGATTTTAACACACCCAAGAAAGGTTATGATTGTTGAAGGTATTTTAATTTTAACCAGTCCCGAAATCAGAAATATGTGTGACATTAAAATATTTGTGCATGCCGATTCCGATGAACGTTTAATTCGTCGTTTGAAACGTGATATTTCAGAGCGTGGTCGTGATTTAGATGAAGTTTTAGGCCGGTACCAGACCACGTTAAAACCCATGCACGACCAATTTATTGAACCCATGAAAGAATTTGCAGATATTATCATCCCTAACAATAAATACAACACTGTTGCGGTAGATATTGTGCGAACTATTATTAACAACCGACTTTAAGTATGGCGTTTTTTAAACATAAAATATTCAAACCCTTTAAAAACATATTCGTACTTATTATCACCCTTTTTGTTGTATGGATGCTATTTTTCGATGCTAACTCCTGGCTTATTCACAACGAATTAAATTCAGACATTCATGACTTGGAAGCCGAAAAGGAATACTATCAAAAGGAAATTGAAAAAGATAAAAAAGCATTAAAAAAACTAAGCACCGAAGAAGGTCTTGAAAAATTTGCCCGCGAAGAGTATTATATGAAACGTGACAGCGAAGAAATTTTCATTATCGAATACGAAGACAGTTTAAAAACACAAAACAATGACTAACGGACTATTTAGCGAATTTGATGATGTTTCTACCAAACAGTGGAAACAAAAAATTCAGTTCGAGCTAAATGGCGCGGATTACCAAACCCTTGTATGGCATTCTAATGATGATATTTCGGTAAAACCCTTTTACAATGCCGATGATTTAAAAGATCTCCCTTATTCACCAAATACAAATGCTACCAAATGGCGTATTTGTGACACTGTTTTTGTTAATGATGCTGAGATAGCTAATACAAAAGCCATCGAATCGATTAATCAGGGTGCAGAAAGCATTAAGTTTATCATTCCTAAACATGATATTTCTATTGAAACCTTATTAAAAAATATAGATTCGGAAACAAAAACTTTACACTTTGAATTACATTTTTTAAACCCAGAATTCACAAAACAGCTTTTTAAAACCGTTTCAAATAACCAACATTATATCCATACTGATATTATTGGCAAACTTACCAAAACCGGGAATTGGTTTAACAATATGAATTCAGACATCGAGAATTTTAAGTCAGTAGTTAACCAAACAAACACATTTAGTATTAATACTGGGCTTTATCAAAATGCCGGAGCAAATATGGTTCAGCAATTGGCTTATGCTTTAGCACATGCCAACGAATACCTAAATATATTGGATAACGAATGCTCATCTGAATCCAAACAACACACTAAAGTTCTCTTTAATGTTTCGGTAGGTAGTAATTATTTTTTCGAAATTGCTAAACTTAGAGCGCTAAGATTACTCTGGCAAACACTAGCTTCTGAATATCATCTCAATCCGGAATGTCATATTTTAGCAACACCTTCAAAACGCAACAAAACCGTTTACGATTACAACACCAATATTATACGTTCTACTACCGAAAGTATGAGTGCGATTCTTGGCGGCGCAAACACCATTTGTAATTTGCCATATGATGTTGTTTACCATAAAACCAATGATTTTAGCGAACGTATTGCCCGAAATCAACTCCTTATTTTAAAACACGAAAGTTATTTCGATAAAGTTAACAATCCGGCAGATGGTGCTTACTACATTGAATCTTTAACTAAACAGTTGGCCGAAAAAGCCCTGATTCTTTTTAAAGACATTGAAACCAATGGTGGCTTTTTAAAACAATTAAAAGCAGGCACTATTCAGCGAAAAATAAAGGAAAGCGCTCAAAAAGAGCAAGAACAATTCGACAAAAAAGAAGAGGTTTTAGTAGGAGCTAACAGTTACCAAAACCCCGACGATAAGATGAAACCTGAAATAGAATTGTACCCGTTCGTAAAAACCCATTTCCGAAAAACATTAATTGAACCGATTATAGAAAAACGATTATCTGAAACTATAGAACAACAACGCTTAAACAATGAAAATTAATATGAAATCAAATGTTATCCTTTTTGTATTTTTATTAGTCATCACTTTTTTTAGCTGTAAAAACGGCACCACTTTTACAGATTATAAGTATGCTGAGAATCCTGAAACTATAAATTGTCAAGGTTTAGATTCTAAGCTATATAAAGAAGCTTTATACGCCTTTGAAGCCGACATTGTTGCTTTTTACGGCAAAGACAAACCAAACACAACCCTAACACAGGCATATTATCAATTTTTGCGAGACACTAACGCAAAGCGTGTTAAGTATATAGAAATTGCTTCAGCACACACCTTAAAGGTTTTTGAGGCTTTAAAAAATGAAGCCGATTTATGGGATGCTGAAAACTCAAATAGCCATTTAAACTACAAGGGATCTTTAATGAACTGCGTAACTACCAATATCCATGACGAAAGTTTAAAAACAACATTAAACGCCCTGATCTCAACAAACAGCATGAGCCCGAAATTATTTGGCGCGCCCTTAATGTCTGGTTATCGAGGTATTTTATCAGATAAATATCTGGCAACTTATGTAGCTTTCGATTTGTTTTATGCGCACCTTTTCAATTTAAACAAGACGCCTCAGGCCTAATTCATGTCTAGAAAAAATCTTCAACATATCAGTATTAAATCAGAATACCAAAGCCTGAAATCCGAACCCCAAACGTTTGAGACCGCGGAGGGTATTTCTGTAAAATCAATCTATTCTGAACATGACATTGAAGATTTAGATTACCTTAATTTTGCTGCAGGCATTACCCCTAACCTACGTGGCCCCTACACCACCATGTATGTTAGAAAGCCGTGGACCATCAGACAATACGCTGGGTTTTCAACAGCCGAAGACAGTAATGCGTTTTACAAATGCAATTTGGCTGCCGGACAAAAAGGACTATCTGTTGCCTTCGATTTAGCCACACATCGTGGCTACGATTCCGATCACGATCGCGTGGTTGGCGACATAGGTAAAGCTGGAGTTGCGATAGATTCTGTAGAAGACATGAAACGTTTGTTCGATGAGATTCCCCTCGATAAAATGAGTGTTTCCATGACTATGAACGGCGCTGTGCTACCCATTATGGCATTTTATATTGTCGCAGCTGAAGAACAGGGGGTTCCTCAAAATAAACTCTCCGGAACCATTCAAAATGATATACTAAAAGAGTTTATGGTGCGTAACACCTACATTTACCCACCAAAACCCTCTATGAAAATCATTTCAGATATTTTTGAATATACTAGTAAGCACATGCCTAAATTCAATAGTATTAGTATTTCTGGGTATCATATTCAGGAAGCTGGCGGAACCGCAGATATTGAATTAGCCTACACCCTGGCCGACGGTCTGGAATACATAAAAACAGGTTTAGCAGCTGGCTTAAATATCGATGATTTTGCTCCTCGCTTATCCTTTTTTTGGGGTATTGGCATGAATCATTTTATGGAAATTGCAAAAATGCGAGCAGCCAGAATGCTTTGGGCGAAACTAATAAAACAATTCAACCCTAAAAATGAAAAGTCACTTAATTTAAGAACCCACTGCCAGACCAGTGGCTGGAGTTTAACCGAACAAGACCCGTTTAACAACATTGCCCGAACTACTATTGAGGCGACCGCCGCTGTTTTTGGAGGCACACAAAGTTTACACACCAATGCTTTAGATGAAGCCATTGCATTACCTACCGATTTTACAGCTCGTATTGCACGTAATACGCAACTCTTCCTTCAGAAAGAAACCAAAATCACAAAAACGGTTGATCCTTGGGCTGGGAGTTATTACGTTGAAAAACTTACGAACGACATCGCCGAAAAAGCCTGGAAATTAATACAGGAAATTGAAGATTTAGGAGGCATGACCAAAGCCCTTGAAGTCGGTATTCCAAAAATTAGAATTGAAGAAGCTGCAGCCAGAAAACAAGCACGAATAGATTCCAATCAGGATACGATTGTTGGTATTAACAAATACAAACTAAAAGAAGAAGCACCTATTAATACGCTTGAAGTAGACAACCAAACGGTTAGAAACGCTCAAATTGAACGTTTAAAGAAAATTAAAGCGAGTAGAAATACAGAAAAAGTAAATATAACCCTGTCAAATTTAAGCGAATGTGCCCGAACAGGACAAGGAAATTTATTAGCTTTAGCTATTGAAGCCGCTCGCGAGCGTGCTACCTTAGGTGAAATTAGTATGGCTTTGGAATCTGTTTTTGGCAGGCATAAAGCACAGATTAAATCATTTTCAGGCGTGTATAGTAAAGAAATTAAAAACGACGACACCTTTAAAAAAGCAAGAGAGCTTGCCGATGTTTTCGCAAAACAGGACGGCAGACGACCTCGTATCATGATTGCAAAAATGGGACAGGATGGTCACGACCGCGGCGCTAAAGTTGTTGCTACAGCTTATGCCGATTTAGGCTTCGATGTAGATGTTGCACCTTTGTTTCAAACTCCGCAAGAAGTAGCGAAACAAGCCGTTGAAAATGATGTACATATCCTGGGGGTTTCATCATTAGCTGCCGGACACAAAACTTTAGTCCCTCAGGTTATTGAAGAACTAAAACATTATGGCCGTGAGGATATTATGGTTATTGTGGGTGGTGTTATTCCAAAACAAGATTATCAATTTTTATTCGATACCGGTGTTGTAGCCGTTTTTGGTCCCGGCACAAAAATTAGCGAAGCTGCCATAAAAATTTTAGAGATTTTAATCGACTAACGGTTACTTTTAGTAACAAATTTCACCCGAAAAAATTATTAAAAGCCTCTGTTAACAAATTCCGTTTTTATTCCTAAATAATAGTTGTATTTTTACCCCTAATAAAACCAAATCAATTAATGGGTAAAATAATTGCAATTGCTAACCAAAAAGGAGGTGTTGGTAAGACAACAACATCTATCAACTTAGCGGCTTCTCTTGGAGTTTTAGAAAAAAAAGTATTACTTATTGATGCTGATCCTCAGGCAAATGCAACTTCTGGAATTGGAATGGATGTGGAAAGCGTAGAAGTGGGAACCTACCAACTTTTAGAACATTCGCATGCACCTAAAGAAGCCATTGTTAAAACCGACACGCCTAATCTGGACATTATTCCCGCGCACATCGACCTTGTTGCTATCGAAATAGAACTTGTTGATAAAGACCAGCGCGAATACATGTTAAAAAAAGCTTTGGTTGATATTAAGGATGATTATGATTATATCATTATTGACTGCGCACCGTCATTAGGTTTACTAACACTGAATGCGTTAACTGCGGCCGATGCTGTGATTATTCCTATTCAGTGTGAATATTTCGCCTTAGAAGGTTTAGGAAAGCTGTTGAATACGATAAAAAGTGTTCAAAAAATTCACAACAAAGAATTAGATATCGAAGGTTTATTACTAACCATGTACGATTCACGTTTAAGGCTATCTAATCAAGTGGTTGAGGAGGTTCAGAAGCACTTTAATGATATGGTTTTTCAAACCATTATCCAGCGGAATGTACGTTTAAGTGAAGCCCCAAGTTATGGCGAAAGCATAATTAATTACGATGCGGCTAGTAAAGGCGCAACAAATTACTTAAGTTTAGCTAAAGAAATTATTAATAAAAATGCATAAATATGGCTAAGGCAACAAAAAAACAAGCTTTAGGAAGAGGATTATCGGCACTCTTAAAAGATCCTGAAAACGATATTCAATCGGTACAGGATAAAGATGCTGATAAAGTGATAGGAAATATTGTTGAATTAGACATCGATTTTATAGAGGTTAACCCCTTTCAACCACGTACCAACTTTAGTGAAGAATCGTTACGCGAATTAGCATCTTCGGTAAAAGAATTAGGTATAATTCAACCTATTACGGTTAGAAAATTAGGGTTTAACCAATACCAGCTAGTTTCTGGTGAGCGTCGTTACAGAGCGTCGAAACTTATCGGGTTAGAAACCATTCCGGCCTACATTAGAATTGCCAACGATCAGGAATCTTTAGAAATGGCGCTTGTTGAAAATATTCAACGTCAGGATTTAGACCCTATCGAAATAGCTCTATCGTACCAACGTTTAATTGACGAAATCAACCTGACTCAGGAGCAAATGAGTGAACGTGTTGGTAAAAAGCGATCTACCATCGCCAATTACCTACGTCTTTTAAAACTAGATCCGATTATCCAAACCGGCATGCGCGACGGTTTTATCTCTATGGGACACGGTCGTGCTTTAATTACCATTGAAGATACAAGTGCCCAGTTGGATATTTACGAAAAAATACTATCTAATCAGCTTTCGGTTAGAAATACCGAGGAATTGGTTAGAAATTACGGAGAAACCAAAACGGTGCAACCGACTCCAAAAAAACAAACTGAAACTGTACCTACCTTCATAAAAGATGGCATTGGCGCTTTTTCTGAATACTTTGGTCATAAAATTGACGTTAAAGTATCTAAAAACGGTAAAGGTAAAATTACCATTCCGTTTCATTCAGAAGAAGATTTCAATCGTATAACAAAATTAGTAAAGGGTGCCAAATAAACTTTTTATAACAAGCGCATTAGCGTTTTTGTTTAGTTTGTGTGTATCAGCGCAGGAAAAAGACAACAAAAAACCCGAGCTTCCAAAAGAAGTGGTTGTTGATACGCTAGTGCAATTGCCTCAGGAATTCAATCCCCTATCGCCTGCAAAAGCTGCGTTTTATTCAGCTGTTCTGCCGGGTTTAGGACAAGCCTACAACAAGAGGTACTGGAAAATTCCTTTAGTCTACATTGGTTTAGGTACCGGCGTGTATTTTTATATTAACAATAACAAAGAATACAACCGTTATCGGGATGCTTATAAAAGCCGATTGGCCGGATTAGAAAATGATGAATTCTATTTTGATTCTGAAGGCAACAAACTAGATACACCTCGCGTAACCACAGAAGGTTTAGAACGCGGACAAAAATTCTATAGAAAAAATAAAGAAATTTCACTTTTAGTGACACTGGGCATTTATGCCTTAAATATTATTGATGCTAATGTTGATGCGCATTTAATGCAGTATAACATTGATGAAAATTTATCATTAGCACCACATTACAGATTTAACGAGATGGATGCAACAAGCAATCTCGGCCTAACATTTAATTTTAAATTTTGATTATGAAAATAGCTTTACTTGGTTACGGAAAAATGGGGAAAACCATTGAGCAAATTGCTATTAAACGCGGACATGAAATTGTTTTAAAAGTAGACAAGAATGATGATGCTTACGATATAACTCAAGCTGATGTTGCTATAGATTTTAGTATCCCAACGGTGGCTTTTAATAATATTACGAACTGTTTAAACAACGGTGTGCCAGTAATTTCAGGAACTACGGGATGGTTACAGGATTACGATAAGGCTGTGGAGTTATGTAAAGAAAAAGAAGGTGGATTTATCTATGCTTCAAACTTCAGTTTAGGTGTTAACATCTTTTTTGAGCTAAACAAAACCTTAGCCAAAATGATGAATACCCTTAAGCAGTATAATGTAACTATGGAAGAAATTCATCATACACAAAAGTTAGATGCGCCAAGTGGTACCGCCATTACGTTAGCCGAAGGTATTATTGAAAACCACAGTGGTTACGATAATTGGAAATTAGATGAAGCTGCTGAAAAAAGTCTTCCTATCGTTGCTAAACGTATTGAAGATGTTCCAGGTACGCATACTGTTAATTATGAAAGTGAAGTCGACACAATTACTATCGAACATACAGCACACAACCGTCAAGGCTTTGCTTTAGGTGCTGTTATTGCTGCCGAGTGGATTATTGGTAAAAAAGGCGTTTTCAACATGAATGATGTGTTAAATATTGGTTAATACCAGCATTTAACGTAACAATAGATGTAAGTTTAAACACTAACGACGTAAACAAAACAACATAGGTATGGCATTAATGCAATGGTTTATTTTCATCTTGATTATTCAGGTGATTCACGGTTTAGGAACTTGGAAACTTTATATTAAAGCAGGACGACAAGCCTGGGAAGCTTTTATTCCGGTTTATAACGCCGTGACTTTAATGAAAATAATAAACCGCCCTTGGTGGTGGACCATCTTATTATTTTTACCTATTGTTAACTTGATTATGTTTCCGGTAATCTGGGTGGAAACTGCCAGAAGTTTTGGAAAAAATTCAACTATAGACACGCTTTTAGCTGTTATTTCTTTAGGGTTTTATAACTATTACCTTAACTACGCTACCGAAGTTGAATACATAGAAGACCGAAGCTTAAAACCTAGAACCGATGTTGGGGATTGGGTAAGCTCTATTCTGTTTGCCATTGTGGCTGCCACTATTGTTCATACGTATTTTATTCAGCCATTTACTATTCCGTCGTCATCTTTAGAAAAGTCATTACTGGTTGGTGACTTCTTATTTGTGAGTAAGTTTCATTATGGAGCGCGTATCCCTATGACAACCGTTGCAGCGCCAATGGTACATGATACAATTCCTGGGCTTAAAAAGAAATCATACTTATTTGATGACCATTACGAGGATAGAAAAACCTCGTGGGAAAACAAATTACAATTACCGTATTTGCGTATTCCTGGTTTCGAGGATATTGAACGAAATGATATTGTGGTATTTAATCAACCAGCAGATACCCTGCTGGACATGAATGACTTTCATCCCGACAGAAACTATTACAAGCCTATTGATAAGAAAACCAATTTAGTAAAGCGTTGTGTTGGTATTGCTGGCGATACCTTAGAAATTCGTGATGGGTATGTGTTTATTAATGGGATGCAAAACCAATTACCTGACCGTGCGCATTTACAGTTTAGTTATTTGGTACAACCTAAAAGCACACAATTTAATCCTGCAGTTTTAAAACAACGCTACGATATTACCGATGGTTTTGGTATTATGAATAGCCAGAATACGTATTACTTCTCTGCAATTTCGGATGAAGCTTTAGCTCAATTCAAAAACAACCCGAATGTTCTTAGTATTACCCCTAACAAAAAAGCTAAAGGCGAACGCGATGCTTCTATATTCCCTCACGACCCGAATTATAACTGGAATGTCGATAATTTTGGTCCGGTAGTCATTCCTGAAAAAGGAAAAAGTATCGCTTTAAATATTGAAAATTTACCACTTTACAAACGTGCTATTAGCGAATACGAAAGTAATGACGTTGCGGTTAAAGGCAATCAGATTTTAATTAATGGTGAAGCTGCCACATCATATACTTTCAAACAAAACTACTATTGGATGATGGGAGATAACCGCCATAACTCAATCGATTCACGCTTCTGGGGCTTTGTGCCTTTCGATCACGTGGTTGGTAAGCCTGTATTTATCTGGATGAGCTGGGATGGAAAATCACCACGTTGGGACCGTTTCTTTACTACGGTTAGTGGTGAAGGTAAAGCGACGTCGTTCTTAATACCATTCCTGATTTTATTAGTTGCTTACTATATTTTCAGTAAATGGAGAGCGCGTAAAAAGGCAAATGCTTAATTAGTATTTTATTTCATGAACATTATCATTCACCCAACCTATTTCCCGAGTATTGCTCATTTTGTAGCGATTGCTAATGCAGGACAGGTAACATTTGAAGTTGATGATAATTTCTTAAAGCAAACCTATCGCAATCGGGCTTATATTTACGGTGCTAACGGAAAACAAACCTTAAATATTCCTGTAATTCACACACAGAAAAACAGACAAAAATATAAGGATGTAAAGATTTTCAATGAAGACAACTGGCAGAGTAATCATTGGAAATCTTTAATATCTGCCTACAGAACCTCTCCTTTTTTTGAGTTTTACGAAGACGAACTTAAACCTCTTTTCGAAACACCTGCAGAAAACATTTTAGATTTCAACCTAAAATGTTTCGAAGTGATTTGCGATTGTTTACAATTAAATATAGCACCTTTAAAAACAGAAGCATTTCAAAAAGACGTTGATAATAACACCACAGATTATCGTTATTTAGTTCACGCGAAAAAAGAACAAGAACAACCGTTTGAACCATATACACAGGTATTTGATGATAAACACGGATTTATACCAAACCTGAGTATTTTAGATTTACTCTTTAACGAAGGGCCTAATGCCTTAACCTATTTAGAAAATCAAACCTTAGCACCACGATAATGCTTCAATTCATTGCTCATTACGGTTGCCATGTGCTTTTACCTCTTGCCGTTGCTTTAATTTGGTATAAACCACAATGGATGTGGGCTTATTTCATCATGCTGGCTGGTTTTTTAATTGATATTGATCACGTATTGGCCACACCTGTATTTAGCCCAGGCCGATGCAGTATCAATTTTCATCCACTACACAGTTATTATGCTATTGCAGTATATGTGTTATTATTAATACCGAAGAAAACACAATTAATAGGCTTAGGCTTGGTTATCCATATTATTGCCGATCTGGTAGATTGTTCCTTTATGTAATTATTCCGGTTGAAGTGCCAGAGTCGCCATAATGGGATAATGATCGGAATAATGTTCGTTATATGATTTAAACCCATTTACTGTAAAAGCTTCATCTGAGAAAATATAATCGATTCTAACAGGAAAGAATTTAAAATCGTAAGTTCTTCCGAATCCGTTTCCGGCTTCTTCAAAAGTATCATTTAAATCCCCTTTAATTTTTCGGTATACATACGAATAGGCTGTATTATTGAAATCACCGCAAATAATCATTTTGTATTTACAGCTATTTTTATGCTTTAGGAACAACTCTGTTTGAAACTGCTGCATTGTAAAGGTCGAACCGACGCGGTTAATTAAACGCTCAGAATCTTCATTCTTTAAGCTTTCAATTTTTGTATCAATACGTAACGATTCCAGGTGCACATTATACACACGTATCGTATCTTTTTGCTTGACAACATCTACAAAAATGGCATTATTAGAGGTATTTGGAAACGCTACCGAACCGGAATTAATAATTGGAAATTTTGAGAATATTGCCTGTCCGTGTTTTAATTTGTTCCCCGATATATTTTCGAATTTATGCTTGTAAAACGACAAATCTACTTCTTGATGTGGATGGAATTCCTGAATACTTAAAATATCCGGTGCTTCCTGCTTAATAAAACTGACCATTTTGGTTTGCACATCCGTATCAGAAATCCAATCATAAACATTGAATAACCTCACGTTGTAATTCATAACCTTAATGTTGTTTGGGTCTTCTACTTTTTTTGACGCCGCAAACTTATATAACGACCCAAAACAGAAATAGCCTATAGCTAAAACAAACAGTGATAAGAAGAATTGTCTTTTTAGCCTTAATAACCAATATAACAAGAATAGAACATTGCTTAGCATTAAAAATGGCACCCCCAAATTCAGTACCGATAATACCGCAAAGGTCTTAGGTGGTAAAAACGGTAAGGCATAAGAAAATAAAAGCACCAAGGCTACTACAGCATTAATGAGGTAAATAAGTTTATTGATAGCGCTAAGGTTCTTCATTGATTTGTTACAGTCTTATTGGCATGATATTATTTACCTGCTCTGAATAAAAACTCTTTCTCTTCGGCTGTAAGACTATCGTAACCACTTTTACTTATTTTATCGAGAATAACATCAATTTTCTTTTGAGTATTAAACTCATTAAAATCGGCTTTAGTATACCCACCTACTTTACTTTTATTTTTATGAACCGTTTTTAAAGGTCCTTTTTTAGATAACTTAATATTAGAAAACAGGTTTACTAAACTTTCAAAACCGCGACCAATATCATTACCTTTTACTAATTGCTTAGCATAAAAATAGCCTAACAAAGCACCGCCTAAATGCGCCAGATTACCACCAGCATTTCCTCCGAACAACCCTAACATATCTAAAACAACAATGGCAGCGCCTACATACCACAACTTAAGATTAAAAGTAAAAAACCGAATATCCTGATTGGGCATATACGCACAAATAAAAATAAGTAATGCTCTAACAGCTGCTGATGCACCTACTAATGTTGAATTTGTTCCGAAGAAACCCGGAAATAAAGAATACCCTAACAAAAACAACACACCACCACTCATGGCTCCTAAAAAGTAAATATTAATAGCCATTTTAGCGCTGAATAAGTTTAAAAACATCCGACCAATAATATACAGCCAGAGCATATTAAACAAAATATGTAAGGGAGCGTAATGTAAAAAAGCATAAGTAATAATAGACCACGGTCTTACTATAAAGTTTTCAAAATTACTAGGTAATTCAAACCACACCAGATACTTTCGAAGTAATAAACCTATAATAAAAACAACCACATTTGTGGCTATTATTTTCTCCAGCACATTAAGTCGTGCCAACTTATATTTTACATCATCTAAAAGACTCATTAATACCAGCGGTTTTGGTTAAACTGATTCTTTTTCCAGTACCACATGATTATAAACCCAATAACAGCGCCACCTACGTGTGCAAAGTGAGCAACATTACCTTGACCGAATATGGAATTACCAGACAAACCAGATACTAAATCTAAGATAATAATTCCAGGAATAAAATATTTGGCTTTTATAGGAATAGGTAAAAAGATCATCATAAGTTCGGCATTCGGGTTCATCATACCAAAGGCTGCTAAAATTCCCATAATACATCCGGATGCCCCAACCATACTACCATTATAGACTGGAAAAATGGTTTGTAAATCGGATAATTGCTGATTCGTTACACTACTCAATACTTTATTCTCTTGTAACATCTGTGTAATCTGATCGGATGTTAACCCCGAAGCCATTAAATCATTAAAACTCGGAATAAACTCTACATAATAAAAGCCCAATTGTAATAACACGGCACCTAAACCAGCAGAAAAATAAATGAATAAAAAGCGCTTACTTCCTAAAACCTGCTCTACAGGTGTACCAAACATCCAAAGGGCAAACATATTGAATAAGATATGTGAAATGCCGCCATGCATGAACATATGCGTTACAATTTGCCATGGTTGGAACATGTCATTTTTCGGAAAATATAAAGCAAACCAATCATAAAACACACCATTACCAATAGCCATGGTCCCAATAAACATAATCACATTAATTATGATTAGGTGTTTTACACTTTCTGAAATTCGCATCATAGTTTATATAAATTTTTTATCTAACTCGTCCACAGTCATGGTTATAAATGTGGTACGGTTAGCTGGTGACACACTTGGTTCTTTACAAGCAAACAGCTGATTTACCAAATGCTCTTGTTCTTCTTTTTCTAACGCCTGACCGGTTTTAATCGCTAAACTCTTCGCCATAGACTTCGCCATTAAATCGGTGGCACTAAAACTACTATCAGGCACTTCGTTTTCAACATCGCTAATAAGCTGTTCTAAAATAATAGATACTTCGCTTTCGGGAACACTAACTGGCACTCCGGTAATCTCAACTAAACCGGCTTGAATCTTAGCGAAAATAAACCCGGTTTGTTCTAAGTCGTTCTTTAAATCACGAATAACCTGCATTTCCTGATTTGAAAAATGAAGCTGAAGCGGAAACAATAACTGCTGACTAACCGCTTCTTTCACCGTCATATTTCTTAAGAACTTTTCATACAATATACGTTGATGCGCCTTGTTTTGGTCGATAAGCAACATCCCCGATTTTATAGTACTTACAATGTATTTATTATGAAGCTGATACGTAGTTTGTTTCTGCTCTACTTTGTTCTCTTCGGTAAAGGCAGACATGGTTTCTTCCTCGGCTTCAAACTTTATATGATTAAAATTTTGAGGTTGCGGACTTACAAATTCGGTTTGAGGATTGGTTTCTTCATAAGTTTCCTCGTCTTCATATTCCTCCTCTTGTTCCGTCTGTTCTTCATGATAAACATGTTTCAACTCAGATTCGGGAGAGGGAATAAATTCTGAATTGGCCTTCTTATAAATATCATTATCCGAAATACCGACACCTAAATCTCTGGAAAGGCTATCCCAAGATACCGCCTGATCACTTTTTTGAGCAATGGCTCTTACAATAGAATTAACCTCTTCTTTAAACGGGTTGTAATCGCGATCAACTTCAATGGTAGGGTTCTTTACCGGTTTCTTTTCTAACTCGTAAGGTGTATCTAAACTCGCATCGCGATCAAAATCTAAAACCGGAGCGATATTAAATTGCCCTAAACTGTGTTTCACCGCCGAACGTAATAACGCATACAACGTATGTTCGTCATCAAACTTAATTTCAGTTTTTGTTGGGTGAATATTAATATCTATCGACTGCGGATCGACCGTTAATTTTAAAAAGTAACTCGGATTGGTTCCATTTTTCAACAAACCGTCAAACGCAGCATTTATTGCATGATTTAAATAAGCACTTTTTATAAACCTGTCGTTTACAAAAAAGTACTGTTCGTTACGGGTTTTCTTAGCAAACTCAGGTTTACCAACAAAACCGCTAACCTTTAATACTTCGGTATCTTCTTCCACCGGAACTAATTTTTCGTTAGTTCTTGTTCCAAAAATATTAACGATACGCTGCCTATAATTTCCAACCGGTAAATTAAACGTTTCGCTACCATTATTATACATAGCGAAGTGAATATCAGGGTGCGCCAAGGCTACACGATGAAATTCATCTAAAACGTGACGCAACTCAACATTATCGGATTTTAAAAAATTACGACGAGCGGGAATGTTAAAAAATAAATTCTTTACCGAAATAGAAGTTCCTGTAGGTGTTACCACTACTTCCTGAGCCACCACTTTACTACCTTCTATAGCAATGCCGGTCCCTACATCATCTGTTTCCTGTTTGGTTCGTAACTCCACATGGGCAATAGCAGCTATACTGGCTAAAGCTTCACCTCGAAACCCTTTTGTATTTAACAGAAATAAATCTTCTGCACTGCGTATTTTAGAAGTCGCATGACGCTCGAAACTTAGTCGGGCATCTGTAGCACTCATACCTTTACCGTCGTCTATAACTTGTACAAGCGTTTTCCCGGCGTCTTTTATAATTAGTTTAATAGTTGTAGCACCGGCATCAATGGCGTTTTCTAACAACTCTTTTACAACAGAAGCGGGGCGTTGTACAACTTCTCCTGCGGCTATCTGATTTGCAACATGATCGGGTAAAAGCTGTATAATATCTGCCATGAATTATTTAAAAAATATAGATAAATCGAAATCGATGATGAATAAAAATATAAGCACAAGAATAGCTACAATAATTAAAATACGTCGGTTAGCATCCTTATCCTGATTATGCTTTAAATCATCTAATGCGTTGATTAATTTTGTTTTCAAGTTGGTATTGCCACCAACGGTTTTTCTGTATTCGTCAAATTTATGTTTAATCTCAAAAGGGTTACCTTCCTCTCCTCCGTTAAAATAACGAGGTGTATAGCTAAATTTTTTGTTCTTACGTGTTTTAAAAATGCCCATAATGTCTAACTTTTAGGTTAATTGAATTTTGAATCTAATATGTACATACAAATCAATAACAATACCAAAATTAATAGTAGTGTTCGTATAGACATGGCACCTTTAACGCGTCGTTTTGAAGTTCTGGTTTGTTCCCACTTTGAAATGAAATCGTGTTTTTCAGGAGCTTCTCCATCAGTAACTTCCTCGTTTTCCTTAGAAAAACGCGGTCGATAATTAAAGGTTTTATTTTTACGCTGATTAAACAAAATAAATGAATACTTACTCTTCAAAAGTACTTAAAAATAGGCAGAATCAAGAAAGACTATTGCCAAAAATTGTTAACAGATATCCTGTTAAAATGGTTGAAAACAAAAGAGATGCTTAGTGATTTTATCGACTAAGCATCTCCTCTATTATTATTTACACCGCTAAAAACTACTGTAGCAGCGTCTTAGCTATTATTACGTAACTCTGCCATTTTAATCGCTGCAATGGCTGCTTCGGTCCCTTTGTTTCCGTGTTTCCCACCAGAACGATCAATAGCTTGCTGCATAGTATTATCGGTAAGCACACAGAAAATAACCGGTGTTTCGTGTAACACATTCAAATCTTTTATGCCTTGAGTTACACCTTCACATACAAAATCGAAATGCTTAGTTTCTCCCTGAATAACACTTCCTATTACAATTACTGCACTTACAATTTGCTCCTGCATTTTCTTTGCGCCATAGATTAACTCGAAACTTCCGGGCACATTCCAACGAATGATATTTTCAGGCAATGTTCCGTTTTCTACTAATGCATCGTAAGCTCCTTGATATAAGCCTTCTGTAATGGTATCATTCCATTCAGAAACAACAATCCCAAATCGAAATTTCTTCGCATTTGGGATTGTAGCTTTATCGTATTCTGATAAATTTTTATTTGCCGTAGCCATATGTTATTTGCTTGCCAATACCTCGGCTTTACCAATAAACACATCGATAGTGGCTGCCTCAGCAGAGTTTGGATATTCTTCTTTAATTCTGTTGAAGTAATCTAACGCCTTACCTGCTTTATCTAACTCTAAAGCAATAGCACCTGCTTTGTATAAATACATTGGCGTTGTATACTCATTATTACGCATTTTAGCCGCTTGCTCGTAGTAATCTAAAGCATCTTCAGGTTGGTTTAACTGCACGAAAGCATCTCCAATATTACCTTTAGCTAATGGCGCTAAAATTTCATCTTCACTTTTAAAATCACTTAAATACTCAATCGCATTTTTGTAATCTTTTAATCTTAAATAAGCTGTACCTGCATAATAGTGTGCCAGATTAGCCGATGCAGTTCCACTGTACTCTTCAATAATATCTAACATACCGTATTTACCTTCACCTCCGTTTAAGGCTAAGTTAAATAACGAATCCTTTTCTACACCGTTTACAGCTTGATCAAAATATTTTTGAGCTTGGAACATATCGTTCATTGCATTTTCCTGCTTAGGTTTTGCAATAAACTCGTTGTATCCTAAATACCCTAAAACAACAACTGCCACAACACCAATAAACATGAAGATATATTTTTGATTTTTCTCAACAAACTCTTCAGTTTTAGATGCTGTTTCGTCTAACGTATTAAATACCTCTGCTGTTGTAGAATCTTGTTCGTATACTTCTTCTACAACGTCATTTTCTACCTTCTTTTTCGGTTTATAACCTCTCTTGTTATATGTTGCCATGTATTTATTCTAAAGTTAATGCCTCGCAAAAATATAATTTTTCTTCATATACAAAAGGTTATTTATTTGTATTTTTTCAATAATTTGCACCTCCTTTTTAAAGAGTCGCAACTCCATAACATGCTTTAAGCTACTTTTTTTATGATTTTAAAATCACTTTCATTATTAAACTATAAAAATTTCGAAAGTAAGTCCTTCAATTTCAACGACAAAATAAATTGTATTGTTGGTAACAACGGTATTGGCAAAACTAATGTACTCGATGCCATTTATCATTTATCTTTCGGTAAAAGTTATTTTAATCCGGTAGCGACACAAAACATAAAGCATGGCGAAGAGTTTTTCGTAGTGAATGGCGACTATATAAAAGATGATAAATCTGAAAAAATAATCGTTAGTCTGAAACGCGGACAAAAAAAAGTTATTAAACGTAACGGAAAGATTTACGACAAGTTTAGCGAACATATTGGTTTTTTGCCTTTGGTAATTATCTCTCCAGCCGATAGAGATTTAATTATTGAAGGTAGCGACACCCGCCGAAAATTTATAGACGGGGTTATTTCGCAAAGCGACAAAGTGTATTTAAACAACCTGATTAATTACAATAAGATTTTATCTCAACGTAATGCCTTGTTAAAATATTTCGCACTAAATCATACGTTTAACAAAGAAACCTTAGAGATTTACAACCAGCAGTTAAACGATTACGGCTCACAAATTTTTGAAAAGCGAAAATTGTTTTTAGAAACTTTTATTCCCATTTTCAAAGAGCGTTATCAAGCCATAAGTAACGGCAACGAAAATGTGGAGCTCGAGTATAGCAGTGGTTTGTTTGAAGATGATTTAAACACCTTATTACAAAAAAGTATTAATAAAGACAAAGCCTTACAATACACAAGTGTTGGTATTCATAAAGACGATTTAAATTTTAATATAGAAAATCATCCCATAAAAAAATTTGGTAGCCAGGGACAGCAAAAGTCCTTTTTAATTGCCTTAAAACTGGCGCAATTCGATTTTATAAAAGCACAAAGTGGTGTCAATCCCATTTTATTATTAGATGATGTTTTCGATAAACTTGATGAAAATCGCGTAACGCAGATTATTAAACTGGTTGACGATGCTAACTTCGGACAAATATTTATAAGCGACACCCATGCCGAACGCACTGAAAATGCAGTAAAACAAGCCCATCAATCCTACGAAATATTCAGACTTTAAAGCCTATGAATCTCGAAGAGCATTACAACAATCTATACAACACATCTATTGAAAAAATAAAAAACGACACTTACCACATTGATACTTTAATCGACTCGAAAAGCGACAACCGATTTGGAATCACCTTATTATTAAGACCTTCGGAAGCTGTTAAAACCAATATTGAAACGTTTTTAAGTGAATTAAAAGCCATTGAACCCAATCAATATTACTACGAAAGTTCAGATATTCATATTACAGTTATGTCTATTATTTCTTGTTATAACGGATTTCAACTAAACCAGATTAACATTCAAGATTACATTGAGGTTATCAAACAAAGTTTAATTGAATCCCCGATTATTGAAATCCATTTTAAAGGATTAACAGCATCACCTTCCTGTATTATGCTACAAGGTTTTATGAATAATTCTGTATTAAATGATATTCGTGATAATTTGAGACAAAATTTTAAAACTTCAACTTTAGAACAAAGTATTGATAAGCGGTATACCATACAAACGGCGCACGCCACGATTGTTCGATTTAAAAATAAATTAGAAAATAAAAATGCATTCTTAAAAACCATTGAAGCTTTTAAACATCATGACTTTGGAACGTTTCAAGTCGAAAAACTAGAATTAGTTTACAACGATTGGTACCAGAAAGAAGCACTTGTTGAAAAGTTATTTCAATTTGAACTCTAAAACATAGTACCTTTGCCACTTCTCAAGACTCCAAATTCATGGCAAAACGCAATAACGAACATATTAGCATATCAGACGCTTTAAAAGAATTTGTAGAAACCAACAAATTAGAAAAAGGTTTAGATAAAGTCAATGTAGCCGATGCCTGGGCAGACCTTATGGGTAATGGCGTAAATAATTACACCCGATCGGTTAATTTAGAACGTGATACACTTTATGTACAACTTAATTCTAGTGTTTTACGAGAAGAATTAAGCTATGGAAAAGAAAAGATTATAGTAATGATTAACGAGGCTCTTGGTAAAGAAATTGTTAAGAAATTGATTTTAAGATAACTACGTTTGAAAATAAAAATAATAAAAGCCTTCGATTTCTAACAAGCTGTACTTATTTACATTACCTTTGACCTTTAAATTTTTTATATACAAATACAATGAGTAAAGGTACAGTAAAATTCTTCAATGATTCTAAAGGTTTTGGATTCATCGTTGAAGAAGACAACAACAAAGAACATTTCGTACACATTTCTGGACTAGTCGATGAAATTCGTGAAGGTGATGTAGTTGAATTCGATCTACAAGAAGGTAGAAAAGGATTAAACGCCGTAAACGTAAAAGTAATCTAATACATATACTTTAACAATTACAACAAAAAGGCTATCAATAATTATTGATAGCCTTTTTTTGTGCGTAAACTTTTATTAAAAATTTTACACAAAAAAAATAAACTTCAAAAAATTTTATACTACATTTAACTCAATTAATAACTAATATTTCAATTATGAGTACAGGAACAGTAAAATTCTTCAATGATTCTAAAGGGTTTGGTTTCATTATCGAAGAAGGTTCAAAAAAAGAACATTTTGTTCACATTTCAGGTTTAATCGACGAAATTCGCGAAGGTGATGAAGTTGAATTTGAACTGAAAGAAGGTAAAAAAGGATTAAACGCAGTAAATGTAAAAGTAATTTAATATATACTATTTAATTTTTTTAAGACACAAAAAATCCCGCTATTGCGGGATTTTTAATTTTATATAAAGCGGTTTAATTAAAACTGCTCTCTTCCTGCAAAATGGAATGCACCTTCAATAGCAGCGTTTTCATCGCTATCACTTCCGTGAACTGCATTTTCTCCAACAGAAGCAGCGTATAATTTACGAATAGTACCTTCGGCAGCATCTGCTGGGTTTGTAGCACCAATTAAAGTTCTGAAATCTTCAACCGCGTTTTCTTTCTCTAAAATAGCAGCTACGATAGGTCCGCGAGTCATAAACTCCACTAACTCACCGAAGAAAGGACGCTCACTGTGAATTGCATAAAATGCTTCAGCATCAGCTTTGGTCATTTGGGTTAATTTCATTGCTACAATTCTAAATCCTGAAGCTGAAATTTTTTCTAATATTGCGCCAATGTGTCCGTTTTCAACTGCATCTGGCTTTAGCATTGTAAATGTTCTATTTGTTGCCATTTTTAAATTTTAGTGTTATTCTTTTTATTTCATCTAAAGCATTCTTAAAATTGTATCTGCTATTCTAAAATACTCTACAATGAAGGTCTTTTAATTTTGCTGCAAAAGTACGCTATTTATCAATAAAAACAAGCCTATGTAATTTTAAAAAAATTGTATCTTCGTCATCTATGAAAAATGAAGAAATAAGCAACATAAAACAATTGTTATCTACTGAAAAAAAGATAGTTATTGTACCACATAAAAATCCCGACGGTGATGCCATAGGATCTACTTTAGGCCTTTACCATTATCTTTTAAAAAGCAACCATCAAGTTCATGTTATCGCTCCTAACGATTATCCGCATTTTTTAAAGTGGATGCCCGATGAAAACAAGGTCTTAAAATACGATACACAAAAAGCTGAATCAGACGAACTGATAAGTGATGCAGACATTATTTTCACTTTAGATTTTAACGCCTTAAACCGTACCGGTATTATGGAAGCAGCTTTAGCTGAAAGTACAGGTATAAAAATTATGATAGATCATCATCAGGCGCCAGACGATTACGCCTTGTACACCTACAGCGATGTAAGCATGAGTTCAACCTGTGAAATGGTATATCATTTTATTGATATGCTTGGTGATAAAAATTTGGTTGATGCCAATATTGCATCTTGCCTATACGCCGGAATTATGACCGATACAGGCTCTTTCAGGTTCCCCTCAACCACAAGTCAGACACATCGTATTATAGCCGAACTTATTGATAAAGGCGCAAAAAACTCAGATATTCACAATAATATTTATGATACTAACAGTTACCATCGTTTACAATTATTAGGTTGTGCTTTAACCAATTTAAAAGTCCTTCCAGAACACAGAACAGCGTTTATCACGTTATCTCAAACCGAACTTAACAAATACGATTACAAAAAAGGAGACACCGAAGGTATTGTTAACTATGGTTTATCTCTAGAAAATATTGTTTTAGCTGCTATTTTTATTGAAGATAAGCAGGAAGGTATTATTAAAATCTCCTTACGTTCAAAAGGTGATTTTTCAGTAAACGACATGTCAAGATCTCATTTTAATGGTGGCGGACATATCAATGCTGCAGGCGGACGAAGCGAGTTGTCTTTAAGCGATACGGTTGAAAAATTTATTAGTATATTGCCTAGTTATAATAAAGCCCTGAACAATGAATAAATTTTTAACTCTAACCTTAATAACTTTGGCGTTTGCTTGTAAATCTCCGGAAGCAAGACGACCTGTTTCAGTTAAATCAGGCTCTTTCATTGATGCCTCTGTGGAGCGCAACAAAAAGCTAAATGCAAAAGAACAAGCTCTGATCGAGAAATTCATGACACAAAAGCAGGACAACGAATACATCGCTTCAGAAAGTGGGTTTTGGTATTTTTACAACACTAAAACAGAAATTGATTCCTTACAAACACCTGTCTTTGGCGACATTGTAAACTATAACTACGACGTAAAAACTTTAAATGGAAACACCATTTATTCCTTTGATGATATAAAAACCCGCAATTATACCATTGATAAAGAAGAACTTTTTACCGGTTTAAGAGAAGGCTTAAAACTGATGAAAACCGGTGAAACCGTTACGTTTTTATTCCCTTCACAAAAGGCTTATGGTTACTATGGCGACCAAAACAAAATTGGAAGTAATACCCCGCTTATGTGTCAAGTAACCCTAAATTCTATAACCAAAACAGAAGACGATTAGTTCAATAAAATATAAACCAACTATTTCCCATAAACAATTAAAAAACCACATGAAACAGTTAAAAATTTCAGTTCAACTATTTTTTGTAGTTCTACTACTTGCTAATTTAACCTCATGTAAAGCACAATACCCTGAACTTGAAGATGGTATTTATGCTGAATTTGTAACCAGTAAAGGCGTTATGGTCGCTAAATTAACCTATGATAAAACACCGGTTACCGTAGCCAACTTTGTGTCTTTAGCTGAAGGCACCAATACGATGGTCGCCGAAAATTATAAAAAGAAAAAGTTTTATAACGGCACCATATTCCATCGTGTAATAGATAGTTTTATGATTCAGGGTGGCGACCCTATAGGTAATGGCTCAGGTGGACCTGGATATAAATTTACGGATGAATTTTCTCCAGAGTTAAAACACGATAAAGTAGGTATTTTATCTATGGCTAACTCTGGTCCTAACACCAATGGAAGTCAATTTTTCATTACCGACAGAGCTACACCCCACTTAGACAATAAACACTCTGTTTTTGGAGAATTGGTTATTGGATTAGATGTTGAAGATAGCATTGCCAGCGTAAAAACAGATATAATGGATGCACCAATCGACACCGTCTATATTAAAGAACTAAACATCATCCGTAAAGGTAAAGATGCCAGAGGTTTTGATGCTCCGGATATTTTTGAAAATCATTTTATTGAGGCTGAACGCCTAGAAAAAGAAAAAGCTGCAAAACACGCAGCATTATTAAAAGCTACTAAAGAAAAATTTGAGCACCAAAAAGCAGAAGCCACTACCCTGCCTTCTGGTTTAAAATACTATATCAGCGAAAAGGGCGATGGTAAAAAATTACCAACCACCGCCATCATTTTAACTGACTATAGTTTATATATGGAAGACGGAAAACTCTTTGACACAAGTAAATTAGAAGTAGCCGAAGCACACGATATGGTAAATCCCGGAAAACGTGATGCAGAAATGTACAGACCAATAGAAGCCGAAATTAGCCCAGATGCGCGTATGATTCCTGGTTTTAAAGAAGGCTTGCAGCAACTTAGCGTTGGCGATAAAGCTACCTTATTTATTCCGTATCATTTAGGGTATGGCGAAATGGGTAATCGCGGTATTCCACCTCGTGCGAACTTAATTTTTGAAGTTGAAATTATAGAAGCACTTTAAACCAAAAGAACAACTTACACCTATTCAAGAAAAACAAAACTTATGTACCTATTAAAATTTGATTGGAATCCCGTAACAGGCATCGATATCATTGGAAATTTCAAATTACACTTTTATAGCCTCATGTGGGTAACCGCATTCGTTTTAGGCTGGTTTATTATGAAACGTATTTTCACCAAAGAAAAAGTTTCATTGGAATATTTAGACCCTTTATTTATATACACTGTTCTGGCTACCATGATTGGGGCTCGTTTAGGACATGTTTTGTTTTATCAATCTGAATTAATTTCTGAAGACTTTTTCAGTATCTTTTTACCATTCCGATTTAAAGGTGGCATTGAATTTACCGGATTCCAAGGTTTAGCAAGTCATGGTGCTGCCATTGGAATTATTGTTGGTATGTATTTATATCGTAAAAAATACAATTACAAATCCTTGCTTTGGATTTTAGATCGCGTGGTGATTTCTGTAGCTTCAGGTGCTGTATTCATTAGAATAGGAAACTTTATTAATTCTGAAATTATAGGAAAGGTAACCGATTCTGCTTTTGGTGTACGTTTTATTCAAGACCAATATTACAAAAGTCAGATTGTACAATTAACAGGTATTAAAGATGTACAGGAAGCTTACCATGCTGTAACAACAAATCCGCAGTTTCAAAATTTACTTGAGGCCGTACCTTACAGACACCCGGCACAATTATACGAGTCGTTCTGTTATATTTTTGTATTCCTGATTTTATGGTTTTTCTACTCTAAAACCACGAAAAAAGATCAAACCGGATTTTTATTCGGCTTGTTCCTAATCTTACTTTGGACCATCAGATTCTTTGTTGAGTTCGTTAAAGAACCTCAAGGCGACGAATACATCAACTGGTTTGGGTTAAACACCGGACAATGGTTAAGTATTCCGTTTATTATTATCGGTCTGTATTTCATGTTTGTTTACAAACCAAAACAACCTGTTGTTTAACATGACCTTTAACAGTTTAAAAATATATTATTTCTTACTTTCAGCCTGTATTACATTAAATGTTACAGGCTGTAAAGAAGAAAAAAAAGAAGTAAAGCAAACCGAAATTACATTCACCAAAGAAGGTGAGCTTACCATTTTTAAGGCCGATTCTACGCAGGTAAAACTGGATATTGAAATCGCCGATACCGATTTCGACATTCAAACAGGATTGATGTATAGAGATGCCATGAAACCAAAACAAGGCATGCTTTTTATTTTTGACGATGTAAGAGAGCGTTACTTCTATATGAAAAATACCAGAATCGCTCTTGACATTATTTATATTGACGAAAACAACAAAATTGTAAGTTTTCAGAAAAATGCTAAACCTTTTGATGAATCCTCTTTACCGTCTAATGCTCCGGCAAAATATGTATTAGAAATCAATGCAGGACTGTCAGAACAATGGCAGTTGTCTGTTATGGACAGTATCGGGTTTACAAAAACACACTAATGGCGTCGGCCTCCTGAGTATTCCATAGCTTCCCCTTTTCCAAAGCCATAACTAAAACCTACAGAAAAAAAGCGACCGCGCATGCTTCTGTTATACGACAAAAACGTGTCTTGCGTTGTATAACTTTCTTCAATTTTGGAAGCAAAGACATCACGAATACCAATATTCAACACCCCTTTTCCTTTTAATATTTTTTTACGTAATCCAAGGTCTAAAAAGGCCATATCACTAACATCACTTTGTATGTTTTGATAGCCCGACTGATAATTTCCTGTGACCTCAAAATCGATACTCGATGGAAGTTTAAATTTAGCCATTAGCTTCGAGGTCCATTGATCACCTTTAAAATCAAAAACACGATCTTCAAAAGTACCATCGCGCTTAAACCCATTATAATTAAAATCGATATTCAAGGTTAACCATTGTATGGGACTGTATTTGCTGTTGAATTCGATACCATAAGTACTATTCGTTCCAATATTTTCAGGACGTGTTGTGTTTACGTTGTTCACCGATGTTGTTATACGCTCGACCACATCGGTTGTGTAACGATGATACACACCAAAATTAAGAGCCGTTTTTCCAATATCGAAAATACTAGTCACTTCATACGAGTTGGTAAATTCAGGCATCAAATTGGGGTTTCCCTGACGGATACTAAAACTATTTCTAATATTAAAAAACGGATTTAGATCCCATAATCTGGGTCTAAAGATACGCTTGGAATACCCCGCCTGTAACGAAACGACTTCTGATATTTTATAAGACGAATGCAAACTAGGAAACAAATTTGAATAATTCTGATTGTTCTGTTCATTAGTATTCTCCAGTAAGGTTTCTAAATCGGTTTGCTCCAAACGAAGTCCCGCCTGTATACCCCACTTCTCACCTTCATAAGCACCAGTAGCATAAAATCCCAACACCTTTTGGTTGTAATTAAAAATGTTCGTTAAACCTTCATCTGTTTCAAACACATCATTAATTAAATTTTCAACCTGATAATCGTTGCTAACATCATTTAAAACATACTGAGCGCCAGTTTCCATACGCCATTGCTCCGAAAACGGTTTGGTATAATCTAATTTAAAAGTATAGGTGTTTTCGCTGAAATCTGCTCTCGTACGTTGAACAGCATCTCTATCTTCTTCTGAAATTGTAGTATCATTAAATAAAGAAGACTGATCTTTTGCAAAGGAATGCCCTAAAGCACTGAATAGCAAATCATGGTCTTCATGATCTTCAAAATCCTTTTTATATTGCAATTCATATTGCCATTTCGGGTTGGTTGCTTCCGTAGTTTCATTACGCTTCCATGACGAGACCAATGCATCGTCGGCATCGTACAATTCAAAATTATTTTGAGATGGCTGATCTTCGACTTCATAAGCAAAATTTCCAGACAACGTAATGACATTATTAGGATTAACATAATAATCTGTGCCCAGAATGACATTATAAAACTTTTCGTTTCGATACTGCTTACCCGTGTTATAAAGTTCTGTGTTATTAAATAAATCGGTATTTCTGTATTCACGATCTCTTGGATAACTGCGTCTTCCTAACCCCAATTGTGTAAATAAATTAAACTTTTCAGAGCGTCTATTTAAACTTAAACCGATACTGTGGTTATCGGGAACACCTGTATTTAAACTCACCGAACCATTAAGCCCTTTCCGTTCTTCTTTTTTAATTATAATATTAATGATTCCAGACGTCCCTTCGGCATCGTACTTTGCTGAGGGATTGGTAATAACCTCGATACTTTCAATCATGTCTGCAGTAATACTACCCAAAGCGCCTCCTTCATCGGTAAGAATCGATGGTTTTCCATTTATTAAAACCTGTACGCCGCTACTACCACGCAAACTAATAATTCCCTCTATATTTACATTAACCGAGGGTACATTATTAAGCAACTCTAAAGCACTAGCTCCCGTACTGGCAATATCTTTTCCTACATTGAATATGCGCTTATCTAACTTAAATTCTGTTCGGGATGTTTCTGCCCGAACTACAACTTCATCCAATTGTGAGGCATCTTCCTCTAAAGCAATCGTTCCTAAATCGATTGTGTGATTTTTAAGCTTAAATTCTGTAAATGTTTTTGAAATGAACCCCATGTAAGTCACTTCTATATAAAAATCAGACGCTTTGGTTTCCACCATAAAAGCTCCATCATCTGCCGTAATACCTCCAGTTATAGCCTGTTTTGTTTTAGTATCAGCCACCACAATCGTCGCATAAGCTAAAGGCTGCCGACTATTTTTATCGACAACCACGCCTTTAATTTTAATATTTTGTGATAGACCGTTTACACCTAATAATAGAGCAAAACCAAAGACTATATATTTTAATATTTTTGAATTCATTTTTAAAACTTAGCCTTACAAAGATGACTAATTTTAATGGAATGCACGAAAAATTTAACGTATGACCTCTCGTTTAAAACCATAAAAAAAGCCTATCACGATGTGATAGGCTTCTCTATTTTAAGAACTAACTAAACTAGTTTTTCTTCTTTTTATCTTCTAAACGTTTTACCGTATCGAACATTACCGGCGTTGCGATAAATAGTGATGAATATGTACCAACAATTACACCAACAATTAATGCAAACATAAACCCTCTGATAGAATCACCTCCAAAGAAGAAGATGGCTAATAACACCACTAAAGTGGTTAACGAGGTATTTAATGTTCTACTTAATGTACTGCTTAATGATACATCAACCACTTTACCGAAATCCCATCCGGTATGCTCGTTAAAGTATTCACGAATTCTATCGAAAACAACCACCGTATCATTTAACGAGTAACCAATTACTGTTAAGATAGCCGCGATAAACGCCTGGTCAATTTCCATACTAAACGGCATAAACTTATAAGTTAATGAGAATACCCCTAATACGATTAATACGTCGTGGAATACCGCCGCAACAGCACCAAGAGAGTATTGCCATTTTTTGAAACGGAATAAGATGTAAAGGAACACTACGATTAACGATCCTAAAATCGCCCAGAATGATGCTTGTTTAATATCATCTGCAATAGTAGGGCTCACCTTGTAAGCTTCCATTAAACCGTTAACTTTATTTACGTTAGTATTATCAATAAACTCTTCGTACGTTAAGTCTCCTAAATAAGGCTGAATAGCATCGAATAATTTTGTTCTGATTTCTTCGTCTACTTCTTTACCTGTTTCATCAATTTTATACTTCGTTGTAATTTTTAAGCTGTTGCTTGCTCCTACAGTTTTAGCATCTGCACTATTAAATACATCAGGCTGTGATAAAACACTCTTTATTTCTGAAGCACTAACATCTTGTGGGAATACCACTCTATAGGTTCTACCTCCTACAAAATCTACACCCTGATCTAAACCATTAGTAAACAAAGAACCTAAACCTAACACTATAACAACACCAGAAATGATATAAGCCAACTTACGTTTCTTAAGGAATTCTATATTGATGTTTCTGAATAAATTCTTTGTAATTCCTGTTGAGAAATCTAGACTTCCACCTTTGTTTGCATACCAATCAATTAATAATCTTGTAATAAAGATTGCTGTAAATAACGATGTTGCAATACCAATTAATAATGTTGTAGCGAAACCTTTAATAGGCCCTGTACCGAATACGAATAATATTAACGCTGTTAAACCAGTTGTAATATTCGCATCTAAAATAGACGATAACGCATTGCTAAATCCATCTTGAATAGCTTCCTTCTGTCCTTTACCTTTGGCAAGTTCTTCACGAATACGTTCGAAAATAAGTACGTTCGCATCGACCGACATACCAATAGTTAATACGATACCCGCAATACCAGGTAACGTCAACACTGCTCCTAATCCTGATAAGATACCAAAGATTAATAAGATGTTTAATAACATCGCTACATCGGCAAAAGCACCACCTTTACCATAATAAACTACCATCCATACTAATACTAAAGCTAAAGCAATCATGAACGACATAGTACCACTATCAATTGCTTCCTGTCCTAAAGATGGTCCTACAACATCACTTTGAATAATGTCTGCAGATGCCGGTAATTTACCTGCACGTAATACGTTCGCTAAATCGATAGCCTCATTTAATGTAAAGTTTCCTGAAATTTCAGAATTACCTCCTGAGATTGGTCCCGTTGTTACACCAGGCGCAGAGTATACTACGTTATCTAAAACAATAGCTATTTGGCTTCCATTAGTAAATGCCTCTCCAGTCATTTCTTCCCAGATTTTAGCCCCTTTAGCATTCATTTGCATAGAAACTGTTGGCTTTCCTGTTGGTCCGTAGTTTTGACGTGCATCGGTTACTACAGCTCCACTTAATTGTGGCTCGTTATCTCTGTTTCCTGCTAAAGCGTATAAACCAACAACTTCACTGTTTGTTTCTGGTTTACCAAAAGCAAACTTCACGTAACGCATTTCTGCTGGAAGTAATGCTCTTACTTGTGGCATGTTTAAGTATTCTAATACTTGATCTTTGTCTGCAACTTCAAAGTAAGCTACAATTGGACCTCCTTGGTACCCTGGACCACGGATTAAATCGAAAATTGGGTTTACTGTATCTACAGCTGTAGAATCTGTAGTCGCATCACCTAAAAGATCGTCAATAGCATCTTCCTGTGCATCTTCCTGATCGTTACTTTCAACCTCTGCAGATTCAGATTTTGTATCAACAACATCCTTTAATGTTTCGTTTGCCTGAGTTAAGAATCCGAAGAACTGCTCTCCTCTGTACGCATCCCAAAACTCTAACTGAGCTGTACTTTGTAATAAAGCAGTTGCTCTTTCAATATCTTTAACCCCTGGTAACTCAACTAAAATACGCCCAGAAGTTCCTAAACGCTGAATGTTTGGAGATGTTACACCAAACTCATCGATACGCTTACGTAATACTTCGAAAGCCGAAACAATAGACTCGTCAATTTTTCTTTCGATAACCACTTTAACTTCATCGTCAGACATGCTTCCATCAATCTCACCATCTAAAGTTTTTGTGTAGAAAATATCTGGAGACGCTAATTTAGTATCTTCTTTAATTTTATCGAAAGCGATAAAGAAATCTTCTAAATATGTGTTTTGTGAATCTTTTTGTAATTCTGAAGCATCATCTAAAGCCTTATTAAATACAGGGTTTTTAGTATGATTTGCTAATCCCTTTAAGATGTCTTTTACAGAAACCTGAAGAATTACATTAATACCTCCTTTTAAGTCTAAACCAAGGTTCATGGCTTTTTGTTTCACTTCATTATAAGTGAATTTAGCGATACCGATATTAAATACCGTATCATTAGCAACAGCGTCTAAATAATTTAATTCTTCAGCACTACGCTTTGCTCTGTAATGGTCTTCCGTTTCCGGAACATTGTTAATGGCAACCTCTTCTGCCTTGCTCTCTATTTGGTTCGCTTTAAACGTGAATGATAGCTGATAAATACTAACCAATCCGAATAAAACTGCAAATAGTTTTACTAATCCTTTATTTTGCATGTTTTGTTGATTTTGTGTCTTGCTTATTGACGCCACCACAGGTGATGCAATAAACGTTGACACGCTTTTTAGTTAATTAAAATTGTAATTAATGGTGCTCCAAAAATGAATTCACTTTTAGAAGCTTTAAGTGTATAATTTGAGTTGTTGGGAAGCCTTTTTTAAAACAGAAGTATTACACAATTATGGATTGAAAAACCCAATTCTAACATGTTTTAAGCTAACCCCAAAGATATAGGGCCGGCTCGTACCTCTGGAATATTACCCGTTGTATTATCTATTGCAACGGCTATCTCTCTAAATACTTTTAACGCTACTTCAACACTAGTATGGTTGCTATTAACGTCTTCTAACGTATTAAAATAATAAGTATGAGGATTGTAA
Source organism: Aestuariibaculum sp. YM273 (assembly GCF_030908365.1). NCBI lineage: Bacteria > Pseudomonadati > Bacteroidota > Flavobacteriia > Flavobacteriales > Flavobacteriaceae > Aestuariibaculum > Aestuariibaculum sp. YM273. The sequence continues at coordinate 2,336,454 of NZ_CP133090.1, read as the reverse complement.
AACCTATCGAAGTCCTGTTTTGCACTCAGCATGTGTTTTCCTCCAAAACCAGACGGTGAATCGTTGGCTTTATGGATTTCAAAAACATCGAACTTATAGGTTTTTGAGTCTTTTTCTGATGGTAAATTATCGCCTTTAGTACTAGCGTAACCAATTTGTAACAAATCGTCTTCAGCAAGTAACGCTTTAATGCTGGCCACATCGGTTGCACTATAGTAAGCAATAACTACCTCTCCGTTTTGTAACTGCTTTACCTGAACGGCATCCGCGCCTATGGTTTGTAGTTGATGAGTTACTTCCTGAATAGCACTATGGGCTTCATCAGACGTTACCTCAACATCTGTGAATTGCAGCACAATCTCCTGGTTAGGCTCAGACGTTCTGTTCTGATAAATACCTAAAAAGGAAATTAATACGATTAAAGCACCAAAGTACCATTTTGTTCTCATGCGCCAAATATAAAAAAAAGACTGTATTTCTACAGTCTTTCCTTAAAATATCTAAAATTTTCTCTTAGTATCTTATAATTCAAGTAATCCATTGGTTTTTCTAACCCCTTCGGCACTTGATTGCATATGTGCTTTTTCGGCTTCACTTAAAGGAATATCAACAATACTTTCAATACCGTCTTTTCCTAAAATTACCGGAACACCAATACAGATATCTGATAAATTATATTCACCTTCTAATAAAGTTGAACACGGATATATTTTCTTCTGGTCGCAGGCAATAGCTTGCACCAATCCGCTTACTGCAGCTCCAGGTGCATACCACGCCGATGTTCCTAAAAGTTTGGTAAGCGTTGCTCCACCAACTTTAGTATCGGCAGCCACTTGCTCTAAACGCTCTTCCGTTAAGAATTCAGACACTTTTACACTATTTCTTGTAGCATGAGATGTTAAAGGCACCATTCCGGTATCGCTATGACCACCAATAACCATTCCGTCTACATCGCTAATAGGCGCACCCAGCGCTTCAGCTAAACGGTATTTAAAACGAGCTGAGTCTAAAGCCCCACCCATACCAATAATGCGATTTTTTGGTAAATTTGTTGTTTTGTGTACTAAATACGTCATTGTATCCATTGGGTTACTTACAACAATAATCATGGTGTTTGGTGAGTGTTCGATTAAGCTTGCTGCGACAGACTTCACAATACCAGCATTAATACCAATTAATTCCTCACGAGTCATACCCGGTTTTCTTGGAATTCCTGAAGTAATAACACAAATATCGCTATCTGCTGTTTTACTGTAATCTCCTGTTACACCCGTAATTTTTGTATCAAAGCCATTTAACGAAGCAGTTTGCATTAAATCCATGGCTTTACCTTCGGCATACCCTTCTTTAATGTCTACTAAAACGACTTCTGATGCAAAATTTTTAATGGCAATGTACTCTGCGCAACTCGCACCTACTGCTCCTGCACCTACTACTGTAACTTTCATATTTTAATGTTTTATAGTTTAATATTTTATTTTGAATTTTCTCAATGTTATAAAAAGATAGAACTTAGGAAATTGTTTAGCTAGGAATAGCTAAAAAGCTTAGGTTTTCCCTTCCAAATTTACGAATTAAAATACTCTAAATAAAAAAAGTGCAAGATTAAATCTTACACTTTTTGAATATATTTTTGTTATGTAAATTTTGACTTATCTAAACCCAAAATTTAGTCCTACAGAAAAGGCATTAAATTCGGCTAAATGGTATTCGGCATTAAATCTGAAAAATCCAATTTTTAATTTTGTCCCTACAGTTCCACGAAAACCAGACACCTTACTTGACACCGAAAATGGATCTACAATGTCTTCTGCTGTAATTAAACCATTAGACACACGATAAGTACCCAATAAATCAGATTCCGATTTTCCGTTAATATACCCAACACCTCCATAGAAATTAATAACGGGTAATTTAGTTGAAGCTATTAACTGAAATAACCAGGTGCTGGTATCGTTTTCTAACTTCTGATTTTCTCCATCAACACCAGAAGATTCTGTTAAATCGTAAGAAGCACCAAGGTGGGTGTAAGCTACTAACCCGGAAAGTGCCACTGGTAATAATTTATCGGCAGGCAACCATTTGGTAGCTTCAAACTGCAATCCAGCTCCATACATATTAAAGGCGACCTCATCGGTTTTTATTTCAGGCATAAAGCGCGCTTTCACTTCTATACCCTTAATAAGCCCCACTCCACCTTGAATAAACGCCGAAGGCAATAAATTCCCACTAGCATTACCTATACCTGAAGGTAACTCAATTTGTTCGGTTTGCTCTCCAAAAATAGGGTCATCATAGGTTATCTCTACCAATACATCTGGATTGTTCTCTCCTAAAGCCGTTGCCACATTCTGAGATGATGAACCACTTACAAAACGTACATTTTCGTAATCATTAGTATTCATCAAAAAAGACTTATCCGATTTACTAATTAGAGATGCATTGGCTATCACTGAAATTTCAAATCCTCCCAAAGGTTTAGCATCCGCCGTATTAAACCAATTGGCATTCATGCTATACATTAAACCATTGGTAGAAGGAGCTAAATAATCGTTAGTAAACCGTTGCGCGTCATCTATTCCCGCTGCAAGCAAGGCATCAACATCGTTTTGTGCTTTAGAAGTCCATACAGACAATCCTAAAAACACGAATAAAGCAATCTTTTTCATTGTTTAAGTTTAGGGTTATTACCAAAAGTAGAAAAAATACACCACACTATACGTTTCAACGTTTAAAATTAACATTTTAACGATTTTTATTTTACACTAAAACAGAAATCTGAAACTCACATTTGGAGTAAAGGGTAACGAAGTATTATAGGCACGGATGTCGGATGTCTTAGCGACACTATTAATATCCATTTTCAGAATCATGATAATTTGTATCCCATATTTCCTTAAAAAAATAAAACCACACTTATACTTTTAGCGTATGTTATAATAAAAACAGCCACCTCTTTTAGGTGGCTGTTTTTAAAAAAAGTTATATTTACAGTCATGAAAAACAAACTGCTTCTACTCCTTGCTGCTGTATTGGTTCTTAATTCGTGTACTAACGAAGATTCCAATAATTCTAACAATTACAAAATTGAAAACCAACAGTCAACAGGGAGTTCGGCTTACGACATCCTTTCTGATGACACCTACAAAAGTCTGATAATAGAATTAGTTTATGTTGAAGGTTTTGAACCAACAACAACTGCAGTAAATAATTTTAGGAATTTTTTAAATGACAGAATACACAAACCTAATGGTATTACTGTAGAAAGTCGTTCGATTCCCTCTCCTGGTGAATCTCCATATACCACCAAAGAAATAGCAGCTATTGAAGAAGACAATCGTACACTTTACAATACCGAAAATCAAATTGCTATTTGGATGTTTTTTGCCGATGGAGAATCTGAACAGAACGATGAGGACAGCGTTGTGCTAGGTACAGCCTATAGAAACACCTCGTTTGTTATTTATGAAGAAACCATTCACGGATACAGTGACAGTAGATACGAACCCAATCGTGGCACTTTAGAATCTACAGTAATTAACCACGAATTTGGTCATATTTTGGGTCTTACCAACTTAGGAACCGCCATGACCGAAGATCATGAAGATCCTGAACATGACAAACATTGTGATGTTGAAAGCTGCCTAATGTATTGGGCTGCCGAAAGCTCGGCGAACCTTGGTAACCTTTTTAACGCAGGAACAGTGCCTGAACTAGACCCAAAATGCTTGGCCGATTTACAAGCGAACGGCGGGAAATAACCCTTTAATTTTTTTTAACCTACAAATCATGAAAAATTTATTTTTTACAACCTTTGGTGCTTTATTTTTAAGCATAAGCACCTTTGCTCAAGATTCAAATTTTGGCATCAAAGGCGGTTACAATTTAGCTGCTGTACAATATGATGATGACTTTGAAACCGGACAACGTCACGGATTTCATTTAGGTATTTATGGTGAATCTTTTCTGAATGAAAATATAGCCTTACAAATTGAATTCCTATACTCTCAACAAGGTTATGAACTGGAAACCAATAATGCTACGTTTACTCAAAAGCTGGATTATTTAAATCTACCTTTAATGCTCAAGTTATATCCCGATAACAATTTCTTCCTTGAAGCTGGGCCGCAAGTAGGTTTAGCCATATCACACAAAGAGGAATATAAAGGCTTATTTTTTGATGGATTGATAGAAACCGAACCAGACAATTTTGATTGGGGTATAAATTTCGGCGCAGGTTTTAAAACAGATTCTGGCGTTTCATTTGGTGCCAGATACCATTTAGGAATGGGAGATATTTACGATGAAGGCAATCCGAAAAACCGCGTATGGCAGTTTTCAGTAGGTTTCGACTTTTAAAAACCGTTCTCTTTAAAAAACAAAAAGTCGCTTAAAATAAGCGACTTTTTAATTTTATAATAAAAACAGATTACGCATCAATATTAGCATAAACAGCATTCTTTTCAATAAAATCACGACGAGGTGGCACCTCATCTCCCATTAACATTGAGAAGATTCTATCGGCTTCCGTTCCATTATCGATTTGAACCATACGCAGTGTTCTGAATTCTGGGTTCATTGTGGTATCCCATAATTGTTCTGCGTTCATCTCTCCAAGACCTTTATAACGCTGAACATTCACACTACCTCCAAACTCTTCTGCAATCGTATCTCGTTCTTTATCTGTCCAAGCATATTGCTTTTTATTACCTTTCTTAACTAAGTATAAAGGTGGTGTTGCAATATATACGTGACCTTCTTCAATTAACTCTTTCATATAACGGAAGAAGAATGTTAAGATTAGCGTAGCAATGTGACTACCATCAATATCGGCATCACACATAATTACAATCTTATGATAACGTAATTTCGATAAGTTTAAAGCTTTACTATCTTCTTCTGTACCAATAGTAACTCCTAACGCAGTAAAGATATTTTTAATCTCCTCATTTTCGAACACCTTGTGAGTCATCGCTTTTTCAACATTCAAAATTTTACCTCGTAATGGTAAAATAGCCTGAAATGCACGATCACGACCCTGTTTTGCAGTACCACCTGCCGAATCTCCCTCAACAAGGAACACTTCACATTTTGCTGGATCCTGCTCTGAACAGTCACTTAATTTACCAGGTAAACCACCAATACTCATTACGGTTTTACGCTGAACCATTTCACGTGCCTTTTGTGCTGCGTGACGTGCCTGAGCCGCTAAAATCACCTTTTGCACAATGGTTTTAGCATCATCTGGGTGTTCCTCTAAATAATCGGCTAACATTTCAGATACTGCCTGACTAACACAAGCAGAAACCTCACGGTTACCCAATTTCGTTTTTGTTTGTCCCTCGAATTGTGGTTCTGCTACTTTTACAGATACAATAGCTGTTAAGCCTTCACGGAAATCATCACCGGCAATGTCAAACTTTAATTTGTCTAACATACCAGACTCATCCGCATATTTCTTTAAGGTATGCGTTAATCCACGACGGAACCCTGATAAGTGTGTTCCTCCTTCATGCGTATTAATGTTATTTACATAAGAATGTAAATTTTCAGCATACGATGTATTATACACCATAGCTACCTCTACAGGCACACCATTTTTCTCGCCTTCAAAAGAAATAACATGTTGCATTAACGGCTCACGAGTCGCATCTAAATACTTGATAAATTCTTTAAGACCTTCTTCTGAATGGAATGTTTCTCCTTCAAATTCTCCGTCTTCTTTTTTAGCACGCTTATCAACTAAATGAATCGTAATACCTTTATTTAAATACGCCAACTCACGCATTCTACTTGCTAAAGTATCGTAACTATATTCTAAGGTTTGCTGGAAAATAGTTGCATCGGGTTTAAACGTTACAATTGTTCCACGTTTATCGGTTTCTCCTATATTTTTTACTGGATATAACGATTTACCTCTTTCATATTCCTGTTCCCAGATTTTACCATCACGATGTACCGTGGCTTTAAGATGCTCTGAAAGCGCATTAACACAACTCACACCTACCCCGTGTAAACCACCAGATACTTTATATGAATCTTTATCAAACTTTCCTCCGGCACCAATTTTAGTCATTACAACCTCAAGCGCCGAAATTCCTTCCTTTTTATGTAAATCTACAGGGATACCACGACCATCATCTTCAACAGTAATCGAGTTATCTTCGTTTATAGCTACAGTTATATTGTTACAGTGTCCGGCTAAAGCCTCATCAATCGAGTTATCTACCACCTCATATACCAGGTGATGTAATCCACGAACTCCAACATCTCCAATATACATCGACGGACGCATACGTACGTGCTCCATTCCCTCAAGAGCCTGGATACTATCGGCCGAATAACCGTTCTTATTAAATTCTTCTTTTGCTTCGCTCATATTTCGAAATTATCTTAAATTTTAATCTAGTTATCGCATAAAAAAATGACGCACATGCATCATTTTATCAGTACAAACAAATATACGAAATAACAAGCCTTTCAAAAAGCTTTTTATCGACTTTATCCATAAATTATCAACAATTGTTAATTACTTAAAAACGTCTTAAATCGCTTAAAAAGCACCTTAAAATGGATTTTACTAATTTTAATCAATTCCTGAAATCTAATTTTTTACAAAATCCACTACAGCGCATTTAAACCCTTATTTTCTTTCTCTTAACCAACCAAAAAAACAGATTTTTGAATAAAATTCCGTCTATTTATTTTAAATGGCTTAATTTCATATCAAACATGATGTTTGTCACATTTTCATCATTTAGTTAGCTATAACTTTGCCTAAACTATAAAATAACTTACCACCGTTATGAAAATAAACAACCAGACCTTTACACTTTGCTTGATACTATCTTTAATACTTCCTGCAACCCTATTAAGTCAAGAAAATGAAAAATTTAAACCTACCTTAAACTGGAATATTACTTCGCAATTCTGGCTCAGGTATTCCGACTTGAATGACGGTTCTGAAATACATGGTGAACCGACCAACGAGTTTTTCGATATATCTATTCGTAGGTTACGTATTCCTGTATCTGCTCAAATTACCCCCAAAATATATGCTTACGCCATGTTTGGAGGAAATAATTACAACTTTAAAGGTGACACCTTCCCTATTGGAGTTTTAGACTTATATGCAGAATATTCTTTTGCTAAATATTTTGAAGTTGGCTTTGGAAAATCGGGTTGGCAGGGCTTAAACCGCTGGAATATTCGTTCAAGTAAAACATTAATGGGATTAGACTCTCCTTTATTTACTTTAAACTCTGTTGAAATTAATGATGACATAGGTCGCCTATTCGGGTTTTGGATTAAAGGTCAGGCTGGCAAACTCGATTATAGAATGACATTTAACAGACCTTTTTACGTACAAAAAATTCCTGATGGCGCTGTTAACTTTGCTAACAACAAACCCAGGGTAAAAAGTTCTGCCTATGTAAAATATCAATTCTTTGAACATGAATCTAACAAATCTGCCTATCAAACAGGTACTTATCTGCAAAAGAAAAAAGTCTTTAATATAGGAGGAGGTTTTCAATTCCAACCCGAAGCTATGAGTGATGGAGACGCGAACCTTGAGGACACTAACATTTACGACATTTCACATTTTGCAGCAGATTCGTTCTTAAATCTTCCGTTATCAAATGGCAATGCAATTACGGCTTATTTGGGCTATTTCAATTATGATTTTGGAAAAGACTACATTCGAAATGTTGGAGCGAATAACCCAACAACCGGAGGCGGAACCGACTTTAATGGTTCGGGTGTTGCATTCCCAATGATTGGAACAGGAACAACCTGGTACGGACAGTTTGGTTATGCCTTTAAACAAACCCAAGTTTTAAACCTTCCTACGGTTATCCAACCTAATATTGCTGTTCAACATTCTGACTGGGATGCTTTAAATGAAAATATGACGGTTTACGATTTTACGGTAAACTTCCTGGTAAATGGTTCTCACGGTAATAAATTAAGTTTAGGATATCAGCACCGACCTATCTTTGATGCTGTTACTTTAGAGCAAAAAGACTATAAAGGCATGGCAGTTCTGCAATATCAAATTTCATTTCACTAAAATCCATTTTAATAATTAAACCCAAACAACGTTTTCATTATATAAACATTAATTTATTTTCAACTTTTTTAATAAATCAATAATACCTCATCGTATACTTAAAAAAATAATGGAAAGTATGTTTATTCTCTATATATTTGAGAACGAATAAATAAAAATGACAGTAATTAATAACAATAATAATTTCAATAATCCTAGAAGTTAGGAGAGGAAGGTTATTGTTTAAAATATATGAAAAAGCCTTCCGAGTTCGGAAGGCTTTTTTTTAACCCATAAATGAATCAGACATGAGTAAAATTATGACCGTCGACATCTTGTCGAGTATTAAAGGAGCGCAGCCAAGTGAGGCTGTAAACAAATTATTTGATGTAATTAAAAATGCACAAGCAACAAATAACACCTCTTTTAATGATAATCGTAATAACTGCGTGTCGTTAGATGATTTAAGAGAAGACGAAGTGATTGAAAGTTCTTCAGTTGAAAAGCAAATCATCATCGAAAACTTCCCAAAAGAGAAAAAAGGCTATTTAGTCGTTTCTAAAATTATAGAAGAATAACACATGGAATCTCAAATACATAAAATTCACCAGCAACTTGCAAATAAAGAGATGTCCTGCGTTGCTTTGGTTACAGAAAAATTAAACGCTTTAAAAGCAAATACACACAATACCGTAAACGCTACTTTAGACGATTTAGCTCTTGATCTAGCGGCAAAAGTTGATGCTAAAATTGCCAATGGTGAACCTATTGGTTTATTAGAAGGCATCCCTTTTGGCATTAAAGATGTTTACATGCTGCAAGGCACAACTACAACAGCAAGTTCAGACTTGCTAAAAAACTACAATTCGGCGTACACCGCAACGGCAATTCAAAAGTTGCTTGATGCCGGTGCCATTCCTATTGTTAAAGAGAACTGCGATAGTTTTGGTCACGGGTCTTCAAGTGAAAACACCATTTTCGGATCGGTTAAAAATGCCATTAACCCAGACCTTGTTGGTGGTGGTTCCAGTGGTGGTTCTGCAGTAAACGTTGCTAAAGATTATACCGTATTTTCTATTGGTGGCGATACCGGTGGGTCTGTTCGTCAGCCAGCTGGTTACAACCATGTTTACGGACTAAAACCGACTTACGGACGTATTTCACGCTACGGCTTAATGGCCTATGCGTCGTCTACGGACTGTGTTGGCCCAATTGCTAAATCGGTTGAAGATATTCGTATTGTTTTAAACGTGATGAGTGGTAAAGATGTAAAAGATCAAACCACTTACGCTTCCGCGGAAATTAACGCCGATAGTATTACAGATACTTCGGAAATCAAATCGGTTGGGTATTTTAAAAACTTTATCGACAGTGAAGCGATTGACCCAAAAATTAAATCGGACTTTTTAAGTACGATCGAAAAAATTAAAGCCAAAGGTATCGAAGTTAAAGAACTGGATTTCTTCCAATCTGATATTTTGGTATCGACGTATTATACGCTTGCCATGGCCGAAACCGCCTCTAACCTGTCGCGTTTAGATGGTTCAAATTACGGCAACCGCATTGAGGATAAAAACTTAAAAGAATCCTATGCGGTAACGCGTTCTGAAAATTTTTCAGAAGAAACTAAACGCCGTATTGTTGGTGGAAACCAGGTATTATCACAAGGATTTTCAGATGAAATCTACTTAAAAAGTTTAGCACTTCGCGATGCCATTTCAGAAAACTTTGAAGACGATTTTAAAGATGTTGATATTATCTTATCACCTGTAACACCAAGTACACCGCCAGAAATTGGCAACAGTTTAAAAGATCCGCACGCTATGTATTTAAGCGATGCATACACGGTTGGTTTCAGCTTAGGACAATTACCAACTTTAACGGTTCCGCAAGGCACTGAAACGGGCTTACAAATTACAGCCGCAAAAACAAATGACGAACTTGTTTTGAAGTTTGCTAACTTCTTAAAAGATACGATATAATGGAATTAGAACAATTAGACGCGCTTTTAAAAGCCCACGAATTAGAATTGGTTATCGGACTGGAAACTCACGTGCGATTAAACACAAAAACCAAACTGTTTTGTTCTTGTCCTAACCAAGAAATTGAAACACCAAACCAAAATATATGCTCGGTTTGTACGGGTCAAATGGGTGTTTTACCTGCCGTTAATAAAGAAGCGGTAAAAAAGGCTATTTATTTTGGTAAGGCTGTAAAATCGACATTTGATAACGATGTGATTTCATGGGATAGAAAACACTATGAATATCCAGACAACCCGAAAAACATACAAATTACGCAGTTTCACAACCCGATAATTCCTGACGGACAAGTCTCTTGTTTCCGTAATGATGGGTCTCAGTTTACTGTAAACTTAACTCAGGTACATATCGAGGAAGATGCAGCGAAACTGATGCACGAAAAAACAGTTTCTTTGGTAGATTTCAACAAAGCTGGTGTGCCGCTTATCGAAATTGTTACAGAGCCTTGTATTCGACATATTGAAGATGCTTCAACTTATGCGCAATACATTCAGCGTATAGTTCAAAATTTAAAAATCTCTGAAGCTAACTTAGAAAAAGGCGAATTTAAGTCGGATGTCTCAGTGTCGCTTCGTAAAAAACATTCATATGCATTAAATCCGCGTACCGAAATAAAAAACTTAAACTCATTTAAGTTTATGGTCGATGCTTTAAAAGAGGAAGTTGAAAAACAACTGAATTATTACATTGAACATAAAGAGTTCAGACCCGATCAAACAACCGTGCTTTGGGATGCCGATTTAAAGCAAACCAAAACCATGCGTAAAAAGGAATACGAGGCCGATTACCGTTTTATCTCGGAACCAGACCTGCCTTTTGTTTGTATAAAAGATGTGGTAGAATCGATTGATGTTGATGTGAGTTCATTGCCTTTTGCGGTAGAATCCATTTTAATTAAAGGCGGCGTTTTACCTCAGGACGCTAAGTTTTTTACAGCAGATTCTTTACGTTCGGAAACCTTTGTGGCTATTAACGATGTTATTCAGGACCCGTCGTTTGTTGCAAAAACATTAACCAACAACATCAAACCTGAAGAATACGGAGACATTCACCGTGTTGAACATTTAATCGAAATTTTCCAGCTATTTAAATCGGAAAAAATCACCTCTGTTTTAGTTCAAAATGCGATTACTGAATATTTAAAAGACAGACATTTTGATTACAACCAATATTTTGATGAGAACACCATTTCTGAAGACAAAATTCAGGATGCCATTGCTAAAGTCATTTCAGAAAACGAAACCATAGCTAACGACATTAAAGAAGGAAACCAAGGTAAAGCTGGTATTTTAGTTGGAAAAGTGATTGCAATTATTGGTAAAGGCGCTTCAGGTAAAGTGATTCGTGAAGGCATTTTAAGTGCACTTCAAGCAAACACCTCAGCGAACGCTTCATCAGAAGCAACAGTAAAAACAAAGGCTGAAGCTCAAGCATCTTCTAAAAAGGACCAGGAAGAAGTTTTACCTGAAATCCCTATGGTCATTAAAGAAGAATATCGTACCCATTTAATTACCGATATTAATGATGACAGTATTACCCAGGAAGTCACTTTTGCTGGATGGGTAGCCAGCGTACGTGACCACGGCGAATTAATTTTCATCGACCTAAGAGATTCAAGCGCAGAGAAATTTCAGGTACGTTTAAGTCGCGAGTCCTTCCCTAACCTTGATGAACTGGTTCGATTAAAACCAGAGTCGGTAATCACGGTTTCAGGAACCATTGTTCAGCGTAAAGAAGATGATTACAATGCCGCGTTACGCACCGGAAAAATAGAACTTGAAGCTAAAGAACTTGATATTTTAAATCTTTCAAGAACACTGCCATTTGAAATAAAACGGGCGACTAAAACAAACGAAAACACTCGTTTTCAATATAAATATTTAGATCACAGAAATGACGATGTGCGTCGTACTATCGTGAACCGACATAAAGTAATTAAGCTGCTTCGTGACATCTTAGATGAGCAAGATTTCCTTGAAATAGAAACACCTATTTTAAGTGCCGGAACCGACGAAGGGGCTCGTGAATTTATTGTTCCTTCCAGAAAACAAGCTGGCTCATTTTATACGCTACCACAAGCGCCACAGCAGTTTAAACAAATGTTAATGGTGAGTGGTTATGAAAAATATTTCCAAATAGCACGTTGTTTTAGAGATGAAGACTCGCGTGGCGACAGACAACCAGAGTTTACGCAGCTAGACATTGAGGTGGCGTATGCCAGCATGCAACAAATCATCGATTTAAACACCAAAATGTTTAACGAGGTGGTGACTAAAATCTATGGTAACAAATGGAAACTTTACCCGTTTGAAGTGTTGACATACAAAGAAGCGATGGACAACTACGGTTGCGACCGACCTGACTTACGTTTTGGCTTAAAGCTTCAAGATATTACCGAAATTGTTAAAGACACCACATTCCAAGTGTTTAGTAAACCTATTGAAGAAGGTGGAATTGTAAAATGTATCAAGGTTACCGCTGAGGAGCAAGGTAAAAAACGCCTATCGAAAGGTCAAATTGAAAAATTAACTGGCATTGCTCAGCAACACGGTTTAGGTGGTTTAGCTTACATCATCGTGAATGAAGACGATTTACAATCGCCAATTATTAAGTTCTTAGGTGAAGATATCGCTGCAGGAATTATTGAAGTCACAAATGCTCAAGTTGGCGATATTGTATTCTTCTCGGCTGCCGATTATGCCACAGCTAACAAAGCTCTAGATGCTGTTCGTCAGGAATTAGGAAGTATGCTGAAATTAATCAACCCTAAGGAATTAAGACCAGCATGGGTAGTTGATTTCCCAATGTTTGAAAAAACCGACGAAGGTCGCTGGACCTTTACCCACAACCCGTTCTCGATGCCTGCCGTTTACGACATTGAAAAACACATGAATGGCAAAGAAGAAGAAATCGGATCGATAATCGCGCAACAATACGATTTAATTCTGAATGGTTATGAAATTGGAGGCGGTTCTGTGCGTGCGCACAAACCAGAAATTCTGGAAGCTACCTATAAAAACATGGGCTACAACAAAGATGAAATGATGAAGAGTGTTGGCACTATGTACAAGTCCTTCCACTACGGAGCGCCGCCACACGGTGGTATTGCCTGGGGTGTAGACCGATTAATGATGATTTTAGAAAAGAAAAACTCTATTCGAGAAGTCATGGCCTTCCCTAAAACAGGAACCAGCGAAGATTTACTGTTTGGTGCTCCCTCCATGCTTTCAGATAAAAAAGTAGAAGAAATGAATGTAAAAATCATGAAATAATAATGATTTAAACAGTTATAACTTAAAAAGCTTCAGAGGTTTCTGAAGCTTTTTTTTATTCTTCATTATTAAACAAATTCAAATTTTAACAGTCCCACCTAAGATTTAGAAAAACATTAAGAATATTTCAGCTTATCTTTAAATCAAATTAACAATTAAAACAACTAATATCAATTTTATGAAAAAATCAACTTTATTAACCACACTTGCCTTTGCTTTTGTGATGTTATTTTCAGTAAACTCTCAGGCCCAAAAATTTGCAAAATTAGACAAAAGTCCTTTGGACATCGCTTACTTCAGAACGAATAGAAATGCTGCTCCAATGGCAAAAGTAATATACAGCAGACCTCAACTTAACGGTAGAGCTTTAGCTACTTTAGCGCCTAACGGAAAAGTATGGAGAACCGGTGCTAATGAAGCCTCTGAAATAAAATTTTATAAAGACTCTAAGTTTGGAGGGAAAGATGTAAAAGCTGGAACTTATGCATTATATACGATTCCTGGGGAAAAAGAATGGACTATAATTTTAAGCTCAGACACCGATGTTTGGGGTGCTTACAATTACAAAGAAAGCAATGATGTGTTACGCGTAAAAGCTCCAGTAACTCAAGGGGAATCTATTGAAGCCTTTTCAATTGCATTCGACAATACCAATATGTTTTTAGCCTGGGGCACTACCAGAGTCGCTGTACCTATAAGTCAGTAATTTTAAATTTATTTGCATAGAAAAACGCCCTGAAAATTCAGGGCGTTTTTTTATGCACTCTTATCATCCAAATATTCAGAGAGGTAAAACAATCGTTTTAAACTCCGTTTAAGAATATAAAATCGGTAAACACCAATTATTAAAAACACAACAGAAAATACCAGTGCCGCAAAAGCCAAATATTTAAAATTAGGATAATCTTTAATTTGAAATAAAGCAAAACTCCCAATTAACATATACAATGACGACCGAATATACGATAACAACGTACGCTCATTTGCTAATCGGGTTCGCTCTATGGCCAACTGATCACGCAAAATAATACGCTCATCGGGTTTAAATTCGTGACTTCTGGGAATTAATTTCTTCCTTTTCATCAAGGCTTTCATTTTAAATGTTCACCTTAAAAATACAGTATTTTTATTTAAGGAATATTTAAATACTTATGGGTTTGTAAGGACACTTTCCATTTCGGGTGCTTCATCACATAATCTACAATTTCAGGAATCACCTTATCTCGTTTACTCCATTCTGGCTGCATATACAAAATACAATCATCATTCACTTTAGCTGCTTGCTCTTCTGCAAAACGAAAATCATCCTTGTTATAAATGATAACCTTTAGCTCATTTGCTTTAGCGTAAACTTCTTCGGTAGGCAACTTCATTTTTTTTGGCGACAAGCAAATCCAGTCCCAAATACCTGTTAATTTATAAGCGCCTGAGGTTTCAATATGCACCTGCATCCCTTCAGCTTTTAACTGGGTGGTCAAAGCGGTCATATCCCAGGTTAAAGGCTCTCCACCGGTAATTACAATGGTATCACTATATTTTTTAGCGTTCTCTACAATTTTAGTCGTCTCGGTTGGCGGATGTAAATCGGCATTCCAGCTTTCTTTTACATCACACCAGTGGCACCCCACATCGCACCCCCCAACGCGTATAAAATACGCGGCAGTACCTTTGTGGTATCCTTCACCTTGTATGGTGTAAAACTCCTCCATTAAAGGCAACATTTCGCCTTTATCTACTAATGTTTGTAATTCGCTTTTCATGGGTGCAAAGATACGTATTCATTTACTTTATTTAGTTTTTTTAGAGTTCATTTAACGTCTTTAAATATTTATCAAAATAAAGACATTCAACAACATGCAAAAAGCAGATTAAAACTAATGGCGATTCGTAAAAAACAGCTATTTTTTTCTTCTTCAATTTTCATGTATTTTTAACCAAAACAAAAGGTATGAGCAAAACAGACGATTTTTTAAAACACATAACAGAAGGGAACATAACTAAAGGCGATTTTATCCCTGTTGGCGCCGCGATGCTCGACGGTGAAACCATAACAGGTGCTCATATAAAAATACCTTTAAAAACCTTAAATCGTCATGGATTAATTGCTGGTGCTACAGGAACTGGAAAAACTAAATCGCTACAGGTTTTAGCCGAAAATTTAAGTGAACGCGGTGTACCGGTTTTGCTTATGGATATTAAAGGAGACTTAAGCGGATTGGCCAAGCCAAGCCCTGGGCATGTGAAGATTGATGAACGTATGTCTCAAATTGGTTTACCTTTTGAAGCCAAAGCATTTCCTGTTGAACTATTAACCTTATCGGAACAAAATGGGGTTAGGCTTCGTGCTACCGTTAGCGAATTTGGCCCGGTATTATTATCTCGAATTTTAGATCTTAATGACACGCAATCTGGCATTGTAGCAGTGATTTTTCAGTATTGCGACAACAATAAACTGCCTTTATTAGACTTAAAAGATTTCAAAAAAATATTACAATATGCGACCGATGAAGGCAAAGAAGAGTTTAGCGAAGCTTATGGCCGAATTTCAACTGCGTCTACTGGAGCTATCTTACGTAAAATAGTAGAATTGGAACAACAGGGTGCCGATTTGTTCTTCGGAGAAACCTCATTCGACGTTCAGGATTTATTACGCATTGATGACAAAGGAAAAGGCTATATCAATATTATTCGTTTGACTGATATTCAAGACAGACCAAAACTATTTTCAACCTTTATGTTGAGTTTATTAGCCGAAATCTATTCAACCTTCCCTGAGCAAGGTGATTCCGGAAGACCAGAACTGGTGATTTTTATTGACGAAGCACATTTAATATTTGATGAAGCTTCAAAAGCCCTCCTTAATCAAATTGAAAGCATTGTCAAACTGATTCGCAGTAAAGGCGTAGGACTATATTTCGTTACCCAAAACCCAACCGATGTTCCCGAAGAAGTTTTAAGTCAGTTAGGTTTAAAAATTCAGCATGCCTTACGTGCGTTCACCGCAAAAGACAGAAAAGCCATTAAGCTAACAGCTCAAAATTATCCAGATTCTGAATATTACGATACTGCAAAAGTATTAACTTCTCTTGGTACCGGAGAAGCTTTAGTTTCAGCTTTAGATGAAAAAGGGCGCCCTACGCCTCTTGCAGCAACGATGATGCGTGCCCCCATGAGTCGGATGGATATTTTAACAGACGACGAATTAAAAGAACTTCTTTCAACTTCTAAACTGGTCAAAAAGTACAACGAAACCGTAGACCGTGAGAGTGCCTACGAATTATTGAATGAAAAAATTGCGCAGGCCGAAGCTGATGAAGCCAAGGAACAAGCTAAAAAAGAACAGGAAGCATTAAAAAAGACTAAAAACTCATCATCAACAAGACGCAGAAGTACAGCTATGAATCCCGTGGTAAAAGTATTAACCAGTGCCACGTTTATTAGAAGTGTTTTTGGTATTTTAACTAAAATGATGAAAAAATAATACGACATTTGTCGCTTAAAACATAAAAAACAACCTATCTATCATTACATGAAAAAACTAATATTAAGCATCACCGCTTTATCTTTATTATTTGCAAGTTGTGGCAAAACGCAAGACCCTTTCGAAGTATCTAAACAACATGTAGGCTTATTAACAGATTCTACCCTTGTTAAGAACTTAAAAACCGTTTTTATTAATGATTCTATAACCGAAATATTTAATGACAATGGCTTTATGGGCGTTGGCAAAAGCATTGAGGTTTTCGATAAAGCAGGCAAAAAATTATTAATCTTAAATCCGGAATACAAATCGGATACGACGGCTGTTGTAAAGAGTGTTCAAATTATCGATCCGCGTTATAAAACCGATAAAAATATTACTACTAAAAGTACGTTTAAAGATATTAACGGTAGCTATAAAATATCGAGAATCGATAACTTAATTAATTCGGTTGTGGTTTCGGTAAACGAAATCAATGCCAGTTTTACAATTGACAAAAAAGAATTGCCTGCCAACATTAGGTTTGACATGAATCTGGATATTGAAGCGATGCACATTCCTGATAATGCTAAAATAAAATACTTCTTTATAAACTGGTAAATCCTATGAATCCGTTTCTATCTAAATTACTAGTCGATGTTGCTCGCAAAAAGCTAAAAAGCAAAAGCGTTGCTCCTGTGAGTAAACGGCAAATTGTACCATTGGTTAGAATATTTCAGGTAGAACTGGCTCATGCCATTA
This sequence comes from Aestuariibaculum sp. YM273, assembly GCF_030908365.1. NCBI lineage: Bacteria > Pseudomonadati > Bacteroidota > Flavobacteriia > Flavobacteriales > Flavobacteriaceae > Aestuariibaculum > Aestuariibaculum sp. YM273. The sequence goes on along the minus strand of NZ_CP133090.1, from coordinate 2,318,868 downwards.
AAGAATATATTTTCATTATTATTGGTGTGTTTTCTGCCGGATTCGGATTAAAAGGGTTTTTATTACCTAATCATTTTATTGACGGAGGCGCCACTGGTATTTCGTTATTACTAAACCATGTGACGTCTCTCGATTTAAGTATCTTCCTTATACTTGTTAACCTTCCGTTTTTAATTTTAGCTTCAAGAACCATAAGCATTAAATTTGCGATTAAGAGTATTGCTGCTATTGCGTTCTTAGCCTTTGTGGTTCACTTTGTGGATTATCCCATAATTACTGAAGACAAACTTTTAATTTCCGTTTTTGGCGGTTTTTTTCTTGGTTTAGGTATTGGATTATCGGTGAGAGGTGGTAGTGTTATAGACGGCACTGAGGTTCTGGCTATCTACTTAAGCCGCAAGTTGTCACTAACTATTGGAGACGTTTTACTTCTTATTAACATTATAATTTTTTCGGTTGGCGCCTATATCCTTTCTATAGAAACGGCACTTTACGCAATTTTAACGTATCTTGCGGCCGCAAAAACTGTCGATTTTGTTGTTGATGGCGTTGAAGAATATGTTGGTGTTACCATCATATCAACACACCACGAGGAGATACGCCTTATGCTTACCGAAAAGCTACAGCGCGCCTGCACCATTTATGCTGGTAAAGGAGGATTTGGCTCTTCAGGAAAAAGCTATGATAAAGACATTATTTATACAGTAGTTACACGTTTAGAACTCGCCAAACTTCAAACTGAAATCGACAAAATAGACCGAAACGCCTTTATTATTATGGGAATTGTAAAAGACCTAAAAGGCGGTATGATTAAGAAGAAACCCTTACAGGGACATTAAATCGAAAACCAAAATATTTTGGCCAATAAAAAATACACCATACAAAGTAGTCCGTTTGTTGTACCCACAACCGATGGCAAAGTTATAAAAGAGCACTTTGGTGTTGCAACCGATGGTAATAAAAACATTAGCATCGCCCATATGAAAGCACCTGAGGGATGGAGTGAACCCTTTCAAACACCAGAATTCGACGAATACACCTTTATTATTTCTGGCAGAAAGCAATTTATTATAGAAGACGAAACCGTTGTTTTAGAGGCCGGACAATCCATAAAGATAGAACGCAACACCCGAGTACAATACTCCAATCCTTTTACTGAAGTCTGCGAATACATTGCCATTTGCACACCAGCATTTTCAATGGATTTAGTACACAGAGAAGACAATTAAATGAATAATACCCTTGTTAAAACCATAGGCAAACTTATAAATACAGTAAGTTACCTATCACCAAGCTATGCAGCTAAAAAAGCTGTAGATATATTTTCAACACCAAGAAAAGGAAAATTACACACCGAAGAATTAGAGTACCTTAAGCCTGCAACTCAAAAGACTTTTCAATACGATGATATCGATATTAAAACCTATTTCTGGCAAGGAACAAGAAAAACCATTTTACTAGTTCATGGTTGGGAAAGTAACACCTATCGCTGGAAAGATTTAATCGATATTTTTAAAGCAGAAGATTACAACATTGTGGCTTTAGATGCGCCTGGTCATGGAAATTCGGGACACAAAACATTTAATGCCGTGTTGTATTCTGAATGTATTAACATGGTGGCACAGGAATTTAAGCCAGATATTATTATTGGGCATAGTATTGGCGGCACAGCATCAGCATTAGCAACCAACAATCATAAACTTCCTGTTGAAAAACTAATTTTATTAGGAGCGCCTTCAAACTTTGACGAGGTTATAGACAACTACGTAAAGATTATGGGCTACAACAAAAGGGTTACAAAAGCCATGGATGCGTATTATTTAAAACACTTTGGAAAATTACCGAGTTTTTACAGCATCAAAAACTTTTCAGAAGATCTGGAAGCCGACGGCTTAATTATTCACGATAAAAAAGACCGCATTATTTCGTATCGCGATGCATTACATATCTCTAAATATTATAAAAATTCAAAACTCGTAAAAACCAAAGGCTTTGGCCACGGTTTAAAAAATGAAATTGTTTACAATCATATTTTAGAGTTTTTAAACGCTTAGAATTGTTGTATTTTTGCCCAAAATAATAATCACCTCTACATGTCGGAAGAATTAAAACGTATAAACAAATATTTAAGTGAAGTTGGATACTGCTCACGCCGAGAAGCCGACAAACTTATTGACGCCGGTCGTGTAACCATAAACGGTAACGTTCCTGAAATGGGTACTAAAATTGCAACTGGTGATGTGGTTTGCGTTGATGGTAAAGAAATAAAAGACACTAAGGAGAGTTTCGTTTATCTGGCATTCAACAAGCCGGTGGGTATTGTTTGTACGACTGACACCAGTGTAGAGAAAGATAATATTATAGATTACATTAACTACCCGAAACGCATCTTCCCTATTGGCCGATTAGATAAACCAAGTGAAGGTTTGATTCTTTTAACCGACGATGGCGATATTGTAAACAAAATTCTTCGTGCGAGTAACAACCACGAAAAAGAATATATTGTAACGGTAGACAAGCCTATTTCTCAAACCTTTATTGAGCGTATGGCTGGTGGTATTTATTTAGAAGATTTAAAGAAAACCACCAACAAATGTAAGGTTGAAAAACTAAGCACCTACGAATTTAAAATTATATTGACTCAAGGGCTAAACCGACAAATCCGTCGTATGTGTGCGTATTTAAATTACGAAGTGCAAACCCTGAAACGTGTTCGCATTATGAACATTAAACTAGATACTCCCGTCGGAGAATACCGTGAGCTAACCAAAGAAGAGTTTAAAGAACTAAACAACTTAATTAGTACCTCAACCAAAGTCTTCAAACCTAAAACAGACCGACGCTCTGGTGCTACTTCTGAAAGACCGCAGCAAAACGACAAAAGGCAACCGAAACGCAGAAAGCGTTAAAAACCCTACTTATTTTTATCGCTATCATTCTGAATTTATTTCAGAATCTGGCATCAGCACCTATTTTAGAACTTGAAATACTGAAATAAATTCAGCACAGGTAAATTCAGGTTGACAAGATATTTGACTATTCTATATTATACGCTTTTTCATACAACTAAAGTATACCCAGTAAGTATAAACTGAAATTATAATTTGGAAAACCCTAAATTAAATTAAGCGATTAGGCTTATTAATTTTTATAATATATTTTCACTGTGATAATCTTATTGAGGAATTAATTTATATTTAAATATGTATAACACTCATCAATTACATTATACAATAGTGAGACTTAATTTGTTATTAAACTTCATTATGTTGATTGCATGTAATAAACTTTGGATAAATAATAAATCTTTACCCATTTTCCCTTTAATTGATGATAAATGGCTTACCCCCGATTTTTTAGAAGCCCCCATTCTAATTATCTATGGCATACTCCATTTTCTTGCCTTGTTTAAGCCTAAAAAGATATTTATATGGCTTATTATCCTAATTTACATAGCACTAATTCTCAATGATCAAAACAGAATTATTACCTACCATTACCAGGTAATTATAGTTTTGCTTTTATTCTTATTCAACTCTCCTATTTATTTCTACAAAGGACTTTTTATTGGCATTTATTTTTGGGGTGGCATTCATAAATTTAATCCTTGTTTTTTTAATTATTTTTCCAACCAACATCTATTTGGACTGCCTGATTTTTTGAAGTTTGTTTTGGCTATTAGCATACCTACTATAGAAACACTCTTGGCTTTAGGTCTAATTTTTAGGTTGACCAAAAAATATGCTTTTTTAGGTCTTGTATCTATGCATTTACTTATTTTAATTTCAGTCTTTTTATTCTTTAAAAGTTATAATATAATTCCTTGGAATATTATCAACTGCTTAATTCTGTTTCACCTTTTCTGGAAAAACTCAAAAGTTCATTTTACTATAGAAAACTCAAAAATAGGAATGCCTAGTCTAATTTTGGCTATTACCATTTTTGCAGGTCCATTATGTAATAAAGCTAATTTATGGGATGAATTCCTAGCTTTTAAAATGTATACTTATGATGTGAATCAATTTTATTATGAAGTCTCTGACAAAGTTAAAACCAGCCTCCCTATAGAAATTCATCAATCTTACAGAAAAAATAAAAATGGTAAAACCTTATTTTATCTCTATGATTGGTTTTATCGTATTAATGGAGTACCCATGTATCCTGAAGAAAGAAATATCATTCGAATTGAACAATATTTGGAAGGTTACCTTCCATCAGGAGCACTGTTTAGTGAGGAATTAATTCTTAAGAATTATAGCTATTGTGAATAAAACATTATTTAAATTAAGCCTTAATTACAATAAAAAAGCAGCATTTAATAAAATGCTGCTTTTAAATTTTATAGAGTTTCTATATTTCTATCCGTGTCTTTCTCTTGCTAACAAGGTATTCTTAAGAAGCATAGCAATCGTCATTGGGCCTACACCTCCAGGTACCGGAGTAATATAGCTAGCTTTAGGGCTTACACTTGCAAAATCGACATCACCAGCTAAACGGTAACCCGCTTTTTTAGTGTCGTCTGGTACGCGTGTAATACCTACGTCGATAACCACAACACCATCTTTAACCATATCGCCGGTCAAGTACTCAGAAATACCAATCGCAGCCACAATAATATCAGCACCACGAGTGATTTCAGCTAAATTCTTTGTACGACTGTGTACAACTGTAACCGTTGCATCACCAGCCTTACGCTTCTGGCTCATTAAAATACTCATTGGGCGACCAACAATATGACTACGTCCCATAACAACCACATTTTTACCAGAGGTTTCTACGTTGTAACGCTCTAATAATTCCATAATTCCGAATGGTGTTGCCGGAAGGAACGTTGGTAAATCTAAAGCCATTCTCCCCACATTTGTTGGGTGGAAACCATCAACATCTTTATCTGGGTCGATAGCCATTAATACCTTTTGCTCATCGATGTGCTTAGGTAATGGCAACTGCACGATAAATCCATCGATATCATCATTGGTATTTAATTCGTGGATTTTCTGTAATAGAACATCTTCGGTAGTTTCCTCAGGTAAGTCTATTAAAGTTGAATGAAACCCAATTTTTTCACAAGCTTTAACTTTAGCGTTCACGTAAGTCATACTTGCTCCGTCTGTTCCTACTAAAATTGCCGCTAAATGAGGTACTTTTTCACCATTAGCAACCATATTGCTTACCTCAACAGCGATTTCCTCTTTAATATCGTTACTTACTTTTTTTCCGTCTAAAATGGTCATTGTCTAGATATTGTTGATAATTGAAATAACTTCTTAACTTAAAAAATTAACGCATGCCTCGCATCATACCCATCATCTTTTTAGCACCACCACCCTGCATCATCTTCATCATTTTGCTCATTTGGTTGAATTGCTTTAAAAGCTGATTAACTTGCTGTACCGAAGTTCCGGATCCTTTACCTATACGTTTCTTTCTACTCGCATTAATGATTGAAGGGTTGGTTCTTTCTTCAGGTGTCATCGAATAGATAATGGCTTCAATACCTTTAAATGCATCATCATCGATATCGACATCCTTTAACATTTTTCCAGCACCAGGTATCATACCCATAAGGTCTTTCATGTTACCCATTTTCTTGATTTGCTGAATCTGATTTAAGAAATCGTCGAAACCAAACTGATTCTTTGCAATTTTCTTTTGAAGCTTACGTGCTTCTTCTTCATCAAACTGCTCTTGCGCACGCTCTACTAACGACACCACATCTCCCATACCAAGGATACGGTCTGCCATACGTGACGGATAGAACACATCGATCGCTTCCATTTTCTCACCAGTACCAATAAACTTAATTGGCTTATTAACTACCGATTTAATTGAAATAGCCGCACCACCACGCGTATCACCGTCTAATTTAGTAAGGATAACCCCGTCAAAATTCAACACATCGTTGAAAGCTTTTGCTGTATTTACAGCATCTTGACCTGTCATAGAATCTACAACAAACAACGTTTCTTGTGGTTTAATGGCAGCGTGAATGTTAGAAATCTCGGTCATCATCGCTTCATCAACAGCTAAACGACCCGCAGTATCTATAATTACTACATTATGTCCGTTAGCTTTTGCATGTGCAATACCTGCCTGAGCAATAGCTACAGGATCTTGATTTCCCTTATCGCTAAAAACCTCTACACCAATCTGCTCACCAACCACATGTAACTGATCGATTGCCGCTGGACGATACACGTCACAAGCCACTAATAAAGGTTTCTTTGTTTTTTTATTTTTAAGGTAATTAGCAAGCTTACCAGAAAAGGTTGTTTTACCAGAACCTTGTAAACCCGACATTAAAATAACACTTGGTGTACCCGACAGGTTAATGCCTTCAGCATCACCTCCCATTAATTGGGTCAACTCGTCTTTAACGATTTTAACCATTAATTGTCCTGGCTGTAATGTGGTTAATACATCTTGCCCAAGCGCTTTTTCCTTAACGGTATTGGTAAATTGCTTTGCTATTTTAAAGTTAACATCGGCATCTAATAAAGCACGTCTTACTTCCTTCAGGGTTTCTGCTACATTGACTTCTGTAATACTTCCGTGTCCTTTAAGAACGTGTAAGGCTTTATCTAATTTATCGCTTAAATTATTAAACATAATTGTTATTGAAATTTTAAGAAGTGCAAATTTAGTGATTTGCTGTGTATTATAGAAGTATACTAATATAAAATATGGCACAAAAAAAAGGACTATCAAAATCACTACTTTGATAGCCCTTTCTGGTGAAAGCTTCCTTAAATAATTAACCTACTAATTTGAACAAAAAAGATAAGCTTTCAACCGGTAGCAGAGTTAATTTAATTCTTCTTTTCCAATACTAAAATGCGTTCTACTGCTCCTGAGGCACTAAAGTCTTTTAATTCTATTCGTGTGGTTGATACCTCTTTAATTCTCCAACGATGATTTAATACCGCAAACGGAGCTGTTTCTTCAAAACGCATTCCCATAAACAAAGCATCGTTTCGGTAAGCTAACCAAGACCCGTTGATAACGTTAGCTTCGAGGTCTGTTGCTTTTACTCGTCCTGTAACCATAAAATTGATCGTGTAATCACCATAATCAGAGGTTTTATCAACCTCGCCTTCCTGATACTTGGCCACTTCCCAATCTCCAATAATTAACAGAGCATCTATATATTTTACATCGTCGTCAAGCTCCGGACAGTGTCTTTTCAAGACCATTTTATTATTAGCATTCTCCAATTTAATTAATCCGGGCTCCAAGAATGTAATTAACCATTCCAGATTTAAATTCGGACGACCTTCAAAAGCTATTTGCAACATAAAACCTGCATCAACTTCAGTCACTTGATAGGTGCCTTCAACAAGCTCACCATTTATGCGAAGTTTCACCACATTTTCAGCATAGAATTTTAAAGGCGTGCCTATATATTCTTTTTCATTATCAACACCTTCAGCATATAAACGTTCAATACGCCAAAAACACTCTTTCAAATAATTCTCAATACGTTCTTTGGTATAATCAAAAACAATATCACAGTTTTTCTTTAAAATCACACGGTTACCTCCTGCCTGATATAATTTAATTCTTCCATATTCTAAATCGTAAACAAACCATTCTAAGCTAAAATCGACCAAGGTATCGAACTCTAATTTTATTAAAGCTCCATTATCGGTTACTCGGGTAGACCAGGTTCCTGTTAAGGTATCTCCACCTCTGGTGCGCACCTGCACCACATTTTCAGCTTTAAATACGATGGCATACTCCTGGTATTTCTCGCGCAAATCATCTTCATTTCTTTCAAACTCATGAACTACCCATGGACAAGTCTGTAATAAATTATCTAAGCGTTCTTTCGTAAAATCATGATCTCCATAATCGTTATCATCATCTTCATCACAAGCATTTTTTGCTTCTCTCATCACATTTCGTAATGCCAGGTTATTATTAACCTCAACGGTCGACCCATCATATAAAATCATAGTCACAGGAAAATTTAAACTAGCAATTACACCGCCCTCTTTCACTGTATGCATAAACTTGTACAATGCGCGATCGCCTTCAATGACAACATTATCAATAACTTGAAATTGAGTATCGTAAACCGAAAATGAAATAGGATACTGAAAATCGATACATTCAATATCGTCATCTTCCTCGTTATCGCCACGGCATTCCTGAGCCAATTCTATTAATTCTGCTTTCGATTCAATTACAATTTCAGTAAAATCGGAAGATGTTACTGTTATTGGAAACATAATTTCCAAATCACTGTATTCGTAATCAAACTCTTTAAATAAAGCGACAATAATTTTATAATCTTCGGTAGAATCTATAGTTATTTCTAATCCGTGAACAGACACTGTTATAGGTAATTCCACGGTTAAACAGCTTGCTCTATCAATAATATTATCCATAGAACCGTCTTTAGCTGAAGTTGCTTCTATTAAAACCGCAAGTTCTGAATTTGCTGTAATGGTTTCAGATTCTTCGGCAGTTGAAATATCGACAACTTCATCCTGGCAAGACGTCATTAGGGCAATGGCAAAAAAAGGCAGTAGTAAAAATAATTTTAGTTTAGCTTTCATGATATGTGATTTTGGTTATTCATAACTTTTGATAATAGAACAAGTTAACTTTAAAAATTCCTACCCTATACATTCTTTTTTTTTTATTTTAGTTAATCCAACTTAAACGGAATATGCCAAAATCTATACAGGACCATGTTTGCGAAGAACATATGTTTTCTTCAATTTTTAATAAGTACGCTAAAGATTTGCACAACTTTTTATATTATAAATTCGGGGAGCAATTACACCCTAAAGATAAAGTTCAGGAAGCCTTTGTTAAACTTTGGGAAAATTGCGCCAAAGTAACACCTGATAAAGCTAAAAGTTTTGTTTTTACCACCGCTAACAATTTAATGCTTAACGAAGCAGCCCACCAAAAGGTTATTTTAAAATATCAGGCGACAAAACCTAAAAGTTATACCAACGAAACTCCTGAATTCTTAATGCAGGAGAATGAATACCATAAAAAAATTCAACTCGCCCTGGCCAATTTAACCGATGCGCAACGAGAAGCTTTTTTGATGAATAGAGTTGAAGGCAAACGTTTTAAGGAAATTGCCGAGCTTTTAGATATTTCGACTAAAGCCGTAGAAAAACGTATTTATGGCGCTTTAGAGAAATTGAGAAAAGACATTAAAGAACTGTAATCTTAAAATTTAATTTTTAGGGTAGGAAAAAATAATAGTTAACTGTTATATAGACGTATAAGGACTTATGGAAAGAGAACAACTAATATCGAAATGGTTAAATAACGAGCTGAAGGATCAGGAACTTGAGGCTTTTAAAAAGCTTGAAGATTACAACGATTTAATTCAGCTGAATCAGGCTTTGCAGACGTTTAAATCTGAAGAATATGATACTGCTGAAGCCTTAGATCAGGTTTTAAATACTATTAACAGTTCGAAAAAGGAGACAGGATCCTGGACAAAACATATGGTACGAATTGCCGCTGTTCTTGCCATTTGCTTTAGTCTGTATTACTATACAACTTTAGACACCACCTACACCACAGATATTTCCGAAAAAACATATATAGAACTACCAGACCAGTCTACAGTAAATTTAAATGCTAAATCGACTTTGGTTTTTAATAAAAGTGATTGGAAAAAAGAACGTGAAGTCAACCTTTCAGGTGAAGCTTTCTTTAAAGTTGCCAAAGGATCTTCATTTCATGTGAAAACCAAAACAGGTATTGTTACCGTATATGGTACACAGTTTAACGTTAAACAACGTGAACAGTTTTTTGAAGTTATTTGCTACGAAGGTTTAGTTGGAGTGACCTATAATTCACAAGAAACTAAATTAAAACCTGGAGACAGGTTTTTAATTCTAGATGGGAAATTTATTGCTAATGAAAAAGAAAAAAATCTAGAACCTTCGTGGTTAAATGATGAAAGTACCTTTAAAAGTTTACCTTACAAACAAGTAATTACTGAATTCGAGAGACAATACGGTGTTACCATTAACTTAGTTAACATAGATGAAAACCAACTGTTTACAGGTAGTTTCACCCATACCAATTTAGACGTTGCACTAAAATCTATCACCGTACCGTTACATATTAACTATAGTAAAACAAACGACACGATAACATTAAAAGGTGAATAGAAAGCTTATTTTTTCTATTATTTACGGCTTATGTTTTTTGATGTTTTTACCTGTAAACGGACAAACCCATCAAGAAAAGGAATCCCTTTTTTCAATTTTAAAAAAACTTGAAGACCGTTACAATGTTAGTTTTTCATATGCAGATGCAGCAATTAAAGATAAAACTGCGGTATTACCAGATACCAACCTAACGCTTCAAGACGCTTTAAATCTTTTAAACACTCAAACTCAATTAGAATTTGAGGTTTTAGATAATCGGTTTATTGCCGTAAAAGAACGCATAGTATCAAACCAATCGTCATTTAAAACACAACGACTCGACGAAATCATTGTTTCAAAATACCTTACCAATGGTATTGAAAAATTAAACGACGGAGCCATTACCATAAACACGGAAGCCTTTGGTATTTTACCAGGTTTAATTGAACCCGATGTGTTACAAACCATTCAGGCACTTCCAGGAATTTTAAGCACCGATGAAACCGTATCAAACATAAATATTCGAGGCGGTACACACGACCAAAACCTATTTCTTTGGGATGGCATTAAGATGTATCAATCGGGGCATTTTTTCGGGTTAATATCGGCGTTCAATCCATACACGACCAAAAAAATAAACGTTTACAAAAACGGCAGCAGTGCCAAGTACGGCGATGGTATTTCAAGTGTTATCGATATGAAATTACACGACAATATCGACAATGAATTTAAAGCAGGACTTGGTTTCAACCTGATTAATGCCGACGGTTTTGCCAAAATACCCCTTTCAAAAAAAACCGAGTTACAAATATCGAGCAGACGTTCAATTACAGATTTGATAACCACACCAACCTACGACCAGTACTTTAAACGTATTTTTCAGGATTCCGATTTAACAAACACTTCCTCCTCTAATTCCATTTCGCAAAATGAAAAGTTCTATTTCTACGATGTCGCTTTAAAATTTCTTTACGACATCACCGAAAAGGACAAAATCCGATTTCATTTTTTGAATGTAAATAACTTTTTAAATTACGACGAACAATCGACAAACAACAATAGAGATGAAGCCTTAAACAGCAGTTTAAGACAAGAAAATTTAGCCACGAGTATTACGTATACCCGAGATTGGAACAAGACCTTATCAACCACCTCACAAATATATGTTTCCAACTACGATTTAGACGCGACTAATTTCGACATTATTAACAACCAACGCCTCATTCAGGAAAACGAAGTTTATGATGGTTCAGCTAAACTAGATATTAATTACAGCCCCAATTACCAGTTTAAAATAAACGGCGGCTACCAATTTACCGAGGTTGGCATTAGCAACTTAGAGGATGTTAACAACCCGTATTTTAGAAGTTATGTTAAAGAAGTGATTCGTAGCCATGCAGCTTATGCTGAAACCCAATACCTATCCAACAACGCACAAACAAAACTTCACTTAGGTGGCCGATTGAATTATTTCCCGAAATTCGACAAAATACTAATGGAACCCAGATTAAGTTTTAGTCAGCGTTTTCTAAATAATTTCAGACTGGAAATCCTAGGTGAATTAAAAAGTCAAACCACATCCCAAATTATCGATTTACAAAACGACTTTTTAGGCATTGAAAAACGCCGATGGGTTTTAGCTAATAATTACACGGAAGTAACAACGATAGACAACCAGACTATTTTCCCAGTTCCTATCTTAAAAAGCAAACAAGTGTCTACCGGAATACATTACAATAAAAACCACTTATTAATTAGTTTGGAAACCTACTTAAAAAACGTAGATGGTATCACCACAAGAAGCCAGGGTTTTCAAAACCAGTATCAGTTTGTACATGCGATTGGAAGTTACAATATTAGAGGATTAGATGTGTTAATTAACAAACAGTTTGGAAACACGGTAAGTTCATGGATTTCCTATTCTTACAGCACCAACGACTATACTTTCGATAGTTTAAATGATGGACAATCATTCCCAAACAATACCGATATTCGACATGCTGTTTCGTTTGCCAGCACCTATACTAATCGTAATTTTAAATTTGCCTTAGGTGTTAACTGGCATTCCGGGAAGCCAACCACATTACCAGATGCAAACCACAGTGCGGATGACGATGTGATTACATATGCTACTCCGAACAGTTCAAACCTAAAAGATTATTTGCGAACCGATTGCTCAGCAACCTATGCGTTCAATATTTCAAATGCTACAAAAGCTACAGTTGGCGCCTCTATCTGGAATCTTTTAAACCAAACTAACATCATAAATAGCTACTACACCTTAGATGACAGTAATACCGTAAATAAAATTGAAAATCACTCTTTAGGTATCACCCCTAATGTAAGTTTTCGGATAAGGTTTTAAACTAAAAAAGGCACATTTAAAAATGTGCCTTTTAATATTTCTATTTTTTTAAGTTTTTAGCTTAAACTTGCTAAACTCGCTTTTAACGTTTCTATTTTGGCTAAAGCATCTGCTTCTTTTTTCTTTTCTGAAGCGACTACCTGTTCCGGGGCATTACTTACGAAACGCTCGTTAGATAGTTTTTTCTGAACCGATTTTAAGAAGCCTTCCGTGTAGTTTAACTCTTCCGTTAATTTTTTAATCTCTGCTTCTACATCGATACTTCCGGCCATTGGCACAAAATATTCATTCGATTTTACACGGAATGTTAAAGCACCCTCAACGGCTTCAGTCACATATTCAATCGCTTCCAAGTTTCCTAACTTTTGAATGATCGCATCGAAGGTTGTACTTGTATTCCCATTGTTAATTACGGAGAAACCAATGGCATCTTTAAAGGCTATGTTCTTTTCCTTTCTAATATTTCTAATTCCTGAAACCACTTCTGAAGCAAAATCGAACTCAGAAATTAACGTGTCGTTTATTGGTTTCGCCTCTGGCCATTTTGCTACAATTAAGGCTTCCTCAGGGGTACGTTCTGCAATGTAATGCCAGATATCTTCTGTTAAGAATGGCATAAACGGATGCAAAATTTTCAAGTTATCTTCAAACGCAGCGATTAATGCCTTATACGTTGCGACATCTACCGGTTTTTGGTACGCTGGTTTTACGATTTCTAATAACCATCCAGAGAAATCATCCATAATTAATTTGTAAATCGCCATTAAAGCATCGCTTAAACGGTATTTACTAAAATGATCTTCGATTTCAACTAATGCTTTTTGGAATTTAGACGCATACCAGTCTAGAGCTATTTTACTAGATTCTGGCTGCGGAATGGTTTCATCTATTTCCCAACCATCAATCAATCGGTAGGCATTCCAGATTTTGTTTCCAAAACCTTTTCCTTGCTGACATAAGGCCTCATCAAACAATAAATCGTTACCGGCAGCACTACTTAACAGTAATCCTACACGAACTCCATCAGCACTATATTCTTCAATCAGCTTTAAAGCGTCTGGCGAATTCCCTAAGGACTTACTCATTTTACGACGTTGTTTATCACGTACAAGCCCCGTTAGGTATACATTATTGAATGGTTTTTCGCCTTTATACTCGTACCCGGCAACAATCATTCTGGCCACCCAGAAGAATAAAATATCTGGTCCTGTCACCAAATCATTAGTTGGATAGTAGTATTTAATATCGTCATTTTCAGGATGGCGAATACCGTCGAATACGCTCATTGGCCACAACCAAGATGAGAACCATGTATCTAAAGCATCTGTTTCCTGACGTAAATCTTCAGCTTTTAAATTTGTATTTCCTGTTTTTTCCTGAGCTAAAGTTAAAGCCTCTTCAGCCGTTTCAGACACTACAAAATCCTCTTTACCATCGCCGTAATAGTACGCAGGAATTTGTTGCCCCCACAATAACTGACGCGAAATATTCCAATCGCGGATGTTCTCCATCCAGTGGCGATAGGTGTTCTCGAATTTCTTAGGGAATAATTGAATATCGTTATCTTCGCCTAAAACCGCTTCAATAGCTGGTTTTACCAATTCTTCCATTTTCAAAAACCACTGATCGCTTAAGCGTGGTTCGATAACGGCCTTTGTACGCTCTGAGGTTCCTACTTTATTTACGTGCACTTCAGTTTTCACCAAAGCTCCTATTTCCTCTAATTCTTTAGTAATTGCTTTACGTACCACAAAACGGTCTTGACCTTCATAATGCAATCCATAGCTGTTAAGCGTCGCATCATCATTGAAGATATCAACTACTTCTAAACTGTGCTTATCACCTAAAACCTTATCATTTTCATCGTGAGCCGGTGTTACTTTTAAGCATCCTGTACCAAATTCAACATCAACATACTCATCCTCAATAATCGGAATCACACGACCACAAATAGGCACAATCGCCTTTTTACCTTTTAAATGTGTAAAACGCTCATCGGTCGGGTTAATACAGATAGCGGTATCTCCAAAAATAGTTTCAGGACGCGTGGTTGCAATGGTTAACACATCGTCGCTACCTTCAATTTTATAATTTAAATAGTAAAGGTTCCCTTGCTTTTCTTCGTAAATTACCTCTTCATCAGATAGGGTAGTTTTTGCTTCCGGATCCCAGTTTACCATACGGTAACCGCGGTAGATATAACCTTTGTTGAATAAGTCGACAAACACCTTAATTACGGCTTCAGACATATCATCATCCATCGTAAATTTAGTTCTGTCCCAATCGCAAGAACAGCCTAACTTTTTAAGTTGTTCTAAGATTACACCTCCGTATTCATGAGTCCAATCCCAGGCATGCTTTAAAAATTCATCGCGAGATAAATCGTTTTTATCAATACCTTGTTCCTTCAACTTTGCCACAACTTTAGCTTCGGTAGCAATTGAAGCATGATCCGTACCAGGCACCCAACATGCATTTTTACCCTGTAAACGCGCACGACGAATCAATACATCCTGAATGGTGTTATTTAACATGTGCCCCATATGTAACACACCCGTAACGTTTGGTGGGGGAATCACAATAGTGTAAGGTTCTCTTTCATCGGGCTCTGAATGAAAATAATTGTGTTTCATCCAGTAATCGTACCACTTACTCTCTACCTGACTAGCTTCATATTTTGAAGGTATCTGCATACTTTGGAATAGTTTTTGAATATTGAAGTGCAAAAGTACTCATATTTCTTTTTCTGTGAAAACTATATTAGCAGTAAGAAATAGAAGGACTTAATTTAACAGAATTAGAAAAAAATAATGAAAAGTATTACGTACTTTTATTTGCAATTAGAGATAAACATTAATGTAATACATCTAAAAATTTTGTAGAATGATTAAAAAGTAAGTATGTTTGATTTAGTTTTTAGGAAAATTTAGGACTAAAAAACCTTGATTTCTGCAGTAAACACGTATAAAACAAGAATATAAAACAATTAAAAAGAATAAACCATGAAACAGTTAATAACAATCTTATTTATCGGATTAATTAGTTTTTCAGTTAATGCTCAGGATAAAAAAGCGAAGATAGAATTCAAAACTGAAACTATTGACTACGGAACGATTGAAAAAGGCTCTAACGGTGTTCGTGAATTTGAATTTACCAACACAGGAGATGCGCCACTTATTATTTCAAAGGTATCATCTAGCTGTGGATGTACTATTCCTAAAAAACCAGATGGACCAATTTTACCAGGAAAAACTGGTGTGATTGAGGTAAAATACGATACAAACCGTGTTAACCCAATTAGAAAAACGATTACAGTGATTTCTAATGCTGAAACCCCAACGGTAGCTTTAAAAATTAAAGGTGAAGTGGTAAATAAAAAGTCGGCAGACACCATGCTTGAAAAGAAAAAAAGCATTGTACAACAATAGAACAAAACAATTTTACAAACTAAAGGCAGCTTAAAAAGCTGCCTTTTTTTATTCCAGAGGGTTTACTAAATCGAAATTATAACTTAAGTCTACACCATTACGCTCCACTTTTAACCGAATATGCTTTCCGGCATCTTCGTAAAACATTTCCATTATTTTTTGAAGTGTAAAATGATGCGCTGGTTTTCCATTTACAGATAAGATAATATCATCTATTTGCAATCCTGCTTTAAACGCGGGTGAATTTTCCCGAAGCTCTACAATGGCATAAATAGGCTTTAAAACCAATTTAAAATCTTCCGCGAAAAAAATCTGTTTCCCTTGTAAATTATTCCCATCGTCCTGCCGATTTTCTTTTTCTGCAATACGGCTCCTTGATTCTTTTACAAACCTAACGCCGTCATGGGCCAATTCTATTCCGCTCTTGTTATACCTAAAGTCGTCATTAAAATTACCATTCCTCTTTAAAACAACTTTGGCTTTCTGATAATCGAAAACAACATTAAAACGCATTAACACATTACCAGACAAACTCCCTGAACGTTCCCTGTGCTGCTTGGCATGTGCTATAAACAACGAATCGGGGTAAGCGACATTCGGTTTTTTTAATGTAAAACTATTTAAATGTAAAGCATCTATTTTGGAGCGTTTCCCATAAACACTCCCACTAAGACCATGCCCTAGAAAATCATAAAAAAAATGATTTCCCGAAGCTATACCTCGCTCAGCGTCTTCAAACAACCATAGCGCATCACTCCCTCCCGAATCAATCAACAACTTAACAGGTATCGCCTGTTCTTTAATATCTACTACGGCATTTAAATAAGGTTTATTATTATAAAATTCTAAATTAAAATCTTCACATTTTCTACATGCTTTGTATCGATATTCATCAGTGTTGGTAAGTCGTAAAAATCGTCGTGAATAATTTACTTCAACTACCAAATCCTTCAACAAATCGAAACCTATAATACCGTGAACAGGAACACCTAACTTGGGAGCTAAATTTAAATTGGCATCATAAATTGCATATAAATCCTGATTTAATTTAACCGCATCGCCTATTTTAAAGACATTATTTAACGATCGGTGTGCCATAATTCGCTCGCCTTCTCCCAGCCCTCGTAAATAAATCGTATCGGTATGTTTAATTTTTAAAGAATCGGATACATTTAAAAAATTAAACAATATAGGTTTGGTAACACCGGTATCTAAAAGAAAGGACAAATTCACGCCGTTTATTTCAACCGGAACAATAATTAGATTGTTAATGAGTTTAAATTTGACTTTATCAGATTGCTTTTTGTTGCGAACAACGAAGCTATTTTGAGAAAAATTATGAAAACCCAAGAAAAAAAGGAATACAATAAAAAGTACATATTTTTTCATGAGAATTTATTCGAATATTTGCCTATTCAATTTACAAATCTTTGAAACACAATACTTATTTTAGCCCAATTTTTAAATAAACTTTAATATAATTTTACCAACTTTGCGCCTCGTAACAACAAAATAATGCCAACTATATCAAAAAAAGGGCGATTAATGCCCGAGTCACCTATTCGTAAATTAGTACCTTTTGCAGAGCAAGCTAAAAAGGACGGTAAACATATTTACCACTTAAATATTGGTCAACCTGATATTAAAACTCCTGAAGTCGCCTTGCAAGCTGTTAAAGATAATACTGTAGAAATTCTTTCCTATTCGAGATCTGAAGGATCGGAAACTTACCGAACAAAATTAGCCGCCTACTATAAAAAACATGACATTGTAGTTAAACCGGAAGATATTGTGGTGACCACAGGTGCCAGTGAGGCTTTATTATTTTTATTCAGCAGTATTATGGATCCTGGAGATGAAGTTATCATCTCTGAACCTTTTTATGCGAACTACATCGCCTTTTCTACAGCAACAGGTGTTAATGTCGTTCCTGCTATTTGCGATATTGATGATAATTTTGCATTACCATCTATTGAAACTTTCGAAAAGCTAATTACTCCGAAAACCAAATCTATTTTAATTTGTAATCCGGGTAATCCCACAGGGTATTTATATTCAAAAGAAGAGATTAAACAACTCGCTGCTCTAGCAAAAAAACATGATTTGTTTTTAATTGCTGACGAAGTGTATCGTGAATTCGTTTACGACGGCGAAACCCACTACTCTATTCTTCAATTAGAAGACATGGACGAGCATACTATTCTAATCGATTCGGTTTCTAAACGTTATAGTATGTGTGGTGCACGTGTAGGTTGCTTAGTTTCAAGAAACAAAGTGGTATTACAGACCGTTTTAAAATATGCTCAGGCACGTTTAAGTCCGCCAACATTTGCTCAAATTGCCAGTGAAGCGGCTTTAGATACGCCACAAAGTTATTTTGATGATGTAATTGCCGAATATGTAGACCGTCGTGACACCTTAATTAAGGAATTACAACACATTGAAGGTGTAAAAGTAGGATCCCCTAAAGGTGCTTTTTACTGTATTGTTGAATTACCAATAAAAAATTCAGACGATTTTGCACAGTGGTTATTAGAGCACTTTGATGTTGATGGCGAAACAGTAATGATTGCGCCAGCCGGAGGATTTTACTCAACTCCAGGCTTAGGCCTAAACCAAGTAAGGATTGCTTACGTACTTAATAAAGAGAGCTTAATAAAAGCCGTTAACATAATTAAAGAAGCCTTAAAAGTTTATAAAGACTAGTGCATATTCAAGAAAATATATCCTTAAAACCTTTTAATACCTTTGGTATTGATGTTCGAGCAGATTATTTTGTTTCGGTGAGTTCTGTTGAAGAACTTAAATCCGTTTTATCGCTTCAAAACTACCCGAATAAATTAATACTGGGTGGTGGAAGTAACATGTTGCTAACAAAAGATGTTAATGCTCTTGTTATTCATGTAAATTTAAAAGGTATTGAAGTATTTAGTGAAAATGAACACGAGGTTTACGTTAAAGCTAACGCCGGTGAAAACTGGCATGAATTTGTACTGTGGTGCATTAACAATAATTACGGAGGCGTTGAAAATCTATCGCTAATTCCGGGTAATGTCGGGACAGCACCCATTCAGAATATTGGTGCTTATGGTGTAGAACTTAAAGATGTTTTTCATTCGTGCGAAGCCATAACTGTAGAAAACAGTTCTATTGTAAATTTTTCTAACGACGAGTGTAATTTTGGATATAGAAATTCTATTTTCAAACAACAGGCTAAAGGCAAATACATTATTACGAGTGTTACTTTTAAATTAA
This sequence comes from Aestuariibaculum sp. YM273, assembly GCF_030908365.1. Taxonomy (NCBI): domain Bacteria; kingdom Pseudomonadati; phylum Bacteroidota; class Flavobacteriia; order Flavobacteriales; family Flavobacteriaceae; genus Aestuariibaculum; species Aestuariibaculum sp. YM273. The sequence goes on along the minus strand of NZ_CP133090.1, from coordinate 2,299,690 downwards.
GTAAAACAAATCACCATTTAAACATCAATTACGGCACCATTGGATCGCAATTAAAGGCTATGCAGATCGACTCGCCAACAATTCAGGATATTTCTAAAGCTGTCATTGCTATTCGAGAAAGTAAATTACCAAATCCTAAAGACATTGGAAACAGCGGTAGTTTCTTTAAAAACCCGGTTATTCCAAAAACGGCATTTAATAAACTTCTTGCAAATTTTGAAGACATGCCTAGTTACCCTGTTTCAGATACCGAAGTAAAAGTTCCTGCCGGATGGCTTATTGAAAAAGCAGGATTTAAAGGAAAACGTTTTGGCGACTTTGGTGTTCATAAAAATCAAGCTTTGGTCTTGGTAAACTATGGAAATGCCAAGGGTGAAGACATATTAAAACTATCTAAACTAATACAAAATACAGTTAACCGTCTATTTAATATTAACATAGAAGCTGAAGTAAACATTATTTAATACAAAAGAAATTTCTAACTTTGGCGATATTTTGCCCCCAAATTTTCACTTTAAAACCATAAAAGTTGATATCATCTATAGAAAAAGAAATTGTTAATCTGCTAGAACGAGGCGACAAAAAAGCCATTTCCCTCCTTTACGAGAACTACGCAGATGCTTTATTTGGTGTTATAAAAAAAATAATATCAGACGATGATACTGCCCAAGATGTGCTTCAGGAAAGCTTTGTAAAAATATGGCGCTATTCTAAAAAATACGATGCCAAAAAAGCCAAACTTTTCACTTGGCTATACCGAATTGCCTATAACACAGCTATTGACAAAGTTCGATCTTTAAAAAATAAAGATGGAAATGAAGTCCAAATAGAAGCCACATACGTATATAAGTTATCAGCATCAGAGTTAAATCAGGATGTTTTAGATATTAAAAAGCATCTAGCTAGTTTAGATGAAAAGTATCAAATTGTATTAAAAGCACTCTTTTTTGAGGGCATGACACAGCAAGAAGCCAGTGACGAACTAGATATTCCGCTGGGTACTATAAAATCGAGATTAAAAATTGGATTACGCGAATTGAAAAAAATTTATAATCCTTAACTAAAAAAAGTCATGAATGCGAAAATAACTACTTTTTTAAATTCTGGCCTATTAGAAAAATATCTATTAGGTGAAACCACTGTTGCCGAAACAGAGATGGTTGAAACCTATATTTCAAAATATCCAGAAGTTCAAAATGCATACAACAATTTTCAAGACAATTTAGAGGTTGTTGCTAAAAGTCAAGCTGTAGAAGCTCCCGCAAGCATCTTAAATAGTATTTTAGATGAACTTGACGACGCTCCTGTGGTAGAAATGAAAAAACCTGCTAGAAATTACAAATCATGGTATAAATACAGTATTGCTGCCAGCGTTGCCGCCTTACTTTTTGCAGGAACCTCATATATTTTCTACAATCAGAATAAAAAATTAAGTCATGAAAACCAGGTTGTTGTTGATGAAATCTTCGATTTACGAAGTGACATTCAAATGAACAACAAAAGATTAGATGATTTAATGCAACAGTTTAAACAGCTTAACGACCCTGAAACTTATAAGTACATTATGCAGGGTAATAACCGTGCTAAAAACTTAAAAACGGTTGCTTATATCAATCCTAAGGACAAAACATCCATGATTGATGTGGTTTCTCTACCTCAATTGCCAGAAGAACAATGTTACCAAATATGGGCAGAGTTACAGGACAAAATGGTAAGCTTAGGGATTTTAAGTGAAACCGACAGACAACTTAGAAAAATTCCATATGCCGAAAACGCGCTTGGTTTAAACATTACCATAGAGCCTAAAGGCGGAAATACAACAGCCTCTTTAGATAATTCGGTTGCAGAAATCGATTTGAAATAGATTAATAGTCCCAAATCTCAAAAACAAAAAAAGCCTTATTAACATATCTTAATAAGGCTTTTCTGTTAAGCGCTATTATATCAATTCATAAAAACTAAGCCTCTTTATTTAATAGGGTTTTATGTAAAAAACCGGCAACCAATGCGCCTGCTATAGGTGCCAGCCAAAATAACCACAATTGACTAGTATAATCAGCTCCGGCAAATAAAGCCTGACTTGTAGAACGTGCCGGGTTAACTGAAGTATTAGATATTGGAATACTTATTAAATGAATTAAAGTTAAAGCCAAACCTATGGCAATGCCAGCAAAACCAGCCGGAGCTTTTGGGTAAGTGCTTCCTAAAATAATTAATAAGAAAAACATCGTGAGTACAAATTCGGCAATTAACACCGATACCATACCATAACCACCAGGAGATAATTCACCATAACCATTTGCAGCAAAACTGCCAATATCAACAAAGTCAGACTTTCCTGAAACAATTAAATACAACACACCGGCAGCTGCAATACCACCTACTACCTGGGCTATAATATACCCTAATAATTCTTTTACCGGAAAGACGCCACCAGCCCATAAGCCAATAGAAACCGCAGGGTTAAAATGCGCTCCAGAAATATGCCCTACTGCATATGCCATGGTAAGTACGGTTAAACCAAAGGCTAAAGCCACCCCTGCAAACCCAATACCTAGCTCTGGGAATCCGGCTGCGAAAATCGCACTACCACATCCGCCAAAAACCAGCCAAAATGTTCCAAAAAATTCTGCAAATAATTTTTTCATGAATTAAATAATTTAAAGGTTAACTACCTAAATATAAGAATTTTTACAACGACATGTAGTCCAAAATTTAATTTAGAAAGTACATTATCTTTTAATCTCAACTTCACATTCTATTCAAAAAGCATTATCTTTGCATAAAATATTTTCACATGAAACTTGTATTATTAACATTAGCATTGCTAGGATTAGGTGTCGCAGGTATAGCCATTAAAATTTGGGCTAAAAAAGACGGTAAATTTGCCGGTACATGTGCCAGCCAAAACCCAATGTTAAATAAAGATGGTGAAGCCTGTGGGTTTTGTGGAAAAACTCCCGATCAGTTCGATACTTGTAACGAACCTCAACACTCATAGTCCTATATGAGCATACTTGATTTTGTGTTCTACACGTTTGCTGTTGTAGTTTTTATTCAAGTTATTATATATTTAGTTGTTTTTGGCAAATTCGCCTATTTAAAACCTAAAAAAAAACATACTCAAAACCTTCCCGTTTCGGTAATTGTTTGTGCTAAAAATGAAGCTGAAAATCTAAGAACGTTTCTGCCATCTATCATTTCACAAAACTATCCCGATTTTGAAATTGTTCTTATAAATGATGCTTCCAGTGATGACACGCTTGAGGTCATGGAAGATTTCAAAACACGACATAGTAATATTAAAATTGTTGATGTAAAAAATATTGAAGCCTTTTGGGGAAATAAAAAATATGCTCTAACCTTAGGTATTAAAGCTTCAAGTCATGAGTATTTATTATTTACCGATGCCGACTGTAAACCGCTCTCTAAACATTGGATTCAAGAGATGAGTTCTTTTTTTAGTTCAAAGACATCTATTGTTTTAGGCTATGGGGCTTATGCCAAAATTAAAAATTCATTTTTAAACAAACTTATACGTTTCGAAACATTAGTTACAGCTGTTAATTACTTTTCTTTTGCCAAATTAGGCAACCCCTATATGGGTGTTGGCAGAAATCTTGCTTACACCAAAAAGGAATTTTTTAAAGCCAATGGGTTTATTCAACATATAAAAGTACGTTCGGGTGACGATGACCTTTTTGTAAATCAAGTAGCGACAAAACACAATACTGCAATTTGTTTTTCAAAAGACAGTTTTACCGAATCTGTTCCGAAAACCAAATGGAGTGCCTGGATTAGACAAAAGCGCCGTCATATTTCTACAGCGAAACATTATAAATTCAATCATAAATTATCCTTAACCCTGTTATACCTTTGTCAGGTTTTATTTTGGATTTTAGCCATTGGTTTATCTATAACAACATTCATGTGGCCATTTGTTGTTGGATTAATTGTACTGCGTTTTATTGTACAATATTCTGTTTATGGTATGTCGGCTAAAAAACTCAATGAAAGCGATCTTTTAATACTACTTCCTTTACTTGAAATCTTTTTAATTATTGTACAATTGGTTATCTTTATAAAAAATCTTACATCAAAACCCAATCATTGGAAATAAAAGATGCCATTATACGTGCTAAGGAAAACGACCAAAAAGCATTTAATTTTTTGTTAGATACCTTTTGGGATGATGTTTATGGCTTTCAGTTAAAGCGTATTCAAAATGAAAATGACGCCGAAGACATTACCATTCAGACATTTTCAAGAGCCTTCGACCGTATTGAAACCTTTGATGACAACTATAAATTTAAGACCTGGCTAATCACCATTTCTAAAAATATTCACATCGATTTACTTCGGAAAGAAAAAAATTCAATTTCACGAGTTATTTCGAATGATGACAAATCGGTGTATCAAATTTTAGATGAATCTCCAACTCCTGAAGATAAACTCATCACCGATCAGAATCTGGCAAAGCTACTTCGGGATATAAAAAAACTGAAACCCCACTATCAGGAAATCATCAACATGCGTTACTTTCAAGAGTTAAGCTACAAGGAAATTTCTGTTCAGCTTAAAGAACCTATAAATAATGTGAAAGTAAAACTTCTAAGGGCGAAAAAACTACTGGCAGAAATTATTCAGTCAAAATAAAAATGATTGCTAAGCTTAAAAATCTAGGTCCGGGTTTATTATTTGCTGGCGCAGCAGTAGGCGTTTCTCATTTGGTACAATCTACACGTGCTGGTGCCGATTTTGGAATGGGGCTACTTTGGGCTTTACTAGTTGTTAATCTATTTAAATACCCCTTTTTTCAATTCGGACCGCGCTATGCCACGGCCACAGGTGAAAGTTTATTAGAGGGCTATAAAAAATTAGGCAGAAGTATATTAACTATTTATTATATACTTAATCTTGCCACAATGTTTACCATTCAGGCTGCCGTTACCATTGTAACTGCTGGTTTAGCAACTAATTTATTTGGCAACTTTGGCAGTTTAAGTATTGGTGAAAAAATGATTTCCAGTACCGAAATTTGGACCATGGTTATTCTTTTAATTTGCGTTACCCTACTTACCATTGGCAAATACAAACTGTTAGACCGACTCATGAAAATTATTGTTATTACTCTAACCATAAGTACATTTGCTGCTGTTTGTATTGCCCTTTCTAAAACACACCAACCTATTTCTTTAACACAAATAATTCCGGATAATAGTTTAGACATCGCGTTCCTAATCGCCTTTATGGGGTGGATGCCTGCGCCTTTAGATGTGTCGGTTTGGCAATCGCTTTGGGCAGTTCAAAAAAACGAAGATACCAAACAATACACCCCTGAATCCTCGCTATTCGATTTCAATATTGGTTATTTAAGTACCATTGTTATCGGAATAGGCTTTTTACTTCTCGGTACTTTAGTGATGTATAAAAGCGGAGAAAGTTTCAGTCCGTCAGCCTCTGTATTTTCAGAACAACTTATTACATTATACACTAAAAATCTTGGAAACTGGGCTTATATTATCATTGGTGTTGCTGCGTTTACAACCATGTTTAGCACAACCTTAACCACACTAGACGCGTCACCAAGAGCGATGGCTAAAGCCACAAAACTCCTTTTCAAAAAAGAAACAAAATTAAACTACACGTTTTGGATGACGCTATTAACCATAGGATCTATTTATATCTTTTTCTTTCTAGCTTCAGAAATGGGAATGCTTATTCAAATTGCAACCATTCTTTCCTTTATAACAGCTCCATTTTTTGCAATCATCAACTATATTCTAATTTCAAGTAAACACACACCCAAAGCATGGCAACCATCAAAACAATTACACATATTAAGTTGGTTCGGAATTATCTTCTTAATAGGTTTTAGCATTTGGTATCTAAGCACATTATAGCCACTTTTTAAAAGAATACTTTGTATCTTTGTGCATTATTTTTCAATATGAATACAGAAAGCACTACAAATATATTACCGGAGAGAAAACCAAAACCAAAATGGTTACGCGTTAAACTTCCAACTGGAAAAAAATACACCGAATTAAGAGGACTTGTTGATAAGTATAAATTAAATACTATTTGTACTTCAGGAAGCTGCCCAAATATGGGTGAATGTTGGGGTGAAGGTACCGCTACCTTTATGATTTTAGGTAATGTTTGTACACGTTCTTGTGGTTTTTGCGGTGTAAAAACCGGTCGTCCGGAAACTGTTGACTGGGATGAACCAGAAAAAGTAGCACGTTCTATAAAACTCATGAACATTAAGCACGCGGTTTTAACCAGTGTAGATCGTGATGATTTAAAAGATATGGGAAGCATTATGTGGGCTGAAACCGTTAAAGCTGTTCGCAGAATGAACCCAGAAACCTCTCTAGAAACCCTTATTCCAGATTTTCAAGGTATCGAACAACACATCGACAGAATTATTGATGTAGCACCTGAAGTCGTATCTCATAATATTGAAACGGTGCGCCGTTTAACACGCGAGGTACGTATTCAGGCACAATACGATCGTAGTATGAGTGTTTTAAAATATTTAAAACAACAAGGACAACGTCGCACAAAATCGGGCATTATGTTAGGTTTAGGTGAAACGCGCGAAGAAGTTATTGAAACGCTTCACGATTTAAAAGCTAACGATGTTGATGTGGTTACTATTGGTCAATATTTACAACCAAGTAAAAAGCATTTACCTGTTCAGCAGTTTATTACGCCTGATCAGTTTAAAGAATACGAAGACATCGGAAAAGAATTAGGTTTCCGTCACGTAGAAAGTAGCGCATTAGTACGTTCATCTTACAGAGCTCAAAAACATATTAACTAAGGTATGATTAACATAGCTATCAATGGATTTGGTAGAATAGGGAGACGCGTTTTCAGACTATTACAAAATTATGAAAACGTTCAGGTAGTCGCAATTAACGATTTAGCTGATGTTAAAACTTTAAGTCATTTACTTAAATACGACAGTGTTCATGGTGGTTTTAACGGTACTGTTTCTTTTGAAGACAATCACTTTATTCTTAATGAAAAAAAGATTGCGCTTTTAAACCGTAACCATCCAAAAGATATTGACTGGACGCCATTCAATATCGATTTTGTCATTGAATCTACAGGTAAGTTTAAAACTGAAACTGAATTACAAAATCATATTATTAATGGCGCTAAGCGTGTAGTTTTAAGTGTTCCTCCTATTGACGATCATATTAAAACCATTGTCTTAGGAGTTAATGACGATAGCATTGATGGTACTGAAACTATAATTTCTAACGCTTCTTGTACCACCAACAATGCCGCCCCAATGATTGACATCATTAACAAGCTTTGTGGCATTGATCAGGCATATATTACTACGGTACACTCCTACACCACCGACCAAAGTTTACACGATCAGCCACATCGCGATTTAAGACGTTCGCGTGCTGCTGGACAATCTATTGTACCGACAACAACTGGTGCTGCTAAAGCCCTAACTAAAATATTCCCGGAATTGTCAGATGTTATTGGAGGCTGTGGTATTCGGGTTCCTGTAATTAACGGTTCGTTAACCGATATTACGTTTAATGTACAAAAAACCGTTAGTATTGAGGATGTTAATAATGCGTTTAAAGAAGCATCGTTAGCAGATTATAAAGGTATTTTAGAATATACAGAAGACCCAATTGTCTCAATTGATATTGTTGGTAACACACATTCTTGTATATTTGATTCAGGGATGACCTCTGTTATTGGTAACATGGTAAAAATTATTGGATGGTACGATAATGAGAGTGCATATTCACAAAGAATAATTGACTTGATATGTAATTTATCGAAAAAAAGTGCTTTTTATCGATAAATTATTTATATTTGTCGGTAAACATATCTAAAATGCTTCAAATTAAAAGTTACATAGTCCTACTACTATTGCTCTTTAGTATGTGCGTATCATCGCAGAATTCTGCGAATGATGACCCTGAGTTGATTCAAAATGAAATTAATTATCATATTGAAAATGCTCAAACTAATCTGGAAAACTTCAGCTATTACGAAGCTCAAAAAAACCTTGATTCTGCACTAAAGATTGCAGAAAACACTAACAGTAAAGAAAACATAGCCATAATTTATGCCTTAAAAGGAAAGCTTCAACTATATGTTGAAGAGCTTGAGCAGGCTATTAACTCTTTAAATAAAGCTGTTGAAATTCAGCGTACCATAAACGATAATGTTAATCTAGGTAAATCGTATAAAATTTTTGGCGATGTTTATGCCGCCAAAAAAATGTACTATCAAGCCTTAGATTCGTACAGAGCGGCAAAATCAAAATTTGAAGAAGAAGAATTACATGCAGATTTAGCCGATGTGCTTCTCGCTGAAGGTAAAACCTATTTGCTGCTAAAGAATTACAACAGAGCCCGAGATGTTATCGAACAATCCTTAGCCTTAGCACGTAAAAATGATTTATTAAAAATTCAAAGTGAAGATTTAGTTTATCACGCCATTATTTACAATAAACTAAAAAATAATGAAAAAGCTCTAACACTGGCTAACGAAGGTGTGGCTATTGCAAAGCAAGAAGGATATTTAAGTATTCTCGATAAAGGCTATTTAATACGAAGTGATATTTATAACGAACTTGAAAATTACAAAGCTTCAAGAGAGAATTTAAAACATCATATTGAAATTTCTGACTCTCTAGCTGGTATTAAACGTGCCAACTATTCTAAAGCTCAGGAAACGCAAGCTAAATTAGATTACGCACTTCAGGAAAATGCAAAATTATCGGAAGACAAGGAAAAAGCCGAAGACGATAAAAATTTAGGTACCTTAATCTCCATTTTAAGTGTTGCCTTAATTACCATCCTATCGTTATTAACACTGTCGCTGTATAAAAACAACAACATTAGATTAAAGACCAATAATATGCTCCACAAGAAAAACGGAGAACTTATTATTGCTAAAGAAAAAGCGGAATTAGCATCAAAAACAAAAGCTAATTTCCTTTCAACTGTAACACATGAATTGCGCACACCGCTTTACGCTGTAACAGGTTTAAGTAATATGTTACTAGAGGAAAACCCAAAACCTGAGCAAATTCAGCATTTAAAGTCCTTGAAATTCTCTGGAGACTATCTGCTGACTTTCATTAACGATATTCTTCAAATTAATAAAATTGAAGCCAATAAAGTAGACATTGAACCAGAACCGTTCAACCTTAAGAAAAAAATCAACAATATTATCCTCGCTTTAAACAATTCTGCTCAAGATAATAATGTAAAAATACATCTGGAATACGACACCACGCTTGGTGAAAACTTTATCGCCGATCAAATTAAAATATCTCAAATTCTTATTAATTTGGTTGGTAATTCTATTAAGTTTACTAAAGACGGTGATATCTGGATTAGAATCTATAAAATTGAAGAGAACGGTAACATCTACACCCTTCGCTTTGAGGTAGAAGATAACGGTATTGGTATAAGCCAAGAGAAACAGGACCACATGTTCGAAAGTTTCTCACAAGGATCAATTCAAATCAATCGTAAGTACGGAGGTACCGGATTAGGTTTATCTATTGTTAAAGGTTTAATAGATATTCTAAAAGGAAAAATTTACGTAAAGAGTGAACTTGGAAAAGGCACAACGTTCTACTTCGAAATTCCTTTAGAACATACTGCTACCGAAGAAAACTTAGAAAACAAGACCACCTATTTTAGTGGAAACCCTGAAGAATTAGACTTAGAAAACGTTAAGGTATTAGTTGTTGAAGACAATAAAATCAACCAGATGATTACTAAGAAAATCTTAACTAAGATGAAGCTGAATTGTGAGATTGTTGATAATGGTGAAGCTGCGGTAGATAAGGTTAAAACCAATAAGTACGACATTATTTTAATGGATATACACATGCCTGGTATTAGCGGTATAGAGGCGACTAAAATTGTTAGAACCTTTGATAAGGAGCTTACTATTTTTGCCCTTACAGCCGTAACTATTGAAGATAAAATGCATGAGTTTGAGGAAGCTGGATTTACCGACATCATTCCTAAACCTTTTAAACAGGAAGAGTTCGAGAAAAAGCTTTATAATGCATTGGCTTCAAATAAAGGAAAGTCTGAAACAGCTTAATCACTGTTTAACAAAATCTAAAATTAATTTATCAAAGACTTCTGGCCTATCAATTTTAGTTTTTATTGGCAGGTAATACAACTTACCTTTAAGTACATCATATTGTTTTAGTCGCATAAAATCTTTCTCAGTTGTTAAAATAACCGACTTTGTACTTAAGAATAAAATCTCATGATCCGTGAAATTATGATGATCATCAAAATCCAAATGATCGAAATTTCGCTGTTTATCCTTTAAATATTTCACCAAAGTATTGGCATTAGCAATACCGGTAACCAAGGTAAAATCATTAAAAGATTCCAAACTTACAGATTGATTCCATGAATGCACATGGGTATCATAAGCTATAGAACTAAAAAACACTTCCTGATTCTTTTCAGGCTTAATAGCTTTTATAATATGTGCTTTTCTAGCTTCACTTAAATTGTACGGACACTTAGTAATTACAATTAGGTTAGCACGTTTTGCTCCACTTCTAGGCTCACGCAAATTACCCGTAGGTAACATCCAGTCTTTGGTATAAATATTACTATAGGCTGATAATAAAATATTAAACCCGGCCTTAACTTTTCTATGTTGATAGGCATCATCTAATAATACAACCTCTGGAGATTTATCTAGGGATTGTAATTGCTTAATGCCGTTTCTGCGATCTGCATCGACAGCTACTAGAATATCATTACCAAACTTGTTATAGAATTGAAAAGGCTCATCGCCTAAGGTTTCAACGATAGATTGTTCATCTCCTAACTGAAAACCTTCGCTTTCACGCTTGTAGCCCCTACTCAACGTTGCTACAAAATAGTCATCCTTCAATAAATTAATTAAATACTCTATCATTGGTGTTTTACCGGTTCCGCCAACACTTAAGTTACCCACACATATCACCGGAAAATTATAAGATGTCGCTGTTTTTATACCTCTATCATACAACACATTTCTTAAACGGGTGATTAAATAATATACAGGTACAAACGGAAAGACTATTTTTCTAATTAACTTCATCAGGCCCCAATCTAGTTTCATTTTAACGTGGCAATATAAGCATTTTTCCTCTCATTAAATAAGCTTTTGGATTTCTAAAACTTAATAAATATTGCCTCAAAATGACTTAAAATTTTATCTTTGATATAAAGAAATCAATTTCATGATAATTCAAGATGTTATTAATCACTTGGAGACCTTAGCTCCTTTAGCTTACGCTGAAGATTTTGATAATGTCGGGCTGCTTGTTGGTGATAAAAAAGCGAAATTAACGGGCGTGTTAGTAACCCTTGACACTTTGGAAGCTGTTGTTGATGAAGCTATCGAAAATAATTGCAACTTAATTGTAAGCTTCCACCCTATCATCTTTAAGGGACTGAAGAAAATCACAGGAAAAACGTACGTGGAGCGCGTGGTTCTCAAGGCTATAAAACATGACATTGCTATATACACTATGCATACGGCATTAGACAATGCATTTCAAGGTGTTAACGACATGATTTGTAATCAGCTTCAATTAACTAACAAACAGGTTTTAATTCCGCAACCACAAACCATAAAAAAACTAACTACTTACGTTCCTAAAAATGAAGCCGAGCAACTTAGAGCAGCTTTATTCGAAGCAGGCGCCGGAACTATAGGTAATTATAGTAATTGCAGTTTTAATGTAGAAGGTTATGGTACTTTTAACGGTAACGAAAATGCAAATCCAACTATTGGAGAACCTGGCACGACACATACCGAAACCGAAACAAAAATAACCGTTACCTTTCCAAAGCATTTAGAATCTCAGATTCTGAAAACCTTATTTAAAAAGCATTCTTACGAAGAAGTGGCTTACGAGGTCATTACTATTGAAAATAAAAATCAGCATATTGGTATAGGAATGGTTGGCGAATTTGACCAACCAATGGATGAAAAAAGCTTTCTGACCTATATTAAAGATAAAATGAATACCGAATGTATTCGACATTCTGCTTTTTTAAACAAAAAGATTAAAAAAGTTGCCGTGCTTGGAGGCTCCGGAAGTTTTGCTATTGGCGCAGCCAAAGCTACTGGTGCTGATGCATTTATCACAGCCGATTTAAAATATCACGACTTTTTTACGGCGGAAAACAACATTCTACTAACTGATATTGGGCATTATGAAAGTGAACAGTTCACAAAAAACGGTTTAGTAGCGCATCTTACAAAAAAAATTACTAATTTTGCAATCATTTTATCAAAGACAAATACCAATCCTGTTAAGTATTTTTAAAGTATGGCTAAAAATAAAGAAGTAACTGTTGAAGAGCGCTTAAGAGCTTTATACGATTTACAACTCATCGATTCTCGTATAGATGAAATTAGAAATGTTCGAGGAGAACTTCCTTTAGAAGTTCGTGATTTAGAAGATGAAGTTGCCGGACTAAACATCAGATTAGATAAATTAGTTTCTAGTTTAGAAGTTATCGACAACGATATTACATCTAGAAAGAATCTTATTGAAGAAGCTAAAGCTTTAATTAAAAAGTATACTGAGCAACAAAAGAATGTTAGAAATAACAGAGAGTACAATTCTTTAACTAAAGAAGTTGAATTCCAGGAATTAGAGATTCAATTAGCAGAAAAACATATTAAAGAATTTAAAGTTCAAATCGAACAGAAAAAAGAAGTTATCGCTGAAACTAAAGAGCGTTTAAAAGAACGTGAAACACACCTTAAACACAAAAAAGGTGAATTGAACGATATTTTAGCCGAAACTGAAAAAGAAGAGCAAGCTTTAATTCAAAAATCTGAGGATTACAAAAACCAAATCGAAGATCGTTTAGTTTCTGCTTACACCAGAATTCGTCAAAACGTTAAAAATGGTTTAGCAGTAGTGCCTATTGAAAGAGGAGCGTCTGGAGGATCTTTCTTTACAATTCCACCACAGGTTCAGGTAGAAATTGCTTCTCGCAAAAAAATCATTACCGATGAGCACAGTGGACGTATCTTGGTTGATGCACAGTTAGCTGAAGAACAAAAAGAAAAAATGGAAAAATTATTCGCTAAAATAAGCTAATAACTTTCTAACTAAATATTTAAAAGCCTTTACCAAAATTTGAGTAAAGGCTTTTTTATTTTTTAACATTAAGGTTTTTCATATTCTAACGTCTAAACAAAAAAACGTAACAACTCGAAACCAATGAAACACCTTATTCTTACCCTTATGCTTTCGTTACTTATAAGCTGCCAGAATACTGCTCAGAATTCTAAAGCACAAAATGCCATAATACACGCCAACCCGGTTGAAGTCCCTATAAAAAACGGAAAAGCACGTGCTTATTTTGCCAGTGGCTGTTTTTGGTGTGTGGAAGCCATTTATGAAAGCATTAAAGGGGTAGATGAAGTGATTAGTGGATATTCCGGTGGACATACTAAAAACCCGACTTACGAAACAAACAACACAGGTAAAACGGGTCATGCCGAATCGGTTGAAGTGATTTACGATCCCGAAATTGTTAGTTTCTCAACCCTGGTAGATGTGTATTTTGGATCACAAAATGTGACTCAGGTTAACGGACAAGGCAATGATATTGGATCGCAATACCGTTCTATTATTTTTTATCAGAATGAAGCTCAAAAAGAAATCATTCTAAAGAAAAAAGCCGACTTATCTAAAAAGCTTAATGCCAAAATCGCCGCCGAAATCTATCCGTTTCAAAAATTCTGGAAAGCCGAAGATTATCATCAAAACTACGAACGCCTGCATCCTAACAATCCTTATGTGCGAAATGTATCAATTCCAAGACTGAATCGGTTTAAAGCTAAATTTCCTGAGTTGTTAAAAGAAAAATATTAAAACTTGAAATAAAAACATCCAAACCTAAAATATAATCGTATTTAATATAAAAGGATTGAGAATATTCCGCGTAAGCGTCTCTATATATTTAAAGCGCTTCAACTACATAGTTGAAGCGCTTTCTCTTTTTAGCCTTTAAAATTTTCCTTGGCATGCGAACCATCACAAAACGGTTTATTACCCGAATGTCCACACCTGCAAAATGCCGTTGTTTTATTTTTCACCTCCTGAGTGCCATCCTTGTGACTTATATGCAGCGTACCATAAACCAATAACGGACCATCTTCTAAAACCTCAACATGAGCTTCTAAAACTTCAGAGGTCTTATCTTTTTTATCGTTCATATAATAGCTTAAAGCTCCCGAAGGACAAGCCTTAACTTGGTCTACTAAAGTTTCTGTTTTTGCCGCATCAATATTAATCCATGGACGTACCATAGGCTGAAAAACACGAGGTAATCCTTTTGCACAAATCCCCGAATGAATACATTTTTCGGGTTTCCAAACAATAGTCACTTCTCCATTTGTATATTCTTTTATCTTACTCATAACTAACGTGTTTCATTAAATATACAAAATTTTGAAGTTGAAATCAGACTAGATTAACAACTTTATTCCTAACTTTAGAAGGCATAATTTTTTAGAAAACCAAAAGAAAATATTTTGTTCGACTATAAATCAGGTCTCGATTTTGCCAAAGAATTAGACCAAAAAGACACATTAGCACCTTACCGAAATCAATTTCACATTCCAAAAGATCAAAACGGAAATGATTTGATTTACCTCTGCGGAAATTCCTTAGGATTACAGCCTAAAACAACTAAAGCTTACGTTAACCAGGAACTTGAAGACTGGGCCAATTTAGGGGTTGAAGGCCATACCGAAGCCAGACATCCGTGGTTACCTTATCATGAGTTTTTAGCAGAAAGCATGGCTAAAGTAGTTGGCGCAAAACCTATCGAAGTTGTGGTGATGAACACGCTAACGGCAAACCTTCATTTTATGATGGTATCATTTTACCAACCAACACCAGAACGTTATAAAATATTAATAGAAGCCGACGCATTTCCATCAGACAAATATGCCGTAGAATCGCAATTACGCCATCATGGTTACGATGATAAGGAAGGTGTGATTCTTTGGAAAGCTCGTGAAGGCGAAGAACTTTTACGCTATGAAGATTTAGAAGCTATTTTAGAAAAACACGGTAACGAGATTGCTCTTATTATGATTGGTGGCGTAAATTATTATACCGGACAATATTTCGACTTAAAAAAAATAACTCAATTAGGACATCTATACGGTTGCATGGTTGGTTTCGACTGTGCGCATGGTGCGGGAAATGTGCCTTTAAATCTACACGATTCCGGAGCAGATTTTGCCGTGTGGTGTACTTATAAATATTTAAACTCTGGTCCGGGTAGTTTGGCAGGCGCCTTTGTACATGAGCGCCATGCTTACAACAAAAACTTAAACCGATTTACAGGTTGGTGGAGCCATAACAAACAAACGCGTTTTAACATGCGCGATGAATTCGACCAACTTCCGGGAGCAGAAGGCTGGCAATTAAGCAATCCGCCTATCCTGTCCATGGCTGCTATTAGAGCCTCGTTAGATATGTTCAACGAGGTGGGTTTTGAAAAACTTACTGAAAAATCTAGAAAACTAACGGGGTATTTTGAGTTTTTAATCAACGAACTCAACAACGAACACATTAAAATTATTACACCAAAAAGCAGTGATGAACGTGGTTGCCAGTTATCCATTCAGGTTAAAAATGCTGATAAAACATTACATCAAAAATTAACAGAAGCAGGAATTATTTGCGACTGGCGTGAACCCGATGTGATTCGCTGTGCGCCTGTACCGCTTTATAACTCATTTGAAGATGTGTATAAAATGGTTGAAATTTTAAAAGCTATTTTGAATGAATAAAAACCAAACCATACAAATTATAGGCGCCGGACTTTGTGGTTCACTGCTTGCTTTACGACTTGGACAACGTGGTTTTAAGGTTGAAGTTTTTGAAAAACGTCCCGACCTGAGAAAAGTAGACATCAGTGCCGGGCGCTCCATTAATCTTGCGTTTTCCAACCGAGGCATTAAGGCGATGAATCTGGTTGGTATTCAACATAAAGTAGAGCCACTTTGTATTCCTATGCATGGTCGCATGTTACACGATATAGAAGGCAATACCCTATTGTCGCCATATAGCGGAAAGGAGAACGAATATATCAACTCCATTTCCCGAACAGATTTAAATGCACTGCTTTTAGATGAAGCTGAAGCTTTAAATAATGTTACCATTCATTTTAACCATAAATGTACTTCGGTAGATTTTGAAAACAACAAATCCCATTTTTATAAATATGAAGATAAAACCGAATTTTCAAAACCAGCCGATGTAATTATCGGTACCGATGGTGCAGGCTCCGTACTACGAAAAAGCTATTATCTAGGAAAGAAATTTTTATTCAGTTTTTCGCAGGATTATCTGACTCATGGCTATAAGGAACTAAGCATTCTCCCTACTGAGAATGGCGGATTTAAAACTTTTAAAAACGCATTACACATTTGGGGACGTGATTCATTTATGCTGATTGCTCTACCTAATTTAGATGGCAGTTTTACGGTGACCTTATTTTTAATTTATGAAGATGGGGAGTATAATTTCAATAATCTAACAACTCCAGAACGCGTTACTGCATTCTTTTCAACTTACTTTAAAGATGCTTTAGAGTTGATGCCTAATCTGTTGGACGACTTTTTTAAAAATCCGACGTCACCTTTGGGAACTGTAAAATGTTCACCCTGGCATTATAAAGGAAATACCTTGTTATTAGGAGATGCTGCACATGCCATCGTTCCGTTTTACGGACAAGGAATGAATGCTTCCTTTGAAGATGTTACTGAATTTGATAAATTGTTAGATGAAAATTTCACCGATTGGGAAAGCCTCTTTAAAGCCTTTGAAACAGGTCGAAAAAAAGACACCGATGCCATTGCCGATTTAGCCATCGATAATTTTCATGAAATGAAAGGCCATGTGAACAATGCTATTTTCCGCGAAAAGCGTAACTTAGAAATGGCTTTCGAAAAAACATTTCCAGAAGCTTATGCCTCGAAATACGGCCTGGTAACCTTTAATGAAAACATAGGCTATCGCGAAGCCATGTTAAGAGGACGAGCTCAAGACAAAGCTATTTTAAACATGCTGACTGATGGCGATATAGAAACACCGCTTAAACTGGACAACAAAACCTGGCTTGAACACACCTTAAAACAAGTTCAGGCAGAAACCGAACATATTTTAGAAGAAGACCGTATTGCTAAAAATATGCATCACTAAAAACAAGACTATGAAAAGCGAAGCTGTAAAACCCCGAGGCGCCTATCCGCATACCAAACGTGTGGGCGATTTTATATTCGTTTCTGGAACCAGTTCCCGTCGACCTGACAATTCTATTGCCGGTGTTGATATTATTGACAATATGGGGACGAAACATTTAAATATTGAAGTTCAAACACGTGAGGTGATTAAAAACATAGAAAAGAATTTAGCCAAAAAAGGTGCTACACTTAAAGACGTAGTAGATGTCACTACCTTTCTTGTTAATATGAACGATTTTGCAGGCTATAATAAAGCTTACGCTGAGTTTTTTGATCAGGAAACCGGCCCAACAAGAACCACAGTGGCGGTTCATCAATTACCACATCCTGATTTGGTTGTCGAAATTAAAGTCATGGCTTATAAAAAACTGTAATGCTTAAAATTCAAAACTACATAAATGGCAATTTTCATGATCCATTATCTAATGAATGGTTAGACAACTATTGTCCTGCTAATGGAGAAATTTATGGTAGTTTACCCAATTCTGGGAAAGAAGATGTAGACAATGCATACATAGCAGCGCAATCGGCTTTTCCCGGTTGGTCGCAAACCTCATTAGACGAGCGCAGCCGTATTTTAATAAGAATTTCAAAAGGCATTGAAGCCAATTTAGATCGCTTTGCCGAAATGGAAAGTAGAGATAATGGCAAACCGTTAAGTTTAGCCAAAACTATTGATATACCAAGAGCTGCCAGTAACTTCCGTTTTTTTGCTCATGCCATCACTCAGTTTTCAAGTGAAAGCCACCAAAGTATTGGTCAAGATGCTGTAAATTATACATTAAGACAACCTATTGGAGTTGCGGGGTGTATTTCTCCATGGAATCTTCCGTTGTATTTATTTACCTGGAAAATTGCACCTGCGATTGCAGCTGGTAATTGTGTGGTTGCCAAACCCAGTGAAATCACTCCTGCAACAGCTTATTTACTGGGAGACATTTGTAACGAAGCAGGCTTGCCTAAAGGCGTTTTAAATATTGTTCATGGGGTAGGTTCTACAACCGGACAAGCCATTATTGAACATTCCGATATCAAAGCTATTTCCTTTACAGGAGGCACAAAAACCGGAGCACATATAGCCAAAACAGCTGCGCCATTATTTAAAAAATTATCTTTAGAACTTGGTGGTAAAAATCCGAATATCATTTTTGCCGACTGCGACTATAAGGACATGTTAGAAACAACGGTAAAATCGTCGTTTGCTAATCAAGGACAGATTTGCTTATGTGGCAGTCGCATTTTTGTAGAACGAACTATTTACGACCAATTTAAAACTGATTTTATAAACAAGGTAAAACACCTTAAAGTTGGACACCCCTCAGATAACAAAACAGATATTGGTGCATTGGTATCGAAATCACATCTTGAAAAGGTGCTAAGCTATATTGAAATTGCTAAAAAGCATCATACCATTTTATACGGCGGCAATAAAGTGACTGTTGACGGTTACGAAAATGGTTATTATTTAGAACCAACCATTATTGAAGTTGATAGTAATGATTGCCAGCTAAATCAGGAAGAAATATTTGGCCCTGTGGTTACTATGATGCCTTTTGATACCGAAGACGACGTGTTACAAATGGCCAATCAGGTAAAATATGGCTTATCGACTACTCTTTGGACTAACAATTTAAAACGCACCATGCGCTTAAGTAATCAATTACAAGCCGGAATCATATGGGTAAACACTTGGATGTTACGAGATTTACGAACGCCTTTTGGAGGCATGAAAGCTTCAGGTGTTGGACGCGAAGGTGGTTTTGAAGCCTTACGCTTTTTTACCGAAGCTAAAAATGTATGTATAAAATATTGACATTAAACTAAACCTTTGTAGATAAAATAAAACTAAATGAATTTAAACTTAAAAAACAAATACGCTTTAGTTTGCGGAAGTACCGCCGGAATTGGTAAAGCAACCGCCATAGCACTAGCCGAAGAAGGTGCCATAGTCACCTTAGTTGCTAGGAACCGGGACAAACTAAAACAAGTTCTTACCGAATTACCCAATAGCGACAAACACGATTTTATTGTTGCCGATTTCTCTAACCCGAGAGATTTACAGGAACAAGTTATTAAGTATGTTGAAAAACACCATGGATTTCATATTCTCATTAATAATACTGGAGGGCCGAGAAGTGGTGAAATTATTAACGCCAGTCTCGATGAATTCGATAATGCTTTTATTCAGCATTTAAAATGCAATCATGTGTTAGCACAATCGACCATTCCGTTTATGAAAGACGAAGGCTTTGGCAGAATTGTGAACATCATTTCTACATCGGTTAAAGAACCTATTCCCGGACTTGGCGTAAGTAACACCATTCGAGGTGCTGTGGGGAACTGGAGTAAAACACTAGCTACCGAAGTTGCCGCCTTTGGCATCACAGTAAACAATGTACTACCCGGTTTTACTGAAACAGAACGCCTAAACGAAATCGTACAAATTAAAGCCAAAAATGAAGATAGAACATTTGAAGACATGGCTGAAATTATGAAAAACTACACGCCTGCCAAACGTTTTGCTCAACCCGAAGAAACGGCTAATGCCATTGTATTCCTGGCAAGCGAAGCGGCTAGTTACATAAACGGAATTAACATTCCTGTTGATGGCGGACGCACAAAAAGTTTGTAACTTTAGAAAAGAATCATTGCGTGAGGGATTAAAACAAGCTACCATGTAGCGTGGAAAGCCCGACCTGAAGAGGCACGCCCAAAACATAAAACCATGAGCAAATTAGTTTCTCCTTTAAATTTTAAAGACTGGATTGAAGAACACCGACACCTTTTAAAACCACCGGTAGGCAATAAAGTAGTATGGAAAGATGGTGATTTTATTGTCATGGTTGTCGGAGGACCAAACAGCAGAAAAGATTACCATTACAACGAAACACCGGAATTTTTCTATCAAATAGAAGGTCATATTGTTTTAAAAATTATCGATAACGGCGAGCCCAAAGATGTTCATATTAAAGAAGGGGATATTTATTTACTGCCGCCAAAAGTTCCGCATTCACCGCAACGTGGCGCCAATACCGTTGGTCTGGTTATAGAATACAAACGCCCTGAAGGCATGAAAGATGCCCTGCTTTGGTTTTGCGAATCGTGCACCACGAAACTATATGGAGAAGATTTTACTTTAGATAATATTGAAACCGATATGCCTAAAATATTCGATAAGTATTACAATGACCTTGAAAAACGTACTTGTCCTAACTGTGGTTCAATTATGCAACCTCCTAAAAAAGTAAAAATAGAAGACTAATTACAGATTCTTAAACGCATTGAGAATATCACCTATGGAACAACGCAAACTTAGAATTAACGGACATTCACATCTTCTTCCTTACCCAGAAGAAATTCCTGATTTTATGCGTGAAAAAGGTATTTTTTGGGTTGATAAAGACCGAAAATTTATGCTTCAAAAAGACTGGAAACGCCCAGTTACAGACTCTAGTTTCTTCTTGCATGAAAAACTAGAATGGATGGAGCGTTACAAAATCGACCATGCTGTGGTTTTAAATCTGTCTCAACTTTACGGTAACGGTTTACGTGTCGAGGAAATGAAACAAGCCTTACGTTTTCAAAACGATTTTAATGCCCGTATTCAACACCAGTACCCGAGTAAATTTACCTGCGGTTTTGTAGTACACCCCGGATTTGTTAGAAGTGCTTGTTGGGAAATAGAGCGTTGTGTTGAAGAAAACGGCATGAGTCTTTTATGTCTGCCAACCCACTATATGGACTCCATAGGAACCTGGCGTTGTATTTTTGATGAAGAAAACGAACCCATCTTCGAACTGGCTAACAAATACAATCTGGCGGTTGAAATTCACCCGTATGATGGTGAAAAGTTTATAAAACTTGAAAATACATCCTGGCGTTTTCACCTCATCTGGATGTTAGCGCAATGTGCCGATGCTTATCATTTTTTAACCTTAAACGGCTATCAGGAAAAATACCCGAACATGCGCACGTGTTTCGCCCATGGTGGGCAGTTGGCACAAATTAACTTAGGTCGCAGAATTCAAGGGTTCGATGGCCGTCCGGACTTGTTCGAAGGCAAACACCACCCCAGAAAAGCTGTAGGTCATAAAAACATCTTTTTCGACACGCTGGTACACGATACCGGTTCTTTAGAATTATTGATAAAAAACCAAGGCGTTAAACAGGTCTTAATGGGCTTAGATGATCCCTATCCTCTCGGAGAAATGGAAAGCATTAAGCAATCGTCTTACCCCGGTAAAATTTTAGATTTAGCTATTGAACGTAAAATCATTTCGGAAAACGACCGTGATGCCATCTGGCAAAATAATGTAATTCAATGGTTGCATGGAGACGATGAAATCGCGAAACAAAAATTGGTTGATAGAATATTAGGATAACGAAATAAAAAAAGCTGGTTTAAACCAGCTTTTTTTATTTAAACCTCTATCCAATCTTTTATCGCCTGTAAATAACTTCTTCCTGAAGTAATTTGCGATAAACCTTTATTATTGAGTTTAATCGTATAACGGCTATTAAAATATTTTTGCACCTCTTCAACATGTTCGGTATTGATGATAATACTTCTGTGGACTCGCAAAAAATAATCAGGAAGTTTATCTTCCAATTTGGTTAAAGATTGTTCGGTTAAAAATTTTCCTTTTGAAGTGTGAACAGAAACATAACGTTCATCCGACTCAAAATAAGTAACATCTTCCAGTTTTATAAACATTAGTTTTTCATCCTTTTTTACCGTTAGTGAGGTCATTACTTTTTCGTCCTTCTTTTCGGTTAAGGTTTTAACCAAGTCTAAAAGTTGATGCGTTTCATATGGGGTTGTTCTAAACCGTTTTAATTTTTCAATAGTTTTTTCTAAACGTTCTAAACGCACGGGTTTTACTAAATAATCAACGCTGTTGGTTTCAAACGCCTGAAGCGAATATTGGTCGTAAGCCGTACAAAACACCACCATAGGCATATGCGTTAATTTTTCTAACAATTGAAAACCTGTCAAACCAGGCATTTCAATATCTAAAAAAATCAAATCTGGTTTTAGCGTATTAATCAACTCTTGAGCTTCTACTCCCGATTGAGCTTCGGCAATAATGACGATGTCGTTTGAAAAATGAGATAACAGTTTTTTTAATCGCAATCGTGCTGGCGGTTCGTCGTCTATTATAATCGTTCTAAACATGTTATTCATTTTTTTAATCCTTTTGATTGATACTGATACAAATTTGTTTTTCAGGAGTGTTACTCCAACTTAATTGCGCTTGATTGCTATAACTAAGCTCCAGCAAATCATAAACCGATTGTAAACCGTGCCCGCTGACTAAACCACCTGGGAACTCAGGCCCGTTATCGGTTACTTTTATAATGATTTGGTGGTTTTCCTGTTTTATATGTAAACCAATAAGCGCATTATCCTGAACTTTAGACGCACCATGTTTTACTGCATTTTCTAATAGCGGTTGAATTAAAAATCGAGGTATTTCAACATCTTGTAAACTTTCGTCGCATTCAATATTGAATTGTAAACGTTCGCCAAACCGAATTTGCTCAACTTCCAGATAATTATTAACCATTTCCAGTTCGTCTTTTATGCTGCTAAACTTTTCGCCTTTTCGGTTTATGGTGTATTTAAACAAATCGGAAAGCGCTAAGGCCATATGTTCGGTTTTTTCGCCATCTAATGTTGCCAGCCCAGCAATAGAATTTAAAGCATTGTATAAAAAGTGCGGGTTAATTTGAGAATGCAACAATTTTACCTGAGCATTGGCATTGAGTTCTCTTAGTTTTGTTAACTCTAAATCTTTTTGTTTGACTAAGTTTTCTGAGAAATGATTTAGGTAAATAAGGAGGCCTCTTCCTAACGCTAAAACGATAGTTAAAATAAAAGTTGGCAAATAAAACTCTACAAAACCACCACTCTTATCATTATCTAAATTTTTAAGAATTAAAATTATAGCAATTGGAAAATTGAACACGATAAACGTTAACACCACCTTAGAAATTAATTTCAAGGCAAAAGGGTTTAATTTATCTATTAAAAACTTTTCTATTATTAAAAAAAACAACGCACTTAATAAGGAAAATAGAATTGTAAAAAGCCATACATAAGTAAATATTTCAAGTGGAAGGTCGCTCCTTAATTGAGTTAAAGCATTTAAAATAACAACAACATCTACATAACAAAAAAGTATAACTGTAATCGGAACTAAATAGTCTAAATATCGGTATTTAAACTTGGATTTTTTATAAAAACTAACATAGAAAAGAAAAATAAAAACTGTAAACGCTATAACTAAGGCCCAAACTTTTTTTGCTGTAAAATCTTTATTAATAAAATTATTAGAATAAGCCCAAGTATATCTCGAATTTAGGTAGTTTTTAAATTGTTTAATAAAATCCTCTTCATAAAGTTTCTTCAATAAAAATTTGTCTGCGGTAGATAATTGGCTATTTCCTGGTTTATATGATTGCGTATAAAAAACGCCAACAGGCTCATTCTCATTATATCTTACATCTTTATATGGAAATATATAACATAAAGTTCTAAGCATTTCATATTTAATAAATGTTTTTCGTTTTTCAAACGGTAAGTCATTCCTTAAATCAAACCAAACCATATTGGGGAAGGAGATATAATGCTCCTTTCTTGGTGGATTTGTTCGCTCGATACTACTACCATCATCTAACAATGTCTTTATTCTTTCTCTATACACCCATTTTTCATTACCAAGGTCTTTGAATTGTAACCGAACAGTAATTAAATTTAATTCATCAAAAGGAATGTCTTTTCCGGAAAATTCATTCTTCTGTTTTCAGGTTTAAAGCGTTCGATCCTTAAATCATCTAAAGACTTTCCTATATAATTAGAAAATATATCTATTGTTCTATTGGGAATAATTTCTCGAAGTTCATCAATAACCTCTTTAACGATTAAACTATCTTCTATTGTTGCAGATTTAATATCAAATAAAATTGGATAATGCTTGTTTTGGTAATCTATCTTATAAACAAACTCTTCTTCTCCTTTTCCGCTGAACAAACGCTCTTTAATGTATTCCCAGTTATAATCTAATGGAGCATTCGGTTTCCTAAACCGTTCGGAGTCATTCCAAGATTTGGAATCTTTTAAAACAAAAACAGGAACAGCTAAAAGTATAGCGAGTAGTAGGATAAGTTTCTTCATGGTTGTAAATTTAAATATTTCTGCGCCAAAGAAAACTTACATGTGTAGCTTTTAAAAGAATATTCGGATGAACTGCACATACAAGTTTTAAACTGCATTTACCTTTACAAAAACCTAATTTAGATTAACGTCTCGATACAAACTTTTCTCATTTTCAATCGAAAAATCCACTCGACGTGACCTGAGGTCTTTTTTAGTTTAGAGTATCGTCAGTTCGAGTGGTTTTTGAGGTACGAAAAAATTGTATCGAGAACTTAATATGCTTCAATTTCACTCAAAAAAACTATTTTTGCAATCTCTTTTAAAAAACGTCAATATGTATTTTTTACCTGAAGATTTAGACGATTACGTTGTTACACATTCTGAAAACGAACCAGAATTATTGCAGCAGCTCACCCGTGAAACTTACCAAAAAATATTGCAGCCTATTATGCTTAGCGGTCCTTATCAAGGGCGTGTACTAAGTATGATTTCTAAACTGGTACGCCCTAAAAACATATTGGAATTAGGGACTTTTACAGGGTATGCGACGCTTTGTCTGGCTGAAGGTGTTCAAAAAGATGGTGAAGTCCACACGATTGATGTGAATGAGGAACTGGTCGATTTTCAGCGCAAATATTTTGATAAATCGGAGTACGGCCATCAAATAGTTCAGCATTTAGGGAGTGCGATAGATATTCTCCCTACAATGGACAAAACCTTCGATTTGGTGTTTATTGATGCTGATAAACCTAATTATGTGAATTACTTTCACTTGATTATTGACAAATTAAATCCGGGAGGGATTATCATTTCCGACAACGTGTTGTGGCATGGTAAAGTGGTAGAACCTTTAGACCCTAAAGACCATTCGACCAAAATTGTTTTAGAATATAATACGCTTTTAAAGGAAGACCCACGTATTGAAACAGTATTGTTACCTATTCGGGATGGCTTAACGATTAGCAGGAAGAAATAGAATTTATACTACCTAGACTTTTATTCTCTAAATATCTGATACTCTAAAATTCTAATAAGCGTTAGCGATTGAGGCTTTGTTGGAGCTCCTTGAAAAGAGCGACTGCCGAAAGCGCGACCCTTAGGTAACGCCCAAAAGATTATTTACATTTTACGTTTTACCGAACCTGCGAAGTCTTCAACATCGTCTTTTACGCTGTCGATTTCCTTTTTAATATCGGTTACAAAGCTGGTATCTATGCCGTTGCTTTCGGCACTTTTAGTGATTTCGTGTTTAATGTCGTTTGTCGCATTTTTAATGGTACGCATCCCCTTACCTAAACCACGAGCAATCTCTGGGAGCTTATCGGCTCCAAACACCATGATAGCAATAAATAGTATGAATGCTATCTCTGCCCCGCTTATGAATAAAAATGTTGTTTGTAGTATCACAGTACAAATATAGGAAGTTGTTAAGCAGATTAAAAAATATTCTTAACGGAAAATGTGTTAAGAGTTTCGTTAAAAAAAGAAAGCCAACACATTCGCGTTGGCTTTTCTTATGATTTATGATTTTATCTTTTGTTTAAACTGATCGAAATCACTTTTAACTTCCTTCTTAGGCCAGATGTTGTTTGTGGTATCGACATCGGCAGTTTCTTCTTTCGGATCGATTTCAATACTTACAATTTCTTTATCTGAAGCAATGGCTTTACTTACTTCGTTATCGTTTAATCTCCAGATTTGTGCCGGGTAAGTCACCGTTTCTGAAGTTCCATCGGCATAGGTATACTTCGCGATAATCGGCATTACCAATCCTCCTGGTTTTTCAAACGTAATGTTATAGAAGTACTTAGGTTCTTTAATGTTTTTACGCTCCTCCGGCGTAAAGTTGTCCATTAAATATTCTTTAAGCGATGTTGAATTATCAACTAAAGTTCCTTCTTTTAAATCCTCTGAATAATCTTCACTACCTTCTTCTACCATGAATACTAACGGCACTAAGTTATTAACCGAGCCTCCTGATTTTGCCAAATAGTCTTTTATGTATTTGTTAGGTTTTGAAGACACAAAGTATTTTTTAACATCTTTAATACCAATGTCTACCCAATCTGTAGTATAGAACCAACCTCTCCAGTACCAGTCTAAATCGAATGCCGAAGCATCTTCCATGGTTCTGAAGAAATCTTCTGGTGTAGGGTGTTTAAACATCCAACGGTGCGCATATTCTCTAAATGCATAATCGAATAATTCAGGTCCCATAACCGTTTCTCTTAAAATATTTAAGGCCGTGGCTGGTTTACCATACGCATTATTACCAAACTGGTATACGTTAATACCTTTACTCATGATAGGCGCGATAAAATTTTGGTCCCCCCCCATATAAGGTACAATCATTCTTGCAGGTCCGCGATCTGAAGGAAAATCATCATGACCAACAGATAAAGCTGCTGGATATTTTTTACCAAAATCCTGTTCTGCCACATACTGCACAAACGTATTTAAACCTTCGTCCATCCAGGTCCATTGACGCTCGTCGCTGTTTACAATCATAGGGAAGAAATTATGCCCAACCTCGTGAATAATAACGCCCATCATTCCGTATTTTGTACGGTCGCTGTAAGTACCATCAACATTTGGTCTACCGTAGTTCCAACAAATCATTGGGTACTCCATCCCCTGCTCTTTCGCATGAACCGAAATCGCTTTATGATAAGGATAATCAAAAGTCATTCTTGAATAAGACTCTAACGTACTACCAACCACTTTTGTCGACCAGTCTCCCCATAACGGATTTCCTTCTTTGGCATATAACGATACAGCCATCACATCGCGATCTCCGATTTTTACAGCCATCATATCCCAGATATATTTTCTTGACGTTGCAAAAGCAAAATCACGAACATTTTCGGCTTTTAACTTCCACGTTTTTGTGGTTTCAGCAAACTGACTTTCTTTAGCAGCAGCTTCTTCCTGAGTTACAATAACTACTGGTTTGTCGTAAGACTTTTGTGCCTGTTCGTAACGCTCCATCATTTTTTTAGAGAACACTTCTTTTCGATTGGTTAATCGACCGGTTCCATCTAAAATATGATCACTTGGAACAGTAATGTTTACTTCATAATCTCCAAATGGTAAAGCAAACTCCTCACGTCCCCAGAACTGCGTATTTTGCCAGCCTTCAACATCGTTGTAAACCGCCATTCTTGGGAAGAATTGCGCAATAATATAGGTTCTGTTTCCGTCTTTGGGGAAGTACTCGTATCCTGAGCGTCCACGACCATCAACATGGTCGTTAATATTATACCACCATTTTACGTTAAATGAGAATTTATCACCTGTTTCTAAAACTTCAGGTAACTCGATACGCATCATGGTTCTGTTAATCATATAGGTTAATGGATCTCCACTGGTATCTGAAACTTCTTCGATATTAAAACCACCATCGAATGGTTCTTTCATAAAGTTAGAAACAAACTGTGATGGGCGTAACACATCAGACACACCAGAACCTTCTATAAGCGGCGTTTTGGAATCTTTCGCTCTCATGTTCTGATCTAACTGAACCCATAAATATTTTAAATCGTCTGGTGAATTGTTAGTATAAGTAATGGTTTCATACCCTGAAATTGTTTGATTTTTATCGTCTAAAACGATATCCATCTTATAATCGGCTTGTTGCTGATAATAAGCTGTACCGGGAGCCCCAGATGCTGCTCTGTACATGTTAGGGGTTGAAAACTCATCATACAATTGCCTAAACTTATTGGTATTTGTATGCCCTTTTTTAATTTCCTGTTTTTCTTGCTCTTGTGCAAAAGCTGCAGCGGAAACAAAAAAAACAGACAGTAAATAATACTTAAATCTCACCATGTGAATAATGTTAATTTTTAAATGAATTTTAGTTGTGTTAAAAAATCATTAAATGATTATCACAAAAAACGCCAAATTGCAACGAATAATAAAATAAACAACTATTATTTAGTTAAATTTTAACAATACATTTGCCTTTTGTGGAAATAAGATGACGCTTTTTTGTTTTGAATTAATATTGGTCTTAACGATATTCTGTTGCTCACTGAAGACATCAAACAACACTTCGTTAGTAATTTCTATGGTTTCTATATGTTTCACATTTTCAATTTCTAGATAACACTTTGCGATATCTACGTCGTAAGCTTTACCTATAAAATTTAAGTTTGCAGGCTCTCCGTTAATTTTAATAACTAGCTTATCCTTTAAGTATTTTTCCATGTAAGCATCGACAGATTCAGATTCATTTTGTCCTGCCAGTGTTATATTTTCATCGTAACGCTCTCGTAACAGCTTTTCAAAATCATCAATAAATATCCTCGATATAATTTGAACCGATTGCTTCTCTTCTACATAATTTATCTGGGTTACACTAATGTAATATTTATGAACCGCTGTAAATGCGAAAAACGACAATGCGAATGCAAGAAGTGCAGCTTTTATAAATTTCATTTGCTCTATTAAGTTTTATACAAATTACGAATGTAAGTATTTAAATGCTTTCAAAAGGCGTACCAAACCGGATTAATCGTTTCCTTCTGTCCTATTTTGCATATAATCTCTATACTTACTTCTCAAAAATAACAGGATATTAAAATCGGTTTGGTTTTTACAGCGTTTAACAAAGTTAGGCGCATCGGCACAGTAATAGAAAAAATCCATTCTAGACGCTTCTTCTAAAGGATTAGACCTAAAAAAATCGGATGCTAACCGGGCTTTTATATTTCGCATGAGTCTATCTCGTTCCTCGTGATCTACACGAGCTTTAAGCATTTTCGTTCTTCCCGTAATGGCGTTTATTAAAGGATCGAAAGAACCGCCTCCTAAAAGCATACCCAGTATCATTTTAGGTTTAAAATCGCCGGCCTGACTTAGCCGTCGTTCACTTTGAGTTTTCTTTTTTCCAGTATAACCGGGAATACCTACATCGTAAAAATTAATAGGCGCCATACCATCAACATTGCCAATATCAGATAATAAATCTCCTGTTAAAACTTTTCCAACCACAACTTCATCTAACTCATTAACATGCTCTTCTAAAACGACCCGCATCGCCTTAAACAACATGACCTGATGATCTACCACCACATATTTGGTTTGATATTGAACCGACGAAAATTGAATGGTGTCATTGAGTTTGGCCTCAATTTTAAATTCACCAGTAGCATTAGTTATAGTAAATGCCTGTTCTGCTTTGTTAAGCACATGAATATTTTCTACATCTCCCAGACTATTTACCACCCCCGATATTTCAACAGCCTGTGAAAAACCGAAAAAGGTAAAAAGCATGAAACTTAGACCTATAAACTTTTGAACGATTGGCATCAATTTATTTAAAGTCCTAAAGAACGCCTAACATCTCTTAAATAAATTACAAAACGGATTTAAACTTTTGTTAAAAAGGATGTTAAGACTACTTTTCGTTTAAAAAAGCAACGCTTTTAGCATGCAGATGTTCTAAAAACTCCATTTCCTTACCATAACTTAATAAAGAATAATCGAAATCACTAGCCTGTACATAATGAATAAATTCTTCGACACGGTGCTCAGGAATACCAAAATTATCGGTTAGAAACGTAGAACTGAAATAATATTTCACAGACTCAAGAGGCACTTCAGGAATACCTTTTTCTTCTTTTTCAGGAGTTTTTGAACGGAATAACGGCAACAATAATTGATCGACCACATTAACAATATTAAGCCCATTAATCATGGTAATGTGTTGTGTTGGAGTGGCTATATTGTTGACCTGTGTTTGACTATCTGGTTTAAAATCAAACGCCTCCTTATTTTTAATTCCAAAATACAGCGCATCAAGCTTAGGTGTGAATTTTGAAGTCATTTCAATATCAGTTTGTAAATTTCCTGTAAGACTATTGGGCGAAAGAATAATTTCATCAAGCTTATTAATTTCTTCAATTAAAAAGATTTTCATTTGTCTGGACGCAATAATCGCTTCGTTAACTTCAAATTTTAAATTTTCAAATTGCAAAGCACTTACTTCAATTTTATCGTTTAATCGTACATCAATCTTAAACTCCCCTTTTTCATTGGTCACAGCCACTTTATTAGAAGACACATTATAAATTGTTATACCGTAAACGTCGTTACTTTCTACAATAATCTTCCCGTCTACCTCAATACGTTTAAAATCTTGAGAAAATAGGGTAAAACTGCTCACTAATAAAACCAAAAACAGGACTTTCTTCATGGGTTGAAAATTATAGTTTTTTAAAATTCATCTGAAATATCACTTTAACTAATTTCACATCGGTATTACAAGCTCAAAATAACATTTCATTCTTAAAAATAAGACTTTACCTTGAAATTTACTATGAAAACCAACAGAATATTTTGTGTAGTTTTGCCAAATAAAATAAACACATGAAAAATATAATTATTGCCAGTACCTCAACCATACACGGCAGTGGGTATTTAGAATATATATTAGACGAATTATGTATCCTTTTTAAAGAAGCCAACTCCATTTTATTCATCCCCTATGCCAGACCCGGAGGTATTTCGCATGATGCGTATACTGATACTGCAAGAACAGCTTTTGCCAAAATTAACAAAGCGGTTAAAGGCATTCATGAGTATGAAAATCCTGTGGAAGCTGTAACACATGCTGAAGCTATTTTTGTAGGAGGAGGAAATACTTTTGTTTTAACCGATCAGTTATACAGAAACCATTTAATTGAAACCATACGAGAAGCCGTAAAAAGTGGAACACCTTACCTAGGTACAAGTGCCGGAAGTAATATTTGCGGACTTACCATCAGAACGACTAACGATATGCCTATTGTTTATCCACCAAGTTTTAATGCTTTGGCCCTGGTGCCTTTTAATATTAACCCACACTACTTAGACCCTGACACCAATAGTAAACATATGGGTGAAACTAGAGAAACAAGAATTAAGGAATTTCACGGTTTTAATCCACAACCTGTTGTTGGTTTACGTGAAGGAAGCTGGCTACGAGTTTCTGTCGATTCTATTGTTTTAAAAGGGAAGTTAACAGCCCGTATTTTTGAAAAAGGAAAAACTCCATACGAAGCAGAACCTGATACTGAATTAAACACTTTGAAATAAAAAAGCATCCCAAACGGGATGCTTTCACAGGAAGTTATTCTTATTTTTGATTAACACTTAAAAATTAAACTTCTTCCTTTAAATTTTAACAACAAAAAAAAGCCTCGTCTATACCGATGAGGCTTTTCTTTTTTTGAGCGGGAGACCGGGTTCGAACCGGCGACATTCAGCTTGGAAGGCTGACGCTCTACCAACTGAGCTACTCCCGCATTGCGGTTGCAAATATATAAAAACCATTGAGTATTTCACAAATAAAAAATGTAACTTTTTTAAAAATTTTTCAATTAAAAAATTAAGCCCTTGATTTTGAATTCTTTTTGAAATAAAAAAAGTTCATCACAGCCTTTCATCTGAGTAAATTCGAGGTTTCAATGGTCTTTTCAAACTTAAATATTGCCCGAAAAATCATCATTCAATGTTTATATTAACAAATCTCTCTCAATATTTCCCACGATTTAAATAATTTCAATCTGAGAAAAGGTTCTGAGTTTTAATTTTGTTTAAGTTTGACTGAACAGATAATTACAATCCATGACTGAGCAACTGAATTATAACATTAGAATTATTGATGCCTCTGAAACAATTCCGGTTCGCCACCCTGTTTTAAGACCAGGCAAACCCATTGAATCCTGTAATTTTGACGGAGACGACCTAGAAACTACATTTCATCTTGGAATTTATTTAAACAATCAAATTGTTGGCGTAGTATCGTATTTTAAAAATTGTAACGATTTGCTAACCGAAAGCTCGCAGTACCAACTTAGAGGCATGGCTGTTTTAGAAGATTTTCAAGGCAAAGGGCTAGGTAATTTATTAGTTCAGCAAGGAGATTTGTTATTAAAGGAAAGACATATTAAAACACTTTGGTGTAATGCTCGTGAAGTTGCTACTACGTTTTACCAAAAGAATGACTTTACTATTATTGGAGATCCGTTCAACATCAAAGACATTGGTCTCCACTATGTGATGTACAAAACATTGACCTAAACTTAATTTTTGTAACTTTAATTATCTTCAATTTACTTAAAAATGAGAAGTAGAAATTTTAAATTCCGATTACTAATTGGCGTAGCAATTGCCTTGTTTTTTGTCGTTAAACGTTGTAGCCAACAAGAAGTGAACCCCTATACTGGTCGAACCCAAACCATATCAATGTCTGCCGATAAAGAAATAGCCATAGGTTTACAAAGCGCTCCGCAAATGGCACAACAATACGGAGGGTTACATCCCAACAACCAATTCCAGGCTTTGGTAGATAATGTTGGCAATAAACTTGTGAATAATAGCATTGCCAAAGAAACACCATACCAATACGAATTTCATCTACTTAACGACCAGAATACCATTAACGCCTTTGCTCTTCCGGGCGGACAAATATTTATTACTTATGCTCTATTTTCGAAGTTAGAAAATGAAGACCAGTTGGCGGGTGTACTTGGTCATGAAATAGGCCATGTTCTTGGTCGTCATAGTGCCGAACGCATTGCCGAAACCGAATACTGGCAAGGCTTAGCAACCGCGGGTTCGGTTGGCGCCGATATTGGAGACATGGTTGGTAGTATTGGTCAAAACACCTTACTCACCAACGGTCGAGGCGATGAACTAGAAAGTGACGACTTGGGTGTCAGATTTATGATAGATGCGGGCTACAACCCTGAAGAAATGATTGGTGTTATGGAAATTTTAAAAGCTGCTGCGGGCCCAAACCGAGTTCCTGAATTTCAAAGCACACATCCCGATCCCGATAATCGCATTGAGAAAATACAAGAAGCCATCAAAAAATATAAAAACCAGTAATAAAAAAAGCCCTGTAAAAACAGGGCTTTTTTGAGTGACTAACTCAAATAATTAAGTGCTATAATTATTTTTTTGATAATGCCATATCAATAACTTGTTGCGCATCTTTAGCGCCGTGTAATTCGGCATATTTTTTTGCTGTATAACCTTTTCCACATTTTGCTTTTAGGTCTGCGCCTTCAGTAATTAAAAGTTGTAAAATTTCAACACGGTTATATTTAGCAGCATACATAGCCGGCGTCATACCGTTAGATTTTTGGTTAACGTCTTCGCCTCTGGCTATTAATTTTTTAACGGTAACAATATCGCCTTTAGCGATCGATACACAAAAAGAGTTTACTTTAAAATACGTTACTTTGTTTGTTGCAACGTTAGGTTCGATTGTTTTTGCATTTACTGATGCTACTGATAAACATAATGCAATTGCTGAAAGAATGATTGTTTTTTTCATGATGAAAGAATTTTGATTTGATTAATGATTTTGTTTTTTGATTATATCTAATAGACGACGGTAAGTAACATATGTTACATTAAAACCATTCTTTTCTGCATTTTTAACATATAATTCACATTTCTTTAACGGAATCCATTTTTTTTAAATATCCTTCAAAAAAGCTCTAAAACAGGATGTTTTTAAGCCATTTCACCTTCTTTTTTTTAACAAACTTCAGTATATTTGATAGCTGAAAAAATTACACATATAATGAACAAAAAAGTTATCTTAATGATACTTGACGGATGGGGAAATTCTCCAGATCCTAAAGTTTCTGCAATCGACAATGCCAATACACCTTTTATAGATTCTCTTTATACAAAATACCCTTACGCTACCTTACGTACCGATGGTTTACACGTGGGCTTACCTGAAGGGCAGATGGGAAATAGTGAGGTAGGACACATGAATTTAGGTGCCGGACGCATTGTATATCAAGATTTAGTAAAAGTTAATTTAGCTGTTGAAAACAAAACCTTAAATACCGAAAAAGTATTAGTTGATGCTTTCGAATACGCTAAAACAAATAATAAAGACGTTCACTTTTTAGGCTTATTAAGTGATGGTGGGGTTCACTCTCACATAAAGCACCTTTTCGGATTAATTGATGCTGCCGATGAATATGGTTTAGAACACACCTACATCCATGCCTTTACCGATGGACGTGATGTAGATCCTAAATCTGGATTCGGGTTTTTAACCGAATTAGAATCTCACTTAGAAAAATCCTCTGCAAAATTAGCTACCGTAACAGGAAGGTATTATGCAATGGATAGAGATAAACGTTGGGAACGTGTTAAATTAGCTTTCGATGCTATGGTAAATGGTGTTGGTGAGAAATCAACAAACGTAACCGAGACAGTTCAAAAAAATTATAACGACGATATTACCGATGAGTTCATTAAGCCAATCATTATGACTGGTGCAGATGGCGCGCCGGTTACAAAAATAAAAGATGGCGATGTCGTGATCTTCTTTAACTTTAGAACCGATCGTGGTCGTGAGTTAACCGAAGCGTTGTCTCAAACCGATTTCCACGAACAAAATATGCACAAGTTAAATCTGCATTATGTAACGCTTACCAATTACGACGACACATATAAAAATGTTAATGTAATTTTTAACAAAGACAACTTATCGGATACTTTAGGTGAAGTTTTAGCTAAAAATGGTAAAAAGCAAATCCGTATAGCAGAAACTGAAAAATATCCACACGTTACCTTCTTCTTCTCTGGTGGTCAGGAAAAAGAATTCGACGGTGAAACACGTATTTTAAGAAATTCACCAAAAGTCGCTACATACGATTTACAGCCGGAAATGAGTGCTTACGAATTACGAGATGCCTTAGTTCCTGAATTAGAAAAAGGCGATGTAGATTTCGTGTGTTTAAACTTCGCGAATGGTGATATGGTTGGCCATACCGGTGTTATGGAAGCAGCTATTAAAGCCTGTGAAGCGGTTGACGAATGTGTTAAAGATGTAGTAACAACAGCACTTGATAACGGTTACACCACTTTAATGATTGCCGATCACGGAAATTGTGAAACCATGATTAACCCTGACGGCACACCTAACACAGCACATACTACAAATCCGGTTCCTGTGGTTTTAATAGACAAGGATTTAAAATCTATTAAAGATGGTATTTTAGGTGATATGGCGCCTACCATTTTAAAATTAATGGGTGTTGAGCAGCCAGCTGCGATGACACAGCATTCTTTAGTTTAAATTCTTTAATTAAAATTGTACATTTGTTTGAAACAACAAGTCTATAATCTTAATGAATTTAAACACGCAACTTATTATAGCTGTCGATTTTGACGGCACCATAGTTGAAGATGCTTATCCAAATATAGGAAAGCCGATGCTTTTTGCTTTTGAAACCTTAAAAATGCTTCAAAACAAAGGCCATCGGCTTATTTTATGGACTTATCGTCACGGCAGTAAATTAGACGACGCCGTTAATTTTTGTAAAGACCACGGCGTAACATTTTATGCCGTAAACAAAAGTTATCCTGAGGAAGAATTCAACAATGCTTCAAGCCGAAAAATCCACGCCGATTTATTTATCGACGATAGAAATATTGGAGGCTTTCCGGGTTGGGGAGAAATTTATCAAATGGTAACCAACACCAAACCTCAAGAAGAAGAAAAAAAGAAAGGCTTTTTCAAGATTTTCAAATAATCTAGCATAATTCAAACTGTTAATTATTCCTTTCATTTAAAAGGCATTCCCACTATTTTAAGTATCTTTGCCCATATTTTTTTTGACACATGATTCATATTAAAACCAGAGAAGAAATTGAATTAATGCGCGAAAGTGCTTTAATCGTATCTAAAACTTTAGGAGAAGTTGCTAAAGCCGTAAAACCAGGTGTATCGACATTACAGCTAGATAAAATTGCAGAAGAATGCATTAGAGATCATGGTGCTATCCCGGGGTTTTTAGGATTATACGATTTTCCGAACACCCTTTGTATGAGTCCTAACTCACAAGTGGTTCACGGTATTCCTAATAACGATCCGCTTCAGGAAGGCGATATTATTTCAATTGACTGTGGTGCATTAAAAAATGGCTTTTACGGTGATCATGCGTATACCTTTGCTGTTGGAGAGATTGACCCTGAAACTGAAAAATTACTTCAGGTTACCAAAGAATCGCTTTATGTAGGTATTCGCGAATTCAAAAAAAATAATCGTGTTGGAGATGTAGGCTATGCCATTCAAAAATACTGCGAAGATCATGGTTATGGTGTTGTTCGCGAATTGGTTGGTCACGGATTAGGTAAAAAAATGCACGAAGACCCAGAAATGCCTAACTACGGTAAACGTGGTCGCGGTAAAAAATTTGCGGAAGGTATGGTTGTAGCTATCGAACCAATGATTAACCTAGGAACACATCGTATACAACAACACAGAGACGGCTGGACGATTACTACTTTAGACAATAAACCAAGTGCGCACTTTGAACACGATGTAGCCATTGTGGATGGTAAGCCCGAATTACTTTCAACTTTTGCTTATATCTATGATGCTTTAGGCATCACATCAAACGAAGAAGACGAATTCAGACAAAACGCATTAGTTCTTTAACATGAACCAAATTGAACGTATTGAACAAGAACTTGAGCCTTTAAGAGCTCAGTTAAACAATCATAAATTATATAGCGCCCTAAACGCTATAGACGATGTTAAAATATTTATGGAGCAGCACGTTTTTGCTGTTTGGGATTTTATGTCGTTACTAAAGTCGCTTCAAAATCAATTAACCACTACTACACTGCCTTGGGTACCCGCGACAAATCCAGCAACCTCAAGATTTATAAATGAGATTGTATTAGGTGAAGAAAGTGATGTTAACGAACTTGGCGAGCCTAAGAGTCATTACGAAATGTACTTAGATGCCATGCTTCAGGTTGGCGCCAGCACAAAACAGATAAATACATTTATCGATTTCATAAAAGAAGGACTTTCAATTACCGATGCAGGTTTAAAAGCAAAACTAGAAGCTGAAACCTTAAATTTCATTCAGTTTTCTTTTGATGTTATTGATACACAAAAACCTCATGTGATTGCTTCTGCATTTACTTTTGGGCGAGAAGATGTGATTCCGGATATGTTCTTTCAAATTATAAATCAGTCGAAAACCGAAGATAACACCTATAGTAAACTCACTTACTATTTAAATCGTCATATTGAATTAGATGGTGATGAACACGGCCCGCTATCTTTAAAAATGATTGAAGAATTATGTAAAGAAGATGATAAAAAGTGGGATGAAGCTTTAGCAACTGCAAAGCAAGCTTTAGAACACCGCATCGCGCTTTGGGACAGCATTGCTGCCTTAATTCAAACCAATCGTTTAGTTGAAGCCTAACGCCTTTGAAAAAGCTTTTTAAAATACTTCTGAATATTATTCCTCGACCTTTATTAATCAGGTTAAGTTATATTATTCGCCCGGTTCTAGCTTTCTTTTTACGAGGAAAAAATTTTATCGACCCTATTGACGATAAAGGATTCAGAACCTTTTTACCTTATGGTTATGGCACGCAACGTAATAATGTATTATCGCCTTCAACATTGAGTTTAGAGCGTCATAGGTTATTATGGTTATACCTGAACAAAGAAACCAATTTCTTTACTGAGAATTTAAAAGTTCTACACTTTGCTCCAGAACAATGCTTTTTAAAACGTTTTAGAAGGTTAAAAAACTTAAATTATACCACTACCGATTTATTATCCCCCATTGCTGATGTAAAAGCCGACATCTGCGATTTACCATTTCAGCATAATGAATTTGATGTTATTTTATGCAATCATGTTTTAGAGCATATTCCAGACGATACTAAAGCCATGCAGGAGTTATATCGTGTAATGAAGCCAGGCGGCTGGGGAATATTTCAGATTCCACAGGATTTAAGTCGTGAAGTAACATTTGAAGACGATACCATTACAGACAAAAAAGAACGCGCTAAAATCTTCGGACAATACGACCATGTTCGTGTGTATGGTCGTGATTATTTCAACAAATTACGTTCCATTGGTTTTACGGTTGAAGAAACTAATTACACGAAAAATTTATCAGAACAAGATATTGAAACCTACTGTTTAGCCAAAGGCGAAATTATCCCTGTGGTTAGAAAGTAAAACTAAATAAAATGGCACAGCAATATTTTATAATTACAGGCGCTTTGTATGGCATGCTATCAGTAATATTTGGAGCATTCGGCGCCCATGCTTTAAAAAAAATAATATCAGAAAGCGAACTATTAATAAGTTTTGAAACAGGTGTTAAATATCAAATGTATCACGCCATAGTTCTTCTAGTTTTAGGTCTAAACAACTTTAATAATTCAACCATTTACTGGTGTTTTACTATCGGCATATTACTATTTTCCTTCAGTATTTATGGTCTGGTATTAAGCAGTACAAAAGGTAAAAAACTAAAGTTTCTAGGCCCTATCACTCCTCTTGGCGGTTTGCTTTTTGTCATAGGGTGGTTACTAATTTTATTACAAACTTTATAAAAAAAGGGAAGCTGTACATAAAACAAACTTCCCTTTAAAAATTGATTAATTATATTTTTAGTGCTTTTAAACAATTAATTTTTAACAAACTTTAAAGTTGTTACTTTTCCTTTTATTGTTACTCTTACTAAATAAATACCACTTTTTAAATCTGAAACATCAATAGCATTGATATTTTTAACTGTTTTAATATAGTTTCCTAAAACCGAATACAGACTTAATGATTCTATATTAAAATCTGATTTAATATTTAACATAGATTGCACTGGATTTGGATAAACAAAAAACTTTTTAACAAGAGTGTAATCATTTATACTCAAAGCATTATCAAACTCAAAAGCACCCCTATCAACTGTGGTATTTACAATTCTTGGATTATTAAGCAAATCTACACTTCCAATAACAAAAGTATTATCACCATTATTAATGGCTGGAGATGTATTTTGAAGTGTAAAATCGTTAGCCAAAAAATCGGTAAAATCTGGCGATGTATTCAAAGTAGCTGTTTGTTGAGCTGAAGATATATTACTAAAATTATCTTCGGCTGTATTATTGTATAAATTTAAAGCTGAAGGAATACCACTATCTCCAACAGAATTGACTATTACTCCATTTGAAGATTCATTTCCCCAAAAAATATTATTTACTAAACTAACCGTATGCACCGATGCTGTTGGTAACGCTTCTAACACTACAACAAATCTATCTCTTGCCTGATATAATGTGGCTTCTTCTCTGTTTTTAACGAAAGTACAGTTGCTAATAGTTGTTGAAAATGTGCTTTGCGGATCTGCTTGAATGATTCGCATTGCGCTAGCAAATTGTCCCTGTGTATCAAATACATTGTCTTTGACTATGTTGTGATTAAACAGCGTATTCGAAATTTTTATAGAAGCATTTACAAACGATGAAAAAGAATCATCATTATTAGAAATATAAATACCACCTCCAAGTTTTGCTACATTATTTTCAAAAACACACTGATTAATATATATACCCAATCCTGCTGTATTGTAAGTAGTAAGATTACTCCTGTAATTCAGATAAATACCCGCCCCATTTTGCTGTAAGTTATTCGTAAATTTACAGTTGTTAAAAGAAATATTAGGAAACTCATTATTAGGTTGCGCCAATCTAATAGCTCCAGCACCTGTTTGTGAATACGCTCTTGTAAACGTAAGGCCATCTATTATAGTCATATTTGTAACTGAAAAATTATCGATTCTAAGCAAACGTCCAAAATTATCGCTTGTTGTTGAGGCTCCAAAAGTAAAATCTGGTATTGCAGTACCATCATCTCCATTTACATCGCCACTAATTATGGTTTCATTATTACCAAAAACACGCTCATTAAGTTGGGTTTCTGTACCTGCAAATCCGCCATAAATTTTAACACCTCTCGCCGTTATTGTGATTCCAGTATTTTGGTTTCCGCCAACAGAAGTAGTTGGCACATATGTACCACCTTTAATCCAAAATTCAGAATTATCAGCAGCATTTTCTAAAGCTGATGTAATATCAGTATAAGCGTTTGTCCAACTTGAACCATCATTGGTTCCTGTGGCATCTTGGTCGATATAAGATATATTGATAAACTCGTTAGATAAAGCCAAAATTTCAGACTGCGTTAATGCTCTGGTATACTCTCTGTAATTATCTATAACATCCTGATAACCCAATCCTATCCTCAAGTCAGGTGAGTTACTAAAAAGATATGAATTAAGACTAGATCCAGACTGCTCTGCTATTTCAGATGTATCATCAGTACTTATTAGCACTCCATCAACGTACATAGAGTATCGATAACTAAAATAATTTTGTGGTGGACCCGACGGAAATGTTTGCACTCGAGTAATCTCCTCACCTGTAATTGTTACATGATGCCATTCATCATCATTAATTGCAGAAGACACAACAACACCATCTGTACTGTAATTGCTACCATACCTAAAGCTACCCACAAAAACTAGTGTTCCATTAAATATTAAATCTAAATAATAACCTGCATTAAAAGTCGCTATATCGTTATATTGCTCTAAAATTCTAGCAGAACCAGAAGACGTTTTTAACCATAAACTAATTGTAAAATCGCCAGTTCCTGTTGGGTGTAAACCTCCGTTTAAACGCGTATTGTTTAGGTCTAATGCACCACCATAATTACCTAATACATCTTGAGTTTGTTGAATATTATTTACGCTATCAATATTTAAATCATATGTTCCTGGTGACACATCATTTTGGATAGATCCATTTGTAAAGAGATACGATCTTGATAAACCCGTGGTAGGAATTTGAGCCAGAGCTATCATACTAGTCAACAACGTTGCTAGTAAAAGTAATTTTGTTTTCATAATAGATTTGATTTTAAATTTTGAATCAAAATTCTAGAAAGAAGTAGTTGATTTAATTTTTTCTTTCTGAAAGGAATTTATTTTTTGCTGAAAGGCACTTTCAATCTTCTTGTAAAATTAAATCGGTAAGCTTGCTATTAAAATTAACTTCGTTAATGCCAAGTAAGGTATCTACTGTTTTTAAGAAATTTTCAAGTCTATTATCACGACCTGAGTTTATGAGCTTTAGCACACCTACTGTTCCATATATTTTCTCAACTTCTTTTGCTAAAACAGCTGCAATAGCAGATTGAGATGCTACTTCTGGTGCATATTTATCAAATAATGATGTATTGTTTTTAAAGACTTCTAATAAGTTAAGTTCTGGTTGATGTTCCACCAATTGTTTTAGATGATTTATTAAGGTGT
Source organism: Aestuariibaculum sp. YM273 (assembly GCF_030908365.1). Classification (NCBI taxonomy): domain Bacteria; kingdom Pseudomonadati; phylum Bacteroidota; class Flavobacteriia; order Flavobacteriales; family Flavobacteriaceae; genus Aestuariibaculum; species Aestuariibaculum sp. YM273. Next base: position 2,258,065 of record NZ_CP133090.1, on the reverse strand, counting down.
CAAACAAAATCATGTTTCCGTTTTGATCTGTGTAATAGGCATTCCCCCAGAGGTAAGCTAAAGCTTTTTCGGCTATCCAGTTTCTATTAATATGGTTATTAATTTTTCCTGAGTAATAATGAAAAATATCATGTGAGAAATCTTCATTCCCCATTACAGAAAAAATGGCACGATTACCAACTAAACCATAACCATCGCGATATAATCCGTTATCGCTAATAGAATAATCGAAACCTCGCATATTTAAAATAGCTTGGTAATCTTCACAAATAAAAAACTGAAACTGTTCTGGTTTTACATTGAGTTTTTTTGCTATTTCAGAATTTTTACTATCAAATAGTTTAGCATTTTCTGTGTCAATACACTTTTTATAATAGTAAGTTATGTTTCCAACTATTTGCGTGTCCCAATCTTTTATTTGTTCTTCTAATGGAATATAAAACATGTATTTACCATTAATCTTTGTAGTAAAAAAATGAAATAGACACAACAAATCTGCCGCTTCATCCTCTTGATGCATTACAATCGCTGTAGTAATCTCTATTTTAGATTTACTTTTCGGAATGATGTTTAGAACAGACCATGACCTATCTGGTTTTAATTCACCATTTTCATCAACTATATAATCACTAAATTTTTTAAACGATGAAACCGACAACTTTCTATATGATTCTTTAATATAAGACGTGTCTATATTTTTCGTTAAGCAACTTTTTAAGAAAGTTGAAAGATCATTTTTTAGAAATTCAAATTCTGTAGAATCTACAGGTACTCTAGCATATTTTGATATTTTTAAGTCTTGAGAAAATACACTTTGAAACGCCACTAAACATATAATTTTGACTAATACTTTTTTCATATTATTAACTATCAAAACAAAAAAGACCTTAACAATTCTAAGCCTTTAGATACAACAAAAGCTATTTATTAATGGTTACTGTACCACCACAATTACTATCTGCTGAATAAAATTTATGACCTGGTAATCCTTTGGCATCACTATAATAATAGTATAAATCTATAGTACATGCTTGTATTAATTGACCTCCAGAAGGTATCTCGTGGGTTATGAATGCTTTTTTAGAAGAACCCTCCCAAATCGTACTTCCTTTTTTGTTAGAAACTGTTACATTAACGTTATTTTTTAACCACTTTTGGTAAGCCAACATACGTTGGTATTCTGTACTATTAAAAATATCGTCATTGTATTATTTCATGGCTTTGTCCATCATGGCGCGCTTATCGTCTATATATATTTTTGTTCTAGCATTTTCAGGATTTGCTACCCATTGCTTATAGTTAGCTTTTTGCTTTTTAGTAGCTTCGTCTAAATATGGCTGTAGCACTTAGGCTTTTACTTTGTCGATATCTACACCAACGGACTTTAAACCGTTCATTTTAGACTTTAGCGATTTTAAAAGTCCTTTTTTCTTCTTTGTCTTTGGGGCAGGTTCTGTAGTTTTGCTTACTACTTTTCCCGCTTTTAGCACAAACCTAATTTCGTAATCATCTTTACTTTCCCATTTTTGAAGAAAAAACATGTAATCATCAATAAATACAATTCTATCACGACCAACGCTTCTGCCTTTTCTTATTACATAACCTACTTTTTCCTGTAATTTTTTGTTACCCTCAAAAAACGCTTTTTAGATAGGTTACTGGAAAGGCTATATTATCTGGGAAATATTGACTTGTTTCGTTTCGTATAGATTCGGTTGCGTGATTTGGGTATTGTCTTAAAACAATTTCAAAATGGTCGTTAGGTTGGTTTTTATCAAATTGCACATCGGTAATTTCCATTACGCCATTATGACTTTTATACAAATCGGCAACAATTCTGTATTCACCTCTTGAGACATTGTTTCTAATAATTTCACTTTGATTTTTAACCTCTTGAGCTTGAGCAGAAATAGCGGTTAAAAAAATCCAGAACTTAAATAGTTTAAATGTTTTCATTTTCGCTTTTTATTTATTGACAAACAAAAATGAAAAGTAGAAGCTTGACTTATTTCTTTTTTTTTTGAAAGCAGTTTACTTTTTGCCGAATCTACCTTTAAATGTTAAATGTTTCTCTTATTAGCTCCATAAATTCGTTACGCTTATCTTTAGAAATTGGAATTGTCATATTATTGCTCATCACTAGATGATGACCATCGCGTTTTGATAATTCTTTGATATGCTTGATATTTACGAAGTAAGAACGATGTGTTTTATGAAAAAAAGTTAGGTTACTTAGTTGTTCTACAAAATGTTTTATGGGCTTGCAGATAAATTCTGTATGGCCATTATCAAGATAAACTTTAGTGTACATACCATCAGCTTCAAAAAGTATAATCTCTTCGTGCGAGACAAAAATAAATCCCTTCGGAATTTCTAATGCTATTTTATTTAAAGCTAATTGTTTAAAGGTATTTTTTAAATGGTTTAACTGGGTATTAATATTTGCTTTATTTAATGTGGTTATTGCTTTTTTAGTGGCTAGTTTAAGTTCGGTTTTATCAATTGGTTTTAGTAAGTAATCTATTGCTGTAATTTTAAAAGCGTCTACCGCATATTTGTTATAAGCTGTGGTGAAAATAATCTGAAAGTTTATTTCTTCTTCTGTTAAAAATTCTACTATTTGCAAACCTGAGTATTCTGGCATTTCAATATCTAAATACACAATTTGCGGTTGTTCTTCTTTAATTAACGCTACACCTGTTTCTAAATCTGATGCTTCAAGAATTGTTGTGATTTCAGAAAAAAGTTCTTCTATAATGCATCTTAAAAGTCGTCTTGCTTTATTTTCGTCGTCAACAATTAGTACTTTCATAAGTATTATTCTGATTATAAAGGTATTGAAATTATAATTATTGTTCCTGAATCTTTGGTGTAAGAGCTACTATTAATTATGACTTCAATTTTATTTGTTCTGTTATGATTTATAAGTTTTACTCTTTTTTGGTTAGCGCTTGTGGCAAATGAACGATGTTGTGGGTTACGGTTTTGATTAAGACGCATAGAAGCTTCTACTCCAATACCATTGTCTTTTATAATACAAAGACATTTGGTTTTAGCATCATTTAACTTAAAGATTATTTCTAATTTCCTATTGTCTTTCTTGTGCAGCAACCCATGTTTTAAGGCATTTTCCACATAAGGTTGAATAAATAGCGAAGGTACTTTAATCTTATTTGCATTTAAATTTTCCGAAATAGTTATGGCGTAATTTAAAGCATCTTCAAACCTGTTTTTTTCGAGTTCTAGATATATTTTTAGCGCGTTAATTTCTTGAGAAAGTGAAACTTCATCTTGCCTGCTGTGGTCTAAATAAATACGTATTAATCTTGAAAATTTTATAAGAAAACTACTTGCTAGATCTTTCTCATTCAACACAATATACTCTTGTATAGAATTAAGTGCGTTGAATATAAAATGTGGATTCATTTGGGAACGAAGATTTTCTAATTGCGATAACACTAGTTGCCTATTTATCATTTCGTTTTGCAATTGCGCATTTTGCCTTCGCTTTAATTTGTTAATTTTTATAATGTACAATGCATAAAGTAAACCTGTTATAATTAATGCTATAAAGGTATAAAACCACCAAGTATTCCAAAACGGTTTAGCTATAGCAAAATTTATTGTTTTTACATTACCTTTATTATTAGCTAGTTTAACTTCAAAGGTATAGTTTCCACTAGGCAAACTATTATAAACTACAGAATTCACATAATCATCTGTGGTATACCAATTTTTACTTTGCCCTAATAAACGGTAATTATATTTGGTATTTTCGTTACTTTTAAACCCATTAACATTAAAGACTATTTTTACTGAATTTTCATTGTGAGCCAATTGATATTGCGATAAAAGTTTTTGATTTTTAGAATTAACTTGTACGTTGGTAAAATATATTTTCGGAGTGACATTAGTTTTAAATGAAGTTGTTTTGTTGATACTAAAAAGACCTTGTGTAGAGGCAAAAAACACATGATTACCAATGGTTTCTATATCTGTAATACGATAAGAAGGTATATCTTCTCTTACCGTTAAATTTTTAAACGTTTTAAAGGAAAAATCATAAAATTGAATACCTTTTTCTGTAGCTATCCAAAGTGAATTTTTATCACCTTTTATCTGAGTGATCCTATTAGAAAACAACCCCTTCTCTTTAGTAACATGAGCTATAACACTATCATTTTTAACACAATAAACCCCATTTTTAAAAGTAGACACCCAAATGTTTCCATCTTCTGTTTCGGTAATAGTTTTTACATAAATAGACGTTTTATTGGCTTTTATTTCTTTAGTATCATTAGTAGTATCGATATAAAAAAGCCCATCTACCGAAGCATTGTAAAACGCATTATTGCTTCTTGAAAAATGGTTACCATAAGACCTTTGCGACATTATTACGTCTACCTTATTAAACGCTTGGTTAAAAAACTCTAAACTTCTGTATGTAGAAACACTATACTTTGCATTACCATAAGCTATACCCTTAGCTCCGTTAAGTTTATTATTAATGGTCGTTAAGGTTTTGTTAGATAGATTATAAATTTGAGTTTTATCCTCTTTGGAAACAATAATTGTATCGGATTGTTGTTTTTTAAAAATTTTGCTCACACGATATGCTGAACTTTTGTCTATTATTTTAACCTGTCCGTTATTAATATTAAGGCTACCAAAATGCCCTTTGCTTGTACCAAAAAGCAATGTAGAATCGTTTATTTTTTCTATTTGCGATAAATTTTTAGATGCATCTAATAAGTCGTATTCTAAAACATTAATATTGGGATAAATATAAATACCGTCGCCTTTGGTGATTATCCAAAAATTATTGAAACTATCTTTTATCACTTTAGTAATATATATAGAACTAAAAAGCGTATGAATAAGTCTTAATTTATCTTCCTTTAACTGGCATACATAAAGTCCACAATCTGTAGAAAACCAAATCTGATCTGCTTTAAAAAAAACATTTAAAATGGTTCTTGAAACCAATTGATCTGGTAGTGTTATTTGATAATCTTTACCTGTTACAGCATCTATCTTGTAAAATTTATTTTTCTTGAATTGAGAAAAGAAATACAAGACTAAACTATCTTTTTCTATAACATTAATTTTACGTGATATCCCTAATTGCGCTTTATCATTACTAAAAACACCAACTGAAATACTTTTTTTGTTTTTAAACTGAAAGTCTGCCTTTACTATTTTATCATCTTCAGTATATATATACCCTGTCTTATTTTTGCTTAAATTTCCTATTTCAACCTTTTTATTAAGCGCTTTTTTTAACATTTTACTTTTTAGATTAACAGAAAGGATGTTGTGTCTAGTAATAATTATTAATTCAGAATTTGTTACTAAAAATTCTGTGATTTGTCCTTTTAATTCTTTTGACAAATCAATAAAATGATACATAGTATTGCCAGACACATAAAAAAATTGCCCTGAAATATTATTACACCACACACGACCTAAATGATCTTCAAAAACACCAAAAACAGCATTACCTCTTTGCTCTGAATTAGTGAAGTGTTGATAGCTTTTTCCATCATAACGATAAAGACCATTATCTGCAGCTAGCCAAATAAACTTTTTGGAATCTTCAAGAATATTATAAAATTCAATATCAGGAAGACCATCTTTTTCAGTTAAATGTATTTTTGCAGGTTGTTGACCAAAAATGACACCAACAAAATGGATAAAGAAAAAACACTGCAGTAGCCTGTCCATAAAGATAATTTGGTCACAAATTAATCTTTATTACTATAAGTAAGTCTATTTTTTGCTGACTTACCATTTTTATTTGCTGAAAAGCCGTTAAGGCTTAAGGTTTCAAATTCGTGCTGTTCGTTTTCAAAAATCAAAAACACTTTTAGTTCGGGATGCGATTTTAAAAACGTCTTTACACCTTCAACACCCATAGCTTTAAATGCAGTGGCATAAGCATCGGCCGTCATACAATCTGACGCAATAACCGAAATACTCAACAAATTCGTTTTACTTGGATAACCGGTTTCGGTATTAATAATATGCGCATATTTATTACCATTTTCATCCACCTTAAACTTTCTGTATGTGCCAGATGTTGCCATAGCTTCATCTTTAACGGTAATGCCTTTTAAGATAGATTGCGTACCATCAAAATGCGGTTGCTCTACTCCAACTTTCCAAGGCGATTGTTTTTCAGCATTAATACCACGCGTTCTAATCTCCCCGCCTATTTCAACCAAATAATTCCTGATGTTTTTACTTTCTAAAAACTGACCAATAACATCAACACCATAGCCTTTGGCAATGGCGTTAAAATCGATAAAAGTGCCTGCCGGCTTCTTTAAAACATGGTTATTCAGTTGGACTTTATTAAAACCAACCGACAGCATTAAACTATCTATTTTAAGGCTATCGAGATTTACTATTTTTCCACCCGGACCAAAATCCCAGGCATTTACTAAAGCACCAATGGTTGGATCGAAAGCACCTTGTGTTGCTTTATAAATATTCTTTGAAGTGTTAAAAACAGTTTCGAAATGCGTATCGACCAAGCTGTCTTCATTTCTATTAATTCTTGAAATATCAGAGGTTGGAATATAGGTTGACATCGAGTTATTAATAACTGCAAACAAACTATCAAACTGTGGTTGATAATTTACTTCTGAGTCATATAGCACGGAATAACTGGTTCCAAAAACAGGACCTGACAATTTGGTGTTTTTCACTACTGTTTCACAAGATACCATTAACAGCAATAAAGCTGACGCTAGAACAATTTTCATCTTAATTAAGATTTGTTTCAATAATCTGAATACCGTTATATTCCATTAAATACTCCTGATTTAAATAAATAGGCATTTTTTCACCTTCCACATTACCTATGCCTACGCCAGCATAAAGCACTTTAGCATTTTTTTCTCTGGCATGCTTTTTAAAAGTTTCCATCCAAACCACATCGTAGTTGTTCGGATTATCAGGTAAAATTACCGCTCTAACAATCACAAAATAATATTGACTGTTCTTATCGATACACACAAATTGTGGATGCTTTTTCAATTTGCTGTTCACGGCTATAAACTCAAAACCACGTTCTTCGAGATCTTTTCCAACGTGATTCATAGCCAAATTATGTAATTCCTGTTCTGTAAGTGGTTTACTCATATTGCAAAAATAATATTAAAATTTCGCCTACCCTAAAATTAAAAAATGTTTAACTTTAAAGCACTTACTTATTTAATCCTTACCAAATTGAGGGTTCATTTTTGTAATTAAAATCAATATATGACACCACATCCTCTTTCTAAAAGGATCGGACTTTTTTTAGGCCCTATCCTATTCACTTGCCTTAAAATTATACCATTTGAATCCATTTCAAGTAATGCTACTACCGTAATTGCAATTGCCGGATGGATGATATGTTGGTGGATTACAGAAGCGGTGTCTATTTCGGTTACGGCCTTACTCCCTTTACTTTTATTTCCATTATTTAAAGTCATGCCTATGGCCGATGTAGGAGCCAACTACGGAAGTCCAATCATTTTCCTATTCTTTGGTGGTTTTGTTTTGGCTTTGGCCTTAGAAAAAGTAAATCTGCACAAACGTATTGCCTTAACTATTATAAAGAAAACAGGTTCAACCCCTAATCGTGTTATTCTTGGTTTTATGATAGCCACTGGATTTATGAGCATGTGGATTAGTAATACCGCTAGCACAGTGGTCATGCTACCTATTGCGCTTTCGGTTATAAAATTACTCATCAATGACGATGATGGATTTACCAAACAGGATAAAAATTTTGCTTTAAGCGTGATGTTAGGTATTGCTTTCTCGGCAAATGCCGGAGGCATAGCCACGGTAATTGGCACACCTCCCAATTCGGTTTTAATTGGTTTACTGGAAAATGAATACCATATTGAAATCTCCTTTTTAAAATGGATGATAATGGGTTTACCGTTTTCAATCATTTTAATTAGTGTCATTTACTTGGTGATGGTTAAATGGTTTTTTCCTTGTGAGGGATTGGTATTTAACACCGAAAAAGACTTTATAGATCATGAATTGAAAAAACTTGGTAAAACCAGTTCTAGCGAAAGACAGGTCCTTATCATTTTTGGAATCACTGTCTTTTTATGGATTTTCAGAACGGTAATTAACAAGCTGATTCCAGGTTTAGAATTATCGGATACGATGATTAGTATGTTTGGAGCTTTGATGTTATTTACGATACCCCATAACCTAAAACGTGGTGAATTCATTTTAGAATGGCAAGATACCCAGAAATTAGCTTGGGGCATTCTCATGCTATTTGGAGGTGGTTTGGCTTTGGCCAAAGGCATGTCTGCAACAGGTATTGTTGATGTGGTCGCTAGCACAATTGCTACCAGTCAAATAAGTATTTTAGTTATGGCTTCATTACTCATTATTCTTATGTTATTTATGACGGAACTTATGAGCAATGTGGCATTAACCGCCGTTCTTGCTCCAGTAGTAGCAGGAATAGCTTTAGGTTTAGATGTTCCCATGTTACATCTTCTTATTCCAGTAACACTTGCCAGTAGTTGTGCCTTTATGTTACCTATGGCAACCCCGCCTAATGCTATTGTTTTTGCCAGCGGTTATATTAAAGTAAGCGACATGGCCAAAGTTGGTTTTATTTTAAATCTTATCTCTGTTGCACTACTTATTCTTCTGTTTCAAATAGGGTTACCCTTAATATTTTAACACGAGGTTTTTGGAAAAGGAATTGATTTTTAATAATTTACAATGAATTCGTATAATTATGAAAACAGCCAACAACCGTTTAGATACTGCCATAAACAAATTATATACGGCATTTCACGATGACAGACTTCATCCAGAATGTTGTAAACAATGTGCTGTGGGTAACATTTTAGATCATTCAGATACTTGGAAACATTTTTCTGATAATCATGGCTCAACCAAGCTGAATTATATTGGTAAGGTTAATGAGACCTTCGGAAAACGGTTTAATGGGTATACACCTTCAGAATTACTTCTTATTGAAGCTACATTTTTAAATGCCTGTGGCTACCAATTACCATTACATTTTAAAAATAAAAAGCCTAAAAACCCTACTGATAAAGATGTTTTATTCAATGGGCTTCAAGCAGTCATTGAACTATTATGTAAATTGGACGATAGCCAAAATGTGATGGATTACACAAAACTTTTTGAAAATCTAAAAACAACTAAACAATCACTAGTTTTAGATTAACTACATCTGAAACTTTTTATAGACGCAACCATTTAGGAAAATTCGCATCTAACTATAAACATGTCGAAATGATGAAATACTTATTAATTCCTCTACTCTGTCTTTTTATCTTTAGTTGCTCCAGTGGTAATTTAAAAAAAGAAAACAACTTTTCATTCAAACCAGGTGCCTGTATTGATATTCAAAACAACGGATATAAACTATGTATCACTACCATAGAAGATGGCAGGTGTCCTTTAAATATGAATTGTTTATGGCAAGGAAATGCGGCTGTATACTTTATCCTAACTTCAAATCATGAAGACATATCCTTTACTTTAAATACATTCAAGAATTTTAAACAAGACACTATTATTAATAACCTAAAATTTTCGTTAGTTGATGTTCTACCGTACCCGGAACGGACGCCTTCATCTAACTTGGAGGATTACACTATAAAGCTAGAAATTTCCAATCCTGACTAACTAACATTTACAAAAAAAACACTAACACACTTAATATCAGTACACTAAATTACATAATTTAGAAAAATTTTCTTACTTTTAATTTTCACATAATTAACCACTAACCAACATTGTATGAAAATTAATCAATTTATTCTAACTACCTTATGTAGCGCCTCTCTATTGGCATGTATTTCAAAAGAAAAGAAAGAAACTACCGAAGCTTATGAGACTATTGAAGTAAAAGAAGTCGCCATTGATCCCGTTAAACGCGGTGAGCATTTAGTGAATGCCATTGGTTGTCACGACTGTCATACGCCTAAAAAATTTACAGAAAAGGGGATGGAACTCGATTTTGATCGTTTACTTTCTGGTCATCCTGCTGATGAAGTCTTACCACCTTACGATAAAGAAACAGCCAAATCCTACCTCTTATTTAATATGGGATTAACAGCCGCAACAGGCCCATGGGGCACCTCCTTTGGTGCGAATTTAACCCCTGATGCTACAGGAATAGGCTCTTGGAGTGAAGAGCAGTTTTTAACTGCCATTAAAAAAGGTCTCTATAAAGGTATGGAAGGCAGCAGACCGCTTTTACCGCCAATGCCTTGGCAATCATATAAAAACTTACCCGACGAGGATTTAAAAGCCATTTTCGCGTATTTAAAAACGATTAAGCCCATCGAAAATATAGTGCCAAACAATATTCCTCCTAAAATGAATTAATACAATATAGCGCATAAAAAAAGCCAACTGTACAGTTGGCTTTTTTATTATGATGAGTTTTAGATTATCCTCCGAAATCATCGAATCTGATGTTTTCATCTGGTAGTCCAAAATCTTCTCCCATTTTTTGTACCGCTTTGTTCATTAACGGTGGTCCACAGAAGTATAATTCAATATCTTCTGGAGCATCGTGTTTGCTTAAGTAGTTATCAATAACACAATTGTGAATGAAACCTACAAAACCATCTCCTGGTGCATCGATATCTTCTTTTACTTTCCAGTTATCTTCTGGTAATGGCTCAGAAAGCGCTAAGAAGAAACGGAAGTTAGGGAACTCTTTTTCTAATTGATAGAAGTGATCTAAGTAGAATAACTCACGCTTAGAACGTCCACCGTACCAATATGTTACTTTACGACCAGTCTTTAATGTTTTGAATAAGTGGTATAAGTGTGAACGCATTGGCGCCATACCTGCTCCTCCACCTACGTAAAGCATCTCAGCTTCCGACTCATTAATAAAGAACTCTCCAAATGGTCCTGAAATAGTTACTTTATCTCCTGGCTTTCTTGAGAAAATGTAAGATGAAGCCACCCCTGGGTTTACATCCATCCAACCATTTTTATTTCTATCCCATGGCGGAGTCGCAATACGTACGTTAAGCATAATATCACGTCCTTCTGCTGGGTAAGAAGCCATAGAGTAAGCTCTCTCAACCGTATCATCATTTTTCATTACTAACGGCCACAATCCGAATTTATCCCACTCTGCCTGGAATTTATCCGGTGTTTCGTGTTCTTCCGGATGCGCTGTAATGTCAATGTCTGAATACTTAATTTCACACTTAGGGATTTCAATCTGAATATATCCACCGGCTTTATAATTCATATCTTCTGGAATACGAACTACAAACTCTTTAATGAACGATGCTACGTTGTAGTTACGTACCACTTCAGCTTCCCATTTTTTAATACCAAATATCTCTTCTGGTATTGTAATATCCATATCTTGTTTTACCTTAACCTGACAAGCTAAACGCGCACCGTGTTGCAACTCCTTACGCGTAAAGTGTGGTGTTTCTGTAGGAAGCGCTGATCCACCTCCTGCATTTACGTGACATTCACATTGAATACACGTTCCACCACCACCACAAGCTGATGGTAAAAATATTTTTTGATTTCCTAAAGTAGATAATAAACTACCTCCTGAAGCAACCTCGATTTCCTTTTCACCATTAATAGTAATCTTTACCGGTCCAGATGGCGATAACTTTTGTTTTACTACTAATAGTAAGGTAACCAGTAAAAGCGTAATAATTAAGAACGCGACTACCGTTGCTACTATTGTTCCTGTTGTACCTGCTGCTAATAAAATCATCTTAATTATTTGTATTGTTAGCTAACTCTTCTTTTGCTGTTTCAGCTGCGTTTAAAGCAACCTGATCGTTTGATGTTTTCTCTTCAATAGAAGCTGTTTTTTCTTCCTTCTTAGCCTCATCATCACCTCCAGTTAACATACCACCAAAACTCATAAATCCAATAGCCATTAATCCTGTAATGATAAAGGTAATACCTAAACCACGTAACGCAGGCGGCACGTTTGAATATCTGATTTTCTCACGGATAGCAGCAATGGCTAAGATTGCTAAAAACCATCCGATACCTGAACCTACACCGTAAACAGTAGCTAAACCTAAGGTTGGAATTTCACGAGATTGCATGAATAATGACCCTCCTAAAATTGCACAGTTTACCGCGATAAGTGGTAAGAAAATACCAAGTGAGTTATATAATGATGGAGAGAACTTCTCTACCACGATTTCTACTAGCTGTACCATGGTTGCAATAGTAGCAATGAATAAGATGAATGATAAGAAGCTTAAATCGTAAGCTGCATACTCTTCCCCTAACCATTTTAAAGCACCAGGTTGTAAAATATACTGATCTAACAACCAGTTTAAAGGTACTGTTATAAGCATTACGAAAATAACGGCAGCCCCTAAACCAACAGCTGTTGAAACTTTTTTAGATACTGCAAGGTAAGAACACATTCCTAAGAAAGTGGCGAATACCATGTTATCTATAAATATTGATTTTAAAAATAATTCTAAATGTTCCATATGTTTTCAATTATGAATTCTGAAATAAGAATCCTAAATTAGAGACTAGTCTTCGATTAATGCTTTGTTTCTAGAACGTTGTACCCAAATAATGATTCCTACCACGATTAAGGCCATTGGCGATAATAACATGAAACCATTATTTTCATATCCTATGGCATACAATCCAGTTTTCTCGATTGGATCTCCTAAAACTTTAAATCCTAATAATGTACCAGAACCTAATAATTCTCTAAAGAAACCAACGATAATAAGAATCACACCATAACCTAAAGCATTACCAATACCATCTAAAAACGATTTCCATGGTCCGTTACCTAAAGCGAAAGCCTCAAAACGTCCCATAATGATACAGTTGGTAATAATTAACCCAACGAATACCGATAGGGTTTTACTTAACTCGTATGAGAATGCTTTTAATACCTGATCTACTATAATTACTAAAGCTGCAACAACAACTAACTGAACTATAATTCTAATTTTTGAAGGAATAATGTTTCTCAATAAAGAGATCACCACGTTACCTATACCTAATACAAATAATACAGATACAGCCATTACAATAGATGCTTTTAACTGCGCTGTAATCGCTAAGGCAGAACAAATACCTAATACCTGAATAGTAATCGGGTTATTATCTGCTAACGGATCTGTAATTAACTTTGCGTCTTTCTTTGATAAAAGTCCCATACGATTAATTATTTTTTAAATTATCAAAATAAGGTTTGTAAAGCTTTAAATCGCTTTTAATCATTGCTGAAACACCATTACCTGTAATCGTTGCTCCTGCAATAGCATCCACCTCATTATCTGTTTTATCTTCGTTTGTTGGATCGGCATTTCCTTTAGCTACGTCCACCCCTTTAAAGTTTCCGTTAGCATCTAATAAATGTTCTCCAATAAAATCGTCCATAAAGAAACGCTCTTTAATGTTCGCTCCTAAACCTGGTGTTTCACCTTTATGATCAAAATATGCGCCTTGAATAACCATATTTTCATCCATTGAAACATATCCCCAGATAGCATCCCAAAGTCCCTTTCCGTAGATTGGCACAATGTAAAATGTCTTTCCGTCCTTCTCTCCAATAAATAAAGGTAAGTTGCGCTTTGCAGCATCTCCACCAGCAGCAGCTTTATCTTTTTTAAGATCGATTAAATAAGCCTGATCATCTTCAGAAACGTTTCCGTTTGTAATAACCTCTTGCTTTGTGATATATTTTGAGAATAATTCGGGTGCCTCTTTTGTGTCTACAAACACTGCGCTACCCGCATCATTATTGTTTACTCCCATAGCATATAGAATATTTTGTTGTTTTTCTATACGCATATTTTCTGAAATCTTTGGACTTAATGAAGAAGCCGTAAATGCTAATAAGGCTCCTACAATTACTACCATTGCTATCGCAAATAGAATAGTATATGAATTTTTGTCTGTTCTATTTTCCATCGTTATGCAACTTTAGCTTTTAAACGTTTCATTCTTTTCTTCACATTACCTTGAACAACGTAATGATCGATAGTTGGTGCAAATACGTTCATTAAAAGAATCGCCAACATCACACCTTCTGGATATGCCGGGTTGAATACACGAATTAAGATAGAAATAAGTCCTATTAAAAATCCGTAGATCCATTTTCCTTTGTTCGTTTGTGAAGCCGTTACAGGATCTGTAGCCATAAACACCGTACCGAAAGCAAAACCTCCAATTAATAAGTGGTGCCAGAATGGTGTATTCATTAATCCGTAAAACTTACTTCCTTCTCCAATAACTCCTGCATCTACCACTTGATTAAAAATTAACCCCATTACAATGGCTCCTAATGCAGAAGACAACATAATTCTCCAGCTTCCAATTTTGGTGAAGATTAAGAATAAACCTCCTAAAAGAATTAATAAGGTAGATGTTTCACCAACCGATCCTGGAATAAACCCTAAGAACATATCTAAAGTACTTACCTCTGATCCTCCAAGCATAAACTCTTTTCCTTGTGCTAAGCTACCTAAAATGGTTTCGCCTGAAATGGCATCTAAATTAGCTCCGGCTGCAATTTCATTTGTTCTTTCAACCGCACCTTCAACCCATACTTTATCTCCAGACATCCAAGTTGGATATGCGAAGAACAAGAATGCACGAATGGTTAAAGCCGGGTTAAGGATGTTCATCCCTGTACCACCGAAAACTTCTTTTCCAATTACCACACCAAAAGCTACTGCCACAGCAAGCATCCAAAGTGGGATATCGATAGGAACAATAAGCGGCACTAACATACCGGTTACTAAGTATCCTTCTTCTACTTCGTGTTTTTTTATGATAGCGAATAAGAACTCAATTCCTAAACCAACACCGTAAGACACGATTACCAACGGAAGAATTTTCCAGAAACCAATGGAGAAGTTCGCTAAAGTCCAGAATTCTGAACTAAAGAAACCACTTGAAACGGCCTGAATGTCTCCAACTGCTAAATTATGTTGATAACCCGCGTTAAACATTCCGAAGATTAAACACGGTATCATAGCCATGATTACAGTATTCATGGTACGCTTTAAATCATCGGCTGCCTTAACATGAGTACCACCATGCGTCGTCTCATTCGGCAAGTATAAGAAAGTATGCAGCGCGTTGAATGCCGGAGCAAACTTCGTGCTTTTGTACTTTTCTTTTAAAACATGTAATTTATTTTTTAAACTCATTTTTTATAGTTTTCATTTCTAATTAGAAAAATGAATAAGATTTATTTTTCATTTTGATGTACAAAACTCAAACATCGCATTTTTCATTTTGCTTCACAAAAAGAATAATTATCCAATTTCTTTAAGCATTAAATCTAAGCCCTCTCTAATAATTTTTTGATGCGGTTGCTTCGATACACAAACGAATTCTGTTAATGCAAAGTCCTCTGGAGCGACTTCATACATTCCTAAAGCTTCCATTTCATCTAAATCTTTATACATACAAGCTTTTAAGACTTGTAATGGATAAATATCTAAAGGGAATACTTCTTCGTAACCACCCGTAACTACAAAAGCACGGTGCTCACCATTAGTATTAGTATCTAAATTGTATTCTTTTTTAGGGTTTAACCAAGAAAAGGTTAATGCTCTTGAAGTAGAAACTTTATTAAATACCGGTTTGTTCCATCCGAAGAAATCGTAATCATCACCTTCAGGAATTACAGTTATTACATTACTGTAATAATCTAATGCACCATCTGGTTTAACTTGTTTTCCGCTTAAAACGTTACCTGAAATGATACGAGCGTTAGCACCTTGTGCAATGCCTTTATCGTAAACCATGGTTGCGACTTCACTACCAATTTTAGTTTTAAAGTAACGTGGTTTTTCGATTTCAGAACCTGCTAAGGCCACAACACGCTCGGCATTAAATTTACCGGTTAACAATAATTCACCTATAATAACAAGATCTTGTGCGTTTACTGTCCAAACAACCTCACCTTTATTTACAGGATCTACTTTATTAATAAGTGTACCTACATTACCTGCAGGGTGTGGTCCTGAAACTTTGTGAAGTGTTACTCCAGTTAAACCTGCTAAAGGCGAATTAGAATTAGCTCCAACAGAAACATGTATTTTACCTTCGGTTAATTTACCAAGGGCAGTAACGGCTGCTTGTAATTCTGCTTCTTTACCTTTTAAAGTAAAATCTAAATCGGCTGCTAGCGGTGCACTTGCGTAACCAGAAATAAAAATAGCTTTTGGTGTTTTAGCCGGATTAGCCACAACATCATACGGACGTTGTTTAATAAATGGCCAACAGCCTGAAGCTAAAAAATGCGCCTTAACCATCCCTGGATTAGCCGCATCTACATCAAACTTACCGTTGTCTAAATACACTTGTTCGCTATCTACTTCTATTTTAATAGCATCTACTCTACGTTTTGGTCCACGAACTACCTCAATTACAGTTCCAGATACAGGCGACACAAATTTTACAGCCTCATTCGATTTATCATAAAAAATCGTTTCACCTGCTTTTAATTTAGTCCCTTCTTTAGCTACAAGTTTTGGAATTACGCTGTGGAAATCTTCAGGTCTAACCGTGCAATACTTACTTATAACTGCCTGTTCAACAGTTTTTTCAGCCTCACCTTTAAGTTTTATATTCAGACCTTTCTTAATCTTAATGTCGTTTGACATACGCTATATAATTGAATTTTGTTGTCTAAAAAGCGACGCAAATTTACTGAATTTCTTCAGGAATCAACATTATTGTATTCGCTTAGTTTGTTATTTGTACTGATTCTAAATAACAGATTATTGCCCAGGCATGAAATTTGCATATCTTTACACTATATTATTCGTAATTAAATGAAAATTAACATACAGCTCCTTTTATATTTTTTCCTTTTTTCTCTTACAGGCTTTGCTCAAGTTGAAGAAGTAGCTCCGCCCGATTACATAAAAACGATAAACTTTAAAGGCAATACACCCGAAACACAATTACCCATATTAAAGCTTGGTGAATATGTGATTTTGGAGTTCGATGCCTTAAATGGAAATGAGGATGATTACTACTATAAAATTGAGCATTTTAATCACGACTGGACGCCTTCGGTGTTATTTAAATCGGAGTACTTAAACGGTTTTGATAATCAACGCATTCGCACCTACGAAAACTCATACAACACCTATCAAATTTATTCGCATTACAAACTTACCATTCCAAATCAGTTTACAAAAGGATTGAAAGTTTCAGGAAATTATATGCTTTCTATTTTTAATAGTTATGATGAACTGGTTTTCTCAAGAAAATTCATGATTTACGAAGAAGACGCCTCGGTAGGAGTAGCACTTAAACGCGCAAGAAACATTGAATATTTAGACCAGAAACAACGTGTTGATGTCACTATCTCTCCAAACGGAGCAGCCTTTAATAACCCAATGCAAACCGTAAAAATTGTAATTGTACAAAACAACAATTTAAACACAGCTATTAAAGATTTAAAACCACTATATACGGTTGGCAAACAACTTATCTATAAGTATGATACCGAAACCAGTTTCTGGGGAGGTAACGAATACCTTTATTTCGAAAATAAGGATGTACGCGCAGCTAATACCGGAGTACAATTCATCGATTTAAAAGAACTTTATCACAATTATTTATTTACCAATATGCCCAGATACAACAGGCCTTACACGTACAATCCGGATATTAACGGAAATTACGTTATTACCAATATAGATGCCGAAGACCCGAGTATTGAAGCCGATTACGTTTGGGTACATTTTTCACTGTCTGCCGATGACACCTATAGAAACAAAACTGTGCATGTTTATGGTAATTTCAATAATTACGTGATAGATGAAAGCACCCAACTGATTTACGACGAGAACAGGGATACTTTTTCTACTTCACTTCTTTTAAAACAAGGATTTTACAACTACAAATACGTTCTGGTTAATGATGATAATTCCGTAAACGAAGGCGCTATTGGCGGCAACTTTTACCAAACCGAAAACAACTATAAAGTTATTGTCTACTACCGAAATCTCGGCGCACGTTACGATAAAATTGTCGGCATTGGCGAAGGCACATCGGTTAATATCTCAAACTAACCCCTTTTCAACCCATTTTTTTAACACTTTTGGTTAATTTTTCCCGATAACTTCTAATATTTCTTATTTTAGCAGGACATCTATACCCTATTTACCAAAAACGAACATGGTTCAATTAGTTACAAGAGGCATTAAAATCTCGGTCGAAACCACCTACGAAGGCTCTTTTTACAGAGACTATAAGATACAATATGCTTTTGCGTACACCATTACTATTGAAAACCAAAGCAAGGATGTTGTTCAATTAAATTCTCGTCATTGGGATATTTATGACGCGTTGAACAATATTGAAATTGTAAAAGGCGAAGGCGTTATAGGTAAAACTCCGGTAATTCAACCCGGCGAATCACACACTTATTCTTCCGGATGCCTGCTTTCCTCACCATTCGGTGCTATGAAAGGGTTTTACAATATGCTTAATTTTTCCACTAACAGCATTTTCAAGGTTACCATTCCTACATTTAAACTAAGCGCGCCGTTTGCCATAAACTAAGACATCATGAAAACCGTAATTCAATTTATATGTATTCTTTTAATTTCGGCTACCACAAGTTGTCAGTCGAAAGCGGATAAAAAGGAAGCCTCAGAAGTAAACAGAATTGAGCTTGCCGAAAATTTATCCAGAAAATTATTAGAAGCTCAAAAAAGTGGCAGCTACTATAAGTTATCAGAATCTGAAGCTACACCAACAATGATTAACGGACTTAATGAAGATTTACAAAAAAGCGCTTACATCCAAATAAAAAGTATGTTTGGTGATTTTGAAGATTTGAAATTTGAAGCTCTAAAAATATACCCTAAAAACGGAACCTCTTACGACATCTTTAGGTTTAAAGGTACTTTTGAAAAAAGTAATGAAGTTGAAATTCGAGCCGTTTTAGACAAAGAAGGAAAACTTTCTGGCTTCTTTGTAAAACCCTGGAGCGATAAACTATAGCTCCTCTACTCTATTAAATCGGTATACCGTATTGTTTTGTTTAATGTGGAAAAATTCACAATTCGAATAATGAACAAACTCATATGTTTCGTGGTATTCGAATCCATGGCGCTCGACTTTGTATACAGCCTCAACATCTACATTCCCGTGGGGAGAGATACGTTTAAATTTAAAATGTAAAACCTCCTCTAATTTATGCAATTCAAACCAGGCCCCAGCGGCAACACCAGACAACCACTGCGATTTATGATGTAAATTCTCTACAGGTTTAGGAATTAAAGAACCTATGAAATCTGGCTGATGCCCTTTCAATCGATCTAAAAAACAACGGATATTTTCACTAGCTTGAGACCCTTTAAAAATACCAATCTCACCATTCTCCGTAACCTCAAAAACCTGAGGTCCTGTATTTGCCAACAACACATTTCCAACTGTACTTGGTGTAAACCATTTTGACCTTTTCAACTTTCGTTTAATATCTTTATCCGTCACTGAAGCAATCAGTGCATCAGTTACAAATCGCGCACAGTTACATGCTTTTTTAATAAAAGCTGCATATCGAATAAAATGTTGGTTTTGCATTTCGGTGATATGTGCTCGGGCTTTATTGTAATCTATAGATGTGCATACCGAAGCCACCAGCTTTCCGTCACCATGGGTCAACTTTGGATGCGTTGCGAGAAACTTCAAAATAGCATCTAAATTTAAAATAGAATCGCCTTCTATTTCGGCTTTAAGTGGAAAATCCAATTCATTATCGGTATCCTTACCGCGAACACGCCCCGTAGGTTCTGGCGTTATATAACGTCCAAAATCATGATACTCCAATACACCTGTTACCTTGTTAATAAGCACTAAGGCTGCATGCCCAGCTCTTAAATAATTCTTTTTACCAATTCCGAAAAACCTTAGAAACGGTGAAAACCATTCTTTAGAAACCATAACAATGGTCTCGGGATAAGCCAGGGTTAAAATAATTCCGGTATTATTGTTCATTTACAGTTTCTGGAAGTTTCATAGTCTTGCAGGACGTCAATTCGTTTATCAGATTTTCATAACACATACTAACAACAGCATTCGACTTGACTATCTGGGTAATACTCGTGGTTTTAACAAAGCCGCGATCCATAACAACACCATAATCTAAATTCCCCTGACCAGCACTTTTATGGAATTTTAATAGAGATTCAGAGGTTAGTTTATTCTCCGACTTAAAATCTTCAAACCAAAATCGACGCTCTTGTTTCATTGTATTCGTATACAATGTTGATGACGACCAAATATACTCCGCTAATGGCAATTGCTTAAAATGTTCAACTTCACCATCCCAAACGAATTCAAAAAATCTCAAATCCTGATTCCAATCTACAATCACCATTGTAAAAGGTTCTATATCTTGAAAATTATAAACCACCAACTCCTGTTCCAAGTTTTCAAACAATAAAACATCGGTAGCAACCAGCCCTCTGCTTCGTCTGTAATTTTTCTTTCTTTCATGCAAATCGAAAGCACCATTTAAAACACAAACCACTCTGTTTTGTTCACTAACACCTATCCAACTTCCACCTGAAACCTCATCTTTAGGAAACAATAATTTCGTATTATTCTGTGTAGAAATTTCCGGAAGTAGAGCGGCTCTAACCGGAGCTTCATCTCGATTTGAAGTTAAAATAAAATCATTTTTCCCTTTCGGGACCAAAGTAACTGTGCACATGTCCATTATAGTCTTAGAACGAATTTGCAACTTACAAAAATCTGCGAAATTTTAACAGGTTTTTGACAATTCACTCCCCTATAAACTCCTTTAAAAAATGTAAATTTGCGAAGAACAAAAACAAACAAAACTAAAAACTCGTAATATGGGAAAAGGATTCTTTAATGTACCTGTTGCAGTCAATGAGCCTGTTAAGTCTTACGCTCCCGGAACTCCGGAACGTGATGCTGTATTAGCCGCATACAAGAATATGTATAAGAGTACTGTTGATGTACCTTTATATATAAACGGACAAAACGTAGAAACTGGAAACACCAGAACTATGTCGCCTCCTCACGATCACAAACATGTTGTTGGAACTTATCACTTAGCTGAAAAATCGCATGTTGAAGACGCTATCGCCACTGCTTTAGAAGCAAGAAAATCTTGGGCATTAATGCCATGGGAACAGCGTGCTGCAATCTTTTTAAAGGCCGCTGAACTTGTAGCTGGTCCTTACCGTTATAAAATTAATGCTGCGACTATGATGGCGCAGTCTAAAAATATTTTCCAAGCAGAAATCGACTCGGCTTGTGAGCTTGTAGACTTTTTACGTTTTAACGTTCAATACATGACTGAAATCTACAGCGAGCAACCAAAAAGTACTAGTGACGCATGGAACCGTGTAGAATACAGACCTCTAGAAGGGTTTACTTATGCCGTGACCCCTTTTAACTTTACTGCTATTGCTGGAAATCTTCCTGCATGTATGGCTTTAATGGGGAACGTAGTGGTTTGGAAACCTAGTGACAGTCAGGTGTATTCTGCTAAAGTTATCATGGATATCTTTGAAGAAGCTGGTGTTCCTCCAGGAGTAATTAATGTTGTATTTGGTGATCCGGTAATGATTTCAGATACCGTTTTATCTCACCCAGATTTCTCAGGATTACACTTTACCGGTTCTACATTTGTATTCAAAGAACTTTGGAAACAAATAGGAAACAACATCCATAACTACAAAACCTACCCAAGAATTGTAGGTGAAACAGGTGGTAAAGATTTTATCATGGCACACAAATCGGCAAACCCTATTCAAGTGGCTACTGCTATTACTCGTGGTGCTTTTGAATTCCAAGGACAAAAATGTAGTGCTGCATCGCGTGCTTATATCCCATCAAACCTTTGGGAAGATGTTAAAACGCAACTTACAGAAGACCTAAACTCATTTAGTATGGGTTCTCCTGAAGATATGAGCAACTTTATTACTGCCGTAATTCACGAAGGATCTTTCGATAAATTAGTAAAATACATCGAGCAAGCTAAAGCTGATGCGGACGCTGAGATTATTCTTGGTGGTGGTTACGATAAAAGCAAAGGATACTTTATTGAGCCAACTGTTATTGTAACGACGAACCCAAATTACGTAACTATGGAAACCGAATTATTTGGTCCAGTTGTTACAATTTACGTTTACGATGCTGACAAGTACTCTGAAACCTTAAAATTAGTTGATGCTACAAGTGAATATGCTTTAACAGGTGCTATTCTTTCTCAAGACAGATACGCAATTACTGAGGCTACTACGGCATTACAAAACTGTGCTGGAAACTTCTACATTAACGATAAATGTACTGGTGCCGTTGTAGGTCAGCAACCATTTGGTGGTGCTCGTGCTTCAGGAACTAACGATAAAGCGGGTAGCCCACAAAACTTATTACGTTGGGTTTCACCTCGATTAATAAAAGAAACTTTCGTAACTCCAACAGATTACCGTTATCCGTTTTTAGGAGAATAAAAGTTTATATTATGATTATTGAAATAAAGCCTATCAAATTTGATAGGCTTTATTTTTTCTATAGAAATTTATTTATCTTTCAATATGCAATTCCCTAAACAAGAAAGGCACATTTTTTGATGACTATTAGCTATGAAAAAACAACTAATCATTACCGCTTTATTAATATTCAGTTTCACAACTTTTGCTCAGGCCAACAAATATTTACGTCAAGCCGAACGGAGCACAGATCTTAAAGAACGTATTAAACTATGTAATCAGGCTATAGCATTAGAACCCAAAAACCTGGATGCCTATTTTTTACGAGGGTTAGCAAAAAATGACTTGGGCGACTACTACGGTGCTATAGTCGACTATTCTAAAATTATTCTTTTAGACCCCGACCCGGACACCTATTATAATCGTGGTAATTCGCGATACGCATTACAGGATTTTGAAGGTGCTAAGCAAGACTTTGAAAAAGCTTTTGAGTTAGATCCCTACTTTATAGATGCTCTTTACAGCTTAGGTTGTGCTCAATATGACTTAGGCGAATATGAAGATGCGGTTAAAACCTTCGGAAAAGTTTCGGTTGCTGATCCCATGAACACCAAAGCCATTTACCGCCGGGCTGATAGCTTTAACGCGCTAAAACAATACCGTAACGCGTTAAACAGTTACACACTTGCGGTAAACATAGACAGAAACTCGTTAGCGTATTATAACAGAGGAGTCTTTTTAATGAGCATCAACTATTACAAAGATGCCCTTAGTGATTTTGAAAAAGCCATAAGACGTGATAACAACTATTCTCATGCCTATTTTTACAGAGGAACAGCGCAATTATTTTTAGGTGATTTTGTTAAAGCTTTTGGAGATTACAACACCACATTAAAATTTGACACACTGGATTTTGACGCCATGTTAGGCATTGCCATAACTAATTACAAAATGAACGACCTGAGGAATGCAAAACTTTTCTTTGAAAAAGCCAGCAATATCTTAGATCCGAACAACACTATTAAGGGTATCGACAAATATAAGAACACTTACTGGTATACTAACCAAAACTATTATTTCAAAGAAATGTATCAAGCATTAATTAACCTGTAAACTAACCTTTATATTTTATAGGTAAGTGTACCACCTTTTTAGTTTCAAAAAAATCTTCGGTGTAATAATCTGTTAAATTATAAATGGTTGCTGTTTTGTAATCCTTAAGTTCTTCGGCTAGATCACCGCCCTTAAGATATAAAATGCCGTTTTTAAAATCGTGTCTTTGCTCTTTGGCAATCTTACCTTTTATCCAATGCACAAAGGTTGGCATGGCCGCTACGGCACGACTTACTATAAAATCGTAAGTATCATCGATTTCTTCAACACGCGTATGTGTAGTCTTTACATTGGTAAGCCCTAAACCATCAACAACCTCATTAACTACTTTCAATTTTTTGGCAATACTGTCTACTAAATGAAACGAACACTCCGGATATAAAATCGCTAATGGTATCCCAGGAAAACCACCACCAGTTCCAACATCCATAATTTTACTCCCGTCCTTAAACTGCATCACTTTAGCAATACCTAAAGAATGTAACACATGGCGCAAATACAACTCATCAATGTCTTTTCTGGACACCACATTAATTTTTAAATTCCAATCCTGGTATAAGGTTTCCAGCAATTTGAATTTATTAATTTGATCTTCGGTAAGGTTTGGGAAGTATTTAAGTATAAGTTCCATTCGTGTTAAATTTTCAACAAAAATATGCTTTTTAAACACATATTTTTATAAAAAAACGTTATAAGTTCAGTTCGTTTATACCTATCTTTGCGGCAGGTATGATGGGCAAATTTTTCATAAGTAATCATATTAAAATTTAAAGAATGTCAAAACAAACGCTTTCCTTTTCAAGAACAGATTCTGCAAAGTTTTTCAGAACACTTAACAAACGTGTGAATGAATACTTTAAAGAAAATAATGTAAAACGCACGGGGAATTGGAAACTTTGGGTTAAAACTATTGTTATGTTTTCAATATTTTTAACACCTTACTTTTTATTACTAACATTAAACATCCCTGGTTGGGCACAGTTACTATTAACCATTGTTATGGGAATTGGTATGGCTGGTGTCGGTATGAATGTTATGCACGATGGTAACCACGGTGCTTTCTCCAATAAAGAATGGATTAACCGCCTTATGGGAAGTAGTATCTATATCCTTGCCGGAAATGTGTATAACTGGCAGGTACAGCACAATGTACTTCACCATACCTATACTAATATTCACGGACACGATGAAGATTTAGAAGCCGGACGTATTTTACGTTTTACTGAGCACAGTGAGTGGCGTTGGCACCACAGATTTCAACACTACTACTCTGTATTGCTATACGGGTTATTAACCATAAACTGGGCTATTACTACAGACTGGCAACAAATGCAACGCTATATGAAGCGTAAATTATCTTACGGAAAATTCCCAAACCCGGTTTGGAACTGGAGTAAGTTAGTGGTCTCTAAAATTATTTATGTATCGATTTGGATTGTACTGCCAATGCTTGTTTTAGATATTGCCTGGTGGAAAATTTTAATCGGATTCTTTTTAATGCATTACACTGCGGGATTAATTTTAAGTGTTGTATTTCAATTAGCTCATGTTATGGAAGATGCCGAAATGCCACTTCCTGAACAAGACGGTACCATGAAAAATACCTGGGCAATTCACCAGTTAAAAACTACGGTTAACTTTGGAGCTAAAAGTAAAATCATTAACTGGTTTACAGGTGGATTAAACCATCAGATTGAACATCACATTTTCCCTCACATCAGTCATATTCACTATGATAAAATCGGGAAAATTGTAAAAGAAACAGCAAAAGAATTTAACTTACCATATAACGAATATAAAACCACACGTAAGGCCATCATAGCGCATTTCAAACACTTAAAAGAAATGGGTATGAAACCAGCTTTACAAGTCTAACTATTATTATTAATTAAATGCAACTACTATCCGATAGAGTTCTGAATATGGCGACGTCTGCGACATTAGCCATGGCTGCGAAAGCAAGAGAACTAAGAAATGAAGGCAAAGATATTATTGGTTTAAGTTTAGGAGAACCTGACTTTGATACACCCGACTTTATTAAAGAAGCCGCAATTCAAGCTATTAATGATAACTACAATTCATACACACCAGTTGATGGTTACGGCGAATTGAAAGATGCTATCATTACTAAGTTTAAACGTGATAACAATTTAACATATACACCTGCACAAATTGTAGTATCAACAGGAGCTAAACAATCTTTAGCTAACGTTGCTGCGGTTTTAACCAATCCTGGTGATGAAGTTATTGTACCTTGTCCTTATTGGGTTAGTTATGCAGATATCGTAAAATTATACGATGGTGTTCCTGTTGAAGTAGCAACTTCTATTGACACAGATTTTAAAATGACACCTGAACAATTAGAGGCTGCTATTACATCTAAAACAAAAATGATTTGGTTTAGCTCACCTTGTAATCCTAGTGGTTCTATTTACAGCGCTGAAGAGTTAAGAGCTTTAGCTGATGTTTTAGTGAAATATCCAAACATCTATGTCGTGTCTGATGAGATTTACGAGCACATCAACTATGTGGGTGGTCATGCGTCTATGGCTCAGTTTGAAGACATGTACAACCGTACCATCACCGTAAACGGTGTATCAAAAGCTTTTGCTATGACCGGATGGCGTATTGGTTACATTGGAGCTCCTGAAAAGATTGCTCGTGCTTGTAACAAAATTCAAGGTCAAATGACAAGTGGTGCTAACTGTATTGCTCAGCGCGCTACCATTACCGCCCTTAACGAATCTCCTGAGCGCGTTAAATACATGATTGACGAGTTTAAAGTACGTCGTGATTTAATCTTAGGATTGTTAAATGACATTGAAGGTTTTGAATGCAACACTCCACAAGGAGCATTTTATGTATTCCCTAACGTTTCTGCGTTCTTCGGAAAAACCATTAAAGGGCAAACCATCAATAACGCATCAGACCTATCAATGTTCTTATTAGAAGAGGCCTTAGTAGCAACCGTTGATGGTGCTGCTTTTGGAAACCCTAACTGTTTACGTATTTCATACGCAGCTTCACAAGAACAAATTATTGAAGCAATGAAACGCATTAAAGAAGCAGTAAGTTAAGCTTTTTTATACTCGAAATATTAAAGTCCGGAAAGTTAAGCTTCCGGACTTTTTGTTTTACTCCATATTTTACTTATATTCAGTATTTAACCTAAAACACTTTAAAACTGAATGATATGAAAAAATTAGTTTATGTATTTATTTTATTACTAACTGCCGGAACACTTTTAACTGGATGTAGGGAAAAGAAAACTGCAGGAGAAAAAATTGAAGACGGTATTGAAGAAATTGGAGATGGATTAGGTGATGCTGCCGATGATGTAGGTGACGAAGTTGAAGATGCCGCTGATGATGTTGAAGACGCAATGAAAGAGTAATGTCCATTGACTAATATTATATCTAAAAAAAGAAACGCAGGAAAATATTTTCCTGCGTTTCTTTTCATGTTTGGTATTAACTTTATTATTTAATTATCAGAAATACACTTAGCAAAACACTTACTAAAAACAAGACCATTACAATATTCTGCTTAACCATGTCACGTCGTCTTTCTTTTTTGAGCTTCTCACGTATACGAAGCAAGTCTGCTTTAGTGGCTTTAGGAAATGTTTTCATTCTGGCATTTGAATAACTCCTCCCAAAGCCTTTTTATCCTTGCGTTTAGATATTAAATTTCTATTATTTTTAAGTGAATTGCTCGCAGCAATCATAGCGCCTTCGCCTCCCATAATGTCTAAATTTTAAAAGTGAAACAAATACTAATGGATGAATCTTTTGAAGATCTAATTATAATCCATCCTTAAACAAAAAAGCTGCTTTATTTATAAGTAGTAAAACAGCTTCAATTGTTACACGCTTTAAAACTTATTTTACGTTTAAACGAACAAAATAGGCTACCTATTCCTCCAGAAAAAGGGAGTAAACAAGATTAAAACTGTAAATAACTCTAAACGACCAATAAGCATTAAAAAAGAGGACCACCATTGCGCTAATGGCGGTAAGGCAGCATAATTATTAACCGGACCAAAACTACCTAATGCAGGACCTATATTACCTAAACTAGATGCCGACAACCCTACAGCTGATGTATAATCAATTCCAAACATAGAAAAGACCAAAGCGCCTACAATAAAAGACAGCATATAAAGAATAAAGAAAGCAAGGATATTAAATACAATATCCCCTGTAATAGCTTTGGTATTATAACGCACAGGTAAAATCGCATTGGGATGAAGCGCACGTTTAAACTCTAAAAATCCGTTTTTAATTAAAATTAAATGACGCACCACTTTTACACCTCCAGAGGTACTCCCCGCAGATCCCCCTAAGAACATCAATCCGAAAAAGAAAACGACTAAAAACGGAGTCCACAATGTGTAATCGGCAGAAATAAAACCTGTCGTTGTAATCACCGTTAATACTTGAAACAATGCATGTCTAAAAGCACTTTCGCCGCGTCCCCATACCATTGGGTGATGAATAGTGGATATAGAATGGTCGGCTTTTAAATAAATAATAACCGCCGCTATAATTGAAAAAACAAGTATAAACCTGAAGTAAAGCTTAAACTCCTCATCTTTAATTACTTTCTGAACTTTCCCTTTAAACGCAAAATAACTCAACACAAAATTTGCTCCAGCTAAAAACATAAAAAGGATTACAATATATTGTATTATAGGCTGATCGTTCCAATACGCTAAACTCGCATTTTTAGTAGAAAACCCACCTGTTGACACCGTTGCCATTGAATGATTTATGGCGTCGAAAAACGACATGCCGGCTAGATGTAAAAAGACCGTTTCAGCAACAGTATATCCGAAATAAATTAACCACAAACGCTTGGCGGTATCTGTAATTCTAGGGTGTAATTTATCGGCACTAGGCCCAGGTGCCTCCGCCGCAAACAGCTGCATTCCTCCAATACCTAGTAAAGGTAAAATAGCTATTGCTAATACAATAATTCCCATACCACCAATCCAGTGTGTTGTACTTCGCCAGAACAACACGCCTTTTGGCATTGCTTCAATATCATTTAATATGGAAGCACCGGTAGTTGTATATCCAGACATGGTTTCAAAAAACGCATTGGTAAAACTTGGAATACTTTGGGTGATTACATACGGTAAGGTTCCTGACAAGGACATGATAATCCAACCAAAAGCCACAACAATATACCCTTCTCGCTTATTCATTTCCTTGGTATGATTCCGCGTTAAAAACATGGAAATAACACCGACCAACAGGGTTATAATTCCAGCTGAACAAATTTGAAAGGTTACACCATCATCATATATTAAACTCACTAAAGCCGACAACAACATAAACCCGCCATTAAACAGCAGAAGTAAGCCTAAAAAATGAAAAATGATTTTATAATTAAGTTTCAAAATTCAATATGTTTTTTGAGGTTGATTAAAGGAATAGTTTTTCTACACGTTTTATAGATTGTAACAAGCAGCAAACAACTACTCTATCACCTTCTTGAATTTTAAAGTTCCCTAATGCAATCATGCCAACACCATCTCTAATAACGCCTCCAACTATGGCCGAACGCGGAAAATCAATGTTTTTAATTAATTTATTACACACTGCAGAAGACGACTTCACTTCGAACTCTAATAATTCAGCATTTAAATTACTTAGCTTCGTCATAGCCACAACTTCCCCTTTACGGATATACCTGAAAATATTATTTGCAGCTAATAGCTTTTTATTAATAAGTGTATCTATACCTACCGATTGCGACAACTCAAAATAATCCATATTCTCAACCAAAGCAATGGTCTTTTTAACGCCCTTAGATTTGGCTACAAGGCAAGACATGATATTTGTTTCTGAATTTTCTGTCACAGCAATATAAGCATCCATATCACTTATATTTTCTTCATCTAACAAATCTACATTTCTACCATCACCATGCACCACAAGTACATCTGGCAGCAAGTCTGCTATATAAAAGGCATGCTCTTTATTCTGTTCAACAAGCTTAAGGTTGAATTTCTTCTTACATAAATCTCGTGCTGCTTTATACCCTATTTGGCTCCCCCCAAGAATCATTACATTTTTGATTTCTCGGTTTACCTTACCTGTTAAACGACACAATTCTTCTGCTCCGCCTTCTGAAGTAATAAACACCACATTATCACCACGCTCAAATTTTGTATCACCACGTGGAATAATAGTAAACTGTGTTCCAAAGCGTTGCATTGCAATGGGTACAAAATGTAATTCAGGGAAAATTTCAGCCGCTTCCTTAACCGTTTTACCAACAAACAAAGCTGATCTGGACAAGGTTAAACCAACCATGGTTAACGCTCCACTCTCAAACTCATAAGTATCATTAAAAGACGATTGTTTTAAAGACAATTCAATCTCTGCTGCGGCTAGGGCTTCTGGCGAAATCAGCTCATCAACTCCAAATCGGTCAAACCCCAATTCCTCTTTATGATGAATAAACTCAGTATTCGAAATCCTGGCAATCGTTTGTTTTGCTCCTAACTGTTTCGCTAGTGCACTTACAGTAATATTTGTAGTTTCACTTGATGTTACCGCAATAAACAAATCACAAATCCCAACACGAGCTTCTTTTAAAATAGATATAGAAGTTGCATCCCCGCGAACCACGCGAATATCTAAATGCGCATCGGCGTAAGCAATTCGTTCTTTATCTGGATCAATTAAAGTTATTTCCTGAGATTCGTAGGATAATAATTTTGCTAAATGAAATCCAACTTCTCCAGCTCCAGCAATTATTATTTTCATCTGCTAATTTTCATTTTTTTAAAGGATACACGCTACATTCCTTTCAGAGAAGAAAATACTATTAATCTTATATGCAGAATGTTTCATTATCTATTTTTCGTAAAAAGTAGTACAAAGATAGAATAATTTATAATTGTGAAATTAAAACACTTCTTACATTTCAATTCTGCAACAAGTTTAAATTTAATTTTTTAACGCAATAGGCTTTATTACATATTTTATACTCGAAATAAATTGTGTACGTTTGTCAAAAAATTAAAGCATTGTCAAAAATTAAACCATACAAGCATAGCGATTTAGGAAAAAAAGAGCAGGTAACACAAATGTTCGATACCATCTCTGGTGATTACGATGGGTTAAATCGTGTTATTTCTTTCGGAATAGATATAAAATGGCGTAACAAAGTTGTAAAAATGGTAAAAGAAACCAACCCGAATACCATTTTAGACATTGCTACCGGAACCGGAGATTTAGCTATTAACCTAGCTGAAACCAATGCCACAAAAATTGTTGGTTTAGACATTAGTAGTGGGATGCTGGAAATTGGTAAAGAAAAAGTAAAAAAGAAAGGGCTTGACAATAGAATTGAAATGATTCTAGGCGATAGCGAAAATATGCCTTTTGAAGACAATACTTTTGATGCCATTACGGTATCGTTTGGGGTTAGAAACTTCGAAACACTTGAAAATGGGTTAAAAGATATTTTACGTGTTTTAAAACCAGGAGGTACATTTGTCATTCTTGAAACCTCCATTCCAACAAAAACTCCTTACAAACAAGGTTATAATTTTTATTCAAAAAACATCTTACCTCTTATTGGTAAAATCTTTTCTAAAGACCGCAGTGCTTACAAATATTTAAGCGAATCGGCTTCTGCTTTTCCTTATGGTGAAGCTTTAAACAATATTTTACGTAAAGTTGGGTTTATTAATGTTGAAGATTACCCGCAAACATTTGGGGTAGCAACAATTTATAAATCATCAAAGTAAATTATTTATATGAAACGCATCCTTGTTGTTATATCATTTCTATGCTTAGTTCAAGCTGCTAATGCGCAACTTTTTAGAAGAGATAAAGTTATTTATGATGCGAATCAAGGCCGGGGCTCTACCGATAACAATTTATTACGTTGGGGATATTTCCTGGGTTTTAACTACCTGGATTTCAATTTCGATTACAATCAGGATATGCGTGATATTTATGTAAAACGCAGCCCCGGATTTAACGTTGGGTTAATTGGGAACCTGAGAGTGAATAGCTTTTTAGATTTACGTTTAGAACCGGGGTTATTAATATCCAGTAGAGAATTACATTACAGTGAACAATATTTCGTTAATGAAGAACCTAATGGCTCTGATTTAGTAAGAGAAGTGAAATCAACTTACATCTATGTACCTTTATTGCTTAAAGTTTCCACAAAACGCATCAATAACTTTAAACCATTTATTTCCGGAGGGTTTTCGACAGCTTTAAACTTATCGGCCAATGAAAGCAATCCTAACGACAATAGCAATGGGCAGTTTAGAACCAAAAAGAATATGTTGTTTTATGAGTTAGGTTTCGGAATCGATTTTTACCTACACAACTTTAAATTTACGCCTTCTATAAAAGGTGTCTTTGCTATGAACGATGAGTTAATCAGAGATAAAGACCCGAATAGTCCTTGGACGAGTAACATTCATAGTATGCAAACCAGAGGCGTGTTTATCAACTTTACATTCCAATAAGATAACATTTAACATTGACTGAATACAGCTAAGATCTGCGTTTAAACTCGCTTAATAAAATAGCAGTTGCTGTAGCGACATTTAAACTTTCTGTCGCTTGTAAATCACCAAATCTTGGTATTGAAATCTTATCGGTTACCAAGTTTTCAATCTCATGAGATATACCGTTGGCTTCATTCCCCATAACTAAAATCCCGTTATTGGGTAATTCTGAACTATAAACATTATCGCCTTCCATAAAGGCCCCAAACACGGGAACATCAACCGAACTAATAAATTCTTCAAGATTTACATAGTTAATGTTTACACGGGTAACAGACCCCATAGTTGCCTGAATCACTTTCGGGTTAAAACAATCTACCGTCTCTTTGCTACACACCAGATCTTTAATTCCAAACCAATCACACAGTCTAATAATTGTTCCTAAATTTCCAGGGTCTCGCACGCTATCTAAAGCAACAATTAAGTTATTACTATCAATGCGCTTTGGCTCGGGCCTTTTAAAAACTGCCAAAGCTGTATTGGGAGTCGTTAAAAAACTAATACGCTTTAAATCTGCAGGAGAAATAATGGTTTCTAGTTTGGCATCAATATTGAAGCTTTCGGTCGTATATAAAGCATGAAGCTTTAGAGAAGAAGCTAATAACTCTTTTATAGTTTTAACCCCTTCAACAACAAATAAACCATGTTGTTGACGGTATTTTTTTTGCTTTAAACTGGTTATTAACTTTATTTGACTTTTAGAAAGCATGTAATTTTTGTTACTTTAAATCTGATTATAGGGTATAAAGAAATGAAAAATTACCCTTATGAAAGTCCTAATTGATCTAAATCTTTATCTGTCCAATTATATTTAACAAGTTTTAAAAACAAACTCACTAAATAAGCATTGAAAAAAATAAAAATAAACTCATGAAATAATGTATTTTTGAGCCTATAAATGGTGTTTTTTATTTCAGTTACCAAAAGAATATCAATAACCTACAATAATTTTAAATTTCATTTGAAACAACACTTTTTAAAAATATCAATACTAACAGCTATTGCCGGTCACCTTTTTTCTTGCGACGCTGTAAAACGAGTTGGTGAAAATGAACATTTATTAACCAATAACACGGTTATTATTAACGACAAAAAGAATGGCACTGAAACTATTAATAATCTTTTGTATCAAAAACCAAATAGCAAAATACCCGTTTTAGGTACACCACTCAGGTTACAAATTTACAATTTAGCCAGACCTGATATAGATTCCATTCTTGATGAAAAAATCTATAACAACCCAAAAAAATTGGCACGTAAAACCAAACTTCTTTCCAGAAAACAATTAGACAAGGATGTAAGCAACCGCATAAGTTTTAATGAATGGCTAAAAACTACTGGTGAAGCTCCGGTAATTGTAAATGTAGATAGAACAGAAAAATCGGTTAAGCGACTAGAAGACTATCACATTAATAACGGTTGGTTCGATGTTGAAGCTAGTTATAATATCAACAGAAAAGACAACAAACGTGCCGATGTAACGTATACCGTTGAAACAGGTCCGGCTTTTATTTTAGATACCATTACTACTAAAATAAAATCGCCAGTTGTTGATTCAATTTACCACAAAAAAATATTACGAAACAGTTTAATAAAATCTAACGAGCAATATAAAACTTCAAATTTTGAACAGGAACGCGACAGAATTTCAAGTGAATTGAGAAATTCCGGGTTATTCCATTTTAATCAGGATTATGTTGGGTTTGAAATTGACACCATTGGAACCAACAAAAAAATAAATGTTGACATACAAATTCAGGATCGTGCCATTAGAACACAAGATTCTTTAATTCGTGTCCCTTTCAACATTTACAACGTTAGAGATGTTAGCATCATAACCGATTATACTTTTGAAGACAGAAACAAACCCTTTCAAGATTCTATAACCTACGAGGGTTTTAAGCTTTACAGTTATGGTAAAATGCGCTACCGACCAAAGGCTTTAACCGATGCCATTTTTATTACCCCTGGTAAAGTTTTTAAAGATAACGACCGTACTTTAACCTACCGACATATTAATGGTTTACGAACTTTTAAATATCCGAATATCGATCAGGTAGAACTTGACAACCACACCTTATCAGACACCATCCGGTTAACACCTTTAAAGAAATTTAGTCTAGGATTTAGTGCCGATGTATCGCAAAGTAATATCCAAACCATTGGGTTTTCTTTA
Organism: Aestuariibaculum sp. YM273; assembly: GCF_030908365.1. Lineage (NCBI taxonomy): Bacteria > Pseudomonadati > Bacteroidota > Flavobacteriia > Flavobacteriales > Flavobacteriaceae > Aestuariibaculum > Aestuariibaculum sp. YM273. The sequence continues at coordinate 2,223,741 of NZ_CP133090.1, read as the reverse complement.
AATCCAAGCTTGCTAATGCGTAATATTTTTAGAGGAGCGGAAACTTTAGAAATATCAGCCATTGGATCAATCGGTTCTTCAAAAGACCAAAAAGTTGGAGATCCGTTTTTTGATATTAACGAAATTGGTGCCGATTTAAAACTAACCATACCGCGATTCTTTTTCCCGTTTAACACGAACCGGATTATAGCGAAAGACATGTCGCCAAGCACAAAAATTTCGTTATCAACAACAAGCCAAACCAACATCGGATTAGACAAGCAAACCCTTAGCGGGGTGTTTAACTATAATTGGTCTCCATCTAGAAAAGTAACAGATCGTCTGGATGTTTTCAACGTTCAATACGTTAGAAACTTAAATATTGATAACTATTTCAATGTTTATACAAGCTCATTCGACAACCTTGAAAATATTGCCCTGAACTCCTATAATACACCTTCGGATTTTATTAATATAAATGATAACGGAAACGAATCATTAATCATCGAGAAGTCTGATGAGTTTATAGATTTGGTGTTATCTGATAACAGTTACCAAAATAGTAACCCTAATGAATACAAGGAGGTCAACAATATTAACGAACGTAAGCAAAGGCTTACCGAAAACAACTTAATTCTGGCGTCCAGCTTTAGCCTAACGAATGACGAGCGCACCAACCTGTTTGATGAAGATTTCTCTATTTTCCGTTTTAAAATAGAAACGGCTGGAAATTTAATTTCAGGAATGTCCGATATCTTAGGGCTTCAAAAAAACACTAACGACCGTTATGAAATTTTTAATGTGGCCTATTCACAGTATGTCAAGACGGAACTGGACTATGTTAAACACTGGGATTTAGGCAAAAAAAACATCCTGGCTGTTCGCAGTTTTTTAGGTATTGCTATTCCTTATGGCAACTCAAGCAACATTCCGTTTTCTAAGAGTTTCTTTGCCGGAGGAGCTAACGATAACCGTGCCTGGACGGCGTATAGCTTAGGACCTGGAAGTTCACAATCTAGTAACGATTTTAATGAGGCCAACTTAAAAATTGCCCTTAGTGCCGAGCAGCGTTTTAATATTTTTGAGGATCTTAATGGTGCGTTTTTTATTGATGCCGGTAATATTTGGAATGTTCTGGATGATGTTGAAGATGAAAATGCCGTGTTTTCAGATTTCAATTCATTAAAAGATATCGCTTTAGGCTCTGGTTTTGGTTTACGTTACGATTTCAGCTTTTTCGTTTTCCGTTTCGATGTTGGATTCAAAACTTACGATCCGTCTTACCAAGATCAAAACCGCTGGTTTAACGACTACAACTTCTCTAATGCCGTATACAACATTGGTATTAACTACCCGTTCTAATAAATAAACTAACGGTAACTTAAAGTTCCTTTTTTAGAGCAATATATATTGCGAAAACTACAACGTTTTAGTTTATTTTTAGCATTTTACCAACCAAAAATCAGCCTTGTTTATTTAAAAATTGATTACTTTTGGTTCTTACAAACTAAAAAAACAAAATTTTATAAAATGGGACACAATATTAAACCAGGAGTTGCTACCGGACAAGAAGTTCAGGCAATCTTCAAACTTGCCAAAGAAAAAGGATTTGCTTTACCAGCAGTTAACGTTATCGGTTCAGACACTATTAATGGTGTTTTAGAAACAGCCGCTGCTTTAAACGCTCCGGTAATTATTCAGTTTTCTAATGGTGGTGCCCAATTTAATGCAGGTAAAGGTTTAAGTAACGATGGTCAAAAAGCAGCCATTGCTGGTGCCGTTGCAGGTGCAAAACACGTACACACTTTAGCTGAAGCTTACGGTGTTCCTGTTATTTTACACACAGACCACTGTGCTAAAAAGTTATTACCTTGGATTGATGGTTTATTAGATGCTAGTGAAAAACACTTCTCTGAAACTGGTAAATCACTTTTCAGTTCACATATGATTGATCTTTCGGAAGAACCAATCGAAGAAAACATCGAAATCTGTAAAACCTATTTAGAGCGCATGAGCAAAATGGGTATGACTTTAGAAATCGAATTAGGTATTACTGGTGGTGAAGAAGATGGTGTTGACAACTCTGATGTAGACGATTCTAAATTATACACACAACCAGAAGAAGTAGCTTACGCTTACGAAGAGTTAAGTAAAGTAAGCCCTCAGTTTACTATTGCAGCTGCTTTTGGTAATGTTCACGGTGTTTACAAACCAGGAAACGTTAAATTAACGCCGAAAATCTTAAAGAATTCTCAAGAATATATTTCAGAGAAATATGGCGTAGGTCATAACCACATCGATTTCGTATTCCACGGTGGTTCTGGTTCTACAGTTGAGGAAATTCGTGAAGGTATTAGCTATGGTGTAATTAAAATGAACATTGATACCGATTTACAATATGCATTCATGGAAGGAATCCGTGACTATATGGGCGCTAAAGCTGAATACCTAAAAGCACAAATTGGCAACCCTGAAGGAGACGATGTTCCTAATAAAAAATTCTACGATCCTCGTGTTTGGTTACGTGAAGGAGAAAAAACATTTGTTGAGCGCTTGAAAAAGGCTTTCGAAGATTTAAACAACGTAAACACATTATAGTTTATACATTATAAAAGAATAAAAAGACTCTGCTTTAGTAGAGTCTTTTTTTATACCTACTTATTTACAAAACAATATTTTATAAACATAAAATGAAGATTTTAGGCAATAAAAGAGACATGGCATTACCTCAAAATTAAAAAAAGACTTAATTTTGTGCACTGTTTTGTTATCAAGTTTCGTTTATTTGACAAATAAAACGCTTCAAACAGAGCAAAATAAAGGATGGATAATCCGTAGTGTAAACAGAAATGTTTCAGATTAAAATCTAAAAAAATCATAAATCATTATGTCTTGGTTTAAAAGAAAAACAAAAGGAATAACCACTACTACCGAAGAGAAAAAAGACACCCCAAGGGGCTTATGGTATAAATCTCCAACCGGTAAAATTGTAGACGCAGAAGAATTAGAAAAGAATTTTTACGTAAGCCCTGAAGATGGTTATCACGTTAGAATTGGAAGTAAAGAATACTTCGAGATTCTTTTCGATGATAATAAATTTAAAGAACTAGACGAAAACTTAGAGTCTAAAGATCCATTAAAATTCGAGGATACTAAAAAATACCCAGAGCGTTTAAAATCTGCTCAAGATAAAACCCAATTAAAAGACGCCGTGCGCGTTGGTGTTGGAAAATCTAAAGGTAAAGATTTGGTTGTGGCTTGTATGGATTTCGCTTTTATTGGTGGATCTATGGGGAGTGTTGTTGGTGAAAAAATTGCTCGTGCGGCCGATTACTCTCTAAAAAACAACATTCCATTAATGGTCATCTCTAAATCTGGAGGTGCCCGTATGATGGAAGCTGCTTTATCTTTAATGCAGTTAGCCAAAACTTCGGTGAAGTTAGCACAGTTAGCAGATGCTCAAATTCCTTATATTTCACTTTGTACAGATCCTACAACCGGAGGGACAACAGCTTCTTTCGCTATGTTAGGAGACATCAACATTAGTGAGCCTGGAGCCTTAATTGGTTTTGCTGGACCACGAATTGTAAGAGATACAACAGGTAAAGAATTACCAGAAGGTTTCCAAACCGCAGAGTTCCTTTTAGAACACGGCTTTTTAGATTTTATCACCGTTAGAAAAGAACTTAAAAACAAAGTAAATCAATATCTGGATTTAATCTTAAATCAGCCATTAAGAGCTTAATTAAAACGTATTCCTATCTCCTAATAAAAAGAAAAGCAACTAGTATTAGTTGCTTTTCTTTTTTTACGTAAAACCCTAAGTCATTTATATTCAATATATTTATCCTTTAAAAACACTAACCTAAATCCTACATAATGAAAATTAAACTACCCTTTTTAGCAATTGTACTACTCACTATTTTTAGTTGTGAAGAACTGGACAAACTTACAGAGTTTGACATTACAGACAACCTAGGAACTACACTTGAAGTATCTATACCAGAAGGCGCACCAACCAACTGGTCTCAGGAAATCTCAGTAGATTTGGCCTCTAACAAGCAGGTTCAGGAAAATTTAGATTATGTTCAAAATGTCACCATCAACAACCTAAGTTTTGAAATTACAGATTATGTTGGTGCTGCCGATACACAACTCACCGAAGCTTCAATAACAGTTGCAGGAACATCAATTAGTATAGGTACTATCGATTTAAAAGCCGCTGATGATGCTAACCAGGTGTTTTCAATTGGAACAGAAGAACAGTTAGCCATTATTGCAGCCTATTTAAAACAAGCCGAAAGTGTTACCGTTACTTTATCTGGTATTGTGAGTGCTACACCTGTTGAATTTAATGTGGTTATAGATGTTGATGCAACCATAACAATAGACGTTATTTAATTCAGAATAAAATAATTACATATAAAAAACAAACTTTAAAAGTCGTTCTTTCTTTTTCAAATATTAGTATGTAAATCATTTTTAATTGCTATATTTGCCGCTCGAAAGATAGCCTTTCGTTTACATAACAATTATTTACAATAATATTAGCATGTATTTATCAAAAGAAGCAAAAGAAGAAATCTTCGCAAAACACGGTAAAGGAGCAAATGATACTGGTTCTGCTGAAGGACAAATCGCGTTATTTACGCACAGAATTAATCACTTAACTGAGCACTTAAAAAACAATCGTAAAGATTTTAACACTGAGCGTTCATTAGTAAAATTAGTAGGTAAGCGTCGTGCTTTACTAGATTACTTAACTAAGAAAGATATCTTAAGATATCGTGCAATAGTTAAAGAACTAGGTTTAAGAAAATAATTCGAAAAGAGGCTTTTACAGCCTCTTTTTTGTTTATACACTACTCGTGTGCAGGAGTCTAAACCGCACAAAATAAGAAGCTAATTACAGTTTTTCATTGGTCAACACACAACAACTACACACAACAACACAACGACCATTGTTTAATTAGAATTAAAAAATTTATGATTCCAAAAACATTTAAAGAGGTTATAGACCTTGGTGATGGTAGAGAAATTTCTATCGAAACCGGAAAATTAGCAAAACAAGCTCATGGTAGCGTTGTGGTACAATCTGGAAACTGTATGTTATTATGTACAGTAGTTTCTAACTACCAACAAGCCGATGTAGATTTTTTACCATTAACGGTAGACTACCGTGAAAAATTTGCTGCTGCTGGTCGTTACCCAGGAGGGTTCTTTAAAAGAGAAGCCAGACCTAGTGACGGAGAGGTTTTAACCATGCGTTTAGTTGACCGTGTGTTACGCCCATTATTCCCTAAAGATTATCACAGTGAAACTCAGGTAATGATTCAGTTAATGTCTCACGATTCTGAAGTTATGCCAGACGCTATGGCTGGTTTAGCCGCTTCTGCTGCGATTCAATTAAGTGATATTCCTTTCGAAACACCTATTTCTGAAGTAAGAGTTGGTCGTATTAACGGTGAATTAATCATCAACCCTTCTTTATCCCAATTAGAAGAAAGTGATATCGATATGGTAATTGGTGCATCTGCCGATTCTGTAATGATGGTTGAAGGTGAAATGAAAGAGATTTCAGAAGAAGAAATGACCGAAGCTATTAAGTTTGCTCACGAAGCTATTAGAGTTCAGTGTGAAGCGCAACTTAAATTAGCTGAAGCTTTTGGTAAAAAAGAAACTCGTGAATACGAACCTGAAAGAGAAGACGAAGACTTAGCTAAGAAAGTTCACGATATGGCATACGATAAAGTATATGCCGTAGCAAAAAAAGGCTCTTCTAAACACGAAAGAGGTGCTGCATTCGCAGAGATTAAAGAAGAAATTATCGCTTCATTCTCTGAAGAAGAACAAGAAGAATATGGCGGATTAATTTCTAAATACTACAGCAAAGCTGAAAAGAATGCTGTTAGAGACTTAACATTAAACGAAGGTTTACGTTTAGACGGACGTAAAACTACAGATATCAGACCAATTTGGTGTGAAGTTGATTATTTACCATCTACGCATGGTTCTTCAATCTTTACTCGTGGGGAAACTCAAGCATTGGCTACGGTAACTTTAGGAACTTCTAGAGAAGCTAATATGATTGACATGCCTTCTTTTGAAGGAGAAGAGCGTTTTTACTTACACTACAACTTCCCTCCGTTTTCAACAGGTGAAGCTAGACCTATACGTGGAACATCTCGTCGTGAGGTAGGACATGGTAACTTAGCACAACGCGCCTTAAAAGGTATGGTTCCTGCAGATTGTCCTTATACAGTACGTGTAGTTTCAGAGATTTTAGAATCTAACGGTTCTTCTTCTATGGCAACTGTTTGTGCTGGAACAATGGCTATGATGGATGCTGGTGTACAATTAACTAAACCAGTTTCCGGTATTGCTATGGGATTAATTTCTGATGCTGAAACAGGTAAATACGCTGTATTATCAGATATCTTAGGTGATGAAGATCACTTAGGCGATATGGACTTTAAAGTAACTGGTACCGAAGACGGTATTACTGCTTGTCAAATGGATATTAAAGTTAAAGGATTATCATACGAAATTCTTGTTAATGCATTAAGACAAGCTCGTGATGGTCGTTTACATATTTTAGGAAAAATAACTGAGACTATTGCTACACCAAATAGCGATGTTAAAGCTCACGCTCCTAAAATGATTACCAGAACAATTCCTAACGAATTTATTGGGGCATTAATTGGACCTGGAGGAAAAGTGATTCAAGAATTACAAAAAGAAACTGGAACAACTATTGTTATTAACGAAGACCCAGTTACTGAAGAAGGTATTGTTGAAATCTTAGGAACAGGTCAAGAAGGTATCGATAAAGTTTTAGCTAAAATCGATTCTTTAATGTTTAAACCACAAGTTGGTGAAGTTTACGAAGTAAAAGTTATTAAAATGTTAGATTTTGGAGCTGTTGTAGAATACACTAAAGCTCCTGGAAACGAAGTTTTATTACACGTAAGTGAATTAGCTTGGGAACGCACAGAAAATGTTTCTGACGTTGTAAATATGGGTGATGTATTTGAAGTAAAATACTTTGGAGTGGATCCTAAAACCCGTAAAGAAAAAGTATCTCGTAAAGCGATTTTACCAAAACCAGAAGGTTATGTAGCGCGCCCACCAAGAGATAATAAAGGTGGTAACAGAGACAACAGAAATCGAGACAACCGTCGTGATGACAGAAAACCAAGAGAGAAAAGAGATTAATTTTTAATCTACTCAATACACTTAAAAATCCCGTAAATATAATTTGCGGGATTTTTTTTCATTCTTTTAATCACCAATAATAAGTTTATACCTTCGACTTGTATTACCAATGCTACAAACATCAATATCACCTTCTTCATCGTCATATTCATAAGGATCTACTCCTAAGCTTATATAAATATTATATTGACCTTTTTTAAGCGTTATACCTTCAAAAATAACATAACGTCCATCTACAATTACATCCAATCCTTCAGGCAAACTTTCTGCAATGGAAAAATTATAATAATAACCATCATCATCCGGATCGTTGTTTACAGAAGCCTTAAGTTCATCATAATAATATTGCCCGGCATGGCCCCGTTTTAAATCTTTATCAGGTAATTCGGCATCTTTTCGAATAATACAATCTGAAAAATCAAGACTTTCACATGCTGTCAACAAAAAGCACAATGGCAACAAAACCTTCTTCAACAGCAAATAACTCACTACTTTTGAATTCTGACTTTTCATAATTACAACAAATAAAACACAAAGGTTAATGACAATTTCACCATATAATGTTCCGGATTTACCACATCGTAACTCCGAAACCTCAGCATTCCCAGATTACAAATTCCTTTTAATTTTAAACCTTTAGCTAGCTCTTTATTTAGCCCGAGATTTAAACCAAAATCGAAAAAATTATAAAACTGATTAAAGTTAGTGACTCCCTCAATATATTTGAATGAATTTTCGAAAACACCACCAAATTGGGGTTCTGCACAAAATTTAAACGTTTCATAAATTGATATTTCAGTATTAAAATTGACCTCTTTATCTAATGTATTAAGCCATTTTATTTGAGTAAAATTCACCTGCTGCTTTTGTGCATAACAATGAGCAGATAATAATAAAACCAAAAAAAGCTGCTTCATTGTTTTCATAACTAAAATTTTACATTTATTTATTCATAAAATCACTATCTAGTAACCTTTTATATATCCAGAAACATTGATTGAAGAAAATCCTGGACATTATTGTCGCACCGCATTAATTAGAATCAATAATCATTTCATATTCTCTGCTCGTGCTATATTCGACACAAATAAGACTTTCAGGATAATACGGATCTATATCTAAAAATATTTTAAATTTAAACCTACCGCTTTGGACGGGAAAGCCTTCAAACACAACTGTTCTATCATCAAAAACAACATCAACACCGTCTGGTATTCGCCCCTCGACAGTAAAGGAATAGTCGTAATGATCATCATTAGGTTCATTATCCACAGAAGCTTTAATCTCATCAGAATAATATTGGTTAATTAAGCCGGTTTTAAACTGATGACTTGGAAGACTGGCTTTTACATTTCCAATGCATTCCAAATTATAATCATCATCAATTCGACAACTAATAAGTATTGAGCAAAAAACAAACAATACTATATTTAGCAGTTGGCTAATTCGGTACGTCTTTATTATATAGGATTCTTTCATAATTCTGAATTTGGATTTCGATAAAGCAAATTTCGAAATTGCATTAAAATGAATATCCTAAAATCCTGTATATAGATAATTCAGGACATATTTGATTTAAGTCACTTGCGGAATTTTTTTTATTTCTCTTTCTGCCAATTTATCCTTTATAAATTCCGGCAATAACTTATCTAAAAACATGAGACATTTATTTATAAAGCCAGGTATTACCACTTTTTTTGCCTTTAACATTGCTTCTATAGCTATAATTGCAGCTTCTTCTGGGTTTAAAATCGACTTTCGACTTATCCATCCCATCAACCTATTTTGATAACATAACCTGGTAGTTGTATTTAATCCGCCCGGACAAATAGTCGTTACAGATATATTATCATGTTTCAATTCTTTTCTCAGGCTTCTTGAAAAGGATGTTAAATAAGCTTTTGTGCCTCCATAAACCTGTTTTGTGGGTAAAGCAAAAAAGCTAGCCATACTGCTTATGTTTAATATTCCGGCTGGACCATTTGACTTTAAATTGCTTAAGAGTAATCGAATCAATAAGGTTGGAGTCATTACATTAACATCGATTTGCTTTAAAATGTATTTTTCGCTTAATCCCGAAAATTCACCACGGCTTAAAACACCTGCGTTATTCACTAAATATTTTACTTGTAAACCATTTACCTCGATATACCTTAAAATATCGTAACAACTAACACTAAGACTCAGATCTAATTCTAAATAACACACTTTAACATTAAAGTGTAGTTCTATAAATTTTGATAATTTCTTTAATCCCGAATCCGGTAAAGCCACCAAAATTAAATTCATTCCTCTTTTTGCAAACTCTAAGGCCATGGATTTTCCATACCCCTGACTTGCTCCTGTAATTAATGTATAATATGTTTTCATGATACTGGTTTTAAATATTTTATTGTTCTCTTCAGTCCCTTTTCTATAGGTGTCACTGTATATTTCAGATCTCTTCTGGCTTTATTAGAAACAGATTGCCGATTAATGAACAATGTCTCTAAAACTTTAGGAGATAAACCGGATTTTCCTTGGATGTTACCTAAAAAGCTACTCATAGCCAAACAGGTCTTAACCAGCCAATAATTAAACGTCACTATTTTAATTTTACTTTTGGTGAGCGTTTTTATCTTTTTAAATAATTTTCTATAACTTATATTATCGCCGCCTATGATATATTTCTCATTAGCTACATTCCGCTTCATTGCTTTAATATGTGCCTTTACAACATCTTTGATGTAAACATAATTAGACATCACTTCTATTCTATTAGGCACAAACAAAACATTCTTTTTTGCTATGAGTTCTATTAAACGATTAACACCGTTGGAAAAAGTTTTAACTCCAGGTCCGTAAACCTTGGAAACATTCAGAATAACATATGGTAAACCAAGTTTAGAATAGCCTTTAATCTTTTCTTCGGCCATACATTTAGTAAGCTCATAATCGTTAGCATATGAAGCTAATCGTGGCTGTTCTTCGGTTATTGAAATATCTTTATAAGAAGGACCAAATACCGACAAGCTACTGGTAAACACAAACTTTTTAACTCCTTGATTAAGTGCTGCAGCTAATACATTTTCAGTTCCTACCACATTCGTTTCAAAAAAACTATTGATGCTTTTACATTTTAGATTAGTGAATGCAGCACAATGAAACACATATTCGCAATCTTTAATAGCTTTATTTAGAGAAGACTTATCACAAATATCTCCTTTAAATAGAACTATTTTTTCGTGTAACGGAACTTTTGGCGAATGAATATCTCGACACAATGCGTGTACAGTAATATGTTTTTTAGCCAAAGCCAAAGCCAATTCATGACCTATATAACCTGTTGATCCTGTAACTAAAACTTTCATAACGTTGATTGGTTTTTAAAGGTTAAATGATAAAAAATAGAAATCTCATAAACTGCCGATAATGCAATATGCAGCAGAAACGCATACCAAATACTACCTGTGTAGTAACTAAAGACACATAACAAAACCCCAAAAGGAATAGCCCCTAACATTTCACGTTTTGAATCGAAGGCATGGATAAGCACATAAAAAAAAGTAACATATAAAATAGATAAGTTTAAACCATACGATTCTAAAAAGAAGAAAAACATAATACCTCTAAAAAAGAATTCGTAACACAGTAAAAAAACAAACCTGATTGCAAAATAACCTCGTGCATTCGATAGTTGATAGAAGCTTACAGCATCACTATCATTCAGCTTATAATTTTTGCCAACAGCCATACACGCTGTAAACACACATAAAAAACAAGCCAGCAAAAACCCTACTAAAACGTGTAAATTGAATGCTCCTACCGAACAAATAAGTTGTCTCATTTCAGAAAAAACAGCAAATGGCAACACTCCGAATAATAAAATACCCAAAACATGCTTTAAGTTTAATAGCTTCAGCCCATTTGTAATATTTAACGAAGACTGCAGATTATTAACGCCAAGTCGATTAAAAACTATGCTTATTAGAAAATAAGCTGTAAAACTAACACCAAGCACCCATATGGTTAATTGAAAATTCATGACAGCACTGGTATTAGAGTTACACTAAACAGTTTACTTACTGCATCTATTTTTACACATTTTCCATTCTTATAATGAAATACGTTATACTTTCCTTTATCAAAATCTACCAGATAACACCCTTTGTTTATGGATTTAATCTTTAATTCCTTTTTTAAATTATCGCAATATATCTTCTCTATTGTTTTAGGTTCCTCAAAATAAAGTGTAATTAAGTTTCGAGTGAGTTCTTCAAATTTTAATCGTTGTTTCTCATTGTTGTGAAACAGAATATATCGATCATCTTTTCGAACCACTTTATGATCTGCTTTCACCTTACCATTTACTTTTCGGTACACCGAAGAATACATCAATATCCCATTTTCATAAATTGATTTTTCAGCACACGACACATTAACTTTAACTAGAAATTTAACTTCAACATGGCTTTCCAAAGAATATGTAGTAATATGGTTCTCTACTTGTTTTTCAATGTTTATAAAACCTATTGTTGTATTGTTCTTCACGATCTTATATGAAACAGATTCAGAAGAATTACCTGAATTGAAAGGAAAAGCGGAGCTTACTATAAAAAAGAAAAGAATGGACTTTATTTTAAGTACTATTTCTCTGAATTTACTAAAATCTAATGAAGTATTTGCGCCATACCTCATTCTTCTTACTAGATATAAAATTAATGCTGGTATCATGACTCATAGTTTTATGATTATTTTCTAATCGTAAAATTATAACCACGCTTTAAATTGAATATCCGATAAACTCTATACTATAAAATATGGGATGTCCAACGATAATTCAGGACATAAGAAAATCTAATATTGACTTCTGTAAATAGTGGGAGTTACTGAGGTAAATTTTTTAAATGCTGAATAAAATGTAGATTTTGAATTAAACCCGCATTCCAAGCCAATAGCAACAATGGTATATTCACTAAATTCGTCGTTCGACAAAAATTTCTTGGCTTGCTTCACCCGAAGTGAATTAATAAAATCTGAAAAATTGTAGTCGCTGTAAGAATTGATAAGTTTTGAGAAATAGCTTTTACTCATATTTAAATCTGAAGCCACTGACTCCATACTTAAAAGCGGATTTAAGAACAATTTATTCTTTACAATATAACCTTTAACTTTATTGAAATCAGCCTGATGTTTTTCATTGAAAAAATCGTCACATTCTTCACTTCCATTTTGACTAACTGATTTTGTTAAAATATCATCATTCGCCAGTTTTGATCGCAAAGAGATTCGATCACTCACCACAGTATATTTATAAAATCCCTGATACCCCAACCAATACAATAAAACCGAAGTACAAAAATTTAATGGCAAATAGGCCGTTCTTTGTCCTGTTGTAATATGAAACAGTAAAGCCAAACCCCATAGTCCTATATTCAAAATACCTAAACGGACAAACCACTTTATCCAGTTTAAATCATCGTAAGACACAATGTAATTTAACAGATGATGCTTCTTAAAAATTATCAAACAGGCATTGACAAACATAAAAAGCGAATACCCCAAATTGATTATATTTTCAACAAAAAACCATTTGGTAATTAGAGGTGAATCTTCTTCAAGGTAAGGATTAAAGTCGTATACTATTATTCCTAATCGAACAACCACCTCTGAAATAAAAATTATAATGGTAGGCTTTATATATTTATTGACTTTATCTTCAATCTTAAAATAATGCACCGTAAATGCATAAAACATAGGAACTATAAAAATATGCCACGGCACTTCAAAATTGTTAAGAAAAAATCTAATCGCTGAATGCTCGTCAAATATTCCCCAACCTACTAATACCTCTAAGTAACCCTTATACCTCAACCATGCCTGTAAATTATTTAATGAGATGGATAGAACTATTAAATTTAAAAACACCACTGTGGGATTGAATTTCTTTTTCACACCAAAGGTTACAAGATTAAACCCGAAACCTTGCAGCACTCCTGCCAAAAGCAAAAAGTTTATTAAAGAAATTAAGCTCTCATTCATAAAAGATTAAACTTAATTAATGCGTCCTAATTTATTAGAAAGCAAAAGCTATTTCGTATTACACTAAGATAAAAAATTATTTACTTCAGATTTTATCTAAATCTCACAAAAACAACATATACACATCTAACAATCGACAAAAAAAACACATATTACGACTATTAAACATTTAAAAAATGGGAGGAAATTTTGCTAGTCAGGTTTGCTTATTAACCTTTTGAATGACTTAAAATGGAAACCCTGGTAGAACTATTATTACTGCTATTTTCCCTGCAATGTTTATTTAAAACAATAAAGTATAAATAAACATTCAAAGCGCTATCAATTAAATTCACACAACGATAAAACTTGGATTTCGATTTTGAATTCATCATTTAAGAAAAAATTAGATTAAAAATGCAGAATTAAATAACAAACAAATTGATGAACATAAAGACACTTTGCTTTTACTTATTCTTTTTAACGACTTACATTAACATAAAATTAAACCATACAATTCACAAAACATTTACACATTAGGCGTAAAGCTCATTTATTTTTTGTAATTTATGCAAAACCTAATACCAACCTACTTGCAATTTTTTAAAAAATGCAAGAATTATTTATTCAATCTTTAAAGGATAAGTTTGAAAACCCAACATCCTTTGCACATGAGATAGCAGAAATACTCGACATCGGCTATGATGCTGCTTACCGGCGTATAAACTTAAAAACAAACCTTACGCTAGAGGAAAGTGTTAAGCTAGCAAAACACTATAACATCTCATTAAACAAGCTTTTCGAAATTGGAAATAAAAATTCTATTGTCACAGAATTATCTTCACCGATTAACGATGTTCAAGGATTAGAACAATGGATAAAAGAATCGACAAAACATGTTATTGCCGTAAAAAAAGTAAAAAATGCCCAGTTTATTTATTCCAGTAAAGATATCCCGGTTTTCCACACACTAACCAATTCTCTACTTACCAGATACAAAATGTATGTTTGGCTAAAAGACCTAAATATAGAAATGACTAAAAGTAAAATTACTTTTGATGATTGGGTAAAAACCATTCCTTCATCCTTATTGAAGAGTGCTTTTGAATTGGGTGAAATTTACAATCATACCAATGTTATTGAACTCTGGAGCGATAACACTGTTAACGGATCGATTCAGCAAGTACTCTATTATTTCGAAGCTGGTTTAGTTTCAAAAGAATCCGCATTGCAAATATGTGACGATATCCATGATGTTATTACGCTTGTTGAAAACAAAACTATTAATCAAAGCATTAATGGTCAGAATAATTCTCTTTCTTTTATGCTTTACAAATGTGATTTACAGTCTTTATCGAACACCATAATGGTCATTACTCCTTACGGAAAAGTATTTTTTTCTCCATTTACAGTTTTAAGCTACTTTAAAGTTGAACATAAAGAAACATGCGACATGATGCATGAATTTTTACAAAAACTCATGTCCAACTCAAAACTTTTAACCACCGCCGGAGAACGGGACAGAACCCTTTTCTTTAAAAAAGTCTATCAAAAAATTTCTATCGCCAAAGAGCGCATAAATATGGGTGACAAAATGTTATACATATAACAAAAATTCGTTAAACCCTTTCGCTAATTTTTATTTAACACTCATTTTCATTAACTTACGAATTATGATTTACGAAGACAAAGCAAAATATTCAGACATTCTAAAAAATTCTATTAATTATTTAGAAAACCATGGCTTTGAAAATATCAAAGCAGACATTGACGGTTACGAAACCCCTAAATCCTACACAAAATCTGGCAGTGGCATTTCCATAACCCCAGATGTTGTAGCGACTAAAGAGGGTCGAAAGTATTATTTTGATATTAGTTTAAAATCAGAAAAACCAAAGTTATTGAAATCCAAATGGATTTTCCTGAACACATTAAGTGCCATGAAATCTTCCAGATTTAGGTTAATTACTGCACGCGGGCATTATGCATTCACCCAAGAAATGCTTGATTCCATTAACCTTAACAGCAAAACTTTAATAAAAATTTAATTTACCGGAACCTACTTATAATGTGTGACTTCCATACAGTTTCAGTGTCATATAAATAGGACAAAAAAAAGAATTTCATAATTTTTGTAACATTTTTTTGTCTTATTACGTATAACTATATACAAAAGTAATATTCATATAATTATTTACAGGAGCACTTTTTAAATGAGACAACTTAAAATTACGAAGCAGGTTACCAATAGAGAAACAGCTTCGCTAGATAAGTATTTACAAGAAATTGGTAAAGTTGACTTAATTACAGCCGACGAAGAAGTAGAATTAGCACAACGCATTAAGGCAGGAGATCAAATCGCTTTAGAAAAATTAACAAAAGCTAATTTACGTTTCGTTGTATCGGTAGCTAAACAATACCAAAACCAAGGTTTAACCCTTCCCGATTTAATTAACGAAGGTAACCTGGGGTTAATTAAAGCCGCTCAACGTTTCGATGAAACGCGTGGTTTTAAATTCATCTCGTATGCTGTTTGGTGGATTCGTCAGTCTATCTTACAAGCATTAGCTGAGCAGTCGCGTATTGTACGTTTGCCTTTAAACAAAATTGGTTCTATTAATAAAATTAATAAGACTTTCGCATTTTTAGAGCAAAGTCATGAGCGCCCGCCAAGTGCTGAAGAAATTGCTAAAGAGTTAGACATGACCATTAATGATGTTAAAGAGTCTATGAAAAACTCAGGACGTCACGTAAGTATGGATGCGCCTTTAGTTGAAGGTGAAGATTCTAACTTATATGATGTATTAAACAGTGGGGAGTCGCCTAACCCAGATAGAGAATTATTACACGAATCGCTTCGTACCGAGATTGAACGTGCTCTGGAAACTTTAACGCCTCGTGAAGCTGATGTAATTCGTCTGTATTTTGGTTTAGGAAACCAACACCCAATGACGCTTGAAGAAATTGGAGAAACCTTCGATTTAACCCGTGAGCGTGTTAGACAAATTAAAGAAAAAGCTATTCGTAGATTAAAACATACGTCTAGAAGTAAAATATTAAAAACATATTTAGGTTAGTAAAGTTTTTACGACTAAGTAAACGTAACAACAGTTACACATAACTGTTCGTTTTTTGATTGATGAAAGAACCCCCGGCTGATTACCGGGGGTTTATTTTTATGCATTCTTTAACCTTTTAGTTACTAGGCTTTTCTATATTTGCAAAAAATTCACAAAAACACACCACACAACATGAGTTCTAAATTAATTGCCCCATCGTTATTAGCTGCAGATTTTGCAAACCTTCAACGCGATATTGAAATGGTTAATCAAAGTGATGCCGATTGGTTCCATATAGATATCATGGATGGTGTTTTTGTTCCAAACATTTCTTTTGGTATGCCTGTTTTAGAAGCTATTGGCAGACATGCTAAAAAAACTTTAGATGTGCACTTAATGATTGTTGATCCAGACCGTTATATTAAAACTTTTGCCGACTTAGGAAGCAATGTATTAACGGTCCACTATGAGGCATGTACACACCTACACCGCACACTTCAAGCCATTAAAGCCGAAGGCATGAAAGCTGGGGTATCCTTAAACCCGCATACTAACGTTAGCCTTTTAGAAGATACCATTAACGATATCGACCTAGTACTTATTATGAGTGTGAACCCTGGTTTTGGTGGCCAAAGTTTTATTGAAAACACCTATGACAAAGTCAAGCAACTTAAAGCTTTAATTGAGCGCAAAGGCGCCTCAACCATTATTGAAATTGATGGTGGTGTAACTAATAAAAACGCCAAAGCATTGGTTGATGCTGGTGCCGATGTTTTAGTTGCAGGCAGCTATGTTTTTAAAAGTGAAACACCTATTGAAACTATTAAAGACTTAAGAGAAATTGCTAACTCTTAATAGTTTTTTAGATAGTATTTCAATAAATCCCTTGTTGTAACAATACCAATTAACATCCCTTCCTCTACAACTGGCAAGGCATGAAAAGCACTATTGGCTAATATAGTAGCAGCCTCTTTTATGGTCGTATCTGCTGTAATGGTTACCACATTTTTGGTCATAACCTGCTCAATGGTATAACTATTATAAACCACTGCGTTAACATCATGTTCATCGGCTGTTGCTTCTGCTAAACTTATTTTTTGAAGATCAGTGAAGCTTAACATACCAATTACAACATCTTTACACACTACAGGGATATGTTTAATACGGTATTTATTAAAAAGCGTTTCAGCTCTTTCTAAATCGTCTGTTCTATTCAGAGCTATGACATTCTCCGTCATAATATCTGATACAGGTATTAAAGCATTCATAGTCTATTAGTTTTTTGGTTATATATTCTGAATGGTTGGTTTTAATTGAAATTAGAACAATCAAAAATGATTAAGCAAATATTTTATCAAATCTGTTGTTGTCACAATGCCCACCAATCTGTTGCTATCAACAACTGGTAAGGCATGAAATTCGTGTTCTGCAAATATTTCAGCCACTTCTTTTATGGTACTTGTTGAAGATACCGTTAAAACGTTTTTAGTCATTACTTGCTTAACTTTAAACATTTTATAGACCAAAATATCGGCATCATCCTGCGAATCTTCGGTTAAATCTGCAAAACTCAATCTTAATATATCGTTATAACTCAACATGCCTCTGACATAAAAACCAGAAACTACAGGAATATGTCTAATATGGTGAGATTTTAAAAGATGCTCTGCTTTATCTAAATTATCATTCTCCTTTAATGTAATAACAGGCGTTGTCATTATCATCGAAACTGGTGTTGTACGTATCATCTTCTTATCTGTTTTTACCTTATAAAATTAGCAAACAACAGCTTAAAGATTCATGACAAAAATCATGTTATAATACTAATATCCTACTATATTAAAATTTAGCATTTGTTTAACCTTTACATAGATCTCAGGAAATTCTAACTGGAAGGTATTAGGAGTTTCAATAAAGTTTTCGATTACCACAGCTAAAAACTCAAACTGGTTAGTAAACGCATATTTTCTAAAGTATCCTGAACTCATTAAACGAGCACGCAAAGCTTCATCATTAACTAATAATTCAGATAATTCTTTAAACGTATCACTGAAGATGGTAGAACTTACATCTCTTTCTTTAATACTATTTATATGTATGGCATGTGTAAGCTCGTGGATTCCTAAATTTAAATTATCATCCGCCGATTTATAACCTTCTTTAAAATCTTCCCACGACACAACCAACGCTTCTAATTTAGGATTAAACTCCCCTTTGTGATAGGCATCATTGGTTTTTGAATAAAACTTGGTTGGATACACTACAATTTTAGATATTAGACCTATATAAAAGTCTCTAAACCCAAAGGTTAACATAACTGCTGTAGCAGAAATTAACACTTTTATTTCATCGTTAATTTCAACTCCAGACCTACCTATAAATTCTTTGTCCTCTATAAAACGGAACACACGATGCTCAAAGTGACGTTTGGATTTATTTGGAAGTTTATTATAAAACGTAAATTGTCGCTCCAATATTAACCGCTGGCTTTTATTCAGGCGTTTTAGATAAAGGTAAACGTGATTATACATTGGCTTTTTGTAGCGCATAACATACGCCATTTCAACCATTTTAAAGATATAGTTAATAATAATCCCTAAAAGGAACACCAATAAAACACCAAGTAGTATAACACTACTTAAATCCATATCTCTTACCAAAACCAGATTGAACATAAAACAATACAATGTATTTGGGGTTACACATGCTAAACTTAATCAAAAAAGTTGGTATATATTTAATCGAATATTTAAAAAAGCCTTACTGCGAACAGTAAGGCAAAAAAAATCGCTATTTGTTACATTACTCTTCCTCTCAATAACAAATAGTTTATAATGTGTAACTAATTATAAAAGCCCTTTCCCATATAAATAAAGTATTAGTTCGACAATTGATTTAAAAAGTTAAGTAGAAAGCCTAAAACAGCTTTCTACTTATTAAGTTGTTAATTAATCTCTACTACCTTTTTAGGAATCTCTTTAATAGGTTCTTTTTTTAAAAGGTTTAATTTTAAAATGCCGTTTTTGTAAGTCGCTTCAATTTCTTTACTAACATCTACAGTTTCTGGAAGTCTTAAAGAGCGTTTAAAAGAATTATAACTAAACTCTTGGCGAGTATAATCATCTTCTTTCTCTTCTTTTTCCATTTTCTTTTCACCACTTACATACAAGACATTGTCTTCAATAGTCACTTCAAAATCTTTTTTATTGAATCCCGGTGCGGCAAATTCAATTTCAAAATCAGTATGATGTTCTTTAACGTTCATAGCTGGCATCAATCCTTCTTCTGCAAAAAAATCTGAATTAAAAAAGTCATCAGAGCTTAAAAAGCTCTTTAAGTCTAAATTATTCCAAGGGAATAATCTGTTTCGGTTGTTAAACTTTGTGAGTGACATGACAATTAATTTTTGATTATTAATTTACTGGTCTAATATAATATTAATGAACCCTTTATAATATGATAAATATCAGTTAAAGGACATTTACCCGAGTAAATTGAATAAAAATTCATGTTGTTAAATAAGCTTTATGATGATTGTCAGTATTTGATTAATCTATTATCGTTAACTTTAAAACTGCATAATTTATGATGAGATGAGTGTACATATTGAAGCCGAAAAAGGCGCCATCGCCGATACTGTTTTATTACCTGGAGACCCATTACGCGCCCAATGGATTGCCAATACCTTTCTAGAGGACGTGGTTTGTTACAATAAAGTTCGGGGCATGCTTGGCTTTACAGGATTTTATAAAGGTAAACGCATCTCAGTTCAAGCCAGCGGTATGGGGGTACCTTCTGCTTTAATTTATTATCACGAACTCATTAACGATTATGAGGTTAAAAACCTGATTCGTGTTGGCACTGCCGGTTCGTACCAAGAACACGTAAAACTTAAAGACATTGTTATTGCCATGTCGGCATCGTCGACCTCTGCCATTAACACATCCAAATTCGGATCGTATACCTATGCACCAACAGCAAGTTATAACCTATTTGAAAAAGCTGTAGATTATGCCAAAACCAATAACATTTCCTTCCATGCCGGAAACATATTAACCGCCGATGTGTTTTATGATGACAATCCAGAATTCTATAAAATCTGGGCCGAATATGGCGTACTTTGTGTAGAGATGGAAACTGCAGGACTTTATAGCATTGCTGCAAAAAACAACGTAAATGCATTAACTGTTTTAACCATTTCAGACTCTCTGGTATCTAAAGAAACAACGAGTGCAAAAGAACGCGAAAGCACGTTTAACAGCATGGTTGATATTGCGTTGAATATTGGTTAAAATAAAAACGCTACATAATTCTATTAAATTATATAGCGTTTTTCAAAATGTGACCACGGAAGATTATATTTCCCAAAATGTTCCGGTTTGAAAATAAAAACAGCTTACTTACAAATTCAAGCAAGCTTGATTTGACGTAGGGTATTTTTATTTATTCGTGACCACGGAGGGATTCAAACCCCCGACCGCTGGAGCCGAAATCCAGTGCTCTATTCAGCTGAGCTACGTGGCCAATTTCTCTTTTACAAAGATTATGCTATTATGCTAACTTTTGTCTAACAATTGTCGATATGGTTTTTCCATCAGCTTTACCTGCCAATTCCTGAGACACAACACCCATTACTTTCCCCATATCTTTCATACCTTCTGCTCCAGTTTCAGCAATAACCTTAACCACAACTTTCTCGATTTCTTCTTCAGATAAAGCTTCCGGTAAGAATTGACTAATCACTTCAGCTTCTGCCAATTCAGGCGCTGCTAAATCCTCACGTCCTTGTTCAACATATATCGCTGCACTGTCTTTACGTTGTTTTACCAACTTTTGAAGCATTTTAAGCTCTTGCTCTTCGGTTAAACCGTCCTGCCCGCCTGCTTCGGTTTGTGCTAATAAAATAGCTGATTTTACTGCTCTTAAAGCCGTTAAAGCCGTTTGATCTTTAGCTTTCATGGCTTCCTTTAACGCCGTCATGATATCTTGTTGTAAACTCATTGGTATATTTTATTTGATTGCGAATATACTAAGAAAAATAGTTTCGTTACCTCATTTAAATGCATAAAAAACCCGTAAAGTTGAGAGAGGGACTTTACGGGATCCATAACATAGAAAGGGTAGTGTACTAAATTAATCTACATTGTCATGTAAAAATGAATTATTACTTCTTAACTGAATATCATCATTATCGTCTAAACCAACGCTAGTTCTTGAGATATTATTAGTTTCCGATGAATGTCTGGCTTCATTTAAATTTACACCTTGACGCTTGTAAGCCGGCACTTTTTCTATATCGTCTATTTTTGCATTATTAAACTTATAGTTAAAGTCTTTCATCTTACGTCTGCGCTCTTCAGCACGCTCTTTTAACATATCTGAAATCGGACTATTCATAGGGTCTATTTCTTCTGCCAAATCAGCTTCTGAAACTTCCTTTTTAACTGTTTTCTTTTCAAAAACCACGTCTTGATCGTAGTCTTCTAAAACATTGGTTTGCTTTTTTGCCTTTGAAGTTTCTGGCTCTGCATAATCTTCTAAAGCATAACGAATATCTCCTTTTTCGTTAGTTTCGTTTACCGGAATAAGCTCTACATAATCATTAACCTGAATTTGTTTTACTTCTTCCTCCAAATCAAATCGCTTAGGTTCTTGCGTTTGTTTTGGTTGCGATTTTTCCTCGTTAGATATCGGTAAATCGAAGGTTAAGGTGATTTGCTTTTCTTCTTCTTCAGCATCAACAACTGGTTCTGGTGTTGACATTCTTGTTACTGGTTTTATAACAAAATCGTCATCCTCTTCAACGTGTCCTTTTACTTCTTCATATTGCACATTGATATTTTTAATAAACTCTGATGTTGGAATGATGTTAAAATCATTATCGGCCCTTTGGTTGGTTTCCGACTTTTTTTCAAAAACAGGTTCCTCTTCTTCCACATCAAAATCTAAAGTATGTCTAACCACTGGTGGTTCTTTCTTCTCTTCCAGCTCAATAACAGGTTCTATAATTACCGGATCTTTAGTTTTAGCGACAGGCTTTTTAGGCTCTGCATCGTCACTTCCTAAAGAGTGCACCACCTTTTTTGTTTCGGTATTAGAAATTTCGTCCTGTTGCTCTACATTAAAACCCGTTGCGATAATAGTTACTGCAATAGATTCTTCTAAAGCGTCGTCTTCACCAACCCCCATAATGATATTGGCACCATGACCAGCTTCATTTTGAATATGATCATTAATTTCTCCAATCTCATCGATAGTAATTTCATGTGAACCCGAAACAATTAATAGTAACACGTTTTTGGCTCCTGTAATTTTATTATCGTTTAATAACGGAGAATCTAAAGCTTTACGAATAGCATCTTGAGCACGGTTTTGTCCAGCAGCTATAGCCGATCCCATAATAGCAGTTCCACTATTACTTAATACGGTTTTAGCATCACGTAAATCGATATTTTGAGTGTAGTGATGTGTAATAACTTCGGCTATACCACGAGCAGCTGTGGATAACACTTCGTCGGCTTTAGAGAACCCGGCTTTAAAGCCTAAGTTTCCGTAAACTTCACGAAGCTTATTATTGTTAATTACGATTAACGAATCGACTACATCTCTTAATTCTTCAACACCCTTTTGCGCCTGTTCGATACGCATTTTTCCTTCGAACTGGAACGGCATAGTAACGATACCTACGGTTAAAATATCTAAATCTTTAGACATTTTTGCAATAATAGGTGCAGCACCTGTACCTGTACCACCGCCCATTCCGGCCGTAATGAAAACCATTTTCGTGTTAGTATCTAACATGGTTGAAATGTCTTCAAAACTTTCTACGGCAGAGTTTTTACCCACCTCAGGGTTGGCACCAGCTCCTAATCCTTCGGTTAAATTAACTCCTAACTGTATTTTATTGGGTACACCACTATTTTGAAGTGCCTGGGCATCGGTATTACAGATGTAAAAGTCTACCCCTTTAATACCTTGTTGGAACATGTGATTGATAGCGTTGCTACCGCCACCGCCAACACCAATAACTTTAATAACATTTGATTGATTTTTTGGTAAATCAAATGCGATGCTTTCGAATTCTTTTTTGCTGCTCATAAATTCTGTTTTACTGGTATAATTTAATTTTTCTTTAATCTATTTTTTTTCCTCGATAATCGAGATTTAAAAATGTCGAGTCTCTGCTCGAGTTCTATATTCATTTACCCCTGAAGGTGCACTACACCTTCAAGAGTTGATTTATTCGGCGTTATCTAAAAAATCTTTAACACGCTCTGTTAACTTATCTAAAAAAGAACGACGTTCTTTTATTGGTTGCGGCTCTATAGGTTCCTGTTGTTCTTCTGTAGATGCCTCTGCTGCATTTTCTGCTACAGGAGTTTCTTCAGCGACAACATCCTCTTGTTGTTCTACACGTCTGCGTTCTTGACGTTTTAACCCGTCTAACACTAGCCCTACCGCCGTAGCAAATAACGGACTTGTAATATCATCATCACTATCGCCAGCTAAATGCTCGTTAGGATACCCAATTCTAGTATCCATTCCTGTTATATATTCTACCAACTGCTTTAAGTGTTTTAACTGAGCGCCTCCACCTGTTAAAACAATACCGGCAATAAGTTTCTTTTTCTGTTCTTCGTGTCCGTAGTTTTTAATTTCTACGTAAACCTGCTCGACAATTTCAACCACTCGAGCATGGATAATTTTCGACAGATTTTTTAAAGTGATTTCCTTTGGTTCACGACCTCGCAACCCAGGAATAGAAACAATCTCGTTGTCTTTATTTTCTCCCGGCCATGCAGAACCAAATTTTATTTTAAGCAATTCAGCTTGCTTTTCAATAATCGAGCACCCTTCCTTAATATCTTCAGTAATCACATTTCCTCCAAAAGGAATAACCGCTGTATGACGTATAATTCCATCTCTGAAAATTGCCAAATCGGTAGTACCACCACCGATATCAATTAGTGCTACTCCCGCTTCTTTTTCTTCCTGACTTAACACCGCATTAGCAGATGCTAAAGGCTCTAAAGTGATCCCTTCAAGATTTAAACCTGAACTTTTTACACAACGCCCAATGTTTCTAATGGAAGACACCTGACCAACAACCACATGGAAATTTGCTTCTAAACGACCGCCATACATTCCGATAGGCTCTTTAATTTCAGCCTGACCATCCACTTTATACTCTTGAGGTAATACGTGAATAATTTCTTCACCCGGAAGCATAACCAATTTATGTACCTGATTAATTAATCGGTCGATATCATCATCGTCGATAACTGTTTCTGAATTTGCGCGCGTGATGTAGTCGCTATGTTGTAAGCTTCGAATATGTTGACCTGCAATACCAACAGTAACATTTTCTATTTTCATACCGGCAGCGGCCTCAGCCTCTTGAACTGCCTGCTGAATAGATTGAATGGTTTGCGTAATGTTATTAACAACGCCACGGTGAACACCCAAACTTTTAGACCTACCAATGCCTAAAATTTCAACTTTACCGTAATCATTTTTACGCCCAATCATGGCCACAATTTTTGTGGTTCCTATGTCTAATCCTACTGCTAAATTATGCTCCATTGCTTAAATTTTGGTACACACTACTTGGTTGTCAAACTGCAAATTGACCTTACTATAATTCTTAAGCGTATGCTCTTTCAAGTTTTTTTGATAGAACGCTTTAAGATTATTAATCTTCTTATCTAAAAATTTAGTATCGCCTAACTGTACTAAAAAGTTGCATTGTCTGAGTTTTAAAAATATCTTCTCGTCTTTGCTTTGATGAATTTCTATAACATGTTTTTCAAGGAAATCATCGGTTGTAATCTTTTTGGCAACGGTATAAACTTCTGCTAAATTATTTTTTTCAATAAAACCAGTAACCAGCGGCACTCGTGCGGAGTAATTACTCGATAAAGGCATGTATTTGCCATCACTATCTATGTAATAAGACGCATTGGTGCTAACTCTTGCAATAGGTGTTTTTTGTTCAACTTCTGCATTAAGTGTTCCGTTTACAGCGAGATACACTTCTGCATTTTTGATCATTGGATTAGATTTTAGGGCATTCTCTAATTCATTCAAATCTAAAGTTTCTTTAGCAACATTTTTAACTTCACCAAAATTTTGTATTAACAATTTACTAACAGTCTCATCTGTAATGTATAAATTGTTTTCGCCAACAAATTTAACGTTAGGCTGCATAACCACTCGAGATGCGTTTCTATTGGATGCAAAAGCAAACAGAAACCCAACCAGTGTGAGTAATACGCCCATTTTTATGTAATTCCAATTAATTTGCAACGCTAAATTCCTTTTTTATTCGTTTTACTTCTTCTCCTATATCACCTGCTCCAATAGTAAGGATAACTTGTGCCTCACTTTTATGGATTTCGGTTAAGAGCTCTGTCTTACTCACTAACTTCTTTTTGTTATTCTCAATTTTTTCTAATAACCACTGGGATGTCACCCCTTCTATTGGCAACTCGCGAGCCGGATAAACATCCAACAATAATAACTCATCAAACTGAGCTAAGCTTGCCGCAAATTCATCAGCAAAATCTCGTGTTCTACTAAATAAATGCGGTTGAAAAACAGCCAGCACTTTTTTGCTTGGATACATCTCTCTTACTGCTTGATGCACCGCATTAATTTCTTCCGGATGATGGGCATAATCGTCAATAAACACTAGATCATTAGTTTTAATCTGATACGTAAATCGACGTTTCACCCCCTTGTAGGATGCTAAAGCTTTGGCGAGCTGCTGGTTAGGGCAACCATATTCTACAGCCATCGCCAAGGCTATTAATGCATTCGACAAATTATGTCTCCCGGGCAGGTTAAATTCTAAATTTTCGAGTACTGTGGTTGGTGTTTTCACATCAAACACATAAGTACCGTTTACTATTTTTATATTTTTTACACTATAATCAGCGTCGTCTTCAATACCGTATGTTATTCCCGAAATAGGCAAACCATTTTTAACAAACAGCTTCCCATTTGATTTAACACGTTTTGAAAAATCTTCAAAAGACTTTTTCAATTCTGATGCATCACCATAAATATCTAAATGATCAGCATCCATAGATGTGATACATGCTAAATCTGGTGACAAGGTTAAAAACGAACGATCAAACTCATCGGCTTCCACAACCGATACTTCAGTTCCGTTTAGGATTAAGTTTGAATTGTAATTCTCACTAATACCTCCTAAAAAAGCGGTAACAGGCACATCGCAAACCTTCATTAAATGCCCCAGAATACTGGTTGTTGTCGTTTTTCCATGCGTTCCTGCAACAGCTAAACAAAATGTGTTTTCTGTAATAACACCAAGTACCTGAGACCGTTTTAACACCTGAAACCCTTCAGTTGTAAAATAGTTTAACTCAGCATGATCTTTAGGTACCGCAGGCGTATACACCACTAAAGTTGTTTCAATATTTTTAAACGTAGCTGGAATATTATCTATAGCATCTTCAAAATGAACAGCCACACCCAAATCCTCAAGACCAGACGTAATATCGGTAGGGGTTTTATCGTACCCTGCAACCGCTTTTCCGTTGGCCACAAAATAGCGCGCCAAAGCACTCATACCGATACCACCGACACCAACAAAATAAACGTTATGTATGCTGTTTAAATTCATTTAACTTTTAACCTTTAGAAGTATTTCAACCTCGTCTGCTATATCTTTTGTAGCATTAACCAATGCTATTTTCTTTATATTTTCTCCAAGTTCCTTCTGCTTTTGCGGTGATGCTACCAGCTGTGAAAATTTATTTTTAAAATCCACTTCCAATTCATCTTCCTTAATAATCATGGCTGCATTGTTGTCTACAATGGCCATGGCATTTTTGGTTTGATGGTCTTCAGCCACATTAGGTGACGGAATAAAAATGACTGGCTTACCAACAATACAAAGTTCTGACACCGAACTTGCTCCTGCGCGCGATATCACAATATCGGCCGCAGCATAAGCAAAATCCATATTATTTAAAAACTCATGCACCTGTACATTCACTGTATTATTATAGATTTTATACTGCTGATAATACAACTTACCACACTGCCAAATCACCTGAACATTTTGTGTATCGAAAAAATCCAACTCCTTTTCGATAAGCTCATTGATGCGTCTTGCTCCTAAACTTCCTCCTAAGACCAGCAAGGTTAACTTTCCTTCTTTCAAGTCGAAAAGCTTTTTAGCCTCTTCGGTTTTCGAATTGATATCCAACAAGCCTTGACGCACCGGATTCCCGGTTTTTATAATTTTATCTGCCGGAAAAAATCGCTCTAACTCATCGTAAGCCACACATATTTTCTGAACGTGTTTTGCCAACAATTTATTGGTGATTCCCGGAAACGAATTTTGCTCCTGTATTAAACTCGGAATACCATTCTGCGATGCCATATACAATAACGGTCCGCTTGCAAAACCTCCCGTACCTATAGCCACATCAGGCTTAAAGGACTTCACTATTTTACGAGCATTGTACAAACTACTCATTAGCTTAAACGGAAACATTAAATTCTTCATCGTTAACTGACGCTGAATTCCAGAAATCCATAGTCCTTCAATTTTATATCCGGCCTGTGGTATTTTTTCCATCTCCATTCTATCTTTTGCACCAACGAATAAAAACTCGGCATCAGGCATACGATGCTTCAATTCATTCGCAATAGCAATTGCAGGATAAATATGTCCTCCTGTTCCTCCACCAGACAATACAATTTTATATGTGTTTTTTGTCGCCACTAATTAATCCTATTTATATCGTTTCAGATAAAATTCCCAACGGATTTTCTTCTTCCGTCAATACTTCTTCTTGTTCTTTTATTTCTTCGCGCTGAGCGCTTACACTTAAAACAATTCCAATAGCGAGACATGTCATCCATATCGAGGTTCCCCCACTACTGATTAACGGCAAGGTTTGTCCTGTAACTGGAAATAATTCTACAGCCACCGCCATGTTTATTAACGCCTGAAATACAATTGGCAAACCAACACCAAGCGCCAGTAACTTACCAAATACTGTATCGGTTTTTTGAGCAACGATAACTATTCTAAATAATAGCCACATATACATCACCATAATAAACACACCTCCAATAGAGCCATATTCTTCTACAATAATCGCAAAAATGAAATCGGATGATGATTGTGGTAAAAAGTTCTTTTGAATACTTTTACCCGGTCCCACACCCTGAATTCCACCAGAAGCAATCGCTATTTTAGCCTTTTCAATTTGATAATCGGCTTCAGTATCTTCATCATTAGAAAAATTCTCAATACGACTCATCCAGGTATCTACACGATTAGGCATCACTCCCGGAAATGCTTTGGCCACCAAAACAAACATAGCTAGTGCCAATATTCCAGAACCAATAATTACCGCCAAATAACGTATAGGATATCCGCCTAAAAACACCAGCATAACCACCATTAAAAATATAATAGCAGCTGTTGATAAATTGGCCGGCAAAATTAATGCTAATACTAAAAATACTGGCG
Source organism: Aestuariibaculum sp. YM273 (assembly GCF_030908365.1). Lineage (NCBI taxonomy): Bacteria > Pseudomonadati > Bacteroidota > Flavobacteriia > Flavobacteriales > Flavobacteriaceae > Aestuariibaculum > Aestuariibaculum sp. YM273. Next base: position 2,194,974 of record NZ_CP133090.1, on the reverse strand, counting down.
TCCAAAGTGGTAAAATTGATTCCTTAAATGTGATGACTTCATCTTTCATTTTGGACATGTATCGTGCTACATACACCAAAAGCACAACCGCTGCAAAGGTTGATGTTTGAAACGACATTCCCACGATAGGTATTTGAATCCATCTACTTGCATTAGCTCCATCTATAGTTGTACCTTGAAGCATCGTGATTCCTAATAAAACCAGAACAACCGGAATCATAATAAGCGATAACCCTCTAAAATATCGATACGGTATTTTATGCACACCATACATAATGGCAAACCCTAAAAACAGATGCATAAAATGCTTAATAAAAAACGCAAATGTATTGGTACTATCACCTCGATAAGCCAAATTACTGGCAGCACTATACACAGGCAAAAACGATAGTATAGCCATTAAAGCTACTATCGCCCAAATTAATTTATCGCCTTTTATGTTTTTAAATAGTGCCTGCACTTTTTAACTAATTATTTTCTTTTTTCTTAATTTTTATAAATTTCTAACAGCATCTTTAAACTGACGCCCACGGTCTTCATAATTTTCAAACAAATCAAAACTTGCACATGCAGGAGACAATAGTACGTTATCCCCAGATTCAGACAACTTATAAGCCATTTTTACAGCCTCCTCCATACTTTGAGTTTCAACAATAGTATCAACCATACCTCCAAACGTATCAATAAGTTTATCGTTATCAACACCCAGACAGATAACAGCTTTCACCTTCTCATTTACAAAAGCAAATAACTCCTCATAATTATTGCCTTTATCAACCCCGCCAACAATCCAAATAGTCGGTGCATCCATACTTTCTAAAGCAAAATATGTTGCGTTTACATTAGTTGCTTTAGAATCGTTTATATACTGTACTTTATTAATTTTAAGCACCTGCTCTAAACGATGTTCAACACCTTGAAAACTTTCTAGGCTTTCGCGGATGGTCTGCTTTCTAATTTTAAGCAAATGCGCTACGGTTGAGGCTGCCATAGCATTTTTAATATTATGCTTACCTTCTAATGCAAGATTGTTTGTTGACATATGTATCTGGTTGTTATCAATTGCTATAATCATCTTTTCCTCTTCTAAATATGCACCCTTATCTACTTTTTTTGTTATTGAAAACGGTAATAATGTCGATTGAACCGGGTGCTCTTTTAACCAATTGGTGATCACTTCATCATCGGCATCGTAAACCAAATAATCTTCTTTGGTTTGATTTTCTGCAATCCTGAATTTTGAAGCGATATAATTTTCAAACTTGTAATCATATCGATCTAAATGATCAGGAGTTACATTCAGTAATACAGCAATTTTCGGTTTAAATGTATCGATATCATCTAACTGAAAACTACTGATTTCTAAAACGTAATTCGGGTAATCGTGTTCTAAAACCTGTTTTGCAAAACTATCACCAATATTACCGCCCAAACCTACATTCAACTCCTGCTTTAAAATGTAATGCGTTAATGTTGAAGTTGTGGTTTTACCGTTGCTACCAGTAATTCCAACAATGGTTGCTTTTGTAAATTTTGATGCGAATTCGATTTCTGAAACCACCTGAATTCCTTTTTCGCGAATTTGTTTTACCAAAGGCGCTTTATCCGGAATACCAGGGCTTTTCATCACGATATCGGCATTCAAAATTTTAGATTCCGAATGCGTTTCGTCTTCCCATTCAATCTCATTATGTATAAGAACCTGTCTATATTTGTCTTTTATTTTTCCTTTATCAGACACAAAAACTTCATATCCTTTAGCCTTTGCGAGAAGTGCAGTTCCTACTCCACTTTCTCCTCCTCCAAGCACCACTAATCGTTTCATCTATCTAATTTTCAAGGTCACGATTGAAAGAATAGCCAGCAATATGCCAACAATCCAAAATCGTGTTACTATTTTACTTTCGTGATATCCCGATTTCTGATAGTGGTGATGTAACGGCGACATTTTGAAAATGCGACGCCCTTCACCATATTTCTTCTTGGTATACTTAAACCAACTCACCTGCATCACCACCGATAAATTCTCTGCTAAGAAAATACCACATAACACGGGAATTAACCATTCCTTACGAACCGCAATAGCAATAACTGCAATGATTCCACCAATAGTTAAACTTCCTGTATCTCCCATAAACACCTGCGCCGGATAGGTATTATACCATAAAAATCCGATTAAGGCTCCAACAAACGCTGTAATATAAATCGTGATTTCCTCGATACGCGGAATGTACATGATGTTTAAATATTCTGAGAATACAATGTGTCCCGATACAAAGGCAAAGATTCCTAGCGTTAGCACAATAATAGCTGATGTTCCTGCTGCCAATCCGTCAATACCATCGGTTAGGTTTGCTCCGTTCGAAACGGCTGTGATAATAAAAATGGTAGCCAAAATGAATACCACCCATGCATATTTTTCTAAACTCGGACTAATCCAAGTAATTAAATCGGCGTAATCAAACTCATTTCCCTTCACAAAGGGGATAGTGGTTTTAGTCGATTTCTCTTCACCATTAAACAACTTTGCCGGAGACACATTAGCATCTTGAGCTACAATTTCTTGTTGCTGTTCAACCGACACTTTTTCTTTTATCGTTACATCGTTATGGAAATACAAGGTTGCTCCAACAATCACTCCAAGTCCGATTTGTCCAAGAACTTTAAAACGCCCTTTTAAACCTTCTTTATCTTGTTTAAATTTCTTTAGGTAATCATCAATAAAACCAATAACACCCATCCAAACCGTTGTTATTAAAAGCAAGATGATGTATATGTTTTCTAGTTTCGCCAATAACAACACTGGAATTAAGGTTGCTAAAATGATGATGATTCCACCCATCGTTGGTGTTCCAGCCTTTTCACTTTGCCCTTCAAGCCCCAAGTCTCTAATGGTTTCGCCCATTTGTTTTTTTTGTAAAAAACGAATGATACGCTTTCCGTAAATAGTAGATATTAACAATGACAAAATCATCGCTAAAGCAGCTCTAAAGGTAATAAACCCAAAAAGTGAAGCTCCCGGAAATTGGAATTGTTGTTCTAAATATTCAAATAAATAATACAGCATCTACTATTCTTTTATTTCTGTAATTGTTTTAAATAATCGTTTACCATTTTAAAATCATCAAAGTCGAAACGCTCACCTTTAATCTCCTGATACGTTTCATGCCCTTTGCCTGCAATTAAAATAATATCGTTAGACTGTGCAATCTGGCAAGCCGCCTTAATAGCCTGAGCCCGATCTACAATCGTTAAGGTCTTTTTAAAATTTTGAGGTTCCACACCTTTTTCAATATCTTCCAATATCGCTTCTGGTTGTTCACTTCGTGGATTATCACTTGTAAAAATTACTTTTGTACTTAACGCCGAAGCAATATGTCCCATTTTAGGTCGCTTGGTTTTATCGCGATCGCCACCACAACCCACAACAGTAATTAACTCTTCGTTTTTAGTTCGAATACTATTTATAGTTTCCAACACGTTTTTCAACGCATCAGGAGTATGAGCATAATCTACAATTGCTGTGATTTTATCGTTGGAAATCATATACTGAAAACGTCCGCTAACACTTTCCAGCTCACTGATTAATCGAAGCACCTCTACTTTTTCTAAGCCTAACAACTCTGCAGTCGCATAGATGGCTAATACGTTATACGCATTGAAGCTACCAATTAGACGTGTCCAAACCTCAGCTTCGTTAATTTTTAACAATAAACCTCCAAACTGATTCTCTAAAATCTGCGCTTTATAGTCAGCATACGTTTTTAGAGCATAGGTTTGTTTTCTGGCTTTTGTATTTTGCAACATCACTAAACCATTCTTATCATCAACATTTACTAAAGCAAAAGCTTCTTTTGGCAGATGATCGAAAAACGATTTTTTAACATCGCGATATTCTGCAAAGGTGTTATGGTAATCTAAATGATCATGTGATAAATTAGTAAACACACCGCCTTCAAAATGTAATCCGGTGGTTCTATGTTGATGAATACCGTGTGAGCTCACTTCCATAAAGCAAAACTCAACACCTTCATCATTCATCATTTTCAAATACTTGTTAATCGTCAGCGAATCTGGCGTGGTGTGTGTGGTTTTAAACTGTTTATCATCAACCATAATTTTCACAGTGGATAATAAGCCTACTTTATATCCTGCCTTCTTAAATAACTGATACAACAAACTGGTAACCGTGGTTTTTCCGTTTGTTCCGGTAACACCAACAAGCTTTAAATTTTCTGAAGGCACATCGTAATAATTCGATGCCATAATCGCTAAAGCCTTGTGCGAATTATCAACCTCAACATAAGTTATTCCTTCAACTAAACTTTCAGGCATAACCTCACAAACAATCGCCTTTGCCCCCTGTTTTATAGCTGCATCAATATACTTATGTCCATCTACTACACTTCCAGAAATCGCCACAAACACATCATCGCTCTTGATTTTTCTAGAATCAAAATCGATAGCCTCTATATTTACAGTAGTATTACCTACCACAGCATTAATAGTAACTTTATATAATATGTCTTTCAAAGCTATCATGAAGCTGTTAATATGATGGTTTGGTTATTTTTTAACTTTATATTTTTATTGATAGACTGGCTTTTTACAACACCACTACCTTGTAATTTTACTTTTACATGCACCTGCATATTTTCTAATAAAGCTACTGCATCCATAGCCGGTAATCCCACGACATTTGGCATAATAGTTTTATAGGTCTGGGCTGTTTTATAAAAACTATTAAACTCTTTTTCTACAGAAGCATGCTTTACTTCTAAGGTCTTCACCTCGTCTATAATCGGCGTATCTGTATGTATTTTTTGAGCAATTCTTTTGAACACGGGCCCCGTTACATCAGCTCCATAATATCCTTTTTTAACACTTGGTTTATGAATGACCACGATACATGAATATTTTGGATTATCGGCTGGAAAATACCCAGCAAACGATGAAATGTATCGACGATTTTCTTTCCAATCTTTCATCCAATATTCAGTTTGTGCCGTACCTGTTTTACCCGCCATAGAAAAATACGGCGAATATAAGGAACGCCCAGTTCCTCGCTCCACTATATGCTTTAAAATATTTTGAATTTCTTTTAGTGTTTTATCTGAACAGATTTTATCACCTTCATTATCTCCGTCAAAAGATTCCACTACATGATCTAACTCTTTCACTTCCCTTATAAACTTCGGCTTTACTAACACCCCATTATTAGCAATCGCATTGTAAAACGTAAGTGTTTGAAGTGGAGTTAACTTTAAATTATAGCCATACGCCATAGATGGCAAAGCGTTTCTACTCCAAATTTTATCACCCGGTTTTGGAATCACAGGTTCACCCTCACCAATTATTGGCAAACCAAGCGGCTTATCTAATTCCCAATCTTGTAAATGATCCACAAACTTTTGCGGTTGTTTAGCATATCCATCATCTATAATAGTTGCCAACCCAATATTAGATGACACTTCTAATGTTCTTGCCGCAGAAATTTTTCCGTGACCATGCGTATCTTTTATACCTTTTCCGTAAAACTGCTTATACCCAACTCCGGTATCAATCACTGTAGAGGTATCAACCACTTTATCTTCTAAAGCAGCCATTAATGCCATGACCTTAAACGTAGAACCAGGCTCATGCGCTTCACCAACCGCATAGTTTAAACGCTCATAATAATATCCGTTTTCATTTCTACCCAAGTTTGAAATCGCACGAATCTCACCGGTTTTAGCTTCCATAACCACCACGCAACCATGGTCGGCTTCGTACTCTTCTAATTGTTTCAATAACGCATGATGTGCTATATCCTGAATATTAACATCTATAGTCGTATATACGTCGTAACCATCTTTAGGTTCAATTTCGTTAGCATCACTTAAAGGCTTCCATTGCCCTTTACCAATTTTTTGTTTTCTGCGTTGCCCGTCGGTTCCCCTTAAGTATTTAACGCCAAAAGCGCCATCGATACCGGCGCGTGTTACATTTCCATCTTCATCAAATCGTTCATAACCTATTGAACGTTGAGCTATCGCTCCCATGGGATGTTCGCGCTTGGTAGTTTGCTCTACAATCAACCCACCTTTAAAAGCTCCTAACCTAAGCATTGGGAAACTTCTTAAACGAATATAATCACCGTACCCAACATTTCTAGCTAATAAATAATACCGATTTCTATTGGCTCGCGCTTTACGCAATGCTTTTTGATAAGATCTTGACGAACGCCCCGAGTAGGCCGCTAAAGAATCACATAAAGGAATAAGATATTTTTCAAATGTATTACTAGTTGGGGTCAGCAAATCGATGCGCACATCGTACTTTGGCACCGATGTAGCGAGTAAGTTTCCATTAACCGAATACACATTACCGCGATTGGCAGGGATTTTCACATTCTTAACCACACGTGTATCTGCCAATGCACGATACTTTTCTCCTTGTAAAAATTGTATACTAAACAATTTAAACAGCACAGCAGCACCAAAGACGAACATACATCCTGATATAAAATACAAGCGGTTTAATATGTTTTTCTCGTTTACTGCCAAGTTTTGGTTAGTTTTGTGATTTAATTTTTATTTTTTTTGGTGGAATTACCGATGGTGCAATTCCTTTATCTTTCATTACATTAATTACTGCCGATTCCATTTTCAACTTCATCAACCTGGACCGACCATCTATAAACTCCGACCGCATTTCGTTGACTTCATTTTTCAATCGTGCAATTTCATACACTTTTTTATCAGCACTATGCGAACTCGCAATCATTACTATAGCTAAAACCGAAACAAAAATGATGAACCTCCAGTTTTTAAAAGCATCATCACTAACTAAAAACGTCCCTTTTAATATGCGATAGATCTTCTGCTTCATTATATCTTTTCAGCTATTCTTAATTTCGCGCTCCTTGCTCTGCTATTAATTTTTATTTCTTCTTTTGTTGGAACAATTAAACCTCCTACTTTTTTTAAAGGCACTTCAAAATTCCCAAACATATCGCGTTCTGGCTCGCCTTCAAACATTCCGTTTCTTATAAAACGCTTCACCAATCGATCTTCTAAAGAATGATAAGAAATCAAACTCAAGCGTCCTTTTTCATTTAAAATCTCTGGCGACTGTAACAGCAATTCTTTAATAACCTCAATCTCTTGGTTTACTTCAATTCGAATCGCTTGATAGATTTGTGCTAAAATTTTGTTCTCATGCTTTGGTGACAAAAACTTTTTCAAAGCACTTTTTAATTGTTCACTGGTTACTATCGGCTCTTCTTCTCGTTTTTCAACTATTAATCTTGCCATAGCTGGTGCAGCACGCAACTCCCCATATTGAGCTAACACCGCTCTAAGCTGCTCTTCATCATATTCATTTACCACATGATAAGCTGACAATGCACTATTTTGATTCATACGCATATCTAAATCAGCATCAAAACGCGTTGAAAACCCACGCTCAGCAACATCAAACTGATGAGATGACACACCAAAATCCCCTAAAATCCCATCAACCTTTTTTATACCATAAAACCTTAAAAAACGTTTTATATGTCTAAAATTCTCATTGATTAATGTAAATCTTGGGTCGTCGATTTTGTTTTCAAGAGCATCTGCATCCTGATCGAAGGCAAACAACTTCCCCTTATCACTTAGCCTACTTAATATTTCTCTACTATGTCCGCCACCACCAAAAGTCACATCCACGTAAATGCCATCCGGATTAATATTTAATCCGTCAACCGTTTCTTTTAACAACACCGGGTTATGATATTCCATAATCTTCATCATCTTGTCCCATCACCTCTTCAGCTAAATCTGCAAAATCATCAGCTGCATCATCAATGGCTTGTTCATATAAATCTTTATCCCATATTTCAACAATGTTAATCGCCGAAGCCACCACAATTTCTTTTGAAATATTAGCAAATACCGTTAAGTCTTTTGGAATTAGTAAACGCCCGTTAGCGTCTACTTCTACAATTTTCACTCCAGCCGTAAAACGACGGATAAAATCGTTATTTTTCTTTTTAAACCGATTTAGCTTGTTCATCTTCTGCATGAGCCTTTGCCACTCTGCCATTGGATACAACTCTAAACACTTTTGAAACACCGAACGACGCAACACAAACCCATCTTCTAAAATAGAAGACAACTGCTTTTTCAACGGCGCAGGCATCATTAATCTACCTTTGGCGTCAACCTTACAATCGTATGTTCCTGTTAATAAGTCCAATGTGATTCACAAATATGTTAACGGTTTGTGTTTCAAATATATTGAAAATTTTACCACATTTTACCACATTTTACCACTTTGTTAATAAATTTTCGACTAAATAACACTAAAAATGGATTTTATACGGCCTAAAACCCAACAACCACTTACAATCAGCGCATTAGAACAAATCGTAACACAATCGCTTTTTTATTAACATCTTTCAACGAAACTATTATTTTTGAAAATCCTTAAAATCGTCGTAAGTATAGATGAAATAACTATATTTGTTTTTAAAGTAACGACAACTGATTAATGACGCATCGTTTAAAAAAAGAAAAGAACTACAGCTATATTGAAGCTGGCGAAGGTACGCCAATTATTGTTTTACACGGCTTAATGGGCGGATTAAGTAATTTTGATTCAGTAATAAAACATTTTAGCCAAACCGGCTACAAAGTTATTATCCCCGAATTACCTATATACACTAAGCCCCTACTAAAAACTAATGTAAAAAGTTTCGCAGGCTTTTTAAATGAATTTATCGAATTTAAAGGCTACGATGAAGTTATTTTATTAGGAAATTCTCTTGGCGGACATATTGGCTTATACTACACTAAATTACACCCATCAAAAGTAAAAGCTTTAGTAATAACTGGAAGTTCCGGTTTATACGAAAGTGCCATGGGAAGCGGCTATACAAAACGTAGTGATTACGAAGTTATTAAGAAAAAGGCACAGGACGTATTTTACGACCCTGAAGTTGCTACCAAAGAGATTGTAGACGAAGTTTACGCTACCGTAAACGACCGAAATAAACTGATTAAAACATTAGCTATAGCAAAAAGTGCGATACGTCACAACATGGCTAATGATTTACCTAAAATGCAAACACCAACCTGCATTATTTGGGGTAAAAATGATACGGTAACTCCGCCGGAAGTTGCTGTAGAATTTAATGAATTGTTACCGAATTCAGAATTATACTGGATAGATAAATGCGGGCACGCCGCTATGATGGAGCATCCGGAAGAATTTAATAAGATTCTTGAAGCCTGGCTAAACAACAAAAACTTATAGTCAACAAACTTAGATTTTAACACGATTCGTGTAAACTCATATAAATACCCCTCAATGCAAATAAAAACTGCAGAATTTGTTATGAGCAACTCTGATGTTGCGAAATGCCCTAAAAGCATGCTACCAGAATATGCTTTTATCGGACGAAGTAATGTTGGAAAATCGTCGCTTATTAACATGTTAACCAATCGAAAAAGTTTAGCCAAAACCTCAGGAAGACCGGGAAAAACACAGTTAATAAACCACTTCTTAATAAACAAAAACTGGCACCTTGTAGATTTACCGGGTTACGGTTATGCACGGGTTTCGAAAAGCACAAAAAAAGTCTTTCAAAAGTTTATTACAGCTTATTTTAGTCAGCGTGAACAGTTGGTTACTGCTTTTGTTTTAGTAGATATTCGTCACGAACCACAACCCATCGATTTAGAATTTATGCAGTGGCTAGGCGAAAATGGCATTCCGTTTTCTATTATATTCACAAAAGCAGATAAATTGAAACCTAAAGCCATTGAAAATCATGTTGAAGCTTACCGAAACATTCTTTTAGAAACATGGGAAGACATGCCAAACTACTTTGTAACTTCATCGAGTAAAGAGATTGGTAAAGATGATGTTTTAAATTATATTGATGAGCTTAATGAGAACATGCAATTGAGTTCTAATTAATTTTTCACATCCAATGCATCACGAAGCGCATTACCAATTAACATAAAAGCCATTACCAAACTCATAATGCAAAGACCAGGAATAAGCGCCAAATAAGGTTTACCAAGTATAATATAATTATAATGGTCTTTAATCATGGCTCCCCAGCTAGCCATTGGTGGTTGAGCACCAATACCTAAAAAACTCAATCCGCTTTCTATTAAAATCGCAGAGGCAAAATTAGCTGCAGAAATCACAATAACGGGCGCCATGATATTGGGTAAAATATGTTTTACTATAATTCTAAAATCTCCAAACCCTAGCGCTCTTGCAGCTGTTACATATTGCTGTTCTTTAACACTTATTACCTGTCCTCGAACCACTCTGGCAACCTCAACCCACATGGTTAACCCTACTGCAATAAACACCTGCCAGAAACCTTTTCCTAAAGCCAGAGTAATCGCTATAACAAGCAACAACGTTGGAATAGACCAAGTTACATTAATAATCCACATGATAACAGCATCGGCTTTACCTCCAAAATAACCAGCTATACTCCCCATAAAAACACCTAAAACCAAGGATATAAATACCGCTACAAAACCTATAAAGAACGAAATTCTTGCCCCTACTAAAATACGACTTAATAAATCACGACCGTACTTATCAGTTCCAAACAAAAATGTTTTTTCTTTTACAAAACCATCAATAGATTGATTTGGAAAACGGCTTAAACGTATAGTCTTTTCAACACCTTTTAAACCATCGGAAGCGTATTCGGTGTAGGTTAAATTTCCGTCATTAATTTCATAATCTGAAACAGGGATTTCAGTATCGGTTGATTTCGTTCCAAAGAATAGTTTATCAAAAACATTTTGCTCTATTTTCAACTCCGACGGTATGGTTAGCATGATGATTTTAAAACCCGGCTTTTTGGAATGTATAGCCAAATGCATTTGATTGGCATGCTGAGAACTATCTGGAGCAAACACATAAGCAAACACCGAAATAATTCCAACAAAAACTACAAAACCAAAACTAAAAACGCCCCAAAAGTTCTTTTTAAACTTTTGGAGCGCTAAGTGTTTCAACGAGTTTGTTTTATAACTCATATACAACCGTTTATTTTTTCACTTCAGCATTTGTTGTAGCAATCTTTTTAAGGCGTTGAGATGCTTTCATATCTTCTAAAACGTTAAGCGCTTCTTCAACATAAACATCCTGACTTAAACTCTCGTGCCAACGTCTGCGTTTTTCTTTTAAATCGGTAGTATCTTTTTCAAAAAGCGATCTTTCATAAGATGTTGAGCTAAATGTAAGATTGGTTTTATAATCTGAAATAGCATCAAATTGTTTCGCTTCTTCTTCGTTTAAATCTAACTCTGCTTTATATTTTTTGAAGTTTAAAGACACTTCTGTTTCATCAATTTTACCTTTTACCCATTTCGCATTTTCTTCAATCAACTTCAACTGTTCATTATTTTTCATGCGTTCTTCACTACTTTTTACAATAGCATCGTAATCAAAATAATTCCACGGTGTATAATCGGCTGAATCTATTTCATCCCAAGGCAACGGGTTTTCTTTATCCTTCTCTCCTACTTCAATAAAACTGAAACGACCAGGAACTTTAACATCACTTTTTACACCTTCTAATTGCACCGAACCTCCGTTAATTCTGTAATACTTTTGAGTCGTTAACGCTAAAGCGCCTAAATCTCCACTGGTATTATTTCGTAACATGGTGTTCAAGTTAATCACATTCTGAACGGTTCCTTTTCCATAGGTCTGTTTACCTCCAATTATTATGGCACGTTTATAATCCTGCATGGCAGCTGCCATAATCTCGGAAGCTGAGGCTGATATTTCATTCACTAAAATCACTAACGGCCCGTCCCAAGAGATAGAACTATCGCGATCTTCCAAAACTTCTTTAGCCTTTCCGGTAGAACGCACCTGTACTACAGGTCCTTCTTTTATAAACAACCCTGCCATGTCTACAACAGTAGGTAAAGACCCACCGCCGTTATTACGTAAATCTAATACCAAACCTTCAATACCCTCAGATTTTAAACGAGCAATCTCAGTTTTAACATCTTTAGCTGCATTTATATTTTTATAATCTTTAAAATCTACATAAAAAGCAGGTAAATCAATAATACCAAAAGTCATTCCGTCTTTTTTAACTACCGATGATTTCGCATAAGTATCTACCAATTCAATAACATCTCTGGTAAGCGTGATATCTTTAATCGTACCATCAACCTTTTTAACAGTAAGCGTTACCTTAGTTCCTTTTGGTCCTTTGATGTATTTAATGGCATCGTTAATACGCATACCAACGATATTCACCGGTTGGTCTTCGTCTTCTTGCTTAACTTTTATAATTAAATCTTCAACCTCTAATTCCTGACTTCTCCAGGCTGGTCCTCCTGAGATTAATTTCACCACTTTTATATAATCATTGCGCTTTTGAAGTTGTGCCCCGATACCTTCTAATTTACCAGACATACGCTGATCGAAATCCTCTTTATTGTTAGGGGCTAAGTAATAGGTATGCGGATCGAATTCTTCAACAATAGTATTTACATAAATCGCAAACCAGTCTTCACGTTGAAAATCCTCTAGATTATCATTGAAATATATCTCGATAGATCGTAATGTTGACTCGCGAGCTTCCTTCTCGATTTCCACATCGGTTTTCATTACATAAGACGGATCTTTCTCTTTCTTTCTTACCTCATCTTCATAGATATCATCATAGTTTGAAAGCGCCGAAAACTTAAGTTGTCTTCTCCACCGGTCTTTCATCTCTGCTTTAGTCTTAACGAAACCTGTCTTCTCATAATCCGTATTAAAGGTTTCATCTCTATTGTAGTCAAACGGTTTTGATAATACTTCTTTATAAATCTCCTTTGACTCAGCAATACGCTTTACCAATCGTTCATGTACAATATTGAAGAACGTAATATCGGTTGCTTTTATCTGATCATCAATTGTTAATTTATACTTTTCAAAATCTTCATAATCTGACTGATAAAAATAACGCTTCACCGGATCTAAAACATCTAAATAATCTTTAAATAATTCTTCCGAAAACGTATCATCAAACATTACCGGATCGTAATGTCCATTCTCTAAAACAAAAGTAATTACTTGAATTAGTAACTTATCTTTATCAGGGTTATCGAACTTTTTTGTAGTAAAACTGCAGGATGCAAACCCCAGAAGTAAGGCCAGCAACAGCACTTTATATTTCCTTCTCATAATATTTTTCATTCAGTTAATATTCAACGACACATTTAATGCCCGACATTTTTTTACTAAAATAAAGAAAAAAGTATGCCAAGCCCGGCATTTGCTACTAATTTTTTGTTAAACAGAATAAATAAAGTGTATCCTACGGAAATTATGTATTTTAGCGTTACAATTTTCAGAATGTAAATGACAGAAAGACCGCTTATACTTGTAACGAATGACGACGGCATAACAGCTCCGGGAATTCGAACCCTCATTTCAATTATGAATACCCTTGGAGATGTGGTAGTTGTAGCTCCAGACAGTCCGCAAAGTGGCATGGGACATGCCATTACTATTGACTCTACCCTATATGTTGAACAGCTTAAGGTTGATGATGGCCCACAAACGGAATACAGTTGTTCGGGAACTCCTGCCGACTGTGTAAAACTGGCTATTCGTGAAAAATTAAACCGCAAACCAGACTTATGTGTTTCAGGAATTAATCATGGCTCAAACTCATCTATCAATGTAATTTATTCAGGCACCATGAGTGCAGCGATAGAAGCCGGCATTGAAGGCATTCCGGCCATTGGGTTTTCGTTACTGGATTATAAATGGAGTGCTGATTTTGAAGCAACTAAAAGCTTTGTAAAAACCATTACCGAAAATGTTTTACAACACGGTTTACCAAACGGCGTTGTGCTTAATGTGAATCTTCCTAACTTACCTAAGGAGAACATTAAAGGCATTAAAGTTTGTAGACAAGCCAGAGCCAATTGGGTGGAAGAATTCGACAAGCGCAAAACACCATCAGGAAAAGATTATTATTGGCTTACCGGGCGTTTTGTAAACTTAGATGGCGGTGAAGACACCGATGAATGGGCTCTAGAACATGGGTACGTTTCTGTGGTGCCGGTACAATTCGATTTAACTGCGCATCATTACATTCAAAATTTAAACTCCTGGAATTTAAATGATTAAAAAAGAGATTTTTATAGGTATTGCCGTTGGGCTAATCGCTAACGGTCTTGGCCTAATTTTAATATCAAGCCTTTTAGGTCAAGGTGAAGATTTTGTTAACGTAATAAAAGCAGCATATGCTGAAGGCTTTTTAGGCAAACTCATTAGCTTAGGGGCTGTTTTAAATTTAATTGCATTTTTTATCTTTATAAGAAAACGTCGGGATTACCGCGCACGTGGCGTACTAATCATTACTATTTTTATAGCGATATTGACTTTTATTTTTAAACTTTTTTAAATGAAGTATTACATTTTAGCAGGTGAAGCATCAGGCGATTTACACGGTTCGAACTTAATGAAAGCATTATTTGAGGTCGATGCTCATGCTGAAATCAGATTCTGGGGTGGCGATCTTATGCAGGCAGTTGGCGGTACTTTAGTAAAACACTACAAAGAGCGTGCTTTCATGGGCTTCGCAGAAGTTATCATGAATCTGAATAAAATCTTCAAACTCATTGCATATTGTAAAGAAGATATTAAAGACTACAATCCGGATGTTCTCATTTTTATAGATAATTCTGGATTTAATCTGCGTATTGCCAAATGGGCAAAACAAGAAGGTATTAGAACGAACTATTACATTTCTCCACAAGTTTGGGCATCACGTGCTAAACGTGTTTTTGATATTAAACGCGATATCGATGATATGTACGTTATTTTACCCTTTGTTGAAGACTTCTATAAAAAGTATGATTATAAAGTGAACTTCGTTGGGCATCCGCTTATTGATGCTATTGCAAATCGAGATCAGGTTAACGAGTCTAAATTTAGAGACACTTACAACTTAGACAAGAGACCTATTATTGCTTTATTACCAGGAAGTCGAAAACAGGAAATTAAAAACATGCTTTCGGTAATGTTGAAAATGGTCGATTCTTTTAAGGATTACCAATTTGTAATTGCCGGTGCACCAAGTCAGGATTACAGTTTTTACGAATCATTTATAAAATCGAATAACGTAAAATTCATCTCGAATAAAACCTACGATTTACTAAGTATTTCAACTGCCGCATTGGTAACTTCTGGTACAGCTACTTTAGAAACAGCCTTATTTAAAGTCCCTCAAGTGGTTTGCTATAAAGCAAGTGCAATCTCTTATCATATTGCTAAACGCATAATAACTTTAAAGTTTATTTCGTTAGTTAATTTAATTATGGACAAAGAAGTCGTAACCGAATTAATTCAGAACGATTTTAACAAAAAAAGGTTAAAACAAGAATTAGCGCGTATTTTAGATGAAACAGAACGTAAAAAAATGTTCGTCAACTATTACGAGTTAGAAAAAGCTCTTGGCGGAAAAGGTGCCAGCAAAAAAACAGCACAATTAATATACAATTCAATAAAAAACTAACATACTTTATGAGGAGTCTTTGTTTCCTACTTTTATTAACGCTCAGCTTTACAAGTTGTAAATCATCTAAACGAGCCAAACAAAAAGACTCTCAAGTTGTCATTAACGCCAAGCGTGCATTAAAAAACTATGACAACAACGCTATTGTAAATGACATTGAAGTTTCAAAAACTCCTATTTCTGAAAACAAACCAGCTATAACTAAGGCTGACGCCATTACCAGTTATGCCTTACAATTTGAAGGCGTAAGGTACAAATGGGGAGGCACGACTTCAAATGGCATGGATTGTTCTGGTTTAGTCTTTGAATCCTTTAGGGCTAATGATATTATTTTACCTCGTATTTCACGAGATATGGCTAAACAAGGTGATAAAATTCCTTTGAGAAAAGTTCAGGAAGGCGATTTGTTGTTCTTTAAAACCGCCAATCGCAGAAACAACATTAATCATGTAGGTTTAATTATTACAACTGAGAATGACATTCAGTTTATTCATGCTACAACACGTGGCGGCGTTATTGTTTCCAAACTATCTGAAGCCTACTGGAACAATGCATTTGTTGAGGCTCGAAGAATATTATAAGATATTTCTTATATTTATTGAGTATGAAAATACTCAATTTCACCATAATTAAGCTTACACTATGCCTGATAACCGGTATCATTATTGGTTACAGTTATAACTTCTCAGTTAACTTAAGCCTGTATTTGGTAATAGTTTTACTCAGTTTACTGGCTGTTAGTTATGGTATTTCAAAAAAGCAAATCGTAAAAACTATATGGTTCGGGTTATTTAGTTACCTATCAATGATTAGTATTGGTATTCTGGCAGTTGTTCTTCACAACCCCTGTAATTTCAACAACCATTACACAAAAAAACTTCAACTTGATGCTACCTCAACAATCACTTTTAGAGTTCAGGAGGTTTTAAAACCCAACACGTATTACGACAAGTATATTGTTAACCTACTGGAATTAGACAGTAATCAGGTTTCCGGAAAAACACTTATTAATATCAGAAAAGACAGCATTGGCAAAAAACTGAATATCGATGACGTCTACATAACAAAAACAGTATTACATACGATTCCTTCTCCCTTAAATCCTGGACAATTTAATTATAAAGCCTATTTAAAACGGAAATACATTTATCATCAAATAACCTTATCTGACACTGAACTTCTAAAAATAAAATCCAAAAAGAACACCATTTTAGGTTACGCTGATGCTGTTAGAAATTATATCAACACCAAGCTAGGAGCATATCATTTTAAACCGGACGAACTCGCTATTATAAATGCATTATTTCTTGGTCAGCGACAAGACATAAGCAACGAAATTTATACTAATTATGCCAATGCAGGAGTCATACATATTCTGGCTGTTTCGGGATTACATATTGGTATTATACTCATAATTTTATACATCATCTTTAAACCCATTGAATATTTAAAACACGGGAAGATATACAAAACCGCGCTACTACTTATTATTTTATGGAGTTTTGCCATAATAGCAGGGTTATCCGCTTCAGTGACTCGGGCTGTTACCATGTTTAGCGTTCTGGCGATTGCTGTAAATTTAAAACGCCCAACCAACATATATAATACCCTTGCTTTAAGTATATTTATATTGTTATTATTTAAGCCCATGTTTCTTTTCGATGTTGGGTTTCAATTAAGCTATTTAGCCGTTCTTGCCATAGTTACTATCGATCCGCTACTTTACAAACTTTGGATACCAAAAAACAAAATCCTTAATTTTTACTGGCATACATTTACCGTTACTATTGCTGCTCAACTGGGTGTTATTCCAATAAGCTTGTATTATTTTCATCAGTTTCCAGGACTATTTTTTATTTCAAATTTAGTCATCATACCCTTACTTGGTTTTATTCTAGGTTTCGGCATTCTTATTATAATTCTGGCCTCTTTAGGTTTTCTACCCAGCTTTTTAGCAACGAGCTTCTCTTATAGCATTTCGTTAATTAATAAATTCATTGAATGGATTGCAAAACAAGAGACATTCATTTTTAAAGATCTTCCCTTTAACCTTTCGCAAGTATTAGCAAGCTATACCCTGATAATAACTCTAGTTTTTCTTTTAAAAAAAAGAACCCTCAATTCGTTTAAACTCGTTTTATCCGGAATCATCGCACTACAAATAGCATTTATTTATACCAGTTACCAGAAACCTAATCGGGAATTTATCATTTTTCAAAAAAGCAGACATAGTTTAATATCAAACACCTATAATCATAAAACAACCTTTAGTACGGATGTAGACAGCATCCCGTTATTTCGAAATAGTATTGTGGATTACAAAGTTTCAAAACAAATTAATACCTCAAGGAGAGACTCCATTGCATCTATATACCTTTTAAACAAGAAAAGGTTACTAGTGGTGGATAGCTTAGGAGTATACAATCTAAAATCATTTCATCCGGATTTTTTACTACTCAGGCAATCGCCCAAAATCAATTTAAATAGGCTTATAGATTCTATAAAACCCAAAGCCATTATCTCCGATGGCAGTAACTATAAATCCTACGTGCACCATTGGAAAACTATTGCTTTAAAAAGAAAACTCCCCTTTCACTACACTGGTGAAAAGGGAGCTTTTATAATTCGTTACTAAAATAGACTAACTTTTAAATTCCGGTTTAAAGGCCTTATAATAGTCGTTAAACTTTTCCTGAGAATCCATGTCTTTATGATCGTCATTTTTGAAAAGCTTCAAATACAACTCTAACTGATTAGGTTGCTGGTACCCTCGAATAGGCGCAATTAAATCGCCTTTTTCATCCATAAAAATTATTGTAGGATACGCACTCACCTGAAAGTATCTTGTTAATTCGTGAGCCGAGTTACGACGATTAGCTAATTCCGGTTTGTATCCCGGGTTTGAAAACGTCTTCCCTTTGTAACTCACCTCATCGTTTCCTTCAGCATTAAACTTAACGGCGTAATAATTTTTATTTACATAATCGGCGACATCGGCATTATGAAAGGTATTTTTATCTAACATTTTGCAGGGTCCGCACCAACTGGTATACACGTCCATCATAATCTTTTTTGGAGTTTTCTTTTGAAGCTCTAAAGCCTCTTCTAAACTCACCCATTTTATCTCTTGTGCTAAACCGCTAACTGAAGTTAAAGCAGCCAACAATAATATAAATCCTATTTTTTTCATAACCATTTAGTATCAAAACCTATGCCTAACTTACAAAAAAAGCTCCGAAAATGGAGCTTTTTAAATGTATTTAACCTTTATAATCGATTAACGCACACCATGCATTAATTTTTTCAATAATGGATTTAATGCCAGAATTAACAACCCGGCTACAACAGGCACAATCGTAAATATCAAGAAGAATGTAGATAAACTATACTCTTTAGTAATGTTTTCAATTTGCCCACCTACAACAGCTGCTAATTTGTTTCCAATGGCAATGGCCAAATACCACATACCAAACATTAAAGCAATCATTCGTGCTGGCACTAACTTACTAACATATGATAATCCAACAGGCGATAAACATAACTCACCAAGCGTATGGAATAAATAAGCTAAAATTAACCAGATCATACTCACTTTTACTCCTTCTTGAATACCATAAGAACCAAACGCTAATAACCCAAAACCAACAGCCATGATAATTAAACCTAAAGCATATTTAGCGGCAGCTGACGGATTGTATTTACTCTCCCACCATTTCGAGAAGAACGACGCAAATACAATAATAAAGAATGAATTTAAAATACTAAACCACGATACTATAATCTCCGATCTATCTGAAGAAAACTCTCTTACTAACATCCAACCAACAATTGACCACATAAATAAGAAACATACAGCAAGCACAATGTTGGAATATGGAATCTTTTTATATGTTTTCTTCCATAAATCATATAACACATATGTAATTATGCATAGCGGCACAACAGTTAATATGGCATTAATAATATTAAATGTAAGAGCAGAATTACCCGTTAACACACGATCTACATTATCTCTAGCAAACAACACCAAGGAAGATGCACCTTGCTCAAACGACAACCAAAAGAATACGGTAAAGAATGCGAAAATGATAAACGCAATCATACGATCTCTAACAATAGCTGAATATCTAAAAATACGTCCGATTACTAAAACCAAGAATAATACTAAGGCGATTAAAACCGCCACATACTGACCTTCAAGCGCACCGACTTTAAACGCCGAAAACATATCGATTCCTGCAATTTTAGACATTGGATCGTTAATCGCATACCCTAAACCTACAATAGCACAGATAATCATTAACACTTTATCCACTAAAGTAAATGGATTTGGTTTTTCTTCTACCTCATCTTCGTCAACTTTAGCCACGTGATCATCACCATCAACAGTATCTTCTACCTCATGTGTTTTAGTTGGTTTCTTTCCAATGTTTCCAAATAGGTTTCCTGAAAATGCAAACTGAAGTGTTCCTAATAACATAAAAATTCCTGCAAGACCAAATCCGTAAGACCATCCTATTTTTTCAGCTAAATAACCACAAAGCATCATTCCGAAGAACGCTCCGGCATTTACCCCCATATAGAAAATGGTATAAGCACCATCTTTCTTTTCTGGGTTTTTCTTATACATTTCAGAAATGATAGATGTGATATTTGGTTTAAAAAACCCAGTACCAACTACCAATAAGCCTAAACCAAAGTATAACGAAAATTCAGTCTCTACCGCCATTGAAGCATGCCCTAAAGTCATGATTATAGCACCTATAATTACCGCCCAACGGTAACCTGTTAATTTATCGGCTACTATACCACCCACAATAGGGGTAATGTATAATAACATGGCATAAGTACCGAATAAAGCGCCTGCATTTTCGGCAGACCAACCCCACCCCGGATTATCACCAATAATAGAAAATGTTAAAAAGTTAACCAGTAACACACGCATTCCGTAAAAGGAAAAACGCTCCCACATCTCCGTAAAAAATAATACAAACAACCCTGCCGGATGCCCTAAAACTTTGTCTTTAAAAAGATTTTCAATATCTGTCGTCATATATAATTAATGGTTGAATTATTTCTATTTTAAAATGAAGCTTTTACTCCTCGTGCATATCACGTTCGTTATCTTCAGCTCCATGAGTTAAGGCTTCTAATTTATTTCTAAACAACATTACGAGTGCTCCAAAAATCACACAGAAAACCGCAATACCTGTAAAGATGGTAAACTCACCCAAGCTTTCAGAAGCTTCACCCAACACACCTGCTACTTTATTACCCAAACCTGTCATAGCGAAATAAATACCCATCATTAACGATGCATATTTTACTGGCGCCAGTTTCGTAATGTATGATAGAGCTACTGGAGAAATACAAAGTTCCCCAACGGTATGAAATAAATAAGCTAATACTAACCAATACATAGCAGATGATCCAGCACTCTGATATTGAGCTGCCGCAGCCGTCATAAAGAAAAAGCCTGTTCCCATAATGATTAAACCAATGATCATTTTAAACAAAGACGTAGCTACTTTACCCTGCAATTTTCGTTTAGCCCAATACCCGGCAACTGTAGTTCCTAAGAAAATGATAAACATCGCATTTAATGACTGGAACCAAGATGCTGGCACTTCCCAACCAAATAAGTTCCTGTTGGTATTATCCATTGCATAGATATTCATTAATCCTCCAGCTTGCTCAAAAGCACCCCAGAATACAATTACCAATAAGAAAGATATAAACAATACCACCACTCTATCTTTTTCAACTTTAGTAAGTGGTTGATTCATTAATTCTTTATCTGCTGAACCTTCAGAACCTCCTAAAAAGTTTCCAACGTGTTGTAAATGTTTTTGACCTGCAACATATTGAATAAGCCCTAAAGCCATTCCTATACCCGCTAAACCAAATCCATAATGCCATCCATAAACTTCACCTACATAACCTACAATTAAACTGGCTAAAAATGCACCTACGTTTATTCCGATATAAAAAATAGTAAATCCTTTATCACGTCTTACATCACCTTGTTTGTAAAGACCTCCAACCATTGTTGATATATTTGGTTTTAACATCCCTACACCGGCAATGATTAATCCTAAACCTGTATAAAAGGCCCACATCTGCTCGATAGCCAAAATACTATGACCTGCTACTAATAAAATTCCTCCATACAACACGGCTTTCTTTTGCCCTAATATCTTATCAGCAATCCAACCACCAGGAATAGACGCTACATAAACCAACATAGTATACCAGCCATATAAAGCTAAAGCCTCTCCATTAGACCAGCCTAAACCAGCATTAGCCCCTTGAGTTTCGGCTACTAGATACAATACCAAAATGGCACGCATTCCATAATAAGAAAAGCGTTCCCACATTTCTGTAAAAAACAGAACATACAGCCCTATTGGATGTCCAAATAATTCTTTGTGTTTAGTTGTAGTAATTGTGTCTGACATAAATTTTGTGTTAGTTATTTATACAAACTAAGCTGTATGAATACAGCTTAGTTGATTTTATTATAATTTATCTCCTAAATTTTCGTTCAGGAAGTTAGTCATTTTTTTGTAAAGGTGTAGCCTGGTATTTCCACCATAAATACCATGATTTTTATCCGGGTAAATCGCCCAGTCAAATTGCTTATCGGCTTGTACTAAACTCTCTACTAATCGCATCGTATTTTGTACATGTACATTATCATCAGCAGAACCATGAACTAAAAGAAAATCGCCTTGTAATTTATTTACATGATTAATTGGGGAGTTGTCGTCGTAACCACTTGCATTGTCTTGTGGCAATCCGTTATAACGCTCGGTGTAAACGGTATCGTAGAAACGCCAGCTTGTTACAGGAGCTACAGCTATCGCCATTTTAAAGACATCATTCCCTTTAAACAAACAATTACTACTCATAAAACCACCAAAGCTCCATCCCCAGATTCCAATACGGGTTTCATCAACATATGGTAATGCTGCTAATTGCTTAGCTGCAGAAATCTGATCTTCGACTTCGTATTTTCCTAATTGCTCGTAAGTCACTTTTTTAAAAGCCGCTCCTTTATAACCTGTACCACGACCATCAACACAAGCAATAATATAACCTTCTTGCGCTAAATGTTGATACCAGTAATCGTTATAAGAACTCCATGTATTGGCTACTTGCTGTGAACCTGGTCCAGAATACTGGAACATTAACACCGGATATTCCTTATCTGCATCAAAATTAGCAGGCTTAATCATCCACATGTTTAAATCGTTCCCATTTACATTAATGGTACTAAATTCTTTTGCAGAAATGGTATAGTCTGATAATTGCTGAACAAGTGCCTTGTTATCTTTAATATTCTTAACAACATCTCCTGTCGACGCTTTATTTAATGTATATACCGGCGGTGTTGTTGTATTTGAAAACGTGTTAATGAAGTATGAGAAATCGGCACTAAAGTCGGCACTGTTTGTTCCTTCAGCTTGGGACAAACGTTTTTTACTACGGCCGTTTAATTTCACAGAATACACATCGCGGTTAATTGAACCGTTTTCCACAGACTGATAGAAAATTCTACCACTCTTTTCATCGTAACCGTAATACGCTGTCACTTCCCAGTTTCCTGTTGTTACCTGATTAATTAACTCTCCTTTTTTAGAATAGTGATAAATGTGATTATAGCCATCTTTCTCACTCGTCCAAATAAAACTATTGTCTTCTAAGAACGTTAAGTTATCGGTAACATCAACATAAGCTTTATCGGTCTCTGCTAACACTAAAGACGATGTGTTTTTATCAGCATCAATCAACCATAAATCCAATGCATTTTGTTTTCTGTTTAAATAATGTGCACTTAACACATTAGCATCGTTGGTCCACTTGATTCTTGGAATATAAAAATCGTTGTATTCCTTATTTACTTTAACAGCTTCAATGGCTTTTGTATCTAAATCATATAAATGAAGTGATACTAAAGAATTCGCCTCCCCTGCTTTTGGATATTTGAACACCTGCTGTGATGGATACAGGCTTTCTCCATAAACATCCATAGAGAATTCTGGTACATTGGTTTCATCAAATCGGATGAAGGCAATTTTAGTTCCATCGGCATTCCATTCAAAGGCACGAACAAAAGCAAATTCTTCTTCGTAAACCCAATCTGTTATACCGTTTATAATTTCATTTTTAACACCATCGGTAGTAACCTGAGTAGTTGCACCTGATGTTAAATCTTTTATATAAATATTGTTATTATACACATAAGCTACTTTCGATCCGTCTGGTGAAAATGTTGGTTCCTGAATTCTTTCATCTGAAACCGAAACAACCGATTTATCTGCTACATTATACACATAATAACTACCTAATACCGAATGACGGTAAATCGATTCCTCATCAGTTGCTAAAAGTACTTTCGTCTCATCTTCACTAAACGTATAATTTGTAAAATAGTTTAATTCTGAAATGTTTCTAGAATCAACTAAGGTTGTTACTTTTTCTAATGTTTTGTAATCGTAAATATCTATTGAAGTCGAGCGTGTACTTCTATCGAAGTTAAACACAGAATATTGCTGGCCATTTGCCATAGAATGAAGTACATCCATACGTTCTGTTCTAAACGTACCATTCCATATTTCTTCAAGGGTAATTTGCTTATTTTGAGCGGTTAAACTTGCTACGAATAGTACGCAAACGCAAAACGATAATTGTAGGTATTTCATTAAAAAAAATATTTATTTCGTAAAGAGAGCCCAATTTTACTAAAAATAATACAAAGCACCCTTTTTATTAACACTTTAATAACGTCTTTAAATAAAAAAATCGAGTTTAATATTGCATTTAAGTATGCTATCTTTGCGAAACAAACCTCTTCAAAGGAAATTTGAAGTATTGAAAAAATAACAACCAGAATTCGGGGTTCGCCACGAAGCATTCCAATCTCGATTATCGAGTAAACGAACATCTTATGAGTAAATCTATTGCCGGTTTTTCAAAACTATCGAAATCAAAGAAAATTGATTGGATGGTAGAAACCTATTTTTCTAATGCCGAACAAGCCAAAACGGTATTAAAGCAGTACTGGAATACAAACGAAAAATTACAAACCCTACACGACGAGTTTATTGAAAACACCATAACCAATTACTATTTACCCCTTGGTGTGGCGCCTAACTTTTTAATTAACGACACCCTGTACACCATCCCTATGGCTATCGAAGAAAGTTCGGTAGTGGCGGCAGCCAGTAAAGCTGCTAAATTCTGGTTAGATCGCGGCGGATTTAAAACAACGGTAATTTCTACAACCAAAATTGGTCAGGTGCACTTTATGTATCATGGTGATAAAGACACTTTAAAAAACTATTTTAACCATATAAAACCGCAACTGATAGAAGACGCCAAACCAATCACCAAAAACATGGAGAAACGTGGTGGCGGTATTTTAGATATTGAGTTAAGGGATAAAACCAACGAAATAGATGACTACTATCAGCTTCACGCATCTTTTGAAACACTTGATGCCATGGGGGCCAACTTCATCAACTCTTGCTTGGAGCAGTTTGCTAAAACTTTTAAAACTGAAGCTTTAGCATTCGATAAATTTAATGACGAAGAAAAACAAATTCAAATCGTCATGAGTATTCTTTCAAATTATGTCCCGGAATGTTTGGTTCGTGCCGAAGTGAGTTGTAAAGTTGAAGATTTAACCGAAAACGAAAACATTTCGGCTGAAGAATTTGCCACTAAATTTGTTCAGGCCGTTAACATTGCTGAAATTGAACCTTACCGTGCCGTAACCCATAACAAGGGTATTATGAACGGTATTGACGCGGTGGTTTTGGCCACCGGAAACGATTTTAGAGCTATTGAAGCTTGCGCTCATGCTTACGCTTCTAGAAATGGTAGATACAGTAGCTTATCGCATGCCAAAGTTGAAGATGGCATGTTTACCTTCTGGATTGAAATGCCACTAGCATTAGGAACTGTTGGCGGATTAACAGGATTACATCCGTTAGTAAAATTATCCTTGGAGTTACTACATTACCCTAACGCTAAAGAGCTCATGCAAATCGTTGCCGTTGCCGGATTAGCTCAAAATTTTGCTGCATTACGCTCACTAACAACAACCGGGATTCAACAAGGGCATATGAAAATGCATTTGATGAATATTTTAAATCAGTTTGAAGCTACTAATGAGGAGAAACTTATTTTAACCGAGCAGTTTAAAACCCAAACTGTTTCACATAGCGCCGTAGTTGAAGCCATTGAAACCTTACGTTCTAAAAGCAACTAAACCTATGCAGCAATTCTATAGTAACGGTAAACTTTTAATTTCAGGAGAATATGTTGTGCTTGATGGAGCAAAAGCATTAGCGCTACCAACAAAGTTTGGACAGTCTTTAATCGTTACACCTCTCGATGACCCCAAACTCATTTGGAAAAGTTACAATAGTGATACATCGTTATGGTTTGAAGGGACTTTTGAAATTGAAAATGGCAAACTGAAACCAAATCAAAATAATGAGACTTCAGATAGAATTATTCAAATTATACAGGCTGCAAAAACCTTAAACCCTGATTTTTTATGTTCAAATCAAGGCTATACTATTTCAACAGCATTAACATTCCCAAAAAACTGGGGGTTAGGAACATCATCCACCCTTATCAATAATATTGCTGATTGGGCAAAGATTGATGCTTTCGAATTGTTGAAAAACACCTTTGGCGGTAGCGGGTACGATATTGCCTGTGCTCAAAACAACAACCCCATTACTTATCAAAGAACACCAAATGGAATTCAAGTCAACACCTTAGTTTTCAGCCCTGAATTTAAAGAACACATCTATTTTGTGTATTTAAACGAAAAACAAAACAGCCGTGAAGGTATAGCAACGTATAACAGCAACAAATCGAATATTGAGCCTGTTATTTCTGAAATTAATGCGATTACCTCGCAACTTATTAGCTGTACATCTTTAACATCTTTTGAGGACTTATTAACGCAGCATGAAGCTATTATTTCAAAAGTCACCAAGCAACAACCTGTTAAAGACCGGTTATTTCCAGATTTTAATGGCGTTATAAAAAGTCTTGGTGCCTGGGGAGGTGATTTTGTTTTAGTGACGAGTGAAGATAATCCAACGGCGTACTTTAAAGAAAAAGGTTACCATACCATAATCTCATACTCCGATATGATTCTATAAAAAACCAAAAGAGCAACGTTATATAATGTTGCTCTTTTGGTTTTGCGTTAGGGGTTGAAAAGGAAAGCCCACAGCGATTATTCGCGCGGACTTGTATTGTAAAACCCGACCCGAAGGGTAACGCAATAAATTTATTTACCATACAAAGCACCATAGGTTGTGCAGGCTCTGTAATCGGCAGATTCTTTATCCATTCCAAATGAAGCCCAAGCGCTAGGACGAAAAATTTTATCCTCCGGCACGTTGTGCA
This sequence comes from Aestuariibaculum sp. YM273, assembly GCF_030908365.1. Classification (NCBI taxonomy): domain Bacteria; kingdom Pseudomonadati; phylum Bacteroidota; class Flavobacteriia; order Flavobacteriales; family Flavobacteriaceae; genus Aestuariibaculum; species Aestuariibaculum sp. YM273. Next base: position 2,168,000 of record NZ_CP133090.1, on the reverse strand, counting down.
TATTAACAGGCATACGAAGCATTGAAGCTAAAGTAATCAAATCTGCTCCAATGTGCCCATAAGAAATCGCACCATGATTAGCACCCCAATTTGCCATGACGCTGTACACATCTTTAAATGGTCCTTGCCCTGTAAGGTTAGGAACAAACCAAGTGGTTGGCCAGGTTGGATTTGTACGTTCGTTAATGGTATGATGTACTTCTTCTGGTAATTGTACAGTTTGTCCTTCAGCAATTTGTAAAACAGGTCCAATACCCTTTACAATATTAATTCGACACATGGTTACAGGCATCCCTCCTTTTGTTTTAAAGGTAGAAGAATAGCCACCACCCCGAAAATATTCTAACATTCCAGGTCCCCAAGTAGTATTTTCTAAACATTTATCAACTTCTTCTTCTGTAATATCCCACCAAGGCTTCATTACTGGTTGTCCATCAATAGTTTGTTCTCCTGTACCATCTAATGCAGATGCTCCTGAATTTATTAGGTGGATAAATCCATTAGAGGCCTCACCTGTTAAGGTGTATCCTGTTACTCGTTTCACCGATTCCGGACTCCAATACGTACGCACATCACTAAAAATTTGAGCAGATCCCGTTAATAAGTGACCGAACAACATAGACACCCCATTTAAACTATCGTTTTCTGTTGCAAACATAAAAGGCTGACGAATACCATTCCAATCGAAAGAGGAAGTCAAAATAGCCTCCATAAAATCACCATTCGGGAAATGGTCTGTCCACTGTCGTTGCCCTTGAAATCCTCCTGAAATAGCATTATGCCCAAGTGCCTCTTCTCCATAGCCCAACTCTTTCAATTTAGGATTTCCAATCATTAAATCGCGCCCTATAAGTGCCATCTTTACCACAAACTCCCAATCTTGATCTAGCTGCTCCCTTGTTTTTAGCTTTCCTTCTGGGTTGTAATTCTTTCCTTCCTTACAATTTGCCTTAGTCCAGGCCAATGCTTTTTCATATTCTTCTTTATCGTAAATCTCCTGCTCTATACGTCGTGTAAACTCAGACATATCCACATTCTCACAACGCATACCTAAATACCTTTCAAAAAAATCAGGATTCACAATAGACCCTGCAATCCCCATAGAAACAGAGCCCATAGATAAATATGATTTCCCTTTCATGGTAGCTACAGCCAGACCTGCCTTTCCGAAAGCCAACAATTTCTCCTGTACATCTTTAGGTATCGATGTATCATCACTATCCTGCACATCTCTACCATATATACTAAATGCAGGCAGGCCTTTTTGGTTATGTCCTGCCAATGCAGCTGCCAGGTAAACTGCACCAGGACGTTCGGTACCATTAAATCCCCAAATCGCTTTTGGTATTAAGGGATCCATATCGATTGTTTCACTGCCGTAACACCAGCAAGGTGTTACCGTTAAACTAAGCCCAACGCCTTCTCTGGAAAATTTATCTGCCGAGGCTGCTGCTTCGGCAACACCTCCTATGCAAGTATCTGAAATAACGCATTCAACCAAACTGCCATCTGCATGTCTTAAATTATTTGACAAAAAATCGGCCGCACGCTTAGCCATATTCATTGTACTTTCTTCTAGAGATTCACGCACGCCATCAAGTCGACCATCTATAACAGGACGAATTCCTATTTTTGGCAGCTTCCCTATTAATGTTTTGTAATTCATCTTAATTTCTTATATAGTTTATGTTGCTTGCTTATGCTTAGGTTTTAGTAGGTAGGACACTAAAAAGCCCACTAAAAAAATGGCCATAGTACCAAATACTATAGTTAAATACGTATGAAAGGAGGCTCCAATAGAATCCGGTCCAAAAATACGTTCTGAAAATGTCAACCACAGAATCACTAAAATTCCTGCTATCATCCCAATAATTGCCCCAGTAGCGCGTTTCACTCTTGCGCTCATAGCTAATAGGAATAAACCTAACATTCCTCCACTAAAAATTGAGGATAATTTCCACCAGGCATCTAAAGCACTTTTCACATCAATCATAGCAATACCAATACCAACCCCAATTAAACTAATAATAGCTGAAGACATGTATAGCACTCGCATATGCTGTTTGTTAGATGCTTTTTTATTGATATACCGATTATAATAATCGGTTAGAAATACTGTTGCAGAACTATTAAAACTGGTTGAAATCGTGCTCATACCTGCTGCAAAAATAGAAGCAATCATTAAACCTGTTAATCCAGGTGGTAAGGCATTTACAATAAAATACGGAAACACTCTGTCGGCTTTTGCTACATCCTGTAATTCTACAGGAAGAGTTTCAGCAGAATGATAATAGCCAAATAAAGCGGTTCCTATAAACAGAAACAATATCGAGATTGGCAAATAAATTAGTCCGCCTATTAATGCTGAACGCTGCGCTTCTTTGTCTGACTTTAAAACCATATAGCGTTGTACATAATTCTGATCGATACCATAATTCTGAAGGTTGATAAATACACCATAAATAAGAACCACCCAAAACGTAGGTTCGGTTAAATCGAGCTTAAAACTCCCCAAACTAAACTTGTTATATTCCGCTCCGATTGAAAATATCTGAGATGGCCCTTCTGGCATACTGAATAACATATAAACAATACAACCCAGAGCGCCAACAATTAAAATAATTCCCTGAATAGCATCGGTCCATAACACAGCTGTAATACCTCCTAACATAGAATAAACTGCTACAATAATACCTGTAAATAAAATGATAGTAGCAATATCCCAACCTACAATTGCATTTAAGGTTAGAGCCAGTAAATAAAGAATAGTGCCTACGCGCATGAGTTGGGTTAACAAATAACATAGGGACACATAAATTCGTGCCCAGGCACCAAATCGCTGCTCCATAAAAGTATATGCCGATGGACTATTGATTTTTCGATACAGCGGCACAAAATATTTTACAGCGATTAGAGTTGCAATGGGTAATGACAAACTAAACACTAATGCATTCCAATTAGACTGAAATGCGTTACCCGGTAGAGCCAAATAACTGATGCTACTTACAAAAGTTGCAAAAATTGACATGGTAACCACCCATCCGGGTATATCTTTATTGCCAACCGTATAAGATTCGGATGTTTTATTTCTTTTAAAAAAAGAACCTCCAAATAGGGCAATTCCTCCTATGTAAAGAAAAAACACAACAAGATCTGTAAAATTCATTAATTCTTTTAGATTTTAGTTAGGTTGGCAAAAATAATATCTTTTTAAGTTTAATTTGGTTAAGATTAAACTGGTATGTCTTTATTAACCCAAGATAGTTTCTATTTCCTTTTTTATCCGGTTTACGCTATCTCTAACCTGAGACATTTCCTTCTCTTCAAATGTATTAAATGGTGGCGCAATGTAGGGTTTAATTAAGCCCAATACCGATAACGCCGATTTTAATCCTTTTAAATAGCTCGATCCGTAAGATCCTATAGTATATATTTTTGTAGCGACATCCATAACCAAATTTTGTAGCACCCGAATGCGGTCGAAATCTCTCGCTATAGTTGCGTTATACAATTCAACATACAACTTCGGAAACATATTCGCCCCACCGTTAACACCGCCGCTACCTCCCATTAAAATGGTTTCTGAGGTGATTTCTTCAGGACCTACCAATAATGAAAAGTCTTCTTTCGCTTTCAACATATAACACAGCGACTGATAGTACACCGTGTTAGCCGAACTATCTTTCAATCCAATAATATTTGGATGCTCGGCTAATCGCAATACCGTACCTCTGTCTATATTTACTTTGGTATGTGAAGGCATATTATAAAGAAATAAAGGTAAACGCAATTGACTTGCCAAACTCCAGTAGTACTTATATAATTCTTCCTGACCCAAACCATAATAAAATGGTGGTGCAGCAACCACTGCGGTGGCTCCGGCCTGATGGGCAATATGCGCTAAATGTAAACTCTCTTCTATAGATGTATCGGTAACCCCAACAAACACAGGAATTCTTCCGTTTACAATGCGGCAGGTTTCATTAATTAAAAGCTCTCTCGTTAAATAGCTTAAACTGGTAGACTCTCCTGTTGTCCCTAAAATAAACACCCCGTGAACCCCTCCTGCAATTAAATGTTCTAATAATTTATTTACACTTTCAACATCAAGAGAAAGATTATCCGATAATAGCGGTGTCACCATAGGAGGTACAATTCCCTTAACAATGGTTTGGTTTGTTCCTGTAGACATATTAGCAATGCTTATTTTATTTGGTTTAGCTTAATTTACAATTAATCTATCATTAACTGCTACTTAAATTTAAGAATATCACAACAAAATAATGCAACTATCAACCATCGGTCAATTTTATAAATTTAAAATTAAGGCATAAAAAAAAAGCGGAACAACATTGTTCCGCTTTTAAATATTATTAGCAGTTCTTTTATTGAATCTGAGTTTCTACTCGATTATCTTCAATATCAGCTGACTCTTTTAATGCGTTATATAACTTAGAAGTTACAACATTCATTTTTTGTTGTTCCACACGGTTAGCTGCAGCTTGATAGTTTTCTAAAGCTACTGCTGGAGTTACTTTGGTAACTTGCACCATATAAACACCATTATTACCATCGATTAATTCTGAAGTTTCCCCTTCGTTTAATCCGAAAGCAGCACCAACAACTAAAGGCTCTCTACCAGCACCAGAAATGGTTGGATTCTTCATGTTAATAGCTGACGCCGTTCTAACAGATGTGTTTTGGCTAGCTGCTAAATCATCTAAGTTAGTTGCAGATACTCTATCTCTAAGCATCTCAGCCTTTTTCTCCTTACGGATAATTGGCAATACACTTGCCGTTGCTTCTTCTACAGACATTAATCCTTTTTCATGCTTCGCTACTAATTGAGCAATGACATACCCATTAGTTACAGAGAAACGTTTGATAGCACCAACATTGTTACCTTCTTCAAAAGCCCAACGTACAATTTGTCTTTGGTTACCAACACCTGGAATATTTTCATCTAAAACTTTAATACCGTTTACTGGTCTAACCACAAACTTTTGAGCTTCAGCTTCAGCATCAAAATCTTTATCATCTAATACTGCTAATTCAAAACTTGATGCATCTCTGAATACTTTATCGATAGTTGCTTCAGAAGGCTCAATGCGTCTTGCAATTGTTCCAACCTGAACTGCTTTTTGTTTTTCTTTAAGACCTTCAATCTCGATAATATGGTAACCGAATACCGTTTTAACCACACCTAAATCACCAACATTCCCTTCGAATTCGAAATCGTTGAATTCAGGAACCATAGTGTTGTATGGGTGCCAATCGTAACGCCCTTCGTTATCCACACTTCCTTTATCTGAAGAAAACTCTGTTACTAACTCTGGGAACTTAGAACGATCTGCTTTAATTACCGCTAATAAGCTATCGGCAGTTGCTTTAGCCTGCGCATCAGTTTGGGTAACGTCCATTTGTGCGCTTTGCGCTCCGATAAACGGAATTAAAATGTGTCTTACTTTTGCTGAATCTGGTACTTGTTTAGCTGCAACTACTTTTGAAATTTTATAGTAACCGTTATCCTTATAAGGACCATAAGTTTCACCTACATTCAATTTAAAAATACTATCTGCAATAGTAGATGGTAAACTTGATTTGAATAAGAAACGATCGTCAAATTTGATATCTGAATTTGAATTCACAAATCCTTCATCATCTGTAGTACTTAAAAACCCTTTTACAGATTCGTTAGCTTTAGTAACGCTATTGTACTCTTCTCTATCTTTTAAAAGATCTGTTAATTCCTTTTTAATTTCGTTTTCATCTTCTACAGATGCTACTTCATTAAACTGAACAAACTTAATATCTCTTGAAGCGTCTACTTCGTATTGCTTTTTGTTTTTACTTATGTAGCTTGAAATATCAGATTTAGACACTTCAACTAAACTATCGGCAATCGAGCTGTAAGGTAATTGTACATATTTAATATCTACTTTGTTCCCTTCTAACTTATACTCTAATTCACCTTCAGCTAACGTACCTGTTAAACCAGCTTTAACCATGTTAAAGTAGTTTTGTTGTAACGCATTAGAAGCAATAGTTTTCTCGTAGTTTACCCACTGCGAATACCCTTCTGCCGATGTTTCTTTTAAGTTTGCGATATATTCGTTTAACTTATTTTCATCGAATAATCCAGCTTCGTTTAAAAACTCCGGACTATTTGCTAAAGCAGTTTTTAAAATATCACGCATCTGGTCTTTTTCAACAGAAATACCTAACTCTTCAAATTGAGTTTCCATTACTGCTTTTCTCACTTCCTGATCCCAAACACGGTTCATTACTTGTGTATTGGTTGCATTAGGACCTAATTGGCGTTGCATTACTTCCACTTTTTGAAGAAAATCTTCACGGGTAATATCCTTTCCATTAATTGTCGCTACTACATTGTCGCTACCTGCAAAAGCACTTCCGCTTTTAAATAAATCTGCTAATACAAAAGAAAATAACGCCAGTGCTATGACTACTATTAAAAATAGTGAGCGTTGTCTAATCTTATTTAAAACTGCCATCTGTAATTAAAAATTTTTAAAAAATCCTTGTTGGGATTTAGCTTGTTAAGTTCTATATATGTGACTCCCGCACATACGTCGTGGGCGAAAATACTATTTTCTATTTAATAATAAAAGCCCTTAGATGTGATTTAATTAAACATTAATCCTCATCTAAAATTTTAAGTTGAATAAGGTCTATTTTAGTATTCGATACTTCTACGATTGAAAATTGAAAATTATCGATTTTTACAATCTCATCCTGAGCTGGAATTTCTTCGGTATGGTTTACAATTAACCCTCCTAAAGTCTCATAATTTTCACCTTCCGGAAGATTTAATTTATAGGTTTCGTTAATATAATCGACCTCCAAACGTGCTGAAAACGTGTAGGTTTCATCATCTAGCTTTTCCTCAATTAAATCGACGGTATCGTGCTCATCTTCAATTTCACCAAACAGCTCTTCCACAATATCTTCAACCGACATAATACCTGAGGTTCCTCCATACTCATCTAAAACCACTGCGATACTTTTTCGTTTTTTGATCAATAAACTTAATACGTCTTTTATCAAAACAGTTTCTGGAACAAACTCCACAGGCAAGACCATTGCCTTGATGTTTTTGGGTTTTTTAAATAATTCAAAGGAATGTACATACCCCACAATATCATCGATCGTCTCTTTATACACCAAAATTTTTGTAAATCCGGTTTCGGTAAACAAACTGCTTAAGTTTTTTAGAGAATCGTTAATTTCAATAGCGGTGATTTCCGTTCGAGGCACCATAACCTCACGGGCTTTAACTTCAGAAAACTCTAGGGCATTCTGGAAAATCTGAATTTCGGAGTCGACTTCCTCATGTTCCTCAACCGATTCCATTTGCTCACTAATATAGTTGCCCAGTTCTACTTTTGTAAATGCCAGCTGAATCTGATCGCCTTCTGTTTTAAAAACATGTTTAAGAACAAAATCGGAAATCCATATCACGAAATCGGAAATTAAACTAAACAGAATATAAAACACATATGCCGGAATGGCTAAGGTTTTAATTAAGGTGTTGGCGTAAATTTGAAAAAATACCTTCGGCAAAAATTCTGCCGTAATTAAAATAACTAAGGTTGAAATTATAGTTTGCGATAACAAACTAAAATCTGTTAACATTAAATTGATAAAATTGTAGGTCGATGGTAACAATGACTGAAACCATTCTACCAACAAATCGCCCATAAAAAACCCGTAAATAACCAAAGCTATATTATTACCAATAAGCATGGTTGCAATAAACTTGGATGGTTTAGCGGTAAGTTTTTTTAAGACGTTGGAAAGCAACCCCTCCTGTTTTTTCTCAATTTCAATGTGAATTTTATTTGAAGACACATAAGCAATCTCCATTCCTGAGAAAAAAGCCGATAGTAATAATGATACAATTATGATAATAACATAAATGCTCATCTATTTTTTATTGTTTTTATTACTGTATTTGTTAGCAAACTTTCTTCTGAAGAAAAATATAAAAACCGCTAGACCAGCTAATGCGAAAGACACATATGCGCCATTGCCTTTACCTAATTTAGTAATGCCATCATAAAGAAATAAAACAGCGAAAACCAGATAAGCGAATTGAAAAATTTTAGAGTATTTCATAAGGTTATATTAGTGCTCGAAGACATCAACAATAACTGAAAATGTATTCGGGTATGTGTTAATTTTTGTAATGTAAAGATAATTAAATTTGAAGTAAAGCGAATTTTAATTTCGCAAGTTTGAAACTATTTCTAATCTTCTACGGTAATAACACCTGTTACTTCAAGTACTTCGGCGTATTCGAATTTAGAATCTGAATCAAAACCATTTCCATTTATAATATCGGTTTCCGATTTAAACGTTACGGGTTTATTTGTAAACAACCATTCTTTCTTTTGGTCGTAGTATAATTGGTCGGTTTTTAATTCACGATTATCAACTGTAGTAATAACAACATTTCCTTGTAAGTCGATTAAATCGGTTTTATTATACACTATAGCATAATCTGCTACAACAGTACTTTTTTTATTCTCCTCATCGTAGAGGTACAAGGTTATACCTCCTTGAAACTCGTTAAACGGAAAGTCTCGATTACTATAATCCAGCATTTTTGCACTTAGCAAATTGGCGGTTACCCGACCAGAATCGGTATATTTTAAGTTAATATGTTCGGCAACACCCATAGGCTCGTTTTCAGACATTCCTAATTGTTGCACTTCATTGTAACTGTTGTTACATGAAAAAAGCATTGTCACCGTTAATAAAGTCACAATGTAAAATGTATTATTCAATTTCTTTGTATTCATTAAATATTTTCAACCTTTAAAAGATGCTCTCCTTTTAAGAATTTTAGTTTTTCCCCACAGAAGGAACTGTTACAGCCTCGCTAATCCAGCAGTCTATTTTTATAACCTCGCCAGAACATCCACAACTAAAAACATCTTGTTTTGAAGGCGCTAATGCCATATACCTTTCTACAGATTGCTTACCTGCTGCTCCGGCTTTCATAGCTTCGTTGGCTGCCAACCAATATACGGCTCTTTTATTAAAAGCCGTGTCTCCACAATTATTAGCACTCGCTGCATACATAGCTGCAATAGAAATATAAGGACTGGTATCTGATGGGTTAAGTTTTAAAGCTTGTCTGAAAAAATTTCTGGCCTGACCATAACTACCTTTAGCTTTCAACTTCTGAGCAATGGTTTTATTAAGTTTAGCTTTTTTAAAATTATCGGTTTCTAAACTAATCGCTTCTTTATAATACGTAATAGCTTCATTTGGTTTCCCTTCTTTATCTTTTAAAATACCCAAATAGTACGCCGAATTAGCTGAAGGTTTTAACTCATGTAAGGCATTAACCAACTTGATAAATAACGGATCACCTGTACATTCCTTTTCAGACATTTTTCCAGCAGCTCTTCTTAACCAAAGCTCATTGGCTTTATTAGCTTCAAATTCTTTAGTATATAAAGGAATTAAATTTTCGCAATTAGCTCTATCTCCTAATTTACCATCGATAGATTTTGAAACTGTCTCATATGCCCCTAACCAATCTTCATAAATCCCCATGTTCTTTTTTTCGGCAGAAGTTAAAGTAGCCCCAGAGGATTCCTTTTCAATTAATGCATTTAACTTTGCTGCGTAATTAGATACCTCTACTTCCACTTTTTCTGTTATGTCGTCATACTTATCAAATAACTCAGCATCCGACTTCTTTTTTGCATCATACAAATCAACGATCAAAGAAAAATAAGTATACAGACTTTTAGGATGAGAAAATGATGTTTTATCTTCTTTATAAGCTTGATCAAAACAACTGTAAAGTTCATCATCCGTTTTATTTAAAAGCGCTTTATTGTCGTATTGTAATTGACAAGACTTTGCCAGGAACTGTCCTTTTGGAGTTTTACCTGAAAAATGTTCCAGACGTTCCTCCCATAATTTCACCAAATCGTTTATATACGCAACCTTTTCAGCTCCTTGGGCCTTTTCTATTTTATATTCTAACACGTCTTCACCTTTCGAATAAATACCTAAACTATATTTTGGACATTTATTTCTTACTAACATCCAAGGTTCGTAGGCTGCGTCAAAATTTTTAGACTTAGCGCTCTCATAAAACAATGAAAAGTTTAAAATACACGCTTCATCTTGTTGCGAAAAACCAAAAAGCCCTATTAAAAATAGGGCCATTGATAAAATTATATTTTTAGAACTTCTAGCGTTCATCTTTTAGATATTAGGAACCGTTACTGAACCGTTAATCCAACAACCAATGCTGATTACCTTACCTGCATTTCCTGCACTAAAAATTTCAGATTTTTGTGGTGCTTTAGCACGGTAACTCGCTGCCGATTGTGCTGCAGCCTTTTTTAAGGTTGCATCTGCACGTCCAGCTTTATCTGCTTCTGCAGCTGCTAACCAGTAAACTGCTCTTTTATTAAACGCTGTATCTCCACAATTATTGGCACTTGCTGCATACATTGCTGCAATAGCTAAATACGGACGACCGTTTGATGGGTTTAATTTAAGTGCCTGACGGAAATAATTTCTCGCCTGACCGTAGCTTCCTGATTTCTTAAATTTAGTTCCAACACGGTATACGATTTTCGACTTTTTATAGTTATCAGTCTCTAAATCGATCGCTTGTTGATAAAACTTAACAGCTTCGCTTGACTTACCTTCTTTGTCTTTTAATACCCCTAAATAATAAGCTGAGTTTGCAGAAGGGTTTAATTCGTGTTGTGCATTTACCAACTTAACAAACAATGGGCTATCTGTACATTCTTTCTCGTACATTTTAGCTACCGCTCTACGAATCCATGTTTCGTTTGTTTTGTTTGCTTCAAAGTCTTTTTCGTATAAAGGAATTAAGTTCTCACAGTTTGCGCGATCACCTAATTTTTTATCCATTGCACCAGCTACTTGATCATAAGCTTTTAAATAGCTTTCGTAGTATTTTTTATACTGTGCATCTTTACCTGTTAAAGCTGTGCCTGCAGCTTCTTCTTTCTCGATAAGCGGATTTAATTTTTGAGAATAGTTTTCTATTTCACTTTCAACTTTCTCTGCAACATCATCATACTTATCAAATAATTCTGCATCTGTTTTCTTTTTAGCATCATATAAATCTACCATTAAAGAAAAGTAAGAATACAAACTCTTAGGATTTGTAAATGTTTCTTTATCTAATTTATAAGCCGCATCAAAACACGCATATAAATCTTCAGCCGATTTATTTAATAATTTATAGTTGTCGTATTGTAACTGACAAGCTTGTGCAGCATATTCTCCTTTTGGTGTTTTACTTGGAAAATACTCTACTCTTTGTTCCCAAAGTTTTAATAAATCATTTATTACTGCAACTTTTTCGTCTCCTTCAACTTTATCTAATTTATCCTCTAAAATTTTCTCACCATCAATATAGATAGCAATATTAAATTTCGGGCATTTTTCTCTTACAGCCTTCCAAGGCTCGTACGCGGCATCATAATTCTTTGCTTTTACATACTCATGGAATATAGAAAGCTTAGTCATACATTCCTCATCTTGTTGTGCAAAACCAGTGAAGCCAACAAATAATAAAGCAAATAAAAATGTAAATTTCGTCTTCATGTTTCTTAATTTTTCTCTTTTCTGTTAGTCATATTTCCTTTTTTGAAACCATCTATCGTTCAAAGATAAGCTTAATTGGAAATTAATAAAATTCTCTTGTATTAAATTGCTGTTAGTTGTTCCTCTTTTTCCAAGTTCTACACCCATGTTTGCGTTAGAGAAGAAAGTACCAACTGGTAATCCTACTCCAAAAGATATGCCAAACTCGTTTATAGACTCGTCCTCGATTTGTAAACCTGTATTTTCGAAATGCATTCCGGCTCTATAGGTTATACGTTTAAAATAATTATTGAAGGAGTTATATTGTGGAATATAAAAACCTCCAATAGTATATGATTGCGAATCTTCGTAAGTTGAAGCTCCCGTTCTATATAATTCATTTGAAAAATTACTTGTACTCATAAACAGGGTTTCAATCCCTACAAACCATTTTAATGGTTGCCCGATACCTGCTCCGAAAGATAAATTCGATGGCATAACCAAGTCTGTTTCTTGCAAGCCTTGCTCTTCTAAATCTTCATCAATAGTATCTACAACAAACTCCTGGCCTGTACTTGACAAGGTTATTGTAGAGTAAGAGCGTTCGTTTTTAGAGACTAAATCGCTTTGCGGTGTATAGGTTAAGGCTGAAACAAACTCAAGTTTTTCAGTTATCATGGTTTTGTAATTCACCCCTAAATTTACATTTAGACCACTTAAATCTGATCTATTGTTTTCTCTGGACTGGTATTGTGTTGGCACGCCATCATCATCATAATTAAATGCTACTGTACTATTTTGAATATTCCCAAAGTTGTAATGAACATCTAAACCTACATTTAAGCCCTTCATAACTTGATAGCCTAAGCCCATGAAGACTTTATTCACACCACCTTCGCCTCGAAATCTATGAGAAATACCATTATCGTTCAACGACTCTAATTTGTACCCTACCGATGTATAAGGCATTAAACCAAAACCAACACCGAATTTCCCCATAGGAATATTCATTGCTAAATAATCGAATGTTGCAGAAGAAGCATTATCATTACTACTTTCACTTTTTAAGTTAATGCTAGAATATGTTCCTCCAACAGTATACTTAACGAGACTACTGCCATCGTTAAGGCCTTCAAAATTATTACCAGCGTAAGAAGCCGGGTTTCTTAAATTAACATGAATACTATCTGAATAAATACTAAGCCCTCCCATACTACGGTTTTCTACAGTACCTTTAAATTTTAAGCTACCAATGCCGTAAAAAGAATATGGAGAGGCGGTTCCCTCTTGTCCGTAACTTTTAATTGCAATTACTGCAATAAAAATTAATACAAGTTTTTTAATCATTCGTTTGAATTATATAGTAATATTTGATTTAGACCTTCTAAAAGAAAATTTTGGTTGACAAATATGGTACTTTTTAATTGGTTAGACAAGAAATTACAATCGCCCCCTGTTAAAATAACTGTTAAATCTGGATATTTTTGTTGATAATTAAGAATAATTCCTTCGATTTCATTTAAAACACCGTAAACAACACCAGAATGTATTGAATTAATTGTAGAGTTTCCTGTAATACTTTTTGGCTTTTCTGTTTCTAACAATGGTAAATTAGCGGTTTGGTTATGTAACGACTTATAACGCATTCTCAAACCTGGGGAAATAGCACCTCCCAGATACTCGTGTTTATTTGTTACGAAATCATAAGTAATGCACGTGCCGGCGTCTATAATTAACGTATTTTTTTCAGGAAATTCGTTAACTGCAGCACACACCAAACCAATACGATCGACTCCCAATGTCTTAGGAGTTTGATATAAGTTTTTAAAGGGGAAATTAGTATTAGAATCAACAACTAATAGTTCTAATTGCTCTTTTAAATCGCTTATGGTACTTTTATCCAATTTTGCTACAGAAGAAATAATAGCCCGATTTATAGTATTAAACGTCTGTTTTAACTTATTTACAGCTTCAACAAGCTCTCTCTGCTCAACGACCTGCTTTTCTAAAAATTCATTCTCTTTAAAAACTGCTAGCTTAACCAGCGTATTACCTACATCAATTACTAAATTCATCTGTTTTATTAAAGCTGTAAATTTACAAAACCAGAATTAATAAACCCCTACTTCATGTATACTACTGATTACAAACACTATAAAAATGCAAAACCAAAAAAAACACATTTTTTTCAAATTTATTTTGGTGAAAATGTAAAAAGAACATAAATTTGCAACCGCTTAACTAAGGTACCTTAGCTCAGTTGGTAGAGCAAAGGACTGAAAATCCTTGTGTCCCTGGTTCGATTCCTGGAGGTACCACTACAAAAATCCTGAAACATTTGTTTCGGGATTTTTTGTTTTATATAATGTTACTACTCTCTTTATTTAATGGTCGCCAATAGATGTTTAGCCTAAAGACGTCTTAGAATCCATCCACACAATTTATATAACATTTGAAATTTAATTAAAATCCTAGTCATGAGCAGCAAGTAATATTATTCCCGTAAACCTCCTAAAATTTGTGCCGGTTGTTTATTGGATATACTTGATTTACAACACGAAAAGCAATACATGTATTTTAGATAAAAAAACTTCGTCTATCTTTTCACTTTTCTCTTGGTAGCAATGCAAAAAGCTTATATATTTGCAACCGCTTAACAGAGGTACCTTAGCTCAGTTGGTAGAGCAAAGGACTGAAAATCCTTGTGTCCCTGGTTCGATTCCTGGAGGTACCACTACAAAAGTCCTGAAACGTTTGTTTCGGGATTTTTTGTTTTAAATAAACCAAGAAGTTACATTAAAACAAAAAGGAGAAGTTATAATCCTAACTTCCCCTTTCCTAAATAAATCAATCTTTTTATTATTTAGCTATCAAATTCCAAGCCCGACACACACGGAGTGAATGTAAAGGTATATGGGTTATATTTTAATACTTCCTCTTGAAGCGCCTCCGATGATGTGTAAGCAAAAAGCGAATGATACCTAATAAACAACAAATATTTATAGAGATAATAGGTATCACTTGGAACAATATCTTCTTCATTAGAATTGGCCAGGTCTACGACCTGTTTAGCTTCTTCATCTTTAAGATTAAAATAAACTTCTACAACCTTCTGGAAGTCTTGTTTATCTGCTTTTAGAATATTCTTATCCGTTAGCACTTTAAATTTGCTACTGAATACGTGTGCACCTTTTAAAAATATATTCTGAGTTTTATGGTCTACAACCTCGTTTAATACAAGATCAACAAACTGTGGCGTATTAACGGTTGATGCTGCTGGCAATATTCCTTGTGGAATAATAACGTTCGAAATTTTTTCTACAGCATAAGCTTGTTCTTCACTTAAAAATAAAGGCTGCCAGTTTACACATTGATTCCCTTCGCAGGAAGACAATATTTGCATTAAAGTTGGCGTTGCGACAACATACCCTGTAGATAATGCCATTTTTTTTAACAGTTGTCTTCTTTCCATAATTAGAATTTATTCTTTTTTATTTGATCTGCCGCATGATTAGCTGCTCGCGCTGATAAAGCCATGTAAGTTAATGAAGGGTTCTGATAAGCTGAAGACGTCATACAAGCCCCATCTGTAACGTATACATTTGGCACAGCATGCACTTGGTTGTACTTATTCAACACCGATGTTTTCGGGTCGTGTCCCATTCTAGCCGTTCCCATTTCATGAATAGCATGCCCCGGATGACATGGGTTATCATAACCTTTTACATTTTTGAATCCAGCATTTTTCAACATATTAACAGCTTCATTCTGCATATCCTCACGCATTTTACGCTCATTCTCTTTAAATTCACAGTCAAATGTTATCGTTGGAATTCCCCATTCATCAACCTTGTCGTGATTTAAATACATTCTATTTTCATGATACGGCAAGCACTCACCAAAACCGGTCATCCCAATACGCCAAGGCCCCGGTTTAAATAGTTGATCTTTTAAGGCTTTTCCATAGGAAAGCTCTTTTATTCCACTTTTCCAGTTTGTTCTACTTGCCGCCCCTTGAAAACCGAATCCGCGTAAATAATCTGTTTTTGTATCAGGTTCTCCTAAATTCCTAAATCTAGGAATATGAAAACTAGTAGGGCGTCTACCTTTATAATATTTATCATCAAATCCTTCAACAGTTGCGGTTGCCCCTACTTTAAAATGATGATCCATTAAATTATGACCTAACTCTCCACTATCGTTACCTAAACCATTTGGAAACCGTTCAGAAATTGAATTTAGTAATATGGCCGTACTTGCAATAGTAGAAGCACAACAGAAAATGACCTTCGCAGAAAACTCCATTTTTTCATGTGTCTCTGTATCGATGACTTCAACTCCTGTTGCCAGTTGCTTAGCATCATCGTAAAGGATTTTATTCACGATAGAATTAGAGCGCAAAGTCACATTACCCGTCTTACTTGCTGCCGGTAATGTAGATGAGTTACTACTAAAGTATCCACCGTACAAACACCCCCTAATACATCTATTTCTATATTGACAATTACTTCGACCTTCCCGTTGAATATCTCCAGTTAGATGAGCAAAACGCCCCATAATTAGATATCGATTATCATACTGTTCAGAAATTTTATTTCTGAATTCTTGCTCCACGCAATTCAACTCCATGGGAGGAGTAAAGATACCGTCTGGTAAATGAGGTAGGCCTAATTTTTCCCCACAAACACCAATAAAACTTTCAACCTTATCATACCAAGGTGAAATGTCTTTATAACGAATAGGCCAGTCTACAGCAATGCCTTCCTTTTTGTTGGCTTCAAAATCTAAATCACTTAAGCGCAAGGTTTGTCTTCCCCAAGTAATAGATCGTCCACCAACATGATATCCACGAATCCAATCAAACCGTTTATCTTCGTTATAAGGATGTTTAAGATCATCTACAAACCAATGTTTATGCTCTTCACGAACAGCAAAACCCGTTCTATTTTGTTTCTCCTGTTTTTTAAGATCTTCTCTACTCACCAAACCTCGATATTTAAAGTCCCAAGGTTCTTTATTCATAGTGGGATAATCTTTTATATGTTCGACATTTCTTCCGCGTTCCAGCACTAAAGTTTTTAGTCCTTGCTCACACAATTCTTTAGCGGCCCATCCTCCAGAAATACCTGTTCCTATAACAATAGCATCGTACATTTATCTTTCTTTTTCTTTATACAAAAAACGAAAAACTTAATTAAAATTAGGTCGACACTTGCTTTAAAAAAGGTAGACAAATCTTTCATTTTTTAAGTATTACCTCTTGATTATTCACTCCAACAGAAATAGTAAATCCATTTTTAAATTGGATTAACAGAGTTTTAAAAATACAGAATGAGAAATTTGAAATAGCTAACCAAACCATGTTTGATTTCTTTTCGAACAGCTATAAAACAAAAAATCCCCAACAAATGAATGTTGAGGATTTCCAAAAAAGGCAACGACCTACTCTCCCACGGATGCAGTACCATCGGCGCTAACGGGCTTAACTACTCTGTTCGGAATGGTAAGAGGTGAGCCCCGTCGCTATAATCACCTTAAATTTTAGGTTGGTGTATCTTAAACATCAACCGCGCATCACGCGCTTATATTTTAACATATTGAAAAAACATACATGTGTTTGTATTTTAAAAAACTGTACTCTTAAAAAAAACAGGCGTACAATAAGCCTATGGGTTATTAGTACTACTCGGCTATGACATTACTGCCTTTACACCTGTAGCCTATCAACGTAGTCATCTCCTACGACCCTTTAAAGAAATCTCATCTTGTGGTGGGTTTCGCGCTTATATGCTTTCAGCGCTTATCCCTTCCCAACGTAGCTACTCTGCAATGCCGCTGGCGCGACAACAGATACACCAGAGGTTAGTCCAACTCGGTCCTCTCGTACTAGAGTCAGATCCACTCAAATTTCTAACGCCCACTGTAGATAGAGACCGAACTGTCTCACGACGTTCTGAACCCAGCTCGCGTGCCACTTTAATGGGCGAACAGCCCAACCCTTGGGACCTTCTCCAGCCCCAGGATGTGACGAGCCGACATCGAGGTGCCAAACCCCCCCGTCGATATGAGCTCTTGGGGGAGATCAGCCTGTTATCCCCGGCGTACCTTTTATCCTTTGAGCGATGGCCCTTCCATGCGGAACCACCGGATCACTATGCTCTTGTTTCCAACCTGATCGACTTGTAGGTCTCTCAGTCAAGCACCCTTATGCCATTGCACTCTACGCACGGTTACCAAGCGTGCTGAGGGTACCTTTAGAAGCCTCCGTTACTCTTTTGGAGGCGACCACCCCAGTCAAACTACCCACCAAGCACTGTCCCCTGAACCAGGGTTAGACTCTAGATAAGCAAAGGGTGGTATTTCAACAATGACTCCACAACGCCTGGC
>NZ_CP133090.1:1740000-2145000 GCF_030908365.1 Aestuariibaculum sp. YM273 | reverse complement strand
AAAACGAATCGTAAAATCTCTATAAGGATTGTTTGGTGCTGAATAATAGTTGTAACCTGTGAACGCAGAATTGAAATGTTCCGCCTTAGCGAATATTCTGGTTTGACGGATTTTTAAATTGATAAAGAAATCCAGCATCGGGAAATCGCCATACTCCGTATCGTTTTGAACATAAAATTCTGCCAATAACGGATTATATGCATTCATATAATACTTGGTAAAGTAC
Organism: Aestuariibaculum sp. YM273; assembly: GCF_030908365.1. Taxonomy (NCBI): domain Bacteria; kingdom Pseudomonadati; phylum Bacteroidota; class Flavobacteriia; order Flavobacteriales; family Flavobacteriaceae; genus Aestuariibaculum; species Aestuariibaculum sp. YM273. Next base: position 2,144,774 of record NZ_CP133090.1, on the reverse strand, counting down.
TTTAATGTTACCCCGGTCTGCAGAAAAAGTGCCTTATCGAACATATGCGATGAAAAGTACAAGGTGTTTCGCGTTGTTAAATCCGGCACATTCATCACACCATCGGCATTTTGATTTTGATACAATATGGTATTGTTTAATGCGAATTTCCCCAATCGGAATTCATTTTCAAACTTCAAACGCAAATAATTAATGGTTCCGCCATACTGAAACGGACGCACCTGAAGGGTCGCATCGTCCTGCGCAAAATACACATAATCTGTAATCGTGGAATAATCAACAGTCACATTTGCCAATTCTTTATACTTTAGCTGAAATGCCAATTGTTGCGTTTCTGTGTTACTAAAACTGTTTTGCCAGTTATAGTTTATATAATCACTTTGAAATAACAAGGTGTTAAAGTTAGGTGCTTTGGAACTATGATTAAGACTTGCTCTTGCAAACACATCGTCGTTTAATTTAAATGATGCGTCTCCTTTAATATAGTTTCCATCAAAATCTCCAGAAATATTTAATCCTAACTCTCCCGATAAATCGAAACCTCTATATTGTTTATGGTATTTACCTCCTGCAGCAAACACATCCCCTTTTAATCTATTGGTTATGGTCTGACCATTTAACACCACTAATTTATCGTAACCATAATTATAACTGGTATTACTAATATTAAATTGTAAATCTCCTATTATATTATTACTATAGTTTAAATGTAACTGATTATAAAAATTCTCCAGTGTATTTCGATCTTTTAACCCACTGGCTACGAAAGCATCTCCAAAATAATCACTATTTGCAGATTGACTGTATTCATTATATTTATCTTCGAATGAAATGATATGTCCTAAACTCAAATGGTTTTTATCTAAGGAATCATTTTTTTGAACAATATTGTAGGCATGATCTAAATAAAAACGCTTTCCTTTTAACATGGTTTCAGCATTTTCAAAATTCACTTCGAAAATAGAACGATCTAAATGATCTTCTTCTCCTGTTTCGAAATACTCTACATTATCATCTCGAATTCCAGCATTTTCCTGATTGTAAATATCCTGCATTACAATATGGGCTTTAGCCACGTAACGTCCGTTCTTTGTTTGATAATTGGTCGAAAATCTAAAATTTCCTGTACTCGCCAAAATATGCTGATATTTCCCTAACGACCGCAATCCTTTGTAAGCAATAGACACATTAAGTTGTGGTGAAGTATTAATCGAGAAAAACGAATCGGCTAACTGCCCCTGCTCGAAAGCCGTTTTAAAAAACAATTCGGTTAACGGAGTTGGTACTCGGTAATAATAAATATCTTCAACCTCCATATAATTGAAGTGCTTACCCAACGCCCCAAAACTTGGCATTAACTTCGTATTCTGAAAATTATAAGTCAAACTATTGTAGGTTTGCCCTAAATTTGAAAACGGCATAACTTCAAAATCATCCTTACGCAAATAGTTAAATTTGTACTCCTTTCTTATACTTAGAGTAGTATCCACATAAGTTGTATCGTTATCATGAGAGATGATTAAATAATCAGTGATTTTAGCTAAATCCTTTGGAGATTGTTTTGTAGAATCTTTAACCTCAGCGATTCCAAGTTCTCGACTTATCCTACTTGGCTTTTTCTGAGCGAAAACCGTCTGAAACTGGAATAACAAAAAGCAAACAGCAGCTACTTTAATTGAATATATATGTTTACGTGTTTCTATACTATAAGATGTTTTTCGCATACGCAACGCTTTTTTAACTAACGCTGTTTTTGTTATACTCATTATTTTCATTCAATTTTTCGGAACAAAAGTAATTATTTGAACGTTAAGAGCAGGTAAATATTTTAAATAAACAAAGCCAACATAAATATGCTGGCTTTTGTTTTAAAATATTAATCACCTTAACTAATATAAGATGAAATAAAAATATTTATTTGAGTTAGTCTACAGCAAACATCATAATATTATCTTAAATAAACAAACAAACCCTTTAAAAATTTTCAATTAAATTGATAAAAATCATAACTTTATTTTGATTCTTTTCAACAAACAAGACTATATCTTGCGATATTCTTAGAGCTAGCACCCATGAAAGACATATTTTTAAATCCAAAAATCTCAGTCATTTCACAAACAAATAGATTGAAAACACTCTAAATCTACCGATTATGTTTTAGCTTTGAACAGATTTTATTACCAGTATGCTATTATTAAACCATTCCGATTTTAATTTAGAATGTGGCACCGACGAGGCCGGTCGTGGCTGCCTTGCCGGGCCGGTTACGGCGGCGGCAGTTATTCTTCCTAAGCATTTTAAAAATACCATTCTTACCGATTCGAAACAGCTAAGTGAAAGTAAAAGAGACAAACTTAGACCTATAGTTGAAACCGAAGCCCTGAGCTTTGGGGTTTCTCATATTTTTCAAGAAGAAATTGACGAGATTAACATTCTTAATGCTTCTATTTTAGCTATGCATAAATCGATTGAACAACTATCTCCTTCCCCGGAATTTATAATTGTTGATGGTAATAAATTCAAACCTTTTAATGAAATTCCTTATGAAACCATTATTAAAGGTGACGGTAAGTATTTAAGCATTGCAGCTGCTTCTATCTTGGCAAAAACCTATCGCGATGAATACATGAATACCATTCATGAAGAGTACCCAATGTATAACTGGAAAAAAAACAAAGGCTATCCTACAAAAGAACATCGTGAAGCCATAAAGAAATACGGTATAACAAAGTACCATCGAAAATCGTTTAAATTGTTACCCGATCAATTAAAATTAGATCTTTAACACATTATAATACACCCTTTTTACGCCCTATAAAATGAAAAATATGTAGGTTTGTATAAATTAATTCATCTATGAGATTTTTTTGTTTTTCCCTTCTACTGTTACTTACTTTTAGCTGTACAAACACCAAAACAAATCGCTTTCAGCCTATTGATTACATCCCCGAAAACACATCGGTTGTTTTAAAAACTTCCAATCTGGAAAGTTTAAAAAGCAGCATCAACAACAGTGATTTGCTTAAAAAATTCTCAAAAACAAAACCTTATACCAAGTTAGAAAGTCAACTAGAACCTATTACGCTTTTAAAACCGAAAGGCGATCTACTGATATGTTTCTCTAAACCAGAAACTGACAGTCTGAAATATACTGTAATCACAAAATATGATAAACAACTGGTAAAAACCGATTCGCTACCAAACTACCATGAAGAACAAGTAGCGAATAGCAAACAAAGCATTACAAAATCGACCTATAATAAAAGTACATTTTATAGTACAGTTATTGACAGTATGTTTATAGCTTCTTCATCTTTAAACATTATTGAAGGGGCTTTCAATAATAACATTACACAAAATGAAGAATTAGAAAAAATATACAACACCACCAGTAACGACCGTACGCTATCTGCATTATTAAAAGCTGAGAACCCAGTTTTAAAGTCCTTTTTTATAGAAGATACTTTAGCTCTGAGTTCTTTTACCAATTATCTAGCGGTTGATATAGATGTAAGCCAGAATGAAATCTATATTAATGGTATCACCAAAGCCAATGATTCTACTGAAAGTTTAATCAATATTTTTAAAAATACCGTTGCACAGGAAAATCAAATTCAGAATATCACGCCTTCCAATACCGACGGTTTTTTAAGTTTTACTTTTAGAAATTTCGAAAACCTAAAAACCAATTTAAAGGCTTATAAGAAACAAGATTCTATCCCCACAAACACAGAGCTATTTAACAATACAGTTGAAGTTGGTGTGATTTATCAAGATAACGACCGTGCCATTGTTTTAAATTCTATCGATGTTATCGCTACTGAAGATGCCTTAATTAGTGAACAAAATATTATAGACACCTTTAGAGAAACTGAAATCTACAGTTTTTCCAAATCAGATATGTTCAGTAATACATTTTCACCGTTAATTACATTTAACAACGCTACAAAATATTGCATTCTGGATAACTTTTTTGTGTTTGCCGATAATATGGATTTCATACAGAGTATTATTACTAATTATCAGAACAAAACCACTTTAAACGAAAAAGATGTTTTTATACAGGCGAAGGAACAACTCGTTGATGCCTCGTCATTAATGTTGGTTGTAAACCCAACTACTTTAAAACAAGTGGTTTCTAAAAATTTCAATGAAGACCTAAATATAAATGTAGACGACTATAACATTTCGGCGCTTCAATTTATTTACGACAATAACTTTTCGCATGTAAATGGTATCATTAAAAAAGGAAAAGCACGCGCAGAAGAAAATGCAGTATCAGAAGAATTAAATATTAAGTTGGATAACGACATTTTAAACAGTCCGCAGTTCGTTAAAAATCATATTACCGGAGAAAAAGAAATTGTTGTTCAAGACATTAAAAATAACTTATACCTAATTTCAAATAAGGGAAAAATCCATTGGAAAAAACAACTTCAAGGTGCCGTTTTAGGGCATATTGAACAAATAGACATTTATAAAAACGGGAGACTTCAATTAACGTTTGCCACACCAAATCGTGTTTACATTATCGACCGAAATGGAAAAGATGTAAGTCCGTTCCCAATGAAATTCAATGATAAAATCACCCAGCCATTAGCTGTTTTCGATTACGACAACAACAAAAACTACAGGCTACTGGTTACGCAAGGGAAACATGTTTTAATGTATAATGATGATGCCAAACTGGTTAAAGGGTTCACATTTAAGTCGGCGGACGATGCCATTATTACGACTCCAAAACATTTTAGAATAGGCACTAAAGATTATATCGTTCTAAAAACAACCGACAAACTATATATTCTGGATCGTACAGGTAAAACCAGAGTAAAACCTAAAACAAGTTATGCCTACTCTACCGAACCGGTGTTTGTTTACAATAACACGTTTACAACTACCGGCGTTAATGGCCATTTAATTTCGGTAGACACCAAAGGCAATGTAGCTTCCAGAAATTTAAACTTATCAGAAAAGCACACGTTAACCACATCGACCAAATCTTTAGTGGCGCAAAGTGAAAATAAGCTAACCATTAAAAGCAAAACCATAGAGTTAGATTACGGTAATTATACTGCTCCAGGGTTCTTTTATTTAAATGATAAAATCTACATTTCTATAACCGATTTACAAACACATAAAATTTACCTTTTCGATAGTCAGGCGAAGTTATTACCTAACTTCCCGGTTTACGGAAATTCACCAATTGAGTTAGACAATATTAATAAAGACAGAAATTTAGAATTTGTAACCAAAGGTGAAAGCAACTCTATACTACTGTATCAATTAAATTAAGTTCTTTGCCAACAAAAAATTCAGCAAAAAACTATTTTCAAGTTAGGGAAGTTTCAATAGTATTGCACCATTAATTCACAGCATCATGATTACAAGAAAAAACGCTTCAATATCTAAATTCATTATTCATAAAGTTGGAAATAAATTCAACAGCACAAAAAATGCTTTTTCAGAAAAATTAGTTGAATTTGATGAAGCCAGCTATGAATTAATGCTCCCGTTTTTGTTAAGACCTTTCGGAAGCGTGGTTCAAAGTTATCGTTTTAATCATCATGCTAATATTAGTCTTAATGAGATTAATTCATATTCAGCACAAATATTCAGTGATGAAGACAACTTTATCGAAGTATCAAAACACATTGTCACCCATTTATTTGAGCAATCAACTTCAGCAAATATTAAAACCGGAGACGTTTTGGTAGCCATGTTCGAGGGTATTGAATATAACGACATGACTACAAATGCGATTGGTATTTTTAAAATAGAAAGCAAAGTAAATTTCTTCCAGACGTATTTAGAAAATAATAGTTATGATGTGTTGGTTCAAAAAGGAATAAGCAGTAAAAAGGTTGATAAAGGTTGTTTGATCTTAAACCAAGGCGATGCCGAAGGCAATATTATATTAACGGTAGACAACAACAACTACGATGCGCAATACTGGATTAATCAGTTTTTAAATATAAAATATGCTGATGATGCCAACAACCACACCCAACAGTATATCGATTTATGTAAAGACTTCTCTGAGGAGATTTTAAAATCGACTTATGGAGCCCAGGAAAAAAACAACTTTTTAGCAAAAACAATCGACTTCTTTAAAGAAAATGAAGTGGTGAACGTTGAGCGTTTTAAAGATGAACTTTTTGAAGAAGACAAACACAAAAGTATGTTCGACGATTATAAAAAGACCTTTGAAACCGAACAAAACCTGGTACTTAGAAACCAGTTTGATATTGCCGAACGCGTAGTTACCAAGGAAAAGAAAAAAATTAAAACCGATATTAAACTCGATACCCACTTTTCTATTAAAGTAGATATTGATGCGCCTGATGCTTCTGAAGATTTTTTAGAACGCGGTTACGACGAAGAGAAAAAAATGCATTTTTACAAAGTGTTTTTTAACGAAGAGAGTTAATACAAAGTACTTTAAGAATTTTAAAATGCTTTCATTTTTTTATTAACTTGGAAGAATGAAAGATTCCGATAAGCAAAACGCCAAAAAAAAGAAATTTAATTACGAGCTAGAGCTCGCTAAACTCCACACCGAGCTGGTACACCTTCAGGAATGGGTAAAAAAACAAGGCTTAAAAGTCGTTATTGTTTTTGAAGGTCGTGATGCTTCGGGAAAAGGTGGTACCATTAAACGCTTTACCGAGCCTTTAAATCCGCGTGTTTGTAAAGTCGTTGCCTTAGGTGTTCCTACCGAAAAAGAAAAAACGCAGTGGTATTTTCAGCGTTATGTACAATATCTCCCTGCTGCAGGTGAAATTGTACTCTTCGATAGAAGTTGGTATAATCGTGCCGGAGTAGAAAAAGTTATGGGATTTTGTACCGAAGACGAATACAACGAATTTTTACGATCCTGTCCTGAATTTGAACGTATGCTGGTGCGCAGCGGAATCATACTTTTAAAATACTGGTTTTCGGTGAGCGATGCCGAACAAGAACGCCGTTTTAAAAACCGAATTTCAAACCCTTTAAAACACTGGAAATTTAGCCCGATGGATTTAGAATCCCGGTCGCGCTGGTTAGAATATTCAAAAGCTAAAGATGTTATGTTTGCCCATACCGATACCAAACAAGTGCCTTGGTTTGTGGTTAATTCAGATAACAAAAAGAAAGCGCGACTTAATTGCATTAGTCATGTGTTAAGCCAGATTCCTTATAAACGTATGGAAATAGATCCTATCGAGTTACCTGAATTACCAGATTATAAAAGTTATGTTCGCCCACCAATGGATTATCAAACCTTTATTCCGGAGAAATACTAATATATGTGATACAAAATTCAATAAAAAAAGCACCCAATAGACACTGAGTGCTTTATATTATGTATCAAAACTGTTTTAAACGCCTCCTTTTAAAACATCTTGCCATTTTTTAAGTTCGTCCCACTCGCCTAGATCGGCTAATTTTGCTTGTGCAGGCCAAGTACCTGTCATTCCTCGATGAGTTGTAAATGCAGGACCTGCCTCTACCAACATATCTTCAAGAAAGCTTTTAGAAGTGCCAGATAATTGTCTGTAACTAATAATTCCTTTTTTATTCAATAAACCTTCAATTTTGGGACCAATACCCTCTACTTTAGTTAAATCCTGTTTTACATCAGATTCTGATGATGTACCTCCAAAAATTTGTTTGAGAAGCCAACCTATAATTAAACCTAAAACAAAGGCCGCTAGTAGCCATAAAAACCAAGACCAAAACACATCTGATCCATCACAAGCTGTAGTATTTATTTGTAATAATTTCATGATTCGTTATAATTGTTATGTTATTTTTCTATTCTGTTATATGTATTGCTACCCTTCTATTCATTTGTTTATTTTCGGGCGTATCATTAGGACGAAGTGGTTCTGTTTCTCCCTTACTTTCAACGGTAATTTTACTTTCGTCTACTCCTAGACTGATTAAATGTGCTTTGTATTCATTAGCTCTTTTAAGTCCTAAATCTTCATTATACAATGAAGGTCCATCGCTATCGGTATGACCAATAATTAATATATTATCTCCCGATTCCTTCAAGAAAGAAGACAACTCATCAAAATACGCTAAAACAGTTTCATTAGTAACCTCTTTATCTGAATCATACTTGTAAAACACAAATGTTTTATCAAAATGCTCAATAATATCGTCGTTACGTATTACCCATTTATATTTTAACTCGTGCAACATATTAACTTTTGTTGCTTCACAATCACCTGCAAACCGCGCGTCGGTAATGACATTTTCATCAGACAATTCGGAAAAAAACAGTTTTACTTTCTCGGCTCTATTAACGCCTTCCTGTTCGGTTTCTGAATTAAAATAAGGGCCAACCAATAACAGTCTCTTGCCTTCGGCTCCCTTAGTTAAAATTTCCTGTTTTTTCTCAGGCCATAAATCATTTGTGATGACCTCACCCGAGTTACAATCAAAGATTAAAGGGCCGTAACTAATTTCAGGTACAGGCTCCGGACAACATACTACAGTATCTTTATACCATCCCCAACTAAACAAAGCCAAAAGAAGGAAAAGAATAAAGAGTATGAACACTAATAGTTTTTTCATACTTATTAAGATTTAAATACCTCAATGTATGAAAAAAAATCATAAAAATCTGATTTTCAAAAAGGTAAATTCTTAATAAAATATAAGATTTAACACTCACATTACATTTCTATAATAACTAAATATCGCTTTTATATTATTACTTTTAACTTTTAAAACTGAATAATAAAAACGAAGATTTATTTAAATGAAAATTGACCGTTTTGTTCTGGCTATTATAGCAACTATAATCTTAGCCTATTTTTTTCCAGAATTAGGAAGTAAAGACAGTAACATTCCCTTAGATTTAATTGGGAGTATTGGAATTGCTTTCATTTTCTTTTTCTACGGATTAAAGCTAAGCCCTGAAAAAATAAAACACGGACTTAAAAACTGGAAACTACATGTTCTTATTCAACTAACCACTTTTTTACTTTTCCCTGTTTTAATTATTTTATTTAAAGGGTTTATTGAAGGCGAAGAAGGACAAATGCTTTGGTTATCGTTTTTGTTTTTGGCAGCTTTACCATCTACCGTATCGTCATCAGTCGTTATGGTTTCTATGGCAAAGGGTAATATTCCCGCAGCTATTTTCAATGCAAGTATTTCAGGTTTAATTGGTATTGTAATTACCCCATTATGGATGGGATTATTCTCAAAATTTGCAACAACAGATTTTAATCTAGGTGAGATTTACATCAAACTTTTACTTGAAATTTTAGCGCCGGTTATCTTAGGAATTGTGCTTCAGAAATATGGTAAACGTTTTGTTCAAAAATACCAACACCAACTCCCGTTGTTTGACAAATCTGTTATCTTACTAATTATTTACAAAAGCTACGCACATTCTTTTGAAGACGGCGTTTTCAATTCACTTAATCTTTTAGATTTGACGATGGTGTTTACCGCAATACTTATTCTGTTTTTTGCAGTTTATTTTATAACCGGGTTTCTATCTGAAAAATTAGGCTTTAATAACGAAGATAAAATTACAGCGCAATTTTGTGGTACTAAAAAATCGTTGGTACACGGTACGGTATTTTCTAAAATATTATTCCCCAGCACTATGCCATTAGGATTAATACTATTACCTCTAATGCTATTTCATGCCTTACAGATATTTATCATTAGCATCATTGCTTCAAAATTAAGCAGACGCGTAACCACTGTTACAACTTAGATAAATTCCGCTTCAAAAAGCGATTTAAAATGTTTCAGAAGTTTTTCTTTTACTTCAGATTCATCAACATGATTAACTCCTAGTTCTACATTTAATGAGGTCACGGCTTTTCCGCGAATCCCACAAGGAATGATGTTATCGAAATACCCTAAATCGGCATTTACATTTAGGGCAAATCCGTGCATGGTTACCCAGCGACTGGCACGCACCCCCATAGCACATATTTTTCGCGCAAATGGTGTTCCTACATCCAACCATACACCGGTTTCTCCTTCGCTTCGTTCGGCTTTTAAACCATACTCCTGCAGCGTTAGAATAATCATTTCTTCAAGAAACCGAAGGTATTTATGAATATCGGTAAAAAAGTTGTCTAAATCCAGAATGGGATACCCAACAATTTGTCCCGGGCCATGATAGGTAATATCGCCACCTCGGTTAATTTTATAAAATGTAGCGCCTCTTTTAGATAATTCATCTTCACCTAACAACAGATTTGAAAAATCACCACTTTTCCCCAAGGTATAAACATGAGGATGCTCTACAAACAGAAAATAGTTATTGGTATCTTCATCGGTCTCCTCTCGTCTGTTCTTGATTTTGGAATCTACAATATCTTTAAATAATTCCTCCTGGTAATCCCAGGTTTCTTTATAATCTTTTAATCCTAAATCCTGAAGTTGTATGCGCTTATTCATAGACTACAAAATTAAGACAAATCGAAGAACAAAAACACTTTATTATATGGTTTAACTAGTTTTTAGGATTATTCAAAATCACCAGGGCAGCAATAACTCCGGGAACCCACCCAAAAAAAGTTAGAATCAGGACAATTAAAATAGATCCGCAGCCTTTATCTAAAACAGCTAAAGGCGGACAAATGATAGACAGTAGTACTCTCCAGAAACTCATAGTTTTGATTTTTTGTTTTTGATTGATGACTCTTATTTGACACAAAAATATACCATTTGTTACAGACCTCATTGACTATTACTATAAACTCGCTTGTAACATGAAAAATACACACCTTTGAGAACACCAAAAATTCACATATTATTACGTATGCTACCTTAATGATTATGTTTATCTTTGTGCCTTTAAAAAATTATACTCAGCATTTTAGAATATGTCGCAATTATCAGAGCAAGAACTTGTACGTAGAGAAAAATTAGTAAAATTACGCGAATTAGGCGTTAATCCGTACCCAGCAGATTTATATCCTGTAACGCATACATCGAAACAGATTAAAGACCATTTTGAAGCTGACAAAAAGGTGGTTATTGCAGGTCGTTTAATGATGATTAAGGTACAAGGAAAAGCCAGTTTTGCAGAATTACAAGATGCCGAAGGTAAAATACAAGTGTATTTTAACCGTGACGAAATTTGCCCGGGAGAAGACAAAGAAAAATACAACGAGCTATTTAAAAAACTTATCGACTTTGGAGACTTTGTAGGTATTGAAGGTGAATTATTCACAACCAAAGTAGGAGAAAAAACGGTTAAAGTAAAAGACTTCACCTTATTAAGTAAGGCCTTAAAACCACTACCATTACCAAAAGAAAAAGACGGTAAAGTATACGATGCCTTTACAGACCCTGAGCAACGTTACAGACAACGTTACGCCGATTTAGTGGTTAACCCACAGGTAAAAGACATCTTTATTAAGCGTACCAAATTATTTAATGCCATGCGTTCGTTCTTTAACGACGCAGGTTACTTTGAAGTAGAAACACCCGTTTTACAGTCTATCCCTGGTGGAGCTGCAGCAAGACCTTTTGTGACGCATCACAACGCTTTAGACATTCCGTTATATATGCGTATCGCCAACGAGCTCTACTTAAAGCGTTTAATTGTTGGTGGTTTTGATGGCGTATATGAGTTCTCGAAAAACTTCCGTAATGAAGGTATGGACAGAACACACAATCCTGAATTTACAGCCATGGAAATCTATGTGTCTTACAAAGATTACAACTGGATGATGGATTTCTGTGAGCGTTTATTAGAGCACTGTGCTATGGCAGTAAACGGTTCTACAAAAGCTACTTTTGGAGAACACGAAATCGACTTTAAAGCACCATATGCCAGAGTCACTATGGCAGATTCTATCAAACATTTTACAGGCTTTGATATTACCGGAAAAACAGAAGCTGAAATTAGAGCAGCTGCTGAAGGTATGGGGATCGAAGTTGATGACACGATGGGTAAAGGAAAACTAATTGATGAAATCTTTGGTGAAAAATGTGAAGGTAACTACATTCAACCAACCTTTATTACAGATTACCCAAAAGAAATGAGTCCGTTATGTAAAGAACACCGCGACAATCCGGATTTAACCGAGCGTTTCGAATTAATGGTTTGTGGAAAAGAAATTGCAAATGCATATTCAGAATTAAACGACCCTATCGATCAGCGTGAGCGTTTTGAGCACCAAATGGAATTAGCAAAGAAAGGTGACGATGAAGCCAACGGTGTTATTGACCACGACTTTTTACGTGCTTTAGAATATGGTATGCCTCCTACATCGGGTATGGGTATTGGTATGGACCGTTTGATCATGTTCTTAACCAACAACCAATCTATTCAGGAAGTGTTATTCTTCCCGCAAATGCGACCAGAGAAAAAGACAGTGGCATTAAGTGATAATGAGAAAGCTATTTTCGAGGTATTAAAAGCTAAAAAGAGCCTCCCTTTAAATGTACTAAAATCTGAAAGCGGTTTAAGTAACAAAGCCTGGGATAAAGGCATTAAAGCCTTAACTAAGCATAAGTTAGCCAATGTCATTAAAACCGACAGCGACTTAATTGTCGAGCTCATTTCTTAAAACTTTTTTATATTAGAGCCTAATTAAAAACGAAATATAAAATCTGGTAACAGCTTATGATTAAAAAAATAAAAGTTGATTTAATTATAGCCGTTACCATTTTTTTTGTTCTTTCTTTAGCCAAGCTCTACATTTACAAAGTATCTAAAGATGAATACGCTTCAGTTATTGATGAAGATATTCAGGATACCGGAGAACTCATCTCAAAAGAGTTTGAAAACATCATTCGCTCGGATATTGCCCGTTTAGAAAATTTAAAAAGTCGCCTGGAATTTACCAATGGTGAATATTTTAAGAACTGGGAACACGATGCCAATTTACTCCTTGAACAAAATGCCTCTTTCAAATTTATTGAGTGGATTGATAGCACGATGGTGATCAGGAAGATTTTTCCTTCGGAAGAAAACAGAAAAGCACTTAATCTTGATATCTCCACACTTGATTACCGCAGAGATGAATGGCTAAAACACACCAAAAGCGGACTTACAAACATTACCCATTGGTTAGACCTTAAACAATCAGGAAAGGCATTTTTAGTAGATATTCCTGTTTATTTCGATAACAAGTTTCAAGGAACGATTACAGCGGGTATGGATTTTAAATCTAATTTCGACCGGTTAGCCAATCACCTGGAAGACCAATATGTCATTGAGTTTTATGATAACAAAGGGTTTCCTTTTTACCTACTAAACAACTCAATAAAACTGAACAGTAAAGCCAATCCTGTTTATTCAAAACAATTAACAATCGATTCGGTAGACAACCAGAACTGGCAACTTAATATATACCCGTCTAAAAACCTTTTACTTGCAGAAGGGAATACGATAATAGATGTTGCGTTTGTAGTTGGTATCTTTTTAGCCTTTATAGTATCGTCTTTAATCTTCTTCTATTTACAAGCTAAAAAAAGTAGTCGATTAGCACTTCAATCCAATGAAACGCTAACAAAGCTTAATCATACTTTAGAACAGGAAAAAAACAGAGCAAAAAAAGCATCGCAAGCAAAAACCGAATTCCTTTCGAATATGAGTCATGAAATTCGAACCCCATTGCATGCCATTATCGGTTTTATAGAATTACTTAAAAGCGACAGCTTAACACCAACTCACAAAGAGTATGTCGATTTAATGGATAAATCATCCAGCAACCTACTAAGCTTAGTTAACGATATTTTAGATTTTGATAAAATTGAATCTGGAAATACCGGACTGGAAGAACACGCATTTACACCCATAAATAAAATTAAAAAGCTTGTCGATGTAAATCAATTTCTATTTGTAAAGAAGAATCTATACTTAAACACCAATTTTAATAATATTGCCGGCGTTACGGTTATTGGCGACATGAACAAATTACTTCAAGTTGTTAACAACCTCCTTAAAAATGCTTTAAAATTCACAAAAACAGGCGGAGTAACGATTAACTATTCTGAAACGGTTATTAAAGAGCAACTAAAGCTCGTTATTAGTATTGAAGATACGGGCATTGGTATTCCAAAAGATAAACTTAACACCATTTTTAATCGATTTACTCAAATTGAAAACAGCATTAAAAAAGAACACGAAGGCAGTGGTCTTGGTTTGGCCATCTGCAAGAATCTTGTAGAAATGATGGGTGGTGATATTAGCGTTGAAAGCGAACACGATAAAGGCACAAAATTCACAGTATCCTTTATGTTTAACATCACTAAAGATATTGTACCCAAAAACACATTAGACATAAAGAAAAGTATTAATACAGCCGATTTAAATGTGTTAATTGTTGATGACAACAACCTTAACATAATTGTCCTGAAAAAATTCCTTCAGGATTTGGGTATCCATGCCGATACAGCTAATAACGGTAAGATAGCTCTGGATTGTTTTAATGCTAAAAAATACCAGTTGATATTTATGGATATTCACATGCCGGAAATGGATGGCTGGGAAGCTACAAATTACATTCGTGAAGTTGATAAAGATGTGATTATTTTCGGCCTCTCTGCTAATGTAACTACCGAAGCCATTAACAAAGCCATTGAAAGCGGCATGAACAATTATTTAACTAAACCGTTTAAAAAGGAACGTTTATACAAACTACTACAGTTTCACTTTAATAACGAAACCCAATCTGTGTAGTAGAAAAGTTTATACCATAAAAAAGCCCAGCAATTTTGAATTACTGGGCTTTCACAAACTAACCAACTAAACTTAATTTATTAACTAACTAATAACTTCAATATTAAAAAGTATGAATTTTTAATTTATGAGCATTACTTGTTTCAAATAAACTACTCTGCAAATATTCGGCTTTTTTCCGATGTACTAAAGATATTTAGAAATGTTTAACACCAAAAAGTTCAATTTTATGGCTTCTTTAAGACAAAAATCCTGAACTGTTAAAATTTTTAAGAAAAAAAGTGTCTTATCTACACTAAAAATTAATTTACAGGCAACATAAACTTAATATTAAAAGATAGATTCTTTTCTATATTTTTATAATATGCCAACAAAAACCGTTTTATATTTTACATTTTTCATATTCACTCATTCATGGGCACAACAAAATATGAATATCCTAAAAAACGGCATTGACAAACCAAATACATTAAGCACTCATCATTTCGGTATTTTTAGTTCGAGAATTAGCCGAAATTTTAAAACTCACGTTCCTAAATCACCATCAATTAGCTTTAACGCTTCAAGTGGAAATGTATTTCATCCCTTTGTTGAAACCTACCTACCAAAAAACCCTGAAGTTAGAAAAGCACAAAGCGAAGTGAAATGGCATGACCGTACCTTTTTCTTCTTAGATGAAGAAACCACGCCTGCCGATTATATAAACATAAAAGTCGATGCGGTAATTAAAGAATTCCGGTTTAATATCGACATCCCATTAGCCGAACGTCATGAATTAGACCTTTCATTAAGGTCACATCTTATATCTAACGGAAAATATCCGCTTTCCGTTTTAACAAGTGATGAATTTATAGAATGGACTCACAGTAATATTATAGGAAAAGAAGATCCTTACGGCCGTCGCTACTACGGATTAAATCAAGCTAACATTGAATATTTAGACCGTAATGAAAATATCTTAGAGCTGCATAACGGCGATTTTATTTTTAATGGTATAGAATTCAATCATTATTATTACCCTAATTTTAAATTCAACAAGACTAAAAACATTTTCATCAATTTTGGGAGTCATTTAGGATGGAATACATCTAAATATAATAACGCTATAGATATTGGTGCTTCAGTAAATGGCATAAAAACATTTACTTTAAAAAACAGTTACCGACTTAACTTGGGACTTGGGTTTAATATTTTACGTAAAAATATTATCAATTTTAAAGATCCCATAGACTTTGGTAACAATCGTTTCTTAGGAACAGGAGAAGCCGACATAGAATTAACAAAATTCACCAAAAACCAGCATTATCATGCCTTTGGAGTTAACTACCAACTGCAAAGCCGATATAATAAAAAAGAAGAGGCTTCATACTATCAACTCATTGGAAAATGGCAAGAGATTCGAGGCGGCTGGCATCATGGTATATCCACTTTATACAAGACATTAACATATTGGACTTTTACCTATACCTACGCCTGGAAAACTGCTAAGCTTTCGGTTTACCTTAAAGAAGATTTTCTCGTAAATAACGCCGCAGATTTGCAAACAGGTATTAATTTTACCTTCCCGCTATCCCTTCACAACACCCCTAATTAAAACAGAATCAACTGTTAATAATCGTTAAAATTAAAATAGACATTAAACCTTTTTAATTTTTATTGGTCATACATGCAAATAAAACTATTAAACGATGAAAAAAATTATAGCTATCGTAATTGCTTTGATATCATTACAAGGTATTGCTCAAGAGAGAAGACAATTTGCAGATCGTATGGAGAGACCTCATAGAATGAACGACCTAACTCCAGAACAAGCCGCAACGCTTAGAACAAAAAAAATGACCTTGCATTATGATTTAACAAAATCTCAACAAGATGATATATACAAGTTAAACTTAGAAAATGCCAAGGCCAGAAAAGACATGATGGAGTCTATGAAAGCGAAAAAAGCCAGTGGCGATTGGCAAAAACCCACAAGTGAGGAGCGCTACAAAATGATGAATGACCGTTTGGACCATCAAATAGCTGTTAAATCTAAAATGAAAAGTATCTTAAATCAAGAGCAATTTTCTAAATGGGAAGACACTCAGGCTAAAATGAAACAAAGAGGTCAGAAAATGAAAAAAAACATGTCTCAAAGATCATTTGAAGGCAAAAGAAATAGAAAATAATATAGTTTAGTTAGTTTTTGACTATAGTTTGGTTGGTTAAAAGCGCGTTTCGTTTAGAAACGCGCTTTTTTGTTTCTATAAAGTCTTAGCGACTTTATTTATAGCATTAATTGTGAAATCTAAATCTTCGTAGGATAAAGCATCGGTTATAAACCAGGTTTCAAAAGCACTTGGAGCAATGTAAACCCCTTCGTTTAATAACCCGTGGAAAAACTTCTTAAAGGTATCATTATTTCCGTTAGCTGCCGTTGCAAAATCAACTACCTCAGCCTCATCAAAATGCACTGAAATCATAGATCCTACACGATTTATAGTATGTGTGATCTCATGATCAGTTAACACTTTAGCAATACCTTTATGTAAATATTCGGTTTTCTCTGCCAATCGGTTAAAAATTTCAGGCTCTGCATTTAGAGCTGTTAACATCGCTAAACCTGCCGCCATAGCCAATGGATTTCCACTTAATGTTCCCGCTTGATAAACCGGACCAAGCGGTGCCAAATGGTCCATAATTTCATTTCTGGCCGCAAAAGCCCCAACTGGTAGACCACCACCAATGACTTTACCAAAACAAACAATATCAGCTTTAATTCCGAATAATTCCTGTGCGCCACCTTTTGCCAAACGGAAACCAGTCATCACCTCATCGAAAATCAATAAAATATTGTTTTCATCACAAACCGTTCGTAGCTTTTGAAGGAAATCGTTTTGCGGTGGTACACACCCCATATTTCCGGCTACCGGCTCAATTATAATACAAGCAATCTCGTTTGAATTGGCAGCTATTAATTCTTTTACATTATCGATATCATTATAATTTGCTAATAAGGTATCTTTTGCTGTGCCTTGCGTTACGCCGGGACTATTTGGTGTCCCAAAGGTACTGGCACCACTACCCGCCTGAATTAAAAACGAATCGCTATGCCCGTGGTAACAACCGGCAAATTTTATGATCTTATTCTTTCCTGTAAATCCGCGCGCCAGTCTAACAGCACTCATACAGGCTTCGGTACCTGAATTTACAAATCGTATTTTATCAATATTAGGCACCATAGAAACAGCTAATTCGGCAATTTCAGTTTCTATTTCGGTGGGCATTCCAAAAGAAGTTCCTTTTTTAGCTTTTTCAACAACGGCATCAACAACCGGTTGGTAAGCATGACCTAAAATCATAGGCCCCCAGGAGTTTATATAGTCAATAAGTTTATTACCATCTTCATCAAACAAATACGCACCCTTAGCCTCTTTTACAAAAATAGGAGTTCCTCCAACGCCTTTAAAAGCTCTTACTGGCGAATTAACACCTCCAGGAATTACCTTTTCTGCTTCAGCAAATAATGCGCTACTGCGTTTATAAATCATATCTCTTTTTATTATTTTAATTTGTTGAAATGATTAAATCCTGACCAATACTAATATTAGTACCGTTTAATCCATTTAATCTTTGAATATTTTGTACCGTAGTATTGTAGCGCTTAGAAATAGAATACAAAGTATCGCCTTTAATTACGGTATGTATGGTATTATTATTTTGTTCTTCTTTTGAATAATCGATACGTTCATAAGCTGTTCCTAAAACTTCTTCATCGTATCTATGTAAATCGTATCGTTCTATTAAACTGATTAGTTTATCCGGGTACTTTCTATCGGTAGCATAACCCGCCGCTTTAAGTCCACGAGCCCATGCCTTATAATCTCCAGGCTTTTGTTTAAATAAATTGGCATAACGCTTTCTTTCCGTTAAAAACAACGAATGATCTCTAAACGAATATTTAGCATCCACATATTTTCTAAAACATTCCTGATCTCTATCATCATCATGATAAATTCTGGCTCCCGTCCATTCGTGACATTTAATCCCAAAATGATTATTTGCTTCTACTGATAATCGTCCGTTACCTGAACCTGACTCTAAAATACCCTGAGCTAAAGTAATACTCGCCGGAATATTATAGAGTTGCATTTCTGTTTTTGCAATATCTTTATAAGTATCGATGTATTTTTCTGTGGCGCTGGCATAAACCTTTGTTTCCGCGGGCTTAGTTTCAACAGGTCTTGTAGTCGTTTCACGCTCTCTTACCACAACACGCTCGGTAGATGGTTTTGTTCGTTTTGTTGTGGTTACTTTTTTGGTTTTACAACTTGTTAGAATAGCTAATAATCCTAATACAACCCAAAATTTATTCATTCTTTATATGTCTATTAATGGTAACTGTTTCTTTTTTAATACGGCATTCATCCCAGGAATACCCTGTAATCCTCCGGTATGAATCGCTAATATTTTTGCTCCTTCAGGAAAACACCCCTGCACTATTAAATCGTTAATACCAAACAACATCTTACCAGTATAAACAGGATCTAAAGGCACTTCATTTTGATTATAAAACCTGTTTATAAACTCTACTAATTCACGATTAACCTTGGCATAACCTCCAAAATGATAATCAGTTATTAACTTCCAATTCGTTTTCGATACAAATTTACTAATATCTTGTTGTAAAAAATCACCTTTTAAAGCAGGAAATCCTAAAACTTGTTGACCGGGTTTTGAACAATTTATTAACCCAGAAATGGTTCCACCAGTACCTACCGCACAACAGATATAATCAAACATCTCATCTCCGTCTGTTAAAATTTCTTGACAGCCTTTTACAGCCTGAACATTAGTTCCACCTTCAGGTACTAGATAAAAATCACCAAACGTTTCTTTTAACCTGTTAATAAATGCTTCCGAAGTTTTCTTCCGATAATCTTCACGACTCACAAACTCAAACTGCATACCACAAGATTTGGCAAATTGTAATGTAGGATTACTTTCAATTTTAGATTTTAATTCTTCACCACGAATTATTCCAATAGTTTTAAATTTGCAAACTTTCCCTACCGAAGCCACAGCCGCAATATGATTTGAAAACGCACCACCAAATGTCAACAGCGTTTTAAATCCTAACTTATCGGCTTCAAGAATATTGTATTTAAGCTTTCGATATTTATTACCAGAAACAAAGTCATGAATACGGTCTTCGCGTTTTATATACACTTCTATTCCATATTCATTGGAAAGATTTACTTTCTGATTTACACTTTGATCTAATTGAAACATCATGACTGCGAAGATACTTTAAAAAACTCCAAAACCGGCGATGCGTTAAATAATCTAAATCAAATTCGTTTGTAAAAGCTTCACGTTCAAATGAAATATTCCTGTAAGCCAAATGCCAACTTTTATATTGAAATAATCTGATTACGAATTCAACTCCATAAAAAAAAAAAAAAACACTACTAGCAACTCAAGCTGTTGCTTTAGATGAATTTGCTCATGATTAATAAAAACACGATTTGTTTTGAGTTGTTCATCATTTAAAATCACAAACGGGAACAAAGTAATTCCCGAATACCCCTTTGGAACCATATATTTTGAAATGATAATCATATTAACACCCAAGCATGAACTTTATCAAAAGTATTATAAATCTCATAAAATACACTAATTTTGCCCATATGAAAAAGAGAATCCCCATTGAAGAAGGCGACTACTACTTAACCCCCGAAGGCTATCGTTGTTTCACAGAGCAATACCATTTAAAACGTGGGTATTGTTGTGAAAGTGGGTGCAGACATTGCCCTTATGGTTACAATACCAAAACCAACAAACAAGAGCGCTAAACTACAGCTCGTCAATTGGTACGATTATTGATACTTTTTATAAAACTTAACTGACATCAAAGGTTGTGTTAAAACCTTTATTTGTTTAAATTATTCACGTTTAGTTTATTAAATTTACTATAACCATAAAAAAATTGCATCATGAAACAAGTACTTAAAATTGTTCCGTTTTTGGCTCTACTCATAATTATAACCTCCTGTAGCTCGATTAAAGTTGCTACCGATTACGATAAGCAGGCCAATTTTACAAACTATAAAACCTTTGCTTTTTATAAAACCGGTATTGATAAAGCCGAAATTAACGATTTAGATAAACGTCGTATTTTGCGAGCTATTGAAGCCGAACTTCTGGATAAAGGTTTTACTAAATCTGAAAATCCTGATCTATTAGTTAGCCTGTTTACCAAATCCAGCCAACGTGTAGATGTTTACAATAATGCCTGGGGCTATGGAGCCTGGGGTTGGGGCGGCTGGGGTCCTTATAGTGCAGGTTTCGGTCCAGGTTGGGGCTGGGGTTGGAATCAGCCATCTGTTTCCACTTCTACAGAAGGCGTTTTATACATCGACTTAATAGATGCCTCTAAAAAAGAACTGGTTTGGCAAGGCATGGGAACCGGTTACCTTACGCAAAATATGGAAAAGAAAGAGGCCTTGATAAAAGAATTTGTAGCCGAAATTTTAGCCGAATATCCTCCGGGACAAAAAAAATAATCCATTTCAAAAAGCAACTTATTTAAGTTGCTTTTTTTGTTTTATTTAACACCCTACCTCCCATCATGTTTTTCATAATTTGTATCTTGTAATTAACAACTAAAACTAAAAACATGACACCAAACAACATTGAATCTAACCCAATTTTAGATCGCTTACCCAGGCACCTCTTACAATATATAAAACCGCAAAATTACGAACACTACTCTTCCATCGATCAGGCGGTGTGGCGTTATGTAATGCGAAAAAATGTAGACTTTTTAAGTGCTGTAGCTCACAACTCATATCTTGAAGGTTTAAAACAAACAGGTATTTCTATTGATAGTATTCCCAACATGTATGGGATGAATCGCATTTTAAAGAATATTGGCTGGGCTGCCGTTGCGGTAGATGGTTTTATTCCTCCCAATGCTTTTATGGAATTTCAGGCCTATAATGTACTGGTTATCGCCAGCGACATCAGACAATTAGAACATATTGAATACACTCCTGCGCCCGATATTATTCATGAAGGTGCTGGGCATGCCCCTATTATCGCCAACCCTGAATATGCGGAGTATTTACGTCGGTTTGGAGAAATAGGTTGTAAAGCCATTTCATCTGCTAAAGACTATGAATTGTATGAGGCTGTTAGACATTTGTCCATTATAAAAGAAGCTCCTAATTCTTCAAAAGAAGTGATCGATCAAGCTGAAAAAAAAGTAGAAGACTTGCAGCAAAATATGGGCGAGCCCAGCGAAATGGCTTTGATTAGAAACCTTCATTGGTGGACCGTTGAATACGGCTTAATAGGAAGTATTGAAAACCCCAAAATATATGGTGCGGGCTTATTATCGTCCATTGGAGAAAGCGCCTGGTGCATGACCGATGCCGTAAAAAAACTACCGTACACCATTGACGCTACGTATCAGAATTTTGATATTACCAAACCGCAACCGCAACTATACGTAACACCTAATTTTGCACATTTAAGTCTGGTATTAGAAACTTTTGCCAATACGATGGCTTTACGAAAAGGCGGACTGATGGGGATTAATAAATTAATAACATCAAAGGCTTTAGGAACCCTAGAATTGAGCACCGGCATACAAATTTCAGGTGTATTTAGTGAGGTCATTGAAGACCAAGGTTTACCTATTTATGTACAAACCACCGGTCCATCGGCATTATCATACAGAGAAAAGGAATTGGTTGGCCATGGCACATTAACACATAACAAGGGCTTCGGTTCTCCTATTGGTAAACTAAAGGGTATAAACCTGGCTATTGAAGATATGAGTCCGCGAGATTTAAGGGCTTACAATATTTTTGAAGAAGAAGCTGTAACACTTGAGTTTGAAGGCGACATTATAGTTTCGGGAGAAATCATTACCGGAAAACGTAATCTTCAAGGAAAAATAATAATGATAAGTTTTAAAAACTGTACAGTCACACATCACAGCAAAGTATTATTTAAACCCGAATGGGGTATTTATGATATGGCCGTGGGGAAATCAGTGGTTTCAGCATTTTCCGGTCCTGCCGATTTAAACAGCTTCAATTTAATCACTCACAAGCCAACATCCGAAACTATTCATATTAAAAAATCAAAGGAGCTATTGCAATTAGAAGCGCTTTATCAACAAGTAAGAGATTATAGAGACGGCAAAAACAAAACCATATCACGCACCAAAGTTCTTGATGAACTTATTGAGCATTTCCCAACCGATTGGTTGCTGCCAGTTGAACTTTACGAATTGGCATTTAACGGTAACGAGACGGTGTTGTGCAAACGCATATTGAATCATTTAGAACACATCAAACAGGATAAACCACAAGTAGGCAAACTGATTGATGACGGTCTGAAAATTATTAATTCTAAAGTAAAAGTCTAATTATTTGAATCGTTGTAAGGTGTCTTTGGTGAACTTACTCAACACAAGGTTTCCGCTAATTTTAGCGCGTTCTTTAAGCAAAACATCCCAGTTTTCGGTCTGTTCCCAAAACACTTTCTTCATTTGGCTTAAAGCTTCCGGATTATAAGCCGCTAGTTTTTTAGCTAAGGTATCAACAGCTTCATCTAAAGCTGATATACCTTCAAACACTTCCGCGAATAGCCCGTTAGTTTTACCCCATTCTGAAGTAAAAAAAGTTTCTGCATTTAAAGTCATTTGCGACATCGCATTTAACCCAATTCGACGAGTTACTGCAGGCTCGATAACAAATGGCCCAATACCAATACTTAACTCACTCAACTTTACCGAAGCAAACTTGGTAGCAAAACAATAATCGGTTGCTGCTGCTAAGCCAACACCACCTCCAACAGCTTTACCTTGCACCCGTCCAATAATTAGTTTAGGTGATTTTCTCATCGCATTAATGACTTTAGCAAATCCCGAAAAAAACTGTTCTCCGGTTTCAGGATCTTCAATACTAATTAATTCATTAAAACTGGCACCGGCACAAAAGGTTCGGTCGCCTCCGCTTTTTAAAACCAATACTGAAATAGAATCATCATTTCCCGCATTGATAATGGTTTGCTCTAATTGAGACAACACATCACTTGGCATAGCATTATGTTGCGGATGATAAAATTCGATATACCCTACCTGATCTTTAACCTCTATGGTTACGTAAGCTTGACTCATGTGTTTTTCTTTGCGGGATGAAGATACGTAAAAAACTAAAGTTTTAAATTTTTAAGCGCATCACTTTTAAGAATCGGAGTATTATCGTATTGCAAAGTCCACCCCAAAGAATTAGTCAACATATAGAGCTTAGACAACTCACTTACCAATCGATTCTTTGCATTGGCTTTAATTTCAGAAGCTTCAATTTTTTTCTGTAACGATGTATTTACAATTTCCTTAATAGCATTATAGTCTTTAGCTTCAAAGGGATTAAAAAAACCAAACTGCACATCGTAATATTCGATATCGGGATATATTTTTATTTCTTCCTCAGGAATATTTAAAATAATAAGTGTTTTATGTTTCTCATCAATTTTAAACTCCAGTTTACTTAAATCGTAGGCCACCGTAACATCGGCATTCACAACAACCAGGGCCTTTTTTTCTGAAGTAAAATAATCGCCAAATATTTCTTTAGAATTTTTATAATTGTAAACTTCGCTAAAGCGGCCTTCGGTAACCACTAGTTTACCTACATTTTTTATTTCCTTTTCAATAATGGCACTATGCTCCTTAAGCGTAATTTCCTCCTGACGCTTATCTTCACAATATTTAACAACTAATAAAACGAATAGAGTAATAAAAACTCCTAATAATATTTTTCGCATCCCCTAAAATTAAATATTATTTTAGAAATTAAAAGTGATGGATTACGAAATATTTGGACAAAAAAAAACACTAGTTGCTCCGACATATAGAGCCTAACTAATGTAATTTTGATTAATAGCAACACAAAGATAGAAATGTAATTTAGAAATTAGATTAACTAAATATTATGCTTATTTTAATTTAAAATGAACTTCGCTTGGTTTGCTAGAAAACTAATAAAATTAAGTTTAATAACATTTGTTTCCCTTCGACATAAAAAGCCTAACAAATGCTAAACTCAACTAATTCTAAACGGTTGTAAAATTATAAAGGTTACAGCTTACTGTTATTACCCATAGGTTATAAAAAAGTTATTCATTTATAAACATAAAAAAACATCAACCGCATAATCGAGTTTTCGAGCCCCGCAATTGATGTTTCTAATATGAATTGATTAATAGCCTAATAAAATTAACTCATTTTGATTAACAGATAGGAACTTTTCGATTAAGTGTTATAAAAAAAGATAATCCGCAGAACTTCGCAAACAACTGTATTTCAGATAACTACAATTAAAGTTTCATCCTACAGACACCGTAGGTTTATTACTATTAAACTTTAAAATTTTATATGATTAAACCTACTCTGAACCATTTCTTTTTTTTCATCTAGACGTTTCAAAAAGGTTTTATGTGCTTCGGAATCTGGATTAAAAGGTTTATGTTGCATGCCTTTTTGTATATCTCTCACCATTTCCATGGTTTCCTGAGCTTTGTTCGAAATCCAAACACTAGAAAATTTCTCCCAGACATAATTAACAGCCAGCGCACTTGGGTGCAGCATATCATCGTTATAAAAGCGATAATCACGAAGTTCGTCCATCATAATCTCATAAGATGGAAAATAAAACACATCGTTATCGTTTACCAATTGATGGATTGCCGATATTAAATGCGATTTACTTCGTGTATTCTCCACATATCCATCCTTGATATGGCGAACCGGAGAAACGGTAAATATGATATTTACTTTCGGGTTTGCCGCCTGAACCATTGTCTTAATAGATATCAACGACTCCTTCACCTCATCAGTCGTCAAGAGTACTTTATCAAATTGTTTTTGAGGCACCTTATGGCAATTCGCCACAAAAGCTTCAGTCTCTTTAAAACGATATACCCAAGCAGTTCCTAAAGTAACTATAATATGCGTTGCCTGATGCATTCGCTCTTGTGTTCGATGGAGTGCTTCATTCAGGTTATCTAATAAATTCTCTTTTGAAGTATCACTCAATTTGGAATGCGCATCGAAACAATGCCATTGTTCATTATAAAATATTAAATCTGATTCTGTGTATTTTTTATTTTGAACTGCTCTACTGATTAAAGTTTCAATAGCCTTAGGATTAAATAAAATTCCAAATGGATTTTGAAGACTTTTAAATTTAAAGTAGTTAAACTTCTCTCCTATGTTTTCAACAAAACAGGACCCTAGCAACAACAGATTAGAATGATAATCAATAAGATTATCGGTTTGTTGCTTTAATGGTATTTCGGTATGAAACTTCATATAAAAAAAGAATCCCGCTTGCGCGGGAATATCTATTTATTAAGCAATAAAATCTTTAGATTTTTCTAAGGCTTCTTGTATTCCTGATGGATTTTTACCTCCTGCAGTAGCAAAGAACGGCTGGCCTCCGCCTCCACCTTGAATGTACTTGCCTAACTCTCTAACCACTTGACCAGCATTTAAACCTTTATCGGCTACCAAGTTTTTAGAAATATAACAAGATAATAATGCTTTACCATCGTTTTCGGCTGCTAGTAACAAGAATAAACTATCAACTTCCCCACCTAGCTCAAACGCAACATCTTTAATACCTGCTGCATCCAGATCTAACTGCTTTGCTAAAAACTGAACACCGTTAATTTCGGTTAATTCACTTTTAAGTTCACCTTTAACATTCTTAGCTTTGTCTTTTAACAAGGCTTCAATTTGCTTTTTAAGACCTGCATTTTCATCCTGTAAATTCTGTAAAGCTTTAACTGGTTCTTTAGCATTATTCAGTAGGGCTTTCATTTCGAAATACGCTTGGTTATTATCGAAATAAAACTCTTTAGCAGCATCGTGAGTTATCGCCTCTATACGACGAATACCAGCGGCTACAGCGCCTTCTGAAACAATCTTAAAATGCCAGATATCTGAAGTATTCTTAACGTGTGTTCCCCCACAAAGCTCTATCGATTGTCCAAAACGAATCGCTCGAACCGTATCGCCATATTTCTCTCCGAATAAACTCATAGCGCCTTCGGCAATCGCTTCTTCTTTTGGAATATTTCGTTTTTCTTCTAATGCCAATTTACCTTCAATACGTGCATTAACGAAATTTTCAACATCACGTAATTCTTCATCGGTTAATTTCGCAAAATGAGAAAAATCGAAACGTAACGATTTACTTTGCACTGCACTACCTTTTTGCTCGACGTGAGTTCCTAAAATTTCACGTAATGCCTGATGTAATAAGTGCGTTGCCGAGTGATTGGCTTCTGTACGAGCGCGTTCTTCTTCATCTACAATCGCTTTAAACGCTCCATTTACATCCTCAGGAAGTTCTTTTGCAAAGTGAATGATGACGTTATTTTCTTTCTTTGTGTCTAAAATATAAGTCACGTTACCGTTGGCTGCTTCAATATACCCTTTATCTCCAACTTGTCCACCTCCTTCTGGGTAAAATGGAGTTAAATTGAACACCAACTGGTACATTTCACCATCCTTTTTTGAGACTACTTTTCTATATCGTGTAATTTTTACATTGGCCGTTAAGGTATCATACCCCACAAATTCTTCAACAGCATCATCATGCAAAATAGTCCAGTCGTCTGTGCTCATTTCACTTGCCGCACGCGAACGGTTCTTTTGTTTTTCAAGCTGTGCTTTAAACCCAGCTTCGTCTAACTTTAAACCTTTTTCATTTAAAATAAGCGCCGTTAAATCGATTGGAAAACCATAAGTATCGTATAATTCAAAGGCTTTTTCACCTGAAACAGTATCGCCTTTGGTTTCATCAACAATACGATTTAACAACACCAACCCTTGTTCTAAAGTTCTTAAAAATGAATTTTCTTCCTCCTTAATAACGTTTTCAACAATTTGTTTTTGCGTTTTAATCTCAGGAAAAGCATGCCCCATTTTTTGAGATAACACTTCTACCAAACGGTAAATAAATGGTTCCTTTTTATCTAAGAACGTGAATCCGTAACGTACCGCACGACGTAAAATTCTACGGATAACATAACCTGCTCCTGTATTACTTGGTAACTGTCCATCGGCAATGGCAAAGGCAACAGCACGAACGTGATCTGAAATTACGCGAATAGCGATATCGGTTTTCTCGTCTTTACCATATTCTTTGTGTGTAATCGCTTCAATCTCTCTAATAATTGGCGTAAACACATCAGTATCGTAGTTAGATTGTTTACCTTGAAGCACCATACATAAACGCTCAAATCCCATACCGGTATCGATATGCTTATCCGGAAGACTTTCTAAACTTCCATTCGCTTTACGGTTATATTGCATGAATACCAGATTCCAGATTTCAACCACCTGAGGGTGATCCATATTTACTAAGTCTTTACCAGCTATCTTTGCCTTTTCTTCGGCCGAACGAATATCGACGTGAATCTCACTACATGGCCCACATGGCCCCTGATCTCCCATTTCCCAGAAGTTGTCCTTCTTATTCCCCATAAGAATACGATCTTCAGGAACAAACTGTTTCCATAAATCGTAGGCTTCGGTATCCATACCAAGGCCATCTTCCTTATCACCTTCAAAAACGGTTACGTATAAAATATCTTTATCTATACCGAATACTTCAGTTAGTAACTCCCAAGACCAAGCGATAGCTTCTTCCTTAAAGTAATCACCAAAACTCCAGTTTCCTAACATCTCAAACAACGTATGGTGATAGGTATCGTACCCTACTTCCTCTAAATCGTTATGTTTCCCTGAAACACGTAAACATTTTTGAGAATCGACTAAACGATTACTCTTAGGCACAGCATTTCCTAAAAAATACTCTTTAAAAGGCGCCATACCCGCATTAATAAACATTAGGGTTGGATCGTCTTTTAACACCATAGGTGCCGATGGTACAATTGTGTGCTTTTTATCTTCAAAAAAACTTAAAAACTTAGCTCGAATATCTTGTGACTTCATTTATATAAAATGGTTACTATGTTTATTAAATTACATTAATTACAAAACAAATTTTTATCTTTACTTCCTTGTTAAAATCAAACTTATAAAATCTACTTTACATTTGCTATTATTGGCTTTTACTTCTAATAATATTTCAAATGTTTAGTCGTTTGCTTTAAGAAAAAACAAATTTGAATTGCTTTTAATATAAAGTGCAAAAATAGAATAAATTAAGAAATGAGTAAGGTAAAATATTATTACGATTCAGAATCGTTATCTTATAAGAAAATAGAACGCAAAAAAAGGACGACTTTTAAGTACGCTTTTGTGTTTTTATTAGGCTCTGCTCTTTTTGGTTTTCTTTTTGTTTTTATCGCGAGTCAGTATATTCAATCGCCTAAAGAGCGTGCTTTAAAGCGTGAATTGCAAAATTCCCAATTACAATTTGAATTATTAAACAAAAAAATGGCCGAAGCCGAAGCCGTTTTATCAGATATCGCTGAGCGTGACAACAACATTTATCGTGTATATTTTGAAGCTAACCCCATTCCTGAAGAACAACGCAAAGCTGGATTTGGAGGGATTAACCGCTATAAAAACTTAGAAGGTTTCGATAATTCTAAACTGATTATAGAAAGTAACAAGCGTTTAGACATCTTACAAAAACAGATTGTTGTGCAGTCGAAATCCCTTGATGAAATTACTAAACTTGCTGAAGAAAAAGAAAAATTACTAGCGGCTATTCCGGCGATTCAACCCGTAAGTAATAAAGACTTAACTCGTATGGCTTCTGGTTTTGGTATGCGTTCAGACCCGTTTACCAAGGTCAGAAAAATGCATTGGGGCATGGATTTCACTGCGCCACGAGGCACTCCAATTTATGCCACTGGCGATGGTGTCGTGACGCGCGCCGATAACCGTTCCAGTGGATACGGAAATCACATAAGAATAGACCACGGCTATGGTTATGTTAGCTTGTATGCCCATTTGTACAAATACAATGTAAAGAGAAATCAAAAAGTGAAACGTGGTGACCTTATTGGTTTTGTTGGAAGCACCGGGCGCTCGCAAGCACCGCACTGTCACTATGAAATATTTAAAGACGGACAACGTATAAACCCTATTAATTTCTATTACGGAAGTTTAACTGCCGAAGAGTTTAACGAATTACTAGAACACGCCTCATTAGAAAACCAATCATTAGACTAATGCATATAGAACTACCCGAAAAACGTTATTACAGTATTGGCGAAGTTGCTAAAGCATTTAATGTAAACACCTCGTTAATTCGCTTTTGGGAAAAGGAATTTGATGCGCTAAAGCCTAAGAAAAATGCTAAAGGCAATCGAAAGTTCACGCCCGAAGACATAAAGAACTTAAAGTTCATTTACCATTTGGTAAAAGAACGTGGGTTTACACTTGAAGGTGCTAAAACACATTTAAAAGAAGGCAAAAAGGATACCCTTTCAAATTTTGAAATTATAAGCAAACTAGAGGATGTTAAAAATCAACTTTTAAAGATTAAAGAGCATCTTTAATAATTCTTTTCCTTAAATAAAGTAACATTCTTTTAAAAGTTGCGTCTAACAATCGTTAATTAAAAACACCTAAAACTAATATAATTATGAAAAAAGGAGTATTTGCAGGTCTTGGATGCGGAGCAATTGCCGTAATTGTCATAATTGCTTTTGGAGCAATAGCCTTCTTCTACGGAATGAATTTCAATAATAAGGCTGTTGGTCTTGAAGAAAATGTTGGCGAAGCCTGGGGTAATGTACAAACCTCTTACCAACGCCGAAATGACCTCATTGGAAACTTAGTGAACACCGTTAAAGGTGCTGCCGATTTTGAACGCAAAACCCTTACTGATGTTATTGAAGCCCGTGCAAAAGCGACATCTATAAGTATTGACCCGAATAACATCACTCCTGAGCAATTAGCTCAATACAATCAGGTGCAAGGTGGCTTAAGTGGTGCGTTAAAAAGTTTATTAGTAACCGTAGAGCGTTACCCGGAACTGAAAGCCAATCAGAATTTCTTAAAGCTTCAGGACGAATTAACAAGCACTGAAAACACGATTCAAACCGCAAGAACACGTTATAACGAAGCTATTAAACCGTATAATGTGCATATCAAAACCTTCCCGAATTCGTTATTAGCAGGTATATTGAACTTCGATAGCAAACCGTATTTTGATGCTGAAGTTGGTGCAGAACAACCTGTAGATGTAGAATTCGATTTTAATTAAAAACGTCATGTCTAAAGTAGAAGATTTCCTTACTGCAAGCGAAGAACAGGAAGTCGTAGATGCCATACGCAAAGCCGAACTAAAAACCTCTGGTGAAATTCGTGTACACCTCGAAAAGACATCAAAAGGCGATACTTATAAACGCGCTTTAGAAGTCTTTCATTTTTTAAAAATGGATAACACCAAAGAACAAAACGGCGTTTTAATTTATGTTGCTGTTGAAGATAAAGCGTTTGTGATTTGTGGTGATAAAGGTATTAACGAAGTGGTCCCTAAAGATTTTTGGAATAGCACCAAGGATATTATTCAAACACATTTTAAAACTGGAAACTTTAAACAAGGTTTGGTTGACGGTATTTTAAAAGCAGGGAAAGAATTAGAAACACATTTCCCATGGCAACATGACGACGTAAACGAACTGTCGAACGACATTTCAAAAGGCTAAATAACATGCAATTTTTATCATCTTTAAACCAATTGAAAACGTCTTTCCTAACACTGGTATTGACCCTTTTTGTGTTTGGTATTGGTTTTGCCCAATTCGATATACCCAAAACACCTAAAGAGCAAACAAGTGTTTACGATTATGTTAATTTACTTTCTAACAGCGAAAAATCGAACTTAGAGCGTAAGCTTATTAAATACTCTGATACTACTTCAACCCAAATTGTAGTCGCTATTATTGCTTCTACAAATGGTGAAAATATTGGTTTATTAACACCACGTTGGGCTCATAAATGGGGTATTGGTCAAGCCAAGGAAGATAATGGTGTATTTATTTTATTAGCCCGGGACGACCGTAAAATATGGATTTCTCCTGGCTACGGTGTTGAAGACAGACTTACGGCTGGTATTGTTGGCGAAATAGTTAGAAACGTTATTATTCCTGAATTCAAATTAGGCGATTATTACCAAGGATTAAATAAAGGTACCGACGCTATTTTTGAAGTGCTTACCGGAGCTTACCAAGGTACGCGACAATCTACATCAAAAAAGGACAGTTCCTCAAAGTTCTTTTTCATTATAATCATCGTTATTTTTGTCATTATTGCGCTTTCTAAAAACAAACGTGGTGGTGGACGAAATGGACGTGGGGGCAACAGACACGGCGGTTTCGATATCTGGGACGCCATTATTCTAAGCAATATGGGACGTGGCGGATTTGGCGGAGGCAGCTCTGGTGGTGGATTTTCAGGAGGCGGAGGCTTCGGTGGTAGCTTTGGCGGCGGAGGCTTCTCTGGAGGAGGCGCTGGCGGAAGCTGGTAAAATAACATAAAAAAAGCGCTGAATCTTAATTCAGCGCTTTTTTTATGTTATTCATCTATTACTTCTTACGCATATACACGCTTACCGGAACCCCTGAAAAATCGAAGTGTTCGCGAAGTTTGTTTTCTAAGAAACGCTTGTAAGGGTCTTTAACATATTGTGGCAGATTACAGAAAAATGCAAACTGTGGTTGCGGCGTTGGTAACTGCATAACGTATTTAATCTTAACGAATTTACCCTTATATGCCGGTGGCGGATAATTTTCAATAAGCGGCAAAAATATTTCGTTAAGCGTACTGGTTTTAATCTTTTTACTTCTGTTTTGGTAAACCTCAACAGCGGTTTCAATCGCTTTATAGATACGCTGTTTGGTCATTGCTGAAATGAATACAATGGGCACATCGGTAAAAGGCTCAATTTGTTTTCTAATGGCCTTCTCGTATTCTTTAGTCGACTTGTGATCCTTTTCTACCAAATCCCACTTATTCACTAAAATCACAATTCCCTTGCGGTTGCGTTCGGCTAACCAGAAAATGTTTTGTACTTGCCCGTCAAACCCACGAGTGGCATCTAACACTACCAAACAAACATCGGCATGTTCTATAGCACGTACACTTCGCATTACGGAATAAAATTCTAAATCTTCCTTTACCTTAGACTTACGACGGATTCCTGCCGTATCGACTAAGTTAAATTCAAATCCGAATCGGTTATATTTTGTATCAATAGAATCGCGCGTTGTTCCTGCAATATCGGTAACGATATAACGATCTTCACCTATTAAAGCATTGATGAATGATGATTTCCCTGCATTTGGTCGACCTACAACTGCAAAACGTGGCAATTCGCTCTCAACAACTTCTTCTTTTTCTGGTAGAGCTGCAACAACAGCATCTAATAAATCACCGGTTCCACTACCGTTAATACCGGCAACCGTATAATAATCTCCCAAGCCTAAAGCATAAAACTCAACAGCATCTTCAGCGCGTTTAGCATTATCTACTTTATTAACTACTAAAAACACAGGTTTTTTAACTCGGCGAAGAATATTAGCTACATCTTCATCCATACCGGTTACCCCCGACTCTACATCTACCATAAAGATAATCGCATCGGCTTCATCGATAGCTAATTCTACCTGTTTATCAATTTCAGCTTCAAAAATATCATCACTACCAACAACATATCCACCAGTATCAATAAGAGAAAACTCTTTGCCGTTCCAGTCGGTTTTTCCGTAATGTCTATCTCTTGTCACACCACTTACGGCATCAACAATAGCTTCTCTACGTTGAATTAAGCGATTAAAAAACGTTGATTTACCAACATTCGGACGACCTACTATAGCTACAATATTGCTCATATTCTCTTATGATAACGCAGTTTCACAACTGACTTGATTACTATTTAAATTTTTTGCAAAAATAGGAAATATACATTAGCTAATCTTCTTTTTTAGAAAAGATTAAAAATGTTTTCATTTTAAGTAAATATCGCTAATTTATACGAATAAAAACAGACAAACCATGTCTTCTGCCAACGACATTATTTTACGGCCCAGATTTAAATTTGAAATGCCTGAAAACCATCAGGTGCTACTAAAATTATTTCAGGTGGTCAAAACCAAGCAATCTGAGTTTATAATTTCAAACATAGACCATCATGTATTTATAAAATACCCCAAACACAAACAGCATTTTTGGTCGCCGCAACTGCATTTGGAAATCCATGAATTAACCGAAAAAACCTCTGAAATTAAAGGCTTGTTTGGACCTAATCCTACTGTTTGGACCTTTTTTATGTTTGTTCATTTCTTTTTGGCCGGTGCTTTTATCGCTTTAGGCATCTGGGCCTACAGTAATTGGGTAATAAAAACAAGCATTTTCCCCCAATTAAGTGGCATAGCAATTATTCTGACAATCTGGGTGGGACTTTATATTGCAGGAACCTTTGGAAAAATGGCAAGCAAAGATGATATGATTGCGCTTAAAAATTTTATGGATAATACCCTAAACCAAAACTATTTTTGATTGTACCCGAAACGTCTTAACTGATTTTGATTACTACGCCAGTTTTTATTCACCTTCACATAAGTTTCTAAGTGAATTTGTTTTCCGAAGAAGGCTTCCAGATCCTTTCTGGCTTCTACTCCAACACGTTTTAAAGCACTTCCTTTATGCCCGATAATGATTCCTTTTTGGGTATCGCGCTCTACCATGATTACGGCACGTACACGAATAATATCGTCTTCTTCTAAAAACTCTTCAGTTTCGATTTCTACAGCATAAGGAATTTCCTTTTTATAATGCAGAAGAATCTTTTCGCGAATGGTTTCGTTAATAAAGAAGCGCTCAGGCTTGTCAGTTAGCTGGTCTTTAGGATAAAATGCTGGAGATTCCGGTAATAATTCAATAATACGGTTGAACACTTCCTGAACATTGAATCCTTCTAATGCTGAAATTGGGAAAATTTCGGCATTGGGTACTTTTTCAGCCCAAAGCTGTACTTGTTCTTCCAACTGCTCCTGATTAGAAGTATCAATTTTATTTAAAAGTAATAATACCGGGGTTTTAGAATTGGTAATTTTATTAAAGAAAGCTTCATCTTTTAATTCCTTCTCCCCGATTTCAACCATATACAATAGCACATCGGCGTCTTCGAAAGCAGATTTCACGAAATCCATCATGGATTCCTGTAACTCATAAGCTGGTTTAATAATACCCGGCGTATCTGATAATACCACCTGAAAATCATCACCATTAACAATTCCTAAAATTCTGTGACGTGTGGTTTGGGCTTTCGAGGTGATAATCGATAATTTTTCACCTACAAACGCATTCATTAATGTAGACTTGCCCACATTAGGATTTCCTATAATATTTACAAAACCGGCTTTATGACTCATAACTACTCTTCATTTTCTTGCTGCAAATTTACAACCTTGATTTGTTAATTGTACTATTTACTAACAAATAAACTTCTATAAACGAAAAAAGCAGAAAATTAAATTTTCTGCTTTTTAATATCGTGATTGATCACTTTTAAATTACTTAACAATCTCTATTAATTCTACTTCGAAAATTAATGTAGAGAAAGGTTTGATTTTTGGTCCTTGTTGTCTGAAACCATAAGCTAAATCTTGTGGGATATAGAATTTGTATTTAGAACCTACAGACATTAACTGTAAACCTTCTGTCCATCCAGGAATTACCTGACCAACTCCAAACTGAGTAGGCTCTCCTCTATCTACAGAACTATCGAAAACGGTTCCGTCGATTAAGGTACCGTGGTAGTGAACTTTTACTCTTGATGTTGGCGTTGGTTTTTCACCAGTTCCTTCTTCTAAAACTTCGTATTGTAAACCGCTATCGGTTACTTTTACACCATCTTTAGCTTTATTTTCTTCTAAGAATTTTTCACCTTCAGTTTTGTTTTCAGCGAATTTCTCCTCAGCTTGCTTTTTCATTTCCTCTTCTTGCTTCTTTCTGGCATCGGCCTGCTTCTTTTGGAAATATTGACTTAAAACCATTTGCACTTGGTCTTCTGATATTAGTACATCTGAAGAATCAGATACATTCATAAACCCTTGCATAAAAATTTCTCTATCAATTTCTGAAGCATTAGAATTAATGTTACGGGCTACATCCATACCTATCGCGTAACTTACAGAATCCACTTCTGTCTTTAACGCTTTATTAGGTACTCCACCATTTTGATTACAAGAAACCATTGCTAAACCAGCTGCCGCAACGCCTAAACATTTAATTAATTTCATTATATTATTTTTTATTAGTTTAAAAATTCGAAGGCTAAAGTAACAAATTTAATATCAGATACAGGATAGATTTTTACGATTTTTTAACGCTACAAGTGTTAAACATCCCTTTTTAAAAAACTTCAAACACTTTTAAAATACTTTTCAACCCTAAAAAAACAGTAATCGCCAAAATAGCCAACCCTAAAATGTTTTGTCTTGAATTGTTTTTATAAGCCCCTAACACCGAAGTTCTGTTCATTACCCAGATTAAAAACCCTGCAACTACAGGTAAAAGAATACCATTTGCCACCTGAGCAAATTTTATAATTTCAATAGATTTAATACCTAATGAAGATGAAACAATACCGAAAACTAAAATAAACATCCAGATACTCCTAAATCGGGTTGATTTCAAATGACTTGTCCACCCTAAACACCCGCAGGCCACATAAGCAGCCGCCAAAGGTGCTGTAATAGCACTGGTTATTCCTGCAGCAAAAAGCCCCATAGCTAAAAAGTATTTTGAAAATGCTCCAAATAAAGGCTCTAAACCTTTTGCTAAATCGGCTGCGTTATTAATATCTTGTGTTTGAATCGCTGCTGACGACACAATCACACTCATAGACACCAGTCCTCCTAAAATTACAGCCACTACAGTATCTTTTCTTGCATATTTTAAATCGCTTTTATCATGCCATTTCTCTTTAACCAATGAGGCATGTAAAAACAGATTATAAGGCACCACCGTGGTTCCTATTAATCCTATAATCGTAAAAATACTTTCCTGCGGATACGTCGGTACAAAAGCACCTTTTAAAACCTCCAAAAAATTAGGTTTGGTTAAAATAGCCGTAATAAAAAACGCTAAACTCATTAAAATAACCAAAGCTACCAACACGCGTTCAATGACTTTGTAGTTTCCGATATACAGCAATATAAAAGCTAATAACCCGATAAGCACACTGAATATATTAAAAGAAAACAATCCCACATCGATGGTTTGTTTCCCAAAAACGGCTTCAAGGCCTAAGACTCCTCCACTAATATTCCCAGCTTCATAAGCAGTATTACCAACCACGATAGCCGATAATATTAAAAATACAGCTAGACCTTTTATGACTGGCGATTTGATTTCTGCTCGTATGGTTTGTGCCAATCCTTTTTGAGTAATAATCCCCAATCTGGATGACATTTCCTGAAGTACAATTGTCGCAATTACCGATAAAGACATGGCCCATAAAAGGGCATACCCGAATTGAACACCTGCTAAAGTACACATGGTTACCGTACCGGGACCTATGAAAGCAGCCGCCACCAAGGGTCCAGGCCCAATATTTTTTAGCCAGTTTTTAATCATACCTCCTTAGTTTTTCCATAGGTTTTGAACACGATATAATGGATCGGTAGCCTGCAATAACTTATTTTTAAGAACCGGACTATAATTCGGGTTTTCAGCTAAAAATTCTTGTAAAACCTTGTAAGCTTCCGGCGAGGTGTATTCTCCAATAGTTCCACTTAACCATGCTTTTGGAAAGAAAATATCTCCTGTTAACTGAATTTCTTCCAATAGATCCAAACATAACCTTAAATGCTTTTGTCCGGATTGCTGACGCAACGGATGATGAATACAATCTAATGCATCTAATACCCAAGATTCTTTTTCTCGATTTTCCGGTTTTGCCAAAGATTTCATAAAGGCATCTCTTACGTTTTCATCATTAGATAATGCAGGAAGTATGAATTCGAAATTCTTTTTTCTATCGGCATTTGTAATTTGCTTATGCGCTGTTTTCAAAATGTCATCAGCTTGCTCATGCTTAAAAATAGCCAAAGCCGAAGCGATACCCGTGTAATCATTCTCGTTTAAATATACATTATCCAACTGAATAGATCTATTCCAGACCTGATATAAGAAGTCTTTTCCGGTTTCAGAATATGCAACACTCTTATACAAATTGAAAACCGTTTTCTTAATACTTGGATCTAGGTTTTCTTTTAAACGTTCTTGCAAAAAGCTTTCTAAAGACTCAAGCATTAAATCGCGCTCATCGGCAGTAAAATACTTCCAGAAAATACTTTTGATTTCTCCTGAAATTAAATTTATAATTAAATCTTCCTTTTCAACTTTAAGCCCATCTAACATCTCATTGAACGCCGACATAGCAGCCACATTACCGCTTAACATATTCTCATATAAATTGATATATGCAAAACCACGAGCCACGTCATCTTTAATATTGTAAATATGATGGTTTGAAAAATCTGTTGGAAAAACACCGTACCCTAAACCGTTATAATTATAAACTACAGCTTCAGGCTTTGGCATTCCTACCAAAGTCGTTAAAGAAATTTGCTTTGCATCTAAATTAACAGTCTTTAAATGTACAGAGTCTTTATACACCAAACCGATATTGAAAGCTTGTGTCCAAATGTTTTCTGTTCCATCTTCAGCATGCTGCATGACTTCGAAACGCTCTATTTTACCGTTGGCATCATAAACAATACTATCTGAAATCACAGGTCTTCCCGATTTATTGACCCAAACTTCACTCCACTGTTTTAAATCTATAGGTGTTTCATTATCCAATAATTCCACCAAATCATTCCAAGTAGCGTTGCCATTAGCGTATGTTTTTATATAATTACGCATACCTTTTCGGAACGGCTCCTCTCCCATGATTACTTCCAATTGTCGCATCATAATCGGAGCTTTATGGTAGATGATATTTCCGTAAAGGGTTCCTGCGTTTTTTAAATTCCTAAGGTTTTGACGAATAGGTGTCGCGCCTTGCGTGCGGTCTTCGCTATAGGCTCTTGGATAATGCGAGGTTAAAAACTTTAAGTCGTGGTTGATATTTGGGAAAGACCCATTAACAGTTTTATCGGCCATGAAATTAGCAAACACTTCTTTTAACCATACATCGTCGAACCATTTCATGGTTACCAAATCGCCAAACCACATATGTGCTGTTTCATGAGCAATTAGTCGGGCGCGATTTAATAAACGCTCTTGAGTGGTTGTTCCATCTAAAAATAACGATGATTCTTTATACTGAATAGCCCCGACATGCTCCATACCTCCATACTGAAATCCGGGAATCGTTGCGTAATCCATCTTTTGAAACGGAAACGGGTATTGCGTATATTCTTCTAAAAAGTCCACTGCTTTTTGATGATGTTCAAAAATGGCATCTACACTGGCTGCTATTTTAGCCGAATCGTTTTCACGATAGAGTAAAGTCATTTCCATGTCCGCTGGTTTTTGAGATGTTTCATTAAACCCCCCTGCTACAAATGAAAATAAATAAGTGCTCATTTTATCGGTCAACCCGTAAACGTGTTTGGTATAATTATTAACCGTTTCTTCAAACTCTAACGGGCCACCACATAACACCTTCCAGGTTGAAGGTGCCGTAATTTCTAATTTGTAATTTGCTTTTAAATCCGGTTGATCGAAACATGGAAACAAGGTACTCGCACGATCTGGAACCAAAAGCGTGTATAAATAATCGTCGTTACGATTTAGTGACACTTCACCTGCATCAAAAGCAACAGACACTTGATTATGTCCTTTCTTTAAATAATCCTGCGGAATAATTAAATGCTCTCTTTGATGATTGATTTTAATATTTTCTCCATTAACAGCAACCGATTTTAAATGCGATTTGTCTTCATTAAAATCTAAATACAAAGGATGTTCTAAATCGTTAACCTGAAGACTCAAATTAAGGTTCGAAGCAATGGCTTTCTCACGTTCTAAAGGAATATTAAAAGTAAGATTATAAACAATATCGGAAACCTGCTTTTTTCTGTAGGTTGCAAGTTCGGATGAAATACCTTCGACTAATAATTGATTCTCTTCACTAGGTTTTGTATTACACGATACAACACAAACCAACATTAAAACAAGAAATAGGTTCCTCATGGATTTAATTTAGAATGATATATTTACAAAACAACCCCGTGGTTTTATCACGAGGTTGCTCTTTATTTATTAAAAATTACCTCAATATCAATAATTGGCTTTATAACCATTACTCTTGACTATCGAGTAAAAATAACTTTTTTAGACCTAATTAAGCCTCTTTAGCAGCTAAATAACGTTCTGCATCTAAGGCTGCCATACAACCCGTTCCGGCTGCTGTAATCGCCTGACGGTATACATGATCGGCAGCATCGCCACTTACAAACACACCTGGCACATTGGTTTTTGCCGTTCCTGGTGTATTAATCACATAGCCTGTTTCGTCTAAGTCTACATAACCTTTAAAGATATCGGTGTTTGGTTTATGTCCAATAGCCACGAAGAATCCTGTTGCTGGAATCTCTTGTTTCTCGTTCGTCTTATTGTTATAAACTCGAACTGCAGTTACTACCTGACCGTCGCCAATAACTTCATCGGTTTCTGTATTGAATAAAATCTCGATATTTTCGGTATTAGCCACACGTTCTGCCATGATTTTAGACGCTCTAAACTCATCACGTCTTACCAACATGGTTACTTTTTTACAAAGTTTAGATAAGTAGTGTGCTTCTTCACAAGCCGAATCTCCAGCACCTACAATTACCACTTCCTGGTTTCTGTAGAAGAAGCCGTCACATACCGCACATGCCGATACACCTCCACCTAACTTCAAATATTTTTGTTCAGATTCTAATCCTAAATATTTTGCTGAAGCTCCTGTTGAAATAATAACCGTATCACAGTGAATTTCCTTTTCATCGTTTATCCATACTTTATGAACATCTCCTGAGAAATCAACTTTTGTTACCCAGCCGTCACGAATATCGGCTTCAAAACGTTGCGCCTGTGCCTGTAATTCCATCATCATCTCTGGTCCTGTGATTCCTTGTGGATACCCTGGGAAGTTCTCCACTTCGTTCGTGGTTGTTAACTGACCGCCTGGTTGTGTTCCCTGGTACAATACCGGACTCATATTAGCACGTGCTGCATAGATTGCCGCAGTGTAACCTGCTGGCCCCGATCCTATAATTAAGCACTTTACTCTTTCTATTGTATCTGACATAATATCTTTTCTAATTTGATAATTTAATTAAAACCAACCTTGTGTAATCTCTGCTTCAACTTCTTTGTTTCCGTTATGTACGAATTCGTTTTTAGCAGCGTTGTATGTATAATCGTTTTCCCAGGTTGCAAAGTTTTTTGCTACTTCTTCAATAGCATCACAAATGAATTCTACCTCGGCGTTTGTCATTGTTGGATGAACCGACATACGCACCCATCCCGGACGCTCAATCATACAACCTTCAAGAATTTTCTTCTCAATAGATTTAGATGTTGGCTGGTCTACATTTAATAAATAGTGACCATAGGTTCCTGCACAAGAACACCCCCCTCTGGTTTGCACACCAAAACGATCGTTCAATAATTTCACTACTAAATTGTAGTGTGCATGCTCGATATAGAATGAAATCACCCCTAAACGGTCGGTGTGATTTGGTGCCAAAATAGTTAGATTTTTAATGGCTGATAATCTTTTAAAGATAATATCGTTCAATTCATGCTCACGATCTAAGATGTTTTTCACACCCATTTTTTCTTTCAACTGAATAGATAATGCTATCCTAATGGCTTGCAAGAAACCAGGCGTACCTCCATCTTCACGAGTTTCAATATCATCTACATAATCGTGATCTCCCCAAGGATTTGTATAACTTACCGTTCCACCTCCCGGGTTATCAGGTACTAAATTTTTATATAATTTTTTATTGAAAATTAACACCCCAGAGGTACCAGGTCCTCCTAAGAATTTATGTGGAGAGAAGGTAATAGCATCTAAATATTCTTCCTCATCTTCTGGATGCATATTAATATCTACATATGGTGCTGAACACGCAAAATCAACAAAACACAATCCGTTATTTTGGTGCATGATTTTAGCCACTTTATGGTACGGTGTTCTGATACCTGTTACGTTAGAACAACCTGTAATAGCTGCAATTTTAATAGGTGTTTCACTATATTCCTGAACTAATTTTTCTAACGAGTTTAAACACGGTAAACCGTTTTCATCAGCTGGAATAACAACCACATTTGCGATAGTTTCTAACCATGAGGTTTGGTTTGAATGGTGCTCCATATGCGACACAAAAATGATTGGTCGCTTTTCATCAGGAATGGTAGTATGATCTTTTAAGTTCTCGTTTACTTTAATTCCTAAAATACGCTGAAACTTATTAATAGCTCCGGTCATACCAGAACCTTCAGTAATTAACACATCATCTTTCGATGCGTTAACGTGTTTTTTTATTATTTCTCTGGCATCGTGATAAGCGTGTGTCATCACACTACCTGTAATGGAAGTCTCTGTATGGGTGTTAGCCACATAAGGTCCCATTTCATTTAACACCTTTTCTTCAATAGGCCTGTATAGTCGTCCGCTGGCAGTCCAGTCGGCGTAAATGATTTTTTTCTTACCGTAAGGAGAAACAAAGTACTGATCTACCCCAACAACATTATTTCGAAATTGTTCGAAATATTTCTCTAATTCTGTTTCGGTATTAGGTTGTGATTTAAAAAATCTTTTTAGTGCATTCATGCGTAAAAATTTTATAAGAGAAGCCTCCTTAAAGAAGGCTTTCACTTATATATCTAAAGTTTTAAATAAGTCAATTAATTTACTGCTTGATGGTCTTGGTGCATCGGCATCAACCACATTTCCGGCAGGATCGATAAGAATAAAACGAGGAATACCAGATACCACATAAGCTTTGGCAAAATCGTTATCCTCTTTAGCGAATAACTGAATTCCGGAAAGTTCCTTTTCTTTAACCATACGTTTCCAGGTGTCGTAAGCACTATTTCTATCCAGAGAAATACTAACAAAAGCAATATTCTTGTTATGGTATTCTTCTTCAACAGCTTTTAAATAAGGTATTTCCTGTTTACATGGTCCGCACCAGGTTGCCCAAAGGTCGATATAAACATATTCCCCCTTTAAATCATCAAGAGACATGTTTCCGCCGGCATAGTTTTC
The DNA here is from genome assembly GCF_030908365.1 of Aestuariibaculum sp. YM273. Classification (NCBI taxonomy): domain Bacteria; kingdom Pseudomonadati; phylum Bacteroidota; class Flavobacteriia; order Flavobacteriales; family Flavobacteriaceae; genus Aestuariibaculum; species Aestuariibaculum sp. YM273. The sequence continues at coordinate 2,101,847 of NZ_CP133090.1, read as the reverse complement.
GTAATCTACAAATTTTGGAGACTCTTGCCCTTTTAAAGATGACACCGCCAGATTTTCCTGATACATACAGTTTAGGTCTTGTTTAATTCTATCAATCTCTGTTTCCTGACCGTTAACAAAGGTAGAATCTAGATGTTCAACCGTTTTCAATAAATCTTTAAAGGCTTTATCGTTGGCTTCAAGTTTTGCATTAAAAGCAGTTTTGTCTAAACTAAAAAGTTCATTATAATCGATTAATTCTTCTTTTAACAATCCTTTTTTAGCTAAGAAATTATTTGCTTCTGCTCCTTCTCCTTCATAAGCTATTGTCTCATCAAACGATTTGGTATTGACTTTAATGTTTAAGTCGTATCCGTTTTGTAAATAAACAATAGCACGCTCCTTACCATCGTACAGCAAATAGCTGCCATTTTCAACTTTTAAAGTATCTGAAAAGGTTCCATCGGCATTAACTTTAATCGTTTTAATAATGCTTCGCTGGGCAACACATAACGAATCGGAATTTGGATTCGTTATTGTTCCTGAAAGCGTTACATAATCTTTCGGTTCCTTTTTACAAGCTACCAGAGCCAAAGCAAAAGTTAAGATATAGATTACTTTTTTCATGCTTGGTGTTTTTGATTATCTAGTTACCAAATTTTGAAATTCCTTCGTTTAACCAAGCTTTATACTCAGTTACATCAGGAGTATATCCAACAGGGTCGATTAAGGTTTTTTCTTCATGATCCATGATAACATAGAACGGTTGAGAATTTGCCTTATATCTGCTTGCTTGTAAATCACTCCATCTATCACCATAGTCTTTCATAAACTTTCCTGGTCTTGAAGCGTATTCCACTTTTAATTTTTCAGGAAGTTCCTTTTTATCGTCTACGTAAAGTGATATTAAAACGACATCGTTCTTTAAAATATCTAAGATTTCTGGTTTTACCCAAACATTGTTTTCCATTTTTCTACAGTTTACACAGGTGTATCCTGTAAAATCAATCATTACCGGTTTACCAACTTTTTTAGCATACGCTAACCCTGTATCGTAATCGTGAAATGCCATAATATTATGAGGCGCCATTAAGTGTGCCCCTTCCGGAAGGGCTTCATGACTATCTGCTGAAGCTACACCGCCACCTGCATTTTTGTAACCTACACCATATGGCGATTCGCTATAGTTTGGTGGTGGTGGGAATGCGCTGATTAAATTTAAAGGTGCACCCCAAAGTCCAGGAATCATATAGATTGTAAAGGTTAAAGTAATAAGACCTAAACCTAAACGCCCAACCGAAATATGTGATAACGGTGAATCGTGTGGCAACTGAATTTTTCCGAACAAGTAAAATGCTAAAGCTCCGAAAACAGCAATCCAGATTGCGATGAATACTTCACGCTCTAAAATATGCCATTGCATAATATAATCGGCGTTAGATAAGAATTTAAACGCTAAAGCTAATTCTAAGAATCCTAAAACTACTTTTACTGTATTTAACCATCCACCAGATTTTGGTAAAGAATTCAACCATCCTGGGAAGGCTGCAAATAAAGCAAACGGTAAAGCAATAGCTAACGAGAAGCCTAACATTCCAACGATTGGTGCAATACCTCCTTTTGAAGCTGCTTCAACTAATAACGTTCCAACAATTGGTCCTGTACAAGAAAATGATACAATCGCCAATGCTAATGCCATAAAGAAGATCCCAACTAAACCACCACGGTCTGCCTGAGAATCTACTTTGTTAGCCCAAGAGTTAGGTAACATGATTTCGAAAGCACCTAAGAACGACACAGCGAATACCACTAATAATACGAAGAATATAATGTTAAACCAAGGGTTTGCAGCTAAGGCATTCAATGCATCTGCACCAAAAATACCAGTTACTGCTGTACCTAATAGTACATAAATAACAATAATACAAATACCATAAATAATGGCATTCTTAATCCCTACCGCTTTATTTTTACTTTGCTTGGTAAAGAAACTTACCGTCATAGGAATCATTGGGAATACACAAGGCGTTAATAACGCCGCGAACCCTGATAAGAAGGCAAGAATAAAAATAGAAAGTAATCCTTTTTTTGACTCCGATTTCTCCGTATCTACGCCTTTTTCAGGAGCTACTGATTCGTGAGTTGCTTCAGTTTCAACAGGACTTACAGCAGCTGAACTCTGAATATTAAAAGTAAGTTCTACTTCTGTAGGTGGTAAACATCTTGTATCATCGCAAACCATAAACTCAACAAACGCCAAAACAGAATTCACTTCCCCTTCGGTTTGTATACGTTGTTTAAAGGTTGCTTTCTTTTCAAAATATTTAATTTCCATTTCGAACACAGGATCTTGAATCGTGTGTCCTTCTTCTTCGGTGGTGTTACCTACAATAGTAAAGTTCCCTTCGCTATCGTCGTAGATAAATGATGTTGCTATCGGCCCATCGGCAGGTACATCTTGCGAATATAAGTGCCAACCTTTATCTATCGTTGCCGTAGCTACTAAATCGTATTCTGTATCTGATACTTTTTCGACGGCTGTTGACCATTTTACTGGTTCTAATATTTGCGCAAACGCAGCTGTAGATAACACTAGAGCTGCGCATACTAATAGAAATTTCTTCATCTTAGATTTTCAAAAAATTATTTTACGTTGAATACTAGGTCTACTTCTGTAGGAGGTAAACATCTGCTATCATCACAAACCATGAATTCTACAGTACCTTTAACTTCAAACGGTGTTCTACCTTTTACGCGAATACGTTGTTTAAAATCTGCTTTCTTCTCAAAATACGTAATTTCCATTTCGAAGATAGGATCTTGAATAGTGTGCCCTTCACCTTCTGCAGTATTTCCTTTTTTCAGGTAATTTGTATTTCCTTCGAAAGCGAAACTTGTTGGTATTGGCCCGTCTTCCGGAACATTTTGAGAGTATAAGTGCCATCCTGCATCTATAGTAGCTGTAGCTACTAATTCGTATTCTGTAGCTGATATTTTATTTACTGAAGTGCTCCATTTTACTGGCTCTAATATTTGTGCCTGACCAACAAATGCTGCTAATAGAGCGAAAAATAAAAATACTTTTTTCATGTGTATTACTTGTTAAGAATTAGTTTTATTGTTTTGGTTTAAATATGATTTCGTAAGATTTATTCCCCTTAAGGATTTTCTTAGCTATTTTTTGAATATCTTTTGCTGTCATGTTTTTAACAATGTCAACAAAATTCTTTGGATCGTTAATATTTTCATCATATCTGAAATATCTTGTAAGCATAGCCATATCGTAACCATTGTTGTCTTTTGACTGCTCGTTTTCTTTCAGATAGTTTGTTCTTGTTTTGTTTAAATCATCTTCATTAATCGTGCCATCTGCAATTTTTTGCAATTCTTCTTTCACGATTTCTACCAAACGATCTGCCATATCCGGGTTGCAATCGAAGCTAAAAGACACGTAAGCTCCTGACTTTGGCTCTCTTGTAAAGCTAGCTCCTGCTCTCGGGCTGTATGCCCCACCTTCAGATTCTCTTACCGTTTCAGTTACACGTAATTGTAACATATCTCCTAATACGTTTGTGTAAACCGCATTTTTCTTAACATAAGGCATTTCCTTTTTGTAAACCACATTTACACTTGCTTTTGGGTCTTCCATGGCAATGTAAATGTCTTTATCAATCGCATCGGAAATCCATTCTACCGAATTGTCTTTGTAAGATTCTTTCGTATTTTGTGTTGGTAAACTTGCGATATATTTTTCTAAAAGAGGTTTTAACTGCTCTTCTTTAACATCTCCTACGATAAAGAACTCAAAATCTGATGCATCTGCAAATCTATCAGCGTAAATAGCTTTAATTTTGTCGAACGACACATCATCAATATATTCCTGGTCAAAAATACGCTTTTTTGGATTATTTTTACCGTAAAGCGCGTAGGTAAGACTATCTTTCATTTTCTCTCCAACATCTTTACCTCTTCTTATTAAATAATTATCTAAATTATTAACTAACACCTTATAAGCATTCTCATCAAAACGTGGTTTTACGAAATATACGTGTACCAATTGCAACATGGTTTCTACATCTTTGGTATTCGAACTTCCAGAAACCGTTTCACTAATACCACCAAGTCCTACTTTAGCACTTGCGGTTTTACCGGCAAGCACCTTTCTTAAATCGGTTGCTGAGAAATCGCCTAAACCAGACATCCCCATTAAACTTGTTACAAATCCTGCAGATGCTAAATCTTCATCAGCCAATAAAGACTCACCACCATAACTAACAGCATTTAATGCTACTCTATCTTTTTGTTTATCGACAAACTTGTAATGTACTTTTACGCCATTACTTAAAACAAACGTTGTTGCTCCAATTTCATCTTCGTGAGATACCTGAGCTATAGACCCTGGAACAATATTTAAATCTGACACTAAGGTTTTACCATCTAAAGCTTCTGTATAAGGCTCAATCGCATTATCATTTTCCACAGAAGTTATAATTTGTCTTACTTCGGCTTCTGTTATATTATCCTGACCTTCAACACCTGTTACGTTAACAAAACGATTATGTTTTGCGTATAAACGTTTTATAGTGTTATGAACATCTTCTGGTGTGATTTTACTGAATAACTGCTTTGCTATCTCATATTCCTTTTCAATATCAGACATGGTAGCGTTAGACAAGTAATTGTTTTGGATTGTACTTTCGATGCTTTTATGACCTCTATCGTCTTTCTTAGCAATTTGATTTTGATAAGAATTATCGAAAATAGTAATGGCACGATCAATCTCAGATTGTGTATAACCAAACTTCACAGCTCTAACAACTTCAGTTAATACTTCAGTTAAAGCTTCCTTCTGCTGATTTGGTTTTGGGTAAATCCCCATACTAAAAACTTTAGAGGTTCTTGATAAACCACCGTAACCTACTCTACCAGATAAAAAGGTTGCTTCCGGCTTTTGTGATACCTCTCTAATTCTTGAAGAAAGTGCACTTATCGCCATACTCTCTAATAACGATTGTTTTAAATCGCCAACAGTTTCATCGGCTAAAGATTTTTTATGACGAATTCCGAATGAAATAGACGCTGACGATACTTCAGGGTCCATACCAAAGCTAAACATCATATCTTCATTATCTGGTATATCTACTGTATAACGCTCTTTAGGATTTTCTACTGCAGGAATTTCTGAAAACCTGTCGATAATTTTTTGCTCTATTTCAGCAACATCTACATCTCCAATAACCGCAATCGCCTGTAAGTCGGTTCTATACCAATCATGGTAAAAATCGCGTAAGGCATTATACTCAAAACCTTCTACAACAGACATTAGCCCTATTGGCATTCTATCTGCATATTTGGCATGGTTATAAGTAATAGGCATAGACACCTCAAATAAACGCATTTGTCCGTTTTGACGCGTACGCCATTCTTCTTTAATTACACCACGCTCATTATCAATTTCCTCATCGGTAAGCAACAAGTAATTAGACCAATCTTGTAAAACAGTTAAAGACGTATCTATTAAACCATCTTTAATTGGAATATTGCTTAGGTTATAAACCGTTTCATCAAAAGATGTGTAAGCATTAATATCTTTTCCAAAAACAGCTCCATGCTTTTGTAATGTGTTTAAAATTCCTTTTCCTGGGAAATGTTCGGTTCCGTTAAACGCCATATGCTCTAAGAAGTGAGCCAACCCGCGTTGATTTTCTTTTTCTAAAATTGAACCTACATTTTGAATGATATAGTAACTCGCTGCGTCTTTAACAACATCGGTACTTTTAATGTAATAAGTCATACCATTTGGCAGGACTCCTTTTTTTATGCTTTGATCTACTGGTAAGGGCTGACTTAAATCTTGTGCACTAACACAAAAAACAGATGCCACTATTAGAACATACGATAAAACTGTCTTCATTTAATTTTGCGTTTATAATTGGTTAATTATTATTTGTTTAATAAAAGTTCAATATTTGTTTTATTTTTATTAATAACACCCATCCTATATTATTAATAGAAATTAATAATCAATATTTCCCTTACAATTTTAAACCAGCCAAAACTAAAGCTTTGAATAGAAACTAAGATTAGTTTTAAGAAACTTTTAATAAAAGAGGGCCGTTTAAAACAGCCCTCTTTACCTTTCTTTCAATCTGTTTAAACGACTAACTCAAACAAAATTAAATATGAAAAACAAATGCCGTCTTAGTTAACATCTACATTAATAAAGACGCAGAAATTTGCAAGGGCGTTGTTAATCTTTTGTTAATTTTAAAAAACTATTCTCCAACAACTTAGCTTTTATTAGACTAAACAGCACTAAACTAAAGCTATATCAGCATCTATTAAGCTTTTAATCTTAACGACTAACACTTGTATGACGCATTTTTTTAATGTTACCCTTATTAAGAATATGTTAAATTTTATATTTTTTAATTTATCGAGGACTTTTTTAAAGATTCTTCAACAAGAACAGACCATTTATAGACTTAAACCTTAAACCGCCTGAAACATTAAAAAAGGGCAACTCTGAAACGAGCTACCCTGTCTTAAAAGAGTGACTAACAAAACTTATCGTTCTCGATAAGCTATACTTTTAATTTTTCCAAAACCAGTATAGGTTTCTTCTAATTCTATCTGTTTATTTACCTCTGGCACATAATATAATCGCATGGCTCCATTTGAACCATCTTCTCCAGAAGGGTTGTAACTACACACAATTAATTTTTTATCCATACCTGAATAAGCTGGATTAAACCAATTTAAGAAGGGTTCAAATTTTATTAATGTTATTTCTTCACTTCCTAAATCTTCCATCAGTTTAGTTTGTTTAGTGAAAATATCATATTGATACAGCTTCGTACCTACAGCGTAGAACAAATACCCGTAATTTGGACTAATGGCATATGTCGTTGCCTTGTCAAAATCTGTAGCCTCAATTTCACTGTAATGCTTTTGTTGACCACTCCAACTTATAAACTGTGCGACATAAGACTTACTAGTTCCGGGGTCTTTTAGGATAGCAAATATGTTGCTATAATAAAAATCGCCGCCAAATGTATTATTTACCATATACAGTAAATCTTTCCCCGTTGTATAATCGAATAATCTATACTCTGGAGCAGGGTTTGGCATTACCGATGACACACCAAATTGTGAATTTCTCACAAAACGTTTATTGGTGTTGTCGTAGAACATAGCATAACCTCCATACGTTAATTCCATACACGAAACAGGAGAGGCTTCAAATGGCTCATTATCTATATAATTTACTTTTACACCAAAAAATTTACCGAGCGGATTATAATAGTGATAAAGATCTCCTCCAACATTTGCATACCCCCAATTAAATAATGTCCCCATAACTTTATCTGCTCTTAAATCTGTTGGTTGAGAGGTAACAAACTCAGTTGATAAATTGTAAATAGATTTCCACTCAAAGGTGTCCGGTTCTAATTTAACAGTACCATTTCCAGAAGTTGATACATAAATCCCGTAAAAATTTGGTTTATATGGATAGGTATAAACAAAATCGGCAGTACCTGATAGTTCTATTCCAGATCCTTCTAAAACATTATAAATAGGATTAAATTCTCCAGCTACTTTTGAAATCATATCTAACCTCGGCCCATTGTTTGTATCACTTAACAACAACCATCCTTCTGAAAAACCGGTGACTACCTTTAATTTAAATTTTTCATGAACCTCTAAATCGGTTGTCAAATCCTTTACCGTATAAAAAAGTTCGTATTCACCTGGTGCTAATGTTACACGCTCCAGTAAATCTCTTTCGGTAGACAACTCATAAACCTGATCTCCGCCAATAACATTTATCCCCTGTATAGCTTCCCATTTATAAGAATATTTTCCTTGTTGATTCTCATCTAAAGTAAAACTAAGTTCCGGTACAATGTTAAAATAATCAAGTTGGAGCACTTCGTAAGTATCTGGCAGACCATCAATACTCACCTCATTTATCTCTGTATAATCATAGTTTCCTTCGTCTTCCATACAAGCCGAAAACATTAAAACTATCACTAAAAAAACAGTATTTCTAAATTTTATATAATTTGACATATTCTTTAATTTTTAGTTATAAATAAGCAGCATAAGGACCTAAAGTCATAGGGTTACCATCATCTTCAAGCACTGGTGTACCACGTAATTCCTGTATTGTTAAATACTGCTTAAAAACAGATACAGCTGCAGAAAAAGTTCGATCAAATGTAGGGTCCTCTGAATTCCAATCTGGAACCGGCACTTCTAACACTTCGGCCCACAGATAGAGCTTTTTCTCTGAATAATCACCTAAATAATTCGTTGGCCAGTACTGAGGTTGCGTTAAAATATCAGAAACTGTTATTTGAAACTCTGTGTAACTTACAAAGCGTTCGCCATTATTAGTTTTTCTGGTTTCAAGTAAATTATTATTAAAGTTTTCATTCTCCTCCAGTTTAACTACTACTAATAGTTCTTTTTCTTTCATATCCTCTGTTCTCAGTAAGGTCACTGGTAAATAACCGTTAATACTATCTGCCATTATGACCACCTTATCTGGTAATGTAAAATGAACGCCTTCTTGAGCAGTAGAACTACTCGATACAGAGACACTTACCTCTCTTTCAAAATATCTGGTTGATCCTTGTACTTTTATTGGAATTTCATAAACCACCTGTTGTACTTCTGGTAATTCGTAAGCAAAAGCAACAGAAGCACTATCTATATAATTAGGGTTTAAAAGAAGGGGATCTATACTTTCTACGGCCCATTTGTAGTAAATTACATCTTTACCTTCAAAACTCATGATTTCATCATTTCCACATGAAAGAAATGTAAGCACTACAGATAATGACACTGTAATTATTTTTATAATATTTTTCATACTCTGAAGTTTTTTTAATTAGCGATAATCGGTTTCTGACAATGGTAAAGGCACAACATATTGCGCTGCCGTCATACCTATTTCCGACGAAGTTGTTCCACTTTGAATTGAAGATATATTCTTTCTTTTATAGTAAAAGAACAGCTGACCTTCTCCTATAAATTCCTTTCTATATTCTTTGAATATCTCATTTTGCAAATCGACTCCCGGAATTAATTGGGTGCCATCTCCTAAGCCTCGCTCTTCTCTAACCGTATTTAAGTAATCTAAAGCGGTTTGCTCATCTTCCGCGGTTTCAGCGGCGATATAGTACATTTCACTCATACGAATTAAGGGCTGCATAAATCTGGACGTCTTGTCTTTATCTTCTATATCGGCAAACTTGAAAAAGGTTTCATAATCTTTGGATCCTTCATTAGAAATAAACCACGAATATGGAAAACGATAATCTTGATTATACCCTTCAAAAACCTCACCTAAACGATCTCTTAAAGGCGCTAAAATATTATCATACTCAAGACTCGCCTCAAAATATCTACTTTGACGATTATAAAGCTCTGTGTTATCTAAAGCGAAAAGCACTTCAGTAGAAAAGATACGATCAATATTAGCCCCACCTGAAACAACTTCTTCATCAATAACCCAAGGAAAAAATACTGACGCCTCATCGATTACTGCATTTGCCGCTAAAAAAGCCGCTTCATTATTACCGGCATATAAATTAACCCTTGCCTGCAATGCTTTAACTGCAAAATAATTTAAACGCAAATTTCTAAACCTAAAAAAGTTAACACTATAATCCTCTCCAACACTTTTTAAAGGCCCATCAACTCTTACCGGGTCGTTCTCTAACAATGTTTCAGCTGACTCTAAATCGGCTAAAATCTTTGATATAACCTGCTCTGCTGTTAACATTTCTGCCATTTGAGCTTTAGATTCTGTATAATAAGGAATAGCATCATCCTGAGCATTTGTACTGTAAATTGGCCCAAATAATCGCAGTAAATCAAAATGTAACATGGCTCTTAATGCATAGGCTTCTCCTGCTATAATATTTTCTTTATCTGCACTTAATACTTCTGGATATAATTCCAGACCTAACAATAAATTATTTACATTTAAAATACTGGTATACATGTTAGTCCAAATATTATCAAACTTCGCTTGTACCGCTCCATCAGTATAACTGTAAGTGGCATATGGGAATTTTGAATGTTGGAAATCTATGTTATATTGTTGCGCCATGATTTCAATAGTACTCATGGTTAAATCACCGCCATAACCATTTTCTGCAACTATTTTCGCATATACTCCGTTTAGCGCTGTATAAAACCCTTCTTCGTTACTAAACAGTTGCTCTTCTAAGAACTTATCTTCTGGTTGCACATCTAAGTAATCGTCGCAAGACAAAACCCCGACACAAATTAAAAGACATAAAATATGTTTTATATATGTTTTCATTTTCTTCTTTATTTTTTGTTAGAATCTTGCATTTAAACTAAACGATACATTTTGAGCAAAAGGATAATCTATACCGCGTTCAACCTTTACTGAAGACAGACGGAATGTATCATTCATATAAGCATTAAGTCGCAATTGACTTAAACCTAAACTTTTCACAAACCCTGTGTTACTAAAGTCGTAGCCCAAATTAATAGACTCACCAATAAGCACATTTTCTCTTTGAATGAATCGCGATGAAATAGGCGTATTATCAAAATTGGAAATACTTTTAAACATAGCTTCGTCTCCAGGTTGCTTCCATCGTTCGGTTAAGGCTCTCACATCCTGGTTACTGTAATCGTACTTACGAATGTTTTCTACCTTATTAAACAGAGCTGAATTAAGAACGTCGCCTCCCACGCGATAACGGAAATTTACACCTATCGATAAATTTTTAAAACGCAGATTACTACTTACAACACCTTCTACCGTAGGCCTTGAATTCCCCATAACTTTTACATCACCTGAATTGTAAACATAGGTTGGATCTCCATCTAAAGACTGAAACACCTCTCTACCTGTACCTGGGTCGATACCTAACGATTCAACCGCCCACATATCATCCGGGCTATAACCGTCTCTGAAACGAATTAAACTTTCATTTTGACGCTCTTGATCGTTTAATGATTCTAAAATATTATTAAACCCTCCGTATTCATTTTTAAGTGCACTAGCTGTTAAACCAAGTGTCCAGATAAAATTCTCTTTCGGGTTGTAAATGGGAGACACTCTTAAAATTGCCTCGACACCTTTAGTATCCATATAACCAGCATTAATAGGATAAGAATACACTCCTGTTGATGATGACAAGTCTATTTTAACTACTAAAGGATCGGTCTTTTTGGTATAAGCATTAAATGTAGCATTGACTCTATTTCCCAACATGGTCATATCAATCCCCACACTGGTAGTTAAAGTATTCTGCCATTCGATGTCTGGGTTTGCCAAGGTATTTACGGTAACTGCCTGACCAAAAACATTTACATATTGCTCAAAACCATAAATTGTAACCGATGACAGATTTCCGAAACCTTGGTTACCCACAGACCCTATATTTCCTCTTAATCTTAATTGAGACATTACATCAGGATTAATATTGAATGCCTTGTGTAAATTAACACCGGCACCAGCAGACCAGAATGGCGAATATTTTTCATTAGACCCAAAAGAAGTAGATCCGTCAAGACGGTAGGTTGCATCTAAAAAGTATGTATTATCAAAAGCATAGTTAGCACTTCCTAAAACATTTACTCTTCTGTATTTACTTTGTGCAGTTGATGGTTTTGAATTGGGCTGATAGCTAAACGCATAACCCGGGTTACCATTTGTTCCCAGAGGAAAACCAACAGCCCTAACGGATAAACGATCAAAACTTGTTTCTTCAACTTCACCACGAATATTTGTAGTAACACGATGCTTTTCATTAAATACCTGAGCATAAGTAGCCATGGCATTTAATCTGAAATTAAAATTATCTGTTCTGGTATTCGTATAACTACCACGCTCTTTATAATTAGACCCTTTAAAATTGGTGTGCTCAGGAGGTAAAAACACCTCGGTAGTAGTAATACCTTTACTTAACTGAAGACCTGACTGTAATCTAAACTTACTATTAAACGTATAAATAGCCTGTAGGTTATTAGTTAATAATAAATTATCGGTATTATTGGTGCCATTTAAAGTTCCATTATACAGCGGGTTGTTATAACTCGTACCAAACAAACCACCGATATCTAAAAACTTTGTAATATTACCGTCATCATCGGTTTTTCTAAAATAAGGACTCGCTTTTGCAAAATTTGAGAAAGAGCCATAAGGCGATTCGTTTGAATCGTACCCATTAACCCGTAATCTATTGGTTATATTTAATTTATCTTTTCGATAGGTTAAATCGATGTTAGCTCCCCAAGTTTCACGATTAGAGCCTATCATTACACCTTTTAAGTTTCTATAATTTACACCTACGCCATAGGTAAACACATCATCTCCACCATCGGCATAAATTGAATGTCCCTGAGTTACTCCCACCTGTAAAGGTTCATTTAACCAATAGGTATTAACCCCTCGTCTTACTTCTGCTAGTACTGTATTATACCTTCTGTCAAATATTTTTTGATCTGTTGCGTCCGGAGAGTAATATAAACCAGATAATTTTTCAAATTCCAGCTTTTGCTCGGCATCCATTAAATTATAATCGGTTAAATCAGGCATCTCTAATCTTAAATCGGCATTATACAACACTCTTAGTTTCCCTGATTTTGGTTTTACTGTTTCAACAACAATAACACCATTAGCTGCTTTAGCTCCATATAAAGCTGTAGACGAAGCATCTTTAAGTATAGTTATTGATGCCACGCGACTCATATCTAAATCTATAATTGTACGAAGCGTGGTTTCAAATCCATCTAATATGAATAACGGTTGATTTGGATTGTTTCCAAATTCATCCCTAAGATTATCTGTAGACACACTTGTTTTACCACGAACTTCTATATCTGGAATTCTGTTAGGGTTAGATCCTAAATTGTTATTTTCAACGATAACGAACGAAGGATCTAAAGTTTTTAAACTTTCTATAATATTTAAATTACCGATAGCTTTTAAGTCCTCACCTGAAACCGTTGTAACTGCTCCTGTAAAACTTTCTCTCCTTCTTTCAACAATACCGGTAACTACAACCTCTTCTAACTCACTTAAATCAGGCTCCATGACTACATCTATTTTACTCTGTTCGTCAACAACAACTTCCATAGTTTTATATCCTATATAACTAAACACCAATACGGTTTCCTGATTAGCATAAACAGCATATTGACCGTCAAAATCTGTTGTCGTTCCCTTATTAGTCCCTTTAATAACGATGGTAACTCCAGGCAAAGGCATGCCGCTTTGGTCTTTTACAACACCCTTAATAGTTTTCTGTACCAGGCTAGGCTTTTTTATAATAATGGTATTGTGTTCTGAAATCGAAAACTTTAATCGATTAGAAATAACACATTCCTTTAATAAATCGGCGACCTTTATTTTTCCCTTTTTAAGATGTACCAGAGTTGAGTTTTGAAACAAATCATCAGAATAAATAAAATTATAATCTGTTTGATGACTGATCATGCTAAAAACTTGGTCTATAGTCACCGCTTTATCTTCATCTACCATTATTTTGGTATTCTGAGATAAAGTATTCGAGGGCGCCAGACTAAAGACTGTAAAACACCAGGAAAAAATCAGAGTTCGCATCATAATTTTTAAACACCGTTTCCCCAACAGGGCACGGAGGTTAATTAAGTTAATTTTCATAAATTTGCATGAATTAGTTAGTTAAACCTTTTTTTAATTGATTAATTTTAATGTATAAGGAGGGAGAAATATTCACGGTCCAAGGTTTATATTCTTTCCCTCTTTTTTTTTATTTCAAAATGATTGTTTTTCCTTTTATTTCATAAGACTCTAGTTTTTCTGTGGTCTTTATTAATTCTAAAATGACTTCCAAATTTTGCTTTCGACTTAATTGCCCATTAAATTTTTGATGTTTAATAGATTCGCCTTCTAAGACAAAATCGACATCATACCACCTTGACAGTACCTTTATAATGTCTATTAATGGCTTTTTGTTAAACATAAAATCACCATGTATCCATGCCAATTCTGCATCTACATCAGCCATTGTTTTATTAATTTCTTTAGTTTTCTTGTTAAGCATCGTTTGTTCTCCTGGTGCTAACACATATTTAGATACTCCATTTTCAACTTGCACCTGTCCTTCTGCTAAAGTGGTATAGATTAGAGATTCATCTTTATAAGCTTTAATATTAAATTTAGTTCCAAGAACCTCTGTACTTTGATTATCATTTAAGACGACAAACTTACTTCCACCATTTTCACTACTTGAAGACACCTCGAAATAAGCCTCACCAAAAACAAGTTCCACTTGCCTGGTACGTCCTTTTATAAAATTTACCGGATATTTTATCCGGGTTTCAGAATTTAATCGCACCTTAGTACCATCTGAGAGTTCCATAGAAAACTCTCCGCCCCTTGGAATATTTAAAGTATTATAAACAACAGCATTGTTTTTCTTACTTTGAGCTTTGTAAATAATTTTCTCTCCGTCACTTTCAACATTTTCCTTTTCATAATTCGCTCCGTTTTCAAGAGCTACCTGCGTACCATCTTCTAACGTTAAAATGGCTTTATCTACACCCGGAAAAATATTAGTAGTTACAAATTCCTGAGATGGTGTTGTACTTTTTAAGAACTTCATATACAACGGAACACTTAGCATAACAACAACTATCGCTGCCACAGCATACTTCCATAGTGATGAAGATTGTTTCGAAATCCCTTTTATGTTCTCCTCAAGTATTTTCCAAGCGGCTTCTTTATCAATATCAATATCTTCTATTGATTCTGAATAATGATTCTTTACACGCTCAAAATAATCTCGATGCTTTTGAGATTCCTGATACCAAGACTCAAAGAGGACATGTTCCTCTTCGGTCAAGGTATTGTTCAGTTTTTTAATTATTAATTTGAATTCCATTTGTTTGGTTTAATGTCATCTTTTAACACTGAGACAACATAACCTTAACAATGGGTGACAAATTTTTATAATTTTTTAACAAAAATGTTAAAATGATTCATTTATCGCTTTAAATCCAATAAAACTAAAACAACCGCAATCATTTCTGTAATTTTCAATTTTGCTCGTTTAAGTTGTGTTTTAACAGTGTTAACAGAAACACCCAACTCTTCAGCAATTTCCAGGTAAGTATAATTTTGAATAAATTTTAAACGCACTATTTCTTGCATTTTTTCAGGAAGTGCATCAATAATCTTTAAGATTTGATGATAAACAATCTTTTTATCATCCTCTGAAGCCGTATCAACAACGTGCTCGGCTAATAAATCGGCACTAAATTCGAGTAGTTTGTAATTATCGGTAACCTTTATAGATTTTAAATAATTAAAGCAACGATTTCTAACCATTGCATAGACATAACTTTTTAAAGATGTAACCACATTTAGTTTTGAAGCATTTTCCCAAATGTAAATAAACACCTCCTGAACCAGATCTTCACTCGCCTCTTTATCAAACAAGAAGCCGTTAGCATAAGTTACCAAGCCATTATAATGACTATCGAAAAAGGTTTTAAAAACCTGTTCATTTTTATTTCTTATGCCTTCAAGAATAAGGTTCATTAACTTGATTTAGAGCGAGTTTAATTACGAATTTAACAAAACTTTAGTTTTAAACAAAAGGGCAATTCAAATGAATTGCCCTTTTCTAGTTTAAACATGTATTTTAGGATTTTACAACGTCTAACAATTTATGAATTGCCTCCTTATTTGAAGGCCTAGGCGCATCAAAATCTACTATATTTCCTTGCGGATCGATTAATATAAATCTTGGAATAGAATTAATATTATAAGCCAGAGCAAACTCAGATTTTGTAGCGTTTGGTGCCAATATCTGTACACCAGACATATTTTTGTCTTTTACCATTTTACTCCACTTTTCTTTATCGGATGGTTTATCAACAGACATGCTAACAAATACGATGTTCTCATCTTTATACTCCTTTTCCAGTTCTTCTAAATACGGAATCTGTGCCTTACAAGGTGTACACCAGGTTGCCCACACATCTATAAACACATATTGTCCTTTAAAATCGGAAAGCGAGGTTTTAGATCCATCAATATTCTCATAATCTTCAAATACAGGCGACACACTTCCTTTATCTAATTTTGTAGCAAAACTGTGTTCCTTTTCATATTTTGAAGTGATGTTTTTAATAAAACGTTCTACAAAAATGTTTTCAGTTTTTATTTGTTCGTCAGTGATATTTTGATAAGAATTCAGAGCTGTATTTAATGCGCCTCTTAAAGTATTAACATGCTCTTCAAATTCAGCTTCATTAAAACGATACCAGGTTTTACTATTAAAACCGATATCAGACGATATAATTCTGTATTTTTCACTCTGATAGTTGTTGTAATCTGCAAGGTCCTTTGTAAACCTAACTGTGTTCATGAAATCTTCTGCATTGGCTTCAAAATGAATATTTGCTCCATTCTCGGCATACAAACGCATCATAACTTTATCTTTATCTAGCAGTAATTGATAATTACTACCTCCACCTTTTACTTTAAAGCTATCTATAAAAGTACCATTCTCGGAAATTTTAATTTTCTTATTATCCCCACCCATGGAATAAACAGTAATCATCTCTGATTTGGCATTGGTTATTTTTCCTGTTATCTCAACATAATCCGGGTGTGGTTGCTTTGCTTTGCAAGCAAATATTGCGCCTAAAGCCGTTAATAATGCTAAAGTTTTAATCTGTTTCATTATAATTTTATATTAATGCTATAGTTGTTTATATTTTTCAAAAGTCTTTTTAAAATCAGAACCAAATTTATCCCATTCGTTAGTTGTAAATACTGGCTTAACCTGCTCTAATAAATTTTCAAATTCTTTTTGATTGTTTTCAGTTCCAAAATATTTAGCCTTTACGTTAACCATTCCCGACAAATAGTTTCTAACAGGAATTCGTCCGTAAGCTTTAGCCAATTTATCAGCATGACTTATAACATAGTCTACATACTCGCCACCGATTCTTAACCCTGTTATAATAACAAACGGAATTTCTGCATTCCAATCTTTTTGAGATTTCAAATAACTATCAACAACCTCAAAAGATACTTTTCTTTTGTTTTTTAAATACGCATCACTATAAAATTCAGGGTAATCAATATTTAATGCTTTTGAATAGGATTTAAAGTCTTTTGCATTAAATTTTTCCTTCGCCGCATTTAACAGACTTAACAATTCCTCAACTGATTTAAAACCTGAATTTACATCGACAGTATTGCCTTTAGAGTCTAAAATTACAAATGAAGGAAAACCTGTAACACCATATTTTCTTGCCAATCGCTTACCTATATCTTCTTTAAAAATATCGGACTTAAAAGCAACAAAATCCTGATTTAAAAGCTGTGACACTTTTTTGTCTGTGAATACAGTTTTGTCCATTTGTGCACAGGGAAAACAGCCTGTAAAGTATAAATCGACAAATATTAATTTGTTTTCATTTTCAGACTTTACTAATATTTCTTCCCATGGAGTCTTAATAAAATTAGTCTGAGCTATGCTAGAATTAAACCAGAATATCAATAATGCCAAAAGTGACATTCTAAATATATTTTTCATCAATATTTAAATTATAAATAATTAAGTGCAAAAAAATAGGAGATAATGTAAAAACAAAAACCTCCTATTTTTATTCATTTATTACTAATTTTAACGCTGTCTGTAACTAATGCTTTTAACCTTACCAAAACCTGTAAATGAACTCACAAAACTAAGTGGTTCAGGCCCTAAACTTAAAACATCATAAAACTCTACTGTTCCAACACCTCCATTACTACGCCCTACAATCAAATGGTTTTGCATCTCTACGTAATTTCCCTTGTTTCCTTTAAAATCATGAAATTTAAGCATGTTTATTTCATCACTTCCTGCGTCTAAAACTTCTTCTAGTTCGGGTACTTCAGGGTTCCAATCATATCTAAATACTTTCGATCCTACATTGTAAAACACATAACCATACACCGGGTTTATAGCAATATTACTCGCCTGATCAAAATTTGAAGCCTCTATTTCATTGAAATACATCTGAGACGAATTAGATACATTAAAAATAGCCAAGTAGTACTTTGAAGTTTCGGCATTTTTTAAAATAGCGAAAGTCGCAGCACCACTTAAACCTCCATAATCATTACTTGTTAAATAAACAATCTCCATACCTGTATCGTTATAATCGAATTTGGTTGAGGCAGCAGGAGCAAATGTTACAACATTCCCTCTAAGGCTTCGTAAAAAACGTCTGTTAGTTACATCATATAAAGTTGAATATGTAGCAATACCACCTTTACCAATCATAGGAGCAACATTAAAACTAACCCCTGATATGTTATTAATAGGGCTTCCATAAGCTATTTGACTGACATCATTATAGTAGTAGGCATTCCCATCTGCAAAAGTGTAACACGTACGACCAGATTGAGATTCCATAAAATCAATTTCTAAATCATCTGGCTGTGATGACAAGAATTCATTTGAAATTGGAAAGTCCGGAAACCATTCAAAGGTATTTTGTTCTATTCGGGTTGTTCCATTACCAGACGTTGATACATAAATTCCATAATTATTAGATTTATAACCATATGTGTATACAAATCCAGCTTCTCCACTAAGTTCTAGGCCTGAACCTGCTAAAACATCGTATAACGGCTCATATTGTCCATCTATTAGTGAGACCATATCTAATCTTGGAGATTCGTTGGTATCACTCAAAATCAGCCATCCTTCATAAATACTATCTACAACTTCAATATTAAATTTGTACTGCGTTTCTATTCCTGTTTTTACATCTTTCACAAAATAGTAACCAAAATAATTACCAGTAGTGAGAGGTATTGGCGCATCCAAATTTTTTGTTGTCGCCAACTCTGTTAATTCTTGAATACCAATTCCGGTATCTTCAACAGCAACCCATCTGTACTCGTAATCGCCAGTACCATCTACATCTAAATTAAATTTAACTTCCGGGTTTATAACCAAGTTTTTAAATCGTTCTACAGTATAGTCTTCTTCTATTGCACCAATTTCTACCTCGTTAATCTCACTATAATCATAATTTCCTTCATCTTCCATGCAAGACACCACTAACAGATGCATTGCCAGAAGACTTAAAAATTTTATTCTTAATGTATATAATTTCATAATTTTTAAAATATTATCATTTACTCCTAAACCAATTAAATATAGGAAGCATAAATTCCTACGGTCATTTCGGTAACACCATCTTCTTCATAAACAGGGGTACCTGCTGCTTTTTGAGCAGCCAAATAGTCTCTCAACGTTCTCGTGAATGCAAAGATTTGAGGTAATGATGGCATTGTAGCAAATACTTCCACATCAGTCCCTGTTAATTCAGCCAACAAGTAAATTTTCTTTGCCGACCATGTTCCAGGATAATAATCGAAGAAAGCACTCCAATAAGCAGGCTTGGTTAAAATATCTGAAAATGTAAATTCAAATTCTGTAAAGCTCAGTTCTCTGTCTACATTATAATATTCTTCGGTAGTGTAAATATCTGTGTTAAAATACTGGTTTTCCGATAATTGAAACTTCAACGATACTGGTCCATCTTTTAGGGATGCATCTCTAAATAAACTCACAGGTATATAAGCACGTACTGAATCTGCTGGTAAAACAACTGAATTTGGCATTTGATAATGTACACCTTCAATAGCTGTTGATTCATCTGCTAGTACCTTTAAATTTATAATTCTATCAAAATCTGCAGTATACCCTTGTATTTTAACAGGAACATTAATAAGGGAATCGGTTACTGTAGGTAATTCGAAAGCAAATGAAACATCTAAACTATCTAAAGTTTCACTTTCATTTTCTCTTCCCTCTTTTGCCCATTCAAAATAAATATTACTACTTGTAGCATCAAATAAAGGAATCTCATCTTCGGCACAAGACATAAATGCTAGTAGCATACAACATGTCAAAACTGGTAAATAAATATATTTCTTCATTCTACTATTTTTTAATTACGATAATCGGTTTCAGATAAAGGTAGCGGCACAACATACTGATCTGCCCCCATTGTAAAGGCAGCAACTCCAGGAGTTCCACTACGCAATGTTTCAACATTTAAACGCTTGTAATAAAAGAACAACTGGCCCTCGCCATAAAACTCTTTTTGATATTCTTTTAGAATCTCATCTTGTAAATTTATCTCACTTGATAAGCTTTCTAATCCTCGACTATTTCTAACTGTGTTAATATATTGTAATGCTTTAGCTGCATCCGTTTCTGCTTCGGCTGCGATATAATACATTTCTGTTAAACGAATTAAAGGCTGTTTAAATCTAAATGTTGTTCTATTATCGCTAACATCGGCATATTTTAAAAACGTTTTATATGCCTTTACACCAGAGGCAGGTTGCTGCCAAGTTGAATTAAAGCGGTAGTCTAATGTATTATTCTCAAAAACTTCAGCTAAGTACCCTTCTTCTGCTGTTAAAATATTTTCATCTCTAACTGATGGAGCAAAGTAGCTTCTATATCTATCGTACATTGAAGTGTTTACCAATCCAAATACCACTTCCTTTGAAAAAGTACGATCAGGGTTTGCTGCTTCTGTAAAAATCTCACTCTCCGAAGTCCAAGGGAACCATTTCGACGCGTCTTGTATTATAAACGTAGCGGCCTCCAAAGCCTCTGCTTTATTACCTGCATAGAGATGCACTCTAGCTTGTAAAGCCTTTACTGCATAGTAATTAAAACGAAATTGTCTACCTGCAACAAATTTAAAACGATCATCTGGCAAGACTGCTAAACCTAAATCGTTTGGTCCATATTCCCTTATAACATCGTTAACTAATAAGCTTTCGGCCATTGCCAAATCAGACAGCACCATATCTATAACTTCTTTAGCGGGCTTGAAAGGTTCTGTTTCCCCTGAATTATTAGTGTAATATGGGATAGCTTCTTTATCTGGACTCACGCTATAAACAGGCCCAAACAAACGTAATAAATCAAAATGTAACATAGCTCTCAACCCATATGCCTCGCCCCTTAATATACTTTCTTCCCAAGCAGATAATACTCCTGGATAGGTATCTAAGCCAGCCAAAAAGTTATTTACGCTTAAAACATTTGCATATTGCTCTGACCACGCCGCATTAAAGGTTGATCTAGCAGCTGGTTCTTCATAATTATAATTAGCCACTTCATACCAGGCATGCTGCTCTCCTGCAGCCCTATATCGCTGACCCAAAACATCTACCGCTGTCATAGTTAAATTGCCACCGTAAGTTGCAGGTTTCGTCATATTGGTATAAATACCATTTAAAGCATCTAATATGCTGCTCCTAGATTGGAACACTTGTTCTTCTAGAAATTTATCTTCTGGTTTAACATCTAAGTAGTCATCACACGAAACGAAAAATATTCCAGTGAATAACATTAAAATATATTTTGTATGTATTTTCATAATTCGTTCTTTTCTTTAGAAGTTAGCATTTAAACTAAATGAAACAGATCTGGCAAAAGGGTAATTAATACCACGTTCTGAGGTTATTGAAGATATACGGAAAATATCATTCATATAAGCATTTAATTTTAAACGTTCTAAACCAATATTACGCATCCATGCTTTATCTCTAAATTGATACCCTAAATTAATAGATTCCCCTATTAATACATTTTCTTCCTGTAAAAAACGTGAAGACATTCTAACCTGATCGAAATTTGAAATAGATTTAAACTGAGAGATATCTCCTGGATTTTGCCATCTATCTGTTAAAGCTCTCAAATCCTGATTATTAATACGACCTGCTCTTGATATGTTTTCAACTTTACTAAATAAAGCGTTATTAAACACATCACCGCCTAAACGATATCTTAGATTAACTCCCAGAGTAAACTCTTTAATTCTGAATGTATTACCAATAACGCCTTCAACAGACGGACGGCTATTGCCCATCTTTTTAATATCCTCTGAACTATATTCAAATGTAGGTCGCCCATCCTTTGTTAAAAATACTTCTTCTCCTGTTGCAGGGTCAATACCCAAGGATTCTACCGTCCATATGTCGTCAGGACTAAACCCATCGTAATAACGTTGTAATGAATTATTTAAAGTGGCCTCATCATTTAAGTTTTGTAATAAATTTCTAAAATTATCATACTTACTACTAACCGTAGATGCATTAACCACAACCGTCCATATAATTTGATCTTCTAAATTATACACAGGAGAAAACCTTAACATACTTTCTACACCAGTTGTATTCATTAAACCGGCATTAATTGGATATGAAACAACCCCTGTTGATGAAGGTTTATCTATTGATACAACTAATGGGTCTGTAAGCTTTTTATAGACATTAAACTGTGTACTAATTCTATTATTTAACAATGTTGCTTCTACACCAAAACTATAATCTAAAGTTTTTTGCCATTCCAAATCAGGGTTTGCCAATGTGTTTAAATCTATAGATTGACCAAAATTATTAACGCTTGTTAAAAAACCATAGACACTTACATCTGATAAGTTACCAAATCCTTGATTTCCGGTTTTACCAACACTCCCTCTTAATCTAAATGCAGACACATATTCTTCATCGAAATTAAACTGATTTGCTAAATTCCAACCAGCTCCAACAGACCAGAATGGCGTATAGGTATTATTAACTCCAAAAACAGTAGATCCATCTAAACGATAATTTAAATCAAAGAAATACGTTTTATCATATTCGTAATTGGCACTACCAACCACATTCACTCTTCTATAAACATTAGAGGTATTTGATGGTTTTGCATTTTCTTTGTAACTAAATGCAAAGCCTGGATTTCCGTTGGTACCCAGAGGAAATCCTTCAGCTGAAAAACCAGTTCTTCTATTATTGCTTTCTTCTATAGACCCCCTTAAGTTCGCTGTAATTCTATGCTTATCATTAAAGACCGTGGCATAAGTAGCCATGGTGTTAAAATTATAACTAAACTGCTCTGTTTGATTAAAGTCATACGTACCTGCTTGAGTATAATTATCACCTATAAAACGTGTGTTTGCAGGGTCAACAAACACTTCTGCTCTGGTACTTATTTTATTAATCTGTAATTGCGTGGTTAATCGCAATTTAGAATTTAGCTTTAATATCGCTCTTAAGTTATTTGTAATTTGCGTGTTTTTAGTTTTGTCGTATGAATTTAAACTGGCATTAAATAGAGGATTGGAAATCAAAGGTCTATCCAAAGTTCCATTCCAGAAAGAATCAATATCTAAAAACATAGACACCTCACCTTGTGGATCGTACTTTTTAAAGTAAGGGTTCGCCTGGGCATAAGTTGCAAATGAACCATATGGTGATTCGGCAGCGTCATAACCATTAATACGCAAACGGTTACTAATATTTAACTTTCCTTTTCTGTAAGTTAAATCTAAATTAGTACCCCAGGTTTTACGACCAGATCCAATCATAACTCCTTCCTGATCTCTATAGTTAACACCAACACCATAAGTAATATTCTCAGCGCCACCGCCTGCATAAATAGAATGTGCTAAAGATGTTCCTACCTGAACAGGCTCATTTAACCAATACGTATCAACTCCACTTTCAATTTCAGACAATATGTTGTTATACTGTTTATCTAACTCGAATTGCGCCTCATAATTCGATGGGTTACTTGTTGTCCATAAACCAGACAGTCTTTCATATTCTAATTTTTGTCTGGAATTCATTAAATTATAATCTGTTAAATCTGGCATCTCGATTCTAAAGTCAGACGTATAATTTACGGTTAGTTTTCCAGCCTTCGGCTTAACGGTTTCAACCACAATAACACCGTTCGCTGCTCGAGCTCCATACAAGGCTGTAGACGCAGCATCCTTTAAAATCGTAATCGATGCTACGCGATTCATATCTAAATCTATAATTGTACGCAAAGTAGTTTCAAAACCATCAAGAACAAATAATGGTTGATTTGGATTTCCTCCAAATTCATCTCGAATATCATCAGTTGAAATACTTGTTTTACCACGTACCTCAATATCTGGTAAGCGGTTTGGATTAGATCCTAGAGCATTATTTTCAACAATAACAAATGATGGGTCTAGTGTTTTTAAACTCTCTATGACATTTAAATTCCCAATTGCCTTTAAGTCGTCTCCTTTTACTGTTGTTACAGCTCCTGTAAAACTTTCCTTTTTACGTTCTACAATACCTGTAATTACGACCTCCTCTAAGGTGCTTACGTCTTCTTGTAAAACAACATCTACTTTGGTTTTACCATCTAAAGTAACTTCTACAGTTTTATATCCTATATAACTAAAAACTAAAGTGGATGCTTCATCTGCTCGTAAAGCATAATTACCATCAAAGTCTGTTGTTGTTCCATACTTTGTTCCTTTAACAAGCACTGTTACCCCAGGTAAAGGCATACCATTATTATCTATAACTACACCACTTACATTTATTTCATTGTTAAAAGAGGCTGTATGTTTTGGACTTATTAGAATAATACCATCTTCAGTTTTTTGAACATTATAGGTGTTACCTAATAAAGTATAGAGTACATCTAATACATCTGCATTTTTAAAATCTACTGAAACAATTCGATTTACATTAACTTCTTTATCACTATAAAAGAAGTCTACATCTGCCGACTTTGTAATTTCTTTAAGAGCTTCATATAGTTTAACTTTTCCCATTTTCAAGGTTACTTTCTGCGAAAAAGAAAAAACTGATATACTAAAAAATGCGATACATAACATGAGAGAACGTTTCATGAATCGTATAATTAAAGATTTGTGTTTACTGAGTAACCTACAACTTCTTGTGGTTAACTTTTTTTCCATACATTTGTGTGTTAAGTTAATTTATTGAGTTTTAATAGTTTTTTATTAGCTAACAAAATCTAAATGGGGAATGTTGCAGCATTTCCCATTTTTCTGTTACTAATCTTACTTGGTTAACCTTATTTCATATTTCCCAGAACTTGTATTTTTTGTTATTTTATAATTGACTTTAGTCGTTTTACTAATCATGTTTAACAGGTAATCGACCGGCTTATTCTTATAAGCCACTCCGGTAAATGTTTCATTCCTCAAGCTTTCATTTTCTATAATCACATCTACATTATACCAACGGCTCATTTTTACCAGAATTTGCTCTAAACGCTCACGCTCGAAATAGAATTTACCTTCTTTCCATGCCGTGTAGACTTGAGTATCGACCGAAGCCACATCTATACTCGGATTCATCATTTCAATTACAGCTCGTTGTCCAGGTGCTAATATTGTACTGCTTTGATCCTTTAAATTTGAATTTAAGGCGATACTTCCTTCAACCAATGTTGAAGAGAAATATTCGTCATCATCGTAAGACGACACATTAAACTGAGTACCAAGAACAGTGATATCTGCCGAATTGGTTTTTACGATAAAAGGACGTTTGCCTTTAGTCACCTCAAAATAAGCCTCTCCTTTTAAAGTTACCACACGTTGCTCTCCTACAAAACGTTCTGGAAACTCTAACGAGGTTGCCGAATTTAACCACACCTTAGTACCATCAGGTAATTTTATTTGATACACACCTCCAACAGGCACATTCAGGGTATTTATTTTAGGGGCTTTTACCACTACCTCATCTGCATCCCCCAACACATCATAAACTAAACCTTCTTTGGTGTTTTGAATGCTTGCCAGTTCATCCTCAGCAATCAATTCTTCCTGATGCGCCGCTAAATCAACAATGGTACCATCAGACAAAACTAATGTTGCCTTTTGATCTCCCGGAAGAATTTCCTTTAAAGCATTTTCGGTTATAACTTCTACATTAGTATTTGTTTGATTGTATATACCAATTCCAACAGCAATAAATAAAATTAATATGGCTGCATACTTAAATACGGTTTGTAACTTAAATACTTTAGGCTGCTTACGTATTGTTTTTAATAAAGTATCTACCGTAGCTTTCGTATTTGGTGTATTTACACTATAACTTATAGCGTAATTGGTCTTCACAAATTCTTTGAAAATTTGTTTATTTTTCGAATCCTCTAACCATTTCGAAAGTTCCTTTAACTCCTCAGGAGATGCAGATTGCGACAAATACTTTAATAATATGTTTTCTATATTCTTAGACATGTATTGCTACCTTGTTTTTAATTATTACTCAACAAAAATCACCTACCCTTACTTTTATTCTTTCTTTTTTTACTTTTTATTGTTTTTTTTGTGACATTTACGAAACATTTCTCTTTTTTTGACACAAACTTATTCATGTCCGCATCACAGGAACATAACATAAACTTAATACGTCAGCTCCAAAACGGTGATGAAGAGGCCTTTTCGCACCTTATAAATACCTACCATAAACCGCTTTATATTTACGCCCTCAACCTTACTAAAGATCACGCTGCGGCTGAAGATATTGTTCAAAATACATTTTTAAAAACCTGGAAATACAGAAAAAAACTGAATCCAGATTTACCTATTAAAAATCTGCTTTATAAATCGACCTTTAACAATTTCATAAGTCATTACCGCAAAGAAAAACCTTTTCAATCTATTGAAGAAACTTATATTGAAGCTATTAACGAAACTATTGAGGATGATAATGCCGAAATACTTTCAAAAAAAATAGAAATGGTTACTCAAGGCATTGAAGAACTTCCAAAAAAATGTAAAGAGATTTTTTTATTAAGTAAACAAGACGGATTAACGAACTCTGAAATTGCAGAATACCTAAGTATTTCGGTAAAAACAGTAGAAGGACAAATAACAAAAGCTTACCGAATTTTAAGAGATTTAATTGGAGAACAATTGAAAGAGATCCTGTTTATTCTATTCGATATTAAAAAATAACTTAAAGAAGCCTCTCCAACAGGTATCTTTACCCCTTGTTACATTTTTAAAGAATCCTTTAGCTCCCTAATTCGTTTTACTTTTTTTGGTTTCCTGTATTTTTTTGCAAACTCAGTATGATACCTGTGTTCTTCTAAAAACGCCACCTGCATTTTATTCCACTGGTCAACATCCAAATCTAATCCTTGATTGTTTAATTCTTTTAAAAGCTGATCTCCGGTAACATAAAAATCACGACGCCCAAGATAATCTAAATCGGAATCACATATTATTTCCTCTAAATGAGTCCTTGGATTTTGAGGGACTTTTGTTGCCATAATTAAACCTTTTACTGTTTTAATAGCTTCCTCAGGAAATCCATATTGATGCATTAATCGTTTTGCTATTACAACGCCCTTTTCTTCATGATTTTCTCTTCCCACTGTAAAACCAATATCGTGAAGAATAGCTCCAACACGCAGCAATTTAGCATGATAACCATCTATTTTTTCGCGTCTTATGTATTTATTAACCACATTAAGGACATCCAACGTATGAATAATGTTATGGTAGCAAAGTTCTTCAGGCAATTCTGTATTTAAAATATGTAGAGCATGTTTTCTTAGTTTCAAATAGCCTTTCATACGCTAGTGCTTTATGATCCAATCCCTTTTGGAATTGACAAAAGTAATTTATAATATTTTTCTTATTAAATATAAGAATTTTTTAAACAGCTGTTTTTTTCAATTGAAGTCGGTCTAAAAACTCCTGATCTTTTACGCCATTCACAAAATACATTTTCATCATACCTCGATTCTTTACTTCTATCTCACCACGATATTTACAATCAAACACATCTTTCACTATTTCATAAGTATTTTCAGAGATATTAATTCTTCCAGGATCAGAAAGTGTCTCCATCCTTGATGCAACATTTACCGTATCACCCCAGATATCATAAGCAAACTTGTGAATTCCAACCACACCCGCTACAATAGGACCTGTATTAACCCCTATACGAATATCAAAAGTAGTTACATTTTCTCCGGCATTTCGCTTTGTTTCATCAATAAACCGGGCTATTTCAAAAGCAGCCATAATAACTTTAAAAGGATGATCAGAGGTTGGGAAAGGCAATCCGCCGGCACACATATAAGCATCTCCAATAGTTTTTATTTTTTCAATGCCATATTTTTCCATGATTTGATCGAATCTTGAAAAATAATAATCAACACTATTTACCAGTTCTTCAGGAGATAAATCTTTTGCAAAATAGGTAAACCCTTTAAAATCGGTAAACAACACAGTAACCGATTCAAATTTCTTAGCTTCCACCTTACCTTTCTCCTTAAGTTCCACAGCTGTTTCTTCAGGAAGAATATTATGCAATAAGTTATCTGAGCGTTTCTTTTCCTGCTCTATAATCAGATTGGTTGCCTTCACAAACTTGTACCGTTTATACAACCCTACTGCAGAAATAAAGACAACAAGTATGGTTAGCAACGACACTAAAATAACACTCTTTTGGCGCTTTTGTTTTAACTGTTGAATTTCCGATTCTTTCTCCAAGAGTCCAATTTGATCTTCTTTCTTCTCTAAATCAAAATCAAATTGAAGTCCACGTATTTTATCATCTGTTTCTAAATTGAATAAACTATCCTTTTTGGCAACATACAACTCCTTATACTGGTAGGCCTTTTTGAAATCCTGATTTAAAGCATATGCACTAGACAAACCTTTGTACACATCCCTTAATTCATCATTAGCTTCAATACGCTTGGCTAAAATTTCTGCTTCTTCATAAACTTCAATTGACTTAGTAATATCTTTATATTTATAAGCTTCTCCTAAGGCATACAATGCTTGTACTTCATCAAGCTGCAAAGCATTTAATTGCGCAATATTGTAGGCCTCATTTAAATATTTTATAGACTCCTCAATATCATTTTTCTTTAAAAGTACCCTGCTTGTTTTTATAAGAATATCCGCTCTTGAAGCCACCTTATCATTACTTGATAATGCCTCTTGATAATAGTAAAGCGCTTCATCATAAAGTCCCTTTTTGAAATAAACCTCTCCTACTCCCATCAAGTAACTAATAACAAGTTGCGGATCTTTTAACTCTTCCTTAAAATCATTACATCTATTATAATATTCAAGGGCTTTATCATAGCTCCCCATTTCAGCATAAAGCCCTCCAATATTTAACAAGGCAGATGAAATTCGCAAAGGATCCTTTAATTTCTCTGAAATATTTAACGACCTCAAATAATAATCCAAGGCCCTCACATTACTTCCCTGGCTATAATAAACGGCCCCTAAATTATTAACAAGGTTTGCCATTCCAATAGTATCGTTAATGGATTCAAATTCTTTTAAAGACTCGGTCCAGGAATTTAGCACATCTAAATATTTCCCTTGAAAATATTGAGTAAGACCAATGTATTTTAACGCATAGCCTTTCCCTCTTTTATAATCTAAACTAGTAGCCAATTCATTTGCTCTTTGTGCAAATTCGTGAGCTTTATTAATGTCGCCAATATTCAAGACCTCTCTACTTAAATCATTTAGATTAATTACCATAGAAGTGTCTTTAACTCCTGTATTAACAACATGTTTCAAACTATCAATGGTACTGTTTTGAGCCATACCAGAAAAAGACAAGAAAAAGAAAAAACAGACTAAAATTATACCTGACCTTAATTGCATACAATTTTATTCTTTTAAAATATTATAAGTTCTCAGTTCAGTCTCACTAGCAATCCTAACGATATATAATCCTACGGGCAAGCCAGACATATTAACCTCTATAGTATCAAGAGGGTTAACAAAAGTACCTGCATCAATTACTACAAATCCGTACATATTGATCACTAAAACCGACACATTATTTTCCATGACATTCTGCTCAATATACAGTATTGTAGAAACCGGATTTGGATATATAGAATAGGCACCGTCTAATTTCGCATCGCATTTACCACTCTCACTGGTTGATGCCGATGACACCGAACTTTTTTGTGTCCCGTCGTAAGTTGTTAAACTCCAAACTAATTGGGTTCCATCAAATTGAATTTCAAAGGTTCCCTCCCCAGGCATAAAAACGGTTGGGAGTAATCCACTATGCTCTGCTCCTGTTAATTTATTATCCTCACCTTCATTAACATACACTGGATAATCATTATCATTTTCATACCTGTAAACCACAGTGTATTTCAAACTCCCAATCGCGTTAGGGTCGTAAGACACACAATCGGCATACGTACGTACCTTTCTGGAACTGTCTGATGGATTTACAAACAAATGCGCATTATTAGAAACAATTATGTAATTTTCAGGTTCAGTAATTTTTACATAATAAGATCCTGGGATATTTGTATCATAAAAAACATTATCCGTATCATCCACAAAATAATATGGAACACCATCTGGAAACACCGTATCTTCACTATCTTCTCCAACAAAGCCATCAAACGTAAACATCAGTTCTGGTTGCTCCCCTTGATAAACCACAGATTCTTCCGGAGAAACAATAACATTAAGGGTAGCTGGTGTAATGACTAAGGTGCCGAAAGTTTCATTTAGCAGATTATGTATCACATAATTATTAGGGTTTCTGATTTTAATCTCATATGCACCCAGCATATCAAGTTCTGATAACTCGTACTCCACATTATCCTTAACAAAGTAAAATGGCACACCATCTGGAAAAACAGTTGTAACAGATTCCACAGCCTCACCTTCAAAAGCCCATCCTTCAAAAGTTGTCTTTTCCAAAAGCATAGCTTCTGTTAAATTAGTTCCGTAAGGCATGGTTATATTTTCAGTACTAACATTTAAATCCTTTGGATTAATAATTACATTCCCAACACCGTAAGTAATATTGAAGTTTGCTGACATTTCATTTAAGAATGCACCCGGATACACTTGATGGGTATCCTCATCGGTTGGCGTCACATCAATACCTGTTATCATATTTAAAGCGTAAATTTCAGAAATGGCGCGTTCATCATCCGATCCGTCTTCTGGCGGAGCATCCTCTGCATCGATAATAGTGAATACCTCACCATAATCTTTAAAAGGCCTATCAGGGTCATCTGTATTCACTACTGCACGAAACTTATTAACAACCGCTCGAAATTTATTCTCGATTCCCAACTCAACATCTCCTGTAAACAAATCTTCGGCATTTACTACCGCTCGAAATTTATTAACTACAGCCCTAAACTTACTCGTTGTTCCACTATCAAAGTCATCTCTAGCAGAAATATAATTGGTTATATCATCTGTTTCAAGGTCTACTACATTCATTCCATTTACAACAGCCCGAAATTTATTTTGTATGGTACGCTCTGAGGCACTCCAGCTACCACCATTTAAAAAGCTCAAATCATAATCATTTACAACCGCTCGAAATTTATTTACCACCGCCTGAAACTTGCTAGGAATACCATCTTTAAAGTCATTAGCATGAGTTTCATCAATTAATAACCTAAAACCATCTTCATCTGAGATTCCTGCACCATCAAATTGATAATTAAACCCTATTGAAATGGCATCACCATAGGTATAAACAACATCTTCAGGCATAATTGTTAAATCTTTTTTAGTAATGGTTAAATACCCGATCTTACCAATATCTGGGTCTGGATCTATATAACCAGACACAAAATTCACCTGATATTTCTCCGATAACTCAGTAGATAATTCTTCCGCAAAGGATGGGGTTATTACATAATCAAAAACAATAGGATATTCCCCTAAAGCCAATTTAGCATCCGCACCAGAACTTAAAATTACTTCAGGAAAACCAAGTGTTGTCATAATTTCAGGGAAAGATAAGGTTGCATCTTCAATATCTTCAGGAGGTAAACCTTGAACATAATAGGACAGACTAATATCCTGTCCATATTCAAATGCAGTATTATTAGGCACAATATTTATAGCGTACTTGCCGTCTGGTAATATTTTAACCGGATCTGAAAACCCTCCATTACCTTCAGTTCCCGGCTTGGGCTCGGTATATATCTTTAAATCAGGATTACCAGTAAACTCTGGAATGACAGCTATAATCTCTGTATCCGATACCACCTGGATGTCGGTAATCTCATTTCCATCAAAAAAGACTTTCGCCGGATAAGGCTCTTCACTTTCAGACGGGAAGAACTCACCTATTATAGAGAGTGTAATAGGTTCGGCTCCCGGGTTTCCTGTTAAGATAGTTAAAGATGTGATATTAGCCGTTTGTGCTGCTATACTTTTAAAAGCATTTAAAGTATTTAAAAACTGAGCATTGCCGCCATCTCGAGCCGTAAAGTTAACTGCTGTATTCTTAAACGTGGATAATGCTTGACCATCTGAAAAGGTAGAAGCACCTGAACCATCGGGATACCAATAGGGTAACGCCGACTTAAGTAAAGCCATTGCAGCTGCTGCATGCGGTGCCGCTGCCGAAGTTCCGTAAAAATTTAAGGCTTCATCATTGTCACAAGTATCACATGTTGCCAATTGACCTATGGTAGTCGAAGCCGTATTACCTCCGTCAGGAGCATACATATCAACATCAAGCGTCACACCATCTTTTAGTAAGCCCCCATAACTGGAGAAGGCTTCTGCAACAGGATTGTCTGCAAAACGATAATCTACAGCTCCAACAGTAACAGATTCCGGTGTCATGGCATGCCCACTTACCGTCGGGGCACCATCGCCAAAATATTCCGGAAATGAAAGTCCGTCTGCAGTACCATCTTCTCCCGTAGTTCTAAAAGCGATATACCGAAACGGTACATTCGTTGGACCGTTGGCACTCGTGATTAAAATATTAGCATCTCCGGTGCCTGTGGATCGAAACACAATAATTTCGGTAGGATCACCATTTACATTAACGCGATTATTTCCCACCAGTAACCGTCCTGCATCATCAACAATATATATATCTAAATCGTTATCTGCACCCAATTGATTCTCTTGTGATGCTACATCCTCTTTCCATTGAAGCGCAATTAAATAGGTTCCTGGAACCACACTTATTTTTTGTAAATAATCAGGTGTTCCATCAGTATTTGTTCCAAACACATGTGCTACTGTAGGCGTTCCATTTGGAATAAAATTAGTTAATGGTGTACTTGGTGAACTGTTAAAAGTTGCCTGATATCCTTTATTTGCAACATTTCCGGCCGATGTAAAATGAAATTTACCTAACTGCCCCACAAAGGACTGAACGTTTTCTGAAATTCTTCCTATTCCAAAAAACGGTTCTGTAATAAACGTAATATCATCTACTATTAAATCACAACCAGCATCTTTTAAAGCATTAAACCCCACTTCAAACTGTCTGGGTGATGCTGTTGCTGTATGAAACGCTAAAGAAGCTCCGGGAGCTACATCATGAATAATCTGAAGCATGGCTCGCCCTTCATCAGACGACTTATATTTATTATCTTCTAAAACCTCAATACCTGCAGGCAACTCGCCATTTTCAACATCAAGTGCGGCATACTCAGGGGAACCTAAAGCCATATCATAACTATCAGACAACACGCCTATTTTAACTCCTGTTCCATCTACAGGTAAAACAGTACCATCCTCTTGAATTATTCGAAATGACTGTCGCACCAAATTTGAAGTTTGAGCACCATCGCCTTGCGATAGAATTCCTCCGGAATTATTATAAGCCGGATAAACTGGTCTGGCGAAATTTATAATATCCGGATAATCGTTTAGAGCGCATAAGTCTGCTGGATTAAAATATACATCTATCGCTGCCAACCCTAAATATTCCGATATATCCAGAAGAAAGTCGGAAGCCGGAATGTTAAATGTATCTTGAAGCAAACTTAGTACTGCCTGCATCTGGTTAGCCACTGGTACAATTTCAACCAACACCTTACCCGCTTCTATTTGAAAAATTAATTCGGAAGGTGTTTCTCCTGCTACGCCATCACACAACGAAGATAATTCCTGCCCTATAAGATCGTACGACTTCCCGTTATTTCCAATAACTGGAAAAACAAAACCATCATCAGGGTTACATTTCGCTGAATTAGCATTTGCTCTTACTGTGTGAGTATTACCGTTACTGATAATGGTCCACTCTACATAGTCATGCGGACCAAACTCTTTAGTAAACACTTTTTCTACGGTACCCGGTTTAAATTTATTTAAACCTTTAGCAACTTTTTTCCCGTTATTCGTTTTTATAATACTTCCAGATTCATCAATAACCACTTCCTTATTAGTAGGGTTATAATAACTAAAGGTTGCTTGATACAGACCATTGCTTAAATCTTTAACACAATAAACAACGGGCTCTATATCTTTATTTTTCTGAGCAAAAGATGGTAGTGAAATAAAAAAAACTATGAGGCAAAACAAAAAGACATCCTGAGGTGAGTATTTTTTTTTCATACTAAAAAGATTTATAGTTAAATCCACATTTCACGATAGTTTCTAGCGTAAAAAATGACCAATACTACTATACCATAAATCTTAGAGAGGTTGAGAGGTGACCCGAGAAGCCTCGTAAATTTACCACAAATAATTGATTATTAACCAAATAAACCAATATTTAACATTACAATATTTATATTGTTAATAAATTATGTAATCTCTATTTTTTTTAACATTTATTTAAAATTAATACAAGTTTTAACAAACATACTAACTATCAACATGTTAAATTAGAACCTAAAACAACAGATTTAAACAAGAATACACCACATACTGTAGTAGTTATTTTCAAACAATAGAATTACTATGTATTTTTTTACGTACCTTAGACTGTCCTCATATCACACATGAACCACCTCTTTTTGAATTAATTAGCAGCATGTTCAGTTTCATTTTAATTAAATTTATATGAGTGATATTAATTCTGAAGAGTTAAACTTCAAAACCATTTTTTCGTTTCGATCATTATCATTAACCCTTTTGGGAGTTTGTTTTGCTGTATTCGCCATAAAGGGATTTATGATACCTAACCATTTTCTGGATGGTGGTCTTTTAGGTATTTCCATCTTAATCCATGAGTTTTACCATATAAGCGTAAGTATCCCACTGGTTCTTTTAAACCTTCCTTTTGTATATATTGGTTATTTAAAAATCGGTAAAAATTTCGCAGCCAGTTCTTTAATTGCTGTTATTTTACTGGGTTTTGTAATGCATGTATTACCTGTTCCGGAAGTTACCAACGACCATTTTTTAACCGCTATTTTTGGTGGTGTCTTTGTTGGTCTGGGTATAGGCTTTGTTATTCGGGGAGGCGGAGTAATCGACGGACTTGAAGTTATTGCGGCCTATACCAATAAAAGTATTGGGTTATCTACAGCCGAAATTATCATGACCATTAATACCACGTTGTTCTTAATCATTGCATTTTATTTAGGTATTGAAAAAGCCATGTACTCCATTGTAACCTTCTATACCGCACTAAAAACTTCAAACTATGTCGTTGATGGATTTGAGAAGCTAATTTCTTTAACCATCATAGCTCCAGACTCCGAAAAGGTAAAATCCTTAATTGTAAACGATTTTAAAAAGGCGGTTACCGTCTACAAAGGCGAACGAGGTAACTTACCGGGGTCTTACGGCATAAAACAAGACTGCGATATTATTGTTGCCGTGGTCACCAGAATTGAAGTTCATAAAATAAAAAAAGCCATTAGAAGTGCCGACCCTAAAGCCTTTATGTATGTGCAAAACATTAATGAAGTTGGCGGTGGCATTGTAAGTAAACGTAGCAACCATTAACCACTTTTATTCAAAAATTTCAGCAAAAATAACGCCAGAGGTTCCGTTAATTTCTTATTCGGGTTTTGTTCGAGTTTCGTTAGAGACTTGTTCAGTTCTAAAAACAGGATGATTTTCACCTATTTTATCAAAAAGTATCGCTAGACGAACAAACCTAGACCTTAACTCAAATTAAACCAAAACATTAGCCTTGCTATTTTGTTTTAACACCCCTAGATTATCTAAATATTAAAATTTAAAAAATGTAAGAAAAAGTGAAGATAATTCACTAAATTTAAGACAGAAAATGTTAAACCTAAACCTTTTACAATGAAATATTTATTTATTCTATTCTTCTTGATTTCTGTTGCTGCACCTGCACAAAACGACAACTGGAAAAAATTAGCTGAAAAGACTGTTGCTTTTAAAAATGAAAAAGATAAAGTGACGCTTACCGGTTCTGAAAAAGATATAACCAAAGTAAAACTGACCTGTACACAAGGTACATTGGAACTAAAAAGTGTTACCATTGTTATGGAAAATGGTGAAAAAAAAGAATACGACGCCAAAGGTCTTGGTGTTTTAACCAATGGTATGTCATCAGTACCTTATGCCGTTCCAAGCAAAGGGGATAAAGTAAAATACCTGGAGTTAGAATACGACACCAAAGGGAAAGTTATATTAACCAAAAGAGCTAAAGTTGAAGTTTGGGGTAAAAAAGGAAAAGATTAAAATCATATACTTAAAAGTCGGGTTCAATTCATAAAATCCGGCTTTTGTTTTTTTTCAAACCTCCTAATTACGCGCTTAATTTTCAGTTGGCGTCTGGTTAATTAGGTATCATTTCTTCTTAATAAACTTTCCTATGAAAAACTTTTTAACCCTTATAGTCCTACTCGCTGTTTTCTGTTCTCAAGCCCAAACCAAAAGCATTGATTCTACAGCAGTTTATATTCTTGATAAAATGGCAGATATCATTGGTAGTCTGGAATCGGTTAAATTCGATATAAATACAGCTAACGATAAGTTAGATACCGATGGTAATTTAAGCACCTACTATGCTACAAGTAATATTGCCATGACCGGACCAAACAAATTTACCTCAACAACAAATGGAGATGCAGGCAATTTTGGATATTGGTACGATGGCAAATATATTTCGTATTACTCGTTAACAGAACATAATTATGTGACGCTGGAAGCACCGGAAACCATATTAACTATGATCGACTCCATGCATACCGCATTCGATTTTAAATTCCCTGCAGCCGATTTTTTCTATCCATCATTCACAGATGATCTTATTGAAGATTTCGACACGATTAGCTATGAAGGCCAACGTAGTATTGATGGCGAAAAATGTTTCTACATTACTGCCACAAATGCAGACAAACACATTCAACTGTGGATAACAAGTAACACGACCATGTTACCTAAACGACTGATTATTGTGTACAAAACCGAAGGTAACTTACAGTTTGAAACCAGCTTTTACAACTGGGAATTGAACCCTAATATTCCAGAGGCTATTTACAATTTCACTCCCCCTCCGCATGCTAGTCTAATAAGCATTCTGGCTAAATCCTAACCTTAACTCAAGTAACTATGAAACTCATATTAAACTCTATTAAATATTTTTCGGCCACAGCCTTAATAGTTATTTTAAGCTTAGGAACAACCGAAACCACGCACGCTCAACGCTTAAAACATCCCGTTTCAAGAGGAGGCAATAAAAGCATGGCTCATAAACCTGCGAGCCGTCCGGTAAGCAGACCAACAACAGCTAACCGAAAAGTTACGACACCTACAAACAGAGGAGGTTCTATAAACGGAGGGCACACAAAAGTGATATCCAGAAATAATTTACCAAATAGAAACACTAACAATAAAACCACGGTAAATAGAAATAAACCAACTATTAACAATAATAACAAACAGGTTATTAACAGAAACAAGCCAACCATTAACAATAACAAAGGAAAACAAGTTATTAACCGGAATAAAAACACTTCAAATGTTAAAACTATAAATCGAAGACCAGGTAATACAGGCGGTGGTGGTCGCAATAATATCAACATTAATAACAGTCATAACAACATTAACATTAATGTCAACAATAACCGACATAACCACAGGAACACGTATGTAAGACACAGTCATAGGCATTATACGCGTCCCCCTCATATTTTTGGAGGTTTTAGATTTTATTGTCATTGGCCATATTATTACCATCCTTATCGTCCATACTACTGGGGACCACACTGGCACCCTTGGGGTTATTTCGTAACCTCATTGGCAACAACTGCTATTATTGTAGCCATTATAGACGACAGTAATGATAATAATGAAGAATACCATTACGATAACGGCACCTACTATTTAAAAACCGAAGATGGCTTTGAAGCGGTTCAAGCGCCTATTGGGGCTCAAGTACCATCAATACCAGATGAAGCAGAGAAAGTTACTGTAAATGAAACCAACAATTACTATTATGGTGGTGCCTTTTACGAACAAAATGCAGATGGCTACATTGTGGTACCTGCTACTGCCGGAACCATTGTTCCTAACTTACCTGAAGGCGGAGAGGAAGTAAAAATTGGCGACCAAACCTATGTACAATTTGGCGACACGTATTATCAACCTATTCAGGTAGATGGTAAAAACATGTATGAAATTGTAGATGTCCTTGAAGACGAATAAATTCTTTTAAAAAACATTAAAGCTATCTTTGATGGCTTTAATGTTTCATGAAAATATTTAAATCGATTGATTTAAATAAACACAAATTAGGTGCAAACATTTTGGACTTTTTACTTCATTAACTAATCCCCAAGTTTAATATTCATTTTTTATTATTTCTATCTAATACCAAACAAGGGTAAGCTAAGTTTTCTGCGTATTAACAGTACGAATAATTAAATTATATTTATCGTTTTTCAATCTATACCAACATTACAATTCACATAAATGAATCTATTAAAACTTCTATTCTACACCCTTCTTTTAAACTTAATCAGCATTTCATGTAAAACTCCAAACACCTACGAAAAGCCACATGAAAATAACACACTCCATCCTCCATTAATGGGCTGGGCTTCGTGGAATAACTACCGGGTAAACATAAATGAAAACATCATAAAAAGTCAGGCTGATGCTTTGGTTAATCAAAAATTAAATGATTATGGCTACACGTATTTAAACATAGACGATGGGTATTTTGGAGGAAGAGATGAAAACGGAAAAATAAGATCTCATGAAACTCGTTTTCCTAATGGCATGAAGGCCATAGCGGATTATATTCACTCTAAAGGATTAAAAGCTGGCATCTATTCTGATGCTGGTATTAACACCTGCGCCTCCTACTGGGACAAAGACACTATTGGTGTTGGTATGGGGTTATACGGTCATGACAAACAAGATTTAAACCTATTTCTGAAAGAATGGGATTTCGATTTTATAAAAATAGACTGGTGTGGTGGTGAATGGTTAGGACTTGATGAAGAATCGAGATATACTGAAATTGGCAGACTAGCCAAATCCATAAAACCATCTGTAATTTATAATGTTTGCCGTTGGAAATTCCCTGGCAAATGGGTAACACAAGTCGCTAATTCCTGGCGAATAAATGGTGACCTAGCAGATACTTTTGAATCGGCTTTAAAAACCATCGACGCCAATGCCGACTTATGGCCTTACAGTTCCTACGGACATTATAACGATATGGATATGCTTCAGGTGGGACGTGGTATGACTTACGAAGAAGATAAAACCCAGTTCTCGATGTGGTGTTTAATGCATTCGCCTCTTTTATTAGGTAATGACTTAACCACAGTATCGGAAGAAACCAAAGAAATCATAACCAACGAAGAACTTATTGAATTAAATCAAAGTACGTTTGTTTACCAAGCCAGAAGAGTAGTTGACTATGGTGAAACTGAAATCTGGGCGAAACCAGTAACTTCAACAATGAGTGGTATTGTAGCGGTGGCTTTATTAAACCGAACGGACGAACAACAAAATATTAGCTTTAATTTAAAAGATATTGGAGTTAAGGCTTCGGAAGGTTATGACACTAAAGATTTGTGGTCCAAAGCGGTTCTGCCAACTTCAAAAGAGCCTAGTATAACTAAATCGGTTGCTCCTCATGGGGTTGTTGTTTTAAAAATTACTGGAACACCCATTCCGTACAACGTTTTTCAATATAAAGGCAAAAAACAAAATTAACAGACACAAAAAAGGCTTGGATAAACCAAGCCTTTTTTAATATTTTCAAACTGAATATTAATTGCAGTTTACAACCACTTTTACCGATTGACTACTATCTGCCTGAACTTCGAAAGCCTTTGGCAATTCATCTAATGGAAAACGGTGTGTAATAATTGGAGTTACATCAACCTTACCACTTTCAACCAACGCAATCGCTTCTGCAAAATCTTCATCTGTATAAAATAAAGATCCTTGTACATTCAAACGTTTGTAGACCACCAAATTAGGATTCACTGTTGTTTCCTTGCTATAAATAGCTAAAACTGTCATTTTCCCATCTGGCGCTAAAAGCTCAAGGCATTGTGCAAAAAGAGAGCTTACTCCTGTACATTCAAAAACAGACGTTAAATTTGGTACTTTACCTGAATAATCAAGTGCATCAACCTCTCCATATTGCTCAACAATAAAGTCTTTTAAATCGCCATCCTTAGTTGGATTAAACGTAAACTTGGCCCCTAAAGTTTTTGCCAACTCTAAACGCTTTTCACTGATATCGGTCGCGATAATATTCTCAATACCT
The DNA here is from genome assembly GCF_030908365.1 of Aestuariibaculum sp. YM273. Lineage (NCBI taxonomy): Bacteria > Pseudomonadati > Bacteroidota > Flavobacteriia > Flavobacteriales > Flavobacteriaceae > Aestuariibaculum > Aestuariibaculum sp. YM273. The sequence goes on along the minus strand of NZ_CP133090.1, from coordinate 2,061,544 downwards.
TTACTTTTTAAAGCAGCAATAGTAACCAAACCAATAGTTCCGCAACCTGACACCAACACATTATCTGATGACGTTAAATGCGTTTTATTAATCGCTGCCAAACCTACAGTTAACGGCTCTAAAAGCGCTCCTTTATCACTGGTAATTTTATCAGATATTTTATGAATATTTTTTCCTAATAAAGCTTGATCAACTTTTACTTGTTTGGCAAATCCACCGGCGCTTATACCTAAGCCAATTCCGTTATACATCGGGTTAACTACTACACGGTCACCAACTTTTAAATTTTCAACAGCCTCGCCAACTTCAACAAGTTCTCCGCAAAACTCGTGTCCTAAAACAGAACCCGAAGGCACTAAACCCTCATGATAAATATGTAAGTCTGTTCCACAAATACCTGTTGCTTCGACTTTAAGGATAACACTATCGTTAGTTAAAATTGGTAATTCTCTTTCTTCTACTTTTATTTCATGGATACCCTGAAATACACCTGATGGATTTTTCTCTTTCATAATCTTTATACGTATGTTACTTTAGTTCAGAATTTATATTTTTAATATAATTCTACTTACAAATTTGAAAAAAATTAAGTGTATCTCAAAAATACCCTTCAAAAATTAACAATTTACCAACATTAAAGTAAACATAAGTTACTTTTAATAAAAGTAACTTACTTTACATGTGATGTTCTCCATGATCTTCAGCCTTAATTTCACCAGACTGATTCATTTCCATAGTATGATCGTACTGACAACATCCTGGTAAATTTTTGTAAGCTTCTTCGCTTCCTGCAACCTTTTCGGTATCGTACCCCGAAGCAGCAATCGCTTTATGAATACTCATAGCATCAGTTTTTGATCCATCAAAAGCGACATCAATTTTCTTTTTATCAACATCCCAGTCGGCTTTAGTCACACCATCAACAGCGTTTGCAGCCTTTTCAATGGTGTTTTTACACATGCCGCAATTACCACGAACTCCAAAAGACAGCTCGGTTAAAGCTACTTCGCTAGCTCCTTCTGTTTGTGTTGTTTCCGCTTCTTTTTTGGTGTCGTTCTTACAACTTACAAATCCTAATACGGCAATAACCGCTACACTTAAAATTACTTTTTTCATCTCTTAATACATTTATTGATTTTTAATTTATTTGATTATTCTATTATTTGTTTTACTTCTCCACAGGTTAACATAGCATCTCCAAAATATGGATTCAAGACTTTTTCTTCTTTACTTAACCAAAACGCTCCTTGATTGTCATTAGCCATTGGACAATACTCTAAAAATACTTTTTCATTAACCCCAAACGATTGTATCGCTGCTATTAATGCATCCGACAGCCCTTTAAAATGCTGCCTTTGTTCTTCAATTTTAGAAGACTTTGAAATTGAAGCTGAATTACTTTCTATCTTCTTTAATTGAGTCATCCATCGCATATGTGCTTCATTCTCTTTCAACAATTTCATATCGACTTTCGGCAGGCTTTTTTCCAAACTTTGAGATGCCTCTGAAGCCTCTTCTGAATATCCTTCAACCAAAGCATCTTTTAAAGCGATGTACTCATCATACACTGATTTTAGCTGCTGCTGAAACTCTTTTGAAACCGTTAATCTATTCGTTTTTAATTCATCAGACTCCATAGCCTCTTCCTTAGCATGATTCATCATCGATTTTTTACCTTGTAATTGTGCTGCTGCATCTACAGTAAACGTTCCGTTAGTTACAATTTCATCGCCAGCATTTAAACCTTCTAAAACCTGATAAGTATCTCCTAGTCTTCCTCCTAAAGTCACTTCACGCATTTCAAACACGGGTTCTGTTTTGCTTGATTTTAGGTAAACAACCGAACGTTGTCCTGTCCACAAAACGGCTGTTGACGGAACTGTTAAAATCTCTTTATTCTTAGCATTCACTCCTTTTAATTCTGCTTCCACAAACATGCCTGGCTTGAATTCTCCTTTAGTATTATTAAGCACTACGCGTAAATTAACCGTTCTGGTATTCGGGTTTAATACAGGATCTATAAAATCGACGGTACCATTAAATACTTTTCCCGGATAAGCTTTCGCTGAAACATCAATAGCCTGACCTATTTTAAACTGTGAAATCTGATTTTCATACACATCGAAATTAGCCCAAACAGTTTCTAAATTGGCAATTTTTAAAAGTGGCTGACCTTGTTTAATATAATCACCTTCATTAATTAATTTTTGAGTTACCACACCCGATACTGTGGCATACACAGGAAGTTTTTCCTTTACCTTTCCGGTGGTTTCAATCTGATTAATTTGACTATCGGACAACTTCCATAACTTTAATTTGTTGCGAACCGCCTGATACAACTCGGGTTGAGATTCCTTTAACGACACCGCGGTTAACAATTCCTGCTGTGCTGCATACAATTCTGGTGAATAAACGGTAGCCAACAGTTGTCCTTTTCGAACATCTTCACCAGTAAAACTCACATTCAAGTGCTCTATTCGACCCGATACATAACTTACCTGAACAGCATTTGCACTTTCATTTTCTGCTATTTTACCTGATAACGTTATTCCGTGATTCTCTGACTCATTATTCCCCACAATGGTCGTTTGAATATTAGCCAAAGCCATGGCGTTTTCAGTTAGCTTAAACTGATCTGCCGTTAAACCTGTTGCTCCTGCCTCAGCTGGAATTAAATCCATACCACAAATAGGACAATCTCCCGGTTCAGGCTGCATAATTTGAGGATGCATGGAGCAGGTCCACATTTGCGTTATCGAAGTTTCCGCTTCATGATTATGTTCTGTTTCTTGAGAAGACGCGCCTCCAAACAACAACCAACCTAACAATAGGCCTAAGCCTAAAACTGCAACGTAAATGATATATTTTTTCATTGTCTATATTTTAAATTTTCTCAATCTTAATGCATTCGTAATAACCGACACCGAACTAAAACTCATAGCTAAGGCCGCTATCATGGGAGATAATAATATGCCAAAAAACGGAAACAACACCCCGGCAGCTACCGGTACCCCGAGCGTGTTGTAAACCAAAGCAAAAAATAGGTTTTGCTTAATGTTTTTCATCACCGCATGACTTAAATGACGTGCTTTAACGATGCCTTGCAAATCACTTTTTACTAAGGTTATCATCGCACTTTCAATAGCGACATCGGTTCCAGTTCCCATGGCAATACCTACATTACTTTTAGCCAAAGCAGGCGCATCGTTAATGCCATCGCCAGCGACAGCCACAATTCTACCCTCATTTTGAAGCTGTTCTACTTCTTTTAATTTATCTTCTGGTAACATCCCGGCTTTAAACTCCGCCAGATTTAATTCTGAAGCCACGGCTTGAGCGGTATCGTGATTATCACCTGTTAGCATAATCACATCGACCCCTTTATTTTTTAACTCTTTAATCGCGGCCTTACTGGTTTCTTTTATTTTATCACCAATCACAACATAACCAACAATTTCATTCTCTATAGCTATGTAAGATACTGTTTTACCTTGCTTCTGAAATTGATTTACTTCAGCTTCTTTTTCTTTATTGATTTCAGCTTTAACAAACTCCATCATTTTAGGATTACCCAAGGCTACTTTATTACCTTCAACAACAGCTTCAACACCTTTTCCTGTAACGGCATTAAATTGCTCCGATTTAAGAATTTTAGTCTGATGCGCTTTACCATACTTCACCGTTGCCTCAGCTAATGGATGTTCACTATTCATATTCAAAGAAACAATGTACTGCAAAACCTCCTGTTCAGTCATCTTCTCTCCAAAAACTCCAATTTTTTCAACACTAGGTTTTCCTTCTGTGATTGTTCCGGTTTTATCAATAATTAAAGCATCGACTTTATTCATCAACTCTAAGGCCTTCGCATTTTTAATAAGTACACCATGCTGCGCACCACGACCAACACCCACCATAACCGACATTGGAGTAGCTAAACCTAAAGCACAAGGACAAGCAATAATTAACACGGCAATAGCATTAACCAAAGCAAAAACGTAAGCAGGCTCTGGTCCCCAAATAGCCCAAACGACAAATGTGATTACTGAAATAATAACCACAATAGGCACAAAATAAGCAGATACTTTATCGGCTAAATTCTGAATAGGCGCACGACTACGACTGGCATCATTTACCATATGAATAATTTGTGACAACAGGGTATCGCTACCTACTTTTTCAGCTTTCATTAAAAACGACTGATTGCCGTTGATGGTACCGCTACTTACCTTATCGCCTTCCTGCTTGTCTACAGGCACAGGTTCCCCCGTAATCATCGATTCATCAACACTCGAATTGCCTTCTGTCACAACACCATCTACCGGAATTTTATCGCCGGGTTTTACTTTTAGTATATCGTGTATCTGTATCTTGTCTATGCCAACTTCAACCTCTTCGCCTTCAACCATTTTAATGGCTTTATTTGGTGCCAATTTCAACAATTCCTTAACCGCTGAATTCGTTTTACTATGCGCGCGCGCTTCCAGCAACTGCCCCAAAAGCACCAGAGTTAAAATAACGGTTGCCGCCTCGAAATACACATGCACTGCTCCTGATTCTGCTTTAAACTGTGCTGGAAACACATTTGGAAACAACATAGCAACTACGCTAAAAACCCAGGCCACACCGGCACCTATACCAATTAAGGTAAACATATTCAAGTTCCAAGTTTTGATGCTGCGGTAAGCACGCTCGAAAAACATCCAAGCCGCATAAAATACCACTGGAATAGACAATACAAACTGTACCATATTCCAATATTTTTGCTCCATAATGTCGTACAACGGGTTATGATTCAGCATTTCGCTCATGGCGATTAAAAAAATGGGGAGGGTAAACGCCGTAGCTATCCAAAACTTTTTTAATAACGACTTATATATTTTCTCTTCTGCTGAAAGTTCCGGTTTTAAAGGCACGAGATCCATACCGCAAATAGGACATGAACCACTTTCCTTTTCTACAATTTCAGGATGCATCGGGCAAGTCCATTGTTCTGATGTTTCTGTCGATAGGTTTTGTTCTTCCACTAAACCCATACCACAAACCGGACAATCCCCAGGTTTATCATAGGTTTTATCGCCCTCACAATGCATCGGGCAATAGTAAGTTCCTGTACCTTTTCCTTTAGGCTTTTCTTCTTTTTTAGGTTCTTCATGATGGTGATGTCCTGGCATATGGATGCTGTAACGTCCGCAATCATTTTTTAATGCTAGCTGAAAGGTTTCAATAGGAATATGTTTTGCCATCTCTATCTCGGCTTCTGCTTTTGCTAAATCGACCGATACATGGGAAACACCTTCCATTTTAGCAAGCGTGTTTTCAACATGACCGCGACAGCCATTACAAGTCATACCGTGTATGTGATATGTATGTTTCATCATTTTCTCATTTTAAAATTTACCATTCAAAATTACCGCAACCTTCAAATTTCGGTTTTCCTAATTATGGTTAATCTTTATACAATTTGGTCTATCGATTTTCTTTCCCAATTCTGAAGGTTTTTATAATCCGTCATCGACATGCCAGTCACACTTTTAAATTGCTTCGCCAAATGGCTACTGTTTTTATAATTAAGACTATAAGCGATTTCAGAAAAATTAAGCTGTTGTAACTGAATATACTCCTTAACCTTTTCAATCTTTAAATTTATCAGATACTTCTCAAGCGTGATGCCTTCATGCTTACTGAAAGTCTTGCTTAAAGCTGAATAATTCTTCCCAAGCTTTTTAGCAACTTCCGAAAGGATCACATCGGCATCTCCTTTTTCAATGTCTTCTATTAAAGCTATTTTTATCTGCTCTATTATCGCTTCGGTTGTTTCTTTAATAAGCTCAAAACCTAATTCGTTTAACTCAATTTCCAAATCGGTATAATTATAATCTTTATTTTCAGCTACCACGACTTTTCCTAATTCAACCGACTGTACCTCAAAACGCAAATCTTTCAACACTTTTAAAACCGTCATTTTACAACGATCGCAAACCATATTCTTTATCATTAATGTATGCGACATAACTACTGAATTAAATAATTAATGATGGTAGACTGCATATAATAGGCTTTTACAGCTTCAATTTGGTTCATTTGAAATTTTAACTGCAATTCCTGAATATCCAGAACATCGTTAAAGTTTATGGTTCCTGTTTCGTAACTTTTAATCAAAATACTTTCGGCGTCTTTGGCTTGTTTCAAATTTTTGGTTTGCGTGTTAAAACTAATACGCGCCGCAGTTCTGTCTTTTATAGCCTTATCCAATGTAGTTTCTAAAGTATTGTAACGCTCCTGTTTTTGATATACCAGTTCCTGCTGTTGCAATTCATTCTGTTTGGTTTGTGATTTGTATTTGTTATTAAAAATGGGGATCGATACCGAAACCATAGGCATGATAATGTCTTTTCCGTTATCGGAAAAATTCATATTCGGACGCTTTTCAACATTAATATAATCTAAACCAAAACCTATCATCGGGCTACTTTCTTTTTGATTTAACAACTCCGATTGTTCAACCGAATGAAATAACTTATCGTACTTTATCAACTCAGGGTGTACTTCTAAGCGTTCTAAAGTACCATCAATATCTTCACTTGGTATTTCTAAATCCTGAATTACCTGAATTCCTGTGTTTTTATCTCGATTCAACAACTTGTTCAACTTAGTTTGCTCAGCCAAAAACTGCTGAGACAACACGTCTTTTAACTGTTGTAAATCGTTTTGACGCATTTGTAATCGCAATACACTTACCGCTGATGCTTTTCCAACTTCAACTGAAGTCAGCGCCATCGTTTCGTAGGTTTTCAACAGCTTTATATTTTCTGTTAATACTTGCTGTTTAGACTGAATGGTGTACAATTCGTAATACGATTGTGATACCGACGCCATAAGTTTGCGTTTGGCAATCACATAATCTTCATACTTGGCATCAGCCATAGCCCCCATGTAATGCTCTCTCGCTGTTACATTACCAAACCAAGGCAACATTTGCTTGGCAGATACTTTAAATTTTTGAGCTCCCGTTCGGGTTTCCGGTTCGCTAACAAAATACCCCACTCCAAATTCGGTGTTCGGGACCGTATTGACTTCATTAATCTTTTCGGAAGCCATCTGATATTGTAAATCGAACTTCTGAAGCTCTGGATTATTATTTATTGCTTCATGTATCAGAATATCTAAATCCTGAGCATGTGAACAAAGACTCAAGAAAAAAGAACCAAGAACCAAGAATCTTTTAAAATTATTGTAATACACTTTCATCTTTCTTTAGTTTTTTACTTTCATTTCCGCTTTCCAACTGTATAATACAGGCACCACAAAAAGTGTGATTAAAGCAATTAGCATCCCTCCAAAACTTGGAATCGCCATAGGAATCATAATATCACTACCTCTACCCGTAGATGTTAATACCGGCAACAAAGCAAGAATAGTAGTTGCCGTAGTCATTAAACACGGTCTGATCCGTTTTTCTCCGGCTTCAACAACCGATGCTCTGATTTCCTTTTTAGTTTCTGGTGTGTTTCTATCGAATGTTTGCGTTAAGTAGGTGGCCATAACCACACCATCGTCGGTTGCAATTCCAAATAAAGCGATGAACCCAACCCAAACCGCAACACTTAAATTGATTGGATGCATTTGGAATAACTCTCGAAGGTTTTCACCGAAAAAGGATATGTTTAAAAACCAACTTTGTCCGTATAACCAAATCATAATAAATCCACCAGCAAAGGCTACGGCAATTCCAGAAAATACTATTAATGATGTCCCTACCGATCTAAACTGAAAATACAGAATTAAGAAAATAATCATTAGTGCAAGAGGCACCACTACCGACAAAGTTTTCTCTGCCCTAAGCTGATTTTCATAACTTCCTGTAAACTGATAACTAATCCCTTTTGGGACCACTAAATCACCTGAATCAATGTTCTCCTTAATGAGTTTCTGAGCATTTTCAACCACATTAACCTCAGCAAAACCATCTAATTTATCGAATAATACATATCCTACTAAAAACGTATCTTCACTTTTAATCACCTGCGGTCCCTGCTCATAACGAATGGTTGCCAATTCACTAAGTGACACCGGACTTCCTTTTTCAACAGGAATATACACTTGCTCTAAATCGGTTGGATTAGCACGTAATTCTCTTGGGTAACGCACCCGAACACCATAACGCTCACGCCCTTCAACAGTTTGCGTTAACACCATACCTCCAACAGCTACTTTCAGCACGTTCTGAACCTGCTCAATACTCACACCATATCGTGCAATTTTGTCGCGATTAATATCGATTAGCAAATAGGGTTTACCAACAATTCTATCTGCAAAAACAGCTTCTTGTTTAACACCTTCAGCATGTTTTAATACATTTTCAAGCTCCATTCCAAAGGCCTCAATTTGTTTTAAATCTTGCCCTTTCACTTTTATACCCATTGGAGCACGCATACCCGTTTGCAACATCACTAATCGGGTTTCGATAGGTTGCAGTTTGGGTGCTGAAGTCACACCAGGAAGTTTTGTTGCTTTTACAATCTCGTTCCAGATATCGTCTGGTGATTGTATTTCGGGACGCCAGTTACGGAAAAACTCGCCATCATCATCTGGAATGAGTTGTTCTTTTGTATTTACAGGTTGCCACGCTTCAATATTTTCAGCTCGCAATGACTTCCCGTTTTTTAATACAAACTCACCATCTTCATTTACTTTATAGCGCTGACGCACACCTTCAGCATTTAACATATACTCTGGTTTGTACTGAATAATATTTTCATACATCGATAATGGCGCAGGATCTAAAGCCGATTCTGTTCTTCCCGCTTTCCCGACCACAGTTTCTATTTCAGGAATATTTGCTACAGCCATATCGAGTTGCTGCAACACACGCTTATTTTCTTCAATACCGGAGTGCGGCATCGATGTCGGCATCAATAAAAACGAACCTTCATTTAACGATGGCATGAATTCCTTTCCGGTATTTTTCATAATAAAAAACCCAGCAATTACAATGGCTGCCGGAACCGACAAAAACAATACTTTATTATCAAGACACCACCGTAATATTTTAGTGTAATTCATTCTGAAAAGCGTAAAAACACCTAACAAACCGAAACAGATAATCGCTACAAAAATGAGATTCCAAAAAATACTTCTATCAACCCCCAGTGGTCGCCAATATTCCGCTAAAAGAAAGACAATAACTAAAGCTGAAATAATAATATTTAAACTGTTTTTTGAAAGAACAAACTGTTTATTTAAAAGTGAAGTACCGTATTCTTCCTTACCTAAATACAAACTCATTACAGTAACAGCCGAAAAACCTACTAGAACCAAACCTAACCAATACCCTTTAACGATTGATAAAATACCAACAGTAAACAGTATGATATTAACACCATAATTAAGTTTCTTTTTTATATCATGCTTTTTAAAAATGAAAGCTGCAAACGGCGGAATTAAAAATAGCGCAACAACAATGGAAGCTGTTAATGCAAATGTTTTTGTGAATGCTAAAGGACGGAATAATTTCCCTTCGGCACCTATCATCGTAAATACAGGAATAAAACTGATAATGGTTGTCATAACCGCCGTTACAATTGCTCCTGACACTTCAGCAGTTGCATTATAGACCACTGTATTTATAGAATGTGTTCCATCATTTTCATCAAGGTGCCGAATGATATTTTCAGAGAGGATCACACCTACATCAACCATAGTCCCGATGGCAATGGCAATACCAGAAAGTGCCACAATATTGGCATCAACTCCAAAGAATTTCATGGCAATAAAAACCATTAGGACGGCAACTGGCAATAATCCTGAAATAAGAATCGACGCTCTTAAGTTAAATACCATTACCACAATGACCAAAACTGTAATGAGTATCTCTAAAGTCAGCGCTTCGTTTAAGGTTCCTAAAGTTTCTTGAATAAGCTCTGATCTATCGTAAAATGGTACAATAGTTACTTGAGATGTCCTGCCTTCGCTAAGTTCTTTAGTAGGCAACCCCGAACTTAACTCGTTTATTTTCTCTTTAACATTGTTAATAACTTCCATTGGGTTCGCCCCATATCGTGCCACGACCACGCCACCAACAACTTCGGCACCTTCTTTATCTAAAATACCACGACGTGCAGCCGGACCCAACGATACTTTAGCAACGTCCTTTATTTTTATAGGCGTAAAATCTTTTGAAGTCACTACTGCATCTTCGATATCGGCAATAGACTTCACATAGCCCAAACCACGCACTAAATATTCAGCTTGGTTAATCTCCAGTGTTTGTGCACCAATATCCCTGTTACTTTCTTTAACGGCTTTTACGATTTGCTGTAATCCGATATTGTATTGACGCATCAATTCTGGATCGACATCCACCTGATATTCCTGAACATAACCGCCTATTGAAGCCACTTCGGAAACTCCACTTGCCGATGACAAAGCATATTTCACATAATAATCCTGAATACTACGTAACTCTTGTAAATCCCAGCCTCCAGTAACGTTACCATTCTGATCGCGTCCTTCAAGCGTATACCAATATATCTGTCCTAAACCGGTGGCATCAGGCCCTAAAGCAGGACTTACATCTTCCGGCAGTAATCCGCTTGGCAAAGCATTTAACTTCTCCAGAATACGACTTCGACTCCAGTAAAACTCCACATCTTCTTCAAAAATGATATAAATACTTGAAAACCCGAACATAGACGAACTACGAATGGTTTTCACTCCAGGAATTCCTAGTAAAGATGTCGTTAACGGATAGGTAATCTGATCTTCAATATCCTGTGGTGAACGCCCATCCCACTTGGTAAAAACAATTTGTTGATTTTCACCTATATCAGGAATGGCATCAACGGCAACAGGGTTATTTGGAAGAAATCCGGTATCCCAGTTAAAAGGTGCATTTACTGTTCCCCAGCCTATAAAAAGAATGAGTAACAGAACCGCGACCAGTTTATTTTCTATTAAAAACTTAATGCTTTTATTCAGCATGGTTTTGAAATTTTAGTAATTAAAATAGTGTATATAGTAAGAAAGAGCTATTATAAAAAATGCTCAAAACACGTCAAGGTCATAACACATAAAAGTATTACAACCGTTTTACTAAAATCAAATTAAATAGGTCTCGACCAGCTTGTAGATTTGCCTGCTAACGAGTGGTGGCTTATAAGCCGTAAAAGAATTATCAAGTTGTTCTTCCCCTTCAAAAAGATTGATAAAGGTGTAAACAAAAGAGGTTACAAACAATTGTTGGTTAAACGATAATTTTTCAAAATTCTGCTGTAGTTCATCTTGACCTTCAACAATCAACTGTTTATCATCACAACAGTTTTTCTTTGTAACGGCACATGCATCAGTTGAAGGCGTGTCCATTTCCATTCCGCAGCCTTTGGCTTTGTGAAATACAGCCATTTCAACTAAAGTATCTCCACAATAATGCATATCTACAGTAAACGACATTGTAGTAAGTAACACTACAAATGCCATAGAGATCGCTATTATTTTTTTAAATACCGTTTTCATGATTAAAGCAAAGTTACAAAATTTTAATTATGAACGTTTTATTTAACAGAAGTTTAGATTTTGAATTCTCTGAAGTTATCATTTACACCAGAACCAAAAAAGGTTCCTGAAACAGGAACCTTTTTCTTATTCTTCTTCACTTAAACTATGCTTGGCATAATTTAAATTCATGGCTTTATACCGTTCTATTAGATTTGGAAGTCTTAGTTTAAAATCGCTCCAATCGCGTTGCTCTTGTGCTGTCCAAACCACTTCACTTAACGCTGTCATTCTAGGTAAAATCATATACTCCACATAATCGGTGGATTCCATGTATTCTGTCCAAACATTAGCCTGAGCACCTAAAATATATTGCTTTTCTTCTTTGGTTAATTCTTCCGGCTCCGGATTATACGAATACACCTTTTCAACATTGGTAAACCCTCCAATAGCCAATGGCTCATTAGCTTTATCTTTAGATTGATAATGATCGAAATAACAATGGGAATTAGGTGTCATAATAACATCGTGATGTTGCTTTGCCGACTCAATGCCTCCTTTTGTACCACGCCATGACATTACCGTTGCATTTGGAGCCAAACCGCCTTCTAAAATTTCATCCCAACCAATAATTTGCTTGCCTTTGGCATTTACAAATTTTTCGATACGCTGTATGAAATAACTCTGCAACTCGTGTTCGTCATGTAAGCCTAATGACTTTATTTTACTTTGACAATGCGGACAACGTTTCCAGTTTCCTTTCGGACATTCATCTCCTCCAATGTGGATATATTTAGAAGGAAATAACGGTAACACTTCCGCTAGCACATCTTCTAAAAACTTGAACGTATTTTCTTTACCCGCACAATATACATCACCAGTTACACCCCAGGTTTCGTAAACCACTTTAGCAGTTCCGTTAGCTTGAAGTTCCTTACTTTTTTCAGACATTGGGCTTTTTCCTAAATTGGTTGGCTCCTCTGGAAAACAACTTAATTCAGGATATGCAGCAATGGCAGCGGCGCTATGCCCCGGCAATTCAATTTCAGGAATTACCGTAACATGTTTACTTCCTGCATATGCAACAATCTCCTTTATTTCCTCTTGAGTATAGAACCCACCATACACTTTTTGATCGTTTTCTGTACCAGGATGGTGACCGACTATAGTTCCATTTCTGTAAGCCCCGATTTCTGTAAGTTTAGGGTATTTTTTAATTTCTATACGCCACCCTTGATCTTCGGTTAAGTGCCAATGAAAGGTATTCATTTTATGCATCGCAATTAAATCGATGTATTGTTTAATGAAACTTACCGGAAAGAAATGACGCCCCACATCAAGATGCATGCCTCTGTATACAAATCTTGGCTCATCTTTTATAATAACTGCTGGAATTGTAAACGAACTTCCTATTTTTGTTGCCTTTTCAATATCGGCAGGCATTAACTGTTTTAAAGTTTGAATACCATAAAACACTCCAGTACTGGTTTTTCCGGAAATTACAATTTCATTGGTGTTAACCTTTAACTCATAACCTTCGGTATTCTCGATTGCATCATCTAATTTTAACACAATATCACCACTTACTTCCTTCGAATCTACTTTCAATGTTTTTCCCAAAGCAGTACCTAACATTCCAGATAAATAATCAGCTTCTTGCGTTAGCTCTTTATCGCAAACAATCTTTGTTTTTTTATCAACTTTAAACGTTCCGTTTAGAATTTCCTGAAATGCAGGTTTGGGTATAATTTGATAATCACTTGTTTCATTAGATGTTTGTCCAAACAAATTAGAATTGAACAAGATTAAGAAAATAAGCACCAAAGGCACCGAAAATTGAAGTTTCATGTTTAATGTTTTAGTTTGAGTGACAAGGTATCTGAATACTTACAATTTTGAAAAAAGTTTAGACAGACGCCTTTATTTTGATATTGAACGACGTATTTTCATAAAAAAAGGCCTCCAATTAACTAAAACTGAAGACCTTCTAAACAACTAATTACTCTATTCAAGCAAACGTTTTTGTTTGCCATCTTTTATAACACCTTTAACAAGTTCGAATAACTCTTTTTTAAGTGCTCTGTACTCATCTAAAAAGGCGTTTACTTTAATTATAAGTTTGCGGTGTTCGTCTCTATAAGCTTCTTCCTGCTCATATTGATCCAACCCATCAACCATAATTTCCAATCCGTTTTCATGACGTTTTACTTCTTCTAACAAAGTGATAATTTCATCATGAATTTTACTTATTTGCTCCGACATTTTTTTTCCGTCTTCAAAATGTTTGGAGTCGATTAACTGTAGGGTGTACGACTTGATTAAATCATTAAAAAACAATTGCTCGTCTTTTGCAAATTCTAATTCAGACATCCACTTAAGAGAACTTTCATGCATGTTTTCGGAGTTTAGCCATACGCGATACCCTTTAACTTCTTGTGTTTTCATCTTTAATATTGTTTTATTTCTCTTATTTAATTTTAGTTTAATTCTTTAATTTCCTTAATCTGAAAAGGAATACATTCTAATTGTTTCTTCATCAAACAATTTTGGAATCGTGGTATTCCAACCAAAGGTGTTTTTAAGTTTTAATCGTAACGCATCTAATGCTGTAGGTTCGCCATGAATTAAAAACACCTTTTCAGGAACATTCATAATATTATTCATCCAATCCAGAAGTTCATACTGATCGGCATGAGCCGACAAACTGTCAATACTTTTCACTGTTGCTTTTACCGGATAATATTTTCCATAGAATCGAATTTCATGCGCTCCTTCTTTTAATAAACGTCCGCGAGTTCCTTCGGCCTGATAGCCCACTAATAAAATGGTTGTTGACCGTTGATCGATAAGTTGCTGCAAATACGTTAACACGCGACCACCAGTTACCATACCACTACCGGCAATGATTATCTTAGATCGGTTGTCGTCTATAGTTTCCCAGGTTTCTTTGTAAGACTGAACAATATTCACATGATTACACATCGCCTCATATTCCGCATCAGATAACTTATGCCATTTACTGTATTGCTTAAAAACCTTAAGTACATTAGTCCCCATAGGGCTATCGACAAAAATGGGAATATTTGGTATTTTGTTTTGTTTATACAATTTCCATAGTAAAAACACTAACGTTTGTAAACGCTCTACGGCAAAACTCGGAATGATTAAATTACCGTGTTTATCAATCGTTTCATTAATGATTTCTGATAGTTCCTCTTCTACATCATTTTTTGGATGCAACTTATCTCCATACGTACTTTCAACAAATAAATAATCCGCCCATTCCGGCTTTTTAGGAGATTCCAACAGATAATCATTAATTCGGCCTACATCACCTGAGAACACAAAACGCTTACCGTTAATGTCTATTTCAATAAAAGTTGACCCCAGAATATGACCATTAGATTGAAAACGATAAGACATGTTATCGGACAGGAAAATCCACTTGTTTGGCATTTCAACCTGAAATTTTCTAATCGTCCGTTCTACATCAAGTTTGGTATAAAACGGTAATGCCGGATCGTGTTTGGTATAATCTTCTTTATTCGCCTTTTCGGCATCCTCTTCATGAATTTTAGCACTATCTAACAATACAATTTCGGCAATAGATAAAGTTGGTGCCGTGCCAACAATTGTTCCTTGAAAACCTTGTTTTAGTAGTCTTGGCAAATAGCCCACATGATCGAAATGTCCGTGGGTGAGCAAAACAACATCTACTTTCCCTACATCAATAGGTAAATCGTTCCAGTTTTGTAACCTTAGCTCCTTTAAGCCTTGAAACATTCCGCAATCCACCAGAATATTTTTTTCAGCTGTTTCAATAAAAAATTTAGAGCCTGTAACGGTTCCTGCTGCTCCTAAAAACGTTATTTTAACAGAATCGTCCATGATTAATGATGACATAACATGTTTATTTCGTTTAATATTTTTTCTTTTCTTTTCTCTGAAATCCCTAAATGATCGAGATAAAACGCATCACCAACTAATTGCCGGCATAACACCACATCACGGCTCAATAAAAACTGTTTTTCTCGCTGGGTTAACAAGGTAGATACTGTAATTGGGTATAATCCGAGACGATCAATCCTGTCCTTCAACCCATTACTTACAGGATGATCCCAACTTAATAAATATAGATTAACACATGTTCCATATTTAAGAGCATCTTCAGTAAATCTGGTATTTGTTACCACCCAACCTTCAGTTAAAACTGAGGTGTTTTTTAAATTTTTGTTCCAATGCGCCTTGATATCGTTATAACGGGAATTAATGTAAAGAGGCACTTTTACATTACACTTAAAAGTCTTTTCGCTATGAAACTTACACTCGATAATAGTTGTTAAATTATTTTTTGTGGCCACAACATCAACCTCGTGTGAAATGCAATGTCCTTGTAGTACTTTATCGACTTCGGTTTTATACCCTGAATATGTTAAAACGGCACTTATAAATCGTTCGAACGGAAACCCAGTTGGCCCTAGTTCATAAATGGCTCGTTTTAACTTATATTTCGAAGCCAAATAACTCTTCTCTTTTCTAAGCAATGCGAAGGCTCTATTATAAATTTCTTTTGTTGAAATGTTATCGTACAACTCGCTAATTACAGTATCGACAATCTCATCTACCGTGGCTTGTTTTGCTCCACTTCGCAGTAAAGATTTTCTTAATTTATCTATTGAAAACTTTACTCTCTCTCCTGAAGATTTTATAACATCAACGGTAGTTTCCATGTTTTCATAGTTGTTTTAAGCT
Organism: Aestuariibaculum sp. YM273; assembly: GCF_030908365.1. Lineage (NCBI taxonomy): Bacteria > Pseudomonadati > Bacteroidota > Flavobacteriia > Flavobacteriales > Flavobacteriaceae > Aestuariibaculum > Aestuariibaculum sp. YM273. Next base: position 2,045,302 of record NZ_CP133090.1, on the reverse strand, counting down.
ATTAAATTTAAAAAACCGATCCCCCTATTGCTATGATATTTATCAGTTTTACATTCCTCTAGAATAGTCGTCTCAGTTTTACTATCTTAGAAACTCCTACAAGCACCTAAAAATCAAAACACAAACAGAATATAAAGACATATATGAAGCACCTTAAAACCGTAATTTTATTCCTCTTTTTTATTACTTTTGGCTTCCCAAAAACCCATGGTCAAACCTATGCTAAAAACGGCATGGTAGTTTCGAGTAGTAAAATAGCCTCAAAAGTTGGTGTAGACATCTTAAAACAAGGTGGGAATGCAATCGATGCCTCGGTTGCTACCGCTTTTGCACTTGCCGTTACGCACCCATCAGCGGGAAATATTGGTGGTGGCGGGTTTTTAGTTTATTTTGACACTACCGGATTTTCGACCACTATTGATTTTCGAGAAAAAGCTCCTTTAAAAGCACATCCAAATATGTTCTTAAACGAAGAAGGAACATTACCTAAAGACAAAAATCTATATGGAAAAGAATCGACTATTAACCATATTGGATTAAAGTCTGTTGGGGTTCCAGGGACTGTTGCTGGTTTGTATCTTGCCCATAAAAAATACGGAAAACTGCCGTGGAAAACTTTAGTTCAGCCCGCTATTGATTTAGCCGAAAACGGATTTGAACTCCCCTATTCCATAGCTCAGTTTGCAATTTTCACCAATGAAAATTCTGATATTGAGTTTCTAAAAGATTACTTCAAAAATAAAAAAGGAGAACTCGTAAAATTTGGAGAAGTATGGCAGCAACCCGCCTTAGCTAACACTTTAAAACTAATTAGAGATAAAGGCAAAGACGGTTTTTACAAAGGTGAAGTCGCCCAAGAAATAGAGCTCTTCATGAAAAAGAACGGTGGTATTATCACCAAGAAAGATTTGAAAACATATGAAGCCATAGAACGTAAGCCTATTGAAGACACATATAAAGGTTACGACATTTACGCCATGCCACCACCGAGTTCAGGAGGTGTTGCTCTTGTTGAAATGATGAATATGATGGAACAGACTAATCTAGATTCTATTGCCTTTAACTCCACCGAATACGTCCATCTTTTAGCGGAAGTGATGCGCAGAACCTTTGCTGACCGTGCAGAACACTTGGGTGATCCTGACTTTAATCTAAATATGCCCTTAGATAAATTAACATCCAAAGCCTTTGCTAAAACTCGTTTTGAAAAGATTGATATGACCCAGGCATCTCCAAGCAATCCCACAACTTTTGGGCAGATTTACGACGGAGAAAACACCACCCATTTTTCGGTAGTTGATAAAGACGGAAATGCAGTTGCCCTAACCTACACGCTTGAGCATTCTTATGGTTCTGGGATGGGTTCAAAAAAACTTGGTTTTATATTCAACAATGAAATGGGCGATTTTAACCCCATACCTAACACCACAAACGAAGAAGGTTTAATAGGCACTAACCCAAACATCATTCAACCTAAAAAACGCATGCTTTCCAGTATGACGCCAACAATTATCGCTAAAGATGGAAAACCTTATTTAGTTATCGGAAGTCCCGGCGGAAAAACAATTATTAACACTGTTTTTCAAACCGTTTTAAATGTGTTGGCCTATAACATGCCCATTGACAAAGCTATTGAGTCTATGAAAATACACCACCAATGGTTACCCGACCGAATTGTTTATGAAGAAGACAAATTATCTCCGGATACTAAAAGAAATCTCGAACTCATGGGACATCAGCTTATGCCTGTTTATAGATTAGGTGAATTAATGGGCATTCAAATAAATAACGAAAACCACATTCTTATAGGCGCATCAGATTCATGGAGTGCAGAAGGCGCGGCTATTGGCTATTAAATTTCATAAAAAAAGAGCAACGTGGGTTGCTCTTTTCGTTTAATAATCAAAATAATTTTAATTATTTATTTCCTTCCTTTATCAATCCGTTAAGTGCTGAAACTGGAATGGTAGCTTTAAGTACCATCTGGGTTTTTGTTTCATCATCGGAATGCTGAAGTGTCTTTGTATAAGACACGGTTCCAATAACATTTCCAAACTTATCGATGATTGCCGAACCACTTGACCCCGCCTCATAATCAGCTGAAATTGCCATAATATTTCTATACCCTCCAAAGGTTATTTCACTAAACTTATCCGTCACCATACCTGATGAAAACGCATAGAAATAGCCTTTAGGATGGCTAACGATATATACAGGATCTCCTATTTCTGCATCTTTAGTAGCCACTGGCAATGCTGGAAGTTCTGTACCGTTAGTATCAACCTTTAAAATAGCTAAATCGTTTTTTTGATCTGCTAGCAAAACCTCTGTTACAGGAAAAATAGTACCATCTTTAAGCATAACCACCATAACATCTCTTGCCTCTTTGTTGTACTTTGTTACATAGCCATTAAGCACATGATAATTGGTTACTATAATACCTTCTGAGCCTATAATATATCCAGAAGCCGGGTAAGTATGCACTTTATCACACACGTTTCCTTTCGCATTAACTTCACCACATCGACCAGCTGGTGACACTATAACGATAGATTCTGAAACACGATTATATAACTCACCTGGCGTCAGGCTTTTTTTCTTTGGTGATTTTAGATCTATCGCAACCGGACCATATCCTTTCTTTTTAACAGACGGACTAAGAGCATCGGCTGAAATTACATTTCCTGAATCGATAAGTTTCCCTGCCTTAAGTGCTAACGGCACTTTATACTGACGGATGTTGCTTTTATAATTCTGAGCTTGAACCGTTGATGTTACTACTAATAAAAGTAAAAATATTTTTAAAAAGTATTTCATGATATAAAATGATAATTTACCTTATTTAGACAGGCAATAATATTTAAATTTTAAAGGCGCAAGGTACATTTTCACCAACAAAGCTTTCTTAGAACTATGTTAAAATTAACTTCTATAAACCCTAAAAAAGCACAGTAAAAACTGCGCTCTTCAACAAAAAACTAACTCAAAAAAATTGAATTAAACATAAATTTTAATTAGTAAGCGATATTACCCTTTCTGGATAATCAGTAATAATACCATCTACTTTTAATTGAATTTGTTCTAGGTAACAACATTTAATTCTGTATTTACGTTGTTAGTACATCTTTGAATTTTTTCCATAAGTAAATCTCTTTTTACAGGTTTCGTCATGTAATCATTCATACCCATATTCAAAACACGTTCTCTTGTTTCTGCCATAGCATCAGCTGTAACGGCAATTATTGGAATACTTCCAATGGCCTGTCCTAACTTACCACTTCTAATAAACTCTGTTGCTTCATAGCCATCCATTATAGGCATTTGTAAATCCATAAGTATTAAATCGTAGACTTCCTTTTGTAAAGTTTCTATTGCTTCCTTTCCATTTTCAACTACAGCAAAACTAATACTTGGAAAACTACTTAAAAGCTTACGCATAACCATTTGGTTAAGTTTATTATCTTCAACAATAAGTATATGCATTGGCTTTTCATTAGTTTGTTGATCACACTCTTTTAGTGTTTCCTTTTTTTCAGAAGTTTTTAGAGGAATCTCTATAAACACATCTGTCCCCTTATTTAATTCACTTTCTACTTTTATTACACCGTTAAATAAAGTCACTAAATGTTTAGCTATTGTAAGTCCTAAACCAATACCACCGTATTGCCGTTTATGGTTAAGTCTCATCTGATTGTAACTATCAAAAATACATTCCTGGTTTTCTTCACTCATACCAATACCTGAATCTGAAACTTGAAAAGAAAACTGACATATATTTTTAGCCTTTATTACACATTTTAGTTTCAATACCACACCACCAGTATTTGTATATTTTACAGCATTACTTAAAACATTATTTACGACCTGTAATAACCGATCTGAATCTCCTATTACACTCGCAGGGATTTCAGAATCCATTTCAAAATGATAATTTAAACCTTTTTTTAAAGCTTCAGATTTCCAGTTTTCGCTAATTTGATTAAGAGCTATAGATGGATTAAAAGTCTCATTTTTTAATTGAATTTCATTCTTTTCAATTTTCTCAAAATCTAAAACATCATTAACATTACTCAACAAACTAATACTCGCATTCCTAATTATTTGATATTTTTTACGTTCTTCAATTGTACTTTTTTGATTTGCCAGTTCGGTTTCTACAATTCCCATAATAGCATTAATTGGCGTTCTTAATTCATGACTCATATTAGACATAAAGAACGTTTTAAGTTCACTTACTTCTTCAGATTTCTTAAGTGCCAATATTTGAGATTTTTCATTTTCCTCTCTTAATTTTTTCAAAAGATTTGTCATTGAAAGCGATAAAAACACAACCTCGAACCCCGTCCCAAATTTAGAGCTGTTTAGTGTATAAAAATTTGTGGGTAACATGCCAAGGTTATTCATTACAAATCCCAAAAGCCCAATCACTAAAAAAAATACACCTACAGAAAAATAGGGATCTATTTTAACTTTTTTAAAACGCATTTTAAACACCGTAGTTAAAATAAGTATTAAACTTAAAAACCCATTAAAATTACTAAGCGGATAGGCCAACTCGAGGGTTTTTGAATTTAAGAACACTAACAACAAAAGCACGGCAAGAACCATATAAATGGTATTATATAACTTGCTAAAATCTGGTAAGTATAATTTCACATTCAAAAAATATTCACAATATCTCAACAAGAAAAAATTTGAAAATAATGCAGAAATTAAAACCATTCTACTATTTATATACCCTCCATTTGAGAAAAAATACTGGTAAACAAATCCATCGAGAGCTGCCTGCATTAAAGCTATTGAAAGCACATACAAACCATAATATAAAAAGGCTTTATTATTTAAGCTGCTATAGAAGAAAAGATAGATTAATCCAGCCAAAAGAAGTACACCATAAAAGAGTCCTAAAAACAATTGTTGCCTATAATTCGTTATTAAAAATGTTGACTCATCATATAAATTAAGTGGAATATTGATGGTTTCGCCATCGCTTTTTAATTCAATATAAAATTGATTTTCACTCTTTGGCTCCAATACAATTTTGAAAATAATTTGTCTATGAGCCAAAGCCCTTTCATTAAATGGAATTTGATCTCCACTTTTTAACTTCTTAATGGTTTTACTAATACCGTAGAGATTAACTACATCCGTTATAGGTCTGGCTGTTTCTAAATAATAAGTTTTTCTTGAATCACTAGTATTCTTTAATTTAAATCGTACCCAATAGGTATCTGAAGTGAAACCTAAATCATGATTTTCAGATTTTAAATTCTGAAAATCCAGTTGCGTATTATCTAATATATCATTAATTGAGTATTGCGATTTACCAACATTCGCGAACTCTGCATATTGATATAATTTACCTGCATTTGATTCTGGGTTAAATGCTGGCTGCTGTGCAAAAGTAAAATTGCTTACAATTAGAGCTATTAATAGTAGTGTTTTCATAAGTGAGAGACTAAACATTGACCTACCTACGAAAAATTACAACTACTGGTTTTATTTATTTTTAATCTTTATGATAACCTCCATTACCTCTAATTAATATGATACATTAAAATTACTGCATAAAACACCTAACTTAAAGAAGATTAACAGAACTCAATACATAAAAAAAGAGAACCTATTTGTAGATTCTCTTGCTTCGTGACGAGAACAGGGCTCGAACCTGTGACCTCTGGGTTATAAAATCATTACCTGACAAATTCACAATACAAAATAAGATCTTCCCGGATGCTATATTTTAAATTCGTGTTCCAAAACGTGTTCAGTTTTGTGTTCACTTTTTTATTAAAATTTTTAACAAAAAAAGGGATAAAAAACTCCTATCTCCTAATGTGATTCTATTTGTTTAATCCATTTTGAAATATCTTTTAAAGCTTCCTCTGAAAACACTTCTTCTAGCTCCGAAATTTCTTCGTTTGTACATTTTTCACAGTGTTGAAACATATGGTTAAGCTTTGAATAAACCTTTGTTGTAATTTTTTTCTTTTTAGGAAGATATTTTCTATATGCTTCTAAATTCTCATTAGACAAAACCATAATATCCTGTTCGCCATTTAAAGCCAGAACAGGTACCTTTATTTTAGATAAGTACTTTTTAGAATTATAATGAATCATATAACGATACCAATTGGTTTTTGCTATTCTGGCATATCTATAAATTAAATCTAAATCTCTACCATCATCTAAATTAAGAGCTTTAATAGTCGTACTATCTTGCTCTTGTTTCCACTTAGTAACCGAATGTTCTAATCTCAACTCTAAACTGTCTTCTTTTTTTGAATGATAAACCGTTTGAAACATCGTATTAAACATTTCCATATGCTTATCTAACAACCCGTCAGTCTTATGAATTCCTTTTAAAATAGCCTTATTTTGTAATTCTAACGTCTTTAATCCACTAACTGCAACACCTGCCAAACTAACCATAAATTTAACATCTTTATTTCTTGAGGTTTCGATGGAAGCAATCATACCACCTTCGCTGTGACCAATTAACCCTAAAAATGAATGATCAATATCTGTTCTATTTTTAAGATAGTTTAAAGCTTCCTGCACGTCGTTAGCAAAATCAAGACTTGTTGCCAAACTAAAATCGCCCGTTGTTTCATCTTTTCCTCTATCGGCAACCCTTAATGAAGCAATACCGTTTCTTGCTAAATAATCTGCGAGAACGGTAAAAAACTGATGCCCTGAATACGTGTAATTACGATCATGTTGACCTGTTCCTGAAATTAATACTGCCAAGGGATATTTACTTTTACCTTTAGGAATGGTTAGAGTCCCCCCATAAACAAGCCCCGTTTCAGATCCTTTAAACTTAACATTATCAACAAAATAAGGATACGGTTTTTTAGGATGTTGAGAAAAAAACAAATCCTTTATAGCATTTACTTTTTTAAAATTCAGATTAAAGGCATCATTATAATATTCAAACTGTGCTATAATAGAATCAGCATTTTTATTCTGTAATTTAATTTTAAAACCTCTTGTGCTTTGAGCCAACAAACTATCTCCTTTATAATTGGTCCATAAAGGAACATCGTTAACATATTGCTCTGGAATAGATAAGTATAAGGTATCCGAAACTAGGTCTGAAGTTCCACTTTTTAAAATATAACGTTTAGAATGATGTTGGCTCTGCCAAATACTTTGTGCACTTACATGATTAAGCAAACCAACATATACTAAACTTAAAATTACTTTATAAAAACGCATGTTTTACTTTTCGTTTTTAAGATATTCAATAACTATTGATATTTCGTCTGCCAACTCACTAGGGCTTCCTAAATAACCTGTAGAGCGCCATCTCAAATTTCCTTTAGCATCGATGATCATTTTTTGTGGAATTCCTGAAAATTTAAAAGCTTCTGCATATTTTGAATAGGTGTCATCTAATTTTCCTGTTTTCGGATTTTCAGTATCGAAAAGCACTTCAAAATCATACCCTTTTTCTTCAACAAACTTAGCTACTTTAGTTTTATAATTTTTATCAAATTCCTGAGTATCTAAAAAGAAAAATTTAACATTCCTATCGTCTGCATACTTATTAACAGCCAACTGCATCCCTGGCATTGCTTTTTTGCATGGTGCACACCACGTAGCCCACATATCTATAACTACTATTTTACCTTTTTGTTTACTCAACTTTACTTTTCCTCCTTTTGAGCTCTCCAGTTTAAATCCTTCAATAGGTTTATTTATAAGTTCTGAAATAACTTTTGCTTTATGCTCTTCAAAAGCCAATCCTTTCGATTTTAAATCGGAAACATAAGCATCAAAAGACATGCTGTAGTTCTGCTTTTCAAAATCTTCCTGAAGTATTCTAAGCATCGCTGGCGTTGCGTTATTTTCTTTTATACAAGCTTCTATAAAACTAATAGCCTGATTATGCTGATTATCTCCTATTAGCAAACGGACATTTAAGTCATTAAATTCGGTGTTTTTATATGCCATTAAAGGTTTTACTTTTTCAAGAAACTTTTTAGCATTTATATAATCTTTAGCTTTTTCTGAAATAACAGCATAACTTAAATACTCTCTCGCAGAATATTCTATGGCTCTATTTTTCCATTCTAAAGCAGACAAATGACCTTGAAATTGTTTGGGTATAATCGTTTCGCGACGTTCTAACTCTGTTATAATTACATCTGCTTTGGTTTTTAAAGACTCTATATCCTCAGTTTCTCTACTTAAAGGAATAGACACAAAATGCCATGCATAATCTAACAACACATTATACGGCGTTTCATTTAAATTGTTAAAAGCATAACTATAATCGTTATTTTGAACAATATACTGGTATGCTACCGATTTAAACAGTTTATCGTAATACAGCTCTTCTGTTTCTGTGTAAACATCATTAAAACGTTTTTGTGGAAATTGTTTTTGAAACTCATTAAACAACTGCATTTTCTTATTTGCATCTATTTCTCTAAAGAGACTTAATATTTGCTGATCTCTAGCTAACACCCCTTTAGGATAGCTTTTCAACAATGCGGTTTTAACAGAATCAACAAACACCTTCTCTTCATCTTGTGGCAAAAGATTTAATGCCTTTTGTACCTGATATTGTTGTTTATTATCTAAGTTTAAAGTTAAAATATAACGTAATTCGTTTTTTATAGAGGATTTATGGTCTCCTCTTTTTGACAAGGTGAGTAATTTTAATCCTTGATAGAATACACGACCTCTACTTTGCGGGTGATATTTTAATTCATTCTTAACCCAGAAAAATGAAATACTGTCTGCTATAAAACCATTATCAGGCACAGCTTCCGGAAGTTCGGTTACTGCTTTATTTCTGAGTGTTCCCCAAGCCAAATAGGCTCCTGGCGAATCTCCCAAAATCCAGGAATAAGGCCATCTTTCTCCTTTATCTATAAGCGTATCAGATTTAAAAACACATGAAATAAAAGCCGACTTATCTGATAATTTAACCCTGGTTTTCCAAATATTTAAGGAATCTTGATTTAGAGTAATATCTTTGGCTTCCCATTTAAAATCGTTAAACAAATAAATAACGGCAGAAACCTGTTCTACATTCTTTAAATGAGTGTTTGCGGAATTATATCTAAGTGTTATTTCTTCCCCTGCCTTTGGGTTTTCGGGAAAAACAGAAAAGGTTGCATTTGTCTTTTGAGCAATAGCTGCAAAACAAACAAGCCATGCTCCTATTACTGTTATAATAGATCTATTCATTTAATATATATTTTAAAGCACCCTAAACAATTAGAGTGCTTTATTTTATGTAATTCCTATTAATTCTGCTCTAGATTTGGAGCATAATCGAATAATTTAGAAGCAAATGGCATTTGGTATCTTTCGCCTTCTGGTTCTAACGTAAAGGTTTCGTCTAAATACTTGTGGGTAATAGTTTTTGCGAAACGCGGATCTTTATTTAAACGTTTTAAATCAAACCAACGGAACCCACCGCGAACCATTAATTCTCTTCGGCGTTCTTCCAGTACTTTTACTAAAGCATATTCTGCATCTGCCGCTGTTAAAGCTTCGTAATTTTCTGCTTGAAATCTTTTTTCGCGAAGTGCATTCACAGTTTCCATAGCTAAAGAAGCTTCATTATTTCTTGCTAAACACTCTGCTTTAATTAACATCATTTCTGGAACAGATGGTCCTGCGTTTCTTGCTTCTCCTGTTAAAAACTCACCGCAATAAGCTCTACCTTCTGTTAATTGCCCCCATGTTATATCGGCTACAGATCGTGTAAATAACTGATATCTTAAATCATTTTCATCAAACGAGTTTAACAGTTCATCATCTAATGATAAAAACACAGGAGAATACATATACGTTGATGTACTTTGCTTAGACAAAATAACTTCTGGATTTTCAAATCTTCTAGGAAAAGAATAATCTGAAACGCCTATATAATCTTCTAAATTTAACAGTGTATTCTGAAAACCTAAAGAAGCCTCTGCATTTATAATTGCCTGTTCGTAATTTCCCATATACAAATAGGTTCTTGCCAACAAAGCATGTGCCGCAGATTTAGATGCAAAACCTACATTTCTACCTGTTTGAACAGACGGAAGACCTGCATTTACAGCTTCTGTTAAATCGGAGATTATTTGTGCATAGACTTCATCTACTGTCGACCTGTAAATATCGCCCTCTACAATAGGTTCTGTAAACATTGGAATTCCTAAATCTGAAGTAGAAGTATTAATATCATACGCTTTACCAAAAATATTAACCATCGTTAAAAATACGTATGCACGGTTTACAAGGGCTTCCCCCTTAATAGCTAATTTTTCGGTTTCCGTTCCATTTTTACTATCCATTACCTCTGTAATAACTACATTGGCTTTATACAAAGCTGAGTACATACTATTTAAATCGTAATCTGACTCCCCTGTATAATAAACAGAATCTGCCCATTTATAAACTTCTTTAAAAGGACGATAATAGGCACTGGTTCCGTAGTAATCTTCAAAATATTGCGCATGATCATTTCTGATTACAATATCATCAGACATTACGTCTACTATACCATAAGATTTATCGAATGTGTAAGTATCGTTTAAAAGGTATCTGTAGTTTATGGTCTCTTCAGGAATTAATTTCCCTTCTGTTCTGATATCTACATAATCATCACAACTCGTTATATTTAAACCAGCTATAATAGCACCTAAGTATATAAAATATTTTTTCATTTTCACTGAATTAAAAGTTAACATTTAGTCCTAAAGTATACATTGCTGTAGGAGGTAAATTAATTTGAGAAGTTGTATACGGTAAAAAGTCTGGATCTATTCCTTCTTTATTTTTTGTCCAGATAAGACCTAAGTTTCTTGCTGTAAACGATAAATTAGCTCCTTTTACTAAAGTATTCTCGAAAATATTAGACATATCGTAACTTAAAGAAATCTCTCTTAATCGAATATGGTCTCCCTCGATAACTCTTTTATTACTAAAATTATACCTTGAATAACTGTAACCATTCATCCCTAAAGCCCCAGGGACATCTGTAAACTCTTCATCTCCCGGCTGTCTCCATCTATTAGCTACATTTGCATTTAAATCGTAACCATAAAAATAATATCTAGAAACGTATGGTCTAAAACTAGGGTTGAATAAAACGTAATCGAACTTATATGTAGCCAACGCGAATAAAGTCCATTTTTTGTAGCTTAAGGTTGTATTAAAACTACCATAATATCTTGGTGTTCTAGTTCCCATAAACTCCATATCTTCTATATCTGTAAGCACAGTATTAGGCCCAACAACTTCTCCGTCTTTATCGTATACCAATGTTTGCCCACTAGCATCTAAACCAGCCGATCTAAAGGCAAACATACTGTTTAGAGGATACCCTTTTATTGGAGGTGTAGAGCCTGTTCCGTTAAGGTAATTTGAATAACTTTCATACCTAGAGTCTGTAACTTCATTTTTATTGTATGAAAGCACAAAAGTTGAATTTAAACTAAAATCTTTAGATTTTAAGATCACACCGTTAACATTAAAATCGATCCCGTTGCTTTCTAAAGTTGCGGTGTTACGGGTTAAATTGTTGTTTGGTAAACCAAAAAACTCCGAAACAGGAAAATCCTGAATTAAGTCTTCACTTTTCTTTTTATAATACTCAAACGAACCGCTTAATCTGTAATCAAATAAAGTAAAATCTAATCCTAAATTGAATATTCCAGTTTTTTCCCAGCGTAAATAAGGATTAGCTGCTGCATTAATTGATGCATACGGTAAGTTAGATAAATTATAATCTGTATCTCTTATAGACATGTTGGTAAACGGATACGTTGTTAAACTTATATTTCCATTATAACCATATGATGCTCTTAAGTTTAGACTATTAATAAAATTGGCATTTAATAAGAAGTTTTCTTTATAAATGTTCCATTTAGCCCCGGTAGACCATAATGGCGTTCTTCTATATTTTTTATCTAATCCAAAATTATTGTAGTCGTCTAACCTTGCACTACCTGATAAGGTATATTTATTTCTAAACGAATATGCTATATTTCCATAGTAGGATAAAAATCGACGTCTTATATCTCTTCTAATATTACCATAGGTAATTGTTGAAGAATATCCATTAATATTAGTATAAGTTGTTGAAGGTAAATCTATAGAAGTTTGGGTTTGTTTATTATATCCAAACAATCTACCTCCATTTGTTTTATCTCTGGTTTGTCTAAATTCTATACCAGCAATACCGTCAATAGAATGTTCTCCTTTAAAGGTATTATTATAATTTAATTGTCCTCTGGCGGTATAACTACTATTTATGTAATTATTGGTTTGAAATACTCCACCCAACGGTATGCCTCGAACTAATTCTCCTGTATTTTCATTTATAGAAGTCGCGTTATTTATTAAGTCTCTGGCATAAAATGTTTCCGGACTATAATAATTCGGGTTATCTGTATAAGAACGTTCTACAGAATAATTTGTTACCGCTTTAAACCCATAAAATAATGGAATATTAAGAGCTATGTTAGCAGAGTAATTTTGTTCATTAATAGATTTATCGCTGTTTCTTAGCTCATCTAAATAATTGTATTCCCATGGTAAATAACCTTGATTTTCAAATTCCTGACTGGTTTTACCATAATAAGATCTATAATAATCTACTGAATTTCCATTATCATCAACAACCTGGTTGTAAGGTAAAAACGTTGTTAATGTTGAAGCTAAAGGAGACAAACCTAAACCGTTTTGAGAATAATTAAAAATAGATCCTTTTAAGCTTGTGCTTACGTCTATATAGTTAAACATTTTAAAGTCCTGATTCGCTGTTAAAGTGAATCGTTTACCTTCATTCTGTTTAGATTGTGTTTTTTCGTTAGCAAACGAAATTGAAGTAAAGAAACTATAATCGTCATGCCCTCCACTTAACGACAAATCGTGTGTTGTAGCTTCTGATGCTTGTAAAAAATAATCTTCAACTTGTCTGTAACCACTTTTCCCTCTGTTTCTTAAAACATTAAGCGCAATCTCTTTTTCTTCTGCAGTAATTTCACCACGCATTTCCTGAAACATAATTTCCATACCTTGACTAATAGGTATAGCGGAATAAAGGCTGGTTGCTGCAGCTGGATCTGAAACCACGAAATTATCTACCAATTCTTGCTCTAAATCTAATACTTGAGTGGCATCCATTAACGGCAAACTAGATAATGATGGTTTTGTTGAAAACGTATAGCTTTGTGAATAATTTATACTCGTTTTTCCCTTTCCTCCCTTTTTGGTATTGATTACAATTACACCATTTGCTGCTCTTGCTCCATAAATAGAAGCCGCCGCTGCATCTTTTAAAAAGGTAATAGTTTCAATATCTTTAGGGTTAAGTGTTCTTATATCTAGTTCTGTAGGCGTTCCGTCTAAAACCACTAAAGGCATATCTTCTGCCTGATAAGTTGACTGCCCTCTAATTCTAAAATTATAACTTGTATTACCTTCTGTTTCAGGCAATAAATTACTATAAACAAACGTATTATCAGACTCTAATATATCTAATTGAAGTCCTGGCACCTGGCCTTCAAGTTTCATAATAGCATTAGATCCAGGGATACGCTCCAAATCTTCTGATTTAACAACCGCAAACGATCCGGTTGCTCTTTCTTTTGAAATATTCTGGTAACCAGTTGAAACAATTTCAACAGCATCTAATTCGGCTACATCTTCTTCTAAAGTTATATTAATAACCGTTCTATCTCCTACTAAAACTTCCTGAGTTTTAAAACCTAATGAAGAAATCATTAAAATATTCTTTGAAGACGTTACTTTCAATGAATAGTTTCCATCAAAATCTGTAAAAGTACCTAAATGCGTTCCCTTAATCATAATTGAAGCACCTGGAACAGGAATTTTAGCTGCATCAACTATTTTACCTGATACAATAAATTCTTGAACTTCATTTCTTTTCTCAATTACAATGGTATTGTTTTCACTAAGTACAATAGAAAAATTGCCTTTAGGTATGCTGTTACCAAGCAATTTACCTACAGTTATATTTCCTTTTTCTAATTTTACTTTTGGGGTATTGTTAAATAAATTTTCTGGATATAGAAAACGATATTTCGTTTGATCCATAATCATTTCGAAAACCTCATCAATTGTAGCTGTTTTATCTGCATTGATTTTAACGCGATCTTGAGCTAAACTACTGTTAGTGTTAAAACTAAAAACCGTGGCGCACAGTAAAAAGATAAATGTTCTCATAATCATCCTTAAATGCCGCTTTCGTATAAGAGAACGGACATTAATTGTTTTTAATTCCATAAATTTGTTTTGTGTGTTAGTTAGACATTTGTTTAATTATTACATGATATAGGGACGAAATCTGTGACACCGCCAAATGTTTGAATTTCGTTCCCTTTTTTTATAAGACACTCATAAAGCATCTGCTTTTATTCTTCATTATTTAATCACAACGTTTTTGTTGTTTATTTCATAACCGTTAATTATTCCAAATCCTTGAATGGTATTTAATATTTCGACTATACTTTGATCTTTTCCTAAAACCCCTACGAATTTAACATCTTCAAGGTTTTTATTTTCAAACACTACATCCATATCATACCACCTTGATAACTCTTGCATAATGGCTTTTAATGTTTTGTGTTTTAAGATAAATTCACCATTTAACCAGGCTGTTTCTGTTCTAATATCTGCAGGTTTAATTTCTATGTTTTGACTTTCTATATTAACCACTGCCTGCTGATTGGGTTTTAGTAACCTCTTTTCGTTTGGTAAATTAATTGAAACTTCTCCCTCTTGTAATGTGGTATAAATATTTTTGTCTTCCGGATACGACTTCACATTAAATTTAGTCCCTAAAACCTGTATTTCCTGAGCATAACTAATTACTCTAAAGTCTGAGCCTGAATTTAATTCACTAGGACTCACTTCGAAAAAAGCCTCGCCATATAGCAATTCTACCTGACGTGATTTACCTTTAATAAAATGTACGGGATATTTAAGTTTGGTCTCTGAATTTAACCACACTTTAGTTCCATCTGAAAGAGTAACAAAAAACTGCCCCCCTCTTGGAATAGTAAGGGTATTATAAACAATTTCTTCACTATCTGCAGCATCTTCATAAACAATTTCTTCCCCATTAGCAGTTGCATTTTTTGTTTTTAACGAAGTCCCTTTAACAAAAAATATTTCTTCCCCATTTTCTAAAGTAAGTTTAGCTTTACTCTCTCCTGGAGTGATATTATTGTTGATAATAACTGTATTGTTTTCAAAACTGCTTTCTTTAACAATATCGTCTCTAAAAAAATAAACTAAAGAACTAACACCAACTAAAACAGCCGCTGCATACTTTATAATCGACCTCCTTGTTTTTAACCTTAAAACGTTACGGTTTTCATTTTTAATTCTATCAAGTAAAACTGTCTTTATTTCATTGACATCACAGTCAGCCACAGCTAAAGTAGCCTTGTAATGTACCCTAACATAATTTTCAAAAAGCAATTCATTATCAGGATGTTGAATCCACTCATTCAGTAAATCCAAATCTTCCAAATTTGCCTCATGAACCAAATATTTTGTAATGGCAAGCTCTACTTTTTTAGCGTTCATTTTTAGTTTTATTTATAGTATGACAAAGCTAAAGTTGCAATACCCTAACTTTTATTTCATCTTTTTTTCATTTATTTCTCGATATATTTGCATAGAGCACATTATTTTCAAGTTTCTAGCAATGAAATACATAGATCAAAAGGCATTAATAAATGACATAAAAAAAGGGAAAGAAAGTGCGTTTGTGTTTGCTTTAGAAACGTATAACAAACGACTTTATGCTTATGCTTTAACTCTAACTAACGATAGTGCTATGGCTCAAGATGTAGTACAAAATGTATTTTTAAAAACCTGGGAACAACGCTCAAAAATTAACATTAAATCTTCTCTCCTAAACTATTTATTTAAATCGGTATACAACGAATTTATAAACGAATATAAAAAGAATAAAGCGTTACTATCTCTGGAACAAAAATACTATAATGCTCTCGATAAAATTGTTTCTGACGATGACAATAATTTTTCTGAAAACGCTATAAATTTTATAAAACAAGAAATACAAAATCTTCCTCCAAAATGCCGTGAAGTTTTTATTTTAAGTAGAAAGGAAGGTTTAACCAATATAGAAATTGCTAATTACTTAAATATATCTATTAAATCGGTAGAAGCGCACATTCACAAAGCAATGAACGTATTAAAAGAGCGCATAGGCAGCAAAATGAATAATATTTTATTTATGATTTTTGGTATTAAAACCAATTAGCTCATTGTTCCCTAGCAACATATAAGTCTTCAATCGAAAACAAACTATCTGAGCTTAAATAAGAGCATGCTTGAATTTTAAAAAAAAAACCGCAGCTTAAAAGCTGCGGTTTTTTTATTATTTAGCTATATATTATTTACCTGTAAACAGATCTAATAACATAGCCTTTCACACCTTCATCATCAACTAATTTTAATAAATTGTCCTTTTCCTCGTCGGTTAGATACTTTTTAATTCCTGGAATAAGTATATAAAGCATTAAGTCTTTTTCTCTTTCACTAATATTTGGAATGGCATTATTAATTTCCTTTAAAACATCATCTTTCCCTGACTCTGTTAATTGTAACATTGCAGCCGATGTAAACGCTGGTATTGCTTTTAAATTTGAAATACCTAAACTATTTACATGGTCGAACTTTTCGTTTACACCTTCTACCGACGCCTTTCCTGTGTATCCTTTTGCTATAATGCCAAAATATTGTTCATATTTGCTTACTAAAATAGAATCGACTCTATTTTTTCCTAAAACGTCTCTAAACTCATCTCTATGGGTTTCTAAAAAAATTGCCTTATCGGAGTCTATTGGTGCAAATCTTTCAAAAATAAACGCAGCCTCTTCACTTACCTTTTCCTGATCGCTTAGGGTATCATAAAAGTTATTAACCAGAGAATCTGGTTTAATCGTACTGGTACCAATTAAAGCTTGAAGGTATGCCGATACTGTTGCATTATCGCGTTTACCCGCATCGTATCGTTGCTGAAGCATTCCAAATGCTTTAGATGCATCAAAAGATGTTTCAACTTTGGCTATAAATTTTTGAGTATCTAAAAGGCCGCCTGCAAACATATGTACCAAATCGCCTTTATCGTCTAAAATAACAAAAGTTGGATAAGCTCGAATTTTATATTTATTAGCCAACTTAGCGCCTTCAACACCAGACTCAGCATTAACTTTTAAACTCACAAACTTCTCATTAAAATAGGTTCCTACATCTTCTTTTGGAAATACTTGAGCATCCATTAGCTTGCATGGACCACACCAACTTGTATAAAAATCTATAAACACATATTTATCTTCTGTTTTTGCTTTTTCTATAGCTTGATTTAAAGTTAAATCCTGAAATGCTACACCTTGCGCAGCTACTTTTAATACCAACAATAAACAAGGTATTAGCAATACTATTTTTTTAATCATAATTTTTATATTCTAAGCAGTTTCACAAATCTTTTATTCTACATTTAAAATTTCTCTCAAAACTCCATCTACCTGATCTTCGTCTAATCCTGTAGTCATATCTGGGTGATATAATAATCTTATTAATTCTCTATCAATTGAAGTATACTCATTAACTACAGTCCATTCTGACTGAAAAATACTATCTGGATACCAATAAGAATCTTGAGCCAATCCTAAAGATTGTGTTAATTCTTCACGCAACAAATGTTTCTGTCCGTTTAATTGCTCTCTTTCAATATCTACGTACATATGTCCTCTCGTTAATTGATTTTGACTATTCGTAGAAACAGTAAACAATCCTGAATTATTAATCACAAAATTAGATAGACTTGGATATATTTCTGCATAATCCATACCTCTTCCAAAAAAAACATGATAATTAGACTGTAAAGAATCGTTTACAACAGTTATCTGAAATCCATCTGTAGCTAAATCATTAATTTCTGCTATGATTCTATCCAATTCACTAATTAATTCTGAACTTGGTGCTCCGCTAACAAACACCCTCATATCTGAAGTCCATTTCCTAGTAACGTGACTTAAATTTCCATACTCAAAACCTAATGCAATTTCTTTGAAATAATTAATAACCCTCGTTTCATTATCCATTGGTTCTGGCAATGCATCTTCATCTTGAGAGCATGATATTAGAAGTGTCAAAAAGTATAATAAGATTAATAATTTTTTATTCTTAAAACATTTTAAATTAGCATGTTTAACACACCTTGTAACTTGGTTAACTTTCATAACACTAATCGTTATCTGTTAAATTAGGGTTTTGATCTAACACGGTTTGCGGAAACCTTAATACCAGTCGCTCTTTTGTTAAGGTGTGACTACTAACAACATTACCTTGACTATCATAAACAGTATGAGTAAAATTTGAAACAGGCGTAGGTATATCGACATCAACCGTTAAACGACGTACATCGAACCAGTAAAAACCTAAACCTGCAAATTCGCGTAAACGCTCGTCGAAAATAAAACGAAGTAATGCTTCTTTATCTGAAGTAATATCAGTCGGAACAACTGCAAATTCAGCAGGCATTCTGTGGCGTCTAAATTCTTCAAGCACCTCAACAGCGCCTTCTAAATCATTTAGACGACATTTTACTTCAGCATTGAACAAATAAATTTCCTGAATACGAACACCACATGCTGTTTGTCCGCTACCTGTAACTTTTCGGTTAGCACCTTCGACCGAGTAGGCCCCGCCCCCTCTAATATTTGGTGAATACAGGTTTAAACGCAAATCGTTTTCATTATATAAGGCCATAACTTCTGGCTTCACAGCAAACTCACTCGATGTATTTGCCCAGTTGTTTACTATTTGCTTTCCATAAAGGCTCTCTGGATCAGTATCTACACGTTGCCCTGAATATCCTTGGTTGTGATCAATTAAACGCGCTTCAATTCCCATATTACTCATCTGGTTATAAGCATCTTCCAAATAAGGTTCAGCTTTATCAAATTCCCCCATAAACATATAGGTTTTCCCCAGCAAGGCATTACCTGTTGCTTTGGTTAACCTAAATCTACTTATTACAGAAGTTGGCAAATAAGGAATGGCAGAGGTTAAATCTTCTATTATAAAATCGTAAACCTCTTTTACGGTAGCACGTGTAAAATTTGATGCAACAAGATCGGCTTCGGTTATTAATGGAAATCCTAAATCGGTTGCAGAGGTTTCACTGTTATATGGCAAACCATAATAATTAATTAATAACAGATATACCCAGGCTCTTCCTACTTTAGCTTCAGCCTGTAAGGCTAATTTATCTTGTTCTAACCCATCAGTTGCCTGTAAAACCTCATTTATAATTTTATTATAGATATAAAGGTTTTCCATTGTGTTTTCAAGTTCACCTGAATTCTGCTCGGCTTCATAAACAAGAGCTTCCCATTTATACAAACGTTGCGTACGTAAATCGGCACTACTAAACTGTGGTTCGAAAGCTATAAACTCTGGCCCTAAAGGCACCTGAGCATTGGTAGACCTCATATTTACCAGATTTAAATTGTAGAACATTTTATCGTAGTCTACAACCTTTTCAGCTATTAATCTACCTTTTGGGATAACCTCAAGAAAATCATCTGAACATGAGGTAAAAATGGCTGCAAATAAAAGGAATAATAATTTATAATGTATGTTATTATATTTAAGTTTCATAGAAATACTTTTTTTAGAATTTAACATTTAACCCCAAGGTTATTCTTTCTCCTGGCTTAAGCGTTCTGGTTCCTCCGAAGTAATGATATTCAGGATCAATACCATCGTCATTATTTGCCCATAACAGAATATTAGAAACTTGTCCTCTAACTGTAACTTGCTTAATCCAATTAGTCTTTCCGAAGATGTTTGAAGGTAATTTATATACTAAGTTTATATCTCTAATTTTAATAAATGAACCACTTATTACATTATTATCTCCAAGTATATAATAGTTTGTATTTCGTGTGCCGTCTTCTGCTACAACATGACGAGGTATATTTGTTATATTTTCATCACCGGATTGCTGCCATCTATTTAAAAAATCTTCATTAATATTTCCTGAAGTAAAATTATAATTACCTGCATATAAACGAGTTCCACTATAGAACGTATTAACATCTCGACGCATAACATGACCAAAACTATATACTGCATTTACATTTAAAGACAGGTTCTTGTAAGCTAGGGTATTTCCAAATCCACCATTCCACACAGGCTGTGTTGTACCCATAAACTTAATATCTTCTGGAGTTGTCACGTTAGGATCTGTGGTTATAGTTCCATCGGCCAATTTAATTTGTGGATCTCCGTTTTCATCAAGACCTGCATAATCATAAGCAAATAAACCAAATGTAGGATAGCCAACGACAAACTGCTCTCTAACTCTAACATCTCCTGAAGTTGTCTCTTCGGTTAGATTAAGTTTGGTTAGCTTATTTTTATTGTGTGCTAAATTCAAGGTAGTAGTCCAAGAAAAATCTTTTGAGACAATGTTTCTTGTTTGCAAAGACACTTCAATTCCATCATTATTTATATCACCTAAATTACCTGTTACACTACTATAACCTGTAAGCGGATTGGTTGGAATAGTTCCTAGTAAATCTTCTGTTCTACGTTGGTAATAATCTACCGAACCTGAAATACGCCCAATGATATTGAAATCTATACCAAAATTTTGGGTTGCTGTACGTTCCCAACTTAATTTCCTATTTCCTGGAGTTGAAATTCTTAATCCCACCTCTGGAAAGAAAAAGCTTGATGTAGGTGATAAAATATCGAATGATGCAGCTGTACCGGGCCTTGGTGCATTACCTGCAATTCCATAAGTTGCTCTTAAAGCTAATGCATGTAACCAATTGGAATTTTTAAAGAACGACTCTTTACCAACATCCCATCGTCCTCCAACGCTCCATACAGGCTTATTTTGCGCCGATTTATCTAAACCAAATAAATTACTTTGATCGTTTCTAACACTTCCATTTACAGAATATTTCTGATTAAAAGTATAAGCCACATTACCATAATAAGACGTAAATCTAGTAACCGATTCTGAACGCCCAAAATAACGTTCTTCATTCATGCTACTAATAACCAAACCATAGGCTGGTAAATTATAGTAGTTTGGCTTCACTGTATTATATAACAATGCTAAATCACTATATTCTATTTGTTCGTAAGTTTGTAACCTATCATCATAGCCTCTCACTTGGCTTAACTTGGTTATACTAAGTTGCTCTTGAGATTCCTGACCTGCTATTAAATTAAGTTGGTGTTTTAAATCGTTCCAGGATTGACTAAAGGTTAACTGATTTCTTACCGTCCATGCTTCTACATCTGTTCTTCTTGTTCCGTATTTACCTCCCGTTGAAGGCAAATAATATACCGGTGCAGCACCTGCCGATGGCACAACAGTGAATTCAACTAACTCGGTTCTTTCTCCGATAGCTAAATGGTCGGTATAATCTTCATTATCCACGGTGTTTAATGTATAACCATATTTGCCCTGAAACTTTAGTCCTTCAACTATATCAATATCGAAACCAAGATTATTCCTTATCGATTTTGTTTTGCTTTCAGAATATGCATAATCAATCTCATCTAAAGGTGTATAACTTAAATCAATACGACTGGCATCTTGCATTACCGTTCTAATGGAATCGTTTAATTGTGTCATGTGAGACATTTCTATATTATTCCCATTAGCATCTCTAAATAATTGATAAGGCAAAAAGCGACTATCTACATTTATATTATTTGGACTAAATTTATCCTGATAGGTGACATCTGTAATTAAATCTATATTAAAACGTTTACCTACTTTAAAGTTTTGCCTTAAATTTAACTTATACCTATTGTCTTTTTCTCCCGGAGTATGACTTTGGGTTCCGGTATAATTCCCTGAACCATAGAAAGCATATTTCTCACCTCCACCAGAAACAGAAAGTGTATGTGTTGTTAAAACTGAAGGACGATACCAGATTTTCTCAATTTGATTTCTATTATTTATTGATGCTAAACTATCTAGGCTTCTTCTTGCTGTTGTGCTGCTAATTATCCCTCGATACTCATCATATAAAATACGTTCGTGAGGTGGAATGCTATTTCCTGTGGTAGTATAACCTGTTACGGCATCGTATGTATTTCTTGACGGATCGAAAAGGTTTTCGGCTACCTGAATAAATTCATTACTATTCATTTGTCTCAAATAATCTAAATCTGATCTTCCTTCGGTTGAAACAAACGTATCGTACTGAAATTCTACCTCGCCTGAATTTCCTCCTTTTTTAGTATTGATTACGATTACTCCGTTTGCAGCACGAGCCCCCCAAATAGATGCTGCCGTTGCGTCTTTCAATACCGTAATATCTTTAATATCTTGAGGGTTGATATTTAATAACCCAGATAAAGCCACTGCACTTGATGTTTGAGGTGCTATATCGGCAATAGGAATACCGTCTACAACAATTAACGGACTTGTTTGTGTTAATTGTAAAGTTGACAAACCTCTTACTAATAGCGGATTAAAAAACTCCGCTCCAGGGCTTCTGTTAACCGTAAGACCTGGAATTAAACCATCTAACCGTTCGGCAACATTCATACTACTGCTACGGTTCTGAAACACCTCCATATCTGGTTTAGAATATGCGCCTGCACTACGCTCTTTTGAAATGGTTTGATACCCTGTAGACACTAATTCTACGGCATCAAGTTCTGCTATATCTTCTTCTAATGTTATATTTATAACATTTTGGTTATCAACAAGAACTTCTTTCTTTTTAAAACCTAAAGCTGAAAACACCAGAATATTCTCTGAAGACGGTACTGTTATAGCATACTTCCCATCAAAATCTGTAGACACACCTTTAATAGTTCCCTTTATTAAAACCGTTACGCCCGGAACAGGCATACCTGATTGATCTAAAACTTGACCTTCTACTTTTATACTTTGAAAAATTGAAGATTTTTTGATTAATATGGTATTATTTTGGGTAAGAATAACATCTAAATCTCTCCCTTTAAGACTTTTACTAATAAGAGCACCCATGCGAATAACCCCTTTATTTAACTGAACTTTTGGGAAGTCTTTAAATAATTCTGCTTTATAAATAAACATGTAATCTTTTGTCTGCTCTCGAATAATATCGAAAACCTCATCTACTGTCACAGTCTGATCTTTCTGAATAACAATTTTAGCATTTTGAGATTCTAAATGCACTGAAGATAAACCAAATACTGTAGTACATAAAAAAAAGATAAATGTTCTCATACACAGAATAAGAAGCCGCTTTAAAAAACGCCTTTTAGTTAATTTTATTTCCATAAATTTGTTTTGGTGTTAGTTATTTTAATTAATACTGTTAGCGGAGGGATACCAGTTTTCTACTTTGGACGGTGTAAACTGATTTCCTCCTTTTTTTGTTTTTATTTAGAATTATCTGTTTTTAAGTCATAGGCTATTCATTATTTTATAGTAAGTTGTTTGTTATTAATTTCGTAGTTGCTTATAATTTCGGCTCCCTTTATACTAGATAAAACATCTTCGATAGAGTGATTTTTACTTAACCTTCCAGTAAATCGCTGGTCTTTTAAATTTTCATCTCGAAACCTCACATCCATATCATACCATCTGGAGAGTACTTTCATAATTTCTCCTAAAGGCACATTGTTGAAATCGAAATTCCCATCAATCCAGGAAATCACTGTGTTTGTATTTACCTTATTTTTAATCATTTTACCATTAGATTTAGTCAATTTAACCTGTTCTCCTGGAGCTAAAAACTGATGCGCTCCATTGGCAGTTAGCATAACTTTCCCAGTTACCAATGTGGTGTAAACCGACTGGTCTTCATTATAGGTTTTAATATTGAAAGTTGTACCTAAAACTTCAACCTCTTGATTATTATTTAAAACCTTAAAATGAGTACCACCATGTTCTGAACTATGAGATACATCAAAATAGGCTTCACCATAAACCAACTCAACTTCACGCATTTCTCCTTCAATAAAACTTACAGGATATTTCAATTGCGATTCTGAATTTAGCCATACCTGTGTACCATCAGAAAGTCTTATAAAAAATCGACCGCCCCGAGGAATAGTCAGCGTATTAAAAACCAATTCTGTACTATTGGAATTAGCGCTATAGATAATTTCCTCTCCATCACTTATGGCATTTTGTGTTTGCATGGAAGTACCTTTAGTAAAGATTATTTCTTCACCATCATCTAAAGTTAAAACAGCCTTGTTTTCTCCGGGTTTAATATTGTTGTTTACAATAATAGGAACTAATTGGTCTTTCGAATTATCGAACAAACCATTAAAAACAAAATTTCCTATTAACAAAGCCACAACTAGAATAGCCGCTGCGTAACTAGACCATCTATAAATTTTTAAGCGTCTTTCTTTACGTTTTTCTTCACGTATTATTTTTAAATAATTTTTCTTGAAAATTTCCGAATTAAAAGTATTCAATCCTGAATCCATTATATAATTCGATTTAATGTAGTTTTTAAATAGTTGGTTGTTTTTAGAGTCTTTAAGCCATTCATTCAAATGAGCCAAATCATCAATATTCGCCTCATTTGCAAGAAATTTCACTGATGCTTTTTTATCTCTTTCTGTCATTTTATAAAAGGTTATACTATTATTACGAATGAGAATTAATACCACCCACATTTTTTAGAAAAAAAATTATATGTTTACACAAACTTTCAACTTATTTAACACTTAATCCGACGTTTATTCAGGTGAATAATAAAATCCTTATTGAAAATTTAATTGAAGGAAATGAAAGCGCCTATGCTTACATAATGGATGAATATTACACCAGATTATGTATTTATGCTCAGGGATTAACAAAAGATAAATTTAAGGCCGAAGACATTGTGCAGAATGTGTTTTTTAAAGTCTGGCACAAAAGAAAAAAGTTATCGTTAGATATCTCTATAAAAAACTACTTATACAAAGCCGTTTACAACGAATTCATAGACCAATACCGAAGAAGTAAAATTATGTCTCCTCTAGAAGAAGAGCATATAAAACATCTGAATGCCATTGTTGAAGACACAGATTATAATGAAATTAATAGGCTAATTGAAGTTGTAAAAAAAGAAATTTCAAACCTTCCTCCAAAGTGTAAAACCATTTTTACCATGGCTAAACTAGAGGGTCTTACCTATAACGAAATTGCAGATCACCAAAATATATCTGTAAGAACCGTAGAAAACCAAATGTATAAGGCTTTTGAAATTATAAGACAGAAGGTTGGTGATAAAATGGAAGGCATTTTATTCTTATTATTTAAACTTAATTCCAAAACCAAGTATTAAATAAACTCTGGGCTTGCAATATATCAGAAATATTAGCCATAAAAAAACGGTTTAGTTTTCACTAAACCGTTGATTTTACTTTACTTAAGCTTCGTATCGGGAACAGGACTCGAACCTGTGACCTTCGGGTTATGAGTTCATCACCTGACTAACCCATAACACAAAATAAGGGCTTCCCGGACGCTATATTTTAAATTCGTGTTCCAAAACGTGTTCAGTTTTGTGTTCACTTTGTTATTTAAATTTTTACTAAAATATAATTAATTAATCAAACAAAAAAGACACTTCTAATCCAATAAGGTGTCTTTTTTTTCTAATGTATATGCTATTCTAATTTTTTTCCAAACCTAGCAACTCGTCAAACTGTTCTTTTAACAAAGGATCTGAAGGACGCATGGCATCGGTGGAAATAATCTTACCTTCTTTATCAAATAACAAAAATCGTGGAATAGCATTAATCTCATAGTTTTTGGCAATACCTGAACTAAAATCATTATCAACCATTAGCTGAACGCCTCCTAAATCTTCACTTCTAACAAAATCTATCCACTTCTGCTTATCTTTAATTTTATCCACAGAAATACTAACGAAAACAATATCCTTTCCTTTATAGTCATGCTCTAATTCCTTTAAATATGGAATTTGCTTTTTACAAGGTCCACACCATGTTGCCCATACATCTATATAAACAAATTTACCTCTAAAATCTGCAAAAGAAACTGGATTGCCATCTACATCTTCATAGGTAAATTCAAAACCGGCTTGACCTTTATCTTTGTGTAGTTGTTTTTCGTATTCGAGAGTATAATTTTTACTTTTCTCTGAAGTTAAATATTTATATAATGGCGGAATAATTTTTTCATATTCCTCTGGCTTAAACTTTATTCTTTTTAACATTGCAAGAATGTAAATTTCTTTTATTTTAACATCTGAAATATGTTTAATATCGTTTTCAATAATCTCTAATTTAGGCACTGGAGCATCTAGATGATATCTATAGTAGTAAAAATATCTATACATCCACATTACACCATTATCTAATTTTAAAACATCAGGATTCGAAAACTTAATACCATCTGAAAATAGATCTCTATATTGCTGTGGCCTATTATCTTTTTCAGGATGAGCTACTCTCGGTAATTGGAAAAACATATACAATTCTGTTTCATAATCTGCCTGAACAGCCAATTTCAAGAGCTCATTAAAATCTTTATCTTTCGTATTTATTGATTGTTTAAACGCTTCTACCATTTTAGTCCCTTCATCCTCTAAAAACGGGAAAAAATCTTTATAAGTAATCAACCCTCCAATGCGGTTGTATTCTCTAAAAGTATTATTTATCGAATTTGCTTTTTGAACCAAATCATTATATCCATTCTTTTTCCCTTTTAAAATATAGTCTCCCTCATTAATATCCATTTTAATTTCCAAACCAGGCTGAATATATAAACGAATAACTTGCCCTCTTAATCTGTCATTATACTGTCCGTAATCCACAAAATAAAACCCTGGTACTTTTACAGGTATCTGAAAACCAAAATCACCATCCTGATTTACTAAGGTTGTTGAGTGAACTTCTAGTTGCCCATCAACGACATGATGCAATGTAACCTGACCTGTTTTCGATTCGAAATTCAAATGACCTGTTACCGTAGTTAAATTTGTTTTAGATTTTGCGTGTAACATATTTACAATGAACAGGCAACTAGCCAACACATAAAAAAATTGCTTCTTTATCATTATATTATATTTTAAAAACCATTGCTAAATGCAAATAGCCTCTCGTTTTTTTTATTAAAAAGTCAAAATTCACTTTTCTTGTTAAGATTTCACGACGTCTAATAAGTTATGGATAGCCTCTTTATTTGAAGGTTTAGGCGCATCGAAATCCACAATATTTCCTTGTGGGTCAATGAATATAAATCGAGGAATAGAATTTATATTATAAGCTCTTGTAAAATCGGATCCTGTTTCGTTTGGTGCCAATATCTGAACCCCAGACATATTTTTATCTTTCACCATTTTGATCCATTTCTCTTTATCATCTTGTTTATCTACCGACATGCTTATAAAAACAATATTTTCATTTTTATACTCCTCTTCTAACTCCTCTAAAAATGGAATTTGCACTTTACATGGTACACACCAAGTTGCCCAAACATCGATAAAAACATATTTTCCTTTAAAATCTGATAACGACGTCTGGGTACCGTCTATATTCTCGTAATTTTCAAATACTGGAGAAACACTCCCTTTATTAAGTTTTGAAGCAAAGCTGTGTTCCGATTTATATTTAGAACTGATATTTTTTATGTAACGCTCTATAAAGATGTGTTCCGATTCCTTTTGATCTGCTGTGATATTTTGATAAGAATTTAATGCTTCGTTTAAAGCCTTTTTTAAGATATTAATATGTTCATTAAACTCGGTCTCCTCAAAGCGATACCATGTTTTTTTATCAAAACCAATATCAGAGCCCATGATTGCAAATTTCTCATTAATATAATTGTTATAATCAGCAAAATCTTTAGTAAACTTAAGAGTGTTTTCTATCTCCTTAGTATCTGCTTCAACATGAATATTAGAACCATTTTCTGCATATAATCTTATCATTACTTTATCCCTTTCCAAAAGTAGATGCACGTCATTTCCTGGTCCCTTTACTTTGAAAGTATCGACAAAAGATCCGTTATCATTAATGGTAATTTCTTTACTAGCACCTCCCATTTCATATAAGGCAATCGTATCCGAGTTTGTATTTGTTATAGTTCCTGTTAATTTTACATAGTTAGGATGCGGTTGCTCTGTTTTACAGGAATACATCAAAATTACTATTACAAACAAGGCTAAATATTGAATCTTTTTCATTGTAAATTTTTATTCTATTTTTTTAATTAGTTTTAAATTTTTTTTGAAAACTAGCATTAAACTTTTCCCATTCTTGATTTGTAAAGGAAGGCTTTACCTTTTTTAAAAGTCCTTCAAAAGCTTCTTGATTTTGTTCCGCTCCAAATCTCTTGGCTTTATTATTGACTATATGAGCTATATAATTTCTAACAGGTACTCTGCCATAAGCTTCAGTCAAATCTTTAGCATGATCAATAACATAATCGGCATATTCTCCTCCTACTTTTAATCCTGTAATTACAGCGAATGGAATTTCGGCGCTTAAATTGCTTTGAGATTTTAGATACATATCAACAACGTCAAATGTTACATTTCTTTTATTTTTTAGATAAGCATCACTAAAAAACTCGGGATAATCACCTTCTAATCCAACTGAGTAAGATTTAAACTCTTTACTTACAGCTTTTTCTTTTGCTTTGTTTAACAATCCTATAAACTGCTCTACTGTATGATAACCTGAAGTTACTTCAAGTGTATTACCGGTTGAATCTAAAACGATAAAAGAAGGATATAGTGCTACACCATATTTTCTAGAAATTCTTTTTCCTATGTCCTCTTTAAAGATATCTGACTTAAAAGCGACAAAAGCCTCATTTAATACCATTGCAACCTTTGGATCGGGAAATATCTTATCATCCATTTGCTTACAAGGAAAACACCCATTAAAATATAAATCAACAAAAATTAGCTTATTTTCCTTTTTAGCTATATCCAATACGTTCTCCCAAGATTCTTTAACAAAATGAGTCTGAGAAAATGTTGAATTAGATACACTTAAAGCAATTAAAACAACAATGTTCTTTATAATATTTTTCATCATTTTTTAAATTTGAATTACAAAAACGATTTACTAAAAACACATCATAGAAAAGGGTTGATTGATAACAACCAACCCTTTTTCATTACATTATTTTGTAAATCATTATTGGTCGCGGTAAGATATACTTACAATTTTTCCGAAACCATCATATGATTCTAATGGCACTAAATCTCCATTAACTGGAGCAACCTCGTAAAGAGACATTTTACCACTAGATGCTCCTGCCCCATGGGTGGCTAACAACAAACTATTTGAATATGGAGATAATTTTTGAAATTTCAATACGGTAACTTCCTCATCTCCCCTATCTATCATTAATTTGGTTTGTTTGAGACCAAAATCGTATTCATATATTTTGCCTCCAACATTATAAAAGACATACCCAAATTGTGGGCTAACAGCAAAATGATCTGCCTGAGCCATATCTGCGGCAATCTCGGCAGGAATCTCTTCATAATATACTTGATTTATCCTTCCAAATATACCGCTACTCATTCTGGCTAAAAATAGCTTTTCAAGACCTGGTTCTTTTAAAATGGCGAAAACCTCTCCTCCATTATACGAGGTTCCATCCATAAACAACAAGTCTTTACCCGTGTTATAATCGAATAAGGTCCCTTCAGGCATAACATTACATTTTTGAGCGCCCCATGATTGGCGTAGAAAACGTCTTTCCTCTACATCATAATATAGATTAGCACCTCTAAATTGTCCCACAGCACCAACAAAAGGAGCTGCCTTAAATGGCTCTACTTCTCCATCCACAATATTTATAGGCACACCATATCGATACTGATAAACTCGTACATAGTAATAAAAATTACCATCTTTATACATAACACTTTCATTCCCCCCAGTTCTTTCAATAAAATCGGCACCAAAATCCGTAGGAACATCAGACAGCATTTCAAAAGAAAGGTAATACTCTACTTTCCAATCAAAAGTATCAGGCTCTATTTTAGTTGTACCTGTACCCTCTGTAGTTACATATATACCATAAAATTGCGGATCGTAAGCATAGCAATAAACATTTACCGGAGCGCCTTCTAAAGTCAATGAAGAATTAGCATAATCCAACACATCATAAATAGGACTATATTCTCCTGCTACTTTAGAAACCATATCTAAACGAGCAACTCCATTAACATCGTTCAAGACCATCCACCCTTCTGATATTGTACTTTCTACATTCAATTTAAAAGATGTACTCCATTGTACACCAGTTTCAACATCTGTAACTAAATACCTTACATTGTAATCGTTTGGAGGAACAGTAAGTGCTTCTAATTGTAGATTTTTTGTCGTTGCCAAAGGCCATTTTTGGTCTGCCTGTAGTGCTGTTTCGTTATAGGCCACCCATTCGTAACTATATCTACTTTCATCTGCACTACCATCTTTAGTATAATTTAAAGTTGGAATAATCTCAAAAGGTTCTCCAAACAATGCCGTATAATTTGATGCTATACCTTCAAACTCTACCTGATTAATGTCTACATAGTCGTAATTACCAAGATCTTCACTACAAGACCAGAATAGCATGCTAAATACTAATGCTAAAATGATCTGAAATTTTATATTTTTAAACATAATTTACTTTTATTAAATTAATTACTGAACAAATCGTCCCATTACCATTGGCGTTCCATCTTCTTCGTATATCGTTTCTCCTGCCGCAGCCTTTTCGTTTAAGTAACGCTGCATAAATGTTCCATAATACTGCGATTCTGAAATCGGCACACTATTGGTGTAATAATCCAAAGGGATATTAAGTAATTCGGTCATTAGCAGCATCTTTTTGGCTGTAAATTCTCCTAAGTAAGGCTCAAACCAACGTGCTGGAGTTTCCAAAATATCATTTACAGATAACTGAAAAACAGTATAATTTAATGTTTCACCCGTTTGCTCATCAATTAATTTATTTGTCATGTTGACCGAGAAATTATCATTAGACAAAAGTTCCAATATTAGAGTTAAAGACTCATTTTTCATTTCAGGAGTTCTGTAAAGTGTAATAGGAATACTATCTACACTCTTATTCGCCCCTAAAACAATAGTTTCTGGCAAATCGAAATGTAAGCCCTCTTTAGCGGTCGACTCAGCCTTAACGCTAAGGTTGACAACCCTATCTTTATCTGACAACTCCCCTTGAACTGAAATCGGAAGTTTAAAAACAAAGCTTGTTACATCTTGAGGTTTAAAAGCAAAGGTTACTCCTAAACTATCTATATAAGAATACGGGTATCTGTTATCTGGTTTTTGTTCGGACCATGTAAAGTAAATATTATCTTTATCTTCTTGATATGTATTAATTTCATCTGTATTACATGACACAGCTATGAAACCTATACAAAATAGACATGCGTATATAAAAATATTTTTCATGTTTTACTGTAATTTAAAATTATTGATACTTTGTTTCAGAATCCGGTAGGGGCAATACATACTGATCTTCAGTCATGGTCTTTCTGCTAAATGAAGATGTTGATGAACCATTTAATATTCTTGATACATTCTTCCTTTTGTAATAGAAAAACAACTGTCCTTCACCAAAAAATTCCTTTTGGTATTCCTTTTCCAATTCGGCATCAACATTTGCTCCAGGTCCTAAATCGACTAAACCTCTATTAAATCTAACGGTGTTTAAATATTGTAGAGCTAATGCTTCGTCGGTTTCAGTCTCTGCTGCTATATAGTACATTTCACTAATTCTAATTAATGGCTGTAGATATCTAAAAGCCTTATGAGAATCGGACACATCAGCATATTTATAGAAGGTTCTATATGATTTCTCCGCTGGTAAAATCCAGGTTGAATTATAACGATAATCATTTTCATTACTCTCAAAAACACCGCTTAAACGTGATGCGTTTGGCGCCAATATATCACTATCGATTAATGAACTACTAAAATATCTGTTTTGACGTTCATATAATTCTACATTTTGCATTCCAAAAATAACTTCTCTAGAAAACGTACGGTCTGGATTTGCTCCCGCAGAAATAACGTCTGCCGGAGGTGTCCAAGGGAAAAAAGTTGATGCATTATCTATTACCGTCTTAGCTGCTGCATTGGCTTCCGGAATTTTACCCGCATACAAATACACTCTAGCCTGCAACGCTTTAACAGCAAAATAATTTAAACGTAAATTTCTATTATGGTAATAAAAAACATCCTCAATACTTTGGTTGCTTACGCCTTCCACTCGAATTGGATCATCCATTAAAAACTCTTCGGCCTTTAACAGATCTGCTATTACATTATCTAAAACAATATTAGCGGATAATATTTCTCCATTTTTTGCTTGTGCTTTCGTATAATAAGGTATCGAAGAATTTTCTGGGGCTTCATCATAAATTGGCCCAAATAGTCGCAATAAATCAAAATGCAGCATGGCACGCAACCCATAAGCTTCTCCCTTAATTAAATTAGTCTTAAATGGTGTTAATGTATTATATTCATCTACATTAACTATTAAGTCATTTAAATTTAAAATATTGTTATAAGCTGAAGACCAAATAGCTTCAAAATTACTTTTTACATTATTTTGTTGATAATTATAATTAGCAAAATTATAATAAGTCCACCTAGAGTCGGGAACATTATAACGCTGAGCTAAAAGTTCGACAGTGCTCATGGTAAGGTTACCTCCGTAAAGATCTGAACTCGTTAAATCTAAATAAACGCGATTAAGCACCCCATTAGTTCCTTCCTCTGTACTGTATATTTGTGATTCTAAAAGTTTATCTTCCGGTTGTACATCAAGATAATCACTACAAGAGATATGTAAAACCGTGATCAGGAATAATAAACCTGATTTAAATATATTTAATTTCATAACTGTTTAATTTTTAAAATGAGGCATTAATACTGAATGATATATTTCTCGCAAAAGGATACTCGATACCGCGCTCTGCAAGTATGGTTCCCGATCTAAAGATATCATTCATATAAGCCGTTAAACGTAATGATTTCATACCTAGGTTATCTAACCAAGGTTTATTTGCCACTCTATACCCCAAATTAAATGACTCTCCAATTAACACATCGTTATCTTGAACAAAACGCGATGAAATCGGGGTGTTTTCTGAAATGGCTATAGATTTAAATTTAGATATATCGCCAGGTTGTTGCCATCTATCGTAAAGCGCACGCTTGTCCTGATTTAAAATAATATCGGCTGTTCCAATATTTTCAACCTTTTCATAAAGTGCAGTATTGAAAGATTGACCACCAAATCGGTATCTTACATTTAACCCCAAGGTAAATCCTTTGTAGTTAATGTAGTTATTTAAAACTCCCTCAACCTTTGGTCTTGAAGTTCCAACAACAACTTCATCTTCAAAATCAAAATCAAAAGTTGATTGCCCGTTTTTCTTTAAAAATATTTCGCGTCCGGTCGCTGGATCTATACCTAATGACGGAACAGCCCAAATGTCATCAGGACTACCACCATCTCGATAACGTCTTAAAGAACCGCTACTTAATGCGTCCTCATCAAGGTTTTGTAAAGTATTACCAAAACCACCATATTCCATATTAACAATTGCAGCAGTTGCACCAATTCTCCAAACAAATTGATTTTCTATATTATTAATTATTTTGTAGTTAGCTATAGCTTCAAAACCATCAACCTGTAAATACCCCACATTTAATGGATAAGCTACTAAACCTGTAGAGGATGCTAAATTAACAGGTACTACTAGTGGATCTGTTTTCTTTCGGTACACGTTTAATTGTGCATCAAATCGATTATTGAATAATTTTATATCTAAACCTAGGTTCATATCGAAGGTTCGCTGCCATTCTAAATCAGGGTTTGCATAAGTTGTTAAACCTAAACCTGGACCAAAATAATTAATCAAATCGCTATAGGTATATACGGATGTAGAAGCAACGCTACCTAAACTTTGATTACCAGTATATCCAAAAGTTTGTCTAAGTCTTAGCAAATTAACAACCGACCCCATGTTTAACTCTTTATGAATATTCCAACCAAATCCTAGAGACCAGAACGGAGAATATTTTTCATTAGATCCAAAAGCTGTTGACCCATCTAAACGGTAGTTTGCATCTAACAAATATTTATTATCGAAGCTATAATTCAACGACCCCATAATATTATTTCTGCGATACTTTCTAGTTAAGTATGTTGGTTTGGCATTAGGGTCATAACTAAATGAAAAGCTAGGGTTTCCATTAGCTGTTTCAGGAAAACCAACAGCTACAGTTCTATAAGACTTATTATTTTGCTCTTCTAGCTCAGTTCTTAAATTTGTGGTTAAAATGTGTTTTTCGGCAAATACATTATGATACACCAACATGGCATTGGCCAAATAACTGAAATTATCAACTTCTGTATTTGTATAGTCTCCTTTCTCAAAAAATGCCATATTATCGAATACAGATTCCTGAGGAGAACGAAATACTTCCTTATCAGATGTTGACTTTCTTAGCTGTACATTACCTTGAAACCTTAATTTAGAATTTAAGGTCCAAATCATGCCTAAGTTATTTTGAATATTAAATTCTGTTGTATTGTTCTCGTTATTTAAAGTAGAACTATATAATGGGTTTATAACATTATAACTATTAGCCGTTCTAACGCTGGCACCTGTCTCTAAGTATTTTGTTATTTCTCCTGCTTCATTACGTTTTTTATAATAAGGATTGGCTTGCGCAAAGTTTGAGAAAGAACCAAAAGGTGATTCGTTGGCTTCAGAACCACTTACATACATTCTGTTAGTAATATTTAATTTTCCCTTTCTATAAGTTACATCTAAATTACCACCCCATGTATCTCTACCTGAGCCTTTCATTACACCTTCCTGATTTCTATAATTCAAACCAGCATTAAAACGCATTTCATCGCTCCCACCATCCACATAAATAGCATGCTTCTGCGTAAAGGCTGTTTGTACTGGTTCATTAAGCCAATACGTATCTACTCCTCGTCTTACATCAGCCAATTTCAAATTATATAAACTATCTAA
The DNA here is from genome assembly GCF_030908365.1 of Aestuariibaculum sp. YM273. Taxonomy (NCBI): domain Bacteria; kingdom Pseudomonadati; phylum Bacteroidota; class Flavobacteriia; order Flavobacteriales; family Flavobacteriaceae; genus Aestuariibaculum; species Aestuariibaculum sp. YM273. The sequence goes on along the minus strand of NZ_CP133090.1, from coordinate 2,010,254 downwards.
AACCACTTGCCTAGAAGGATCATTTACATAATCTGTCCATCTACCTGACAAACGCTCAAATTCAAGTTTTTCAGCTGCATTCATCAAGTTATAATCTCTTAAGTCAGGCATATCTACTGAAAAATCTCCGGTATAACTTAATCGCATTTTACCTGATGTAGGTCTCTTTGTTTCTACAACTATTACTCCGTTAGCGGCCTTAGCCCCATATAATGCAGTAGATGCTGCATCCTTTAAAATTGTAATAGAAGCCACTCTATTCATATCTAAATCGACGATAGTTCTTAAATTTGTTTCAAAACCATCTAAAACAAACAAAGGACTATTTGGGTCGGCCCCGAACTGGTCACGAAGATCATCAGTTGAAATACTTGTCTGCCCTCTGACCTCAATATTAGGTAATACATTTGGATTAGATCCCTGAAGATTATTTTCCAACACGATGAATGAAGGATCTAAAGTTTTGATACTTTGAATAATATTTTGATTACCAATTTCCCTTAAATCTTCTCCGGAAATAGTATTGACTGCTCCAGTAAAACTTTCCTTTCTACGTTCAACTACCCCGGTAATAACAACCTCTTCCAAGGTACTTATATCCTCCAGTAAAACGACATCTAACTTTACTTTACCATCTACACTTACTTCGACAGTTTTATAACCTACATAACTAAAAACTACAATAGAGGATTCATTTACTCTTAAACTATAATCCCCATCGAAATCGGTGGTTGTACCATTTTTTGTTCCCTTTACGAGTACAGTAACTCCAGGTAGAGGCATACCTTGTTCATTCTTTACAGTTCCATTCAAAAGAAATTGTTGATCTGTAATAGTATTTTCCTCTATAATTATGGTATTTTTATCTTCCGATAAATTAATTTTAAAATCTGAAAAAGAAAGGCTTTTACCTAGTAACTCATTTGCTGAAGTCACTCCTTTTTTCACATTGACCTTTGGCAACCCTTTGAACATATCGACACGATAGATGAATTTATAATCTGTTTGACTCATAATGAGCTCAAAGACTTCATCTACCGTTATTTCCTTATCGGCATCAATAATAATCTTAGTATTCTGCGACAACAAAGTCCCTGAACTAAAACTGAACACTGCTGTACAAAACAAGAGAATAAATGTCCTCATAATTAATTTGAATAGCTTTCGACTCTCTGTAAAAAGCTTTTTAGTTAATTTAATTTTCATAAATTTGTTTGTGTTGTTAATTAGTTAAATATTAATTAATGATATGCAAGGAATAAGGACTATAACTTTGGCGAGTAACCCCTTATTCCTTTTTCTATTTTATAAGAATTCCATTTTTTTGTATCTCATAATTTTCAATTGATTTTGTTTTCTTTATTAAACTTAATATCTCCTCTAAATTCTGATTTTTACCTAAAATACCATTAAACTGTGCTTCCTTAATTTCTTCATTATCGAAATAAATATCCGTATCATACCACCTAGATAAAACCTTCATTATTTCAGACAACGGTTTACCTTTAAAAGCGAACAATCCTTTAGTCCAGGCAGTTTCGTAATAGGTCTCAACTTCTGTAATAAAAACTTCATTACTAGATAAATTTAAAACAGCCTGTTCTTTGGGTTTAAGATTCATTTTCATTGAAGATTCGTTCACTATGACATTCACTTTTCCTTCAACTAATGTTGTATATACATAAGGTTCATCTTTGTATGCCTTAATATTAAATTCGGTACCCAATACAACAACCTCTTGTCCCTTTGAAACTACCTTAAATTTTGAACCATTATGATTAGTGCTTGGTGAAACATCGAAATAAGCTTCTCCGTATAATATTTCTACCTGCCTAACTTCAGAATTAGCAAAACTCACTGGATACTTTAACTTTGTATCAGAATTTAACCAGACTTTAGTTCCATCTGCCAATTTCAAGATATATTGACCTCCTCTTGGAATACTTAAAGTATTATATGCTATTTCTCCTGACGTAGATTCTTTATAAACTAATTCCTCTCCATTACTGGTTGCATCCTCTGTTTTATAATTTTTGCCCTTTTCAAGTAAAACAGAAGTCCCATCTGAAGTTGTTAGGACAGCTTTATCCCCACCAACTTCAATGGTATTAACAATCTGTGGAGACACTAAGGTTGAACCAAAGTTATTTTTTGAAATAAATATCCCTACTGAAATAAAAATAATCAAAGAAGCAGCAACATACCATATTCTTTTTTTGAAACGACTCTCCCTTTGAGACTTTTCTAAAAATTGTTTCAAAGAATATCTATGATCAAATTTCTTATTTGAATTAACTAATTGATTAACTTTTACAAACTCATTAAAATAATTAAGGTTTTCTGGGATTTCTAACCATTTAACCAATCTTTCAGAATCTATCTCTGAAATAGTATTATTTATAAGTCTTAAGATTAATCTATCAATGTCCTGATTATCCATTTATTTATTAATTTTATAGTTATGATGCAAAAAAGAATAAAAACCCTCTATTAATTTATTTTTTTTTTCACATTTGTATAACATTCCTATACAAACACCTTAAAAATTGCATAAAAAAGAAAACATAAACTTAGCTTTTAATGCTATTAAAAATGGTAACCGAAAGGCTTTCGAAAGGCTTTATTCGGACTATTATGAAAAGCTATGCACGTTTTTATTAGGATACACTGATGATGAAATTATTGTTGAAGATATAGTTCAAGATGTCTTCTTAAAAATTTGGACAAACAGGAAAAAAATCAATATCACAACATCACTGAATAGCTATTTATACAAAACTGCCTATATAACTTTAATGGGAAATTACAGAGAACTTAAGAAGAAAAACAACATGCTCTCAACCTATTACTATACAGCATTAATCCAAGCTTCAGACACGGATGATGACGAAAAGACTTCTTTAATAAAGAAACTAAAAAACTGTATTGACAATTTACCAGAAAGAAGTAAAGAAGTATTTCAAGAAAATAAAATTTCAGGCTTGAAATATTCTGAGGTGGCAAAAAAATTAGACATCTCAATCAAAACAGTGGAGGGACATATTTCTAGAGCTTTGAGCTTTATTCGATCATGTATGCACTAAATTAATAAATTAGGTTTCGAACATGCAACCTCTAGGTTATGAGTTCATCTCCAGACTTATTCACAACACAAAATAAGGGCTTCCCAGATGCTATATTTTAAATTCGTATTCCAAAACGTGTTCAGTTTTGTGTTCACTTTGTTATTTAAATTTTCACTAAAATAACATAATTAATTCTTACCATTTTAATCTTGGTTTAAAAATAATTACATGATCGTTTTTTATCCCTGATTAACATATTAATTATATAAAACAAAAGGACCGCAAAAGCAGTCCTTTACAATTCACATTTACTTAAAGGGAACTAACTCAAATATGAATTCTCAACCAAAAAAATTAAGATATAAACTCGATACTTATAACTTCAATTCATCAAATAATGCTACTAATTTTTCATTAGAAGGTCTTGGTGCATTGGCTGTAACTATGTTTCCTTGTGGATCTAAAAGAATAAAACGAGGTATTCCTTTTATTAGATAATGTTGAACAAACTTGGAGTCAAACGCATTATCTGCAAGTAACTGAATACCCCCAAGTTCCTTCTCTTCAACCATGGCTTTCCATTTATCTCTATTATTAGGAGTATCTACCGAGATGCTTACAAACTCTATATTCTTATCGTGATATTGCTTTTCTACTTCTTTTAAATAAGGAATCTCGGCTTTACATGGCCCGCACCAAGTTGCCCAAACATCAATATAGACATACTTTCCTTTTAAATCGTCTAAAGAAGTTGTTGTGCCATCGATGTTCTCATAACCTTCAAACTTTGGCGATGGTTGGCCCTTAGCAACGGTTTTTAAAGCCAGGTAACTTTCTTCTATTTCTTTGTTATTAACCTCATCTGTACTTCCTTTTAGATATTCGGCATAATACCCTTCTAAATCGGAGGTATAAGTAATACCGTATTTAGCGCTTTTGTAACACAGAATGTTTTTTATGGTTTGATTAGATAAAGTATTAACCGCCTTCAAGTAAGCAACATCTTGATCTATTTCAATAGAATCTGACAATTTTCGAGCATGTTCAGTACAATAATTACCCACTAACCTACCGTAATTACTTGAAAAAAAGTAATCTTCAGCATTATTATAATTTAACTCTTCCAATTCTTTTAAAAACCCTTCAGACACCTTAAAGTCTTTTGTCTTACTGTAATAGGCGTGAGAACCTTCAAACTCATTTAATCGACTTAAATAACTATACCTAATATTTCTTCTCTCTTTATCAATGTATTCACTTGGCAAACCTTGAGTAGTTTCCAAAAGCTTGAAAGAAGCTAATACTATATCTTGTTGTTTCTTTTTAAATTCATTTTCAGGAAGCAAATAAACATTACCTACTCCTTTTAAAATGTCTTTTGAAACTTTTTGCTTCTCTAGTAAATAATTATTGTAAGCAGCACCTGTTCCTGAAAAATTTACAGTTTCATCGTAGTTATTGACATCAAAATTTAATTCAACATTATCTCCTGCTTGCAAATACATGTATGTTAGCTTACTTCCGTAATACAGCATAACATTATCAGCCTCTACTTGTAATGTATCAACGAATGTTCCATCTTCATTAATTGGAATGTATTTACTATTTGAATAAACCAAACTCATCAATTTTAAATCATCAGCCTGTGGATTTAAAACCTTTCCTCGCAAAATGATATAATCATTTTCATGTCCCATATGACAGGAAACCAAACTCATCAAGACGGCTCCGACACCTAAAATTTTTTTTATCATATTAAAATAATTTTTAAATATTCACCTCTACCCTACAACAGTCTTAAAATCAAAATTCTCTGACCTATAGAATTAAAGATTTAGTTCTGCAAATACATCTAAAAGTTCACTTGACGATGGTCTTGGCGCATTTCGATTAACAATATTACCTTCGGGATCAATTAAAATAAATTGAGGAATACCCATGATTTGATATGCTTTTATAAAATCGGAATTAAAAACATTATCGGCGATTAACTGAACTCCCCCTAATCCCTTTTCTTTAACCATGGTTTTCCATTTATCATAGTCTTTTTCTTTATCAACCGAAATACTTACAAAAGCAATATTGCTATTATCATGGTATTTTGTCTCTACCTCAATTAAATATGGAATTTCAGCTTTACATGGTCCGCACCAGGTTGCCCAAACATCGATATAAACATATTTTCCTTTAAAATCCTCGAGAGAAGTTTTACCTCCACTGTAATTTTCATAATTAGTAAAAGCTGGTGACGGATTTCCTTTTTCTAATGCTTTTACTTGGTTATATTTTTCTTGAACCTTAGCTTTTTGAGTTTCATTAGTAGTCAATTCTAAATACGTGTTATAGTCTGCTGTGAATTCATTAGCAAAACCTAAAGCCCCCATAATTGTTTGATACAAAAGGTCATTACGAATGTAATCTGACTGAAATTGGGTTGCTACTTCAAGCCTTGCTTGTCTAACAGATTTAAACCCGTCATTTACAAGACTATCTGCCATTTCTCTATGCTCAATATTCACTAAATTATTATAGTATCTAGACCCTCTATAATCCTCTTCAATTTGAAAATCAAGATGCTTTGCTTCTTCTAAAAAATCATTTGACACAACAAAATCAGGATCCTCAGCAAAATATCTATGTGAGCTTTGATAGTATTGTAAATTGTGAATAAACCAATAATTTATATATCTAGTTTGTTGCTCTTTAAAAAGTGGATTTATAACTTCTGAAGAATTCAACAATGACATTAATTTACTTTTTTGATTTAAAAGCAAACTTTTATAAGCCTCCTCTTCCAGCGTATAGTCGTTTTTTCTGTTTTCATCAAAATCTTTCATTTTACTATTAATACTCTGTAACAAAATATTTTCGTTCGCTCCTTGTCCTTCAAATTTTAATGAATCAGCAAAATTTTCGGCATCACTCTTTACTATAAGGTAATCTCCATCAAATAAAGCGACACTTATATATTTTCTTCTATCCAGAGATAAAGTGTATACACCTGAAGCTATATTCAATGTATCTTGAAAACTACCATCTTCTGCAATGTCTATTTCATACTTGAAATCCCGATCATTATTAGTTAACGTCAATTTATTGAGTTCTCCTTTGTTCTCAATTTTACCTTGAAGAATTGCATAATCTACCGTGGTATTGGTTTTACAAGCTACAAGAAGAATTAATATGAAAATTACTGATATTCTTTTCATTAGATTAAATTTGTTTTATCCTTTTTTAAAAATATTGTCCAGCATGGCATACATGTCTACCTTTTCCGGATTTTTTGAATTGTAAATAATCTTACCTTCCGGGTCTATTAATATTTTAGTTGGAAAAGAATTTACATTAAACGGTACCAACAAATTATTTTCATTTGTGGTTTGGATATGCTCCCAGTTATAATCGTTTTCTTCAACTGTTTTTTTCCATCTCGGAACTGCATCTCCAGAATTAACCCCTACTACAACAAAATTTTTATCTGAATATTTATTGTAATACTCTTTTATTTTTGGTATTTCGGCCATACAAGGTCCACACCAGGTTCCCCAGTAATCCAGTAACACATAGTTTCCTTTAAAATTTGACAATTTAAATTCTGAACCATCTAAAGTATTATTAGTAACAACCTCAGGGGCTGGCATGCCTATTTGTGTACTTTCAACAGCTTCTATTCTGCTTTTAACTTCATCATAAAAAGGCGTGCCTGATAAGGCTTCTGAATCAAAACCGGCAAGAACTGCTTTAGCTTCATCGTGCGTAAAATACTTTCTGTAATACCCATCCATAAACACATAAGACGCTGCTATAGATTTTGGATGATTTTTAGCAAACTCCTTTTTTAATTCGATTGCTTGTTTAAATAGCACATCTGATGAATCTGATAACTTTTTAGATTCTTCTTCACTTAATTCTTCGGTATATGTTCTAACTTTTAAAGCATGAGCTTTATCAATTAATGGAAATGTCTTTTCCTGAATAATCGTAAAATCCTGATTGACGCCTTTTTTATCAGACAACTTTGCATTTACCATATAATCGTCTACTCTACCTGTACAGGTAATTTCAGCGCCTGGATAACCGATAAACCATAATCTATTCACATCGGCTTTTGTTGAAGATGTATAGGTTTTACCATTATACTCACGTTGCCAACTTCTGGTATTTACAACATGAATGAAATACAGTTTATAATCATCAACCGAGTCGGTAAAAGTAAACCTCCCATTTTTCACCCAAAGGGTATCTCTTCGGTAACCATCTGGATACGCATCATTCTTTTCAGAATAAATCAAGTATTCAGTATCAAGGTTTTCTAAATTCGCCTTTAGCGTAAATGTTGATAAGTTCTCCTTCTGCAAACCAATATCCTTAGTTTTACAGCCAAAGAATCCCGTAGAAGCCATTAATATGGCTCCCAGTATTTTTACTGTTTTCATGTTTTTAAAAATTAATGTAATACGTTTATTGTATGCCGATACAGGCTGCAACCTGTATCGACACCAATAAAATATGACTTACAAATTAGTTTGTGTAGATATTAGAAGGCCAGTCTTGACCATCTGTTCTGGTAAGTGTAAAGGTTCCATACTCATCATATCCTGCTGAATATTGGTAACTAAAATCAATGGTTAATGTTGGACCACTCACATCAACAATATCCCATTTCTGAGCATATCGTCCTTCAATTTCAACCAGACCACTTTCATAATCGTATGTTAACGTTCCTCCACTACCATAATAATAATCGGCAGTTAAATGACTTACATCATATACTGTAAAGAAACCAGGCTGCAATGTAAAGGTCATGGTTCCTGTTTGTCCAACAGTTACTCTTCCATAAATCGTAGCGTTAGCAGTTGCCGCAATCCATTCATAGTTAAACGTTCCTTCCCAAATTGGAGGTGCTACATCAATTACATTTGTTCCAATACCATAAGTACAATTAAACCCGAAACAATCTACTCTCGAGTCTACTATAGATCCATCCTTTCCGGTAATAACCCATTTAAACTCAAAAATATCATTGGTAGCTACCTGACCGTTATGATTTGCAGAAAAATCATTTTTAAATAATTCCTCTAACTTATCTTTTGAAAAAGAAAGCACAAATGTATCGGAAGGATTTGAAATAGTTTCGTATAATTTCCCCTGTTCGCCTCCTAAATATGTAAAATTCTCACCATCTGTTTCTTCTGCAAACGCATAGATATCAATTTTGCTAATTTCTGATGCTGTAGCATCACCTAACTCCAATGTAACATTAAAATCTACATCTGTTGTATTCCAGTATTCACTACCATTAGCACCGGCTTCAACATAATATTCAAAAGCCTTTAGGTCTTCTATTGCTGGTGTAAATTTAAGTGTTGCATTATCTACCCATGTCGCATTGTATGGTCTTGGTGTTACTACATCTTCTTCTTCCTCACAAGATTGAAAAACAGGAAGCAATAACAAGCCTAAATAAAATAAAATTATTTTTTTCATCTCTATATTGTATTTAATGATCCTACTTTATATATAAAATATAAAACACTGACCTTTAGTTAATTAATTTAAGTTTGGGTTTTGATCGGTAACTGCCGGAGCAATTTTCACAACATAACCGTCGTCTCCTGGTTTTAACTCTATAGTCTCACCTGTTTCTGGATTGATACGCGTGTAGGTTGGGACTGCATCTCCATATACATGATACCTTTTTTGATCGAAAAGATTTATAGAGGTTCCTGCTAATTCCTTACGTCTTTCATTTTTAACAATTTGTAAGGTTGTTGCATCATTTGTATGGGTTAATGCTGTAAACGTTGACATTCTATTTGCTAACAATGTATTTAAAACTGCTATAGCTCCTGCTCCATCACCTGTGCGCACTTTAGCTTCTGCATTGGTTAACATTAATCTTGGTACAGTTAAACCATTACAACGCTCAGAATTTGCGTGCATGTAAATATAGTTTGGAGACACATCTACTCCTGCACTTGATGTTTGTGTTGCAAACAAATACCATCTTCTGTCGTTATCTTTATCGTACAACGCTTCCAGCTCTGGAGCATATAAGTGAAATGGGCGACTAAAAGACCAGTAATTGTATCTGTTCCACATATTCTCTTTATTTAATGTACCACTATACCATAAACTACCATTATTATACCCTGACCATGGATTAGATGGATTTGCAAAATCTATAGTATTGTAATCATATAAGAAATCGTAAAGATTTAAAGCTCTATTAGAGTTTTCTACAGCTTCATCAAAATCACCCATGAATAAGTTAATTTCTGCAATTAAAGCATAGATAGAAGCGCGACCTGGTCTAAAATTAGCATAAGAGTTTATAGCCTGATAGTTATTCCCTAATAAGCTAAGTGCTTCGTTTAAATCTTTTAACATTTGCTCGTATACTTCACCCAGCGTTGAACGCCCTAACTGAGCCTGTAAATCGATATTTAATGGCATCGCTACCCCAGGTAAATCTGGGTTTGCCGGATCGTAATGGTGTGCATACTCATTAACCACTAAGAAATATTCAAAAGCACGCTGGGCTAAAGCTTCAGCTTTTAAGATATCGCGATTTGCCGGATTAAAATTCCCTGGATCTACACCATTTACATTCTCTAAAATATAATTCATAGTATGAATGTAGAAATAGAAATTATTATAATCATTATCACTTACACCTGGCTCAAAAATATTGTGTTTCCATGCATAGGCATTTACATCTGTTGTACTATTTGCAATAGAAGCAAAACTGGCATCGTTATGGTACACATCCGGGTCCATATATCGTGTATTCGTCCCTACAGAACGCAGTATGGCATAATTCTGTAACAACTTATCTATATCTTCTAAAGTAGAAGGTATAATCAATCCTGTAGGCTCTACATCCAAGAAATCATCCGGGCTTTGACAAGCCGACAAGGTCAAAAATGTTAGCAATAAATATATATATGTTTTTTTCATGATATTACGTTTTGTTTTCATAGTGCTACTTTTTAAAATGACGCTCTAACCCCTAAAGTATAACGTGTTAAATTCCTGTAAGCTTCACTGTTTGGAGCGGTCGGATCTACTCCTAAATCATTTTTAACCCAAAGGAACGGATTGGTAACCTGCATGCTTAAGCGTAAGTTTTTGAAAAATGTTTTATCTAAAAACTGTTGTGGCATACTATACCCTAAAATAATATCCTGTACTCTTATGTAGTCGGCTTTATGAATATTACGTGTAGACTGGCTCCAGATTCTATGCATAGTTCCTGTTAACGATCGACTGATTAATCCAGGGACATCTGTAGTGGCCTCATCTCCCGGTTGCATCCAACGGTTAGCCCACTCCTTGTGCATTCTAATATTACCAAAATCGTAATCGTAGTTATTGTAAGTACCATATCCCACTGATCCGTAGTTATAAGACATTCTAAATACATGTCCTGCCTGATAGTTCATGTTTATAGTAAGGTCTAAGCCCTTATATCTAAACGTGTTTGATAAACCTCCATAATGAGGCGCTGTTCTGGTACCAGAATATTCCATTTCTTCCGGCATGATTGTACCATCATTCCATTTCTTGGTATTACCATCTAAATCATATAATAACACCTCTCCGTTATCATCTAAGCCAGCAAAGTTATACGCATAAAAAGACCCCATGGCATCACCCTCTACATAAGCATTTCCTGATGACAATCCATCTGCTGTTGGATTAGATTCAATTAATGATTTTGATAAAATATTCTTATTGTGGTTAAAATTAGCTCTTACAGACCATTTAAAATCACCATTACGAATAATGTCTGCATTTAATACCAATTCAACCCCTTTATTGTCAATATTAGCGTAATTTACTCTCGAGGTTGAAAAACCAACCGTTGGGTCAATAGGTCTGCTCGTATACACATCGGTGCTCTTTTTTACATAATAATCAAAGCTACCAGACAATCTATCATTAAAAAATGCAAAATCAAGACCTAAGTTTGTTGTTGCTGTTTCTTCCCATTTTAAATCTGGATTAGCTGGTTGACTTAGATACAAGCTATTATACACATTACCCCAAGTAATATTTCTAATGCGTGCTGCTGCCTCTGGGTACACCCCTGTTAAACTATTTCCAGCTAAACCGTAAGTTCCTCTAAGCTTTAAACGATCTATCCAACTTGCATTAGACATAAAGGATTCTTTATTTAAATCCCATCCTAAACCTACTGACCATAATGGCTTGTATCTAAAATCTGGATTACTTCCAAAAATATTAGCCTGGTCTATTCTGAAACTACCGTTAAGGGTATATTTTCCTTGGTAGGTGTAACCTACATTAGAAAAACCACTCACAAATCGGTTATCTCTATTCGTTACATTAAAGACTAATGCAGCATAGTAATCATAAAATCTACCGCCATTCCAGTCGGTTAATCTGTAACCAACTAATGCAGCTTCATCAATTGGTAAATACGACGTCGATTGTTTATCATATCCAAATTGTCTGTTTCTTGTAGACTCATTAAATCGTCTTGAATATTCACCTCCGGCAAACACTGTTAACTGATGATCATCCCAGGTTTTATCCCAGTTAATGGTATTTTTAAACACCCATCCTTTTGAATAAGAACGTTCCTGTAAATACATTGACCCAGGAGGTATGCCGTACTGATAATTTCCTGTTGATGAATCATAGACATAATAATCGTTAACAGTATTACGCCAAGATGGCATATTCATAGATCTAAACTCATCTAAATCGTTAGTATTTCTCTCATATCTAAATGCACTACTTACCACGAAATCTTTGAATAATTCGATATCCAATTGAAAATCAGCCCTAATATCTACCAACGTACTGCTTTGATCACGGTTTCTGCTATCTTCCAACGGATTATAGGTATAAGGCACACCCAGTTCGGCTTCACGCTCTTGAGACATCCATGGATTCCAGTTGTAATACTTTTGAATATACTGACCATTCTCATCAACCAATTGGTCGTAAGGTTGCGCCAACTTAACCAATTCAATAGGGTCTAATCCATATTGAGAAGTTAAATAATCTTCATTTACTTTTCTCAAAGCTGCTGTCATACCAGCTGTAAAGGAAATTTTATCATTAAAATCGAACGTATTTCTAAGGTTCATGGTCATACGATCGTTATCATCGCCTATTACAGCTCCGTTTTGATCTACATAAGACAACGATGCAAAAAAAGCATTACGTTCTCCACCACCTGATAAAGACAGATTGTATGTTTTTTGAGTTCCTGTTCTTAAAAAGTATTTACTCCACTGTTGGTCTATATCTCTCTTCTTAAGTTCATTGATATAGTTATCAAAAGTGTTTTGAGACCACACTACACCATCAGGCGACGTACCATTTCTGTATATATGCGCTAAATGAAAATCGTTAATACTACCTGTACCTGTTTCTAATCCATTTATATTAGTCCAACCTCTATCGATATACTCCTGATCTAAAGCTAGTTCTTGAGCTGTAGTCATGAAGTTAAAGTTCTTTAAATCAATATTCTCTTCTAAATCGACAAATGTTGAAGCGTCTACTTTAAGCGCCTGATTTTTACCTCCTCTTTTGGTAACAACCACAACTACACCGTTAGCTGCCCTTGACCCCCAGATTGATGACGCTGCTGCATCTTTAAGAACCGTAATTGTTTCTACATCTTCCGGGTTTATCGACTCTAAATTAGACTGGTCTGCTAAAGGGAATCCATCTACCACAATTAGCGGACTGGTATTAGAACTCAAGACAGAACCTCTACCTCTAATTTCAAAAGTGCCTTGTCCAAATGCATTATTAATATTCACACTAGGAATTTGTCCAATAATACGATCAATAATATTGGTACTACTTGGTCTTTGCTGAAGCTGTTCTGCTCCAACCTGAGCAAAAGATCCGGTTGTTCTTTCTCTAGATAAGGTTTGATATCCCGTAACAACAACCTCCTGTAAGGCATTTACATCTTCCTTTAAAGTGACATCTACATTAGAATAATAGGTTAAAGCACCAACCTCTCTGATTTCTTTAATAAAACCTACATAAGTAAACTCTAAAACAGCATCGTCAGCTACAGAAATGGAATATACCCCATTAAAATCTGTTGCCACCCCATTTCGAGTCCCTTTTTCTAATACCGTAACACCAGCCAGTGGCATACCTGTGGCATCGGTAATGGTTCCTGAAACGTTAACCTTTTGTTGTCTTCTGTCGTAAGTATGATCTACCTTTTTAATTAAAATGGTGTTATTCTCATCTATTTCAAACTCCAGACTACTATTTTGAATCGCCTTATCTAAAAGACTTATCACCAACACTTCTCCTTGTTCCAGTTGAATATTTGGAGAATTCTTAAATAATTTTTTTGGAAATATAAAGTGGTAATTGGTTTGTTGCTGAATGATATTAAACATTTCATCTACCGAAACAGACTGGTTTTGGTTAATAAACACCTTTTCCTGTGAAAAGGAGGTATTCGGATTAAACCCAAAAACCGTTGCGCACAACAAAAAGATAAATACTCTCATAATGCATAAGGGTAATCGCTTTCGTATTAGATAGCGATAGTTAGTTAATTTAATTTTCATAAATTTGTTTTGTGTTAGTTAGACATTACTTTAATTAATACATACAAGAGGGAGAAAGTTACTACACGGCCAAATGTTTAAACTTAGCTCCCTTTTTTTTATTCTATAATTATGTTTTTCTCATGGAATTCGTATTTGTTTATGATTCCTAAATCTTTCAGGTTTTTAAGAATATTTTCAATTTTTTCATCTTTACCCAGCGTTCCCACAAACAGTTCATTTTCAATCGTTTTACTTTTAAACTCTACATTAAAATCGTACCAACGCGACAGTACCATCATAATCTCTTTTAAGGTTTTATTATTGAAACTAAAAATGCCTTCTTTCCATGAAATTTCATGAAAGACATCAACCTCTTTAAATGTTATGGTATTGGTGCTGCGATCTAATACAGATTGCTGGTTTGGAAGTAAAATATGGTCTTCATCCTGATATTTAACATTCACTTTACCTTCTACTAAAGTGGTGGTTATGCTTGATTCATTACTGTAAGCTTTCACATTAAATTCGGTTCCTAAAACTTCTATTTCATGATTATTATTAGTCACCATGAATTTCGAACCTTTATGTGCTGTACTCGGTGAGACATCAAAATAAGCTTCACCATACAAAAGTTCAACCATACGTTTTTCACCATCTACAAAAGCTACAGGGTATTTTAATTTTGATTCGGAGTTTAACCAAACCTGGGTTCCGTCAGAAAGCTTTACGAAAAATTGTCCGCCTCTTGGTATGGTTAAATAATTATACGCTATGGCTTTTGAAGCGGTCTCTTTATTAGTATAAACAAGTTCTTCTCCATTACTTTCTAAATTATCAAAGGCAAGTTGCTCACCTTTTTCTAATGTAATATTAGAACCATCTTCTCTAGTTAATACCGCTTTATTGGTTCCTACTTCAATACTCGTATTAACAACAGCGTCCTCTTGAACTATAAAGTCTGTCCCATTATTTATAAATGTATAGATTGCTAAAAATGCTAATATTGAAGCAGCAACCGCATATTTAACATAAACAGACTTAAAGATTGAAATAACTTTTGGAGTTTCTGGCACATCATCTTCTTTAATCGCTTCCAAGATATTAACCAGCATACGTTCCTTAATCACGTCTTCTGGTCCTAAAGCTTCCACCCACTCATTTTCCTTTTGGAAACTTTCGTAGTAATTAACCAAGAGCTTTAACTCATCGGCAGTCGTTTCCCCTTCAAGATAGCGTTCTATCAATCTGCGGAAAAACTTGTTATTCATTTCAGTGTTGTTCATTAAAATATTTTTTTATAGCTTGGTTTATCTCTTATGTGTAGAATAAAGCATGTATCCCCTAATGAAATTTAAAAAAAATTTAACTTTTTATTTACAAATACGACAAAACCTCAGTATTTAAAGGGATAACACTGAATTATTTTTCAAATAAAAAAAGAAAGTATAATTGATAAAAAAGAAATATCGACTAGTGTATAAAATATAGTATTTCTATACTTAACAAGTACCCTAGAGACGAACGAATAGTTCTTAAAGCCAGTGTGATATGATTCTCAACGGTTTTTGTTGAAATGCCTAATTTTTCGGCTATTTCTTTATGACTTAATTGCTGGTTACGACTTAAGATATATACCTCCTGGCAACGCGCAGGCAATGTTTTTACAATAGCATCAATTTGCATCACCAACTCCTCGTGCATCAATTTTGTTTCGGGCGTAGCGTACTGAAATCGATCGTTTAAGCCTTCAAACAATTCAACTCGCTGAATTTTATTTTTTCGGAATTCGCTAAACACCTTATATCTTACACAAGCATATAGATATGATTTTAGAGAAATTTTTATCTGAAGATTTTCTCTATAATTCCAGACATCAATAAAAACATCCTGAATAATTTCTTCACAAAGCTCCTTATTTTTTAAAAGATTATAAGAGCTAATGTATAATGGCTTCCAATAACTATCATAAAGCTCGGTTAAAGCCTTCTTATCCCCTTTTTTAAGACGATCTACTATATCTGAATCCTGTGAGAGCATAAATTAAAAATAGCAAAATAATAGTTAATTTCAAATGTAAACATTTGAAACAAAATCCACATTGTTTTTTTTAAAGTATTACCTATGTATTAAGAATCAAAGAGCCTGATAATTTTTCTTATCAGGCTCTTTTCTGTATTAGTCAAGTTTATTGTTTTACTCTTTTTCAGGATTTGAAACTTTAGATTCAAAGAGACTTACATCCAGTTTAAATTTCACTTCAGTGCCTCGTCTGGCAGAACTTCGCATTTGGTATACTCTAATTTTGTAAACTCCTGTTTGTGGTAATACCATTTTGCAAGTATCCCCTTGGGTTTGACCAATAAAATCGGCTACATTATCAGAACCCGGTGGTAACAAATTAAAGTAACTCGAGTTTATTTTTCTATTCAAAATAATATTAACCGAATCTCCCTTTTTTACGTTTAAGGCATAATCAATAATTTCTTCACCTTTAAACACATCCTCAATAACAAGGTTTGCCTTATCTGAGTCAAAATGTAATTCTTTAGTTATAATTTGAGCAAAAGACACTCCTTGTACTATTACTAAAAACATTAGTAATACAAAATATTTCATTTTAATCATGATTCTCTAAGGTTTTATGATACTATTTACTGATCATTAATTTAAAATCTTTTTCTCCATTTTCACCTGTAACCTTTAAAATATACATAGCTTCTTCCAATGAAGTTAAATCTAAATTAAAAGTGCTTCCCATATTGATAAGGTTAATTTTTTTAACCAGTCTACCCCTTAAGTCATATAGCTGTGCTGATTTTAAATTCTGACCTTTAGAATTCTTAATAGTTACTTTATCCTTAGCTGGATTAGGGTAAATTAAAACACCTTCTAAGTTAATATCTGAATCATTTATAGAAAGCGTCTCTTCTACAGTTAAATCAAAAGAGTAATTTTTCACCTCACCCACTGTATTTTGTGTTGTAAATGTGATGGTATGCACACCAACGCTTAAACCAGTTCCTGCTGCTATCGATTGTAATAATGTTAAATTTTCCAAACATCCATTTGTCGCAATTAGCTCCCCATTGGCTATATAATCTGGTAAAATAAATGTTGAACCGCTAGAAACATAAACTGTTGTTATTTGTGGCAATGTAATAACAGGTTCCAACTGCTTAATTTCTACAGTCGTAGAAACTGACTCACTACATATTCCATGAATTATAATTTCATGCGTACCTACAGGAAGATAATTTATTGTTGTATATCCATTATCTAAACCATTTTGAATTGTTCTTGATCCTGTTCCTCCATCGGGATAAGTAGATAATACTCCTATAAAATAAACCTCTCCTGTCCATTCTAAATTAACTCTACCAGTGCTATCGCCTGCTCCAAAACAAACATCAAATGGTTCTGCATCAACTAAAGTTAATTCATCTAGCTGTTTAATTTCTACATCTGTTGACACTGTTTCACCGCATACATCCAGTATTTCAATGTGGTAAGTTCCTGCCTCTAATGGCAATATCTTTAATTGTCCGCTCTCTAACCCTGTACCATATGTCCAGTTGCCACCTGGGAAAGATACAGAGATGTTTTCTGCGGCACCAGCCCATTCCAAATCAATATAACCCGAGTTAGTTGCTCCGCCAAAACAAATATCATTTGGATACGCTCCTGTAATAGCTAGCTCGTCTAACTGTTTAATTTCAACATCTGTAGATACCGTTTCTCCACAATCACCCAGTATTTCAATATGGTAAGTTCCTGCCTCTAATGGCAATATCTTTAGTTCCCCGCTCTCTAGCCCTGTATCATAAGACCAGTTGCCACCTGAGAAGGATACATAAATGTTTTCTGCGGCACCAGCCCATTCCAAATCTATGCTTCCGGAGTTCGATGCCTCTCCAAAACATATATCAATTGGATACGCTCCCGTTATAGCTAGCTCGTCTAACTGCTGAACTTCTACATCGGTAGATACCGTTTCTCCACAATCACCCAATATTTCAATATGATATGTTCCTGCCTCTAATGGCAATATCTTTAGTTCCCCGCTCTCTAGCCCTGTATCATAAGACCAGTTGCCACCTGAGAAGGATACATAAATGTTTTCTGCGGCACCAGCCCATTCCAAATCTATGCTTCCGGAGTTCGATGCCTCTCCAAAACATATATCAATTGGATACGCTCCCGTTATAGCTAGCTCGTCTAACTGCTGAACTTCTACATCGGTAGATACCGTTTCTCCACAATCACCCAATATTTCAATATGATATGTTCCTGCCTCTAATGGCAATATCTTTAGTTCCCCGCTCTCTAGCCCTGTATCATAAGACCAGTTGCCACCTGAGAAGGATACATAAATGTTTTCTGCGGCACCAGCCCATTCCAAATCTATGCTTCCGGAGTTCGATGCCTCTCCAAAACATATATCAATTGGATACGCTCCCGTTATAGCTAGCTCGTCTAACTGCTGAACTTCTACATCGGTAGATACCGTTTCTCCACAATCACCCAATATTTCAATATGATATGTTCCTGCCTCTAATGGCAATATCTTTAGTTCCCCGCTCTCTAGCCCTGTATCATAAGACCAGTTGCCACCTGAGAAGGATACATAAATGTTTTCTGCGGCACCAGCCCATTCCAAATCTATGCTTCCGGAGTTCGATGCCTCTCCAAAACATATATCAATTGGATACGCTCCCGTTATAGCTAGCTCGTCTAACTGCTGAACTTCTACATCGGTAGATACCGTTTCTCCACAATCACCCAATATTTCAATATGATATGTTCCTGCCTCTAATGGCAATATCTTTAGTTCCCCGCTCTCTAGCCCTGTATCATAAGACCAGTTGCCACCTGAGAAGGATACATAAATGTTTTCTGCGGCACCAGCCCATTCCAAATCTATGCTTCCGGAGTTCGATGCCTCTCCAAAACATATATCAATTGGATACGCTCCCGTTATAGCTAGCTCGTCTAACTGCTGAACTTCTACATCGGTAGATACCGTTTCTCCACAATCACCCAATATTTCAATATGATATGTTCCTGCCTCTAATGGCAATATCTTTAGTTCCCCGCTCTCTAGCCCTGTATCATAAGACCAGTTGCCACCTGAGAAGGATACATAAATGTTTTCTGCGGCACCAGCCCATTCCAAATCTATGCTTCCGGAATTAACTGCATCTCCAAAACAAATATCATTTGGATACGCTCCTGTAATAGCTAGTTCGTCTAACTGCAGAACTTCTACATCTGTCGATACCGTTTGGTCACATGGCCCAATAATTTCTATTGTATACATACCCGCTTCCAAATTTTGGATAGATAACTCTCCATTCTCTAAACCTGAAGTATAGGAGTTAGTTGTTGTTGATGAACTCACATTAACCTCTTTTGCATCACCTTGCCACACGACATGAATCATTCCTGAATTTGATGCATCTGCGAAACATATGTCGTTAGGCTCTGCACTAGTTATAGCTATATTCCCAACCTCAACCGTAACAGTTGCAGTACATGTATCCACCTGACCTGCAGAATCGGTAACGGTTAGTGTAACCTCTACAGGGGTCCCAACATCATTACAACTAAAAGTATTGGGGCTAACTGACAATGACACCTCTCCTTCAAAATCTGAGGATCCTCCATCTATATCTGCTCCAACAATAGTATGAGTTCCCGAAGCATCTAATTGCACAGTAATATCCTGGCAAACTGCCAGAGGAAATGCATCTATACTAAATACTTTAGCTTGACCCGTTTGTGTACTATTTAAAGGTGAACCGGCAACTAAATGAGAGCCATCTGCACTTAATACATTACTAAAACCAAATTTATCTCCAGCTGATTCTCCATCAATATCTCCTCCTATTTGCGTCCATACTCCTCCTATATTATCAAAAACACGCACATGACCAGAACCATCACCATTTCCACTATTATTAATAGCAGATATAGATATACGGTTTCCGCTGCCATTAATTGATACTGTGCTACCTGAAAGATCTCTAGCATTTTCCCCTCTAATATCACTACCTATTTGAGAAACAACCCCCAAAACATTATACACCCGAGTAACTCCTATCTCTGGAAAAAACCCCTCATTACTTAAATTTCCACCAACAACAATAATATCTCCTTGTTCATTAATATCAACTGAATGCCCTATACTATCATTATCATTCTTTCCTTCTATATCATTTCCATGCTGTACCCAACTTCCTCCACTGTAATCGAAAACCCTAACATGACCTCTCATAACACCTCCTCCTGCATTATTAGGAGCTCCAACTACTAACCGTTCACCTGAACCATTTAATGATAAAGAAAAACCAAAAATGTCCCCCGCACTTTCACCTATTAAATCTGCTCCTATTTGATTCCATGCTCCAGAAGACAATGAGTACACCTTAACTTTTCCTGAATTATTTCCATTATCATCCGTATACCAAGCACCAACAGCAATAAAGTTTCCTGCCGCATTTAAACTTATTGCCCCTCCATAAGCACCCCCATTTACATCTCCTTCCAAGTCATTTCCAACTTGTATCCAACTGCCTGCAACAAAAGCATAAACTCTAACTAAACCTCTAGACCCATTGGCACTTGGAGCTCCAATAGCCAGAATAGACCCATCGGCATTTAACGAAACTGTACTACCAATACGTTCGTTGTTTGCTTCTCCATCTAAAACTTGACCAACTTGTGTCCAAACACCACCTATATTATCAAAAACACGAACTTGTCCAGAATCATTTCCTCCTCCATCGCTATAAGGAGCTCCAACCACAATCCTACTACCACTTTCTGAAATTGATGCTGAATACCCCAATTCGTCTCCTTGAGTTAAACCATCTATATCGGCTCCCAATTGCTGTATTTGTGCATTTGCTAATGAAAAACAAAATAATAAATGAATTAAAATTGTTAATCGAGTGTAAAACTTTTTCATAATAATTACTTTTAGTTGAGGTTAATATTACCAGTATGTAAATTTAAGACAAAAAATCTGACATTTATATCAAAAATTTAATAGGTTACACCTATTAAGAGCTTTTTATTTAAAGCATCCCCTAGTTAATTGTTAAAAATTTTAACTTTTTTAAGTTAATCTCATAATTTTATAAAAACATATACTCATCTATCATTTATTAATACGATACTATTTTGTTTTATTTGTAATGTTACTTTGGTTATGCTTTAAATAAAAAATACACAGTTAAAAATATTCTTTCCTATTCTATTGCCAGATTTGATAATCTAATTGAAGCATATAAATTTGAACACACTTAAGATAATTATGTAGAAGTAAAGAGAAACATATACCTCCAACCGACTTGGTATAGTTAACAGAACATTTCTTTATCCCGATTTTTACCAAACCCGACCATCGAAAAGTATCTCATGATAGTTAAATGATTTTAGATAGCCCCGCTAAAACCAAAGTTTAAAAAACTTACAAATCAATTAATTATCAGTTTCTAAAAGAAAATCATCCATCCATTGAAGACATTTATCCATTTCTTGTCCTTAGCATATTCAGCAATTTTGTAATGTCAATAATGACAAACAACAAAAAAATTAAAAACATGGAAAATGTAACTAGTTTGGAATTTAATGTTCCTACAAAAAATGAGGTCTCTTCAGCCAATCAAGAGATTTTTGACAACTTAAACAAAGCTTTAGGTTTTGTTCCTAACCTGTATGCTACAATGGCCTACTCTGATAATGGTTTAGGCAGGTATTTGAATTTTCAGAATGCAAAAACTTCATTTTCAAATAAGGAAAAAGAAGCAATCAACCTAATTGTAAGCCAAATAAATGGATGTGTTTATTGTTTAAGTGCCCATACTGTTATTGGGAAAATGAATGGGTTTACTGATGCACAACTAATAGAAATCAGAAAAGGGAAAAGCGAACACCCTAAATTGAACGCCCTGGTAAAACTAGCTTCTGAAATTACCGAACGAAAAGGAAATACAAGCGAGGAAGCACTAGACGAATTCTTTACTCAGGGGTATACCAAAGAACATTTAGTGGATTTGATTCTTCAGGTAAGTGATAAAACTGCTATGAATTATTTGCACAACCTTACTAAAGTGCCAGTAGATTTCCCTTTAGCTGAAACTATTTAAAGTGTATAAAGGGAAGCATGGTATTACATGCTCCCTTTTTTAATTTCTAAAAATCAAAAACAATGAATTTTACAAATAACATACTTCAGTATTTAAAAAATATAGGTCTTCAAAATAATTCAACGGCTTCGGAAGAGGTTTGTCCAAACTGCTGGGGACGACAAGAATATGAAGGTCATTATTACAAGCCTTTGAAAGCTAAAAATTTCAATGATGAAATTCAAAAAAAGGATGGATCGAATCCTATGTTGAGCAGCATTTAAAAAATATCAGGTTAACACCTAAAAGCAATAAGCTTGCCTGCAATATCTGCTACGTTAGGGACAATTAATTAAAAAAAGATTCTTCTTAGAAATAAAAACAACATGATAGCAAAAGAAATAAAACACCCACTTCCACCCTTTACACCGGAAACAGCATTACAAAAAGTGCAAATGGCAGAAGATGCCTGGAATAGTAAAAACCCTAAAATTGTTTCGAAAGCCTACACAAAAGATTCAGAATGGCGCAATAGAACTCAGTTTATTAATGGTCGTGAAGAAATCGAAGCCTTTCTGCAACAAAAATGGGAAAACGAAAACCATTACAAATTAAAGAAAGAGCTCTGGGGATTCAGAGAAAATAGAATTGCGGTTCGTTTTGAATACGAATATCAAAACAATAAAGGGCAATGGTTTCGTGCTTACGGCAACGAATTATGGGAATTTAACAAAAACGGTCTATTGCAAAAACGCTTCGCCAGTATTAACGACATTGAAATTGAGGAAAACGAACGCGTTTTGTAAGGCTTTAAACTGAAATATTAAGAACATCATGAACAGGAGTTTATTGGGAAACATATTAATTGTTACGCTGCTCATTTTACTTGGGTCTGGTATTGTTATGTATTTTATGCCACATAGTAAAGAAATAGCCTCATTACATACCGTGTTTGGTTTACTCTTTCTGTTGGCGATGGGTCTCCATATCTTCAACAACAAAATACCACTCAAAAATTATATTACAGGTAAAAGAAAACCGAAATTGCAAAAGCTGCAGGCACCTTTAGTGTTTCTTAGCATTACTTTAATCGCAACAGGAGTTTACTTGAATCTACCTTTATTTAGAGAGGTGTATACTTTTGGAAACGAAATAAGAAACGTGCAATTAGGTAAAAAAGAAACCTTACTTGACTATGAAATTATAAAAATCATAAAGGACACAGGAACTCATCATATCGAACTCGAGTTAAAGAAAGGAAATGCTTTTCAGTATCCCTTATTTGCAGTATGGTTAGAAGATAGTTTGGGGAACTACATTGAAACCTTGTATGTTTCTAGAGTAATAGCTTCCAGCTCTTATGACTATGGAACCAAAGTAAATGGTGTTTGGGAAAAAGCCATAAAAAGACGCCCAGAAGCTTTACCCTACTGGTCACATAAACGAGGAATAAAAGCATCTGACGGATTATATGTTCCTTTAAACAATTCTAAAGATATCGACGCGGTTTCTGGTGCAACACCTACAGGTAATTTTATTTTACAATTAAAGAATGATCTCGAAAAGCTTGGTCATTATAAGGTACTGTTAGAAGTCAACCAATCATACGATTGGAATGCCTATTATAGTGAAGACAAGTTTCCTAATGACGCCATCTACTCTGGAACCGGAAAAGTAGGACAGCCCTCGCTCATTTATACTGTAGATATATTGCCTGAAGATTTAAATGAAAAAAACTATAAATTTATGCAACTTAAAGGGCATGGACACCATTCAGGCAAAGATGGTAAATTGTATACAGATATATCGAATATTACAACAGCCAAAGAAATTGTTGATCGGGCCATTCTGAGCATTTATTAATGCTTTTGAAAAACTAAAAAGAGTCTAATACTATGGAACAAAAGAACAGTTTTACACTAACAAATCCACAAACAGGAAATCTTGCTTTCAAGCTACATTTTTTTGACAAAGACAATCCTTTTGACCATGTCCAACGTTTAAATTATTATTCACTTATTTGGGTGAAAAATGGCCAAGGAACAGTGAAAGCAGATTTTTTAGAGCATGATTTCGGACCAGATAGCCTGTTCTCTTTTTCACTTTACCAACCATTTATGCTCAATGTTAACGGGAATATAAGTGGTTTGGCCATTCATTTTCATCCTGACTTTTTTTGCATCCATAAACACCAAAAAGAGGTTGCCTGTAATGGTGTACTGTTTAATAACATGTATGACCCGCCATTTATTCAATTAGATGACAACGCCAAAACTAATTTCGATCTGATTATTAATCAAATAAAAACAGAAATGCAGAATCCAGCATTGGCCCAATACGAATTATTAATTTCATACCTAAAAATATTCCTCATAACAGCTTCGCGTTTAAAAACAGAGCAACAAGATCAAAACGAACAAATTAATGATAAAACTGAGGAGCCCTTTATTTTACAGAATTTAAAGAACTACATCGAAACTCATTATAAAACAAAACATACTGCCAGTGATTATGCAGATATGCTTGCCATAACCCCCAAAGCATTGAGTAAACTCACTAAATCCCATTTCAATAAAACTCTAACCGAATTAATCTCTGAACGCATCATAATTGAAGCAAAAAGAGAATTGTATTTAACTAATAAAACAGTTAAAGAAATAGCTTACAATTTAGGCTATAACGACGAATATTATTTCAGTAGATTCTTCAAAAAAAATGTAGAAGTTTCTCCCCTATTCTTTAGGGAATCGATTGGTTTTGATAAATCGACCATGAATTAATTACGAACTTACAATACAAAAAACGAAGAAATGAACAAATCCTTTAGAAAATTAAAAAAGGTAATTTTATATACTTTTTCTATCTTTTTATTGCTTTCAATTACGGGTTACATTTACCTCTATGTTCTTCCAAAAGGACCTGAAATAACAGCTCCTCGTAAAATTAATGTCGGAATAGACACTTTCGTTATCCACGCGTATAAAGATAGTGAGCGAAAATCGATTAAGGTATGGACTTACAAACCCGAAAACTGGAACGATAAAGACAAAATAGTTTTCGTTATGCACGGCGGTGGCCGAAATGCAAATGACTATCTAAACGCTTGGATTGAATTAGCTAATAAGAATGACCTACTAATAATAGCGCCTGAATTCGAGAATACCTTTTCAAAATATACAACCAACGACTATCAAGAAGGAAATTTATTCACCTTTTTTGGAACTAAAAATCCGAAAAGCGAATGGGCTTATACCGTTATTGAAAACATATTTGACCACATTAAATCAGTAAATAATATTACAAACGAGCAATACGATATTTTTGGTCATTCCGCTGGTGGACAATTTGTGCATAGAATGGTAATGTTAATGCCCGAGTCGCGAATTGGAACAGCTATCGCCGCAAATTCTGGATTTTACAGTTTTCCAGATCAGAACCTTGAATTTCCCTATGGCATCAAAAATACAGCAACAGATTTACAAAAATCTTACAGTAAAAGATTGGTTATTCTGTTGGGCGAATTAGATAACAACCCAAACTTAGGGACTTTTAGAACAACGGATTTGGCAATGAAGCAAGGAGCACATAGATTGGAACGCGGAACTACTTTTTTCAATATGAATAAGGTCCTAGGAAATACAAATAACTGGAAATTTAACTGGACAATAGACACCATAAAGAATACAGGTCACAACTATAAAGAAATGTCTGAAAACGCAATTGAGTGGCTAACAAACTAATCCTAACACATAAAGCTTATTACTTCAGATTTCCCAATAAAACCAAGTTGTTAAAGCGAATTTTTGGAACCTTAAGTAAACCTCCAATTCGCACTTCCAAATTTTTATAAATTTCTCCGAAACGGAATCCTAAATTTTCAAAATAACACCTATTTGTATCACACAATTAAAAACACCCAATAATGGGTGCCACTGCTCTAAACATCCTTAAAACCTATTAAAATGGCGTTTTTTGACTACAATCGTCATCTACACCACACTACTTTTATTTTATGTGATAATTTTTTATCACAAATTTATCACATAAAATATCACAAGATTTTTAGTTGTAATTTTGATTGGTTTTCGATGTTTTACCCCAATTTGTTAGTCTCTTCTAATACAAATTCTCTTAATGCTTCGTCATCTAAAAGAAACTGTTCTAACAGCTTTAAATTAAACCTGTCCTTTTCTAAACTAGTTTCTAAAAACCGCAAACTTTGATATGAATATTCACTTTCTTCATACCTTACTTTCATAACATCTTGTAGTACTTTGTCAAACTCTCTAACAAGATAATCCGGAACATGAGTATGAACTTGTTTTAAGGTGGCGATATACCTATCTAGCTCTTCATTGGATTCTGTTTTTTCTCTTTTATAGCGTTTGCTATAAATCCAGACAACAAGCTGTATGAAGTCTTTGGAAAACAAAAAGTTTTCAACCTTATCTTTTAGCGTTTCATATCTGCAATAATCACCGCTATAAATATTCTCAAGTAATTCTCTTAAGTACTTTGAAACAGTTGTATTCCTTTTAGCTGCTTCCGCTTGTATGGTATCTTTTAATTCTTGCGACAGACGTAAATTTACTGATGGATCAGTATTTTTTACTGGGTATTTTTTGCTCATGGTATCTCTGGGTAGTTATGTGGGATTTTATTCCTTGAAATTGACATTAAATACGGTTTCTAACAGATAAGCATCAATATCTTGTTCACTAGGTAAATTTGCCTTTTTTGACTTTTTAACTTTAGTAGGTTTATCTTTTGATAAGTTCTCTTTCTTTAAAATATTGTTATAGGCTTTGTTATTGAAAACCGAATTGGGAAGTTCTGTTAATTCTTCTGGAGTTTCTTCTGTTTGTTTTCTATCTAAACAGAAAACAGCCTGAACTTTATCAATATGGCTACTAATCCAATCCAGTTGTAGTTTAAACAAGCTTAATTCTTCCTTTGTAACTTCGTTAATCGCTTCATTGGTATTGTTTAATAACCAATCATAAACATACTTGCAGGTAAGTATATGTTTTTGATATTCCCCTAGCAAATAATCAAATGTCTCTTTTGAAAGTTCGTCTCTTAGTTTCTGTAACTGATATACATTATTTTCAAGCTGGGTTGGTTTGCTTAAGAGCTCAACCGTTGGTGAGCATTTATTAGCATAGGTGGTATCACCATTAGCTTTTAAAACCCCTACAGCATTTATTACTCTATAGTCGTTAAATTCCTTTTCCTGTTCTGGGGTTAAATCCGGGAAAATATTATTGGGGATATAAAACAGGCTTGGTCGGTATATACCTTGTACCAACACTTCTAAATCATTGCCGTGGGTCATGTTTTAGTATTTAACAATTGTGAATAATCCTCTGGTAGTTCGGCATCAATATCTCGCAAATACTTTTCAAGAGCTCCCATAGTGGTATGTCCTGTAATTTGCATCAGTTTACTCTTAGCTGCAAATGGTGACGATTCTTTTACTAGTGCTCTGTAGACTTTCGTGATATAGGTATGTCTAAAGCTATATAAACCATAATCCTGATTAAAACCAAAATGATCTTTAACGACAGCTTTAAATCGTTTACTGAAATAATCACGTCTGGCCTCTAAGGAAGCTTCCCATTCGCCTCCCAGCGCTTTAGGTGTAAATAGATAACTATCCTTGTCTAATCCCTCTAGAACCTCTTCTAGTTCCTTAAGCAATTTTTCAGGTACAATTTTAGTTTTTAATGTCTTGGTTTTAACTTTTATCTTCAGAATATTTTCATCGAAATCAATATCACCAACCTTAAGTCTACAGACCTCTTTAGGTCTTAAAAAAACATAGGCTATAAACTTGATAAAAAGTAATAGTACTGGGTCCTTATCTTCTAAATGCTCAAAAATGTCATTTTCCTGTTTCTGAGTAAAGGTTTTATGTCGCTCTGGATTGGACTGTAATTTCGGAATATTTTTAACGAAGTTCTTATCGATGATTTCATTTCCTTCTAAAGTTTGGAATATAGTACTTAAACAGGTTCTGTAATTGTTTCTATTCCGTGGAGAAGTATTGAGCTGCACGTCATTTAGAAATGCTACGACCATCATTTTAGATACCTGATCAATTCCTTTAATATCTGCATGATGTTCGTTTACCCAAGTTTCAAAAAGTTTGCAACGGTTAGTGTAATCAACTAAAGTACGATCACTCACCAAATTCTTTTTAAGCTTTAAAGCATAGTCTAAGGCCTCTTTTAAACCCATTGAAGGTTCTTGTACTTCCTTAGGTTCTTCTTCCTTTAAAACCGCTTTATTTTCGGTTGGCTTTGCCGATTCTTTAACTTGTTTGACTTTTTCTGCTTTTTGCTGTTGGTCTTTGTAATGTTCCGTATTATCAACAAACGGATTATAGCCTTCCTTTAATAATTTTAATAAACGCTTTTTATAAAGTGCTAATAATGCATAACCTGCTTCCTTTGTTTTATGACGATTAACTTGACCATAGATGTTTTTCTGACGTTTCATCTTTCCTGTTTTAGGATCTAAATAGGAAAAATAAACATACCATCGCTTCGTTAAATCACCATCGGCATCGTAAATTTTTGGGATTGAAAATGGGGTTTTGTGTTCCAAATCGTGTTCTAAATCGTGTTCACTTTTAGAACCAAATGTAAGTAATTCTGTAATTAAATGCATAAAAAAACGGTTTAGAGTGAACTAAACCGTTGATTTTGAAAGAATTTAATCTTAGTAGCGGGAACAGGACTCGAACCTGTGACCTTCGGGTTATGAGTTTGATATTTTAACCCTTTTTTACGCTATTTCGCAATATTTTAGATAAAACCGTGTACGTAATTGTGTACTCTGATTTATAATTATTTTCTAAGTAAATATAAGCATTTATTTATAACTTAATACACTCATAACCAACACCTAAACAACATGAGACATCCTTCAACACCCAAAGAAATTTTATACAGTATTCTTTCTATTTTACCGCAAATTTCCAAAGAGTTTGGAAATAATGAAAAATATAGGCCTCTAATAAGCTTTTTGTTGGCAAAAGATTACTATAACGATTACGACATACCATATCCTACAATGAAAGAAATTGAAGAGGTTACTAAGCTCAAACCATACCAACTTCGAAAACAACTAACTGAAATTTACGCCAAACTATTTGCTTTTGACGAAGGCTTTGAATTTGAATTCTACAAAACGACCATGTTAGTTCATGTAGAATACTTTAAAAATTTCGGAGCGTTCAATTGCAAATCTTTGAAATATTTACCCAGAATTGGTGAAAACATATCGATACGATTTTTAAAAGCCAAGATAGGCATAGACTTCTTTTACGTACAAGATATAAAGCATTCCTTTGAAGAAAACCGACATATTATAGATCTTTATTTAAAAGGCGGGATTTTCAATTCATATTGGTACTACAGAAAGCATAAAGCAGAAGAATTAAATGAAATAAATTTTCGAGACATCCACAATCTGTACGATTTTCAAATAAAAGAAAAACTGGGTTTATAACTTTGAGCCATAAAATCTTACCTTATAGCTCATTGCTCTAAAAATATACAATTTGAATAGGACGGTAATCAAAAACCATCCAAACCGGATATAATGACATAGTCAAATTCTTGATATGAAGTGTTATTAAATAAGGACCTATTTGAAATTCAGCATGCTCAATTTTTCGCGCTGCGAGTGGTTAAGTATTTCCGTCTTTTTAATCCTTATACTATTTACATATTCCCTCATCTTTATGTCATGTCTCACAGAAAGTCTATTAAAACAAAGACTTGAAATTTAAAACATCTCGAATTGAAATAAACAAGGATTAACTTTATCTGTAATAACCTATAGATGATGTAAGTAATTATGTATATTTGAGTGTATCTAAAAAAGAAAATATCTATTTAAAGCAGAAATTAACTACATTGTTATATCTGTTTTAAAATATAAAGCTATATAATAACAAACTTGAATTAAGTTCAACATACTAAGATTATGAAAAAAATATTTTTATTAATATTTCTTGTCACAATTTTTAATTGTAAAAAAAATCCACCTGAACCAACGGAATTATATAATAAATTCAGAAATAGTGTTGTACTAATTCAAAACTCTTATTACTTCAAGACATCCCTTGATAACGGATTTGAATTCTTCTATACCATAGAAAATGATGAACCTGTTTTTTTTGAAGATGAGGAGGAAGCTAGACTTAATGCAGGAATAAGTTTTGGAACTGGTTTTTTTATTTCAAAAAATGGGGAACTTGCAACAAACAGACACGTAATTTATCCGAGTAAAAATAATGAATTGGTAGGAGAACAAATAAATGAATACTTAGAAAATTTAAGATATAAAGTCAAAAAAGCAATTAATGAAACCCAATCTGAACAGAGTAAATTAGTTGATCTTTGGAACGAATATTATGATTATTTAGATTATGATAAAAAAGCAAAAATAAAAGATGAATACTCTTCAAAAAAAAATGATGTATTAGAACTGGAGCAACTTTTAGAAAATCTAAACTTTAATCCCATAAACACAATAACGGAATTAAAACGTGTTTTTTTAGGTGTTGCTTTTGATGATACACATGTAACATCAATAAATGACTTTAAAGAATGTGTTGCTATAAAAAAATCAGATGATGAGAATGTAGATTTAGCAATAATTCAACTTAAAGATAAAATTACACCACAAAGAATTACAACTGTATTTTCTTTAGAAAAATTACATAGCAACGAGGAACTAAAACTCAATGACAATGTATATATGATTGGATTTAATCATGGATTTTCTCTTGCTAACACCGATAATGGCATTAAATCACAATTCACACATGGCACGATTACTCAAGACCCAGATATGAATAGAATTTTATATTCAATTCCTACTCTTCCAGGTTCAAGTGGAAGTCCAGTAATAGATAAATGGGGAAACCTTGTCGCTATTAATTTTGCTAAAACAAGTGATTTTCAAGGTTTCAGTTTTGGAGTTCCTGCCTTACAATTAACTTCTTTATATAAAAATCTTTTTATTAATGAAAATAAAGTTTCCAAAACGAATGAATTAAATCATTTTACCGAACAAAAATTAGAATCAAATATTAATCAAGCTAAACCTAGTGAATATTACGAAAATAAAATTAGAGGACTACTCAATGCAGAAGATCAAAGAGATTTTAATACTGTTATTTCGTTTTATGACTTAAATAATATAAAAAGATATTGGGATAATTCAAATCCATCATATGATGAATTAAGTCAAGCATATTACAAGGCTTGGAAAGCAACAGAACAATCTTCTAATAGCATAATATCAATCAATAAAGAATGGGAAAGAATTTATGATGTGAATCTTGATTATACGTTTTACCACAAAAGATCCGAAGAATGGAAAACAGTAAATAGTACAGTTAGATTTGTATTTGGTCAAAATGAAAAAATAATCGAAGTTTACGGGATTGACAGTAAAACCCTTGAACAATCTGAAGCATCATCAAATGACTCAACAACGGGATCGTTTTCTGATACTGGTGAATATTTATACGTTACCACTTTTGACAATCCAGTTTTCGAACTTTCCCTCTATGAAAAGCCTGACATAAATTCAATTGTAAGATATAAATGTCCCAAAAATGCTCAAGTAAAAGTGATTGAAAAACACAACGAAACTTTTTACAAAGTAATCGTAAATGGTTATTCTGGATTTGTTTCGAGAAAATGGTTAAAAAGACAATTCTAAGAAATTAGTAAAGCCTATATTTAAATGAAGCACTGAATAGCTAATATTTTTCATATTTCAATTTCACAAGACAATATAAAGTTTGAAATAACACCTAGCTGTTGAAAAAACTAAAGTAAACTAATGACTTCAGCGTACTGTGACAACCTGCATTTTTATTAACTTCATTTCTCCTGTGGTTCTTTCTGATTAAAGCATTCTAATTAAGAAATTATTAATTCAATTACCGAAAATTTTTCCAAGAAAATACTTTCAAATTTATTATATTGGTTTATCACTTCTAATAACCTAAATAAATTTTATAATAACCAATCCTTACGATACGGTTATCCGTAATGATAACAGCCTAAAACCACGTATATTCAGCAAATTGACAAGAAGTAAATTTAAAATTTTAAGCATAATATGAAAAAAGCTATCGGTATTGACCTTGGAACAAGCAATTCTGTGATTGCATTTAAAGATACTGTTCTAAAAATTATTCGAAACAAAGAAAACGAAGAACTAACACGTTCTTGTATCGGACTTAGAAAAGATGAAATTTTAATAGGAAGAACTGCATACCAATTACTAAAAACCGACCCATTAAACACTATCCTTTCCGTAAAAAGACTCATGGGCGGTGCTATCAAAGATAAAATGGTTCAGGATATGATCGACAGTTCATATTACAAATACGGAATTACATCTTTAAAAGGAGGTACTGATGACGCTGTTGCTGTTCTTCTTGGCGGAAAACAATATACACCTGAACAACTAAGTTCTGAAATATTAAAGAAACTTAAATCAGATGCAGAAGAAAAATTAGGAGATGAAGTTACCCATGCAGTAATAACCGTCCCAGCATATTTCACAGAAAAACAAAAAAATGCTACAAGAATTGCTGCCCAACTAGCAGGATTAAAAGTTCAAAAATTATTAGCCGAACCAACAGCTGCCGCAATCGCTTACGGAGTAGACAATTTGAAAGCGGGAGAAGCGAAGACAGTTCTGATTTATGATTTTGGCGGTGGAACTTTCGATCTTTCCATATTGAATATAGTAGACGGACAATATATGGAGGCAGGGACAGGTGGAGACCGTTGGCTAGGTGGAGATGATTTGGACAGAGCACTGCAAACCCATATACTTCAACGAATATCAAAAGATTATAATATATCAAACATTAATACACTAATTGAAAATTTAACCCAAAGAGAAAAGTTCAAATTTGAAGCTAAATTCAGAGAAGAAGTTGAAAACATCAAAATGCAACTCAGTTCTTCTAATACTGCTCAGCTAATAATGGACGGCTTTGAAGATGAAAATGGAGACTGGATAGATTTTGACCTTTCATTTACAAGAGAGGAGTTTGAAAAGTTGGCAAAACCTTTTATTGAAAGAAGTATTGAACTAATTGAAATCTTGTTAAAAGAGGTAGGTTACGATATTTCAATGATTGATAATATTTTATTGGTTGGAGGTACTTCATGTATTCCTTTGGTAAAACAAATGCTTTCTGAAAAATATGGGAACGAAAAGATCAAAATTTCAGAAAAGCCAATGCTAGCCATTTCCGAAGGCGCTGGTATTTTATCTCACAGATTAGGTGATGACTACGAACCTCCTATTGAAGGAGAAACTTCGATTGCTGAGATATCATACAGTACAAACCATAATTATTTTATTGAGTTAAAAGATGATTACGATAGAATCATTGAAAAACAAGTCCCTTTACCTTGCAATGTATTAAGAAACTACAAAACAACCGTTAATAATCAAAAAGTTGTTAAAGTTGGCATTTATGCTGACGTTGAGGGAGGGGAAAAAGAAAAACAAACTATGGGATTTTTTACCATTGAAGAAGATTTGCCGGTAGGTAGTGATATTGTTTTAGATTTCACTTTAGGAATTGATGAAGTTTTTGATGTAAAAGCATATCCAAAAATAAATAAAGGAAAAAGTAAAAATATTGTTTTAGCAAGAGGAAACAAGGATTCAAAAACACTTGACTTTTTATCCAGTTCTTTAGAGAAAATAATGGGCAGTTCCTTCACAGAAGCACAAAGAGAATATTTTTTCAAATCAGCAAAAAGGGAAATTGAACAAATCAATAATCTTGGCATTGATAATTATGATTCTGAACATTGGGATGAAATCGGTACTACAATTTTTACGTCATTTGAGCAAGCAGAAAGAGTTTCGGACGCTATTGATGAAGAAGAACTTGCAATCTTATTTGCAACAATTCTAATCAATGAATATCCAGATTTAATAGTAAGTGAAGATGTTGACACAATGAGGTCATTATTATCAAGAACAAAAAATGATCACGATCCATTACAGAGAATTCAAGCAATTCAAAAACTAAAAGAAATTACAGATGAATATCCAGTTCTAATTTCTTTATTTACGATAAAAATGTCATCCGATAATGCTGCAAAAGAAAATCCGAGCGATGGACATAGATTGTTACAAATGCATGATGAGATTGTATCCCATTTCAAAAACAGAAGAAAAGACCAAGCTTTTGATTTACTAGATGAAGCAATTGAATTAAGAGACAAGTATAGTAAAGGCAAATTGGATCTTGGCGGAAGTATTCATTTAGGAAAATAAAATTAATATGAATTACAATTGTCCTATTTGCAACAAAGCAGGCTTGCCAGATTACAAAACAAATTATGTAATTTGTCCGCAATGCAATTCTGACCTAAAGGTATTTTCACTATTAAATTCTATTTCAAAACGGAATAAATCAAAAATTGGAATTTATCTAATTATCAGTGCCTCCGTTATATCAATTGCATTTGCCGGATTATTACTAAAAGCTCATTATGACAAAAAAGAATTAATTACCAAGAACTTAAATTTGAATGATCGTATTTCAAAAATACAAATTACAAAAATAGATAAAAACAAAAAGGAAGAAGTAAAATCAATTCAAAACAAAAAAGAAGCAAGTATAAGATATATTGTAAAAAAAGGAGACTGCCCATATAAAATAGCTCAATTCTTTTACAATGACGGAAACAAATACAAACAAATTGAGTTAGACAACAATTTGAAACAGCCTTATATTTTAAAAGTCGGTCAAATTCTAACCATTAAAATTTTGCAAGAGTAATGGAAGTAATTATTGTTTTAATAATAATCGGAATTGTTGGGTATTTAATTTATCAGTCCATGCCTAGCACGAAATTTGAAAAGGCTCTAAATCTATACAATGACAAAAATTATATTGAGGCAATTAAAATCCTCGATGTTATTTTTGAAAAGCACGTTAATGCACCGGCTAAACTTGCAGAATGTCAATTGAACTTAGGTAAACAAACATCAAACAAGCTAGAAAGCAAAAGATATTTCTATAAAGTGGTTGAAATAAGAGAAAGAATAAATAATTCGTTATCTTTTATAAAGTTTGAAAGCATAGAGGCGAAAGCATTTTATGAAATTGCTAAAATTAAATATGAAGAAACCAACGGAGATATTGATAAGCTAACTAACAACATAAAATTTATTGACAATGTTATTAAAATAGGATCAGAAGATAATTTTAATTCATTAAAGAAAAATCATTTTCACGATTTAGCCAATTGTTATTTCAAAAAAGGGACTGAAAATGAAAAATCAGATAAAAACTCAGAAGCAATTCATAACTACAAAACAGCTACGGATTATGCTAAAAAATCGGGTAACAAATCTGCACAGAACAATTCTATTACAAGAATTGCCATTTGCCAACTCAAACGCAAAAACCAAATTAATTTAGATACTATTTTTGGAATTGAAAAGTCCGACAAAAATTTTCAACATGAATTATATTACAGATATACTATTAATCTAATAAAGAACAAAGAGTATCAGAAAGCCGAAAAAATCATTTCAGAACATCTCAATTTTCAATCTTCCAGTATTTCCATACTTAAGGAAATTCTCCTCACCGAGAAAAATAACAATGCTGTTAAAAGAATTGATGAAATCAACAATTCAATTGAAAAACTGCATAAAAACACATTCTCCACTGAAGAACTAAAAACACTGTATGAAAGTCTTGATTCTGTAATAAATGAGGTGAAAGTATTGAACCAACAACTTTCAGAAAAAATAGCAATAATAAAACCTACTTTATTCAATAGGTTACTTACTGTCTATATTTCAGAAGAACAATATGAAAATGCAATAAATATTATTCAGAAATACCCTAAGTTTTGGGAAATCCCAGAATTACTAAAGAATTTAGGTATCTGCTGTTATGGTTACGCTTCAAAAGGATTATTAACAGAATCAAATTACCGTAATGTTATTTCTAATTGGCTCACTTCTGTATTTTCAGATAAAGTAATTTTAAAATCATTAGACGATACGAGTTGGGATGATAATTATACATTCTCTCTTAAAGAAGCAATCGGTTCAAACTATTCACAACATGAAGAAATTCCTATTAATGTGAATTATGATGAAATTTCTGAAAATAACATATCAATAGGTGCCACCCAAAAAGAATTATTACAACAGTTTGAAACCATTATCCACAAAGAAATTGGAGATTCTAATTTATCCAAATTGATAAATGATTTTTATGACAAAGAAAAAGAAGCGCTGGAAAGAATTATACATGAAATTGAAAATGACATTTTCTTTGCTACCCCTTATTTTGCCAAAACTAACAGACTAAACAATGAAATCATAGAAGAATTAGACAACGACTATCTCAAATACGATAATGAAGATGCGCTAGAAGCGGGTATTCCATACATTGAAAACTCGCGCTCCTCCATTGTTTATCAATATTTTTGGGCAAACGATTTAATTAATAAAGTAAAATCAGCTATTAAGAATGAAAATTCAACCTCGATTAAGAAATTAAACACAAAAGAAAACAAACGTTGGATAGAAAAATTCGAATATGTGAGTAGTTCAGCGGAAGATAAACTTTTCAATTCTATATCAAACAAAATATCAGATAATGACGAAAACGAAAACCTAATTCCTGTAATGGAAGAATGTATTGCGTTTTTAAGCCAAAATTCAAAACTAAAACATCAATTTTCTAATTATGTTACTAACTATTGTATTTCTAAAGTTAACGATGAAAAACTAGACAACTTCAAAGCTCTGTCTTTGATGAAGAAAGCTTATTTGCGTTCTCCTAACAATCCAAGAATCTGTAAGAATTTCATAGCCATAATAAAGTTTAACCTAATGGATATCCTTAACGATAAAACCAGAAAAACTTCTGAAATTTACTCTATTCTTGATTGGGTTAAAAATAATATTTCAAAAACATACAAGCTAAATAGCAACGAATTAACCAAAACCTATAAAGACATTTTGCAACAATTGAAGCAAGCTGGAGCTGATATATCATTATTTGATGATAATAATCCCTTTGCTTCAATATTATCAGGACATTCTCTAAATTCACAAGGCTTAAAAATGAAAAAAGTATTGAAATATTTAAAAGAATTGGGAAATGAACAAGAATCAGAAGATCCATTAGATAAATTAAAAAGAATACGTAAGCAATTGAATTTAGGAGATGATTTACCCTTTTAATAAATTTAAAAATGAAAAACCCATATACAATATTAGAAATAAATCAAGATGCTGATAAAGCAGAAATCATTAAAGCTCAAATGCTTGCAATGAAGAAAAAAGAATTTCCTTTACAGGAAATTGCTGTTGCTGCAAAACAACTACTTAACCCCGCAAAAAGATTAGCAGCCGATTTCATGTTTCCTTCAAAAATAAGGACGAAACGGATACAAACCATTAAAAGCACATTGTCATTTAAAGAAATACGCATAGATTCTTTAGATGAAAATGCATTTGACTCATTAAAATAATGAAACTGTATGAAAGAATCTATAACAGAACTGCAAGAGCTTTTAATTGAAAATCTAAAAAAAACAAATTTATTAAAAAATGATGTTGAACAAAAAGAGAATGAAAAAAACGATTTACTCAAAGATATTTCTTTAAATATTATTGATATTATTGATTCATGCGAGAATATTGATGAATGGGTAAATAATAATCAATACAATGAAATTGATGAGGCGAAAAAAACTAACAGTAGATACAAAACCATACAAAAAAAACTATTAACCTTACTACAAAAACAAGGTATTACAAAAATTGAATTTCCAGATAACCGGTTAATTGTTGGGTTTTGTGAAGTATTAGAAACCGAAGTAGATAGGAATAGGAAAAATGATGAGATTGTATCAGTTATAAGAAATGGGTATATAAGAGGTAAAGAACTTATTCGACCAGCACAGATAATAGTAATAAAAAACTAATGAGCAAAGCTATTAAACTAAGTTTAGCAATATTATTCTTTCTCTGCTTAGCAGATATGCCATACGGCTATTATCAGCTAGTAAGGTTACTCGGTTTACTAGGTTTTGTCTTTCTTGCTTTCCAGGCATACCGACAAGAGAAACTATTGCAATTAATTATCTATGGAGCTTTATCAATACTATTCCAACCGTTTTACAAAATTGCACTAGGCAGAGACCTTTGGAATATTGTAGATGTATTGGTTGCTTCAGGTTTATTGATTTCCTTTTTGTTTAAAAACAAATTATTAAATGAAAAATAAAATACTCATAGGAATTGCTGTCTCATTAGTATTTCTCCTAATATCTGTTAGATACATTTTCAAAAATCAATTTTCAGAATTTGAAAAATCAGTAAAAAAATATGAAAAAGAACAGATAACAAATTTTATTCAAGAAAAAGATAAAAGAATTGCTTCACTTTCAATCGAGGGTTTATCAGAGGTTTTTAGTAAGTATTTTGAAGAATCTAAATTCATAACTGAAAAAGACACAACATTTTCATTCTTGTATTTAAATGGAATTGTGAAATATAAAACGGCTTCTTTAGAATATCTTGACTGTTTGCATAAAAAATGTATAATAGAAAAACAAAATGAAAAAGAACAAATTGAAATAAACAATAAAGTAACAGAACTTGAAAAGAAATTTGGAAATACTTTTTCTACGTGGTACCCCAAATTAAAAGATGAAAAATTATTGTTGAAAACACATAGAATTGAAAATTGTTCAGATTTCATTTCTGATTTTCATGAAATTACTTTCGATGAAAATACTTGGATAGAATTTGAAAAATTTATGGCTGCTTACGATTCTGAAATTAAGGAAGCACAAACCCTTAGCAAACAAGCAGAGAATCAATTCTTTTATAATGTTTTGGATACAAAAAATAACCTTCGAAGTAGTGCTGAAAATTATTTCGATGAAAAACTCTCAAGTAACAAATCTAATATTCTTAACACTACAACAGACAGTAAATCATTTTATTCACCAATACTAGGAACTATTATCTATGATATTACGAAAACAACTTTTAATAAACATGCTTTTCAAAATATTGCTGATAAAGCTTTTGAAGAACAATGGAAATATAATTCACTAAGTACTGGATCTAAACCTTACTCTTTCTGTTATGGTTCAAACAATTATTGTAATTCTTATAATTGCTCACAAATAATAGTAACAACAGGCGGAAGTGGAGATGTTTTGGTTTCTATTAAAAACCAAAATGGCCAAGTAATAAGACACGCATATATCAAAGGTGGTTACTCCTACACCTTTAATGTCCCTGACGGCAGTTATCAGGTTTTCTTTTATTCTGGAACGGGTTGGAACCCAAACAAACAAATACCTTCTTCTTCTTGTAATTCATTAAGAGGAGGTTTTGTATCAAATGAAAGTATTACTAAGGACAATTACATTAGCCTTTACAACCAAATAATAACTTATGAACTAATATTGCAAGAACAAGGAAATTTTAGCACTAAACCAAGCTCAAAAAGTGAAGCATTCTAAAATTCAATTTCTATGGTTTAAATGGATAGGATGGTAATCGAAAACCAACCAGAGCTGAAATAATAATATAGTCCAATTCTTGACAAGGAGTATTGTAAATAAGAGCCTATTTGAAATTCAGCTATGTTCAATATTTTCTACTGCAAGTGGTTCTGTATTTCCGTTTTTTGGAGTTAATATAATTCTCTTTTACCATCCCAAAAAACAAGCTGTAGTTACCTATTAAAAAGTATTCCTAAATCCACAAAATTATAGATTAATACAACTTTGAGCTATAAAAGACAATTTTATAGCTCAATTTTAATCTATTTCTGGGCTATAAAAACTACTGTTTATTATTAGCTTTATGTTTTAAGAAAATTTAATTCTTACAAAACCACACTCAATTGTAAGATTTTGTTTATGTTTGAAACACAATAACTCAAACAAACCATTAATTTTTTAAGATTGAATAAAACTTATGGCTAAACAAAAATATTATGTTGTCTGGGAAGGAAGAAAAAAGGGAGTTTTAGAAAGTTGGTCAGAATGTACAGAAAGTATTCACGGCTACAAGGGATCCAAATACAAATCATTTAAAACAAAAGAATTAGCTGAAAAAGCATATTCAGAAAGTTATGAAGATTATAAGGGTAAAACCATATTTGAAACAGAATTATCTGATGATGAATTAAAAAAAATTGGAAAACCTAATTTGAATAGTATCTCTGTTGATGCAGCCTGCAATATGCAAAATGGACTAATGGAATATCAAGGGGTTGACACCAAAACTAAAAAATTAATCTTCAAACAAGGACCTCACAAAGGAGCCACTAACAACATAGGCGAATTCCTTGCTCTTGTTCATGCAGTAGCATTAATGAAAAAAAAAGGTGATAAACGACCTATTTATAGTGACAGCACTACTGCAATTGGTTGGGTAAAACATAAAGAATGTGGCACTTACGCAGACAAGACCAAAGACAACAAAGAAGTTTTTGATTTAATAAAGAGAGCTGAAACATGGTTGAATAATAATGAAATAGAAAACAATATTTTAAAATGGGAAACGAAAGCTTGGGGTGAAATCCCAGCTGATTACGGAAGAAAGTAAAGAATCTATATAGTCCAATCCTCCAAAAATTTTAGGACTTAAAATTGGAAAATATTAATATTATCGATTAACAGAAAAGTTATTTTTCTCAAATGTTAATTTCGGCAAAACAATCTTATACTCCTTATTATCATCCTTATTGAACCAATATACAATATATTCTACCGAAGATTTCTTTATCTCGTACCCCTTATAAAGCATTAAATTATATTGCTCTGTAACAAATTTCCTAGAAAACAATAGTAAGTTACCCTGTGAGTTTTTTCTCAAACCTGGTGCCTTGTTATCACCAAAAACCATAACATCATTTTCTAAAGAATCTCCTGTTTTAATTCTTTTCAATATCTCTATGGACCTTGGGTATTTTTGGGAGCTTAAACTTACGTCTCTATGAGATAAAATCATTTCATACTTTAAGGGCTCTTCTAATTTACCCTGATAAGTCGTTTTAGTGACATTTTTCGAGGCTATTTGATCATAGAACGAAATATTTGTATGAATGTGTAGAGTTTTTTTTGCTCTTGTACTAGCAACATATAGTAGCCTTCTTGATTCATCCGAACCATAATCATACTCATCTAACAACATAAATACATGATCATACTCCTTCCCTTTAGCCTTATGCATAGTTGAAACGATAACAATATCAGAATCGGCTTTTACAGCATCTTCCATATTAATCTCTCTACTAAACTCTCTCCAATCCATCAAAAGTTTCTTATCTGGAAAAGTGTAGTCGAATTTCCTAATTAACTCTATACAGGTCTCAAAGTGAATTGAATCTTTATATTTTT
Source organism: Aestuariibaculum sp. YM273 (assembly GCF_030908365.1). Lineage (NCBI taxonomy): Bacteria > Pseudomonadati > Bacteroidota > Flavobacteriia > Flavobacteriales > Flavobacteriaceae > Aestuariibaculum > Aestuariibaculum sp. YM273. The sequence goes on along the minus strand of NZ_CP133090.1, from coordinate 1,969,026 downwards.
GTTTGAACCAAAAAAAAGCCGATTCCCAATTGGCTTCAAGTATAATTCCTGACTCACCTGTTTCTAATCTTAGTTTTTCATCAAACTCTCTAATTTCAAATAAATCACACACACGAAACCCTTCAAAGCCGGCCACCAGGCGTGCTTTATACCCAAATTCTTTTAACATACTACTAATATGCAATGCCTGAATATTAGTTCTAGTTAATACAGCCTTGCTTCCCGTCAACCGAACCTTATTCAAATACTGAACTAATGGTTTTTCTATATATTTCCCTTTATATTTTATTACATCAATACTTCCTTCTCCTCTACTTCTATTAGGAATCAACCTTTGAGTTTTCAGTCTATTTTTCAAATAACTAAGAACGTGATTGTTAAATTCTACTATCGCCGGATAACTTCTATAATTCTTTGGAAGGGTATACAATGTAGCGGAATAATCACTTCTAAATTTACTCATAAAAGCATTTGAAGATCCTCTAAAACTATAAATATTCTGATCATCATCACCAACAGCAATTACCCTAGGTTTCTCTGCTTTCTCAATGATCAACTCTATTAAATCCCATTCTTCTTGATTGATATCTTGAAATTCATCAAACATCAGTATACTTTTGTTCTCCAATGAAGTAATATCAATTTCTCCTGATTTTATTGCTTTAATACAATCTTGAATTACATTTTGGGATTTATTAAGATCTCCCAATTGACCTAGTAACTGAAAACAAAAACCATGGAAAGTAGTTATTTTAATTAAGCCTGAATATTCGGGGATTAAGTTCCGAACCCGTTGTTTAAACTCTAAAGCTGCAGCTTTTGAAAAAGTAAGCATTATAAATTGCTCTGGCTTAATATCTTCAATTAACAGTAGACTTGCTATTTTATGAACCAATACCTTAGTTTTTCCACTACCAGGTCCGGCATAAACCAAAATATTATCAGATTTATTATCCTCAATAACCTTGGTTTGATCAGTATCCAAATCTCCAATAATCTCCATAAAACGCTTTGGGGTAATAGACCTTTGTATTTCTCTTTTCTTTCGAGGAAAATATTGTGCTAAAAAATCCTCATAATCTAGAGTAAAATAATCATTAACATACGCCAAAGCAGATTCATAGTTTTGAACACATTTTTTTGCATACTCTCCTACTATGTGAATTTGTTCAGTTCTATGAAGATAAAACTCTTTTATTTTACTATAATTTTCAACTGTAAAAACCCTTCTACTTTGGTCTACTTCAGAGATATTTAATTTATTGTATGATACCATAAACCCACCTTCCAAAGTTATAGCCTTAATATCATTTAAATACAACAAACAGATTTCATATTTTTTAGTATTTTCTTCTACTATACTCCCCATAAACTGGTTAGATGCTTTCAATTCTAGCAATGAAAAGGAAACAGGCACCTCTTCTTTTCTTCCTTTATACTCCTTTTTATGAATGGCAAGATTTTCAAGAAACTGGAATGTTGACAAAGCTAATTCATGTCGCCATTTAATATCTTCAATGAGTTCCTTCCGTTTAAGAAATTCTATTTCATATATATCCTTTTCTTTATCTATTCTTCGCTTTTTAACAAACCGCCTTTTATCCCAATAGGATAAAAGGCTTCTTATATTAGACACACTTGATTCGACAATCCCAGAATCAAACAACCTCTGATTCAATTCCCTTAAGGGAATTTTAGCCTTATTTAATTTTACTACCTCCAGTATACTTTTTTCAACCTTCAAAAAAGCTTCCAATATCTTTCTTGAGCCATTTTTTGACTGAAGCAAACTCAAAAAAGCGGTTAAATCTTTAGCATCTCCCAAAATTTTATGATCCCTAAGCATCCGAATAACATCCTGAACTCTTCTCGCACTTAATTCCGTAATATCTGCAAGATAATCTACCCTCGTTTCTCCATCTGTGATTATACGTTTTAAAACAATAGCACAATCTTTCTTGTCTTCTTCTGTTATTTTTTTACTGTTCCTAAGGATCTCCTGTCCACTACCAAAACTTTTAACCAATAAACTATCGGCAAAAACCCTAGGCGAATTTAAAGACCTTACTAAAAAACCTTGGTCTTCTAAAGCTGAAATAGCTGTTTTAACTTTTGTTTCTAAGTCCAGCATTTCTGCATCCCAACCAGACTTTTTTGCAATCTCTAAAGCCGACTGACTAATTTTACCCCTAAACTTAGCCTGCCCCTTAATCGCTCTCCAAATATCCTTTATCTCCTTATGATTCAATTTAGTTTGCTGTAGTAAACTAAAATGTTTGTTTAAATCTTCCTCGCTGTATAAAATATAGCACTTGGCATTAATTTTTTCATTCCTCCCAGCCCTACCTGCTTCTTGAACATAATTTTCAAGTGAATCTGAAATATTATAATGAACAACAGTTTTAACATTATCCTTGTCAACCCCCATCCCAAAAGCTGAAGTAGCTACAATGATGTCATTGTCCTCATTCATAAAGGCATCCATGTTAATTTTTTTAGAATCCTTGTCCAATTTTCCATGAAAAAAAGTAGAACTAAATCCAGCTTCATTTATCAAATTGCAAACATTTTCTACCTGCTTAGTTCGGGAGGCATAAACAATTGCAGGCTTTTCACAATCTTCCAGCACACGTAATAAATAGTTCATTTTATGCTCGGATTCTTCAACATTAATCACTTCATAAGATAGGTTAGTTCTTCCTTTATTGGTAATATATTCATCCAATTCTAACCCTAAACGGTCTTCGAAATAAAATTTTATATCCTTAATGACTTGTAGCTTTGCCGTAGCCGTAAAACAAGATACAGGTATCTTCGATATATTCTTCTCGCTTTCTATTTTTTTGATAAAATCCGCAATAAATAAATAATCAACCCTAAAATCCTGCCCCCAACTTGAAAAACAATGAGCTTCATCAATGACTATTCTACCTACTGAACGGGTTAATATCAATCTAAAAATAGAAGGTGACCTTAATGATTCGGGTGATAAATATAATAAGTCTGCTCTTCCATCGGATACCATTTCAAATGCCTCCTGACGTTCAAGAGGTGACAGAAGCCCATTTATAGCCACCGCTTTTGTTATCCCAAAACGATCTCTTAAATTATCAACCTGGTCTTTCATAAGAGAAATTAAAGGTGAAATCACAACGGTTAAATGTCTTGTTGAAGCCCCTCTCATTAATGCCGGTAATTGAAATGTTAATGATTTCCCTCCTCCTGTAGGAAAAACAGCAACAAAAGATTTCCTTTGCAATCCTGCCTTTACAGCTTCTTCCTGCAAACTAATTATTCGATGTTCTTCAAATTTTCTAAAATCGCTATAATTAAAGTATTCGAAAAGTGCTTTTTTAGGATTCAACTTATTAGAACAGTATTTACAATTTACATCATTACAAGTTTCGAAACGTATTTCATTGAGTATTTTCTCCGCTTCTGGATATTCATGTCGAACCCACGAAGGTAATACCGAATCTTCATCTCCTAATTTTAGTAATGTAAAAACGTAAGCTAAACCAACAGGACTTTGCTCAGAATACAAATTCAAATCTACTCCTGAACAAATTGCCTCACCAATTAATTGACAAATGTCCACTTTAACCATTTTGGAAACGTTAAATCTGGCTATTTGAAAAAAGGTATTAAAATTAGGATTATTGTGAAGAAGATAATAATATACACTTTGTTCCTCAATTCTTAGCTCATTAAATCTATTTAGCTCCTTAATTAAATAATCTTGGGTTAATTTACAATCTGAAAGCGGATTATTTACCTCTGATGCATTTACTATACGGTACCCCTTTGTTAGTTTATGGTTTGGCCTTTTTACAAAAAGTATTGGAGACCACAATAGCGTATCTATAAACTTTTTCCCAACGAAAATATTCTCCCCTAACCTTTTCTTTAACTCCTGAATATCATGTTTAATTATATTGTGTCCGCATATGTAATCCGCTTCACTTATCCACTGCTCTAGTCTAGCACTATTTCTTTCATGTAACTCCTGTCCTTTAAAGGTTGCTCCATAATCAACGCTTTTCGTAGTAGGATTGATTTCAATATCTAAAAATAGGATGTTGTGCATTTTTATATGCTTCTGATGTGGCTAAGTCTCAAAAAAGTTAATTAATGTTAGGAAATTTAATAATTTTTTAAAGAAAATATACATAACCACAAAATTAAAATTCTAACTTTTACTTATGAAATAGACTTAAAGCTTTACTTGTTCCTTAAATAAAGGCGAAAGCTCTAAAAGGACACACTTGACATAATTGTATCTGGTAAAGTCTTTTTAAATAATTACCTAACAATAGAACTAATAGTTTCTATACGATCTAATAGGGTGTTTACAAATTCTTCTTTGCTTACAAAGTAGTCTTTGTATTTACCTGTGGTTTTACCGCCTGCCATTGATACCGTTATACGCCAATTACCATCTGCTATTTTTACGCCCAAATTTTCTACCTCTTGGGATGGTATCAATAGTATTTTATCACTCATTTTCATTTTGCTTTGATCGAAGATAAATGCTACAATGTAGTATGAATGATGCGGTTTGAAGGTGTTACCGTTAATGGTTAAGATTAAACGGTTACGTTTGTGTACATTAAAGCGTGTTTTTACCTGTAGATAGATTGGTGTATAGAGTTTTTCTTTTAATACGATTAGATCTATTCCTCTATCGTCTATCACAGGTTTGTAAACGTTGAGTAAACCTTGACTGTAGAGTAGAATGATTTCTTTTGCCCAGTCTTCGCCTATATTGCCTTTCATTTGAGAGGATAAGCCCGACATATCGATAAAGTTTTCATCGTCCTCTTCTTCGTCGTTTTCTAATACCGCTTCAATATTGTTTAGCTTGATTTTTATTTGTTCATGAGATACCTCAACTTCTATAATACTACCTGCTGAAAGATTATTATCTCTGTAGAAACTGGTTAAGCCAAAAACACGGTTATAGTCTGAATTATAGCTGTGTTTATTGGTGCTTTGGGCTTTGGGTAATAGTACATTTAACTCTGCGTTTTCATTAGGTAATTCTGGGCGTGCTTCAGCAGGTACATACAAAAAACCTAGTTCCACCTCTTTACCTATTAGTTTACGTTGATATGTTATGGTGTTAGTCATTATAAATTTTCAAAAAAATCCTTTACATCCTTTAAAGGTGTTTTGTTATCAAAAGAGACTATAGTTTTTCCTTGAATAGATTTTTCTCCAATATCTATTTGGAAAGTATCGTGATTATAAACAAAGCATAACCTTTTATCATCGACTAAAAGCCAAAGAACATTTTTCATTTCACCTTCTCTAGATAAAACTTTTATATTGTTTGTTGTTCTCCAGATAATACCTCCTGCAATTGCTAAAGCAATTTCGTTAACATTATGTGCGTGATGATTAGCTCTGTCTAATACGCCTGTTAAATATTCTTTTAATATATGTATGCTATCTATTGTTGCCATACTATTTAATTATGTTTTTAAATTCTACAAATACTTTTTAATTACTTCTTCCTTACGTGCTGCAATAGTTTCTAATACTTTTTTTGCTTTTTGGATTTTAGCTTCGTGTTTTTCTACTTGAACAACGAGTTTGTTTTGAATTGTTAATGATGGTGTAGGTATCATTAAATTTTTATAATAAGAATCAGGAACTCTTCTATGACCACTAGACCCTGTCATATTTTTTTCTGCATCATTACGGATACTTTCTCTATTTAAGAAAGCAAACAAATATTTATTATTTAACTCTTTTTCATTTACTCTAAAAACGTGATACTCAGAACTCCCAAAACCAATTGAATTGGTTAAATTGGTTGCTATAGCGCACTTACCATTCTCCATACAAGGTGTTATTTTAGCAATAATGATGTCTTCTTCAGCAAAGTATCGATAACTTCCTTTCTTTACATCTTTTAATAATCTATCTTCTTTTTTTGCTATGTAGCCTTCTTCACTAAGAGATGCCATTTCAACAAATGAAACCATTGTATTTATATCTAAGTCAGCTATTTCTCTCTTGGATGGATTAACCTCTACAACCGCATCGAGTTTTTGGGTGTCATATCCTTTATTTGTAAAATCGTTAATAGATTTTTCTATTGCCTTTAATTCTTCACTAATAGATTTTTCTGCTATCTCCGCTTCTTTATCAATTTTTAAACACTCATCTACTATTTTTTGTTGAATGTCTTTAGGTGGTAAAGGGATTTTAATACTTTCTATTCTATTTAATGCTAGTTTAGGCACCCCCAATGATTTTGTATATGCTTCTATCTGCAAAATTGACGAAGGCAATTGCAGTGCCTCAATTAAATAATTTTGCAATAAGTATTGTTTATTAACAATTATCTTTGCTGCATTTTCAGTTAAATTAGCTTTATCTAGAGAGTTTGGGACTTTTCCAACTAAACCTATTGTACCTGCAATAGAGATATAAACATCATCTTTTGAAATAGTATAATTTTTTATTTGTTCATAAACTCCTTTATCTATATACTCAAGCCTTGTAGAATTGACTGATTGTTTCTCAAAATCTGTAACTCTGATATATGGATATTTTGTAGGGCTTGATGCAAAACTTTTACCTTTAGGAATACGCTTTCCACCTTTAACTGTAGCAATTTGATTTATTGAATTTACTGGCCATTTTGAACTTATGTCAATTGAAATATTCGGTGAAAGTGTAATTTCCTTTTTAAAATCGATACTCGTGAAATTTATCATTTCTACAAGTCTCGCTTGACTTAAGAATGGTTTTAGCTCTTGAGGAACAGTGATAGGATTGCCTTCGAAGTTTTGGCTTATCCAATAATTTATCTTTTCTTCATTATTAAGGATTAAAGGATCGTATAGAGGTGTATTAATCTGTTGAAAGTTTAACAAGTTGGTTAACACACGTTTGTCTTCACTTTCTAATACTTCTACACCTTCATCTTCATCATCTTCTGGTAGATCTTCTACTGTAGCATTACCTAAGTATTTAATTCCTTCGTTTCCTTTTGCACTGCTCCACTCGTAGCCTAAAAATTCTTTCATTTCACTAGTGCTTGAAGGGCTTTTTACAATGAGTACTTCTTGTGAGTTTTGACTTGCTAATACAAAATAGTATAGCTTATCTTTTTCGTTACGCACTAAGAAGTTCGTAAATCTTTTATCTAGCTCTGTTTTTTTATCTTCTGCAGATAATTGTTTGTAGGCTTGACTTTTCTTGTAATTTTTTATGGTACTCCATTTATCAAATTCTTTTTTATACCGTATAAATATTTCGTGTTCTAAAAGCTTTTTGCTTGGTTCGGTTTTTAATAAGGTTAGATACTCTTTATAGTCAATTTCTAGATGGCTACAGTATTGTTTGATGTATTTTTCATCTTCGAACACTTTATCTTTTTTACGCTTGTTACTGAACCAATCATTTACTCTAATTTCGTAGTGTTTAGCTGGTGCTGGATCTTCTTCTTTGCGACGTATAAATAAGGTTACCGTATTAGTCCCTGTTTTGCCAAATGTTCCTTTTCCAAACTCTGCTATGGCTACAATATCAAAGTACTTTAATAGTATTTCTCTAGTCGCTACATAGATATTTTTATTAGTAGATGTGCTTTTTGAATTTCCTTTACTTAAAATTGATGAAGGCACAATAATAGCAGCTACACCACCAGGTTTAAGCACCTGTTTAGCACGTTCTATAAAAAAGGTTTCGATACTATTATTGTTTGGGTAGCTTTTTTCATCAACTGTATTGATAAGCTCATAACGCTTTCTATCTTTTGCTGGTAGGGTTTCTAAATACCCTTTTACACTATAAGGTGGATTAGCTACTAATACACTATAAGTTTTGTCTTTAACTTTAGGGATTTCTGAAAGCGCATCGGCATAAATGATTTCGATATCATCTTGTCCATACATAAACGACGATACTTTTGCCACCTTCGATAAGCGGTATTCTTTTTCTATACCAGTAATAGCTGCATAATACTGTTCTATTTCTGCTACTTTATTTTCCTTTACTATAGGTTTTATTTGTTTGGCATATTCATTTAAAAAATGACCTGCACCACACGCATAATCTATTACTTTAGGAATTTCTTCACTTTGTGCTACTATTTGTTTTAATGGTAGTGATTTAAGAATGAATTTTACAATCGGCATTGGTGTAAAAAATTGTCCTTCACTTTGTTTAACACCTTGGTCTAAAAAACCTTCGAACATATCACCTAAAAACTGATGATCATCTTCATCCTTATCCTCTGTTTGCTTCAGTCTTATATCTTGTAACATTTGTACCATTTTAAGTAATACGGTAGCATTTTGATAAAACAGTTTTTCGTTATGTACATCTACAAAAGCAAAATCGTTATTAGTAAAGAACTTTAATTGTCTAAAGTATTTTTTAATGGTTTCACGAGTTGCATCTGGATCGTTTTTAAAAAAACGGAACGCATTTTCAATAGCGTCATTATCTATGTAAGTTACCTCTTCACCAAGGAAGCGTTTCATACCTTCTTGATAGAGTTTTTGAAGTCTGTCTTGCAAATCAAAATAGCTATCGTAAGCAATACCTTTCCAATAGAATTTGAGTTCATTAGGATTATTAGTTTCATCAACTATTTTACAAAGGAATAAGTTTACTAATTTATCGAACGCATTTTCGCGACCTGAAACGTTATGCTGTCTTAAAATAGTTGCAAATTGATGGTATTTACCTTGAATATCCTTACCTGAAATACTATCGAGATCATCTAAACTATATTTAGATTTACCGATTAAATAAGGTTCGTTATCCTCAAAGACACCTCTGGTTTCATAGTGTTGATCGTAGGTTTGGGTCCACGCTTCATAAATATCTTCCTTGTCCAGTAATTTTGCTGCTGCAAATGAAAGTGGTTCTTTGTCTGCTAATTCTTCAAGAAGTTTTTCGTTATCTTTTAATGTTATTAGATAATAATCTGCTTTAACTTTACCATCTACAAAGTCTGAAGAATATAATGCTACAAACTGGGTGCTACCAGCCTGTTTTGCATATGATAGAATCTGTCCGCCGTTGATTTTAGTTTTATCCCATTCTTTTTTAAATTCTGCACCAGCGGTTTTACATTCAATAATCATTAAGGATTTTCCCGAATTATCCTTTACCATAATATCTGCCCTACCACCACTAGCACCGTGACCTACTGTCCATTTAGGTTCTAATTCAATATGTTCTGGCTTATAACCTTGTTCAAAGAGGCGATGTACACATTCAAAAACAACGAAGTTTTCTTTCTGTGTAAAAGACGTTGTAAAATCTCCTGCAATGGTAAATCCTTTATCTAAAGGATAAACGAGTTTTTCATTTTTGAAGTCTACTTTTAAAGTACAACCTAAATCTGGAAATTTCTTAGTAAATATATTGGTAGATTTTTCAAACCCTAAAGTCTCAAGTACTTTCTTGAAGTTATCCTTTGTTATCATTATGTTTATTCTAAATCTTTAAAGTTCTTAATTTTTTCTTCAGCAATTTTGAGTATTTCCGTACTATTCTTTTCATCCTTTAGCATTTCAGTTATTTTATCTGCCATCCAGATTTTTAATAATTCTGTTTCATCTTCATTAAGTGTTACCGCTAAAGCTTGCACTTGCTCTTTTCTTGCTATGCGTATGCTGCGTTCAATTTTACTTAGTAAAGCTGTATCAATATTCATTTGCGATGCGACTTCACGCAACAATAATTGCTTTTGCTCTCTTAAATTTCTTACGTGTTCACCAAACGTCATTTTTGGGAAATTTTTGACTTGTCAATATTTGTCTAATGTAAGAAAAAGAAAAAAAAGAGTAAGAAAAAGATATCAACAATTATCAACCCCCTAACACAAAGAAACACAACATATTAAGGACATTGAAAAAGAATTTGTAGAAAAAAGTGGTTTACTAATAACAGTATAAATATATATTTTTGCTGCGGAAGAGTTTAGTTAGCTGAGATGCACGTTTATTTATGACGCTTTTAGCGTGTTCCACTGCGGACGCTCCGCGGTTAGTACAGGAATTCCATATAACCAAATATGTGGGACACTTTCTACTAAAGAAAGAACAGCACATATAGCCGTTAGGAATAAACTGAAGTTGTCTTTATACTTATTATTATACATTGTTATTATATTATTTATCAAAGATACCACTTTAATTCTAAGAATGAGCGGCGCTACCTATGTACATCATAAGTAGCAAGCCGATGTGTTCTCACGACAGTAGTCAAGCATAGCCGCGACTGACTCTTCCTTTTTTTTATTATGACACAAACAGACTGGTTTAAATTAAAGAAATATCCTCATATTGGCTTACCTCTTCAACCTAGTGAAAAGGGAAAGTTAATTGCCTATATAAAAAACAAAAATAATATTGCCAAACACCGATTTACTCCGTTTATCCATAGACAGATAAAGCAACGTAAATATCGTGCTACTTCTAAGGATAATAAGAACGCTTATGGTAAACGTGTTAGAGAGAAACTAGAACCTAAAGACAGACCTATATTTTTTGCTTCGCATTTAGACTCTTTAGTTTATAGTTATTACAGTCATTTAATTACCAAAGCCTACGAACGCTATCTTAAACATAAACCGTATAGATATAGTGCTGTAGCTTACCGAAAAATTCCTAAAGGACACGGAAAAAAAGGCAATAAGTGTAATATTGAATTTGCTAAAGAAGCTTTTGAATTTATTGATGTAAATCGAACAAAAGCAATGACCGTGATTGTTGCAGATGTCACCTCATTTTTTGACAACTTAGACCATAAAATACTTCACCAAAAATGGAAGGAAGTTATAGGTAAGAAAGATGTTAAAGGTGAATTGATTATGACCGATGATCATTATAATGTCTATAAGTCTTTAATCAATAAACGTTACGTCAACGAACACGAATTGCACAATCGTTTTTTTAAACGCTTATGGGTAGAACGTGGCGAGTTAAACAACCCTGATGTAAAAGTTAAGAAACGAAAACAAGTACGAAAGAAACGTAATTACAAACGAGAAAATGTTATTGCCTACTGTACTAAAAAAGAGTTTTTCAATAAGCATTTAGATTTAATCCGCTCTGTAAAAAAATGTAGCCATCAGCATCAAATTTGTAGAGGCTCTTGCACCATGAAAGGCATACCACAAGGTAGTCCCATGAGTGCAACATTAGCTAATGTTTACATGTTGGATTTTGATAAATTAATGTACGAAACCATTACTAAAATTGGCGCTTTCTATCAGCGTTATAGTGATGATCTTATTTTAATTTGTGAACAAAAAGATGAAGCTGCATTAAAACAAATTATGGTTGAAGGCATCACCCAACTTTGTAAGCTAGACATCCAAGAAAAGAAAACCCAAACTTATAGATATAGTTCTGAATATGGTGTTTTTTCTGGTGGAATTGTTGATCCTGATGATACCGTTAATCCTAACAAGCAATTAGAATACCTAGGGTTTGAATACACTGGAAATAATGTATATGTAAAGACCGTAGGGTTTTCAAAATTTTATCGAGGAATGATACGCAGTATCAAACGTGGTAAATTTTATGCTTCAAATGCTCACCATAGTTCAAAAGGACTTTTTAAAGAAAGACTCATTAAACGCTTTACCATATTAGGTGGTAAACGTCGATTGAAACGTGTGCCTGATCCTACTAACCCTGGTAAATACAAAAAAGATCCTTTAAAACGCTATGATTGGGGTAACTACTTTAGCTACCTAATGAAAGCGAATGAAGCCATGAAAAATTTAAACGGTGGCGAAGACACCATTAAAAAACAAAGCAGAAAAATTGAAGGTAATTTTCATCGTGCTTTAAAGCATCCTGATGCTAAACTAAAGCAACGTAGTAAAAGATAAAACAACCGAGGGAGCACCTCTTTTGCTTTTAAGATGTTTTTTCATATTTGCCGTGAGCATCCCTATGTACAAGTCCTGTTTTTACAAAGTTTGTAATGTACCTCTCAGCTTTTATATGAGAACCTTATACCCATTTGTATTATCGAAAATTAAAAATTTAGCTGTATTACAAAAACAAAAAGCGTAACACGAAATCCGTATTACGCCCTGTTTCAAGTTACAAATGCAACGAAAATGGTATTTTTGCACCAATATTAAGCGTATTACACCGCTCCATAATGTGTTACACTACTAGCTTCGTTAGCTTCAAATAGTCAACTAAATCACTCCCTTCTTCAATATTCTGACGTTCTAAAAGAGCACTACAAGACACATTAAAACCTATACTATTTAAATACTGAACCTTTGTATTCCATGTTTCGTACTCTGTTTTATCGGGAAATACTATAACATTATGATTCTTTAATGGTTTTAATAGCGCTTCCTTTAGATTTGACTTAGATCCTGTTGCCAACCACAAATACGCAGGTTGCATAATACTCATTATAACGGCTGTTTTTTCACTTTCAACAATACAAATAGTCCTTTCTGTAGTATAGTCACACAAATTATGTATTCCAAACAAGCATTGCTGCAATACAAAGTCATCTAAACGTAATACTTTGTGCATCCAGTTAATATGCGGGTATGGTTTTTTAATCCTTTTACCAGTAGTTTTATCGTATAGCATCACTTTACCCGCACAAACTTTCATTTGATCATTTACTTGCCAAAAAATAGTTGCACCATTCCAATGATCTGAAGTACCTATAAAGTATTTAAATATAGCTTGTCTTACATCAATAGCTGCAAAATGCTGCAATAAGTATGATATAAAACTATTTTTATTGTGATGTCTTCCATATTGACCTATTACACAATCAGAGTGAAAGTTTTGTAATACAGACTTAATTTTTATGTCAGACGTATTACCCAAAGTTGTATTACCTTTTGGAGAATTGTGATACGCACATTTACTTTCACGATCACAGCGCCCGAGATTTGAATCTAAATACTCGCCTGTTTCTGTTAAAGTATATCTAACAAAAGTCTTTCTATTACAAGCAGGACAAGCAAATTTCCTACTCGACCTATCTAAGGAATATTTATACTTCATAGTTTTTAATTCGTACCATTCGTACCATTCGCACCTCTATAGAAGTACGATTGGTACGAGGTTAAGTTTAAGGGGTTCTAATTTTATTAAAATGATTTGCCAATAAATATCTAATTCCATCTTCTACCGTAAAGTCTGGTAAGGGTCTCTTTTTGGGTTTTAATGGCTTTTTGGGTTTTATGCTAACACCAAGCATATCACAAAGCTTAACAAGTTCCTCTTTGGGAAGAGCTTGAGCTATGTTATATACATCGTTAGCATTCATTATTACAGACCTAAAGCTTTTCTACGTTTTCTGATTGCTCCTTCAGACAAACCAAGTTCTTCAGCTATTTTAACATTAGAAAGGCCTTCGCTTATCAAAGCTTTCATACGATCATCGCGTTCTGAAATGTCGCTAAAAGAAGTTTCTTTAAGGTGATCCTGTTCCGCACCAAACTCTTCAAATTGAAAACTTAAAAAGTTAGACTCTTTTGCCAATCGGCACACAACGATATTTCCAGAATGATATAAATGCTCAGTATTACGCTGTTTAATCTGAATTAAATACCTCAAGGACGGCTCTAATGAACTTGCTCCAATAGCAAACGAACTGTCGCAAAAATTCATTAACATTTTACTTCCTGCTAAATCATTTTTGGTAATTGGATTCGATGAATTACGCTTAGGGGTGTGAGCTAAAACTAAAATTGAAACACCATTGTTTTTGGTTAAATACTTTAGAAACTTCATAAGCTCCAAAGCATCTTTAGCCCTTTCATTATCAGTTTTTAAAAAGGTTAGATTATCTACGACAACAACACTAATCCCATTATCTACAATAGTTTTTTCTAAAGTTTTAGTTAAAAACTCTTCAACATTTTTACAATCTTTAGGCAGATTGAACTCAGTATTCAATTCTGCCCTTAAAAGATTGCTATTAAATTGATAATGATTCGTATAGTTCTGAGAACATCGATTTTCAAATTGCTTATCGGACAATTCAAAGTCTAAATACAAAACCTTTTTAGGCTGCACTTCAAGTTTGAAACCTCGTATAGCAACTCCTCGACTAATACTATCTGCAATTTGTACTGCCAATATAGATTTACCGATATTCGTGTCCGCAAATAAGATACATAACTCGGTTTCATACCAAAATTCACTAAATAGCATATTAGGAATAGGACGGTTTTTAGCTTCGTTTATCCAAGTGTTGGCTGACTTAATAATAAGGCAACCTTGTTGAGCCTTTGATTGTTGCAGTTGTACTTCCTTTGCTCTGATTTCATCAGAAACTTTAGTTAATAAACGACTAGTTCCCATCATCACAATTATTTATTAATAGATTTTATTTCATCTAATAATCTATTATAATCAAAGGAAACACTGCCGTCTAATGAAGCAAATTGAAACTTTTTATCTTCACAATATGGTTCAACTAAAAACCTATTAATCTCATTAAGAACTTTAACAAATTCCAATTTAAGCTCGAGCGAAAAAGAACTACGATCAATTACTTTTTCTACATAGTATTTTAGTGTTCTAACAGTTGCCCTGTCATCAATTTCAGTTGGACACATATATTTGCTAAAAAGCCATGCCACCAAATATGTAAAGTCAAATGTTTTTTCAAATTTCTCAGAAATATCAATTGTAACAGTTCCTAGATGAACAACCTCTTCAGGATATTCCTCGTCACTATAAAATTCATTCACATGATCGGTAAGTAAATCACGTGAATACTCAGATAAGGTTTGGCCGTTTTCAATAGCTAACTCTTCAAGCCGGAATTTTATCTCGTCATCTATTCTTAAGTTAATTTTTGCTTCCATAAAAATTAAATTAAAAACAGATTACAAACATTAGACTTCCTGAACCTAATGTTGTTTCCTAATTTGATTGATTGAAGTTTTCCGGATTTCCGGATTTGGAAAAGTGTAGAGCCACTGCTATCAAGCAGTCCACACATTTCTTTAATAGCATGATAATCGCACGCCTTTTCCTTTTCTTCAATAAGTTTAAAAACAAACTTATCTAATGTTGATACCTTAATAAAAACTCTTATTAAAGTAATAAAAGGACTTTGCCTTTTTGGAAATTTTTGATTTTTCATCGTTAATTATATATTGTTATTGATAGTTGCAATCTAGACACACAACAACTAATAATTAACGAATTAAATAGGGTATTTTTAGGGTATTTTAGGGTATTTTAGGGTATTACCATACAATTTAGGGTATTACAGAATATTAGGGCGCAGATTTATAAAAATCCCTTCCATTTTTCTTCATAATACGCTATTCTTTCTTCATGCTTTTTATTTGACGGATTGGATAATTTTATCTTTGAAAGTTTTAAATCATACACTTGGTTAATTCCAGACCGAAACACCTCTTCTTTTAAATTTAACAACTGTTTTTGATTTAAAAACATCATTAAAGAACAAACAAAAGAAGGAATTTTCTCATCTACCTCTAAAATACTTTGATCAATAAACTTTACCACTTCTTTTGACACATTTCCTTCGTATGCATCAAATAGCAACTCTGCCAAAGACTTTGGGCAAAAAACAGTATCCTTTTCAAACTGAAACTCCTCATTCAAAGCAATTAATATTTTTAATCCTTTTTCAAAATTGCATATTTTCAGAATGACTTCATTTGTCGAATATAACTCTCGATTAAAAAACTGCCGATCTCCTAACAAAAAAGGCAAAATTAATTCCGCCTCACTTCTTAAATTTATAATAATATATTCTTGAGTTCTGTGTAAAGATTTAAACCTATCCAAACCAAATGTTAATCCACTTCCTGAATCGTTTTTTACAAAATAACGATATTCCATCGGACAAATCTCATCAAATATTCGTTCAAATTCTTTTAAAGCAAATACCCTTTTTTCTTTCTGCGATTTTTGAAAAGTTAAATTATCAAATCCTATAGAAAATGATATATAATCCCCATCTATACCCGCTCTGTATATTTCAAGTATAAACTGGTAAAAATCGTTAAGGACATCATCTTTTGGATACATTTCACGTATAAAATTATCTACCTTTTTTAAATCTTTAAACCTTCCTAACTCAACTTCATCTGGTTGTGGATTTAAACCGAAAACACTAAATGCCTCAAACAAATCGTTTTTTATAAGATATTCTTCCTGAATATCACTTTCCCAATCAAGAAACTCCGTTTCATTGATTACACCAAAATACTTTGATTTCATCTATTTTAATAATTCTGAATAGTCAGCTGGAAGTTCAGCATCAATATCTCTTAAATATTGCTCTAATGCCTTCATAGTAGTATGACCAGTTATTAATTGTAGTTTGCTTTTTACTTCAAAAGCAGTAGCGTTTTTAGCCATCTCCTTATAAAGTTTAGTAATAAAAGTGTGCCTAAAACTATATAAACCATAGTCAACACCTAACCCGAAATGATCTTTTACTTTTTTAAAACGCTTCGTATAAAAATCCCGTTTGTTAATTTCTTCTGTTTCCCACTGTCCCCCGATATTGGCTTCAGCAAATAAATAATCTTCTTTACTAAACTGAGACAAATCAGGAAGTTCTTTTATTAATATATCTGGAATAATTTTAATCTTTACTGGCTGGTTCTTAGCTTTTATATATAACTTTTTATCCTCAATATCCAGATCACCAATTCTAAGTCTACACACTTCTATAGGCCTTAAATAATTATAAGATATAAACTGAACATATAAGAAAAGTGTAGGGTCATGTTTTCTTAAATACTTAAAAATTTCTTCCTGTTCCTTTGGCTTGTATGTTTTATTACGAGAAGGCAGAGCTTTTAAAACGTTTATCTTTTTCACAAAATTCTCTGGTATTACGTCATTATCTTCTAAAACTTGATAAAACGACGCTAAGTCAGTTCGCGAATTATTTCGATTTCTTGGGCTAGTCCGCTGTAATACGTCATTTAGATATTGTATTACATGCTTTTTAGTAATACTTGTAATTTTATCGGCATCCTGTAAACCTTCAGATTTAATCCATTTATCAAAGGTATTAATACGACTTTTAAACTTCACATAGGAACTAGGAGACATCATTTTCACCTTTAAATCTAAAGCTAAATTAAAAGCATCTTTAATAGTCATAGAGTTGTCCTCAACAACTTCTACCGAAGCTCGCTTTACTTCTTTCTTTTTAGTTCTAGCTTTCTTTTTATTATCTAACTTATCCAGTAAATATTCGGTTAATGACCTATTATCCTCGTATGGATTAAAGCCTTCGCGTAATACAACTAGGAGGCTTTCTTTCATAATATTCAATAAATGTAATCGTGTACGCCTATCTTTGTGTTTATTAATCCCCCCTTTAATGTTAGTCTGGCGAGTTAACCTACCTGTTTTAGGATTTCTGAAAGTATAATATACATACCATTGCTTCTCTAAAGCTTCTCTCTGTTCTTTTTTTGACAACTTAGACCATTGATTGACATCAACACCTCCTGTGTAAAATTTAGGTTCAGAATAATTGATTTTCATGGGCAAAACGTGTACCGAATTGTGTACGTTTTGTAAAAGTAAGAAAATTGAAGACATAAAAAAACGGACTGTGAGCACACAATCCGTTGGTTTTACTAGCATTTCGCTTCGTAGCGGGAACAGGACTCGAACCTGTGACCTTCGGGTTATGAGCCCGACGAGCTACCTACTGCTCTATCCCGCGATATTGTGGTGCAAATATACAATCCTTTTTAAGTTTTGCAAACTTATATTTGAAAAAATATTTAATTAAATTTTAGTCACCTGAAAGTCAATTAAATCGGCACCAAAAAATTTTAATTTTATATGTATAGGCTGGCAACAAACCTCACAATCTTCAATATATTGCTGACTTGAGACACTATTATCAAGCAACATTGAGATTTGCTCCCAACAATACGGACATGTAAAAAAATGTTCAATCATAATATAAGTTACAAAAAAAAAGTCAGCACAAAGGCTGACTTCTTAAAACTATAATTAATTTAAACAAAAACTTACTATTCTTTTTCAATATCCATTGTTGCTGTTGAATTTTGTAAATCTAAGTACATAAGTCCTGGAGGATTGTTTCCTGAAACCGTAGTATACTCTCTATTTAAATTGTTATCACTAACCATTAACGTTGTTAACTTAGGAAGGTTCATAAACTCTAACGGTAAATCTCCTGTTAATTTGTTAGTTGATAACACTAACTCTTCTAAGTTTCTTAATTGGGCCATTTCAGCTGGAATTTCACCTTCAAGCTTGTTATCCATTAAGCTCAATTTTTCTAATTTGGTTAAAGCTGCTATCTCAGTAGGAATTGTTCCAATAATGTAGTTACTACCCATTAACAACTCTTTTAAGTTTGTTAATCCCATGATTGATTGAGGAATGGTTCCTGAAAACTTATTACTGTATAATTTTAAAGACTCTAACTTTTTTAACTGCCCTAATTCTTCTGGAATCGAACCTTCAAACCCATTCATAAATAACTCTAAAGATGTTAATTCCTGTAAATTTTTTATTGAAGTAGGAAGCGTTCCTGTTAACTTATTGAATCCTAAATTCAATTTTTGTAAGTTAACTAAATTACCTATTTCGGTTGGTAATGTACCTTGAAGATTATTGAACTGTAAATTCACTTCAACAACTTTATCATCTTCTACTTTTACACCATACCACTTTTCAACAGAAGCATCTAAATCCCAAGAGGAATTCCATTGACTACCGTTTGTGGCGTTATAAATAGCTACTAAAGCGTCTTTTTCACTTGGTGAAACCTTTGCAAATGCAAATGCCGATACGAAAAGTGTTAGAACTAAAATGTAATGTTTTTTCATGGTCGAATTGATTTGGGATTAATTCTTACACGAATATACAGATCAAATAGATTAAAAACATATTTATTCGATGAAATACACCAAATTTTAACATTCACCCTACTCAAAGGCCTCAATATCAAAATGAATGGCCTCCCACTGCTCCATTAAACCATCTAAATCAGTCTTTAATTTTTGATAATCATCGAAGAAGTTTGGTTTAGAGGTAACCTCTTCGTAGTTTACTTCCAACTCAGCATCAATCGACTTTATCTTTCGTTCCAAATCGTTAATCTTTGCTTCTACATTACTAAGCTTATTATTTAACGATTTTAATTTTTTCTGATCTTCGTACGATTGTTGCTTTTTCTCCTTAGGAGTTTCTTTAATTACGGTACGCTTTTCTACCTCTCGTAAATTCTCAACATTACGTTGCTCTAAGTAAAAATCAATATCACCTAAATACTCCTTTAACTTATGATCTTTAAACTCATAAACTTTATTCGTTAAACCCTGAAGAAAATCACGATCGTGAGATACAAGAATTAAAGTGCCTTCGAAACGTTTTAAGGCTTCTTTTAATACATTTTTTGATTTAATATCTAAGTGGTTAGTAGGCTCATCCATCACCAAAACGTTAAAAGGCTGTAACATTAATTTTGCCAAAGCCAGACGATTACGTTCTCCTCCAGAAAGCACACGAACATACTTATCGACTTCATCACCTCTGAATAAAAACGACCCTAAAATATCTCGCACTTTACTGCGATTCGTTTCATTGGCTGCATCAATCATAGTATCATGAATGGTTTTATTGCCATCTAGATACTCTGCCTGATTTTGGGCAAAATAACCGATTTGAACATTGTGCCCCAGTTTTAAATCTCCTTCATACTTAATATCTCCAACAATAATTTTGGCTAAAGTCGATTTCCCTTGTCCGTTTTGTCCAACAAAAGCCGTTTTGCTATCGCGCTCAATCATTAAATCTATTTCACGCAACACTTCATTATTACCGTAACTTTTTGAGATTTTATTAGTTTCAACAACCACTTTTCCAGGTGTAACCGATACTGGAAAATTTAAGGTCATCACACTATTATCATCTTCATCTACCTCAATACGCTCAATTTTATCAAGCTTTTTAATAAGTGATTGTGCCATAGTCGCCTTTGAGGCTTTGGCACGGAATTTTTCAATTAGCTTTTCGGTTTGCTCGATTTGTTTTTGTTGATTCTTTTGAGAAGCCAACTGCTGCGTTCTTAATTCCTCACGAAGGACTAAATATTTTGAATATGGTTTCGGATAATCGTAAATGCGTCCTAATGAAATTTCAATGGTACGATTCGTTACATTATCTAAAAACATTTTATCGTGCGACACAATTGCCACAGCTCCAGGATACGATTTTAAAAAGCTTTCTAACCAGATAATAGACTCAATATCCAAGTGGTTAGTAGGCTCATCGAGCAATAAAATATCATTACTCTGCAGTAATAGCTTGGCTAACTCAATTCGCATACGCCATCCCCCCGAAAAGGTATCGGTTAGCTTATTGAAATCTTCACGCTTAAAACCCAAACCTTGAAGAATCTTTTCGGTTTCCCCTTGGTAATTATAACCTCCCAGAATTTCATATTGATGCTGCAAATCATTTATATCAACCATTAATTGGTGATATGCATCGCTCTCATAATCGGTACGTTCTGCTAATTCAGCATTCACCTGTTCCATTTGAGCTTCTAACTCTTTAATTTCGGTGAAAGCCTGATAAGACTCCTCTAAAACTGTTCGACCTAAAATAAAATCGATATCTTGTTTTAAAAATCCTATTTTTAAATCTTTATCAGAAGCTATTTGTCCTGTGTCAGGTTCCAACTCCTTTGCTAAAATTTTAAGCATAGTCGATTTACCAGCTCCATTTTTACCAATAAGTCCTACCCGATCGCCATTAACCAGTTTAAATGTAATATCTTCAAACAGGTACTCTCCTTGAAATGAAATCGATAAATTATGAATGTTTAGCATAGAATTGTAACTTATATCACAGAACTGTAACGTTTAAAAAATTATATTTGTTCTGATAGATTAAGAATGCAAAAGTACATTAAATAATATGTTTTCAAAAGGCTCTAAATTATATAGCATATTCACCGGAACTTGCCCCAAGTGTCATGAAGAATCGATGTTTAAAAATAAAAACCCATATATTCTTTCTGAAGCCTTAGACATGCATGAAACGTGCAGTAATTGTGGCACCAAATACAAAATTGAACCATCGTTTTTCTACGGTTCTATGTACGTTAGTTATGCAGTAGGTATTGCCTTTGCGGTTGCTGCTTTTGTTATTTCTTACTTTGTTTTTAATGCAGGACTGAACGCAATGTTTATCTCTATTGTAGCTACTTTAGTGGTGTTTATGCCTATTATTTTAAGGCTTTCTAGGAATATCTGGATAAACTTCTTTATCCATTACGATAAATCGTTTGCTAAATCTAAGAAGTAATTATTGAAATCGTTTGATATCGATTTCTGTTTCCAAAGGAATATTATTCTCTATAAAATTGTAAAGTTGACTCGCAACATAAGGGCCAATCATAACGCCACGTGTCCCTAATCCATTAAGCACGTATATGTTGCTGTATTCTGAATGACGCCCAACCAGCGGTCTTCGATCTTTAACTGTTGGACGCACACCTGCCACCTGATTTACAACAGTAAAAGGGCAGTTTATTATCTTTTTAAGCTTTTCGGAAAGTTCTTCTTTAGCCGTTTCAGACGGTTGATTGGTTAAATCTTTCCATTCATACGTAGCTCCTACGATATAACGATCCTCTCCTAACGGAATAAGAAAAGCTCCAGCCTTAAGTACATAATCAATTTTTAATTGAGGTGCGTGAATAATTAACAATTCCCCTTTTGCTGGGTTCAACGGTAAATGATTAAAAAACGGATTATGTTTAATTCCAAATCCTTCTGCAAACACGATTTGCTTGGCTTTGATGTCCTGATATCGTACCCCACCTTCTTCAATCATTAATTCTTCGTAATTAAATACACTATCAATAAGCTGATTGTTTTCTTGTAACTGACTTTTATAAGCCTCTACTAACGTTTTCACATCAATCCGTCCCGTTTCTAAAACTTCACCAAAACCGAAAGGTGCATCAACAGATGGATTCGTATTTTTAACTATTTCTGTTGAAAGATATTGGGACAATATAGGCTTATCAGACGCCGTAAACCAATCGTTTTGCTCTTCAAGGGAAGCAAATTTTCTATATACAGGAAGTTTATAATCAAGCTTTACGTTTAATTCTCGTTCTAAACGCTCATACATTGGTAAGGCTTGTGCTAATTGCTCCTGACATTTCCAAACGGGTGTAAATCGTTTTAAAACGACCGGATTGTACAAACCTCCAGCTACGGTTGACGATAACTGTGAAGCATTATCGAACACCATAAAAGACTTATTATTGGCTTTTAACTCCTCACAAAAGCTAATACCTGCCAACCCAATTCCTACTACGATATAATCTACTTGAATCATACTGCGAAGATAAAAATAAAGAAGCCCGCTTTTTTAAGCAGGCTTCTTTATTTTTTTATGAAAATCAGAATTAGTATGTCCACATATCTAATTCAAAATCTCGTATTTTTTCTTTAATTCTTTCAGATTCTAACAACTGCATCAAGGCATTATCGGTAACATATTCGTTAATCGCCCTATCCTGCTGTACGTTTTCCTCTTTATAAATTATAGAATTGAAACGTCTTGAGTTTAACACGTGATCGAAAGAGAACGGCATAGAACTATTCTCGTTATTAAAGGATTTTGCTTCGTGTAATACCTCACGCGCATCTGGAAAGAATATCCAAAATAATTCTACTAAATCAGGCGTTTCTGAATCGATAAAGTTAACATCCGGAGCTACAGGCGCTATACCTAATAAACGGTATTTTAATTCTGCCTGACGCTTATCGAAATACCAAAGACCTTTAATACGATACTCTACAATATCTGCAGCAGTAAGGTCACGTCTATCAATATATTCAGCAGATAACTGCTCTCCAGCATTTAATTGCTCGATACCTAACTCGGTAGTATCAACTTTTGCTAAAGCGGCCTGAATATCATCAAGTGTACGCTTCGTTTTAAAGTATGAATCGTCGTAGATGTTTTTTATCTTCCCATTTTTAATGTTCTTCATAAGCACATCGTACAATGAACGTCTGTCGCTACCAATATTATTGGTGTCGATAGGATAATATAACGGAAAGTTTACACGCTCGTCTAAAACGATTTTCTCCCAAACCATTTTTGAATATAGAATATCTCTATCGTCTACATAACCATATTCTAACGGCTTGTCATTATCAATAGCTTTTTGAGCTTCTGTTCTAACACCAATCTCCTCCGGGCTTTTAGCATTAAGTATATTTGCTTGAGCAAACACACCTGATACTGTAAAAACAGTTGTAACGGTTAATAAAAAACTTTTTAAATTCATGTGCTTTGGTTTTATTTTTCTATAGTTGAACTTCAACTAGGCTCTCTATAATTTATACCATATCCATATCAACACAATATGGATATGATATTATATTTTAACTATTAGTTAGTAAGCTCGATAATAACTGGCGATACCTTTTTAAGGATTACGCTAACACCACTAGCTTTAGCTTCGATGTTAAATATTTGAACATCTGTACCACGTTTTGCTTTTCTTAAAGCTGCCTTAGCGCGGCTATCTAGTTTATTTCCGCTTACGTTAATTGTTGGTTGCCCAGGAACTTTAAACATAAATCCTGTTACACGTAAAGGTAATTCGAAATCGAAATCGTCGAATTTCGCACCAACAGTAGAAATTTCTAAAGACTGACGTTGCATCTTAACAGAACCGTCTTCACCTCTAATAGTACCCGTTGGTTTTGGTAAATCCTTAATTCTGAAAGTAGCTCTATCACTTACACCTCCACCATCTGGTAAAGTACCTGAAACGTTAATAGTTACTTCTCTACCTTGAATACGTGTTGCATCCATAACATATTTGCTTCCACTCACACGGCTTAAACCTTGAGCTCTAGCATTTACTTTGTTATCTGGAATACCTGCAAACGAAATTGTCATTGGGTTTTTAACACCACGGTAAACAACATTCATTTTATCTGCAGAAATTGTTGCTGCATTTGGTTTAGAAACCGTAGCGAACGATTGTGATACCGGAACTTCGATATCCTCACCATCCTGAGCGAAAATTAATTTACCTTCAATTTTGTGCTCACCTGGTCTACCTGTACCAACTTTTAACTTCACACGTCCATCTTCGATAGCGTATTGATCTTCAGTTAATTTCACACCATCTAAAGTTAATTCTACTTTATTTGGTTTTGTAGTAGCATCTTTACGCCCCAATACAATAGCTCCATCAAATGTCTCACCGTTAAAGTAAGCTGATTTTGAGGTCTCCATTAAAGTGGTATAGTTTGTCATAGACACCTCTGCAGATAAGGTTCCTTGCATCATTTTTCCTAAAATCTCAGAACCTACAGTTTTTACATCAGACTGCAACTGTGTCATTTTAGTTAATGATGCTACTAAAGGAAACCCTTTATAGTGGTAATCTAACCAATCTATTTTCTTTCCGTCACGATTTGTTTCAGGCTCTGTACTGAACTTTTCGTTTACGTCTGCTACAACCGAAGACATACTAGGATCATCTCCTAAAATTTCTACAACACCGCTGCGGAATGTTTCAAGTTTTTCTAAAAACTCTTCGCCTTCTGGTTTTAATTTGTCTCCTTTAAAGAAATTATTATCAAGGTAATCCCCTTTATCCATAATTTCATAATCGGTTGGATCATCAACTGTAGCCGACATCTTAGCTTTTAAATCCTCCAAATACGTATTTAAATCTTTCGATAATACTCGTATTTTTTCAGCCTTATCTAATAAAGGCTCATATTTTTCTGGTTGCTCTTCAGCTTTTAATTCTAATCCAGAGAAAAAAGCTAAATTTCTTTGGTCTGCTGCTTCATTCGATTCTGTTAATCGAACATTCATTAATCCGAAGGCTGAAAGCACTTCTTTCGACATATTTAATGCTAACATCGCAATGAAGATTAAATACATCAGATTAATCATTTTCTGTCTGGGTGATAAGTTTCCTCCTGCCATAACTAATTAGGTTTTTGGTTAATAATTAGATACCCTAATTAGTTTTTGTTCATTGCAGATAACATACCGCCATATACTCCATTTAATGAAGATAAATTTGAAGCTAACGATTGCATTTGCTCTTTTAACTTCACTGCATTTTCTACTTGCTCTTGGTTAATAGTAGCTTGTTTGCTTGCGCTCTCTAATTGTACTTTATATAAGCTGTTTAAAGATTCCATTTGAGCCGCAGCTAAAGACAACTCTTCACTATATTTTTTAGAAGCTTCAATTCCGTTGGCTCCAGATGACATACTCTTAGCAGCACCTTCAAAGTTCTTGATACTTTCTCCTAAGCTTGCCATTAATTCACCATCAATTTTAGCCTCTTTAAGCATATCATCTAATTTTTTAGATAATAAACCTTGATTTGTTTCTTCTTTTTTCTCTCTTTTAGCTGCTTTTCCACCAGCTAATTCTGGGTAAACTAAAGACCAATCTAAATCGCTCTCTACAGGCTCGAATGCTGAAATAGCGAAAATAATTGCTTCGGTAACAAGACCTAATGTCAACATAACATTACCTGTTAGCGGACCAAACTCCATATGAGTAATTTTGAATAGTGCCCCAATAATTACAATTGCTGCTCCTAATCCATAAGCCATATTCATGAACTTTTTACTTGCTTTTGACTGTGCCATAATTCTGATTTTTTAGTTAAGTAATAAATTACTTAAGTAGGTTAATTAATAGGTTGTTGTTTTGTTTATGATTTGTTAATTAAGATTTTCTGTTGATTAGCTTCTTATTTTCCAGTTACCTGTGTCCCCATGTAATCCTGAACGGTTCTGAAACCAATATAACTTCTTGCAGAATCTGCATATTCGAAATCTCTTGAACTTACTTGTAAATAATAGGCAACATCTTTCCAAGACCCACCACGAACAACTTTACGTTGGTTTTCATAATCGTTAACGTTAGGGTTAATTGTGGATGTATACTCGTAAGATGACGGATCGTATGATGCATTTACCCATTCTGCAACGTTACCAGCCATATTGTATAAATTGTAATCGTTCGGCTCGTAAGATTTTGCTTCTACAGTATATAAAGCCTGATCTGCAGCGTAATCTCCACGTACTGGCTTAAAGTTTGCCATAAAACAGCCTCTATCACTCTTAGTGTAAGGACCTCCCCATGGGTAAGTTGCAGCTTGAAGACCGCCACGCGCAGCGTATTCCCACTCTGCCTCAGATGGTAATCTGAAACGGTTTACCATTTGCGCTCCTCTATCTTTTTGGTAGCCATTCTTGTTAATGGTTCTCCACTCACAAAAAGCCTTAGCTTGTTTCCAGGTAACACCAACTACAGGATATTCACTGTAAGCATCATGCCAGAAATAATCGTTATGCATTGGCTCATTATAAGAATATGCAAAGTCTCTAATCCAAACTGTTGTATCTGGATACACTTCTATTTCTTCCTTTTTAATAACATCGCTACGCTTTACACCTCTCGCTTTCGCAGCTTCCTGGATATCCATATAATTGTACTGGAATTTAAATTTCTTTACATCCCATGTACGTTGCCCATTATATGATTCTTCCATTGGAAGATACATAGTATCCATAACCTCAGCGTAAAATTCGTCTGGATATTCGGCTGTATCGTAAATTAATTCCATTTCTTTATTTAATTTACGCCCCTCGTAACCTGTTGGACCTAAGCCTGTGTAGTTTTCGAACATGTATTTTTCGTAAACTGTCATATTCGCAGTATCGGCATCTTTAAATGCATACTCACCAATACCACCATCGCCAGGTACTTTACCAACCTCGTCCGCCAAAATAGCAAGTTTAGTTCTTACTATGGAGTCTCTAACCCAATTTACAAATTGGCGATACTCACTGTTTGTAATTTCAGTAGCGTCCATATAAAAGGCACGTACTGTAACGGTTTTAGCAGGAGCATCTTGCACACCAGCTAAATCATCGTCGGCTTTACCCATAATAAATGATCCACCCGGTATTAATTCCATTCCGTATGGCTTTTCCGGATGCCATTTCTTTCCTTGTACACCCACTAGTTCACCCTTGTCGTTAGAGCCACAACTAGCAAGCAAAGTCATTACTGCGGTTAATAATATAAACTTCTTCATATCCATAGAAAACTCGAGGTTAATTATTTAAGCTTCGTTATTGAGAGCGTAAACATATTTATATATTTTTTAAAAAACAACTTTTTAAAGGAAAAAAATACGTTTCATCGTAAAAAAAAGGCATTTTATCGATAAAACACAACCTTTAAGCGGTAACAAATGTTAAATACTATTCTTTTGGAACGCTTTATACCAGCGCTCAGGCACCTTATTCTGGCAAGCATCTATATAATCTTGATGCATGCAAGGTAATAACGTATGTCTTTTTAATTTATTATTAACATTTGATAAAAAAGGAATCTCAATCCACCATCTTCCGGTCTTTACACTTTTAAAAAACACCAATTCCTGATCTTCTACCAATGCTATAAATTTCTGATACGAATTATCATCTGAAAAATCTTCATCATTAACTCTACAGTTAACCCCCTCAATAAAATACCATAATATCTGTGAAATTAACATTGATGTCATTTCATCATCTTTCGATGCTTTATACTCATATATTCCAAAAGAAGACACTTTATTACTTATACCAGCATAGCGTGACATGGCACAAATTTCTTTACCATCTAAACCGTTTGGAGAAAATTTTTGCTTCAAACTCAATTCAGAACCCCGTACAGACGACAAATCGATGCTGACCATATTAGCATCTCGCATAACAGGTTCAACAATGGTAATATTATTTGATACCTCACCTAACCTATAAGATTCAAAATACAGGTTATCCATCAGGTCCTTTTCCTCTTGCGAATTAAAATAGGTTTGATAACCTATTGTTGCATAATTAAATAAATTATAAGGCTCATCTAAAATAATCTTACCTACAAAACTATTATTCTTGATGGGCTTTGAAGAATCTCCTAAATCGAACCTACAATCTACACTTACCAAATTCACCATTGGCTTAATATTATCATAAGCTCTGTAAGTTGCATATGTTAAATCCTGCGTTCCTCCAATAATTACAGGAATAACATTTTGCTTTATAAGATCACTAACAGTTGTTTTTAAAGCGAAGTAAGTATCTTCAACGGTTTCGCCACGTTCTATATCTCCTAAATCGGCAATAATTGTGTTCCAACTCCCTGGAAACAAACTATAAAATGTTTTTCGGACTTCGTTTAACTGAAATGTTTCTCCTATATAATTGACGTCATTTCTATTTTCGAGAACGCCAAATACAGCAATATTTACACCTTTTAAATCGGGGAATCCTTTTTTCGCAGAATGAATTTTAATCTTTTTTCCTAAGGCTTGCGGAGAAAGCAACTCGTTATGAGCTAAAACCAAATCTGAAACAGGCGTGAAAAAATTAAAGTTCATGCGGGGTTAGTAATTTATTGGTTAGCTTACTTTTGATTAGTTTACTTACAAATATCATTAGAATAAATGAGTTTTTATACTTTGTAAACATAAAAATAAACTAGCAATAATTATAATTTCTTAATTTAAGAAATCGATAATTACTAATCCTTCAACTGAAAATTACTTCTTTTTAGCTGTTGTTTTCTTTTTTGTTGTCTTTTTAGCCGTTTTCTTTTTAGGTGCATTAGCTTCTATTATAGCTTTAGCTTCATCTAAGGTCATTTCAGATACATCTACTGTTTTGGCTAATTCCACTTTAACTTTACCCTTAATAACATTATGTCTACCCCAACGTGCTTTTTCAACTTTAATACCTTCGTCTTCCCAGTTATGCACAACTTTATCGATTTCTTTTTGAATTTTAGTTTCGATAAGCTCTACAATATCTTCATCAGACAAGTTATCCCAGTCGTATTTTTTATTCACGTTAATAAACATATTGTTCCACTTGATGAAAGGCCCAAAGCGTCCTTTCCCTTTTTGAACAGGTAATTCTTTGTAATAATATATAGGAGCATCAGCTTCCTGCTTTTCTTTAATTAGTACAATAGCATCATCCAGTTCAACACTTAATGGATCCTGTCCTTTAGGCAATGACACATAAGCTGAACCAAATTTCACGTAAGGACCAAAACGCCCGTTGTTGACCTCAACGCTTTCTCCTTCATAAGTTCCTAAAGTTTTTGGAAGCTGAAATAAATCCATAGCTTCTTCAAAGGTAATGGTATTTAATTGCTGATCGGGGCTTAAACTTGCAAATTGCGGCTTCTCTTCATCATCGGCAGTACCAATTTGAACCATTGGCCCGAACTTACCTAAACGCACACTTACCTGCTTACCACTTTTTGGATCTACACCAAGAATACGCTCTCCAGATTCTCTGTCGGCATTTTCCTGAACATCCTGAACTTGCGGATGAAAATCTTTATAGAAGTCTTTCATCATTTTAGACCAATCTACTTTCCCTTCAGCTATTTCATCGAAATCCTCCTCTACTTTCGCTGTAAAGTTGTAGTCTAATATATATTCGAAATGGTTCACCAAAAAGTCTGTTACAATCATACCAATATCCGTTGGTACTAACTTCCCTTTATCTGAACCTACTTTCTCTGTCAATACTTTTGTCGCTACAGCCCCTTCTTTTAAAGTCAGTTGCGTATAATCGCGCTCTGTTCCGTCAACCATTCCTTTTTCAACATAATTACGATTCTGAATTGTTGAAATTGTTGGCGCATAAGTAGACGGACGACCAATACCCAACTCTTCTAACTTCTTAACTAAAGACGCCTCAGTAAAACGTGCTGGCGGACGCGAGTATCGCTCTGTCGCCGTTATATACTTATTAAGCAATGTTTCGTTTACTTTCATTGCCGGTAACATACCTTCTTGCTCTACATCTTCGTCGTCGGTACCTTCTAAATACACTTTTAAAAACCCATCGAAAGTAATCACCTCCCCATTTGCCGTGAATAATTCCTTGTGTGTAGATGCGCTCACTTTAACATTAGTACGCTCTAACTCTGCCTCACTCATTTGAGAAGCAATAGCACGCTTCCAGATTAAGTCGTACAAACGCGCTTGATCACGATCAAGATCTACAGAATGTGTTGCAAAACTTGTTGGTCTGATGGCCTCGTGAGCTTCTTGAGCTCCTTTAGCTTTTCCAACATAATTTCTTGGTTTACTATATTTAGAACCATATGCTTTCTCGATTTCAGCTTCCGCTCCCTGACGTGCTTCATCAGATAAATTCACACTATCTGTTCTCATATAGGTAATTAACCCCGACTCATACAAGCGTTGCGCTAAGGTCATGGTTTTACTTACCGAAAAATATAACTTACGAGAAGCTTCCTGTTGTAATGTAGAAGTTGTAAATGGCGCTGCCGGCGATTTTTTAGCAGGCTTTTTATCTAATTCAGCAACTTTAAAATCGGCCGTTGCATTAGATTCTAAAAAGGCATAAGCCTCTTCTTTAGTCTCAAAATTCTTAGGTAATTTGGCTTTAAATACTTGTCCGCTTTCATTTGAAAACTCAGCATCGATTCTATATGACGCCTCTGGAGTGAAGTTTTGAATATCACGCTCACGCTCTACAATTAATCGCACCGAAACCGACTGCACACGACCTGCCGACAAGCCACCTTTTACCTTACGCCAAAGCACCGGAGATAATTCGTAACCTACAATACGATCTAAAATACGACGTGCCTGTTGCGCATCAACTAAATCGTAATCAATACCTCTTGGGTTTTCAATCGCTTTTTGAATAGCCGTTTTAGTAATCTCATGAAAAACAATACGCTTTGTTTTTCCTTTATCCAATTTTAAAGTTTCCGCCAAGTGCCATGCAATAGCCTCCCCCTCGCGGTCCTCATCACTTGCTAACCATACCATTTCGGCTTTCTTAGCTAAGTCCTTCAGTTTTTTTACAACCGCTTTCTTATCCTTAGAAACTTCATATTTTGGACTAAAATCACCTTCAACATCCACACCTAACTCCTTTGAAGGAAGGTCTGAAATATGCCCAAAGCTTGACTCTACTTTAAATTCTTTTCCTAAAAATTTTTCAATAGTTTTTGCCTTGGCAGGTGACTCTACAATTACTAAATTCTTCGCCATACTTCGATTTTTTGAGGGTACAAATGTATGTGAAAAAAAGTTTATCTGCCTAATTTCACATAATATCTACCCTAATATATATAAAAAAAGCCCGTTTTCAACATGTAAAAAACGGGCTTTTTAATTCATTTTACAATTTATTCTACCGATGTTCCTATTTCATCGATAACGTGTATTTCATTAAAACCTATAACGTGTTTATATATTAAATAGGTAGGATGATATACAAAAGGAGCTGTGATTAACACCCCTATTCCACAAAGTAAAAACCCTACAATTTGAGCTAATAATGATGCTACTATAATTAAACCAAATGTAATAAGCCATTTCTTATTCCCTAATTTAAAACTCGCCTTCACAATATCTCCAACACTTAACTCTGGGTTAAAGGCAAAAATTAAATTAAAAAACGTTATCGGCACCATAACATATATTAAAGGTAGATAACATAATAATGCCGCAACAATTGAAATTCCAACGGTTGCTAAAAGCAACACAAACAGTTTCGACAAATAATTCATTTTAAAGAAATAAAAGAAATCTGATGTTGTGGTTGCTTCTCCATAATCCAGTTTTTTTATAATTCGGAAAAAAGCAGCATTGATGGCTATGGTTAAAGTTCCTAATAGAACTGCACCAACAGAAACCAGCAACACATAGATAACCGAAATGCCCGCCATAAAATTGTCGATGGCCTGCGTATCGCCATATCCACTATTTTGTTGCGCAATCATCATTGTTATAAACGGAATGTAAAAAACAATAAGAATTGGCATCATTACAATCAAGGTAAATAATTGCATTAAAAAACCCTGAACCCAGGTTTTCTTGAACAATTCAATAGACTCACTAAAGATATTTCCAAAGTCTAAATCTTTAGCCTGAGCTATTTTTTCTAATAACGTCGTAGTTGTATTCATGAAGTATTTTTGATTAGTGTATAGTCAAAGTAACTATTTTCTGTCTTATTTCACAAAATTTATTATTTATTTAAGTTCTGACACTTTGTCAGAAACAATAAATTAATTGTATCTTTGCATGCTTATTGAAAGATACGTGTGATCTAGATAGTTATGGAGAAAATTATAGACGAAAACAAACAAGGAGAAACTTTGGTACTTAACCAAAAAGACGGCAATACGCGTAAACTTTTTATTGAAAGTTATGGTTGCCAAATGAATTTTAGTGATAGTGAGATTGTTGCTTCTATTCTTACCGAGCAAGGTTACAACACGACGCAAAACTTAGAAGATGCCGATTTAGTTCTGGTTAACACCTGTTCCATTCGTGATAAAGCAGAGCAAACCGTTCGTAAACGTTTGGAAAAATATAACGCCGTGAAAAAATCACACAACCCAGGTATGAAGGTTGGAGTTTTAGGATGTATGGCTGAGCGTTTAAAAACAAAATTCTTAGAAGAAGAAAAAATCGTTGACCTTGTTGTAGGTCCTGATGCTTATAAAGATTTACCGAATTTATTATCCGAAGTTGAAGAAGGTAGAGACGCTATTAATGTCATTCTATCTAAAGAAGAAACTTACGGAGATATCGCTCCTGTGCGTTTAAATACTAACGGCGTAACTGCATTTGTTTCTATAACTCGTGGATGTGATAACATGTGTACGTTCTGTGTAGTACCATTTACCCGTGGTCGTGAACGTAGTAGAGATCCACAAAGTATTATGGAGGAAATTCAGGATTTATGGAACAGAGGCTTTAAAGAAGTTACACTTCTTGGGCAAAATGTAGATAGTTTCCTTTGGTATGGCGGCGGACTTAAAAAAGACTTTGAAAAAGCCAGCGATATTCAAAAAGCAACAGCGGTAAACTTCGCGCAGTTGTTAGACATGTGTGCTACGACATTTCCTAAAATGCGTTTCCGTTTTTCGACATCTAATCCTCAGGATATGACTTTAGATGTGATCGAATCTATGGCAAAACACAGAAATATTTGTAAATATATTCACCTTCCGGTACAAAGTGGTAGTAACCGTATTTTACAGGAAATGAACCGCCAGCACACCCGTGAAGAGTATTTCGAATTAATTGATAATATTAAACGTCTTATTCCAGACTGCGCTATTTCTCAGGATATGATTTCTGGTTTCCCAACCGAAACTGAAGCAGATCACCAGGATACACTTAGCCTTATGGAATATGTAAAATACGATTTCGGTTTTATGTTTGCGTATTCTGAAAGACCAGGAACTTTAGCCGAACGTAAAATGGAAGACGATATTCCTGAAGACACTAAAAAACGTCGTTTGCAGGAAATCATTGAATTACAACAAGAACACAGCTTCTACCGTACTAAAGAGCATTTAGGAAAAGTTGAAGAAGTACTTATTGAAAAACCTTCAAAACGTTCTAACGAGCATTGGTCTGGACGTAATAGCCAAAATACAGTGGTTGTTTTCCCGAAAGGCGATTACAAACCTGGAGATTTTGTTAATGTAAAAATCACCGACTGTACTAGCACCACTTTAATTGGTGAAGCTGTAGGCTATTCAGAAAATAACTAATACTAATTTATGGAATCTGTTCAAGCTATAAAACAACGATTTGGCATTATAGGTAATACACCTGCGCTAAATCGCGCCATCGAAAAAGCAATTCAGGTAGCACCAACCGATATTTCGGTTTTGGTTACTGGCGAAAGTGGTGTTGGTAAAGAGAGTATTCCAAAAATCATACACCAACTTTCACACCGCAAACACAATAAATACATCGCAGTTAACTGTGGAGCTATTCCGGAAGGAACTATTGACAGTGAACTTTTTGGTCACGAAAAAGGTGCCTTTACCGGAGCTACACAAACGCGTGAAGGGTATTTTGAAGTGGCCGATGGCGGAACCATTTTTTTAGATGAAGTTGGTGAGTTGCCATTAACCACTCAAGTACGTTTGCTTCGTGTTTTGGAAAATGGAGAATTTTTAAAAGTAGGGTCGAGTAAGGTTCAAAAAACCAACGTACGTATCGTGGCAGCAACAAACGTGAATATGTTTGAAGCTATCGAAAAAGAAAAATTTCGTGAAGATTTATACTACCGTTTAAGTACTGTAGAAATTCATCTGCCGCCTTTACGTGAGCGTCAGGAAGACATTCATTTGTTATTCAGAAAATTTGCCAGCGATTTTGCTTTAAAATACAAAATGCCAACCATCAAATTAACCGATGCCGCTGTGCAAACGCTTAATAAATACCGATGGGGTGGTAATATCAGGCAGTTACGCAACATCGCCGAGCAATTGTCTGTTCTGGAACAAGACAGAACGATTTCGGCTGAAACTTTAACAGGTTACCTTCCTAACAGTTCGTCTAATTTGCCGGCAGTTATAAAAACTTCTAAATCGGAAAGTGATTTTAGTAGCGAACGTGAAATTCTGTATAAAGTCCTTTTCGATATGAAAAGTGACCTGAACGATTTAAAAAAGCTCACGCTGGAATTAATGAAAAGTGGCAACACCAAGGATGTTGAAAAAAGTCACGAAGGGTTAATTCAAAAAATTTACGGTGATAGCGATGAAGACGATGCTATTTTTGAGGAAGATGTAACTCCTTCAAATAATGAGTTACTTTCAATTCCTGAGCACAACATTAACCATGACATTCCAGAAACTATTACCGATAAATATCATTTTGCTGAAGAAATTGAAGAGGAAGAAACGCTATCGCTGCAAGACAAAGAGCTGGAATTAATTAAAAAATCTCTTGAACGTCACGGCGGAAAACGTAAATTAGCTGCAGCCGAATTAGGTATTAGTGAACGCACCTTATACCGAAAAATCAAACAGTACAATTTGTAAAGCAAACAACCGTTGAAAGATAAACCTTTGACTCTCAAACCTAACACATCGAACAACGTTAATAGAATATGAAAAAACACCTTATCTACTTATCATTTTTCGCTTTAAGCATAACATTGTTTAACTGTGGCATTTACTCTTTTACCGGTGCATCGGTACCCGCTAACGTTAAAACATTTCAGGTGAATCGTTTTGAAAACACAGCCCTATTATTTGAGCCTGGTTTAGATTTACAATTCCAAAACGCTTTACAGGATTTAATTCAAAACCAAACCAATTTAAGTTTAGTAACCACTAATGGAGATTTATTATACGAAGGCGAAATTACCGACTACCGTGTATCTCCAACCACAGCCACTTCAGATAATAGAGCGGCTCAAAACCGTTTAACAATTAGTGTAAAGGTTAGATTTTTTAATAAGAAAAAGGAAGAAGACGATTTAGAACAAAGCTTCTCCTTCTTCTACGATTACGATGGTTCAGCAATGCTAACAGGATCACAAAAAACAACAGCTCACGAAGAAATATTTGAGCGTTTAACTCAAGATATCTTTAATGCCACACTTGCTAAGTGGTAATGATTTGATAATAAAAAATTATTAAATTTGGCTAAGCCAATGAACCCAACAGATTTTACATATATTCTTCAGAATCCGCAGTCTATAACTCATGAGCAGACTGAAGCGGTAAAATCTATCATTGACGAATTCCCATATTTTCAACCGGCACGTGCCATCTATCTTAAAGGTTTAAAAGACCAGAGTAGTTTTAAATACAATCAAGAATTAAAAACCACGGCTGCCTACACTACCGATCGTAGCATTCTGTTCGACTTTATAACCTCTGATGTATTTCTTCAAAACGAAATTTCAGAATCTATAAAACAGAACATTTCAAATGTATACGATATTGAGGTTGATTACGAAGATATATCTGTAAATCGACGCGTTGAATTTGACGATAATTTACAACAACAGGTAAAGGATACTACGGGCGTTTTAGACCCTACCCTGTTCGAACCAAAAGAGACACGCCCTTCAAAAAAACAGATAGAGTCAACTTCTGAAACACTTCAGGAAACCTCAAAAGAAAAGACGTCGCCTGAAGAAATATTAAATATTGGTAAACCCTTCGAATTTTCACAAAATGAGACCCACTCGTTTAACGAATG
Source organism: Aestuariibaculum sp. YM273 (assembly GCF_030908365.1). NCBI lineage: Bacteria > Pseudomonadati > Bacteroidota > Flavobacteriia > Flavobacteriales > Flavobacteriaceae > Aestuariibaculum > Aestuariibaculum sp. YM273. Next base: position 1,932,915 of record NZ_CP133090.1, on the reverse strand, counting down.
GTTACAGCTTACCCGCTTTAAACCTATAGACCGTAGTGAAGCTCCAGTCAAAGAACCCACACCTCCTATACCAGAGAGTGTTTCTGAATCTAAAACTGAAGCACCCGCAAACGAATCCAACACTACAGACAATTCTGAGCGAGAAAAAAAATTTGAATTAATAGATAAATTCATTCAGGAAAACCCTAAAATTAACCCAACAAAAAGTTCAGCAACTAAAGGGAATTTGGCCAAGGCACAGATGATACAGCCAGAGTCCTTAATGACAGAAACTTTAGCTCGAATTTATGTAGAACAAAAGAACTATAAAAAGGCAATTCAATCTTATAAAATTTTAAGTTTGAAATATCCAGAAAAAAATAGTTTCTTTGCAAACCAAATTAAAGCAGTACAACAATTACAAGAACAAAATAAAATAGAATAATGAGCACGTTTACAATATTTTTAGCATTAATCGTTATAGTAGCGTTTTTACTAATCGTAGTTATTATGGTACAAAATCCTAAAGGAGGCGGATTATCTTCTTCTTTTGGTGGCGGTGGCACACAACAATTAGGTGGTGTTAAAAAGACAACCGACTTTTTAGACAAAAGTACATGGACGTTAGCAACGCTTTTATTAGTATTAATCTTATTATCTAATATGGCAATTAACAGAGGTGGTGAAGCTGCAGATTCTAAAGCTTTAGATGCTGACACAACAACCGCACAACCTTTACCTAATCCGACGCAATCTACTGACGATACTGCGACACCTGCTGACGAGACTGCTGAGTAAAACATGCGACATCAATATAAATAAATGCCAACTTTTCAAGTTGGCATTTTTTGTTGCTGCAAGTTTGTCAGTTATACACTATTGGCACACTTTTAGAATACAACATCCGCAATAAACTTTAATTTTTATAAACTTAAAAATATACACAAATGGCATTGAACATTAAACCATTAGCAGACCGTGTTCTTATTGAACCAGCTGCAGCTGAAACTAAAACCGCTTCAGGAATTATTATTCCAGATAACGCTAAAGAGAAGCCACAAAGAGGAACTGTTATAGCTGCCGGAAAAGGTACCAAAGACGAGCCTATTACTGTACAAGTTGGCGACACTGTTTTATATGGTAAATATGCTGGGACAGAATTAAAATTAGAAGGTAAAGATTATTTAATCATGCGTGAAAGCGACATTTTAGCAATCATTTAATTTCTTAAAAACTCAAAACAATAAATAAAAATGGCAAAAGATATAAAATTTGATATTGAAGCACGCGACGGTTTAAAACGTGGCGTTGACGCATTAGCAAACGCAGTAAAAGTAACTTTAGGTCCTAAAGGACGTAACGTCATCATTGGAAAAAGTTTTGGCGCACCTCACGTTACTAAAGATGGTGTTTCTGTAGCTAAAGAAATTGAATTAGAAGATGCTCTTGAAAACATGGGCGCTCAAATGGTAAAAGAAGTAGCTTCAAAAACTAACGATCTAGCGGGTGACGGTACAACTACTGCTACTGTTTTAGCACAATCTATCGTAAAAGAAGGTTTAAAAAACGTTGCTGCCGGTGCTAACCCAATGGATTTAAAACGTGGTATTGATAAAGCTGTTGAAGCCATTACTAAAGACCTTGAAGCACAGTCTCAAGAGGTAGGTAACTCTTCAGAAAAAATCAAACAAGTTGCTGCAATTTCAGCAAATAACGACGACACTATTGGTGAATTAATTTCACAAGCTTTCTCTAAAGTAGGTAAAGAAGGTGTGATTACTGTTGAAGAAGCTAAAGGTATGGATACTTATGTTGACGTTGTAGAAGGTATGCAATTCGACAGAGGATACTTATCGCCTTACTTCGTAACAGACACCGATAAAATGATTGCCGATTTAGAAAATCCATACATTTTATTATTCGACAAAAAGATTTCTAACTTACAGGAAATCCTTCCAATATTAGAACCAGTTGCACAATCTGGTCGTCCATTAGTTATCGTCGCTGAAGATGTAGACGGACAAGCTTTAGCTACTTTAGTAGTAAACAAATTACGTGGTGGTTTAAAAATCGCTGCTGTTAAAGCGCCTGGATTTGGAGACAGACGTAAAGCTATGTTAGAAGACATTGCTATCCTAACTGGTGGTACAGTGATTTCTGAAGAAAGAGGATTTACTTTAGAAAATGCAGATTTAAGCATGTTAGGTACTGCTGAAACCGTAACCATCGACAAAGACAACACTACAATTGTTAATGGTTCTGGCGATGCTGATAACATTAAAGCACGTGTAAACCAAATTAAAGCACAAATTGAAACAACAACTAGCGATTACGATAAAGAAAAATTACAGGAGCGTTTAGCTAAATTAGCTGGTGGTGTTGCTGTGCTTTACGTTGGTGCTGCTAGTGAAGTTGAAATGAAAGAAAAGAAAGACCGTGTTGATGATGCATTACACGCTACAAGAGCTGCTGTAGAAGAAGGTATCGTTGCCGGTGGTGGTGTTGCTTTAGTAAGAGCAAAAGCTGTTTTAGAATCATTAACTACTGAAAACTTAGACGAAGTTACAGGTATCCAAATCGTTGCTCGTGCAATCGAGGAGCCATTACGAACTATTGTCGAAAATGCAGGTGGTGAAGGTAGCGTAGTTGTAAACAAGGTATTAGAAGGTGAAAAAGACTTTGGTTACGATGCAAAATCTGAAGCTTATGTAGATATGCTTAAGGCTGGTATTATCGATCCTAAGAAAGTAACGCGTGTAGCATTAGAAAATGCAGCATCAGTTTCTGGAATGATTTTAACAACAGAATGTGCCTTAGTTGACATTAAAGAAGATGCTCCGGCTATGCCCCCAATGGGTGGTGGTATGCCAGGCATGATGTAGCAGCGAGTCGCTGCTGACGAGTTATTCACTCGGACGCAAAATATAGATTCAGTAAAAAAACGCTTCAATGTATTTTGAAGCGTTTTTTTGTTTAATTAAAAAATATTTTCTTACAAAGTTCGTTACTAAAGATATGAAACAAAATATCTTATGAAAACTTCTTTCTTAATCTTCTTAACATTATTTCTTTACTCACACAAAAAAATATCAGGTCAAAATAAATTTTCTAAATTAAATGACACGATTGTTATTAAAACAAAAATCCAAAAGGGAGATGGACTATTTCAATTAGGGGCAGCCCCATTAGCTCTTATAAACGCTTCTGAAAAACCTAATAACAACTTCTTTAAATACCCTAATAACATTCAAAACATTAAACACACTGAATCTCTTAGTTCTGATTTTGTTGACATAATGACTGGTACAAACAATGGACGAAATATATTTATAATTGACGAAAATGGAAATAAAGATTTCTCTGACGACAAAATACAGTCCACTAAAAAGATTTTATGGAGCAAAAATGATAAACCTATAAAATACAACCACAAAACAAACACTAAAGGTTATTCTTGGTTTAGAATGGGTTTAGTAAGAGATGATTTTTATTTTGGAAGAAGTGAACATTTAATTGGGGAATTTACTATTGACAATAAAAGTTTCACAATTCATATTGCTGATCCTATGAATGCCTTAGGCTCCTCTTATAATATAGACCCAATTTTAGCTTTAATTAAAAACCAGAATATAGTTAAAGACTCTATATCGAATCGAGACCTGCTTAAGCTAGGAGAATATTTAAACCTAAATGGAGCTTATTATAAATTTAACAACATTTCTAAAAATGGAGAGTTTATCACACTAATAAAAGAGAAAAACTTTAATAATAAAATTGGCACTCAGGTTGGAATGATTGCTCCGTCTTTTGAAGCAGTCTCTACTTCAGGTGACACCATAAACAACAATAAATTAAGCAATAAAATTACTCTAGTAGCTAATTCTTGTGGTTGTGGTGGAGACAAGAAATCTACACAAGCCTATTACGATATTAAAAAAAATTATAAAGACCTTAATGTTATTCATGTTGACTCAAAAATTGATACAGAATTAGATGGAATACATATAGATACCGAGAATAGTTTTAATAAAGATTTCTATGAAAACTACAGAAAACAATATTGCTCAAGAATAGTTTATGTTATTGGAAAAGACAACAGAATTATTGACAAATTTGAGATAACTGATTGGAAACCAATTTTACAAAAAACTCATAAATAATAATGAGGCATTTCAATACATTTTGAAACTTTTTATTTTCTATCTATTCAACTTATAATAATAAAACGCTGGTAATAGAAGTAATAATAAAACAGGTTGGATAAGAAACCTTCTGAAATTAAAAAATAAATAGTAATCTTCTTGTCTCGGATTGATAACAAAATAGAGAAACATTAAAATTAATACAATATAAGCCACGGCATAAAAGAGAACCGAAAACTTAACAACCGACCAATCTTTAAAAAACAAATACAAAATTCCTAACGACACTAAAGTATTCAACCAAAATCGTAAACTGGTATAAAACACAAGCTTTGCCAACTCACGCCTTGGACTATCGATATATAAATAGTCGTTTTTAAAAAAAGTCAAGTACGGATCATAAAACAAATCGCTCTCAAATGCACGAATTAAAATCAGTAATCCGAATAAAACAACAACAAGTATATAGTTTAAAATTTTAGACATTTACACGTTTTATCCTAGAAAACCGATTCACCCAAAATACCCAAAGTAAAAACATCATACCATAAATAATTACAGGAAATACAATTTCATGTAATATCGACTCGTATTCAGGATAATAATACAACCCTAAATTTATAATCACAATTCGTATAAGATTCACCACATAAATTAAAACACTCCCCAGTAACATATAAATCACTGTGGTTTTAAAATCTGAAGCAAAGGCTACAATAAATGATATAAAAAGAATAATCACACTAAACGCATTACAACCTTCTATAATTCTAGATATATAAACTCCATTTAAAATAACTTTAATAGAAGGTTCACTATTGTGAGGAATCATTTCAACCTGATACCCTAAAGTCTGTAACAGATCCTGACATTGAACCGCTACCAAATGCGTTAAATAATCCGGATAGTACAAAGATCCATCAGAAAATTGTAAGTAAAACTTATACCCTAACGACAAAGCCACATACACCAATAAAAAGGTGAGAATAAATTTTATAACGAGTTTGTATTTTACTAGAAGTGCTTTCAAATGATAACGTTAAAATTCCTTTTAACCGAATTCCGAAATTACAGCTTTTTAAATACTTTTGCTAAAACTTTTGAATTATGATTTTTGAAACCCTAAAACCACAGATAGAAACTATAATTGCGAACACCAGCAAAACGGTTGACGAGCGCGTTTTAAATATTTGTGAACTTTTAGAAGCTAATGTTAGTTATTACAACTGGGTTGGGTTTTATTTTAGAAACGGCAACAAAGAAGAATTAAAACTCGGTCCTTATGTTGGTGCACCAACAGATCATACTATTATTCCTTTTGGAAAAGGCATTTGCGGACAAGTTGCTGTAAGTAACCAAAATTTTGTCGTGCCCGATGTTGCTGCTCAAGATAATTACATTGCTTGTAGTATTACCGTAAAGGCTGAAATCGTAATTCCTATTTTTGTTAATGGGGAAAACATTGGACAGATTGATATCGACTCTAACACCCCTGACCCGTTTACCGAAGCCGATGAGCGCTTTTTAGAATTTGTTTGCACTCAGGTAGCCTCAATATTGTAACCCTTTTTAATTCCAAAACGTTTAATTGACCAACCTGTTTTAAGGTATTTTAAACTCAATTTTCTAGCTAAAAATTATCCGTGTTTTTTCGACATTTCTAAGTCTGTTTTTGAGCAAAAAATAACTACTTTTGCACTTTATAACTAGTTTAGAACAATGAGCAACGAAAAAACAGTAAAATCAGCATTAATTTCAGTATTTAGTAAAGACGGTTTAGAGCCAATCGTAAAAAAACTAAACGAACAAGGTGTAACCATCTACTCTACTGGAGGAACTCAAACATTCATTAACGACTTAGGTATCGATGTCGTTCCTGTTGAAGAAATTACATCTTACCCATCTATTCTTGGTGGTCGAGTTAAAACCTTACACCCAAAAGTATTTGGTGGTATTTTAAACAGACAAAATAATGAAAGTGACGTTAAAGAATTGGCGGATTTCGAAATCCCTCAAATCGATGTCGTTATTGTTGATTTATATCCGTTTGAAAAAACAGTTGCTTCAGGCGCTAGCGAACAAGACATTATTGAAAAAATTGATATAGGTGGTATTTCGTTAATTCGTGCTGCTGCTAAAAACTTTGCAGATGTTACCTGTGTAGCTTCTGTTGATGATTATGCGGATTTCTTAGAAATCATTTCTAAAAACAACGGAAGTATTTCATTAGAAGACAGAAAACGTTTTGCTACTAAAGCATTTAACGTATCATCTCACTATGATTCTGCTATTTTCAACTACTTCAACCAAAACCAAGAAGAGGTGGTTTTAAAAATTAGCGAAACCAACGGTAAGGCATTACGTTACGGAGAAAACCCACACCAAAAAGGATCGTTCTTCGGCGATTTCGATGCGATGTTTACCAAACTTAACGGAAAAGAATTAAGCTATAACAACCTTTTAGATGTTGATGCAGCCGTTAACTTAATTAACGAATTTAAAGGTGAAGCGCCTACTTTCGCTATCTTAAAACACAACAACGCTTGTGGTTTTGCACAAAGTGAAACCATTCACCAGGCTTATGTTGATGCCTTAGCTGGAGATCCTGTTTCTGCTTTTGGTGGTGTTTTAATCAGTAACACAACTATCGATAAAGCAACTGCTGAAGAAATTAACAGCTTATTCTGTGAAGTAGTTATCGCTCCAGCCTTCGATGATGAAGCTGTAGAGATTTTAAAAAGCAAAAAGAACAGAATCATTCTTGTGCTTAACGATGTAGAATTACCGCAAACTAATGTTAGAAGTTGTTTAAACGGTATTCTTGTTCAAGATAGAAATAGCGTAACAGATACAATTGAAGGATTGACTTATGTTACAAACAATAAGCCTTCAGAAGCAGAGTTAGAAGATTTAATCTTTGCTTCAAAAATTTGTAAACACACCAAGTCGAACACCATCATCTTAGTTAAAAACAAACAATTATGCGCTGGTGGAACTGGGCAAACAAGTCGTGTTGATGCTTTAGAGCAAGCAATTCACAAAGCAAACTCATTCAACTTCGATTTAAATGGTGCAGTAATGGCAAGTGATGCATTCTTCCCATTCCCTGACTGTGTAGAGATTGCAAACAAAGCAGGTATTAAAGCGGTTATTCAACCAGGAGGTTCTATTAAAGACCAATTAAGCATCGATTACTGTAACGATAACGATGTGGCCATGGTATTTACAGGAACACGTCACTTTAAACACTAAAAAACACATAAATATTAAGGTTTAAATAGTCTAAGGCTTAATAAATCTCGTATAACTAAACTAAGTACGAATTTATTAAAATTTGTAGGCATTTAAACCTTAATATATTTATTAACTTTTACTACATTTACGAGAAACGTTTTAAACCTCAAAAATTATTTAATTGCCCATGGGATTTTTTGACTTCCTAACCGAAGAAATCGCAATAGATTTAGGTACTGCCAACACATTAATTATTCACAACGACAAAGTTGTTGTTGATGCACCTTCTATCGTTGCTCGTGATAGAGTATCTGGAAAAATTATTGCCGTCGGACAGGAAGCCAGTTTAATGCAAGGAAAAACCCATGAGAATATTAAAACCATTCGTCCGTTAAAAGACGGGGTTATTGCAGATTTCGATGCTTCTGAGCAAATGATTAGTATGTTCATTAAAAACATACCGGCATTAAAAAAGAAGTTTTTTACGCCTGCATTACGTATGGTAGTTTGTATTCCTTCAGGTATTACTGAGGTTGAAATGCGTGCGGTAAAAGAAAGTGCCGAACGTGTAAATGGTAAAGAGGTTTACTTAATACACGAGCCAATGGCTGCGGCAATTGGTATTGGTGTAGATATTATGCAACCTAAAGGTAATATGATTGTTGATATAGGTGGTGGTACTACCGAAATCGCTGTAATCGCTTTAGGAGGTATTGTATGTGACAAATCGGTTAAAATTGCAGGAGACGTATTTACAAACGATATTGTTTACTACATGCGTACGCAACACAACTTATATGTTGGTGAACGTACTGCCGAAAAAATTAAAATTCAAATAGGTGCTGCAACCGAAGATTTAGAGTTGCCTCCAGAAGATATGAGCGTTCAAGGTCGCGATTTATTAACAGGAAAACCAAAACAAGTTTCAATCTCGCACCGTGAAATCGCTAAGGCTTTAGACAAATCTATTTTACGAATTGAAGATGCGGTTATGGAAACCTTATCCCAAACCCCTCCAGAATTAGCTGCCGATATTTACAACACAGGTATTTATCTTGCCGGTGGTGGTTCGATGTTAAGAGGTTTAGATAAGCGTTTATCTCAAAAAACAGATTTACCAGTTTATATCGCCGAAGATCCATTAAGAGCCGTAGTTAGAGGTACAGGGATTACACTTAAAAATTTACCTAAATACAAAAGTGTATTGATAAAATAGGCGGATAAAACATGCAACAGATTATTAATTTCATAATAAGAAACAAAAACTTCTTGTTGTTCTTGTTGCTGTTTGGTATTTCTCTTTTTTTTACAATTCAGTCGCATTCGTATCACAAGAGTAAGTTTATAAATTCAGCAAACTTTTTAACAGGTGGTGTTTACAATTCTGTAAGCAACATTAACGGCTATTTCAATTTAAAATCTCAAAATGAGATATTAGCTGAAGAAAACAATCGTCTAAAAAACTTACTTTACAATTCGAATACAAAACAGGACTCTGTATTTTTAGACACCCTTGGCGTTAACCATATTTACAAGTTTAGAACTGCTAATATTATAAAAAACAATTACTCGGCTACCGACAATGTGCTTTTAATAAATAAAGGGTTCAAAGATAGTATTCAAGAAGATTTCGGAGTTATTTCTTCAAAAGGTATTATTGGTGTTATTAATAAAACAAGTCGAAATTACGCCACCGTTATTTCTGTATTAAATAGCACAATTAAAATTAGTGCGCAATTAAAGAAAACGAATCATTACGGTTCCCTAACCTGGAATGGCAAGGATCCGGAATTTGCACAACTTATCGATATTCAAAAAATTGCTCCGGTAGCCAAAGGCGATACGATTGTAACAACTGGCATGTCTTCTATTTTCCCAAAAGGAATTCCTGTTGGCGTTGTTGCTAATTTTAAACTTGACAATGCCGAGAATTTCTATGAAATTAACGTGAAGCTTTTTAACGACATGACCAATCTTGAGCATGTTTATATTATAGAAAATACCAACAAATCTGAAATTAAAAACTTATTAAGCGGAAGAACCAATGAATAATGCCGCTTACTCAAATATCGCCCGCTTTGTTATTTTAGTATTGGTACAGGTACTTATATGTAACCATATTAATTTTTTAGGCTACATTAATCCGTATCCTTACATTTTATTCATCTTACTATTTCCTGTAAAAAACAATCGCATGTTAATCATCTTTTTGAGTTTTTTAATAGGACTTACGGTTGATTTATTTCAGGATTCAGGTGGTATTCATGCAGCGGCCAGTGTGTTTATAGCTTATGCAAGACCATTAATTTTGAAGTTCTCGTTCGGAATGATGTACGAACACCAAACCATTAAATTTGATAATGTAGAATTCGGATCGAAATTCACTTATATTTCCATATTAACTTTAGTACATCATTTTGTATTGTTTTCTTTAGAAATATTTAATGCTTCAAAAATAATTTTAGTGCTTCAGAAAACGTTATTCTCTAGTATATTTACTATTTTATTATGTATTCTGGCAACCATTATTTTTAGTAGAAAAAAATAGATGAGACAATTTTTGCTTTACATTGTTATAGTTCTAGCAGGATTATTGTTTATTTCTAGGCTCTTTTATCTTCAAATCTACAATCCAAATAGTAACAATTTATTTGAAGACAATGCCATTAGAAAAGTTTACGATTATCCGAAGCGCGGTTTTGTTTTCGACCGTAATGGCGAACTATTAGTATCAAACCAGCCATCCTACGATGTGATGGTGATTCCTCGTGAAGTAAAACCACTAGATACCTTAGAGTTTTGTTCGCTTTTAAAAATAGACAAAGAACGCTTTAAAGAAAAATACAAAGAAGCCTATAATTATTCCCCGAGGTTACCATACGTATTCATTCCTCAATTATCAAAGGCCGATTATGCGGTTTTACAGGAAAAGATGCGAAAGTTTGAAGGGTTTTATATCCAAAAACGTTCGTTAAGACATTATCAGACCTCTATTGGAGCTAATGTTTTAGGTAGCATTAGTGAAGTAAGGAATCGTGATATGGAAAATGACCCATATTATAAATCCGGAGATTTAATTGGTAGAGAAGGTGTCGAAGCCTCTTATGAAGAAATTCTGCGTGGTGTAAAAGGCATAAAATTTATTCAGAAAGACCGATTTAATAGAAACATCGGCCCTTACAAAGATGGCATCTACGACACCATTCCTGTACAAGGCAAAGACATTACCATTACCATTGATGCCGAATTACAAGCCTATGGCGAATTATTAATGCGTAATAAACGCGGTGGTATCGTTGCATTAGAACCATCGTCCGGAGAGATTTTGGCTATGATTGCTGCTCCTTCCTTCGATCCGAATTTACTGGTTGGGCGAGAACGTTCTAAAAATTTCACCAAATTATTTAGAGACTCCATTGCCAAGCCCCTTTTTAATCGAAGCTTGCAAGGGGTTTACGAACCTGGTTCTCCTTTTAAATTAATGAATGCCTTAATAGCACTTCAGGAAGGCGTAATGACCCCAAATGAAATTGTAACCTGTAATGGAGGCTATCATTATGGTGGGCGCGTTATGGGATGTCACTGTGCTTATGGCACCAGAAATAACATGGTTGGCGGCATTATGCACTCTTGCAATGCTTACTTTGCAACGGCTTATAGAAAAATATTAGATAAAAACGGAAATGCCTCCGAGGGTATTGATAAATGGAGTTCCCATGCCAAAAGTTTTGGTTTAGGTAACTTTTTGGGGTACGACTTACAAATTGGTCAAAAAGGTAGAATTCCGGATCGTGATTACTACAAATACGTATACCCAAATACCTTTTATTCTACTTATACCATATCGAATGCTATTGGTCAGGGAGAGGTTGCCACAACCCCTATTCAATTAGCAAATATGATAGCAGCTATAGCGAATAGAGGTTATTTTTATACACCACATATCATTAAAGAAATTGAAGGTCAAGACATTCCGGAAAAGTATACAACACCTAAACATACCACAATTGACAAGGAAAATTTTGAACCGGTTATAGAAGGTATGCTACAAGTTTACAAACAAGGTACAGCCTCTGCTTTACAAGTTCCGGATATTGAGATTTGTGGAAAAACAGGTACGGTAGAAAATTTCACAACAATAGATAGCACAAGAACACAACTTACCGACCATTCCATTTTCGTGGCCTTTGCACCTAAAGACAATCCTAAAATTGCTTTGGCCGTTTTTGTTGAAAATGGGTACTGGGGAAGTCGTTTTGCAGGACGAGTAGCCAGTTTACTTATAGAAAAACATCTAAAAGGTGAAATTACCCGTACCGATTTAGAAGACTGGTTGTTACGACATACGTTAGAACACGAATATGAAAAACCTTATTCAGGAGAACCTTTTGGCATTAACCGAAATACCACACTAGAGCAAGTATCTCCAGAAGAATACAAAGAACTTAAAGAAGAATTAGCCAAACTTAACAACCAAAACATTAATGGTTAGAAACACGAACAGACATTTTAAATTTGACTGGATTACTATTATTCTTTTTCTACTATTAGCAGGCTTTGGTTGGATTAATATTATCTCGGCTTCTCATATTGGAGACGAGATTAATTATTTTGATTTCTCACAACCTTATGGCAAGCAACTAATCTTTATTTTCTTAACATTTGCTCTTATCGTTCTGCTCCTTGCTATTGACGCGAAGTTTTATGAACGGTTTTCGAGTGTTATTTATATTATTTCGATGCTCTCCCTCATGGGATTGTTTGTATTTGGTAAAAATGTAAATGGAGCAACCTCCTGGTACGGTATTGGGGGCATGACCATACAACCCAGTGAGTTTGCTAAAACTGCTACAGCCCTGGCTGTTGCTAAATATGTTAGTGACCTAAACACCAATATAAAGACCTTTAAGGATCAGATACAGGTTTTTATAATAATTATTATTCCTGCAGTTCTGGTTTTACTTCAAAACGACACGGGAAGTACCATTGTATACGGTGCCTTTTTCTTCGTCTTATACAGAGAGGGTTTACCTAAATTTTATTTAAACATTGGTATTTCACTCATTATACTTTCTATTTTATCCCTAAAATTTGGCGGTTTAATAACCACGTTTATTTCAGGTATTTTAATCTTTGGATACTATTTCTTTAACAGAAGAAAATCAAACCTATTGGTTTTTATTTTGGCTTTTCTTTTGTCTGCAGGCGTCTCTTTCGGAATAAAATTCTTTTACAATTCGGTACTTCAGCCACACCAAAAAGACCGTATTAGTTTATGGCTACGCTTAGAAAAAGACCCTGAAAAACTAGAGCGAATGAAAAAAACCTTTGCCTACAACCTAAACGAATCTGAAAAAGCTATTGGCTCTGGAGGTTTTACAGGACGAGGGTTTATGGAAGGCACACGAACCACAGGTAAATTTGTTCCCGAACAACACACCGATTATATCTTTAGTACGGTTGGTGAAGAATGGGGCTTCTTAGGAAGTTCATTAGTTGTTATTGTATTTGTTCTATTATTATTACGGATTCTACATTTAGCAGAATTACAAAAATCGCAGTTTAGTCGCGTTTATGGTTACAGTGTAGCGGCTATTATTTTTGTCCACTTCTTTATAAATATTGGTATGGTTATGGGCTTAATCCCAACCATTGGTATTCCTCTACCCTTATTTAGCTACGGAGGTTCAGGGCTTTGGGCATTTACCATTTTAATATTTATCTTTATAAAATTAGATTCAAACAGAATCAATGAGTGGTAGCCGAAAATTGGCTTATATCAATCATAATTTTATGAAAACCCATAATGGGTATTTGGCAAACTAAAGGCTTTATTCGCTGATAACTCGAAATAAAAGTAACAGCAATCTCTTGGCTAAAATTCAAAATAGATGAAAATATATCGTATTCTTTTTTTCGGAATAGTTCTGATGATGTCCTCTTGTCACGGACCAAAAAACCTTTTAAGACACGGGTTTTCTTCTGAACAAATTGATTTAATTATGGCATCGGACTCTTTAGCTCCCATGCGCGTTTTTAAAATTACCGATAAAAAAGACTCTTTATTACTTCGTACCAAAAGTTCAAAAATAAAAGCCAATCCAGACGATGTTGTTTTGCAACATTTCGTAAAACGTTTGTATGCTACGGTTAGAGACAGTATATCTATGGGAGTTGGCATTGCCGCTCCTCAAGTAGGTATATTAAAAAATATTATCTGGGTACAGCGCTTTGATAAAGAAGACTTAGCTTTTGAAGTTTACCTAAATCCTGTTATAAAAGAATACTCTAAAAAGAAACAGGTTTGTAAAGAAGGATGTTTATCAATCCCCGGAAGAAGCGACACCTTAAGCACTAGAGCCTTCAGTATAAAAATTGCTTACGACACGATGGATGCTAAACATAAAACCGAAACTGTTGAAGGCTTTACTTCAGCGATTTTTCAGCATGAAATAGATCATTTAAACGGCATCTTATACCTCGATCATTTACAGAAAGAAATACAAGACACCGCTCAATAAATCTTATTGCTTTTTAATTTCTAATTTTTCAGCAAAATAGTCGCAGAAATCTTTCATCGTAGCTGTCATTTTTTCATCTTGAGTCGCACGATTAAAGGTATCGCTCATGGCCACTAACGTTTGATGAAAAAACACTTTCATTTCATCTACAGGCATATCTTTGGTCCATAGGTCGATGCGTAAGGTTTCCTGTGCATTAGAATCCCAAACCGAAAGCAACATCGCTTTAGCCTCTTCGTTGGTTATTCCACCATCTTGGGCTGTCCAATGTAATTTCTCAGGCACTCTATTTTCATCAAGCTCGACTTGAAGTTCTATTTTTGAAGTATGATTTTTAGACATTTATTTTCTTGGTTTAAACTTTGAATTATTAAAAATTTCATCGGCATTTGTTATCAGCATATCTTTTAAAGACACTTCATTATGCTCCATATATGCTCTAACAATCTGCCATCCTATATATTGTCCCAGTTGCCCAGGTGATTCTGAATCGATACCTTCTAAATAAAATTTAGAAAACGGCGCTTCAGCTATAAATCTTCCTGATAACTTGGAGTCAGTGCTAAACAACATTTCATGCTCTACAAAATGGCGCCAAATTTCACTTTCGTTAACTTGTGCCCATTCTAGCTCTGCTTCTGTATATCCAATTCTTGATGCTTCAGTTTTAAAAGGCACCATAATATCTTTAAAATACAATTGCTTTCCGAAGTAAATCATCTCATCTAAAAACGTTCTATGGCTAACAGGATGGATATATTTCTTGGCGTATTCGCCCGCTAAATCGATAACAATATTTTCCTTTTTAAAGCCTTCACTTAAATACACCGGAATACTTTGATAAAACTCATGATCTGCTCCCAGGTAATTATCTAAAGCCACAATATCAATCGTATCGGTAACAATAACACGATTTCTGTAATCGACATCACTGGTTATTGTAATGATTCTTGGCACATGAAATTCAGGAAAATAATATTTTAAATGATTGAAAAGTGATTCAATTTCTAATTCTGTAGAAGAAAAATTACTGAAGGTTTTATCAACTTCCGCAAACAATTGTTGCTGCAAAGTGTCAGACACTTTAGCTAACCAAAACGAATCGGTAAACTTTTCATTAAACATAAAAGGGTATGCCTTTTTTAAATCGTTTAATTTTGAAACATTCACTCCTGCAAACAAAGTATCGAAACGTTCTATTTTAGCATCAATATTAATCTTTGCAATTTCGTTCTCTAATTTGTTTTCCTTTTGACAGGAAAAAACACTCACTAAAAAAATTAAAAACAATAATCCCTGTTTCATATAAAACTTAAACGCTATAAATTTTTATTAATTGGTCGATTCGTTTATTTTTGTTTACAAAGGTACTATTCTTAGAATTAAATTCATTTAATATGCAAACAGAAAAAGTTGTAGATTACATAGTTGATTGGCTAAAAAGTTACGCCACCAAAGCAGGCGTAAAAGGTTTTGTAATTGGTGTCTCTGGCGGAATTGATTCTGCTGTGACCTCTACCCTTTGTGCCAAAACAGGTTTACCGCTTTTATGTTTAGAAATGCCTATTCATCAGGCTCCAAACCAAGTGAGTCGCGCGTTAAATCATATTGAATGGTTACAAGCAAATTTTAAAGAGGTAACGATGACACAGGTCAACCTAACTCCTGTGTTTGATAGCCTGATTGCTTCCTTACCTCCTGTAGAAAACGAAGAGGAGCGCTTTATGTCTCTTGCGAATACCAGAGCGCGTTTACGTATGACATCGTTGTACTACTTTGCGGCTTTAGATAAATTATTAGTAGCAGGAACCGGAAACAAGGTTGAGGATTTTGGTGTTGGTTTTTACACCAAATACGGAGATGGAGGTGTTGATTTAAGTCCGATTGCCGATTTATATAAAACTCAGGTTTACGAAATTGCCAAATTTTTAGGTGTCAATCAAGAGATTATTGATGCAGCTCCAACCGATGGTCTGTGGGGCGACGACCGTACCGACGAAGACCAAATAGGAGCGTCTTATCCAGAATTGGAATGGGCTATGGAAATGGACGCCGAAGGTAAGACCTACGAGGACTTTTCAGGACGAGAACAAGAGGTATTTAAAATCTACAAACGCCTTAACATGGCTAACAAACATAAGATGATTCCTATACCTGTTTGCGAAATTCCAAACAATTTGCTTTAATTATTGCAAATCACATAAAATTTCCCTACTTTTGTAATAAGCTTATTCTCTCAATTATAATAACCTCTCTAACTAATTATAATAAAGCTTTAAAATTATGGTAAAAGTATTAATAGCAGACAATCACCCTATTACCAGGAAAGGGCTTGAGGTTCTATTTTCTGCATCTTCCAACATTAAAATTGTAGGAAGTGTAGACAACGGCGAAGCCGTGATGGAATTCATCAAAAATAATCCTGTAGACATCCTTTTAACAGAAGCAGATCTTCCAAAATTAAACGGTTTAACAATTTTACGTTATCTTAAAAAAGATTATCCAGACGTAAAAACCCTTATTTTTAGTGGTGAACCAGAAGAAGTATATGCCATTAACGCCATTAAAGCCGGCGCTAACGGGTATTTACACAAATCTGTAAACGTTATTACAATAAACGAAGCCATCCTAAAAGTAGCTGAAGGCGGTATTTATTTAAGCAACGAATTAACACAACAGTTAGCATTTGGAAGCCGAGCAAATAAATCTGGATCTTTCTATAAAAAACTTTCTACAAGAGAAGCCGAAGTTTTAAAACTTCTAACCATCGGTAAAAAGAATAAAGAAATTTCTAAGGAGCTTGACATTAACGAAAAAACCGTTAGTACTTATAAAGCGCGTTTAATGCGTAAATTAAAAGTTACTAATTTGGTTGATCTAGTAAATCAAGCCAAGCTTAAAGAATCGTTGTTATAAAACACGATTTAATTTTCTAGACAATAACATTTTTAAACCAGAATAGTCTTTGACTTCTTCAAGTACATTTCGATTTACATCAGCTTTATTTGACAATGTTTCTTGTTGAAATTCCTTGACTTTTTGGTCGATTAAAAAACAACGGAGGTTAAGTATAGTTTCACTAACTAATTGCGCAACGCTGTGCTGTTTTTCTTTTGGAAAAATATCCATGCGTTGCCAGTTATCTAGTGAGTAGCGTTCATCCTCCATTAAAATATTAGAAATCTCATACCCCATATCCGGGTCTACGGAATTAATGAAACTCCTCAATTCAAAATTTTCATTCTGATTCAAAGCTTCAATGAGCGTATAGTAAATGGTTTTAAACTGCGGATTACCAAACTGCATTTCATCATCCTGTAAGTCTAAATAAATTTTTTCAAATACCCGAGCGGTATGAATAACAGGCTCCAATTCCAATTCGCCCTTATCATTTTCCTTTAAAACCAAATCTTCAAACTCTTCTGATTTACTTCCGTAAAGCAATAAAATTTCTATAATTTTTCGCTCTAATAAATACTGAACATCAACTTTTTTTACTGCTGCCGGCTGCTGTTGATTTTTAATAACATCGAATGCTTTATAATCGCCACCCTGCTTTTTATTATCCTTAACATCTTTATTATTGATTTGAGCCAAGGTACTAAAAAGCACATCTTCACTTATATCCATAATGCGCGCACACTCCTGAATATAAATTTCCTTTTTAATCTGATCTGGAATTTTTGAAATACTGTTTACAATATCGCGTACCGTTTCAGCTTTTTTTATCGGATCGTTTTTTGATTCCTCAAAAAGAATCGAGGCTTTAAACTGAATAAAATCTTTCGAATTTTGGCTTAAATATTCGGTTAACTCTTCCAAAGTATTTTGTCTGGCAAAACTATCAGGATCTTCGCCTTCGGGGAACGAACAAACCTTTACATTCATACCTTGCTCTAAAATTAAATCGATACCGCGAAGTGATGCCCGCATACCCGCTGCATCACCGTCAAAAAGGACGGTTATATTTTTAGTTAAGCGGTTTATTAATCGTATCTGCTCTGAGGTTAAAGCTGTTCCCGATGAAGACACTACATTAGTCACCCCTGTTTGGTAAAACTGAATCACATCGGTATAGCCTTCTACTAAATAACAATTATCTTCTTTTGCTATACTTTGCTTCGCATCGTAAATACCATAAAGCACATTACTTTTATGGTAAATATCACTTTCAGGTGAATTCAGGTACTTTGCTGCCTTTTTATCATTTATTAAAATACGACCACCAAAACCGAGTACGCGACCACTCATACTTTTTATAGGGAACATGACACGCCCTTTAAAACGATCGAATCGCTTCTCGTCTTTTACAATGGTTAATCCGGTTTTTTCAAGATAATCTATATTATATCCCTTTTTTAAAGCTTCGTCTGTAAAGGCCTGCCACTCATCAAGCGAATACCCTAAATCAAATCGTTTAATGGTTTCTTCGGTAAAGCCACGTTCTTTAAAATAACTTAAACCAATGGCTTTTCCCTGATCAGTTTTATGAAGTATGTTTTGAAAATACGAACTGGCAAATTCACTTACCAAGTACAAACTTTCGCGCTCATTAGCCTTTTCCTTTTGCTCGTTACTTTGTTCGGTTTCCTCTATTTCAATATTGTACTTTTTTGCCAAATACTTTATGGCCTCTGGATACGTAAAGTGCTCGTGTTCCATTAGAAACGACACTACGGTACCACCCTTTCCAGTTGAGAAATCTTTCCAGATTTGTTTAACAGGCGAAACCATAAAACTTGGCGAACGCTCGTCACTAAACGGACTTAACCCTTTAAAGTTACTTCCTGCTTTTTTAAGCTGAACAAAATCGCCAATAACCTCCTCTACACGAGCGGTTTCAAAAACTAAATCTATAGAAGCGGGAGAAATCAAATGGTTTGGTTTTTAATTGAAAAAGACTAAATAATAAATTTTAATTCGAGATACAAAAATAAACATGAATAACATACTTAAACTCCAAAATACTAAAAATTCAAACAAAATTAATTTTCTACCGAGACAAATCAACATTATCTTGTAGATGTAACAATTTAACATCATGCTCGTCAACTGATTAAACTTATTACAATACCAAAAGACATGAACCGCAGAAAATTATCTATAATCGCAGGCTTTAGCTATTTTATCATCTTCTTTGCTGCCATCTTTGCAAATTTTTACGTTATAGAAACCATATTAAAAACCCCATTAGAAACTGTTACGAATAACGACTTCATGATTAGATTAGGAATAATAGCCTTTTTAATAACTGTTGTGTTTGATGTTGTTGTAGCATGGGCACTTTACCTTTTATATAAAACTCACTATTTATCAACTTTAAGCACCTATTTTAGAATGATGCATGCTGCAATTATGGGGGTTGCCATTTTTACTTTGCCCCTAACTTTAAAAGCTACAAATGATACTGATGTTCTAAATTACATCAATACATTTAATACCATCTGGCTAATCGGACTTTTCTTTTTTGGAATTCACCTCATCCTTTTAGGACGCATCATTAAGACACCTAAGTTCATTACTCTCTTTCTCATATTAGCTGGTTTAATGTATATGATTGATACTTGCGCTCATTTTTTATTAGCTGATTACGAAAAATACAGTTCGGTTTTCCTTACGTTGGTTGCTACACCGAGTATTGTTGGAGAAATGTCTCTTGCCATCTGGCTTTTATTTAAAGGCTTTAAACATTCAATACAATAAAAAAAGCGACACGTTAAGTGTCGCTTTTTTTATTAATTAATCGACATCGAACCGAAGTCCAACAGAAATATTATTTTGTCTGATATCCTGATCTTTAAACAGCGGAGATAAATCATATTTCACATACAAAGCTACATCGTCGATAGCCAAGTAGCCACTTAATCCGTAAACCAAGTTACTGGTATTAAAACTGCGTTTTTGTTTTTCTTTAGAACGTTCTCCATCGGCTGTATATTTAAGCTTTTGTCGCGTTCCTACGTTAAATCCGCCATAACCCCCAAGACCTATTTTAAACTGATTTTTAGTGGAGTACCTAAAGTAATTTTCGCGTTCTATTTTTTTAGATGGCCCAAACTCAAAATGAACAGGAAACACTAGATTAGAAACCGATAATTTTGCTTTTTTAAGATCATAAGGAAAAGGTTCTAAAAATGTTTGATCTCCATCCTGAACAAAATATTGATTATCGGCAGCTTTTAATCCGTTAATTTGCAACGACCATCCGTACTTTAATCTCATAAAATTAGATTCTTTAAATACTCTGGTTTTCCAGGCCCAACCCATTTCGAAAAAACGCGACCCTCCAAATTTATAAGGCGAATCGTCTAACTTCTCGCCTTCTATTATAGCATTGTTAAAACCAAATGCTAAAACAAAATCGCTTGTTGTACGTCTGTCGTATTTTCGTGGTTTGTCATCTTCTTTATCACCAACAAACACAATACTTTCGCTAGTCTCATCGCCGGTTCCAATACGAATTATAATGTTTTCATCTCCCTTCTCAATATCATAATCGTCTTCATTACGTTTAAGAAGTTCTATTTTATTATCGACGATAGCTACGCGATTTTCGATATTTAAAGCACGCTTTTTAGCAGCCTCTTTCTTTAATATATCGGCTTCCAAATTGGTCAATTCGCCTTTTTCAAGCCTAACATTTATTGCCTCCACTTCTTGTTTAAGCATGTCACGTTCCTGACTTTGAACAACCTCCTTTTCCTTTAATAAAAGTTCTATTTTCTCTTTGTTATTCACATTTTGAATTGTGTCCTGTGCATTGATGAATTGCACACTTAAACACAGTGCTGTAAGCACTAAGATTTTAGTAATGGTTTGCATAACTGTTCGTTTTTTGATCCCTAAACGGGCATTGATTTGTATAATTGATTTTGAATGATGATTTTATTGATTACGCTGTGCAACGGCTGTTTTCACCGTACCGAAACTGGTTTTAATAGCCTCAAACACTTTACTTCTAAACGATTGATCTAATTCGGTTTCTACATCCTGAAGTAGTAAATCGGCATCAACAATTCCAGTAGACTGATTGATAATTATCTCCTTATTAATACTACGTTGCGCCTCAATTAGCAAAGCTTCAATTTCATCTTCGGTGACGTTTTTATTCTGAGTCATTAAATCGTTAACCTTAGCAACAACTTCTTCTACTTTCTGGTCTTCAAAACTTAACTCCTTTTTAAGTTGGCGATTTACTTTTTGCAGATCTTCCGGAGTTACCGATTCTTCTTTAGCTATAATTACAGGCTCCTCTTGTTTAGGTATAATTTCATTTTGCTTTTTAAGCACAGACTCCTGAAGTGTTTTGTTAGAGTGATGTTCTTCAATCTTCAAAGTATCATCCTCATAAGCAATAACCTCGACCGGGTCGTCTTGTTTAATTTCCTTCGGGTTATCAACAATTACTGGTTCTGCATCTTCAGTTTTAATAAATAAGGTTACCAAAAACAAGATCCCTATAAAACTGGCAGCAATGCCTAGCCACCAATACCCTTTATTATTTGACTTTTTTTCATTGGCATCTAATCGTTCTGCAAGTGTATTCCATGCCTCTCTTGAAGGATGTATTTTTCTATCTTCAAGCTTTTCCTTTATATGCTTTTCAAAATCAGTTCGTGCCATAGCTTGTTGTGTTTCTATTCTTAATTTTTTCCTGTAAAAGCTTTCTAGCTTTAAATAACTGCGACTTAGATGTACTCTCGGCAATGTTTAACATGGTTGCAATCTCCTGATGTTTATACCCCTGTATCGCATACATTACAAATACTATTTTATAACCTTCAGGCAATTCGTCAATAAGTTGTTGTATCTCTTCTACCTCAATTTCGGTTTCTATATTATTAGTAAACTCATTTTTAAAGTCCACCTCTTCAACCGGAAATTCAATATTTTTTTGTTGCCTTAAATAACTTATACATTCTCTAACCATGATTCGTCTAACCCAACCTTCAAAACTTCCGTCGCTCCTAAAGCTTTTTAAATTCGTAAAGACTTTAAAAAATCCATTCATCATCACTTCCTCAGCCTGATACACATCTTTTATATAATATCGGCAAACACTTAACATTTTAGGCGCATGACTTTCAAACAAGGTGTGTTGCGCCTCTCGGTTATTTTTTACCGCTCGCTTTATGAGTGTCGACTCGTTCTTATGAAGTTGAATAACTTTCAATAATCTGTTCATTTGGTCTTCTATTTAAATAGACGAGAATTTTAATATAATGGTTGCCTGCGTTCTTATATTTTTTTGAAAAATTAAACAAACCACTACTTTTCAGCAATTTAATTTACACCTAACATTAATTTAATCTTAATTTTCTACATCTTTTAACATACAATCTATAAAAACACAATTTAATTACCCCAAAAGCAAACCAAATTAAATGGCAACCGATTGATGAGTATACAATTTAATTATAGACAAATTATGAAGCACATATATTTTTAGAAATATTTTTAACAAATACGAATAAACGCTAAGTTTAATTTACATATAACTTTAATTCGCTGTCTATTCTTCAATTTTTAAGTATATTTAAGTACATACTTATTAATTTATGAACAAGAACAATCTATTTTCTTCCTATGATAAGTTACCCAACACCTGGGATGAAATGTACAACGACAATGCTGAGTTTAGAGTTCAATACGAACAATTTGTTGAATACCTAAAAAACACCTCACCTGAAAAACTATCAACCAAAGAAGAACTAGCCAAACAGTTATTTATGAGTCAAGGGGTCACTTTTACCGTATATAATAACAATGAAGGCATTGAAAAAATATTCCCATTCGATATTGTTCCGAGAATTATAACCGCCGAAGAATGGGATAAAATAGAACGCGGTATTAAACAACGGCTTAAAGCCCTAAACTTGTTCATAAAAGATATTTACCATGAACAATTTATTATTAAAGATGGTATTATTCCTGGTGAATTAATTTTCTCCTGCCCATACTTCTTAAGGGAAATGAAGGGGGTTAATGTACCGCACGATATTTATGTACATATTTCGGGAGTCGATTTAATTCGCAATGAAGATGGCGAGTTTTATGTTCTTGAAGATAATTTAAGAACACCTTCTGGAGTGAGTTACATGCTTGAAAACAGAGAAATTTCCAAACGTCTTTTCCCTGGCATATTACCTAAAAACGGCGTACGATCCGTATCAAATTACCCTAACTTTTTATACCGAAAACTAAAAGAACTTTCTCCTATCGTTAATCCTAACGTAGTATTATTAACTCCAGGTATATACAATTCGGCGTACTACGAGCATACCACATTGGCCAGACTTATGGGGATTGAACTTGTAGAAGGAAACGACCTCGTAGTCAAAGACCATTTTGTGTATATGAAAACAACAAATGGCCTGAAACAAGTTGATGTTATTTATCGTCGTGTCGATGATGACTACTTGGATCCATTAGAGTTTAAAGCAGAAAGCATCTTAGGTGTAGCAGGTATCATGGCGGCATACCGTAAAGGAAATGTAATAATTGTAAATGCTCCGGGTACGGGAATAGCCGATGACAAAGCTATCTATATTTATGTCCCAGACATGATTCGGTATTATTTAGGCGAAGAGCCTATTTTGAAAAATATTAAAACCTATCAGCTTAGTAAACCTGACGAGCTAGAATATGTTACCCAGCACATTAGGGAAATGGTTATTAAAAAGACCGACGGAAGTGGTGGCTATGGTATGCTTATGGGGCATGAAGCCAGTGATGAAGAAATAAAAGATTATCTGGATACCGTAAAAAAGAAACCCGATGGATTTATAGCGCAACCCATTTTAAAACTATCTACGGCGCCTTGCTTTATTGATGGCAAATTATCACCACGATGCATAGACCTCAGACCTTTTGCTTTAAGTGGTGTAGACGGTGTCGACATTTGTCCGGGAGGCTTAACCAGGGTTGCTCTTAAAAAGGGCTCGTTGGTGGTTAATAGTTCTCAAGGTGGCGGTAGTAAAGACACATGGGTTTTAAAATAATTTAAAAAGAAGAACGAATATATGTTAAGTAGAGTAGCAAATAATCTCATTTGGATGAATAGGTACATGGCACGTGGTAACGGTATTCTAGCCCTGTTAAAAGTAAACTTTTATGCCAATCAGGACTCACCCGAACTCTTTTCATGGACTCCGGTCATTAAAAATTTCGCATCCTCCGAAACCGAGTTTTATACCGAAGACGCCATCGAGTGTATTGATTATATGATTTTCGAGACTGGTAATGATAATTCCATAATAAATATTGTTACCCGAGCCCGAGAAAACGCCAGAAGTGTCCAGGAGCATATTTCAAGAGAATCGTGGTTATGCATCAACAACTACTACTTATTTGTAACAAATAACAATTTAAGACAACGCCTTAAGGAAGAAGACCCTATTCGTCTTCTGGAAGAGCTGCTAGGACATCATTTAATGTTTTACGGCACCAACGATATTATGCAGGAACGTGGGCCTGCCTATTACTTTATGAATGTTGGGCGGTATTTAGAACGGGTAATTTTAATTTCAGATTTTACGACATTAAAACTTAAAGAAATAAGTGAAGCTACCGATGATTTAGAAAAAGGCCTGTACTGGAGAAACCTGTTACTGGTGGTAGGTGGCTATCAAAAATATTTAAAAACGTATAAATCTTCATTTAATGAAGACCAAATTGTAGATCTCATTTTCAGAGACAAACTCTTTCCGAGATCGGTTTATTACTGCATTAATAAATTAAACAGACACATCACCGAACTTATAGAAGCAGGCGAACTTGGAAATAACAATTTACAGTTTCTTTTAGGCAAACTGGAAAGTAGTATCAAATACACGACAATTGAAAATATAAAAGATCAAGGGCTTCAAAACTTTGTTGATGGCATAAAACAAGATATAGGTGATATTTCCGAAAATATAAATTCTGTCTACTATACACCAATCAATTAATCATCCATTTATGGCAACCTATTTCATTAAACACGTCACAAAATATAGTTATGATAATCCGGTAATTGATGCGGCTAACCAATTGCGTTTACACCCTATTAATGATGAATTTCAGAATGTCAACTCTCATTATCTGGTAATTACGAATAATGCCCATGTGCAAACTTACCTCGATTATTATAAAAATATTGTTGGTTCGTTTATGATTACCGAAGCCATTACGGAGCTGTATATTGAGTCTAACATTGAAGTAACAACCTTCTCTAAAATATTACCAGAAGATACGATTGCCCCAGAAACGCAATGGAAGGAATTAGAAAACATAAAATACGACGACCCGTTTGTTGATTTCCTAATTCATAAACCATTTAGTGGTACAAATGAATTAGCCCAAATTATTGATGAAAAAGAAGTTAAACATAAAACCGTTTATCAGGCTTTGCAGGAACTATGTGACTATGTTTATAACCTTATAAAATACACTAAAGGAGTTACTAAAGTAGACTCCTCTATTGATGAAGTTTGGAAAATAAAAGCAGGCGTATGTCAGGATTTTACAAACATCATGCTCCAAGCTTTACGAATGTGTGGTATTCCAGCGCGATACGTTAGTGGTTATATTTGTCCGAATAGCGATAATACTCGTGGAGAGGGTGCGACACATGCATGGATTGAAGCCTACATCCCCTTTTATGGCTGGCTTGGTTTCGACCCAACAAACAATACTATAGCCAACGATTGTCATGTTCGTCTTGCTGTTGGCAGAGATTATAGTGACTGTGCGCCCGTTAAAGGCGTCTTTAAAGGCGATGCAAATGCTGATTTGTTTGTAAAAGTAAATGTAAGTACGTCTAAAAGTGATGAAGATTTAATTTTACCTGAAACTCCAATGTCATCAATAAAGAATAACAGCTATAAACGCCATATGGAACGTATTCAGCAACAGCAGCAACAGCAGTAATTAAAACTACTTTTTTCTCTCGATAACGTAGTTCACCATTAACTCCAATGAATTTTTATAATCAGAATCCGGATAGGTGTTCAGAATATTCAAAGCATCGGTTTGAAACTGCTTCATTTTAGTAATCGCATACTCTAAACCGCCATTAGCCTTTACAAAAGCAATAACTTCTTTAACACGCTTTTTATCCTTATTATGGTTTTTTATAGAGTTAATTAACCACTTTTTATCTTTCTTTTCTGCGTTGTTAAGCACATAAATTAAAGGCAATGTCATTTTTTGTTCTTTGATATCGATACCTGTTGGTTTCCCAATCTGGTCTTCGCTATAATCAAATAAATCATCCTTAATTTGAAAAGCCATACCAATAAGTTCCCCGAATTTACGCATCTTTTCAACATGGTCTGATTCAGGCTTAACCGAAGCTGCCCCTAAACTACAACAAGCCGCTATTAATGTGGCTGTTTTTTGTCGAATGATTTCGTAATATACATCCTCAGTAATATCCAGCTTTCGAGCCTTTTCAATCTGAAGCAATTCACCTTCACTCATTTCTCTAACAGCGACAGAAATGATTTTAAGTAAATCGAAATCGTTATTATCGATACTGAGCAATAAACCTTTCGACAGCAGATAATCGCCAATAAGAACGGCTATTTTATTTTTCCAAAGGGCATTAACTGAAAAGAATCCACGACGGCGGTTACTATCATCAACCACATCGTCATGCACCAAAGTTGCGGTATGAATCAATTCTATAACTGAAGCTCCTCGATACGTACGCTCTATAGCCTCGCCGTTAGACACCATTTTAGCTACCAAAAACACAAACATAGGGCGCATTTGCTTCCCCTTTCGATTTACGATATATGTGGTAATCCTATTTAATAAAGCTACCTTACTAGACATTGAAAGTAGAAACTTTTGCTCGAAAAGATCCATTTCAAAGGCGATAGGTTGTTTTATTTGCTCTACTATTTTCAAATGCTTAAGCTAAGAGAATTCAAATATAAGTTTTAGCAATTTAATTTCTAATTTTTATTTGCTAATTGTCCGCATGCGGCATCAATATCTTTACCACGACTACGACGTACATTAACTACAATGTTGTGTTTTTCAAGACCAGAAATATAATTTTCTAATGCTTGATTCGACGCTTGCTGGAATTCACCATCGTCAATTGGGTTGTACTCTATAATATTTACTTTACACGGTACGTACTTGCAGAATTTCACAAAAGCATCAATATCACGCTGCGCATCATTAATACCATCCCAAACCACATATTCGTAAGTAATTCTTCGTTTGGTTTTAGCATACCAATATTCTAAAGCTTCACGTAAGTCGTTAAGCGGAAACGTTTCATTAAACGGCATAATCTTAGTTCTCACCTCATCTACCGCTGAATGCAAAGATACCGCTAAATTAAATTTCACCTCATCATCGGCCATTTTTTTGATCATTTTTGGCACTCCTGAAGTTGATAGTGTAATACGCTTTGGGGACATGCCTAAACCTTCATCAGAGGTTATTTTATCGATGGCTTTAATCACATTGTTATAGTTCATAAGCGGCTCACCCATACCCATAAAAACAATATTACTTAAGGGACGATCATGATATAATCGACTTTCGTTATCTATCGCCACGACCTGATCGTAAATTTCATCCGGGTTTAAGTTACGCATACGCTTTAAACGTGCTGTTGCACAAAAACGACAATCTAAACTACAGCCTACCTGACTAGATACACAAGCTGTTGTTCTTGTTGGCGTTGGTATCAATACAGACTCCACGACTAACCCATCATGTAAACGAACCGCATTTTTAACCGTACCATCGCTACTACGTTGCATGGTATCGACCTTAATGTTGTTAATCACAAAATTATCTTCCAGCATTTGGCGGGTTTCCTTCGAAATATTGGTCATATCATCGAAAGAATAAGCAGCCTTTTGCCATAACCATTCGTAAACCTGGTTACCACGAAATGCCTTATCACCTTGCTTTTCGAAAAATGCTCTTAACTGCTCTTTGGTTAGTGCGCGTATGTCTTTTTTTGTATTTGCCATAGATGATGCAAAAGTAATGATTTTGGGCTTAGATTATTAGACTTACTAAGACTAATTAGCCTAATAATCTATAGACAATCTATATCACTTATAATTTAAGTTTGGGGAGTTTACATTCAGGATTGAAAGAGGAATTTTAAACTTACCTGAAAGGATACCGAAAAAAATGAAGCAAAAAAAAGCCTTGTTTTCACAAGGCTTTTAAATTTTTATATGATTAACATGGCATCACCATAACTGTAAAACTTATAACCTTCTTTCACAGCTTCATCGTATGCTTTTTTCATAAAATCGTGACCAGCAAATGCAGAAATCATCATTAACAATGTTGATTTTGGCGTATGGAAATTAGTAATCATACAGTTGGCAATACTGAAATCGTAAGGAGGGAAAATAAATTTATTGGTCCAACCTTCAAACTCATTTAACTCGCCATTTGAAGATACCGAGCTCTCAATAGCACGCATAACCGTTGTACCTACAGCACAAACGCGCTTTTTATTACGGATTCCTTTATTTACAGTTTCAACTGCATTTTCATCAATTTTAAGCTCTTCGCTATCCATTTTGTGTTTCGATAAATCTTCTACCTCAACTGGATTAAATGTACCTAAACCTACGTGTAAAGTTACCTCTGCAAAGTTTACGCCTTTAATTTCTAAACGCTTCAATAAGTGCTTAGAGAAGTGAAGACCAGCAGTTGGTGCTGCAACCGCTCCTTCATTTTTAGCGTAAATTGTTTGGTAACGCTCTTCATCTTCTGGTTCTACATCTCTTTTGATGTATTTTGGAAGCGGTGTTTCCCCTAACTCGTTTAATTTTCTACGAAATTCTGCATAAGAACCATCATATAAGAAACGTAATGTACGACCTCTAGAAGTTGTATTATCGATAACCTCTGCCACTAACGTATCGTCATCACCGAAATATAATTTGTTACCAATTCTAATTTTACGAGCCGGATCTACAAGTACATCCCAAAGACGTTGCTCTTCGTTAAGCTCTCTTAATAAGAATACTTCAATTCTAGCTCCGGTTTTTTCTTTATTACCATAAAGACGTGCTGGAAATACTTTGGTGTTGTTCAGAATTAAAACATCATCTTCATCAAAATAGTCAACAATATCCTTAAACATCTTGTGTTCAATGGTTTGATTTTTTCTATCTAAAACCATTAAACGTGCCTCATCTCTGTTTTCTGCCGGATATTCCGCTAATAATTCATCTGGTAAGTTAAAACCAAAGTTTGATAATTTCATCTGTTTACTTTTATTGTTTTTTAATTTACTTCAATACTAAGAAGGCTGCAAATATACAATCTGCAGATAGGCCTTGTCAAGTAAATGGGTGATTATTATTTAGTTATTTTAAAACCTATAGATTCTAAATCGTCCCAAAATGTCGGGTACGACTTTGAAACCACCATGGCATCTTCTATAATTACCGATGTTTTAAGTGCTATTGGAGCAAAGGCCATAGCCATCCTGTGGTCGTGATATGTAGCAATAGCCACATCGCTTTTAATAGAATTAGCTTCAGCCAAATGAAGTGATGCATCGGTAATTTCAACCTGTCCACCTAACTTTTCAATTTCAGTTTTTAAAGCCACCAAACGGTCGGTTTCTTTAATTTTTAGTGTATGAAGTCCTGTTAAATCGCATTTTATACCCAAGGCAAAACAAGTTACAGCAATGGTCTGTGCTATATCTGGCGCATTGGTTAAATCGTAAGTGAATGGTAAAACGTCTTTATCGGTTTTTGTTAATGTCACCGAATTATTATTGAAAGCCGTTTCAACACCAAAATGTCTGTAAATTTCCACTAAAGCAGAATCACCCTGCAATGAATTTTCTTTATAAGATGATAATGTAATTTCTGTTCCTACAGCACTCAATGCTACCAAACTGAAATAATATGATGCCGATGACCAATCTGACTCTACCACCAAGGTTTTTGGTTCTAAATCTTTTGAGGCCGGTTTAACCACAATGGTATTTCCTTCAAACGAATTTTCAACCCCAATTTCAGTTAACAAACTCAAGGTCATATTAATGTAGGGCACCGAAGTTATTTTTCCTTCTAAATTTAATTCCAATCCGTTTTCTAAACGAGAGGCGATTAACAATAAAGCAGAAATATACTGGCTACTTACATTAGCCTGTAGAGACACTTTATTTTTAGTAAGCTTTTTACCTTTTATCTTAATAGGTGGATAACCACTGTTTTCAACATATTCTATATCGGCTCCAAGTTCCTGAAGTGCCTCAACCAAAATTTGAATTGGGCGTTCCTTCATACGTTTAGAACCGGTAAGCGTTACTTCTCGTCCTTCCTGAACCGCAAAAAAGGCTGTTAAAAAGCGCATAGCGGTACCTGCATGGTGAATATCAACCACATCAGACGACGAACTTAATGCTTTAGTCATTAAATTACTATCATCAGAATTTGAGATATTTTCAAGATTAAACTGCGGATATAAGGCCTTTAAAAGCAACAGCCTATTTGATTCACTTTTAGAACCTGTAATTTGAATAGACGACTGCTTTGCTATTTCAGATTTTTGAAGAGTAATTTGCATAAATAGTTGGTTTGTTTTTAACAAGCCGCTAATTTACTTTAATTTTTCGTTATTATGGTGTCTATCGTGGTCGCGTTTTCCCTTCTTAACCATTCTTTTATCGAAAGCCGCCTGCAAATCTACCCCGGTTTGGTTAGCCAAACACAAAACAACAAATAATACATCGGCTAATTCTTCGCCTAAATCTTTATCCTTATCGCTTTCCTTTTCGCTTTGTTCACCATAACGACGCGCAATAATACGGGCAACTTCACCAACTTCTTCTGTTAGTTGTGCCATATTTGTTAACTCGTTAAAATAACGAACCCCATGATTTTTAATCCACTCGTCTACTTCCTTTTGTGCGTTTTGAATATTCATTATACTTTAGTTAAAACTATTTGTTCGGATTGTTTTTCAATTAGTTTGCTAAAATACGCTTTTAAATGCTCATAATAAATAGGTGCGATAATAGATTGGTTAATCTCTGTATCTAAAGTAATATGAACCGATTTTCCGTCAGGGCTTGATTTTACAATGTATTTAAATGCTCCTAAATTGTCCGGTAACATCATTTGCACAGATTCGGGAGTACTTTCTACTTTAAAGTTCTCAGGGACTTTTATTACAAACTTGTATTTATTACTCTTCGGGTAACTAAAATCTACCGGGAATTCTCTTTTTTCTAATCTGAACGGGTTTTCACTGGTTTTCAAAAAGAATAATGGTGAAAAATAAATTTTGTTATTGATAACATCGGCTTGGCTTTCCAAAGAAAATTTAAAGGATTCTATAACGGGCTTAGTGATATCCTTTTCATTTTTAACATTAAAATCTGAAATCTGAATATTGCCAAATTTATTTTCAAGATTTTCTAAATAGGTATCCTGATCTGATTCAAAGTAATCGTCTCTATAATTCATTGCAAAATAATTACTTCTTACAAATCTTATACTTCCTTCTAAATCACCGGTTTCATTTAAATTAGCTAATAAAGACACCATATTCACCGACTTTTCCTTTGGATATAAATTTACCGTGCTGGAAGTCTTATTTTCTCTTACAATTCTACCTTCCCAGTTTAATGCTCTAACAGGCAACACATTTGGGAGTCCATGACTTGTAGTAGCATCTAAAAGCAATATTCCCTCTGGTGATTCTATTGCTGTTATAACATAATTATAACCATCAAGCGTAGGAAATAATGGGATACCATTATCTCTCGTACTTACTAAAACCGGGTTTGCATTTAATCCAGCATAGCGCAACATGGAGGTTAACATCAAATTTATATCGGCTACATTTCCTTCTTTTCTTAAATATGCCTTTTTAACTCCCTCCTGGGCATATTTACTCACATACCCATTCCATTTCATTGAGGATTTTACATAGTTATAAATTTTAGCAGCCTTCGCCAATGGCTGAGATTCACCTGCTATTAAAGCCTCAATATCCTCCTTATAATACGAGCTTTTCTTCAACTCATCACCAAAACCAGAGCTATCATAAATAGTTTTAACCACATCCTCCCAGGTTGTTGCAAAATATTTAATTGGTGTCATTGGCCAATTCACAAACGACAATTCATAACTTATTGCTGATCTGTAATTATCAATGTTATTTACATAAGGCTCGTCTTTTAATGCCGGCACATTAGTTAAATTAAACTCATCATAATCCCTTAGACAATCTAAAGTTCTGTCTGACTTTCGACCTGTCTCAGGTCGCACAGGAAAATACCCCTTAGACATCTTTTTAAAATTAAAATACTCTGGAGAATCAAATTGTGCTTCAACAATTTTTATTGGGATTTCATTTTGAAAATAAAAGTCGTTTACTGACCAAAAAAAAGGAGAGTTAATAGTATACTTATATTCAATTACGCTACCTTCCTTTAAGTTAGGCATTGTAAAAGTCACCTGATTTAGGTATTTATGTTTTTCTGTTTCAAAAATTGCATCTTTTTCAAGCTTAACATCTTCAACCTTATCATTTTCTAAATTATAAGTATAAGCCTTGAGTCCTATGATTTCATCTTCATCATTACCACTTACACTTAAATTTACTATTCTGGTTGCATAATCGAAGCCTTCCTTATTATAAATTTTTATACGTTCCTGAATATCGGTTGCCAAATAAAATTCACCCAACTGCACATCATACTCTACATGTGTTCGTCTGTACTTATAAAGATACGTAGCATTTGCAGAAGAGTCTAAGGGATTAATCTTTTCTTGAATTTCTTCTTTTGAAACTTTTCCGAATTTTACATTTTGAGCAAAAGCTGTAACAGAAAGACTTAAACAAAGAAAACAGGTCGTTAATTTCATTTCAATTAGTTTTTAGGAGTGTTTTTGGTTAGGGCTATTTTAGAGTTGTCATATTTCGAAATATTAATATAAAAATCCCTAAAATCGTTGTAATCTTCTTTAGGGAATTCGCCATCATTCATAACAAGTCTACGCTTATAAATCACCCCTTCGTCCTCAAGTATAAATTCTGCTTGATAACTCCCAAACTTATTCTCCACAGATACTTTTTCCGGCAACGCTTCTACCTTATAATTTTCAGGTAAAGTGATTTTCACCTCATCTTCATCTATAAACCCTCGTTTAACTTCTATGGGATATTTTCTTTCTTTATACTTATCAGGAACATGTGTATTTCTATTCAAGGCATTGATGGTAAGCAACATAATATTTCCCGCCTTCTTAGTATAATTAGGTACATTAAATCGAATATGCTCGGTAAAAGAAATATCAGTTTTATTATTATCTAATTCCATTTTTTCAATGGACATGGTATTTAAATAATCCCACCTGTCTTTATAGTACACATCCAAATCTCTATCGCTCAATGATTTTACTCCATACTTATTATCATATTGAATACCTTTTGAAACGATATTCACATCAACATTTATAGATCCTTCAGGACTAATTACGTAAGTTCCTTTTAAATATTGAGTATTTTCTTCAGTGCCATATTTTTTTGTGTGTTTTATTTGCCCTCCCTCTGGAGTAACAACAAGCACATCTCTATCATCTGTAAAATCGCCAATAAACCCAAATGGTAAATCTTGACTTGTACACTCTAACCAAATTGGTTCCTCCTCTGTAGGTATCGATAAAATAACATGGTTCCCCTGCATCAAAGCAAAATCCTGTTCCATGCATCTTTGTGAATTCCCCGCATAAATAACACAGTAATTAGAATTAACTCCAACAGCTTTTAATAAAGCCATGGTATAATTAGTTAAGCCTTTACAATCGCCATACCCCAATTCATCTACTTTTGATGCTTTAAAAGGTTTCCAGCCTCCAATGCCTACCTGAACACTAATATATCTTACCTTATCCTGTACATATTGATATATTATTTTTGCCTTTTCAATATCTGATGTTTCATTTTTTACTAATGCCTGGACTTTGGCAATAGTCTCGGCAGGTAAATCTACAGTATCGAATAACAAGTCTTTGTACATCCATGCGCCAAAATCAGTCCAATCCTCAACTTCGGCCTGCACACCCTCAAGACTAAATTCTCTAGACGCTACCAAAACTCTTGGAACAATATCGATTAAAGAAGGACAATAATCTTCAGACTTGTATGCTGCTTGATTCTTAAGTGTATAACTTATAAATCCTGATTCTTCTTTTTTTTCAATATCCAGACCTTCTAGATTCTTCTCCTTTTTCCTGATATTTATACTTTCCGGATAACTCAAACTATATTTACTTTCCTCTACGCTTAAATAATATTCATCAACAGGCATAAATGATGGGATAAACGCGGTATTACTTGTTTCTATTTCACAAATAAACTCTATCGTATAAGGATAAGCGGAAGGTGTATAATCTAAATACTTTATTCGACTATCTGAATACAAAGTGCCTCCGTCTACCGCACTAACATCTTTAAAGTTCTTTTCTTTTATCTTTTTAATTATAGCTCCAAACTTATTATAAACAACAGCCTCCAGAGTTTTAATTTTTACATTGTCATCATAATGCATAAAGGCATTTACACAAGTATTTCCGCTTTTATTTAAAACAGTAATGATTCGATTTTGAGAGACAAGCATCTCGTCGATATCCTCTAAAATAATTTTAGTATCGTCCAGTCGAATTACCGCATTCGCGCCATTACTTAAGGATTCAGAAATTTTCGAACTTGTAAATAAATTGGTTTGTGAAAAAAGAATAAAAGGAAATAAAAAGAAAGATAATTGTAAATAGTTTTTAAACGCCATCAACCTTAGTTTATAAATTCTCAATAATTATTTGCTACTCATTCTCTAAACAGAGAATACATTTTAAGAATTAATAGGTTGAGAGAACTAGCTAAGCTAAGGGTAATTATAATTCTTATCTCAAAGATAAAAAAAGTATGCAAATATCCTAATCCAATTCAGACAAACGAGATAGAATAGCACAAACTAGTTTTTCTTTATTTCAATAAAAATCAAGATTTTAAACCAGTGTTAAAATTTAAAAAAAAGATTACTCTTTATTCTTAGAATCTATTATAATGGTCACTGGTCCGTCGTTAAGTAGTTCGACTTTCATATCGGCACCAAATTCTCCGGTTTGTACTGTTTTACCTAAATCGGTTTCTATTTTTTTTACGAAGGCTTCATAAAGTGGAATAGCGATATCGGGCTTGGCAGCTTTTATATAACTCGGACGATTTCCTTTTTTCGTAGCAGCATGAAGTGTAAACTGACTCACAACTATGATATCTCCTTCGATATCTAAAAGGGATTTATTCATCACTTCATTTTCATCTTCAAAAACACGGAGGTTTACAATTTTTTTAGACAACCAATCGATATCTTCCTGAGCATCTTCATTTACTATACCCAACAACACCAATAATCCTTTATTTATGGAGGCTACTTTATGGCCTTCTATAGTTACACTTGCTTTTGAAACACGCTGAATAACAACTTTCATCTTTTATTCTTTTTCCCAGTTATCGGTTCGGTAATGCTCCTCGTCGCCCTCTATAATTTGCAAGTAACTGCGGTAACGTGAAAAGGAAATTTCATCGTTGTCTAAAGCTTCCTTAACGGCGCACTTCGGTTCCTTAACATGAAGACAATTATTAAACTTACAGTCTTGTTTTAAAGCAAAAATCTCTGGAAAATAATCACCTACTTCCTCCTTTTCCATATCAACCACACCAAAACCTTTAATACCCGGTGTGTCGATAATTTGACCACCAAAACTTAAATCGAACATTTCGGCAAACGTCGTAGTGTGTTGCCCTTGACTATGCAAGGTTGATATTTCTTTGGTTTTAATATTCAACCCTGGTTCGATAGCATTTACCAAAGTGGATTTCCCGACACCCGAATGCCCAGAAAACATACTCACTTTATCTTTCATTAAGGCCTTAACCTTATCCACGTTCTTTCCTGATTTCGCAGAAACACCAATACACTCATAACCTATTTGTCGATACACATGTGCCAGATATCTTACTTCATCCAGAGTCTCTTCATCGTAAGTATCGATCTTATTAAAAAGCAGTACCGTTTTAACCGAATACGCTTCAGCGGTTACCAAAAAACGATCGATAAAACTGGTTAATGTTGGTGGATTATTAATGGTAATCATTAGGAACACCTGATCGATATTTGAAGCGATAATATGCGTCTGTTTTGACAGGTTCACCGACTTACGAACTATGTAATTTTTTCGATCGTGAATCTTATGAATCACACCAGACACCTGATTGTTTTTAGTTTCCAGTTCAAAATCTACATAATCACCAACAGCAATAGGATTCGTACTTTTAATTCCCTTAATACGAAACTTACCTTTTATGCGGCAATCGTAGGTTTCACCGAGTTGCGTTTTAACGGTGTACCAGCTTCCTGTAGATTTATAAACGAGTCCAGTCATATCGGCTTCAAAAGTACTCTAAAAAAATTATTTTATAAGTAAGAATATCTCTATATTTAACTGTTTAACTACTTTATCCATTTAAAACATGAAACAGCTTTTATTTGCTTTTATTTTTGGATTCATATTTTTCAATGAAACACATGCACAGATCGAATACAAAGTTATTACATCTGTAGAATCGATTGTTCCTAACGGACTTGGACGTTCTCGCTTAATTTCTTCTGTTGAAGAAAAAAATTATAAAGACTTCACATCAGAACAAACCGAAGACGACAACACCAGAAATAAATCTAACCGTGGAGACATTCGTGTTAAAGATTTTGAAGAAACTAAACTTTTAAATTTTTACAATATTGGTGGGATTCGCTTTCAAAATATTGCAGCTAACGATGCTGTAATAAGCTCAAAAATTAACACCATGGTTGAAGAAGGCTGGGAACTAGCCTTTGTTACCAGTGCTGTGGAAAGTGATAGCGGTAAAGACGACGGGCAAGGTATTTTTATAACGCGTTATATATTTAAAAGAAACAAACTCTAATTATACATTTATTATGAAAAAGAACTTTTACTTTTATTCTGCCTACATCGTATTACTATCTGTTTTATCGTGTTCAAGTGTGAATGTTTTAAACTCATGGAAAGGTGACAACATCAATTCTATAAAAGATAAAAACGTACTCGTTATTGCCAGAACTAACAACACCACAGCACGAATTACTTTTGAGAATGAAATTGTTGAAGAACTAACAAAACGCGGCATTAAAGCTGCACCTAGTTTCAATAAATCGCCTGAGTTCAATCCCGATAAAAAAATTACGCAGGAAGATGAAAAGAAAATAAAATCTATTATTGAAGCTAATGGTTACGAAGGTGTTATTCTAACCGTGGTTAAAGACACTCAGGAATTAACAAAAACCGTGACCGATGGTGGTTATTATGCAGGAAGCACTTACTACGGCTATTACCCAAGATATTATCATGGGTTTTACGGGTATTACTACCACCCAATGGCCTACTCTACTTTAGGCAACTACGTTCCGGAAACCTCAACAACCTACACCTCTAAAAATTATATTTTAGAAACGGTTATTTATAACTTAGAAGAGCCGCAGGACAAACAACTTATTGGTGTTGTGACTTCTAAAGTTGAAGACCCTTCCGATCTTTCATCGGCATCAAAACAATATGTAAAAGCAATTGCTAAAAGCTTTGATAAGTAATCATCAATAATTAAATACATAAAAAAGGCTCACTATTAGCGAGCCTTTTTTAGTTTTATCCGTTAAGGATTTTTTCCTGGTGATTAATAGATTCCTGGTGAATTGCTTTAAACATTTTAAGAACAAACTCTTCACTTAATCCGTGAGCTTCACCTTCCAATACCATTTTACCTAAAATCTCATTCCATCGTTTCGATTGTAACACCGCAACATTCTTTTGCTTTTTAAGAGATCCAATACCATCGGCTACTTTCATACGCTTTCCTAAGGCTTCGATTATCTGGTTATCGATCACATCGATTTCAGCTCTTAAACGATCTAAAGATTTATTGTATTCTGCTTCAGAATCGGTTTCTTTTCTAATTTTTAAATCTTTCATAATCTGCACTAAGGTTGTTGGCGTAACCTGTTGTGCTGCATCACTCCAAGCGTTTTCCGGATCGTAATGTGTTTCAATCATTAATCCGTCGAAATTTAAATCTAATGCGGCTTGAGATACATCAAAAATCATATCACGCTTTCCTGTAATGTGCGACGGATCGTTAATTAAAGGAATGTCTGGATATTTGTTTTGGAAATCGATAGCCAATTGCCACTCCGGATTGTTTCTGAACTTTGTTTTTTCGTAAGTTGAGAATCCACGGTGAATGGCTCCTATATTTTTAACACCGGCATTGTAAATACGCTCGATACCTCCTAACCATAAGGCTAAATCTGGATTTACCGGATTTTTAATTAATACGGGCTTATCTGTTCCTTCTAAAGCATCTGCAATTTCCTGCATGATGAATGGACTTACTGTAGAACGAGCACCAATCCATAATAAATCGATATCGTGCTCTAAAGCTAATTTTACATGGGCAGCATTAGCAACCTCGGTACATACTTTCATACCGGTTTCTGCTTTTACTTTTTGTAACCATTTTAAACCTAACGCTCCTACTCCTTCAAACATACCCGGACGTGTTCTTGGTTTCCAAATACCTGCTCTAAAATAGCTAACATCGGTATCTTTTAGCTCGTGAGCTATTTTTAATACTTGCTCTTCTGTTTCAGCACTACATGGTCCTGCAATTACTAACGGATGATCTAATTGTAAATCATCTAACCAGGTTCTCATTTCTTTTTTGTTTTCCATTTTTGTTTAATTTACCTAAAATCTACTCGATGTGACAACTCACAAAGGTTCAATTTACTTTACTAATATTATTCTTAATTCGTTTTAGTTAATTTATACCGTTAAGTATTTCTTTTATATGATTGGTTTGTTTCATTTCGTTAAAAATCGCCTCAAAATCATCTCCCTTCATTAAGTCTTTAAAACGTGTGAGGTTATTAATGTATTCCTCTAGTGTTTCAATAACATTGGTTTTGTTTTGCTTAAAGATTGGTGTCCACATCTCTGGTGAACTCTTTGCCAAACGTACCGTTGAAGCAAATCCACTGCCTGCCATATCGAATATATCGCGTTCATTCTTTTCCTTTTCAATAACTGTTTTCCCTAACATAAATGAACTAATGTGTGATAAATGTGATACGTAAGCAATATGTTTATCATGAGCTTCAGGATTCATATAACGAATACGCATCCCGATATCTGTAAACAACTTCAAGGCTTTTTCCTGAAGTTTAAAGGTCGTTTTTTCTACCTCGCAAACAATATTGGTTTTACCAATAAAAAGCCCTTCTATAGCGGCACTTGGTCCAGAATACTCGGTACCTGCAATGGGATGCATCGCTAAAAAGTTGCGGCGTTTGGGGTGGTTTTCAACAACTTTACAGATATCTAATTTTGTTGACCCGACATCGACCACCAGTCCGTTATCTGAAATATTATCTAAAACCTTTGGCAATAATTTCACGGTAGCATCTACAGGAATAGATACGATAACCAAATCGGCCTGCTCTAAATCCTCCAAAGTTGCTTTTTTATCTATAAGTTTAAGAGCTAAGGCTTCATCTAAAGTATTTTCATTTCTACCAATACCATGAATAACCGCTTCCGGATTATTCTTCTTGATATCGATAGCTAAACTACCTCCAATTAAACCTACACCTATTACGTATATATTCTTCATTTTTATTTAAATCTTGCAATAGCTTCTTCTAAATCTTCTGTCGATCCGCATAAAGAAAACCTGATGTATCCTTCACCTTTACTTCCAAAAATGGTTCCCGGCGTAATAAACAAATGATTTTCTTTTAACACTTTATCAATGAATGGTTCTGCTTCTATGCCTTCTGGTAATTTTGCCCAAACAAATAATCCCGCTGCATCTTTATCGTAAGTACAGTTTAAGGTATCGGCTAATTGCCACACCAAATCACGACGTTTTTTATATACACTATTAAGTGTACTAAACCACATACCCGAGCAATTTAAAGCCTCGATAGCACCTTTTTGAATACCATAGAACATCCCGGAATCCATATTACTTTTCACTTTAAGCACATTGCTGATATGTTTTCCGTCACCCACAACCATTCCTACACGCCATCCAGCCATATTAAAGGTCTTACTTAAAGAATTTAGCTCCAGACAAACCTCTTTGGCTCCTTCAACACTTAGTATACTTCTTGGATCATCGTTTAATATGAACGTATACGGATTATCATTAACAATTAAAATATTATGCTTTTTACCAAATGCCACCAAATCTTTATACACCGATGCACTTGGTAATGCTCCCGTTGGCATATGCGGGTAATTCACCCACATAATTTTCACATTACTTAAATCCTGTTTTTCTAAAGCTTCAAAATCTGGCTGCCAGTTATTCGCTGCATTCAATTCGTAAAAAACAGGTTCTGCTCCAACCAATTTAGTCACCGACTGGTACGTTGGATAACCAGGATTCGGAATTAAAGCAGCATCTCCTTCATTTAAATAAGCCATAGAAATGTGCATGATACCTTCCTTACTTCCCATTAACGGCAACACTTCGGTTAGCGGGCTTAAGCTTACTGAAAAGTGATTTTTATAAAAACCACAAATAGCCTCTCTTAATTCTGGCAACCCCTGATAACTCTGATATTTATGAGCAACAGGACTTGAAAATCCCTCCACCAAAGCATCAATTACTTTTTTTGGTGGTTGTAAATCCGGACTTCCTATACCTAAATTAATTATTGGTTTTCCACTAGCGACTAATGCCGCTACCTCTCTCAGTTTTTTAGAGAAATAATACTCTTCAACTGTTTGCAACCTATTAGCTACTTCAATCATTTTTTCCTTTTTTATATTCCCCTAGCACTTTAAAATTATGTGCCATAATATCCATCAGTGACTTTGCCTTTTTAAAATCTTCGTAATTATCGAATGTAACATCTACGAAAAAGGCATATTTCCATGGTGTTTCAACAATTGGTAAGGATTGAATTTTTGTTAAATTCAACTTACAATCGCTCATTACATTTAATATAGCTGCCAGACTTCCACGTTTATGGTCGGCTTCAAATTTCACCGAAGCTTTACTAATATTAGCTTCATCAACTTCAGAATTATCACGCTTTACAATGACAAAACGGGTTTCGTTGTGTTGAATGGTTTGAATGCTTTTCGCCAAAATATCTAACTCAAACAATTCGGCTGCCATAACACTAGCTATGGCTGCAACGCCTTTTAATTGATGCTTTTGAATACGTTGCGCTACTTCAGCGGTATCTTTATCTTCTACCAGTTTAATGTGTGGATGCAGTTTAAAAAACTCCTTACACTGCAGCAACGCCATCGGGTGCGAATACACTTCCTTAATTTCTTTAATATTCTGCCCCGGTAATGCCAGTAAATTATGCTGAATATCTAAATAATGCTCTCCTACTATATGTAAACCATACTTATCTATTAACGCATAGTTTGGAATAATAGAACCAGCGATAGAATTCTCTAAAGCCATTATTGCGGCATCACATTCGCTAGTGATTAAAGAATCGACTACCTGATCGAATGTTAAACATTCGATCACTTCTACTGGTTTTTCAAAAAATTGCTGTGACACAATATGATGAAAAGAACCTAGTACCCCCTGTATTGCAACTGTATTTATCATGTATAAAAAAAGTCCCGATTTTCACCGAGACTTATATTCAAATTTATCTTATAAATTATACATACTATGCCTCGTTCCTCTTGCTAAAAAAGAAA
This sequence comes from Aestuariibaculum sp. YM273, assembly GCF_030908365.1. NCBI lineage: Bacteria > Pseudomonadati > Bacteroidota > Flavobacteriia > Flavobacteriales > Flavobacteriaceae > Aestuariibaculum > Aestuariibaculum sp. YM273. The sequence goes on along the minus strand of NZ_CP133090.1, from coordinate 1,891,224 downwards.
TAAAACCAAAAGCTAAAATATGTATAATATACTGTTGTTGTCATAATTACATTGCTAAAGTAAATAATATTTTAAGAAATCAAAATACTAAAAAAACTTTTTTTTAGGTATCAATAAAAGTTTTAAAGAATTTACAGGAAAACTCACTTTATGTTAGATAATCATTATTTTTGAACAAATATTTTCTTAATATGTCTATAGAGGTTTCGGGTATTACAAAGCTTTACGGCAACCAAAAAGCGTTAAATAACATATCGTTTAAAATTGACAAACCAGAAGTGGTTGGTTTTCTTGGACCTAATGGTGCTGGTAAATCTACTATGATGAAAATTTTAACGACTTACCTTAGTCCTACAGATGGACTCGCCAAAGTAAACGGCTTTGACGTAAACCTTGATAAGCAGCAAGTGCAACAAAGTGTTGGCTATTTACCTGAACACAATCCTTTATACCTAGACCTATATATTAAAGAATATTTAGCCTTTAACGCCAATATATATAATGTAGGTAAACAGCGCATTGATGAGGTTATCGAACTTACAGGATTAACACCGGAAGCTCACAAAAAAATTGGTCAACTATCAAAAGGGTACCGCCAGCGTGTTGGCTTAGCCAATGCCCTTTTACACGACCCTGATGTCTTAATTTTAGATGAACCTACTACGGGACTTGACCCTAATCAATTAGTGGATATTAGAAACCTGATTAAAACCATTGGTAAAACAAAAACTATTTTTCTATCTACGCACATTATGCAAGAAGTTGAAGCTATGTGCGATCGTGTCATTATTATTAACAAAGGAGAGATTGTTGCCAACAAAAAGCTAAAGGAACTTCGAGACGAAAAACAACAAGTCGTTATTGTAGAATTTGACTATCGTATAGAAGATGCTTTTCTACTAAAACTTCCAAAAGTAGAGCAAGTTGTTAACACTCATGATTTTGTTTATGAAATTACATTCGCTACTAATCAGGATATGCGATCACATGTTTTTGACTTTGCTCATGACAATGAATTAAAGATTCTGCAGCTGAATCAAAAAAACAGCAGCCTGGAAAATTTATTCAGAGACCTAACAAAGTAATGCATAGAGTTTGTAATTTTCTTAAAAAATCATAAATTACTAAGAGTTTTCATCCATTGGTTAAAACCATGACAAATGTCATTTGTAGTAAGATTATAGACACTAATTTTGCATAAGCTTATTAATAGTTATAAGCTACAACTTGATTTTACAAATAAAAACACATACACCATGAGTAAAGGAATTTATGTTGCAACCATAGAACCTAATAGTGGAAAATCTGTAGTAGTTTTAGGCTTAATGCGTATGCTTTTAGGTAAAACTGCAAAAGTAGGATACTTTCGTCCTATTATAGACGATCCAAAATCAGACGAAACAGACATCCATATTAACACGGTACTTTCGCATTTTGAAATTGACATTAATTATAAAAATGCCTATGCCTTTACTCGAAATGAGGTATTAGAATTATACAACAACGGTAAATCGGGTGATGTAATCGATAAAATTATTACCAAATACAAATATTTGGAAGAACGTTTTGATTACATATTAGTAGAGGGCACCGATTTTTCAAGCGAAAATTCAACTTTAGAGTTAGATCTTAATATGCTAATCTCTAAAAACTTGAGTTTACCTGTTATTATAGTTTCACAAGGAGTCAATAAAAGTGTTAAAGAGATTATTGATAATGTTCAATTAGCTCACGACACATTCAAACAAGAAGTTGATGTACTTTCCATTATAGCAAATAAAGTAAATCCTCAAGATGCAGAGCCTTTAAAAGAACTTTTACAATCTCGCATTCCTGAAAACACCGATGTTACGGTGATTCCTAGAATTCCGAGTTTAGCAAGTCCTACGGTCAAAGAAATTGTAAAATTACTTGACGGCACCGTTATTTTCGGAAAAGACCATTTAAATAACCTTATTGAAAATTATAGTGTTGGGGCAATGCAGTTGCGTAATTACCTGACACATTTAAAAGATAATTCACTGGTCATTACCCCTGGAGATCGCGCGGATATTATTTTAGGCGCTTTACAGGCAAACATCTCTAAAAACTACCCAAAAATTTCGGGTATTGTATTAACCGGAGGCTTAATCCCTGAAGACCCTATTTTAAAACTAATTGAAGGGCTTTCAAGTGTGGTACCAATCATCAGCGTAAAAGATGGCACCTATTATTCAACAAACCGCATAGGTAAAACAAAGTCTAAAATCTATGCTGAAAACACCGAAAAAATTACTTCGGCCATTTCAACTTTTGAAAAATATGCCAGCACCGAAGTTTTAGCTGATAAATTAATCACTTTTGAATCGGAAATATTCACGCCAAGAATGTTCCAGTATAACTTATTGCAACGCGCTTTAAAAGACAAAAAGCACATTGTACTTCCTGAGGGTTATGACGAACGTGTCTTACGTGCCACAGCCAAATTAATTGCTGCACAGGTTGTCGACATTACCTTAATTGGTGACAAAGACAAAATTAAAGAGCGTATTGAAAAATTAGACATTCCTTTAAATGTTGAAGATGTTAACATTGTATCGCCTACAACATCTCCGTATTACGACGATTATGTTAATACTTTTTACGAATTAAGAAAACATAAAAATGTAAATCTTGAAATGGCCAGAGATGCCATGGCCGATGTATCTTATTTTGGAACCATGATGATTTACAAAGGACACGCAGACGGCATGGTGTCTGGTGCGGTGCACACCACACAACACACCTTACGTCCTGCATTACAATTTATTAAAACAAAACCTGGTGTAAACATCGTATCTTCTATTTTCTTTATGTGCCTAGAAGATCGCGTTTCGGTATTTGGCGACTGCGCTATTAACCCGAATCCTGATGCTGCACAATTAGCAGAAATTGCTATCTCATCTGCAGAAACAGCTAAAAGCTTTGGCATCGAACCAAAAGTAGCTATGCTATCTTACTCGTCTGGCGCTTCAGGAAAAGGTGCTGAAGTAGATAAAGTAAGAGAAGCTACAGAAATTGTAAAAAGCAAAGCTTCTGAACTAAAAATCGAAGGACCAATACAATACGACGCCGCTGTAGACGAACGCATTGGTAAAGCTAAAATGCCAGAATCTGAAGTAGCCGGAAACGCTAGCGTTTTAATATTTCCAGATTTAAATACAGGAAATAACACTTATAAAGCTGTACAAAGAGAAACCGGAGCTTTGGCTATCGGACCAGTTTTACAAGGCTTAAACAAACCTGTTAACGACCTAAGTAGAGGCTGTACCGCCGAAGATATTTACAGTACAGTTATTATAACCGCAATTCAAGCTCAAGAAGAATAAAAACATGCAAGTATTAGTTTTAAACTCGGGAAGTTCATCCCTTAAATTTCAATTATTTTCCATGCCGGAAAAAACCATTATATGTTCAGGAATTGTTGAACGTATTGGTTTTAATGACGCCATTTTTAAATACGATAATCAGAAAAAAGCGATTGAAATTGAAACTTCAATCTTAAATCACCGAACAGCCTTAAAACTTGTATCGCAACATTTATTAAGTAAAGATGTTGGTGTTATTAAATCGCCGGAAGAAATTGCTGTTGTAGGTCATCGTGTGGTTCACGGAGGAAAATCGTTTAGTGACACTACAGAAATCACCAAGGAAGTAAAAGATAAAATTAAAGATTTAATTGCTTTAGCTCCTTTACACAATCCTGCGAATTTAGAAGGTATTGAAGTTGCTGAAGATATTTTTCCGAACGCTAAACAGGTCGCTGTTTTCGACACGGCATTCCACCAAACCATTCCAGAGAAGGCTTACAAGTTTGCAATTCCTAACGAGCTTCTAACCGAACATCGTATTCGCTTGTATGGTTTTCACGGAACAAGTCATAAGTACGTTTCAGAAAAAGCCATTGAATATTTAGACAAAAAAGAATCTAAAATCATTACCATTCATTTAGGTAATGGCTGTAGTATGACAGCTATTAAAAATGGTGAAAGCGTAGACCACTCCTTAGGCTTTTCTCCTATCTCAGGTCTAATAATGGGAACACGCTCCGGTGATATTGATGCATCCGTAATTTTTCATTTAAAAGATAAGTTAGGTTACGATTTAAAACAAATCAACACCCTTTTAAACAAGCAAAGTGGTATGCTAGGGTTAACTGGCTATAGCGATTTAAGAGATATTGAAACCATGGCTGCTAAAGGCAATAAAGATTGCCAATTGGCTTTAGAGATGAATGCCTACCGAATTAAAAAATATATTGGTGCTTATGCCGCTGTTTTAAACGGATTAGATGCCATCGTATTTACTGCTGGAATTGGTGAAAACTCTCAAACCATCCGTAAATTAGTTTGTGATGACATGGATTTCTTTGGTCTGAATTTGGATGAAACCAAAAACAGCATAAGATCTAAAGACATTAGAGAAATAAATACTGAGGATTCTAAAACCAAAATTTTAGTTATTCCTACAAACGAAGAATTAGAGATTGCTAAGCAGGCGGTTGAATTATTTAAAAATTAATCGCCCTTTATATTCTTCAACAACATCTACAATATCTGGTTTGGTTACGGCAATAACGTTTCCAACACCAGATATTTTTCCTTTTATTGATTGCTGCGGATTTAATATCATATCGTTAGAACTGCGATTCCAAATATTGACATCCTGAGCGATAAGACTTTCTCCTTCAAAACGCGACGTTCCAGAAGCAAACGTAACACTCAAATTATTTGTTTCCCCTGAAATATAACAATTCGAAGCATTATTGAATACTACTCGTAGTGTATTATTGTTAACTTCTAGTTTAAAATTAGCACTTGTAAACGTATCGGGTGCATTAAAACTTTCTGATAAAAGCGTTAAACCCGGATAGGTTAATACCCCATCTGAGCTAATATCATATTGTGTTGAACTTCTAATTTCAGTAATATTTGGGGACGTTACATAAACTTTTGTCACACCGTAATCACGAACATAATTGCAGGTATTATTATCTGTTAAAATTAATTGTCCATTATCAACTACAGCTTCAACATCGGTTATTAAATTTTCTCCAGTTTCAACAACAACTTTTTGTTCCACTCCTTGTTTTACAACCAATTCGATATCGCGATTTACCAATATTTTTGTAAACACGTCTACGATAAACTCTTGCTGAATAATAGCGCCTGTTTTTTGAAAACAATCGCCTGCATTTTCACTATCGCAAGCAAAAACAAAAATTAAAACGAATATGTATAAATAATTTTTCATCTTCTATAATCTTATCCCAATTCCAAATTCAACAGCCTCTGCTTTTGCCCCATGCGATTTTAAGGTCATGGCTCCAAAAATCTTCTTCCCAAAATAGCGCTTTAAACCAATACGCAAATAAGTGCGCCCTTCAAAATCAAACGGATAATACACATAATACCCAAATTGAGTTACAAGTGATATTCGATTTACAAATAATTCGTGACCAGCAAAAACACCTACACGTTTATAATCTTCATCGCCGGACACATCTTCTTCAGGGTAAGACACACTTTGATAATAAATCAATTCCTCTAAAAACTTAGAGAAAAACACATCGGTTCCTAATTGCAATGCACTTTTAATACCTATACGTTTACCGGCATAAGCTGATGCTACATAAAACGGAAACTGCCCAGAACCAACAACGTCACTTTCATTAATTCCTGTTCTAAATACCAGATTATATTTTATAGGCTCAGTAAATTTTTCCTTGACACCTTTTAATGTTGTTGAATATTCAGGTTCTACTTCATCAATATTATAAGTCACCCCTACATTTAAAGTCATGGAATTAGTACTTAAATTCGGCGCTTTAACATTCGCATTGGAATAATGAATTAAGGATAACCCGGCCTGCACACCAAAACGCCCGAAAAGACGTTCCTTTTTATAATTCACCATCGCAAACGTACTACTCATTATATGCGACCCGTACGCTATATTTCTATAATTATGCACCTTATTGTAAGGTCGATCTGTATAAGCAATACCTTGGGCTATTCGAAACATTAAGTTTCTTTTAAAAAAATAAAAATTGTAATGAGCATACGCCGAAGCAACCGTACCTAGCGCATCACTTTTTAAGTTTTGATACACATAGGTTACTCCATAATCCGGATAATTATAACGCTGTTCCCAATCGTTATAACCGTATGTTTTTTTATTCCAACTTAAAATATAACCTTCGGGATGCCCTTCAATTAAATGTAGAATATCATTGTTATGCAGAGCGACATTACCCCTAAAATAACTTAAATCGATATATGAAGAGTGTGTTTTTTGTTGCCCTAACACAACTAAAGAACACAGTAAAAGAATGTAGGTTAAAAATGGCTTCATTAAAACTTGTTACTTTTAAACCATTAGATTAAGACTGTTTCTATTTCCTAATGAAGATATAAAAACAGTCGTTAATCTTGATTTATTCGATACTCACTATGCGAGTAGGCAAAAGTAACAGAATTATTAGAACAATTCTGATGCAATTGCTTTTATATTATCACTTTTCCCCATCGAGTAGTAATGTAGAAATGGTACCCCAGCCTCTTTCAGTTCTTTAGACTGTTGAATCGCGAACTCGATACCAACCTGTCTCACGGCAGCATTATCTTTGCACCCCTCAACAGCATCAATCAGATCTTCAGGTAAATCGATTTTAAACACCTGAGGTAAAATTTGTAAATGACGTTTTACAGCAATAGGTTTAATACCAGGTATAATTGGCACAGTAATTCCTATTTCTCTTGCTTTCTCAACAAAATCAAAATACTTTTTATTATCGAAGAACATTTGTGTCACTACATAATCGGCACCTGCATCTACCTTTTCTTTTAAACGTTTTAAGTCAGTATTTAACGACGGAGCTTCCATGTGTTTTTCAGGATACCCTGCAACACCAACACAAAAATCGTAGTTATGTTCCACCTCGATTTCGTCATGCAAATACTTTCCGTTATTTAAATCAGAAATTTGTTGAACTAAACCTGTAGCATAAGCATGTCCGCCTTTAGTTGGTACAAAATAAGGCTCATCTTTTCTAGAATCACCACGCAAAGCCACCACGTTATCAATACCTAAATAATGACAATCAACAAGCACATATTCGGTTTCTTCTTTGGTAAAACCACCACATAATAAATGTGGAATCGCATCCACCTGGTACTTATGCATAATGGAAGCACAAATCCCCACTGTTCCCGGGCGCATTCGGGTAATTCGTTTATCAAGAAGTCCGTTACCTTTATCGACATACACGTACTCTTCACGAGAGGTGGTGACATCAATAAACGGCGGATTAAACTCCATTAACGGATCGATATTATTATATAAATCCTGAATATTTTTACCCTTTTGCGGCGGAATTACTTCAAAAGAAAATAAAGTCTTTCCGTTCGCCTTTTTAATGTGATCTGTTACTTTCATTTATGCTGAATTTCTATCAGTTTTATCTTAGGTAAAATAAGCCACCGTTAATCCAACAAACCCTAGAACAAAAAGCTGAAAGAAAAACACTAATGCTTCGCTTTGTATCTTTTTCATGTTTTTAATTTTGCTGCAAATGTCTTATTTATATCATTTCTATTTGTTGGGAAAAAAGTAATAAATTGTTAATTCTTCCTTTTATTCTTTTTTGGGCGTTACCCTTCGATAAAGCTCAGGGTCGCTCTTTCTGTTTTATCTTTTTATCGTCCCTCTAAAAAGGATGCCACGACAATCGCTAACGCAATCTACTGGTCTGCTATATTTGGGTGTAACCATTTATCGGCTTTAGCTTTGTCTATCCCTTTACGGTTCGCATAATCGGTTACCTGATCGTCGGTAATTTTCCCTAAACCAAAGTATTTCGCTTCAGGATTTGCAAAATAATACCCCGAAACCGCTGCCGCTGGCCACATGGCTAAACTTTCTGTTAATTTAACACCGATAATCTTTTCAACATCTAAAAGCTCCCAAATGGTTTCCTTTTCTAAATGGTCTGGACACGCCGGATAACCTGGAGCCGGACGAATACCTTTGTAACTTTCTTTTATTAAATCGTCGTTGGTAAAATCTTCTTCAGGAGCATACCCCCAATGCTTGGTTCTAATTTGCTTGTGTAAATATTCAGCGAAAGCTTCAGCAAAACGATCGGCGATAGCTTGCGCCATAATACCGTTGTAATCATCGCCTTTTGCACGATAATCATCAGCTAATTCCTGAGCTCCGAAAATCCCAACACAAAACGCCCCGATATAATCGGTTTTTCCACTGTCTTTAGGCGCAATAAAATCGGCCAAGGCATGATTAGGAATCCCTTCACGCTTGCTTAATTGCTGACGTAACGTTCTGAACACGGCTATTTCTTTTCCTTTCTTCTGAACCGAAATATCATCATCATTGATGCTATTTGCTTCAAACAATCCGAAAACCGCTTTTGGTTTTAAAAGTTGCTTCGCAATGATTTCTTCAATCATCTCCTGAGCCTCTTTATACATAATAGAAGCCTGCTCACCAACCACCTCATCGGTTAAAATATCCGGAAATTTACCATGTAAATCCCAGCTTCTAAAAAACGGACTCCAATCAATGTAAGGCACTAATTCTTTCAAGCTTAATTGCTTCAACATCTGAACACCTAATTCCTTAGGTTTTATAATTTCAGTCTGTTCCCAATCGATTTTGTATTTACGCTTACGCGCTTCTTCAATAGATATAAACGATTTTTGTTTTCCGCGTTTTAAGAACTTCTCACGGAATTCGTCGTAATCCTTTTTAAGTTTGGCTACGTATTCGTTAGATGTTTTCTTATTCAATAAATCTCCCACAACAGTTACTGCACGAGACGCATCATTAACATGCACCACAGCATTTTGGTATTGCGGATCTATTTTTACAGCCGTATGTGCTTTCGAGGTTGTTGCTCCACCAATTAGCAATGGTACATTGAAATTTTCACGTTGCATTTCTTTTGCTAAATACACCATCTCATCCAATGAAGGAGTAATTAACCCTGAAAGTCCGATAGCATCTACACGCTCTTTAATAGCTGTTTCAATAATTTTTTCCGGGGGTACCATAACCCCTAAATCTACAATTTCGTAGTTATTACAAGCCAGTACCACACTTACAATATTTTTTCCAATATCGTGAACATCACCTTTTACAGTTGCCATTAACACCTTACCCACAGGCTCTGAATCTTCGGTTTTTTCAGCTTCGATAAACGGGTTTAAATACGCCACAGCCTTCTTCATTACACGCGCTGATTTTACCACCTGAGGTAAGAACATTTTACCAGCACCAAACAAATCTCCAACCACATTCATACCAATCATTAAATGCCCTTCAATCACATCGATTGGTTTTTCAGATTCTAATCTGGCTGCTTCAACATCTTCAATAATAAAGGCATCAATTCCTTTTACTAAAGCATGGGTAATACGATCCTGCACTGGGTTTTCACGCCAAGATAAATCGACTGTTTTTTCTGCTTTTGTGCCTTTTACGGTTTCAGCGAAGTCCAATAAACGTTCGGTAGCATCGTCGCGACGGTCTAAAATAACGTCTTCAACATGTTCTAATAAATCCTTTGGAATATCGTCGTAAACCTCCAACATAGTCGGGTTTACAATTCCCATATTCATCCCCGCTTGAATGGCATGGTATAAAAACACCGAGTGCATTGCTTCGCGAACCGTATCGTTACCTCTAAATGAGAACGACACGTTACTCACACCACCACTCACGCTTACATTCTCCAAATTCTCACGAACCCAACGTGTAGCTTCAATAAAATCGATGGCGTTTTTACGATGTTCTTCCATTCCGGTTGCTACCGGAAATATATTTAAATCGAAAATGATATCTTCTGAGGGAAAGCCTACTTTATTTACCAAAATATCATAGCTTCTTTTAGCTATTTCTATACGGCGTTCGTAGTTATCGGCCTGACCAACCTCATCAAACGCCATTACGATAACCGCAGCTCCATAACGTTTAATTTGTTTTGCTTCCCAAATAAATTTCTCTTCACCTTCTTTTAAGGAAATGGAATTCACCACACATTTCCCCTGTACCACCTGTAAACCAGCTTCGATAATTTCCCATTTCGAACTATCAATCATCATGGGCACTCTTGAGATATCAGGCTCGGCTGCAATTAAATTAAGAAAACGCACCATAGACTCTTTTCCATCTATCAATCCGTCGTCCATATTAATATCGACAATTTGCGCACCACCATCTACCTGGTGACGTGCTATATCTAAGGCTTCATCAAATTTTTCTTCTTTTATTAAACGAAGAAATTTTCTAGACCCTGCAACATTCGTTCGCTCTCCTACATTTATGAAATTGCTGTTTTCGTTTAAAACCAAAGGTTCTAAACCAGATAATTTCATGTATTTTGTTTGCTTTACTTTCATGTATTAAAGTGTCGCTGTTTCAACTGCTTTTCTTGGTTTGTATTTTGCAGCTAAATCTGCAATAACTTTAATATGCTCCGGTGTGGTTCCGCAGCATCCACCAATTATGTTTATTAAATTTTTCTTTAAATATTCTTCAATTTGCTCACCCATTTCTTCTGGAGATTCATCATATTCTCCAAAGGCATTTGGTAATCCAGCATTGGGATGTGCGGAAATTGCAAAATCAGTTTTATTTGCAATCGCCTCTAAGTGCGGCTGTAATAAATTCGCTCCCAAAGCACAGTTAAATCCAATAGACAATAACGGAATATGAGATACTGAAATTAAAAAGGCTTCAGCCGTTTGTCCGGATAATGTTCTACCTGAAGCATCGGTTATGGTTCCACTTAGCATTACAGGAATTTCGATATTTCGTTCTTCTTTCACCTCTTCAATAGCGAATAATGCGGCTTTGGCATTTAAAGTATCGAACACCGTTTCTACTAATAATAAATCAGCACCACCATCTAACAATGCCTCTACTTGTTGCTTATATGCGATACGTAATTCATCAAAAGTCACTGCACGATATCCAGGATCGTTAACATCTGGAGACATGCTTGCCGTACGATTTGTTGGACCGATTGAACCTGCTACAAAACGCGGTTTATGTGGTTCTTTAGCGGTAAACTCATCAGCAACTTCCTTCGCTATTTTTGCAGATTCATAGTTCAACTCATACACCAAGTCTTCCATTTGATAATCGGCCATAGCGATAGTGGTCCCCGAAAAGGTATTGGTTTCTACGATATCGGCTCCTGCCTCAAAATATTTAGCATGAACTTCTTTTATAGCCTGCGGTTGGGTAATAGACAATAAGTCATTATTCCCCTGTAAAGGCGTTGGATAATCTTTAAAACGCTCGCCTCTAAAATCTTCTTCAGTAAATTTATAGCGTTGCAACATGGTTCCCATGGCTCCATCTAACACTAAAATACGCTCATCTAAGGCTTTGTGTATGTTTGACATTTTGATAATTTATATCTGTATGTCATCAAGAAAAGTAAAAAGACTTTCCGTTATCTTTCTGATTAGTTCCTGAAATAAATTCAGGACGAGCAGTAGAACGTAGCACCTTCTTTAAAAGATAAAGGGTTGCCAAGGCTTCAACGGGTCTATTCCCTCTACCTTTCTTGATAACATTAATTATTAAGTTTATGAACTAGGGCTGCAAAAATACTATATATATTTTTTTTATCCTCATGAAATGAGGAAAAATAAAAAGTTCCCGTTATTCGAATAATGAGGAAGACAAATATCGGTCACCACGATCGCAAATAATGGCCACAATTACGCCTTTGTCTATAGTTTTTGCTATTTCTAAAGCACAAAATACGGAACCTCCGCTACTCATTCCTGCAAAAACACCGGCTTCTTTAGCCAAACGTTGCGTTGTGTTTTTTGCATTTTCTTCACTCACATCAACAACTATATCGACTTTAGATCGGTCGAAAAATTTAGGCACATATTCTTCCGGCCATTTTCTAATTCCAGGAATTTTAGCCCCATCTTCAGGTTGCGCACCTACAATAGTAATGTCTTTATTTTGTTCTTTTAAAAACGTTGACACCCCCATAATGGTCCCTGTTGTTCCCATAGCCGACACAAAATGTGTTACCTCACCATAGCTATCTTTCCAGATTTCAGGCCCTGTAGTTTTGTAATGTGCTTTCCAATTATCGGTATTTTCAAACTGATTTAATAACACATAGCCTTTTTCATCACGCAGTTTAAATGCTAAATCGCGAGACCCTTCAATACCAACATCGGCTGGTGTTAAAATCACTTCTGCTCCGTAAGCGCGCATGGTTTTCACGCGTTCTTCAGTGGAATTTTCAGGCATTATTAAAATCATGTTCAATCCGAATAAATTCGCAATCAACGCCAAAGCAATACCTGTATTTCCACTTGTAGCTTCAACTAATGTGCCTCCTGGTTTAATATCACCTCGTTTTAAGGCCTCATTAATCATATTGAAAGCCGCACGATCTTTAACACTCCCACCCGGATTATCTCCTTCAAGTTTTAAATACAGTTTTACGCCTTCTTTACCTACCAAATGACTTGCCTCAACAAGTGGTGTGTTTCCTATATGATTTAAAATACCTTTAACGAATGCCATTCTTTTTGGGTCTGATTTTTATTTCGGTTTGATAGGTTACTAATGAATTTTCGGGAACAGATTGTGTAATCCAAACGTTTGCGCCAATGGTACTGTTTGCGCCGATTGAAATATCACCTCCAAGGATTGTTGCATTGGCGTAAATAGTCACATTATCTTCTATAGTTGGATGACGCTTGGTAGATTCCATGCTCTTTTTCACCTGAATACCCCCTAAGGTCACCCCTTGAAAAATCTTAACGTTATTTTTGATTATTGAGGTTTCCCCAATAACGATTCCTGTACCATGATCTAAGAAAAAAGATTCACCTATGGTCGCTCCAGGGTGAATATCGATACCGGTAATGCCATGCACATATTCACTCATCATTCTTGGAATAATCGGCACTTGCTGCACATACAATTCATGACTTAAACGATAAATAGAAATGGCATAAAACCCAGGACAAGCTAGATAGACTTCTTCTAAACTTTTAGTTGCCGGGTCGAAATTCACAACAGCCACCGCATCTAATTCCAGTTTTTGTTTAATGGTTGGAAATTTAGTTTGAAATTCATTCCATTCGGCTTCACCATTATCTATCTGAAAGTTGCAGGCAATCTCTAAAAATGTTGTTTTAAGACATTCTAACTCATCATCATGAGCGTCGAACAAATAATAAAATAAGTTTTTTGTAAAACTCTCTACAACATCCTTTAGGCGAACATTATATTTCTTGTTAACCAACTTATCATTTAACTCTTTGCACGGTTTCATTAGTTTATGGGTTTTAACGCTAAGATGCAATTCGCATAATTAATCGATTCTTTTCTTTTTGAACGTCTTAACTACATGAATTGCATCTTAAAAAATTAAAGTATACAGTTATGGTCGATATAATTTCATGAAGTTTACACTTCAATCAAATATACATTATCTTATTGAATAGACTGCACAACTGCCTTTGGTGCTTCTTTACGAGACCCATCGAATCCATCAATACCACTTACGGTTGTATATTTTAACACATATTTTTTACCTGGGTTGATGATGCGATATGCCGCCTGACACATTAATGTTGCTTCGTGGAATCCACAAAGAATTAATTTTAATTTTTCCGGATAAGTATTAACATCACCAATAGCAAAAATACCGTCAATATTGGTTTGGTAATTTCTTGAGTTATCTACTTTAATCGCATTTTTCTCAATTTCTAACCCCCAATTTCCAATCGGACCTAATTTTGGTGATAATCCGAATAATGGAATAAAGTGATCGGTTTCAATACGAGATTCTTCACCATCTTTAGTTACAGTTACAGCTTCTATTTTACCATCACCATGTAACCCTGTTACTTCAGCTGGTGTAATTAAGTTTATTTTTCCTAAAAGTTTTAACTCCCCTACTTTTTCAACAGAATCTAATGCGCCTCTAAACTCATTTCTTCTATGAATTAAGGTTACTTCTGAAGCAACATCGGCAAGGAAAATACTCCAATCTAAAGCAGAATCTCCACCACCTGAAATCACAACACGTTTGTTACGGTACACTTCAGGATCTTTAATCATGTACTCCACACCCTTATCTTCGTAATTTTCTAAACCTTCAATAGCTGGTTTTCTTGGTTCAAAAGACCCTAACCCTCCTGCGATTGCAACTACTGGCGCATGGTGTTTTGTACCTTTATTGGTTGTTACAATAAACGAACCGTCTTCTTGTTTTTCAATAGTTTCAGCACGCTCGCCTAAAGTGAATCCAGGTTCGAATTGTTTTCCTTGCTCTAACAAGTTTTTTGTTAAATCGCCCGCTAATACTTCTGGAAACCCAGGAATATCATAAATTGGCTTTTTAGGATATATTTCTGAACACTGTCCGCCAGGTTGAGCTAACGCATCAATTAAATGACATTTAAGTTTCAACAATCCTGCCTCAAAAACTGTAAATAATCCAGTTGGTCCCGCACCTATTATAAGTATGTCTGTTTTAATCATTTTATGACTTTTTAATAACTATCTTTTTTCAATTAATCCTTTGGTAAATTCGTTGAGTGTTTCCACCTTTTGTTCGAAATCACCTTTTATTGTTTTTCTATATTCGTTTAAATTCTTCACCAAATCGTCTACGTTTTCAGGAATCACATCCTCAAAAAACTGACGTAATCGTTTGGCTGTCGTTGGCGATTTACCGTTTGTTGAAATCCCTACTTTTACGTTTCCTTTCGTGACGATTCCGCCCATATAAAAATCGCAATATGGTGGATTATCAGCAACGTTTATTAATATACTGCGCTTACGACAATGCTTATGTACTTTCACATTAACTTCAGGCACATCGGTAGTTGCAATAACAATATGATGTCCTTTTAAAAAACGCTTTTTATACTTCGACTCTATTAATTTTACATTTCCCTTTTCTGCTAAAGCCAGCGTGCCTTCCCTAAACATTGGCGACACTATGGTAACATTCGCATCTGGACTTGATTTTAATAGAAATCCTAATTTTTCTTCAGCAACATTTCCCCCTCCTACGATGAGTACATTTAACTGGCTTGTCTTTAAAAAAATAGGATATAAATTATTCCTTTCCATATTTTAAAACTAAACCAATTTATTTACTTCTTCACTAACAGAAGATAATTCAACACGGTTTTCAACCACATCGCCAATAACAATAATTGCTGGCGAGGCTAATTGTTTTTCTGCTACGATAGCTTCAATGGTATTAACGGTTCCAACACCTACACTTTCATCTGCTCTTGTACCATTTTGAATGATTGCCATTGGCGTATCTGCTTTACCTTCCGATTTAAAAATTTCAACAATTTCCGCCAGTTTATGCATTCCCATCAAGATAACAACTGTTGCTGTTGACTTCGCTGCCAAAGGCACATCGGTTGACAAACTATGATTTTTAGTAGTCGCAGTAATCACCCAAAAACTTTCAGATGACCCGCGTTTTGTTAGTGGAATCCCTTGATAAGCTGGCACTGCAATTGCCGATGTAATTCCAGGCACTACAAACGTTTCCAATCCAAAACCTCTTACATAATCTATTTCTTCTGCACCACGACCAAAAATAAATGGATCACCTCCTTTTAATCGCACAACATGACCTTTTTCTTTCGCCTTAGCAACAATTAACTCGTTGATTTGTTCCTGTTGAAAAGCATAACATCCTTTTCGTTTACCCACAAAAATCAACTCGGCATCTACTGAAGCATACTTTAAAAGTTCTTCATTAATTAAGGCATCGTAAAGAATTACATTAGCCGCCTCTATAGCTTTAATGGCTTTTAATGTAATTAACTCTACATCTCCAGGTCCTGCACCTACAACTGTTAATTTTGGGGTTATTTCACTCATAGCTCTATTTTTTAAATAGCTATTAGGCTACTACACTTTTATCAGCTTCTCTAAAAGCTCTCACTTTATCTAAAAACTGATTGGCTTCAGCAATATACCTTACAGCAAACTCCTCTGTAGGAGCAAATTTATTAATTTGATAGATGATATCAGAGAATGAAGCTCCTAAATCTAATTTACCAGTTTCTACAAACAACTTATCGAAATCACTAATGATGCCTGCATGTGTATTTGTTTTTTTGTTTTCGGCTAACAAAATAGCTTTCGCTGAGTTAACCAAAGAACTATAGGCGTGATAAATAGCACTTGAATACACTCTATCTTTTAAAGATTCCTGTGCATTTTCAATTTTTTCTTCACTTTCTAAGAACAAGGTTGCCACTAAATCGATGACAACACCTGCACACTCTCCAATACCAATCTCTTTTTCATACTTTTCTTCGTTACCCCAATCAATAAAATCTTCTGGAGTTAAATTGGTTACATCTTGAAGATCGTTTAATAAATCGTAAAAATAACGATCTCCTGTGGCTTTATAATATTCAATAAACGATTTTCCGTTGGAATTTGCCTCAAAATCATTTAAAATTCGACGTAATGCCTCAGGACCTCTACGACTTGGCACTTTTACCACCTTATCTGCAAACAACCCGTTTCCGTCTCCTAAATTACCACCACCTAACAATACTTGTAATGCTGGTGCTACTAATTTATCTGGTGTACGAACAGACATCCCCTGGAACCCAATATTAGCCATATTGTGCTGACCACAGGCATTCATACAACCACTAATTTTAATTACAACATCTTCGTTGTTTACATATTGTGGATATTCAGCTTTAATAACGCGCTCTAACTCATCGGCAATACCCGTACTACTGGCAATACCTAAATTACAGGTATCGGTTCCTGGACACGCTGTGATATCTACTGCTTTATTGTAACCAACTTCTACAAAACCTAATTTTTCTAATTCGGTATAAAAAAACGGCACTAACTCTTCTTTAACAAAAGGGATTACAATGTTTTGACGTAGTGTTAAACGGATTTCTCCAGCGGCATACTTATCCACTAAATCTGCTAACAATCGTGCTTTATCTGTATAAAAATCACCTAAAAGCACTTTTATTCCAATCGCCACATAGCCTTGCTGCTTTTGAGGAATAAGGTTTGTCGCTACCCATGTCTGGTATGCTTGTTCGTCTTTTATTTCAACCTTTGGCGCTTCAACAGAAACCGGCACTGAAGCTTCGTAAGCATCAGCATCAATCGCAACCGTTTTAAATTCAATCGCATTTTGTTCTTCTTCAACTAAAACCTTGAAAGCATCTAACCCAATGTCTTTAATTAAAAATTTCATACGCGCTTTGGCACGGCTTTTACGCTCGCCATAACGATCGAAAATTCTTAAAACACCTTCCATAGTTGGGATGATTTTATCACTCGGAAGAAAATCGTAAAGTACATCGGCATGACGTGGTTGTGATCCAAGTCCACCACCAATCATTACTTTAAATCCGCGAACACCATTTTCAACTTTCGCAATAAAACCTAAATCGTGCATGTAAGCTAATCCGGTATCTTCATCGGTTGATGAAAACGATACTTTAAACTTACGCCCCATTTCCTGACAAATCGGGTTACGTAAAAAGAACTTATACAACGCATCGGCATAAGGCGACACATCGAAAGGTTCGTTTACATCAATACCTGCAGTTTCACTTGCCGTTACGTTACGCACCGTATTACCACAAGCCTCTCTTAACGTAACATCGTCTTTTTCAAGTTCTGCCCAAAGCTCAGGGGTCCTGTTCAAATCAACGTAGTGAATCTGGATATCTTGACGCGTTGTAATATGTAAACGTCCTCGAGAATACTCGTCACTTACATCAGAAATTCTTCGTAACTGGTTGCTCTTTACTTTTCCGTAAGGCAATTTAATACGAATCATTTGAACGCCTTCCTGACGCTGACCGTAAACACCACGAGCTAAACGAAGACTTCTGAATTTCTCTTCATCTATATTGCCATTATTAAATAGCTCAATCTTTTTCGCTAATTCAATAATATCTTTCTCTACAATTGGATTCTCTATTTCTGTTCTAAAACTTTGCATAACTTCATACCTGACCTTTCCGTTAAGAAAGAATTTTTATTTTTTTATTGAATAAACCCTGCGCCAACAGTATTGTTAGATTGCGAATCAATTAAAATGAACGAACCGTTTGTTCTGTGATTTTTAAATTGATCGTAAAAAATTGGTTTGTTTAATTTGAAGGTTACCGAAGCAATATCGTTTACTTTCAATTCAGTAACATCTTTTTCAATTCCAGAATAATCCGGATGTATTTTATGATTGATGCGATCTACTTTTGCTAACACCTTATTAACGCCATGCTGAACCACGTACTTGGTTCCTGGTGTTAAGGTCGTCGCATCCATCCAACATACGTTAGCTGTAAACTGCTTATCGATAGTTGGCAGATCGTTTTCTTTAACAATCATATCACCACGACTTACATTAATATCATCTTCCAAAGTAATAGTTACTGATGAACGTCTTGACGCCGTTTCATACTTTTCGTTATAAAAGTAAATGTCTTTTATTTTCGATCTGGTTTTAGATGGCAATACCATAACCTCATCTCCAACACTTAAATTACCTCCATATACCTTTCCTGCATAACCTCTGAAATCGTGGAACTCATCAGTTTTTGGACGAATTACATACTGCACAGGAAAACGTGGTGTACCTACATTGTAAATATCGGCTTTATTTAATTGCTCTAAATGCTCTAACAACGCTTCTCCCTTATACCAAGGCATCTGTTCTGATTTATGAACCACGTTATCGCCTTTTAAAGCACTTACAGGAATAAAGGTGATTTTTTGATCTTGGTAATCTCGTTTACTCATTAAAGCTTCAAAGTCTGCTTTAATTTTATTGTAAACTTCTTCCGAGTAATCAACCAAATCCATTTTGTTAATAGCAACAACAATATCTTTAATTCGTAATAAATTATTGATAAAAAAGTGACGGTTGGTTTGTTCGATAACCCCTTTTCTTGCATCGATTAAAATGATAGAAGCTTGCGACGTTGATGCTCCCGTAACCATGTTTCGTGTATACTCCACATGACCTGGTGTATCGGCAATAATGTAACTTTTCTTTTTTGTTGAAAAATAGATATGAGCTACATCAATAGTAATCCCCTGTTCTCTTTCTGCCACTAAACCATCGGTTGCTAACGAGAAATCTAAGTAATCATAACCGCGTTGTTTACTTGTTTTTTCTATAGCTTCTAACTTATCAGTAGTTAATGATTTTGTATCGTAAAGAATACGACCTATTAACGTACTTTTTCCGTCATCTACACTTCCTGCTGTTGCTATTTTTAATACTTCCATAAATTTTTATGCTGTAACTAATAGCCTGAACTATTAGCTTAATTTTTAATTCGTTTTAAAAAGTTTTTGTAGTTGTGGGTAAAAAATTGGTTTTAGAAATACCCCTGCTGCTTACGTTTTTCCATCGCAGCTTCCGATCGCTTATCATCAATACGTGCTCCACGCTCTGAAATGGTACTCTCGCGAATTTCTTCAACTACTTTTGAGATGGTTGTCGCTTCTGATAATACCGCTGCCGTACAACTCATATCACCTACAGTTCTAAAACGTACTAATTCTTCAATTACTTCTTCATGATCATCTCTGTAAACTACTTCATCCTCTGCAGACCAAATCATACCATCTCTTAAGAATACTTTACGTTTATGAGCAAAATAGATAGATGGAATCTCGATATCTTCTTCTTCTATATAAGACCATACATCTAACTCCGTCCAGTTTGAAATTGGGAACACACGAACGTTTTGCCCTAAATCGATTTGACCATTTAACATATCGAATAATTCCGGACGCTGGTTTTTCTCATCCCACTGACCAAAATCATCACGAACAGAGAAAATACGTTCTTTAGCTCTAGCTTTTTCTTCATCGCGACGTGCGCCACCAATACAAGCATCGAACTTAAATTCTTCAATAGCATCTAAAAGCGTTGTCGTTTGCAGTTGGTTTCTACTTGCGTAACGCCCTGTTTCTTCTTTCACTTTTCCTTCATCGATAGAATCCTGAACATTTCTAACAATAAGTTCAAGTCCTAATTCTTCAACCAAACGATCTCTAAATTCAATAGTTTCCGGAAAATTATGCCCGGTATCGATATGCATTAAAGGAAAAGGTACTTTTGCTGGATAAAAGGCCTTAACAGCCAATCTTACCAAGGTTATAGAATCTTTTCCTCCTGAAAATAACAACACAGGTCTTTCAAATTGGGCTGCTACTTCTCTAATAATGTATATCGCTTCGTTTTCTAATGAATTGATATTTGATGTGTCTTTGTTCATCGTAATTTTTTAATTTTTTTCTTAAGCATGTAAACCACACTCTCGGTTAGCTAATGCTTTAGTTGGATCGAAATATTTAAATTCATTCGGCAAATTGTGGTCTTGTAAATAAGCATCTAAATCGGCGTCAGACCAATAATAGAACGGACTTACTTTTAAAACCCCATCTTTACTCACACTAAATATACCAATACTATCTCTAAAAGCTGTTTGTCCCTGACGTAAATTTGTAAACCAAACTTTTGGCTTGTGTTCTTCCATGGCACGTCTAAAAGGTTCCAACTTCACTTGCTCTGTAAATAATGCGTGTTCTGGTGCATCGACACTTGGAATCCCCAATACGACATCGCGATGTGCAGTGGTTTGTTTTGGCACGTATAAAAACACGTTTAAATCCAAATCTTTAATAACCTGCTCGGCGTGTCTGTAAGTTTGTGGCGTATTGTATCCGGTATCGCACCATACCACCGGAATAGATGACGCTTCCTGTTTCACAGCATGTAAAATAGCTGCTTCGTAAGGTCTGAAATTGGTAGTAACGACAGCTTTTTCATGTA
This sequence comes from Aestuariibaculum sp. YM273, assembly GCF_030908365.1. Taxonomy (NCBI): domain Bacteria; kingdom Pseudomonadati; phylum Bacteroidota; class Flavobacteriia; order Flavobacteriales; family Flavobacteriaceae; genus Aestuariibaculum; species Aestuariibaculum sp. YM273. Next base: position 1,870,319 of record NZ_CP133090.1, on the reverse strand, counting down.
ACTCTAAAGCTTTCTTGATAATTTCAGATGGCGATGCCTCTTTATATGACTTATTTAGTTCGTGTAATGTATCTTCTGTAATCATAATTCAAATTATTTTCCCCATTTAATAGAATTCCAAATGCGCTCATGAAAAAAGTAAAGCACCATTTTTGTTACCAGTTCTATAGAGCCTATAGAAAAGGCCAAGGTTAGTTCTCCGGTTACAATCCAGGAGATTAAAATAGTATCCAGAGTACCTACAGTTCTCCAGCTTAAAGACTTAACCACACTTCTAATTGGCTTTTCTGAAGCCGCATCTGTTTTGTAGGTAGTTTTTTCTTTCTGACTTGAATTTGTTAATACTTGCTCAATCATTTTTTTACTATTTACATTAACCCTATAGATTTAATAGGAATTACAAAAGTAAAACATTATTTAACATGACAAAGCACATTACTCAACTTTTTCGAATAATGTAAATTTTTATCAGTTTAACTGAAAAATATCTTTTAAAGCTTTGTAATTTTTTGAAAATTATTAGCTACCCAGAGAAAGACAAATCGGCTAAAGTGGTGTTCTTAAAGACATTAAGATTACTGTCTCTTACTTGAATCATGAGTTTATGCACGCTGCATTGAGCTTCATTAACACAATCGTCGCATTTTTCGTAGAAGTTTAAACTCACACATGGCACCATAGCAATTGGGCCTTCCAGCACACGCATTACGTCGGCCATGTTAATTTCAGAAGGTTCGTTCCTTAAGTAATATCCGCCGTGTTTTCCTTTTTTAGATCCTAAAACACCAGCTTTCCTTAAGGTTAGAAGAATGCTTTCTAAGAATTTCTGCGGGATTTGCTCTCCCTTAGCAATTTCCCCTACCTGCACAGGCACATCACCTTCTTGCCTCGCAATAAATGTAAGCGCCTTTAACCCGTATTTTGTTTTCTTAGATAACATGGTGTAAATATAGTTAATTAATTAAAATCTAATAAACATGGCCAAAAATTGCCAAAAGCTAAATTTATTAAAATAATTGTTATCGAACACACTTACTCATTTTAATAGAATTTCATACTTTAGAAACCTCTAAAAAAACTATTTCTAAAACATGATTAAAAACATTTTAAAGTCTCTAGCACTTTTATCCTGCATCTTACTTTTTCAAAGTTACAATAACAGTGACAGGCAACCTCCTAAGTCAAATAGCAAAGTTGTTAAAGCCTGTGCCGAACAATATACTTTTTTAAGCAAAAGCATCTACAACAAATTAAACACTAAACGCATGATGCCCAGATCCATCAAAAAAAATGGAGAAACAGGTTTAACTGGTATTTACGATTGGACTAGTGGATTCTACCCTGGCTCGCTTTGGTATTTAAACCTTTTAACCAACGATTCTAAATGGGAAAGCCTTGCTACAGAATATACAGTGCGGTTAGATAGTGTTCAATATTGGAGAGAAAATCACGATATCGGGTTTATGATAGAATGCAGCTATGGTAATGCCCTTAAAAAATCACCTTCAAAAGCTTATGATGATGTGATTGTACAAACAGCTAAATCTTTAGCTACGCGTTTTCACCCCAAAGCAGGCATTATTCAGTCGTGGAACGCAAGTAAAAAATGGAACTGCCCCGTAATTGTTGATAACATGATGAATCTGGAATTACTGTTCCACGCCACTAAAATTTCAGGAGACTCTACCTATTATAAAATTGCTGTTTCTCATGCCAATGCCACAATGAAAAATCATTTCAGAGACGATTACTCTTCTTACCATGTATTAAATTACGATACCGAAACGGGCGAAGTATTAGCTAAAAAAACACACCAAGGTTATGCCGACGATTCGTCTTGGGCACGTGGTCAAGCCTGGGGACTTTATGGTTTTACTATGTGTTACAGAGAAACCAAAGACCCTAAATATTTAGAACAAGCATTACATATTGCCGACTACATTAAAAATCACCCGAATTTACCCAAAGACAACATTCCGTATTGGGATTACAATGCTCCTGTAAACAGCGAAACACCTCGTGATGCTTCAGCGGCAGCGATTACAGCTTCAGCTTTATATGAACTATGCACGTTCTTAGATAAAAAAGAACGTAAGACTTATAAGAGTTTTGCCAATAGCATCATTAACTCTTTAAGTAGTCCAGATTACTTCGCTGAATCACAAACCAACAATGGCTTCTTATTAAAACATTCTGTAGGAAGTCTGCCTCACAATTCAGAAATCGATGTGCCATTAAATTACGCCGACTACTATTTCCTTGAGGCGCTTTACAGAAATAAAACTTTAAAATAAAACATGAAAAAACACATAATTACCCTATTAATTCTTTTAATATCTGTTCAGCTTACCTCAGCTCAAACCGACCGCGAACTTTGGGTTGAAGAGCTAACAAAAATGTCTGAACCTGTCTTAACCGCATTAGCAAAAGACAAACTTAAAGCTACCATGCCTACTGAGCAAAGCAGCTTTGACTATGGCGACCGCAGTAAATTTGCTGGTTTGGAAGCCTTCGGAAGACTTATGGCAGGGATTGCACCTTGGTTAGAATTAGGGCCAAGCAACACCAAAGAAGGTAAACTTCGTGAAACATATATTGAGTTAACACAAAAAGCCATTCACAATGCTGTTAACCCAAAATCTAAAGACTATTTAAATTTTGATAAAGGAGCACAACCGTTGGTAGATGCCGCTTTCCTTGCTCAAGGGTTTTTAAGAGCGCCTAAGCAATTATGGGAACCACTTTCTGAGGATACTAAACAAATGGTTATCGATGCCTTTAAAAAATCAAGAACCATTAAAAATGTCCCCTATAATAACTGGTTGCTATTTGCTGCAACAGTTGAAGCCTTTTTTGTGAAATTAACCGATGAAGCCGACTACTTGCGTATTGAATATGCTTTAAACAAACACATGGAATGGTATGTTGGTGACGGTTTGTATTCTGACGGAAAATATTACCACTGGGATTATTACAACTCATTCGTTATCCACCCTATGCTTATTGATGTGGTTACAACCATTAAAGAAGCCAATCATCCTTACAAAAGATTATATGACGACGTAATTAAAAGAGCGCAACGCTATTCTAAAATTTTAGAACGCCAGATTTCACCGGAAGGCACTTACCCTGTTGTTGGAAGATCATCAGTTTACAGATTCGGAAGTTTTCAATCACTTGCTCAAATAGCACTTTTAGAACAATTACCTAAAGATTTATCTGAAGGCCAGGTTCGTTCTGCTTTAACTGCTGTTTTAAAACGTGTGCTACAAGCCAAAGGCACTTACGATAAAAAAGGATGGTTACAATTAGGTGTTGTTGGTCATCAGCCAAAAATGGCGGAGCCTTACATAAACACAGGAAGTCTATACCTAACCTCTTTAGGGTTTCTTCCTTTAGGGTTACCTGAAGACCATTCGTTCTGGACCTCAAAATCCGAACCATGGACCATGGTTAAAATCTGGGGTGGCGACGATTCAGTCCTTCGAGATGCCTATCAGAATTAAATTTTAATATCGAATAAAAAAAAGCGTTACCCTAAAAAGTAACGCTTTTTTTTATTCTGATTTTATTGATAACACTAACCTAAAGCCTGTTTTAAATCGGCTATAATATCGTCAATATGCTCTAGTCCTGCCGAAATACGCACCGAACCATCTGTAATACCAACAGCTGCTTTTACTTCTGGCTCAACTTTGGCATGCGTTGTACTGGCTGGATGCGTTACAATCGTTCTGGTGTCTCCTAAGTTTGCTGACAGTGAACACATTTTTATATTATCGAAAAAGGCACGTCCGCCTTCTACACCGCCTTCAACTTCAAAGGCCACAATACTTCCCCCTAATCGCATTTGCTTTTTAGCAATTTCATACTGAGGATGTGATTTTAAAAACGGATATTTCACCCATTTTACTTTGGGATGACTTTCTAAAAACTCAGCTATTTTAAGTGCATTTTCGCAGTGCTTTTCGGTTCTAACGGCTAAAGTTTCTAAAGATTTTGATAATACCCAAGCGTTAAACGGACTCATTGCCGGACCTGTAAGACGTGAGAATAAATAAATTTCTCTAATCAACTCCTTCTTACCAACAGCAACACCACCTAATACACGACCTTGACCATCCATTAATTTGGTTGCCGAATGGATTACGATATCGGCTCCATGTTTAATCGGGTTCTGTAAGTAGGGCGTTGCAAAGCAATTATCAATGACTAAAAGGATATTGTGCTTTTTACAAATGGCACTTAAAAAATCTAAATCCAATACATCAACTCCTGGGTTGGTAGGAGTTTCGGCATATAAAAATTTAGTATTGGGTTTAATTAAACTTTCAATCTTATCCACATCGTCCACATTAAAATATGAACACTCAATATTCCATTTTGGAAAATACTTCGTGAATAAACCATGAGTTGCTCCAAAAACAGAACTACACGATACGACGTGATCGCCTGCATCTAATAAAGTAGCAAAGGTTGAAAATACTGCAGCCATTCCGCTTGCAAAAGCATAACCACTCTCTGCACCTTCCATAGCACAAACTTTTTCTACAAATTCGTTTACGTTAGGATTACTGTAACGACTATATAAATCACGTTGCTTCTCTTCAGCAAACGATGCTCGCATTTCTTCGGCATCATCAAACACAAATCCCGATGTTAAATACAGGGGTACTGAATGTTCTGAAAACTGTGTCGTTTCCGACTGCGTTCTCACTGCTAATGTTTCAAAATGTTTTTCTTGACTCATTTCTATATTTGTTTTGGTCATCTCATTAATATAGGACGACTATTTAAAAACCTATTAAGGCTTCAATATATTAATCTAATTTAATTTACGTGTTTCGACAATCTTAAAATATCTCCAAACACACCTCTCGCTGTTACTTCTGCTCCGGCTCCGGCTCCCTGAATCACAATTGGTTGCTCTCCATAGGATTCGGTAAAGATTTCAAAAATCGCATCCGATCCTTTTACGTGACCAAGTGTACTATCTTCTGGAATAGAAACCAGCTTCACCTCTAAAACGCCTTTATCTTGAGATAAATCGCCAGACAAGTCACCTACATAACGCAACACATGTCCCTGCTCTTGATTTGCCTTAATCTTTTGGAACTCGTCGTCTAAAACATTTAACTGCCCTAAAAATTCCTGAACTGAAATTTCTCGATATTCCTCTGGAATTAAATTCTGAACAGCTACATCTTCAAATTCATTTTTCAAATCTAATTCTCTGGCTAAAATCAATAATTTTCTAGCTACATCGTTTCCTGAAAAATCTTCGCGAGGGTCTGGTTCGGTAAATCCTTTATCGATAGTTTCCTGAACAATTTCACTAAATGGTTTATCCTGAACAGAAAAATTGTTGAATAAATAACTCAACGTTCCTGAGAAGACACCTCGTATTCTAGTGATATTCTCACCAGATTCGTGTAACAACTTAATGGTATCAATTAACGGTAATCCTGCTCCAACCGTAGTTTCATATAAATACTCCTTATTGTGCGCTTTTAATTGCGCGCGTAAATCGGAATAGAACTGATGTGAAATGGTATTAGCAATTTTATTAGACGACACTAAATCGAAACCTGCTTCAACAAATGGTATGTAATTATCATGAAACTTCGGGCTCGCTGTATTATCTACCGCAATTAAATTTTCTAAATGATTGTTTTTAGCAAAAGCAATCACATCCTGAATTGAACTTTCTAAAGGAGAATTAGCGATAGCATCCTTCCAATCTTCACCAACCCCCTTCTTGTTTAAAAGTAACTTTTTAGAGTTTGCAATAGCAAAAACATTTAAAAGCACTCCCTTACGCTTTTCTATTTCATTCTTAGATTTTAAAATCTGATTTATCAATGCACCACCGACACCACCGTGACCAAAAATAGCAATGTTAATTTTCTTAGAAATTCCAAAGATTTCTCCGTGAATAACATTCATCGCCTTATGCAGTTGGTCTTTTTTAACTACCAAACTCACATTCTTTCCAGTTACCGTATTATTGAATAATAATGGCGTAATCTGATTTCTAATTAATGCATTAAATGGTTTATGGAATGAACTCAACTCGATACCAATAATTGAAATTACCGAAACATCGTCAACAACACCAATTTTATTAACATCTTGTGAATAAAAATCATTTTCAAACTCCTTTTCTAAGGCCAACACAGCATTGGTTGCCTGATCTGCATTAATAATTAATCCGATACCACGTTCTGAAGACCCCTGAGAAATAATACTAACACTAATATCTTTTCTTCCTAATGCTCCAAAAATACGTGCATCAACACCACTTTTACCAAGTAATCCGCGACCTTCTAAATTAATCAATGCCACATCGTCTAATACAGACAACGACGTCACCTCTTTAGAGTTAGGTTTTGCAGTAATTAACGTTCCTTCATCATCAGCATTAAAGGTATTTAAAATACGTAAGTTGATGTTTTTCTCTACTAACGGAATAATGGTTTTTGCGTGTAAAACCGTGGTTCCGAAGTTTGCTAACTCATTGGCCTCACCAAATGATAACTCACGAATTTTTTTAGCATCTTCAACTAAATCCGGATTTGCAGTGTAAATACCATTAACGTGTGTATAGTTTTCTAATTCTTCAGCATCTAAAAAGTTTGCCAATAAGGCCGCCGTATAATTACTACCATTTCTACCTAAAGTTGTTGTTTCATTATTAGCATTAGAAGCAATAAATCCAGCAACAATATTTACCACACCATTTGGTGTGTTCTTATAAAAGTTTTTAACGTTGTCTTTCGATAATTGTGAAATAGGCTGTGCATTACCAAAAACACCATCAGTTTTGATTAACTCTCTGGAATCAACGGCAGCTGCCTTAATATTACGCTCGTTTAATAGACTTGAAATTAATTTCACTGAAAGCAATTCGCCTTGCGCCAGAATTTCGTCTTTGGTCTTTTTGCTATAATCACCAAGTAAACTAACTCCTTCAAATAATTTATCCAGTACCGCAAATTCTTTTGAAAAATCAATACTCGGTAACGGATCAACCTGATAATCTTTAAAGGCTTGTAAATCGGCTTGATACTCCTTTCCTTTTACCGCCTTCTCTAAAATAGACTCTAAATCATCGGTAGCCGAACCACGTGCGGATACCACAACAGTAATCTTTTCGTCGTTATTAATTTTATTTTCAATAATTGAAATAACAGTATTTAAACCGTTACCGTTTGCTAAAGATTTCCCTCCAAATTTTAATACTTTCATTCTTCTGTTTTTAGAGTTTGGCACAAAAATGCCTTCTACTATTTTTTCTAATTGCTCATATTCCATTAAAAAGGCATCATGCCCGTGAACCGAATGGATTTCGTTATAGGTCACATTCGGATTTGTAACCGCCAGTTGCTTATGTGTTTGTCTGTTTTCTTCGGCAGTGAAAAACAAATCGGAATCGACACCTACAATATGAATATTACCATGAATATTTTCCAACACATTAAAATCGGTTGGGCGGTTTTTAGTCACATCGATGGTTTTCAGTAATTGATTCATTAATTTATAAGCTGACAACTGAAAACGTTCCTGTAATTTTTTACCGTGGTGCAACAACCAGCTTTCTACGTTAAAGATTTCCAGCTCTTCATTTTTTGATCGCTGAAAACGTTCCTTAAAAGACTCTGGCGTGCGGTAACATAACATGGCGTGCATTCGTGCATCATGCACCGGATTCTTAGAATTAATTAAAAACTGCTCCTGAATCTGGCAGTTGGCAATTAGCCAGTCAGTCGATTTCCAATCGGTGGCCACCGGAATTAAATTCTCGGTAATATCGGGACTTAATACCGCCATTTCCCAGGCAATACCTCCACCAAGGGAACCTCCAACAATTGCAAAAAGCTTATTGATATTTAATTCCTTTAATCCGATTAAAAATAGTTTTGCAATATCTCGGGCTACGAAATCTTTATAGTTTTCAATTATAAAACCATCGTAACCATTTCCTGGAATATTAAAAGCCAGAATTGTGTAAATCTTGGTATCGATAACCTTATCGTCGCCAACCAAATCTTTCCACCAACCATCTTCACCTGCAACATTGCTATTACCTGTTAACGCATGATTGATTAAAATAATAGGCGCAGTACCTAAAGCCTTACCAAACTGCTGGTAGCTTAATTTAATTTCTGCATTAGACACACCACTTTCTGTAACGAAATCTTTTATATCAATATGATGCAACTTTGTACTCAAAATATGTTTTTGTTTTTGTTAATGACAAAACAGCTCGAAACAACATTACTTAGTAATGCGCTTAAAAAATGTTATAAAGAATAGATGTTTACCAGCGGTAATCTGTATAGTTATCTATCCATAAGGTTCTAATAAGTAAGCTTAGAACTGGGTAGAATTTAGCACCTTCTTTACAGGTAAAGGGTTGCTAAGGCTTCAAAGGGTCTAATCCCTCCACCTTTCTTGATAACATTTCAATAAGTGTTTGAACTTTGCGTTTGCAAATATTCAAATAGAAATCGATAAAAACCTAATTTTTAGTGATAAATTTTTCAAAAATTTGAAATTCTGCCCAAAATCATTTTTCGCTAACGATTAAATCGCATATCGTAAAATTTGTTCTTAATAACAAGGTCTATTGGTCTGTTCTGAATTTTAGATTCCAACCAAGAAATAATATCCAGATATAAAAAGGCACGACTTTGATGCGGATCGTTTTCATATTGCTTTAATTTCTTATGAAGTTTAATAAATTCATTTTTCACTTCATGCGGATAAATATCCCCTAACCCTCTTAAGAACTTAATAAATTCCTTTTGTACCTCGTATAAATCTTCCATCTTAATTAAAAACTTATAGGTACTTCTTATTAATGAATCCAGATTGTAATCCATTCCGGCTTCGTAATGCGCCACCAAATTCAAAATTCTTGAGAAACACAATAAATCCTCTCGCATTTGAAGCGATTTATTACTAATTATTTTCTCTAAAAAGTAAATGCATTTTTTGGTCTCACCCGCTCCAAAATACATACTTGCTATTTTGTAATAAAACACCATAACGTGATGCTCATCTATACGATCGCGATACTCTTTAAGTTTATCTAAAACTTCTTCAACTAACGGTAACCCTTCTTTAAAGGATCCTTCAATAAAATGAAGATTAAACTTATTGTTATAGATATACAGAAAGGTTAGCCCATCTACATTATCATCTCTAGTAAACCACTTTTCCTGAGTCACATTCTCTAAACGAACGAGTGTTTCTTTAAACTTTTCGTAATGTCTCAGATAAAATAATGCCTCTAACAGATAATGATTCCCCCTTAAAAAGAATACAGGGTTTAAAATCATCATATCTCTGTTATCATAAAATAAATCGACCCACTTGGTCGCGTATTTATAACTAGATAAAAAATCTAAGGTCAGGAAACTATACCATAAGTTTGCTTTGTAGAGCCAAAGTTTCTCCCTAAACCCAAGTTTATTAATATCATACTTAGGCATTCGGGCATTGTAGTACTTAATTATACGCGTGCTTTCCTTGGCATTTTTTACATAACCGGTTTTTAAAAACTGTCCGTATAATTGTAGCGACAAATTTGATAGTTTACTCGCAATTACGTTTTGCTGACTTAACTCCTTAGCCTGAATAGCCAACTCGTCGGCTCGGTTATTTAAACTTCGGGTGATGTATTGTGACTCGATGATTTTTTCAAATTCCACAATTTCGTAAGCTACATTTTTTTCTTCGTTAGCAATAGCTAAATTCTTGGCTTTATCTAAAATTTTTAAACTTTGCTTATACAATCCTTTATGATAAAGTATTGTTGCAAAATCTAATTGTTCTCGAATTTGAATACGAATAGTTTGATGCGACGGGTTTAAACGTAAACTAATAAGAATTTGTTTGTACAAATGCGCCTTTAAATTAGACAACTGCTCTTTCTTTACTACCCCTTTTTTTAAAATGGCAGCTTCATCGTAAGCAGGTAATTTTTCCAGGATGTTAAACAGGGTTAAAAATTTAGAATCTTCATTAACGCCTAATCGACCAACATAGAGCTTAAACTGGCGCTTTTCTGACTTTGAAAGCGACTTTACCAATACAAACAAATTATCTTTTTGTTCCTTTGTCATAGTTCTAAAAACCGTTTTAAAATACTGATTTACAATATATTAACAAAACAACCATTCAGTTAAACATCGTAAAAAAAAATCGACCCATTATCCATTTACAAAACCAAAGTATACATTCGTAATACAAAATGAAAATTTATTTTACTAAATGACTAATACGAACGTCCAAATTTTTGACACAACGCTTCGCGATGGCGAGCAAGTCCCAGGCTGCAAATTAAACACCGAACAAAAATTAATCATAGCTGAACAGCTTGATCATTTAGGTGTTGATATTATTGAGGCTGGTTTCCCTGTATCAAGCCCTGGCGATTTCAAATCGGTAGAAGCCATTTCTAAAATTGTAAAAAACGCTACAGTTTGTGGTTTAACACGCTCGGTTGAAAACGATATAAAAGTAGCTGCCGAAGCGCTAAAATACGCTAAAAAACCAAGAATTCACACTGGTATCGGAACTTCTGAATCTCATATTAAATTTAAATTTAAATCGAATCAGGACGACATTATAGAACGCGCAGTTAGAGCTGTTAAATATGCTAAATCTTTTGTTGAAGATGTTGAGTTCTATGCTGAAGATGCAGGAAGAACAGACAACGCTTATTTAGCACGTGTGTGTGAAGAAGTGATTAAAGCTGGAGCAACAGTATTAAATATTCCGGATACAACTGGATATTGTTTACCAAGCGAGTATGGTGCAAAAATTAAATATTTAAAAGAAAACGTAAAAGATATCGATAAAGCCATTTTATCTTGTCACTGTCACAACGATTTAGGTTTAGCAACCGCAAACTCTATTGAAGGTGTAATAAACGGTGCAAGACAGATTGAGTGTACTATTAACGGTATTGGTGAGCGTGCTGGAAATACAGCTTTAGAAGAAGTTGTAATGATTTTAAAACAACATCCTTATCTAAACCTTGACACTAACATCAACACTGAAATGCTTTATGGTTTAAGTCAGTTGGTTTCAGATAACATGGGCATTTACACGCAACCAAACAAAGCTATTGTTGGAGCAAATGCTTTTGCTCATAGTTCAGGGATTCACCAGGATGGTGTAATTAAAAACCGTGAAACTTACGAAATTATAGACCCTAAAGATGTAGGTGTTACCGAATCGGCTATCGTACTTACCGCTAGAAGTGGTAGAGCTGCTTTAGCTTACAGAGCAAAAAATGTTGGATACGAATTAACGAAACTTCAATTAGATGAAATCTATCAAAACTTTTTAGAATTCGCAGACAAGAAAAAAGAAGTTGAAGATAACGACATCCACTATATTATAGAAAACAGCAGAATATACAAAGAGATTGTTTCTGCTTAAAACACATAGCTTATGAAATTAAATATAGCTGTTTTACCAGGTGATGGTGCAGGTCCTGAAGTTACAGCTCAAGCCCTAAAGGTCTTGAAAGCTATCGCTATGGAGTTTAACCATGTATTTAATTTTACCGAAGGTTTAGTTGGTGCAAGTGCCATACAAAAAACTGGCATCCCTTTACCAGAAGAAACCTTAGATTTATGTGAAAACGCAGATGCCGTTTTATTTGGCGCTATAGGAAACACCTCTTACGATTTAGATCCTAATGCTAAAATTAGACCAGAACAAGGTCTTTTAGGATTACGCAAATCGTTAGGTTTATACGCCAATATAAGACCTGTAATTGCTTACGAAGAGTTACTAAATAAATCATCATTGAAAAAAAGGCAAATTAAGGATACTAACATTCTTATTTACCGTGAACTTACTGGTGGCATTTATTTTGGTGATAAAGTATTAAGTGATGATGGAAATAAAGCCTCGGACATTTGCGAATATAACCGCTTTGAAGTAGAGCGCATTACGCATCTGGCATTCAAAGCCGCACAGTCCAGAAAACGTAAATTAGCATTGGTAGATAAAGCCAATGTGTTGGAAAGTTCGCGTTTATGGCGTAGAGTAGTACAAGAGTTAGCCCCACAATACCCCGATGTAACTGTAGACTATTTATTTATTGATAATGCAGCCATGGAGCTTATTATCAATCCAAGACAGTTTGATGTTATTTTAACCGAAAACATGTTTGGTGATATTTTATCGGAAGAAGCCAGCGTTATTGTGGGATCAATAGGATTATTAGCCTCAGCATCCATTGGTGAAAAACATGCCATGTTCGAACCAATTCACGGTGCTTATACAAAAGGTGCTAATAAAGGCATTGCCAATCCTATTGCCTCAATTTTATCGGCAGCCATGTTGCTAGAACATTTTGGACTAGATGATGAAGCCGCATTGGTTCGTGAAGGTGTAGATAAATCTATTAAGCTACACATTACCACGCCCGATTTAAACACAAAATACGATCATATAACCACAACTAAGGTAGGAGACTTCATTGAGGATTTTATTAACAATCCTGATGAAACCAATCTAAACTTTACCAACATACATTTAGGGCAGTCCACAATCATTTAATTACTTTGAGTTAGTCACCAAAATTAAAATTATTGTAGTCCTTAAAAGCGCATAGTCTCCTATGCGCTTTTTTAATTCTATTAATTAAGCTCCAACTAAAAATCTTGAATAACTCTTAAAAAGCTTTTTGGAAATATAAACGGTAAGTAAACTCAAACCCACAGAATAGATTAAAAGCAATACTGCGCCTGAAATGATATTTAACGGTTCTATTTGATGAATATCTAACACAGCCTTAAACCATGATAAAGAACTAAACAATATAAAACCATGTAAAAAATAAATCGCAAAAGAATCTCGAGCGACAACATTCAACCATTTTATTCTTTTGTGTTCATACTTTTTAAACAGTAACAAAATTAGAACTGTAAAGCATAACTTTTGGATATAGAATAAGGATTCTCTTAGAGACACTTCACCTATAACATCAAATTGATAGGTGTATAAGAAGAATAATAAAACAGTACTTATAAAGGCTAAAATCAACACTAAAAACCTGTACCTTTTCATAAGGTTTAGCTTTATATTTAGATTGCTCCCTATCCACATACCAAAGGCATAAGCACCTGTAAAGTATAACATGGTTTCTAATTTTAAAAGATACTCATGAGCCATTTGAATTCTTGAAACCAATAAAGGCATTAAAACCATCAACAAAAACACTCCTTTTGTCAATTTACTTCTAGTTCGAAGCCAGTCTAAAGCTGGTGTAACCAAATACAAAAACACTAAAACAGGAATATACCACATTACGAAATTGGCCTTTCCGTAAATCAAATCCCGACCAACCTGATGTAGGTAATTCCAAACGTTTTCAAACAAAGTGTCGCTTAGAAACTTCATTTTAAAAAGTGTAAATACTAAAGTCAAAAATAAATAGGGTATTATGATGAACTTTAGCTTATTCATATAAAATCGCCTATATCCTTTTACCCTTAAAACACTGGTAAACAACAGCCCTGACATCACAGCAAAATAAATCGTACTATCATGGTATAAAACCTCGCTAATCATAACTAAAGGATACGATTCATCGAACACCCCTTTAGCCCCAATTACTGCACCTGCAACAGCATGACCAAAGACAATAATTAAAATAGCCAGACCACGAAAACAATGAACATGATTTAAAAATGTAGCCTCCTTATTTGCCATAATTATTGAATTAACTAAAACAATATACGAAGCTTTTAAACGCAACGGACAGCCTCCTTTAAATAAAAAATCACATTAAAAAGGAAACCCCTCTCTAATGTGATTTTATTTTATTCTCTGATTTATTGAATTTTACTCAGGAAACTTATCTCTAATTTGAGCTAAACATAAGTTATGAATACTTCCTTCGTGCGTGTGCTTTTTAGAAGTATCGGGCTCATAAGACCCGTCCTGAACCTGTCCTCCAATTTTTTGATATGCCTCTCTAAATGTCATACCATTTTCAACCAACGTATTGATATTATCTACTGTAAACAAGTATTTATATTTATCATCATTGATATCAATATCCTTTACAATAACCTGTTGAATTGAGAAATTGAAAATATCAAGAATATCCTTAATTTCTTCAAAAGCCGCAATCATATTCTCTTTTAACAACTGAAAATCTCTATGATATCCACTTGGTAAATTATTGGTAATTAATACCATTTCGGTTTGCAACGCTTGTATTTTATTACATTTCCCTCGAATTAATTCGAAGACATCCGGATTCTTTTTATGCGGCATAATACTACTTCCGGTTGTTAATTCATCTGGGAAAGAAATAAATCCGAAATTCTGACTCATATACAAGCAAGTGTCCATAGCGAAACGTGCCAAAGTATTGGCCAAACTACCTAAGGCCGCTGAAATAATGCGTTCGTTTTTGCCGCGTCCCATTTGTGCTGCTACCACATTGTATTTTAATGTCGTAAAGTCCATTTCTTTTGTGGTAAATTCACGGTCGATTGGAAACGAACTTCCATAACCAGCAGCCGATCCTAACGGATTTTGATCCACAGTTTTTATAGCAGCGTCTATTAAAAAGACATCGTCAATCATTTGTTCGGCATAAGCCGAAAACCATAACCCAAAAGACGATGGCATCGCCACTTGTAAATGTGTATAGCCTGGCAACACTTTATCTTTATAAACCTCAGCCTGACTTAATAACGTATCAAAAAGCGTCTTTACCTTTTCTCTTACTAAACAAAGATTTTCTTTGTAGTATAAATGACAAGCTACTAAAACCTGATCGTTTCTTGAACGTGCCGTATGAATCTTTTTTCCAACATCGCCTAAATTAGCGGTTAATTCATATTCAATTTTAGAATGTACATCTTCAAACTGAGCATCGATAACAAATTCCCCTGCTTCAATTTCATTCGCTAAAAGGTCTAAACCTCCAAGTAATTGCTCTAACTCAATAGTAGTTAAAATACCAATTTTATGAAGCATCTTGGCATGTGCTTTTGATGCAATTACATCGTATTTCGCGATGTGAATATCTATTTCTCTATCGTTACCAACCGTAAACTGTTCTATTTTTTTATCGATTGATATCCCCTTATCCCAAAGTTTCATCCTTTAAAAGTTTATTTGTTTATGCGTTGAATTGTTTAAACAATGACACGGTTTAATAATTCAATGTAAATATCTATACCTTCTTCAATTTCATTTAGATAAATAAATTCATCTGCCGAATGCGAACGTGTACTATCTCCAGGCCCTAACTTTAACGACGGACAACTTAATACCGCCTGATCTGATAATGTTGGTGACCCATAAGTTGTTCTCCCCATAGCAACTCCTTCTTTTACCAATGGATGATCCACCGGAATACATGAAGAATTCAAGCGCAGACTTCTCGGTTTTATACTTGAACAAGGCGATTGGGTTTGTAAAATTTCGGCTATTTCAGCATTACTATAGGCGTCATTTACACGAACGTCAATTACTAAATCTACATGACCTGGCACCACATTATGCTGTGAGCCTCCATTAATTTGTGTTACCGTAAGTTTAACATCTCCTAAAGCTTCAGAGCTCTTTTCAAACTTAAAATCTTTAAACCATTGTAACACTTCAATCGTGTTATAAATTGCATTATTATCGTTAGGGTGCGCCGCATGACTTGGTGTTCCGTTAATAACCGCATCGAACACGACTAAACCTTTTTCGGCAACGGCCAGATTCATCAAAGTTGGTTCACCAACAATCGCCACATCTACTTTAGGAATGATAGGCAACATACTGTTTAACCCGTTTGGTCCGCTACTTTCCTCTTCCGCGGAAGCGACAATAACCAAATTGTATTTTAAATCTTCTTGATTATAAAAATAGGTAAACGTCGCGATTAACGATACCAAGCAACCTCCGGCATCATTACTTCCCAAACCGTATAATTTACCATCTTCAACAATAGCCTTAAACGGGTCTTTTGTGTAAGCACTGTTTGGCTTTACAGTATCGTGATGCGAGTTTAACAACAAGGTTGGTTTACTATCATCGAAAAATTTGTTAACCGCCCAAACATTATTTTGAGTGCGTTTGTAATCTACTTTATATTTTTTGAACCAATCTTCAACAAGCAATGCTGTCTGGTCTTCCTCTGATGAAAAAGACTGTGTTTCTATTAGTTGTTTTAATAGATGTATCGCATTGTTTTTTAATTCTACTTCCGTCATTTTATAGTGTTATGGTTGTAAAATTATCATTTTCCTGGGTCAACATCGAGGTATTTCCCATATTTATGCTAGATACCCCATTATTTAGCGCATCAAAACAATTTTCTAATTTTGGTAACATACCATCGGCAATGATGCCTTGCTCGAGTAATTCGCCATATAATTTGGTATCGATATGTTTAATTACTGAATTTTTATCCTTTATGTCTTCCAACACGCCATTTAATTCAAAACAGTAATAAATAGATGTCTCGTATAAGGCGCTCATTCCAATAGCAATTTGCGAGGTGATGGTGTCTGCATTGGTGTTTAATAACTGCCCTTTTCCATCGTGAGTAATCGCACAAAATACGGGTGTAAAATTAGCTTCAATTAATTTATTAACCGAATTATAAGCCACCGATTTTACATCGCCAACAAAACCAAAATCGACCTCTTTTACCGGGCGTTTATCTGAAGTAATACTGTTAGCATCAGCTCCTGTTAACCCAATAGCATCAATATTTAAGGCTTGCAACTGGGCAACAATATTTTTATTCACCAATCCGCCATAAACCATGGTGATGACCTCTAAAGTTTCGGCATCGGTAATACGGCGACCGTTAACCATTTGAGATTCTATCCCTAGTTTTGAAGCGATATGTGTAGCACGTTTACCACCTCCATGCACTAAAATTTTCTTTCCTTCTAACTTTGAAAACAATTTTAAAAAGGCCTCTAAAGCTGAAGCATCTTCGATAATGTTCCCTCCTATTTTTACTATGGATAGTTTTTCTTTAGGCATTTTCTAATATTTTCTTTAGTACTAATTGCGCTGCATAAGTTCTATTATTCGCCTGATGAATCACGATTGAACTATCACTATCCAACACCGCATCTTCAACAATAACATTACGTCTTACCGGTAAGCAGTGCATAAACTTAGCATCACCTAATTTTTCTTTAGTAATCATCCAACTAGGGTCGGTATTGACTACTTTCCCATAATCTTCATAACTACTCCAATTTTTCACATAAACAAAATCGGCATCTTTTAAAGCTTCCTCCTGATTGTGAATTATAGGTGTATCGCCGACAATATCAGGTGATAAATCATACCCCTCAGGATTAGTAATTACAAAATCGATATCCATTTTCTGCATGGCTTGTGTAAAACTGTTCGCTACAGCGTGCGGTAAAGCTTTAACATGAGGTGCCCAGCTTAACACTACCTTTGGTTTATCTTTTTTCTTGTGTTCCGAAATAGTAATCGCATCGGTTAGTGCTTGTAACGGATGTCCCGTTGCACTTTCCATATTCACTAACGGCACTGAAGCATATTTTTTAAAGGCTTTTAACACCTCTTCACTTTCATCTTTTACCTTATCGGTTAACGTTGGAAACGCTCTTACAGCAATAATATCGCAATATTGCGACACCACTGCTGCGGCTTCTTTAATATGCTCGGCAGTATTTCCATTCATTACCGTACCATCTCCAAATTCTATACCCCAGGCATCTCCTGAAACATTCATTACAATAGGATTCATACCTAAATTTAATGCCGCTTTTTGAGTACTTAACCGCGTACGTAAACTTGAATTAAAGAACAACAAGCCAAGGGTTTTATTTCGTCCTAATTCCAAGTGTTTTAACGGGGTTAATTTTAATGCTTTAGCTTCCTCAATCCAAGAATTGATGTCATCGATATCGTGTATGGAGGTGTAATGTTTCATTTGTGTGTGTTTTATTTATTTTATTTAATCTTGGTGAATGGCACTTTATTATCGAAAGCATTAAGTATAAAATTATCTTCCAGTCCGTTTACTATCCAAGTTTCAATATTTGCTTTTTTAGCTACTGCAGCGGCTTCAATTTTAGATTGCATGCCTCCGCTACCATGCGATGATTTTGAATTTACAACTTCACTTGTTAAGGTTTCAAAATCTTCAACTGACTCTATCGTTTCAGGCGTACCATTCTCCATAGATTCCTTAGTATAAATGCCGTTAGTATTGGTTGCTATTATGAATAAATCGGCATTTAAAAGTGATGCAGTTAAAGCGCCTAATTTATCATTATCTCCAAATTTAATTTCGTCGGTAGCGACGGTATCATTCTCGTTAATAATCGGGATGTAATTATTATTTACCAACACATTAATAGTATTAACAATATTGGTTCGGCTTTCCTTTTTTTCGAAATCGGAATACGACAATAAACACTGTGATGTTAATAACCCGTATTCTCTGAAAATTTCCTGATAGATTCTTATTAAATGTGGCTGACCTATAGATGCTAACGCCTGTTTTACAAAAACATCTTTTTGTTTGCTTTCCAATTTCACAAACTGCTTCGCCACAGCAATAGCACCCGAACTTACAATAACAAATTCGCAGCTATCTTTTAACTGCGCCATCTGACTTGCCAAGTCTTCAATTTTTCCTCTGGAAATATTATCGGTTTCTTTAGTAAGCGTATTAGAACCAACTTTAAGTAATATGCGTTTCTTTTTCTGCATGCCTATCTTATTTGTCCGTTACCGTGAACATACCACTTGTTCGTCACTAAATGCTGCAAACCTATTGGACCACGTTGATGTAATTTATCAGTACTAATCGCCAATTCGCCACCAAGCCCTAACTGTCCTCCATCGGTAAAACGGGTTGAAGCATTATGATAAACCGCTGCAGTATCAACATTTTCCATAAATACTTTAGCCTCATCTTCATTAGTTGTAATTATTGAAGAGGAATGCCCTCCGGAATATTTATTAATCATCGCAATAACATCCTGTGTTGAACCGATTTCGGCGATAGCAATTTTAAAATCTAAAAATTCTTGGTACCAGATATCATCTGATTCAATTGGCTCAACACCTTCAAACTTTACTATATTTTCATCACCTAAAATCTGAACCTCAAAGGTTTTTAATTCCGAAATTAATGTAGTTATGAAGCTTTCCTTTTTAGGAAGATTGGCATCTATTAAAACTTTATCAAGTGCATTGCACGCTGAAATTTTAGCTGTTTTCGCATTGATAATTACCTTTAAAGCAATATCCAGATCGGCTTCTTTATGCACATACACAAAGTTATTTCCGCGTCCGCTGATAATTACCGGACAGGTCGCATGCTCTTTTACAAAAGCGATAAGACGCTCACCACCACGAGGCACAATTAAATCGACTTTTTGTGTTGGTTTTTCTAAAAACGCCTGTGTTTCCATTCTATTAAATTGCAAATATTCTACCCATTCTGTCGACGCTCCATTATCTTTTAAAGCCTCATGCCATAATTCGACAATTTTTAAATTCGAATTGGTAGATTCCTTCCCTCCTTTTAGTAGAATTTTATTTCCAGATTTAAAAGCAATACCAGCTGCCTCAACAGTAACATCGGGGCGTGATTCGTAAATAATTAGCACCGTGCCAAACGATGCTGTTTTATTATACACCTGCATGCCATTATTATGCTTAAAACTAAAACGTTCTACACCAACGGGGTCTTCCTGTGAAGCCAAATGCGTTACCGAAGCAATCATTTCGTCTACTTTGGCATCGTTCACTTTTAAACGATCATACATTGAAATGTCATCGCCTTTATAAGCTTCCAAATCTCCCTTGTTTATTTCTATAATGGTTTTTCGTTCTTTTTCAAGAAGCTCAGCCATTTTTAGCAATACAGCGTTTCTAGTTTCAATTGATAATAAGGTATTCATCTTTTCCTTTCTTATGTCATTTCTTAAATACAGAAATAACAAGTTATTTTATTACACTTCAACCGCTTCAAGTTCCTTTTTTAAGGCCTTGAAAAACTGATCGATATGCTCTTTTTTAATTGTTAATGGCGGCAAAATTCTCAGTAAGTTTTTATTTGAAGCCCCACCAGTAAAAATGTGGTGATCGTAAATTAATTTCTTTCTTAAATCGCCCACTTCAAAATCGAATTCTAAACCAAGCATCAAGCCGCGTCCTTTTATATTTTTTATCTGTGGAATAGTTTTGGCAACCGAAATAAAATACTCAGACATCGCATTCACGTTGTCGATTAATTGTTCTTCCTCAATGGTATTTAAAACCGCTAAACCTGCAGCACAGGCTAGATGATTTCCACCAAACGTGGTTCCTAACATCCCATATTTTGCTTCAATACTTGGGTGAATCAAGATTCCTCCTATTGGAAAACCATTCCCCATACCTTTTGCAACTGAAATCACTTCCGGAGTCACATTATAATGCTGAAATGCGAAAAATTTCCCCGAACGCCCGTAACCCGATTGCACCTCATCGGCAATAAAAAACGTATTATTCGCTTTACAAAGAATATCCACCTGCTCATAAAATTCGGCAGTAGCCTGATCTAATCCACCAACACCCTGGATAAATTCCACGATAACAGCACAAACATCGCCTTTTTCTAATTCAGTTTTTACACCTTCAATATCGTTTAATTCCAGAATAGTTACTTCCTGTTGTGCATTGATTGGCGCTATAATATTAGGATTATCGGTTGCTGCAACAGCCGCCGATGTGCGTCCGTGAAACCCATTTTTAAAAGCCACAACACGTGACTTTCCGGTTTTAAAAGAGGCTAACTTTAAAGCATTCTCATTCGCTTCAGCTCCTGAGTTGCATAAAAACAAGTTGTAATCTTTACATCCTGAAAGGGTTTCTAATTTATCAGCCAATTCAACCTGTAAAGGATTTTGAATCGCGTTAGAATAAAACCCTAATGTTGATACCTGATTAGTAATCGCATCAACGTAATTCGGGTGTGCATGACCAATAGAAATTACGGCATGACCTCCGTAAAGATCAAGATACTCCGTGTTATTTTCATCGTAAACATGGATTCCTTTAGCTGAAACCGGCGTTACATTATATAATGGATAAACGTCAAATAATGGCATTTTAATTCTTTTTAATTTGATTAATTTTTTCGAATGAAGCTACAATTCCCTGAATCAAGGCTGAGCTTAACCCCTGGTGCTCCATAGCATTTAAACCTTCAATAGTACAACCACTTGGTGTGGTTACACGATCTATCTCCTGCTCCGGATGTTTACCACTTTCAATTAACAAACTGGCTGCGCCGTAACAGGTTTGTGTTGCTAATTCATGCGCTTCATGCGCTTCGAATCCTAATTGAATAGCACCTTGGGTTGTAGCACGAACCAAGCGCATCCAAAAAGCGATTCCACTAGCGCAAATAACAGTTGCTGCCTGTATTAGTTCCTCTGGAATAACCAATGTTGTCCCCATCTGATTGAAGATATCCTGAGCTAAGCTCACTTTATCCTGAGCTTTATCATTAGCCGCAATACAGGTCATGGATTTGCCAATTGAAATTGCTGTATTTGGCATGACCCGCATGATGTTTTTATCGCTACCAATAATACTTTCAATTCTTGGAATTTCTACACCAGCTGCGACAGAAATAACAATGTGTTTCTCAGTAATTTTATCGGAGACGTCTTCAAGAACTTTATCGATATGCTTGGGTTGCAAAGCAAAAATAACAATGTCCGACTGTTCTACAGCCAACGCATTATCATTAGTAATTTCTACATTATTCAAGTTTTTAAATGCCTCTAAGCTACTCGCTTTTCGACTACTTAAATACAACGAAAATGTGTTGCTTTTAATCAGCCCGTTTGCAATAGAGCTTCCTAAATTTCCTATACCGATAACTGCTATTTTCATCCGTTCGTTGCTAGTGATTTGTTTTTAAAAATAAGTCGCTTTTAAATTCAACCCTGTGGTCTCCTCTAACCCAAACATTAAGTTCATATTCTGAACCGCTTGCCCGGAAGCGCCTTTTAATAAATTATCTATGATACTCGTAATTAATAATTTTCCGTTGTGCTTATGCAAGTGAATTAAACACTTGTTAGTGTTAACCACCTGTTTTAAATGCAGAACATCGTCGGAAACAAAAGTAAATTCAGCATTATTATAAAACTCTGAATAAAGTGTTTTTGCTTCTTCTACTGAACCTTCAAAATCAGTGTACAACGTTGCGAAAATCCCTCTTGAAAAATTCCCTCGGTTTGGCATAAACAAAATATCAGAATCAAATCCGTTTTGTAATTGTTTTACCGACTGATTAATCTCTCCTAAATGCTGATGCGTAAAAGGCTTGTAATACGAAAAGTTATTATCACGCCATGTATAATGCGTTGTTGCAGATAGCGATGTTCCTGCTCCCGTAGCTCCGGTTACCGCATTGATATGTACATCATTATTCAATAACCCACCATTCGCCAATGGCAACAATCCTAATTGAATAGCTGTTGCAAAACAGCCTGGATTTGCAATATAATTGGCTTTCTCAATAGCTTCCTTTTGTAATTCCGGCAAGCCATAAACGAAAGTTTTCCCATCAAACACTTTATCGGCTTCTAACCTAAAATCGTTTCCTAAGTCAATAATTTTTGTGTTTTCAGAAAAGGTATTTGCTGATAAAAATTTCACCGAATTACCATGCCCCAAACACAAAAACAACACATCAACATCTGGATTGACTGTATCTGTAAATTCTAAATCTAGAGACCCCACAAGATCTTGATGCACTTTACTTATTTTATTTCCTGCGTTAGATGTACTGTATACAAAGTTTAGTTCTGCTTGCGGGTGATTAATCAATAATCTAATCAATTCCCCGGCAGTATACCCTGCACCACCAATAATTCCAACCTGAATATTTTTCATTTTTATTTGTTTTTCAACCATTTGATTGAGTTGCTGAAACGAGTTCAGTATCTCAAGACTGGGTTATATTTAGTTTGAATTTACCTGTTGATAAATTTTGTTCTGGTTTCCGAAAATTTTAATAAATCCTTTAGCCTCATCAGCTGTCCATCCTTTATTTTCTTCACCGTAGCTTCCAAATTTCGCACTCATTAAATCATGCTCTGATGAAATACCATCTAAAGTAAAGTGATAAGGTTTTAATGTTACTGTTACATCACCGCTCACTTTGTCCTGACTGCTTTGTAAAAAGGCTTCCATATCTCTCATTACAGGATCTAAATACAAGCCCTCATGTAAATGCATCCCGTAGAAACTTGCTATATATTCTTTATGTTGTAATTGCCACTTGGTAAGCGTGTGCTTTTCTAATAAATGATGTGCCTTAATAGTAATTAATGCTGCCGCGGCCTCAAAACCTACACGCCCTTTAATACCAACAATCGTATCACCCACGTGAATATCTCTTCCAATAGCATACGCCGAGGCCAAATTGTTTAAGGTTTCAATATTGATCTCTGGATCGTTTTCAATACCATTAACAGCTACCAGCTCTCCTTTTTCAAAGGTTAATTTCACTTTTTCTTCCTCGGAATGTTTTAACTGAGATGGGTATGCTTCACTTGGTAATGGTTTTTCAGACGTTAAAGTTTCTGAACCTCCAACACTAGTTCCCCAAAGTCCCTTGTTGATCGAATATTTCGCCTTTTCCCAAGACATATCGATACCATTAGCTTTTAAATAATCGATTTCTTCCTGTCTTGTTAATTTTTGATCTCTAATTGGTGTGATGATTTCAATCTCTGGTGCCAGCGTTTGAAAAATCATATCAAAACGCACCTGATCGTTACCAGCACCTGTACTACCATGAGCAATATACTCGGCATCAATACTTTTTGCGTATTCGATAATTTCAATGGCTTGAATGATACGTTCTGCACTTACAGATAATGGATACGTGTTGTTTTTCAATACATTTCCAAAAATTAAGTACTTCACTACTTTTTGATAAAAGGTTGCAACAGCATCTATATTTTTATAGGTTGTTACCCCCATTTTATAGGCGTTTGCCTCAATTTTATCTATCTCGGCTTTGGTAAATCCGCCAGTGTTTACACTTACAGCATGTACATCATATTCTTTTGATAGGCTTACGGCGCAATATGAGGTATCTAACCCGCCACTATAGGCAATTACTAATTTTTTCATCTGTTATATTACTTTTGATCTTTTTTTTTTAAGAACATGGTTTCTTTGATATGTTTTAATCTGTTGAAAACCTTTTCTTTTACTTTTTTATGTTTTTCTTCTTTTGCTTTTGGGTCGTAAAGCATACCTGTACACAAACACATTTTTCTATTAGTTCGTGTTAACACATCGTAGTTTCTACAAGTTTGACAGCCATCCCAAAACGTAGAATCATCGGTTAGCTCTGAAAATGGCACGGGCTTATACCCTAAATCGCTGTTCATTTTCATTACAGCTAAACCGGTTGTTATACTGAATACTTTAGCATCAGGAAATTTTGTTCTAGAGTGCTTAAAGATTTTATGCTTTATCTTTTTTGCCAAACCTACGTTCCTGAAATCAGGATGTACAATTAACCCTGAGTTAGCCACAAACTTACCATGCCCCCACAGCTCTATATAACAAAAGCCCGCAAACTTATCTCCTTCAAGAGCAATAACAGCGTTGCCGTTTTCCAACTTTTTTGTGATATACTCAGGAGTACGCCTAGCAATACCAGTCCCTCTAACAGCGGCTGATTCTGCAATGGTTTCGCAGATAATTTCTGCATACTTAGTATGTGATTTATTGGCAATTAATACCTCAATGTTTTTCATAAACCAATCTAGGTTATAAATAAAATATTATGATTTAAATTTTGTTGCTTGTCTTTTGAATCCGAATAAAATTAATAGAATTTAGCCTAAAATAATAATATAACACTTTGAAAGTGAGTTAAACTTAGGTAAACTAAAATGGATTCTTTTCTCTTGGAGAAGCAGGGCACACCTACCTCAAAAATATATATTAAACCCTCAAGGGGCGGCGAAAACGACGTGCAGGAATAAAAGTGTTAAATAACATGCTCAAGAAGTGAGCATTAATTTCTGTAATAATATAATTTGTCGTTTTCATAATAGTAACTCTAAATCGTCGGCCTAAGCCCCTTTCGTTAACTAGATGGTACAATATTACATAATTTTTTTAAACTAAAACAAAGCCCTTTACAAAAAGGTTAGATTTTTATAGAAAAATTATCAAAACACCCTATATTCATTTTTTTACATCACAAATAACTTACTACACGGCAATTTCATTGAAAATTCCTCAAAAAAACACATTCAAACACCCCTTAACCACCTTAAATTTTAAAGGTAAAATTGACCAAATTATCATATGGGTTTATTTATATATTTGTTTCTTGACAACTAACCACAAACTCTAACTTAAAACTACGTGAAAAACAGCATACTTTTTTTGCTTTTTGTTATTTTCTATCCCTTAAAAATAACATCTCAAAATCAAATTACTATATCTGTAAAAAACAGTAAAGGAATAGATCTTAAGGAAGCAAAAGTAGACTTTTCGCCTTCTGTATCTTCTTCTATTTTTAGTACAAAAGATGCCTATAAGTTGATAAACATTCCCAATGGAACCTATTTTCTCTCCATAAGTCATTTAGGCTATAAACCAGCAGTGGATTCCATTAAAATTAACAATAAAGATTTAAAGTTATCCTATATTCTAGAGGACGATTTACTAAACCTCGAGACTGTTGTGATTACTGGAAATTTCAACGCCAAAACCAAATTAGAATCCAGCACTTCTATTAGTTCTCTGGACCAAAAAGAGTTATCAAAAATCGCACCTCGCGGAACAGCTCAAATTCTTCAAAATATTCCAGGTCTGTTTACCGATGCTTCTGCAGGCGAAGTTTTCACAAAGGTTTACACACGCGGTATTTCGGCATCTGCTGAAGACGATATGGGCTGGTACTACGTTTCTCTTCAGGAGGACGGATTACCAATAAGCCTTGTTCAGCATTCTTACTATGCGCCTGATTTGTTTTTTAGAAACGATATAACAACATCAAAACTCGAAGTCATTAGAGGCGGAAGCTCTTCTATTACAGCTATGAATGCTCCCGGTGGTATTTTTAACTTTATCTCTCATAAAAAAAGAAATGCTTTAGGCGGAGATATTCAACTACAATCAGGCATTCAAGGGAATAACAATATGTTTTACAGAATCGATGCTTCTATTGGTAGTCCTATAGGAAACAACTGGTATTTGAACACCGGTGGACACTACAGACAGGATGATGGTGCGAGAAATACCGATTTCACATTTAGTAAAGGAGGGCAGTTTAAATTCAACCTTTTAAAAGAAAATAGTCGAGGCTATTTTAAATTCTACGGAAAACTTCTAAACGACAAAACCAATCGTTACACGGGTGTTGCAGCAACAAATTGGAGGAATCCGCAGCCTGCTTTCGGACAAAGTTTTAAATCGACTGCCTTAATGATGCCCGAATTTAACACTTCTATTCCGGATGGCAGAAACTTATCTTCATCAAATAATTTTAATCCAGGTGAAGGTTTACATGCGCAAGATTACACATTCGGTATAGACCTATCTCAAAAGCTAGGTAAGAACTGGACGATTAAAAACAATATTAAAATTTCAGCTAAAAATGCCAACTGGCAAACATCTATTAGCAATGCTTTTGTTTCTTTAAGCAATCCGTTAGCCTACTTTATAACAGGTGCACAATTCCCCATAGGTCAGATTGTTTTTAGAAATGCTCAATCTGGAAATGAATTAGCCAGAATAGACAATAGTGGCATTTTAAACGGCGAACCATTTCAATATTTAACAGAAGGTCGGCTTCCTAACGATGCCATTATGGGCACATCAACATGGCTGAAAGACAATGAAACCGATGAATTAATTCAGCAACTTACCTTAAAAAAGCAATTTGAAAACCACAATTTAAATTTCGGATTTGCCTCAGGGTTATCTAATACTGCTGTTTTTACGCAAGGTAGTTTTGCTTTCGTAACCTATGAAAACAATCCAAGAATGCTAGCTGTTACTTTAGAAAACCCAAATGAACCAACAATTGCATTGTCCGATGAAAACGGAGTTAGTAATTTCGGTGGTTTGTTCTTTGGGAATAGCAGAGCGAACATAACACAACTGGCAACCTTCGCAAATGATTATTGGAATATTTCAAATAACCTGAGCTTAGACCTCGGACTTCGATTTGAATCTATTACACACAAAGGCAGCAATGACCGCTATGAACCATTTTCGCAAGATGGCGGCTTGGACGACAATCCTAATACCGATTACGACAACAGTGTTTTAACACCAACTGGCAATATAGACTCATTCAATTACACCTATAATTACATCTCCTATTCAGCAGGAATTAATTATAAAGCTTCTAACAAAACAGCACTTTTCACTCGACTTTCAAGTGGTAACAAAGCCCCGGAATTAAATTACTATTTCAATAATTTCTCCAACACTCCAATAAACAGAAAAGGCGAAATTCAGAAAATAAATCAATTAGAACTGGGGTTAAAATCAAGTTTAACCAATTTTTCAATTGCAGGAACTTTGTTTTACAGTCAGCTTAATAAAATTGGAGCATCTAACTTTGAATTTGATGAAACTACCAATGCTGTTTTTTACACCCCTATGCAGTTTAACAGTTCAAAAACAATAGGTTTGGAATGGGAAAGTATTTACTCGCCTTTAAAGAACCTGAAATTCCTATTCAATGGAACTCTTCAAAACCCTAAAACAAAAACATGGACTATTTACAATGCCAATGGAACAGCCGATACTGAAGACGATAGTATAACCAATTACTCAGGAAATACACTTCCATGTAATCCAACCGTCATGTTTAATCTAAGCACGGAATATGAATTTAAAAACATTTCCAGTTTTGTTAAATGGCAATTTATGGGAGAAAGAGAAGCTAACGTGGCTAATGCTTTTCAACTACCTGCTTATAGTATTTTTGATTTTGGAATGACATATAAAATATCAAACAATATTTCAACCAGTTTACTTATTACCAATCTTTTTAATTCAGAAGGTTTAGCCAATTTTTACGGAGCCAATAGTTTTGGAGCCAGTGCCAACGGAATTACAAAAGAATTTATTGAAACCAATCCTAATGCCAGCTTCATTGTAGTACCAGTATTACCAAGAGGTACATTTTTAAAATTAAACTACAAAATTTAATAGATGTTTGCTCTTATAAAAAATAAGATTTAATAGTAAAAATTAAGGGTAAATACATTTAACTAAGTAATAATATTGAACCTAATACTTTAAACACTCTCGAACCAATTAAAAATTATGACAAAACAACTTATACCCCTTATCTTTCTTTTAATTTGTTCTTTCCATTCAATCAACGCACAATGGTCTATACGAGGAAATAAAACCTATAAAAATGCAAGATGGAACCACATTCAATTTTTTAGCGAAGAAGAATGGGATTCTAGTAATTTTGCTTCTGAAAAAGACATGCAATGGTTTAATGATGCTAGATACGGCATGTTTATCCATTTTGGTCTTTCAACGTATATTAAAAAAGACCTTAGTTGGGGCATGTGCTACACAAGAAAAGCGCCTGATGGAGGCCATGGCCCTATTGCAGACTCCGTTTGGGTTACCTATCCTGAACACTTTAAATTTGAAAATTTCGACGCCAAAAAGTGGGTTAAGATTGTCAAAGATGCAGGCATGAAATACATTGTAACCATTGCAAAACATCATGACGGATTTCATATGTGGGATACAAAATATTCCGATTTCAAAGTTACAAATACGCCTTTTGGTAGAGATTACCTCAAAGAAATCGCCGATGCTTGCCATGAAGCGGACATGAAATTCGGAATTTATTATTCACAACGCGATTGGTATCACCCAGATTATGCACCTATAGACACAACGTTGGTTGTTCGTCAAAAAGAAGCTCCTTATTTTCATGCTAAGCCAGGCGTTGAAAAAGTCCTTCCCGGGCCTACACACGATAAATACAAAGCATATCAATTTAATGTGGTTAAAGAATTGTGTTCGAATTACGGGAAGGTGGATGTCTTTTGGTTTGATGCTTCTTGGTGGGGTGGTATGTTTACGGCCGATATGTGGGATTCTGAAGCATTAACCAGAATGATACGTAAATTACAACCAGGAATTATAATTAATAATCGCGCTTCAATTCCCGGAGATTTCGATACACCTGAACAAAAAATTGGCATGTACCAGGAACGCCCTTGGGAAAGTTGCATTACATTAACTCACTCCTGGTCTTATTCTGGAACACCACCAAAATCAAAGGAAAAAATCATAAAAATGATAACATCTACAGCCTGCGGAAATGGCAACATGCTTTTAAGTTGGGGTTCACAATGGAATGGTGCATTTGATGATGTCGAGGTCGAACGATTGGAAGAAGTTGGCCAATGGATGAAAACCTACGGACAATCTATTTACAATACTAAAGGAGGCCCTTGGTATCCTCAAAAATGGGGAGGGAGCACACACCAAGACAAAACCATTTATTTACACATTACCGACAAATCGCTTAATTCATTAAAGCTACCTGCAATTCCTTCAAAAATAAAAAAAGCCCAATTACTTACAGGTGGAGAAATAAGTTTCACTCAAAACAAATCGGAAATTGTTTTTAATCTTTCAAAAGCAAACAAAAACGAAGAAACCATTATTATCGAGCTTACATGCAAAAAAACAATTACCGAAATGACTGGAGACGCTATGTCTAACTCGTTATTTTCAGACCCTTTATACGGTCATGTTATTTCAGATAATGCGACCTTCACATTAAGTTCACAATCACAGGAAGATGATTCCTCTTTCCATAATTTATTATTTTCAAATAAACTATTTAACAGCCCTTTTGCTTTTCATAGTAAAGAAGAAAAAGAAGCTTTTGCAATTATAGATTTAGGGAAAAATTATCAAGTTAAAGGTCTCGATATCTTTAATCAGAAACATTATTTAACAAAGAATCTTAATTTTAGTGTATCTGTTTCAATAGATGGCGAGAACTGGAACAAAATTGAAGATAAAAAAGGAAGCTTTTATCATTGGGAAGTTCCGGTAACCCAATTTAATGCCGGTATTGAATTACCAGGAATTAAAGGGCGATATATAAAAGTTTCTGTAGAGTCCTCCTCTACTGCGGCCCTTCATTTAAAAAAATTACAAGTTTACGGTTCTGAAATTAATGAATAAAAAACTCAGGAATATCTAAAATTGAAACGTATTAAAAACAAAACCAACCTTAATTCTTTAAAATATATTACATGACCCTTATAAAATCCACTTTATTTCTTTTATTTCTTTCAATACAAGTGCTGGTAGCACAAACCGAAGTTCCAATTCCAACACAAGCTCAATTAGAATGGCAAGATGCCGAATTGGTTGCTGTTTTTCACTACGATCTTCATGTATTCGATAACAAACAATACAACCAAAAAATCAACAGAATTACACCGGTTGAGGACATCAATATCTTCAACCCTGAACAACTTGATACCGACCAGTGGATTAAATCGGTTAAAGATGCTGGTTGCAATCTAGCCATTCTTACAGCTACTCATGAAACTGGTTTTGCCTTGTACCAAAGTGATGTTAACCCGTATTGTTTAAAAGCCGTAAAATGGAAAGATGGCAAAGGCGATATTGTAAAGGATTTTGTTGAATCTTGTAGAAAATATGGCGTAAAACCAGGTATTTACATAGGTATCCGCTGGAATTCGTTCTATGGTATTCACGATTTTAAAGTACAAGGAACTGGCTCATTTGCCGAGAATCGCCAAAAGCATTACAACCGTATGTGTGAAGGTATGGTAGACGAGCTTATGTCTCGTTATGGCGATTTGGCTATGGTTTGGTTCGACGGCGGGGCTCATGGTCCGGAACAAGGTGGAGCCGACATTTTACCTATTGCTGAAAAGCATCAAAAAAATATTATTTTTTATCACAATACGCAACGCGCAGATATTCGTTGGGGTGGCAGCGAATCTGGAAAAGTACCTTATCCTAGTTGGGGCACTTATCCATTTCCGTACTCGCATTCTACCAATCAAAAGGTCATTTTTAAAAACAATTTCGAGTTATTAAAGACAGGAGATCCTGATGGCAAATATTACATGCCAGCCATGAGCGATGCCCCGCTTAGAGGTTATAACGGGCGCCATGAATGGTTTTGGGAACCGAATGACGAAGAACATATTTTCCCTTTAGAACACCTAATGGAAATGTATTACAACTCGGTTGGTCATAACAGTTCGCTTATTTTAGGCATTACCCCAGACCCGAACGGACTAATTCCTGAGCCTGATGTAGAACGTCTTAAGGAATTTGGAGATGAAATCAATCGGAAGTTTTCAAACCCGGTTGGAACAACATCTGGGAACAAATCTAAACTATCTATAAAGCTTCCAAAAACTCAAAACATTAATCAAATTGTCTTAGCTGAAAACATTGCCAATGGCGAACGTGTGAGAGCCTTTATTTTAGAAGGAAAAACTAAGGATGGATGGCAAACTATTTTTGAAGGCTCTTGTATCGGACATAAATTCATCCACAAGTTTGATGGGATGAATGTTTCACAAGTGCGTTTAAAAATTACTGAATCTAAAGGAAATCCTGAAATTAAATCTTTTGAAGTTTTCAGCACTGAAAACTAAAACTGTATTCTATACAAAACAAAAAAATCGAGGGTTTAAACCCTCGATTTTTTTTTTCATCTGATTGTATCATATATTTTACAAAATATAATCAGTACTTATAAAATTAGACACTTTTTTATCTAAAAGCTCATTTAAAATAGCTCTGTTATAATCATTGTCTTTAGAAGCGACAAAAGTTCTTATAGAGAATGAACGCAAAGCATCATTTACACTTAAAGTTCCTGAAGCCGAATCCTTTCTTCCTGTAAACGGATAAACGTCTGGCCCTCGCTGACAAGAACTGTTTAAATTAACACGACAAACCAAATTCACCAACGTATCAATTAACGGGGCTAAGGTATGCACATTTTTACCAAATAAACTTACCTGTTGTCCGTAGTTCGATTCAGCCATATCATCTAAAGGTTCTTCAATATCGGAAAAAGACATCACTGGAATTACAGGTCCGAATTGCTCCTCCTGATACACGCGCATCTCTTTATTCACCGGATAAAGCACCGCTGGATAAATGTAATTCTCGGTCGTTTCACCTCCTTTTTCATTTAATATTACAGCTCCTTTTTCTTTAGCGTCATCAATCAACTCCTGAATATATGCTGGTTTTTCCGCTTCTGGTAAGGGAGTTAATTTAACACCATCTTCCCATGGGTTTCCAAATTTCAACTGATCGACTTTATACGAAAAACGTCTGTTAAACTCTTCCGCTACCGACTCATGAACATACACTACCTTTAATGCGGTGCAACGTTGCCCATTGAAAGATAGGGTTCCTGCAATACATTCTTCAACAGCTAAATCTAAATCAGCATCCGGTAATATAATGGCCGGATTTTTTGCCTCCAGTCCTAAAACCATACGTAACCTGTTCCCTTTTGGGTGTTGTGACTGTAGGGCGTTAGCCGATTTACTATTTCCTATTAATGCCAACACATCAATTTTTCCAGACTTCATAATTGGCGCGGCCAAAGTACGACCACGACCATAAACAATATTCACCACACCTTTTGGGAAACTACTTTGAAAAGCTTCTAGCAACGGACTTATTAACAAAACGCCGTGTTTAGCAGGTTTAAAAATTACCGTATTCCCCATGATTAATGCAGGGATAAGTAATGAAAACGTTTCGTTAAGCGGATAATTATATGGCCCTAGGCACAAAACTACTCCTAATGGTCCACGTCGAATATGCGCATAAACACCATCGTTCTTTTCAAATTTTGCAGAATCGCGATCAATTTGTTTATAAGCTTCAATGGTATCGTAAATATAATCTACAGTTCTATCGAATTCCTTTTGCGAATCTGGTAGATTCTTTCCAATCTCCCACATTAACAGTTTTACAATTTCTTCGCGCTTGGTCTTCATTTGCTCCACAAACTTGGTCATGCAAGCAATTCTATCAATCACTTTCATTGTTGGCCATAAACCTTGTCCCTTATCAAAAGCATCTAAAGCTGAATTTAATGATTCCATAGCTTCTTTCTCCCCTAAATTAGGCACGGTACCTAGTAAAGTTGGCTTATAATTTTCGGTTGATGATATTGTAGAATACACTTCGGCCATATCACCATGCCATTCTTTTAACTCGCCAGACACGAGATAACTATTTTGATGTGTGAGTGCAGTTATTTTATATTCTTCAGGTATTTCAGAAAATTTCGTCTTCATATTCAAAATTATTTTCGTTTAAAAACTATGATTAAAGGTACTTATATTTTGATGAAAAGCATTTCAAAATCTTCACATTACCCTTAAAAATATTGCATTATTAACATTAAATTGAAACCTCAAAAAAATAGACAGGGCTATAACGTTTTCGGCTAAAAAAAAAGCAATAAAAAGACAAAGGAAGCTCCAGAGTGTAAAAATGACTAAATAATCTACTTTTATAAACAAAACAACTAATAACTTATGGTATAAAAAAGCGTTAATTTACATTCAAACAAAACAACCACCACATGTATTTAAAACTAAGCATATATTTTTTTGCTATCATTTCATTAATATCCTGCAATTCTAAAAAGCGAACACCCGAAGAAAACAAACCTAACATTATTTACATTCTAGCCGACGATTTAGGCTATGGAGATATTGGCGCCTACGGACAGGAAAAAATTGAAACCCCAAATATTGATTTATTGGCAAAAAACGGTATGCTGTTCACACAACATTATAGCGGTGCGCCTGTCTGCGCTCCGGCACGATCATCATTACTTACCGGAACTCATATGGGACATTCCTATATAAGAGGGAATGATGAATGGCAACGTGGAGAACCTGGCGATGTATGGAACTACCGTAAAGTAGCTGCCGACTCAACCTTAGAAGGTCAGCGTCCATTACCAACAAACACCGTGACCATAGCCAAGCTTTTAAAGCAAGCCGGCTACACGAATGGTATGTTCGGAAAATGGGGATTAGGAGCTCCTCACACCCAATCTATTCCAACCACCATGGGCTTCGATTACTTTTTCGGTTATAATTGTCAGCGTCAGGCACACACATATACCCCATTACATTTATATGAAAACGACAATCGTTACCACTTAGACAACGACACCGTAGCACCAAGCACAAAACTTGACAAAGATGCCGATCCAAACGATCCTGCGAGTTACAGTAAATACAACCAACCGTATTACGCTCCTGATGTTTCTTTTGACAAAATGATTGGCTTTGTTGACTCAGTGGAAAAGGATAAACCATTTTTTATTTACTGGGCATCACCTATTCCGCACATGCCATTGCAGGCTCCTAAAAACTGGGTTGATTATTACATTACGAAATTTGGAGACGAAGAACCTTATATTGGGAAAAAAGGCTACTTCCCTAATCGTTATCCGAAAGCAACTTATGCCGCCATGATTTCCTATTTAGATGAAAACATAGGAAAGCTAATTTCACATTTAAAGGAAATAGGTGAATACGAGAACACACTTATTATATTCACTTCCGATAACGGCCCAACTTATAACGGCGGTACAGATTCCCCTTGGTTTGATAGTGGCAGACCTTTTAAAAGCGACTACGGTCGTGGTAAAGGCTTTGTTTATGAAGGCGGTATTCGCGTGCCTATGATTGCTTCATGGCCTGGAAAAATTAAACCAAACACCACTACCGATCACATCTCTGCGTTTTGGGATGTTATGCCAACATTTTGTGATATCGCTAAAATTGAAACACCTAAAAACACCGATGGTATTAGTTTCTTAAACACGTTAATTCAAAACAAAACTCAGGAAGAACATAATTATTTATACTGGGAGTTTCCTGAGTATAGCGGACAAGTAGCTGTTAGAATGGGGAACTGGAAAATGATTTGGAAAAACATTAAAAAGGGAAATACCGAAGTGGAACTGTATGATCTAAGCAAAGACATAACAGAAGAACTTAATGTAGCTGATGCTCACCGGGAAATCATTAAACACTTCTACGCTATAATAAAAGAAGAACACAGTACCCCTGAAATAGACCGATTTAAAATTGAAGCCGTAGAAAATCTAGTAAATAGTAATCATCAATAAAAAAAGAGCGGTTTTAAAAACCGTTCTTTTCTATATTGGAAATAATAGAACAAGTTAAACCTTACCATTTTTCCCGATAAAGAAGTATAATACCGCTCCTAAAATAGGCACCATAATAATTATGATTGCCCAAACTAACTTATCTATATGATTTTTAAAATTAGAATTCATCAAATTATATAAAGCTAGAATAGTAAAAAGTAGAGGAATAATGAAAATAATGATAAATGGTAGCACCCCCATAACTAAACTTTTAACTTCCCCTGTTTTTATTATGTAATTCAATGGTGGTTTATTAAACTGATGTTCTGAAACTGCCTTTAAAACTTCATGTTCATTAACACCATTTTCAAATAAAATTTGAATTTGCCTGTCTGATGGACTAAGAAATAAAAGCGCTTTGTTTTTATTTATAATTTCAATTTTACTTACCAACTCCTCAGAATTAATAATTTCACTGAATTCTTCAAGTTTAACTGTTTTAACAGAAGTCTCACATCCTAAAAAAGTTAACATTAAACAACAAAACAATGCCGTTAAAAACCTTATATGCATAATAAAAATAAATTTACGACTTCAAAGTATAAAGATTTATCCTACACAACAAGTTTCTGTTAAAATTTTAAGAAAAAAAGAGCAGTTTTTAAAACCGCTCTTTTTTTATACTAGAAACTGAAATAAATCAGGTTTGTTATTTAAGTAATCCCCAAAGAAATTACGTTGTTTCATTTTGGAAATTAAAGGTTCCAGATCCTCGGATGTTTTTAGCTGAATACCAACTACTGCCGAACCATTCTCTCGATTGGTTTTTTTGGCATATTGAAAAAAGGTAATATCGTCGTTTGGCCCCAAAATATCGACCACAAATTCTCTTAACGCTCCTGCTCGTTGTGGGAACTTGACGATAAAATAGTGTTTCAGGTTTGCATATAATAAAGCTCGTTCTTTAATTTCGGCGGTGCGGGTAATATCGTTATTACTACCACTTACTACACAAACCACGTTTTTACCTTTAATTTTTTCTGTATAGAAGTCTAAGGCCGAAATACTCAACGCACCTGCCGGCTCAACCACAATGGCATCCTTATTATAAAGTTCTAAAATGGTTTCACAAACTTTACCTTCCGGCACCGTAATAACATCATGCAAGTTTTCCTTGCAGATCTCAAATGTTAAATCACCCACACGTTTTACTGCTGCCCCATCAATAAATTTCTCAATCTCATCTAATTCGGTATTAACCCCATTTTCAATTGAGGTTTTCATAGATGGCGCTCCTTCCGGCTCTACGCCAATAATTTTTGTGTTTGGAGATAAAGTTTTAAACACCGTTGACAACCCAGAAGCTAATCCGCCACCACCAATAGCGATAAAAACATAATCAATAGGTTCTGTGGCTTGTTCTAAAATTTCAAGTCCGATAGTGGCTTGCCCTTCAATAACCTTTTCATCATTAAAAGGGTGTATAAATGTTTTTTTAAGCTCCTCACATTCTTTCATTGCGGCGTTATTAGCATCGTCGAATGTGTCACCAATAAGCTTAATTTCAATATAATCTTCACCAAACATTTTAACCTGCTGAACCTTTTGATTTGGCGTAGGCGCAGGCATATAAATACTTCCCTTTATTTTTAATAATTTACAAGATAATGCTACACCTTGTGCATGATTTCCAGCACTGGCACATACCACACCATTAGCCGATTCTTCGGCCGTTAACGAACTTATTTTATTATAAGCCCCGCGGATTTTATACGAACGTACCTGCTGTAAATCTTCACGCTTTAAAAAGATGTTAGCATCAAATTGTTTTGAATACCTAAAGGCAGGGCCTAAAGGCGTAACTGCCGATACCTTTTTAATGGTATCGGCAGCTACTTTTACATTATCAATACTAGGAAAATATGTCGTTTTCCCTTTTTCCATAAATGTTTTATTTAATATCTCGCTTTCGCGAAATTATCGATTAAACGATTGGCTTCATAGCCGTCATAGACGCTCTTAAGAACGAACCGATTTTTTCAACTGGATGCTCTCTTAACGCTTTATTAACTGCTATTAACTTCGCGTTATCTACACCTTTTCCGTTATCTTTAGCATAGGCTTTACCAATAACGTCAGTATCAATTTTTGTCATGAAATCAGCTAATAATGGCTTACAAGCATGGTCGAATAAATAACAACCGTATTCTGCAGTATCAGAGATTACGCTGTTCATTTCGTATAATTTACGTCTTGCAATTGTGTTAGCAATAAGCGGTGTTTCGTGTAACGACTCGTAGTAAGCAGATGCATCGATAATACCAGAATCTGTCATGGCTTCGAACGCTAATTCTACACCAGCTCTTACCATAGCCACCATTAACACGCCGTTATCGTAGAACTCTTGTTCAGAGATTTCAACATCTCCAGCAGGTGTTTTTTCGAAAGCTGTTTCTGCAGTAGCCGCTCTCCAAGTTAATAATTTCTCATCACCGTTAGCCCAGTCTTCCATCATACCGCTAGAGAAACGTCCTTCCATAATATCATCCATATGTTTTTGGAATAACGGACGCATGATATCTTTTAATTCTTCTGAAAGTTCGAATGCTTTAATTTTAGCTGGGTTAGAAAGTCTGTCCATCATGTTAGTGATACCTCCATACTTAAGACCTTCCGTAATAGTTTCCCATCCGTACTGGATTAATTTAGAAGCGTAACCAGCATCAATTCCTTTTTCAATCATTTTATCGAAACAAAGAATAGATCCTGTTTGTAACAATCCACATAAAATGGTTTGCTCACCCATTAAATCTGATTTTACCTCAGCAACGAACGATGATGCTAACACACCTGCTCTATCACCTCCAGTTGCAGCAGCATAAGCTTTGGCCTGATCCCATCCTTTTCCTTCTGGATCATTTTCTGGGTGAACAGCAATAAGTGTTGGCACACCAAAACCTCTTTTATACTCTTCTCTTACCTCTGAACCTGGACACTTAGGTGCTACCATGATTACAGTTAAATCTTCACGAATTTGAGTCCCTTCTTCAACAATGTTGAATCCGTGAGAATATGATAATGTTGCTCCTTGTTTCATTAAAGGCATTACCGCTTTTACAACATTAGTGTGTTGCTTATCTGGAGTTAAGTTTAATACTAAATCTGCTGTTGGAATTAACTCTTCGTATGTTCCTACATTAAATCCGTTATCTGTTGCATTTACATAAGAAGCACGCTTTTCTGCAATAGCTTGTGGTCTTAATGCATAAGAAATATCTAATCCAGAATCTCTCATGTTTAACCCTTGGTTAAGCCCTTGCGCACCGCATCCTACGATAACAATTTTTTTGCCTTTTAATGCATTTACACCATCTTCAAATTCTGAAGAGTCCATAAATCTACACTTCGATAATTGGTCTAATTTATCTCTTAACGAAAGTGTGTTAAAATAATTTCCCATTTTTAATTTCTAGTTATTATGATTATTGAATGCCATAAGCATATCGGTTACTCTCATTTCGTCTTTTGTTACTGCAATACGTCCGGCACGTACAAACTGCATAATTCCAAACACATTTAAATCTCTACGTAAAGACTCTATTTCGTGTCTTCTACCCGATTTTTCTAAAACAAAAAACTCTTTATTTACGGTAACAATTCTTGAATTGCTATCCTTAATTATATTTTGAATTTGTGGCTCTTCGAATAATAAAGCCGACTTAATTTTAAACATACAAGACTCGGTGTAAATCGTTTGCTCATCGGTATGATAGTACGCACGAATCACCTCTACTTGCTTTTCAAACTGTCTCACTATTTTCGCAGCCTGAGCTTCTGTAATATTAACAACAATAACAAATCGAAACACATCATCGATTTCAGATTGCGAGGTTGTTAAACTTTCAATATTAATATGTCTACGCTGAAAAATTGCCGAAACGCGGTTTAACAAACCAATGTTGTTTTCGGTATAAAGCGATATCGTATATGATTTTATTTCTTCGTTCATTCTTTCTGATAATTTAGCTTAAACGTACATCTGAAACCGAAGCTCCTGTTGGCACCATTGGGAATACATTATCTTCTTTTTCAACGCAAACCTCAAGGAAATATGAATTTTCTGAAGCAATCATTTCTTTAATCGCATCGGCTAACTCTTCTCTCTTACTAACACGCTTTGCATCTATATGATACCCTTTTGCAATAGTTACAAAATCTGGGTTAGTCATTTCAGTCGACGCATAACGCTTATCGAAGAATAACTGTTGCCACTGACGTACCATCCCTAAGAATTCGTTGTTTAATACCACAATTTTAACCGGTACTTTGGTTTGGAAAATGGTTCCTAACTCCTGAATATTCATTTGGTAACCACCATCACCAATAATAGCAACAACCTCACGATCTGGCGCACCCATTTTCGCTCCAATAGCAGCTGGTAACGCAAATCCCATTGTTCCTAAACCACCTGAAGTTATATTACTTTTCGTCACCTTGAAATCAGCATAACGGCAAGCAATCATTTGGTGCTGACCAACATCAGAAACGATAGCAGCTTGGCCTTTAGTTTCTTCATTAATTTGTCTTAACACTTCCCCCATAGTTAAACCTTCTTTAACCGGGTGAAGATCATTTTTAATTACTTTTTCAAACTCAATAGCGTATAAATCTTTAAACTCCTGCAACCAAGCATCATGAGATTTCGCTTCTAAAAGAGGTAATAGTTGAGCCAAACTATCTTTAGAATCACCTATTACAGCCACATCGGTTTTTACATTTTTATCAACCTCTGCAGGATCTATATCAAAGTGAATAACCTTAGCTTGTTTTGCGTAAGTATCTAATTTTCCAGTAACGCGATCATCAAATCGCATCCCTATCGCGATTAACACATCACATTCATTGGTCAATTTGTTAGGCGCATAGTTTCCGTGCATTCCTACCATACCAATATTTAACGGGTGAGACGTTGGAATAGCCGAAGCTCCAAGAATCGTCCAAGCGGATGGTATACCAGCTTTTTCAACAACAGCTTTTAATTCTTCTTCTGCCTTCCCTAAAATAACACCTTGCCCCCATACAATCATAGGTTTTTTAGCTGCGTTGATTAAATCGGCAGCAGCCTGAACATCGGCTGGATTGGTTTTAGGCACAGGAATATAACTGCGAACACCTTTACATGGTTCGTATTCAAAATCTAATTGCCCCATTTGCGCATCTTTAGTGATATCGACAAGTACTGGACCCGGACGACCGCTCTTAGCAATATAAAAAGCTTTAGCTAAAGCTTTTGGAATATCTGCAGCTTTCGTTACCTGACAATTCCATTTAGTAACCGGTGTAGAAATACCAACGATATCGGTTTCCTGAAACGCATCACTTCCTAACAGATGCGAAAACACCTGACCAGTAATACATACTAAAGGCGTAGAATCGATTTGAGCATCGGCAATACCGGTGACTAAATTCGTAGCTCCCGGCCCTGAAGTTGCCATCGCGACCCCTACTTTACCTGAAATTCGAGCATAACCCTGAGCAGCGTGAGCCGCTCCTTGTTCGTGCCTCGTTAAGACGTGATGAATCTGTTCTTGGAACTTGAACAATTCATCATAAACAGGCATAATAGCTCCTCCCGGATATCCGTAAAGGATGTCTACACCTTCTGCAATTAAGCTTCGTACAACAGCTTCGCTTCCTGAAATACGCATTGTTTTACTTGCCACTTCTTGTGTTTTGTTTTCAGTTTGTGTATTCATAATTCACAATTTATATATGTGATATTCCCGCTTTCGCGGAAACGAAATTTCTAGTTAAAATGCGTCAGTTACACAGCCTTTTGAAGCTGAAGCTACCGATCTTGCATACTTATATAATATTCCTTTTTTGTGCTTTAATTCCGGAGCTACCCAAGCTGCTTTACGCTTAGCCAGTTCCTCTTCAGAAATTAACACATTAATAGAATTATCTTCTGCACTGATTCTAATACGGTCTCCTGTTTCTACTAAACCAATAGCACCACCAGTTTGCGCTTCAGGCGTAATGTGTCCCACCACAAATCCGTGAGTTCCTCCTGAGAATCGACCGTCTGTAATTAAGGCTACGGATTTCCCTAAACCGGCACCCATAATTAAAGAGGTTGGCTTTAACATTTCCGGCATACCAGGACCACCTTTAGGACCTACATAACGGATAACAACCACATCTCCTTTAGCTACTTCTCCGTTAGAAATACCAGTATTCGCAGCTTGCTCTCCATCATAAACCACCGCTTTACCTTCAAACACTAATCCTTCTTTTCCTGAGATTTTTGCTACTGCACCTTCTTCAGCTAAGTTTCCGTAAAGGATTTGTAAGTTACCTGAAGATTTTAAAGCTTTATCGGTTGGATAAATAACATCTTGTTCATCTTCAAACTGAAGCGGCTCAACATCTTTTAAATTTTCAGCTAAAGTTTTACCGGTAACGGTCATACAGTCGCCGTGTAAATACCCTTTATCTAATAAATATTTCATAACGGCAGGTGTTCCACCAATACCGTGAACATCTTCCATTAAGTATTTACCACTCGGTTTTAAATCGGCTATTAACGGCGTTCTATCGCTAACACGTTGGAAATCTTCTAAGGTAAATTCTATATCTGCAGCATGCGCAATCGCCAAGAAGTGTAATACCGCATTGGTAGATCCTCCAAGTGCATTAACAATAGCAATAGCATTTTCAATAGATTTTTTAGAAATGATATCTAAAGGTTTTAAATCTAATTCCAATAAATTTTTAATAGCAACTGCCGTTCTTTCGCTTTCCGATAGTTTGTTTGGATTCTCAGCTGGAATAGATGAGTTGTAAGGTAATGCAAATCCCATACATTCAATCGCTGAAGCCATGGTATTTGCTGTATACATTCCACCACAAGCTCCAGCTCCCGGAATCGCGCTTTTTATAATTTCTCGGTATTCTTCCTCATCAATCTCTCCAGCTACTTTTTGCCCTAAAGCTTCGAATGCCGATACAATATTTAATTTTCTTCCTTTATAATTTCCAG
Organism: Aestuariibaculum sp. YM273; assembly: GCF_030908365.1. Lineage (NCBI taxonomy): Bacteria > Pseudomonadati > Bacteroidota > Flavobacteriia > Flavobacteriales > Flavobacteriaceae > Aestuariibaculum > Aestuariibaculum sp. YM273. The sequence goes on along the minus strand of NZ_CP133090.1, from coordinate 1,828,038 downwards.
AGGCAATGGTACCGCCATACATCATAATCGACGGACGATTTAAACGTAACATCGCAATAACAGCACCTGGCATATTTTTATCACATCCTACTACAGAAATAAGCGCATCGTAACTTTGTGCATTCACAACTGTTTCAATAGAATCTGCAATGATATCGCGAGAAGCTAAAGAATAATTCATCCCTGACGTTCCCATGGAAATACCATCACTTACACCAATAGTATTAAACCCTAAACCGACTAATCCCGCAATATTACACTCAACCTTGACCTCATCTTTAAGGCTGTTTAAGTGCATATTACAAGGGTTACCATCGTAACCTGTACTTGCAATACCCACCTGAGCTTTTTTCATATCCTCATCGGTTAACCCTACCGCATACAGCATAGCCTGTGAAGCTGGTTGAGATTCATCTTGCGTAAGTCGTTTACTGTGTTTATTAAGTTCTTTCATTTTTATTAAAGATATTCTACAATCTATCCTTTATTATATTTAATACTTTATATTTTTAAGATTTACTCTATAAATAATCTAACTTCTAAATTGAGTTTCGAAATTAAACCTTTAGGTTTTTAATTCTCATTTCCTTTAATTTTAAAGGTTAAATCCACTGCATTAAAAAATTATTTAAATAATTGATTTACAGTTTTTTAACAAGAAAATTTTATGATGTCCAAAAATTAAAATAATCGCATAAAAAAAGCCTTCCAAAACGGAAGGCTCTTAATATTTATACAAATGTTTTAACAATAGCCTTCCTATCCTTGCGAAATAATCACAATGACAATAATAGAAATGCTAATTAAAATCTGGTTTCTCATAATTCTTGAACAACAAATATTTAAAATATTTATTTAACCACCAATTAAATCCTTAAAAAAAACAAAACTAATTCTCTATTCCTTATTATTTTTTTACTTTTGCCCTCGAAAATTAACAGAGGAAAGATTTGACTGATTGCAACCTCTTTGTATAAATTCTGATTTATAAACATTTAAAAACGAATTATGTACAAGCAAAAATGCTAAAGGCAGTGTAAACTTCCTTCGACGTTATCCGTCAAATCTTAGTATAAAAATAGTTTTATGGCATATTTATTTACTTCGGAAAGTGTTTCTGAAGGCCACCCAGATAAGGTCGCAGATCAAATTAGCGACGCTTTAATTGACAATTTTTTAGCTTTTGATAAAGAGTCGAAAGTAGCATGCGAAACACTTGTAACAACAGGACAGGTTGTTCTTGCCGGAGAGGTAAAATCACATACCTATCTTGATGTTCAAAAAATTGCCAGAGACACCATTAATAGTATTGGGTATACTAAAGGCGAATATATGTTCGACGGCAACTCTTGTGGGGTATTTTCTGCAATACATGAGCAGTCTGACGATATTAACCGAGGTGTAGACCGTGCTTCAAAAGAAGAACAAGGTGCAGGAGATCAGGGAATGATGTTTGGTTACGCCACTAACGAAACCGAAAATTTCATGCCCTTGGCTTTAGATTTATCGCACCGCATCTTAAAAGAGCTTTCAGATTTACGTCGTGAAAATGACGAAATCACCTATTTAAGACCCGATTCTAAAAGTCAGGTAACTATTGAATATAGTGATGACAACATTCCACAGCGTATCGATGCTATTGTTGTTTCTACACAGCATGACGATTTCGGTGACGATGATACCATGTTAGCTAAAATTAGAAAAGATATCGTAGAGATTTTAATTCCTAGAGTTGTTGCTAAATTACCAGAACAAATTCAGGTCTTATTCAATGACGATATTAAATACCACATTAATCCGACTGGTAAATTCGTAATTGGAGGGCCACACGGTGATACCGGACTTACTGGCAGAAAAATTATTGTGGATACCTACGGTGGAAAAGGCGCTCATGGTGGTGGGGCATTTTCAGGAAAAGACCCAAGTAAAGTAGATCGTAGTGCCGCTTATGCGACGCGTCATATTGCTAAAAACTTAGTTGCTGCTGGTGTTGCCGATGAAATTTTAGTACAGGTTAGTTATGCCATTGGTGTTGTTGAACCAATGGGTATTTTTATTAACACCTATGGTACTTGTCCGTTTAACATGACCGACGGTGAAATCGCTGAGAAAGTTTCTGAAATTTTCGATATGAGACCATTCGCTATAGAAGAGCGTTTAAAACTAAGAAACCCTATTTATAGTGAAACGGCTGCTTACGGACACATGGGACGCACTAATGAAACCATTACCAAAACCTTTACTCAGCCAACTGGCGAAAGCGTTACTTTAGATGTGGAATTATTCACATGGGAAAAATTAGATTATGTAGATCAAGTGAAAGAAGCTTTCAATTTATAATCTGCAATTCGTTAATAAAAATTAAAAAACTCCGTAACTTTAAACTTACGGAGTTTTTTATTCCTTCAATTTTAATCATGCTACAAAAACTAACCCTCCTACTTATTTCAATAATCACCTTAACGTCGTGCGCTACGAAAAAAACATGGTTAAGCGATAACGCGCAACGAGAAATCACCTTTAAAACCCACGAATCTAAATCGCCCGTAAAGGATGTTAACGGCCATTATTTAACCATTGTTTATCTTGAAAATTTGGGATTTGAAAAGCTTGGAGGTTACACCAATTCTGAAAATGTAAAATGGTTACTTAACGAAGGCTATCGCGTTATCGAACTAAATTACAAGAAGAATCCAGAAGCCATTGGTTCCAAAATCAATAAAGACATTATAGCTATCAACAATGCTTTAGCAAAAGGTGATTTTTGTGGATTTACCGATTGCTCCATAATTCAATCTTATATTTTATTTGAAGGCTACCGCATAAAACGAAACATTCCTTATTTTAAAGACGACCCTACGGTTTATAACCGACCTGACCAATACACCGAAGGCGATATGCTGAATATGGACATCATCTACCCGGCCAACCCTTCAAAACCAGTGCCGACTATTTTATCCTTTTCATATAGCAACAGCTATGCAACGTTTGATAAAGAAAAAAACACATTAACCAACATCCACAAAAACTTCAGAACGTTTTTACCTTATACATTTGCAGGCTTTAACGATTCATTTTTGGAAGGGACACCAGCACACGGTATGGCCTGGGCAATCGCCGATCACCCCAAATACTGCTCTTGGGGAAGTGGCAAACCTGCAGGAGGTCCAAACGACACCTATAAATCTTACGAAACCAACCCAGATACAGCACAAAAAGTAAAATCTGCTATTCGTACTTTACGTAACTTAACTCATGAATTAGAACTTTCTGAAAATATTGGAATTTATGGATTCTCCCGTGGTTCTACGGCCGGTTCCATGGCAATAGGCGACAAATCGGTTCCTTTATTTGAAAATGCAGGCTTTAATATTGGAGTTTCAGACGATGTGCAAGTCGCTGCGCTTGGCCCTGGTGTATTCGATTATACTCAAATCTATAATACGCTTGACGATGGTGATGGCAATTTAGAACTGCGCTGCCCTTGGGCTTGGGGAGATTTAGAAGATAATTATGAACTATGGAAAAGTATGGGATCTGAATATCTTGTTGAAACATCTTCAACCGCTCCAGTTTTGTTTTTTTACAACACGACAGATGATGCATACTATCAAGACCAAATACAACACCTAAAAACAAAACTAGATAAACTTGGTGTACCAAACCAGACCCTTACCGATTACGGAACGGGTCATGCGGTGCCGCAAAGAGAAAAGGATTTAGAAACGTTATATACATTCTTCAAACAGTATTTAAATCCTCCGACTGTAGTGCTTAAAAATTAACAGAAGTCTATAAAATAAAAAAGCCTGCTTAATGCAGGCTTTTCAGTTTTGTGGGAAGAGCAGGATTCGAACCTGCGAAGACATAGTCAGCAGATTTACAGTCTGCCCTCGTTGGCCGCTTGAGTATCTTCCCAAAACCGGGTGCAAATATATATTAGTTTATTAAACTACACAACACAAATTTCATGCTTTTTCAAAAAAAATATTCAACCTCATAATTCACAAGGATTTAAAAATTATTTTTTTTCAAAAAATCGAAATATTTATTAATTAAAATCTACGTTGACCCTCGCGAGATCTAAATTGCATACGCATTTCGTCTGTTTTTTTCTTAACCAGTGCTTCGTAATCTGCTTTAGTGATCTCCTTTCCATCTGAAGGAATTTCAATTTCAACTTTTTCCTCTGGATTCATGACTATTTTAGAACAGTATAATGTTTTATTATCAACCGTAATTTCTAGTATTAATCCTGGTAACCCCCAATAATCTTCTGGCCCTTGATTTACCGGAATTTGCAAAGAATACCACGCTTCAATTTCTACTTCTCTGTTAGCCGGCACCTCTTCTCCTTCTTCTCCTTGCTCCGGCGGCCTTCTAAAACTTCCTGGTCCTACATTTGGAATATCACGCTTGGCAGTCGCCTTAAAACACATGTAATCCCCTATCTTTTTTGTTTCACTGCCCATAACCCAGTTATGTTTAGGTAAATCATCTTTTATTAAAAACTGTTTACCAAAAAACTCCTGATCCTGAACTAACTTTTGATCTTTAACATTCTTGTATTGTGGTCCTGGCGTAAAACTATTCATCATACCTCTCCATCGTCCTCCGCCTGAAGATTCTTTTTCAACTTCTTTATAAAAGGACTCTACTTGATTAAAGGTCAAAATAAAAGTATTATCGAAGATTTCTTTCATCCGTTCAATGCGTCGTTTAATGCGCTCAGGATCTTCATTTTCTCCAAATGCAGACGCATCTATTTCTCGGGAAGAACTATAATAAGCAATACCTTGAACATCCTTTTGCGCCCAGGATATTACTGAAGTAAGTAACACCGAAGCGAAAGTCAGAATTTTTAAATGTTTCATTTTCATAAGTTGATATTTTATTTGAAAAGTTAACAATAGACCTTAATTAAAGTTGAGTTTATTTCTTCTTAGATATCAAAAATAAGATTAAGTTTAATTACACTATGTTAAATTATAACTAAAAACTTAATAGAGAGAATGCCATATAATTTAAAATACAACCAAATAATCCTACCAAAAACCATCTGATTGTTAAAAACATTGGTCGTTTTTTGTATTTTTGATTTCTACATGAAAAATTTAATATATCTAATTGCCTTTTTATCACTCTCAATATATTCTCAGGAATTTGTTGAGACTTCGTTTATAAAAGATACGCATCTGGAAGCCGATAGATTTGTGAGCGTCTCAAGTTTTGATGCTACGTTTTATATTTTCGATAATGTTTTATTTAAAAAGGAAAAAAACTCGAAAGGCATTGATGTTGGTTACAACAACTTCCAACTAGGCGACATTACTTCTGTAAACACCTTCAACCCGTTAAAAATTAATTTGTTTTACAAAGACTTCAACACGGTTATTATTTTAGACAACCGCATGGCAGAAATCTCCAAAATCGATTTTAATGCTTTAGAAGAACAAAAATACGTGACCCATGTTTCTACGGGTTATGACAACACCATTTGGGTATTCAACCAAAACAACCAACAATTAGAGCTTTTCGACTACAAAACGAAAACCACACGTGCAAAATCAATGCCTATACAAAGTAATGTGTTAGACATAAAAAGTAATTACAACACCTGTTGGGTACTTACCGAAAAGTTTCTGTATATCTATAATTACTTTGGTAGTTTAGTTAAAAAAGTGAAGAATAAAGGCTACACCTCCTTCGAGCAAAGCAATGAAAATCTATTCCTAAAAAAAGGCAATAAACTCTTTTATTTAAAAAACGAATCTGATAATTTTATCCCTATTAAATTGCCAAATTTAATGATAAATGCGTTTTTCGTAACCAACGAAACCTTGTATATTTACGATAACGAAACCCTACATGAATACCAAATAAAAACCATCTAACGCTATGCATATTGCTATTGCCGGAAATATTGGCGCAGGAAAAACCACACTCACAAAATTACTCGCAAAACATTATAATTGGGAAGCACAGCTGGAAGATGTTGTAGATAATCCGTACTTAGACGATTTTTACAACCAGATGGAACGTTGGAGTTTTAACCTTCAGGTCTACTTTTTAAATAGCCGTTTTCGTCAGATTTTACAAATTCGCGAAAGCGGAAAAGATATCATTCAAGATCGAACCATTTACGAAGACGCTCATATTTTTGCACCTAACTTACATGCTATGGGCTTGATGACCAATCGCGATTTTGAAAATTACCGCTCCCTTTTCGAATTGATGGAATCTCTAGTTCAAGGACCTGATATTTTAATTTATTTACGCAGTTCAATTCCTAATTTAGTATCACAGATTCAAAAGCGCGGTCGTGAATACGAAAACTCGATAAGTATTGATTATCTAAGCCGACTTAACGAACGTTATGAAGCCTGGATACATGGATACAATAAGGGTAAATTATTAATTATAGATGTTGATAAATTAGATTTCGTTTCCAACCCTGAAGATTTAGGCTATGTTATTAACACGATTGACGCTGAAATAAACGGCTTATTTTAGTATTTTTGCGCCCATAATTATTATTAATATAATGTCGGCAGCAAAAACTTTAGCTCTTTTAGTTGTTTTTATTTTCAGTACAATTACAACTACTCAAGCACAGAAAGACTCAACAAATACAAAAGAAAAAGGTCACATATGGCGAAACCTTAAATACGACGGTGGCTTTGTTCTTAAAAGTGTAGGCAACGGTTTCACACAACCTTTACGTTGGCAAAAGAAAGACTTTTTAACTGCAGCCGGAATTATTGCGGGTACAGGCTTACTTTATGCAGCAGATCATGATGCTCATACCTATTTTCTTGAACAAAATGAAAATGCACCTCAAGTATTAAAAAAATTTGGCTGGTACTTTGGTAGCCCTCAAAACTTCTTTATGGTCTCGGCAGGTATTTATGGATTTGGTCTTTTAACCGATAACGAAAAAGTACGCGAAACCGGCGTATTAATTATTGGTTCGGCAGTAACTTCAGGCATTATTCAAACGCTATCCAAAAATATTGTGGGACGTGCGCGCCCGACCGATGGTGACAGAAATGATTTCGACATGTTTTCTAAAGAACCTGGATACCATTCTTTTCCTTCGGGGCACACTATTTTATCGGTTTCTATGGCACACGCCATTGCCAAACAATTTGATAATATTTGGGTGAAAGCCGGTATTTATGCCGTTGGTTCTATTGCGCCTATATCCCGTTTATGGGCCGGGGCACATTGGCTTAGTGATGTAGGGCTTGGCTACGCTATTGCTATTGTGACTGTTGATGGTGTAGACAACTTCATGAAGAAAAAATCAGCTTATTCATACGCAAATCAAAACGACAAAATTAGTTGGCAATTTAAAGCCGGTTATGGGACTTTAGGAGTTGTGGGAACGTTTTAAAATGAAAATTTTCAATTTAACTCAGCATTTCGGATAAATTATAACACTATTTATAAGGTTTTTAACATTTAATTACCACTTTTAAGCGGATTGAATATATATTTTCGTGGCTTCATAAAAAATCTGTCGATCTTAAACCATGAAAAAAATTACCTTATTTTTTATGTTAGCCGTACTTGCTAACACCTCCTTTTCCCAGGAACAAAAGGAAAACCTAACACCAACCCCCAATTACAAATTAGCCACTAAATTTTCTCCTAGAAATCTTGCCAAAATGGTGCACTCTACAGCGGTGCAACCACACTGGTTGGAAAGTGGGAATCGTTTTTGGTACCAGTATAAAACTTCCGAAGGCTCTAACTATTATATTGTAGATGCCGATAAAAGAACTAAAAAGAAGCTGTTCGATAATGCAAAAATGGCAAAGTGGTTAACCGAAATTACTAAAGACCCCTACGATGCCAAACACCTGCCTAAATTCAATTTTGAATTTGTTGATAACGACACCGCTATCCGTTTCAAATTAACATCGAATGAAGAAGTTGAAATTGTTGAAGAAAAAGACAAGAAAGAAACAGATTCTACACAAGCCGATTCTACCAAAACTAAAAAGGAGAAAAAGAAAGCTCCTAAAATGGAGAAGAAAAAATATTTTCTTGAATACAAATTAGGATCTGATGGTTTAACCATTTTAGAAAACGAAAAGGAGAAAAAAGAACCTTGGAAAAAATGGGCAAACGTATCGCCGGACAGTACCGTAGTTTTATTCTCTAAAAACCACAACCTGTATTGGATGGATAAAGAAAACTTCCTTAAAGTTGTAAAAAACGAAAAAGATACGACCATTGTCGAAAACCAGTGGACCACCGACGGCGAACGCTATTTTGGATACGGTGGTAGCGACAAGGAAGAAAGCAACCCTACGAAACCTGCAGACACTACCAAACGAGAAGCTATTCGTGGTTACTGGTCTCACGACTCTAAAAAATTCGTATTTGCAAGAAGAGATTCAAGACATATTAAAGATTTATGGGTAATCAACTCGGTTGCAAAAGGACGTCCTGAACTTGAAACTTATAAATACCACATGGCAGGCGAACCAGAGTTCTACAAAACCAGCGTTTTAATCTTTGATATGCCTTCAAAAGATGTCACTACGGTGCAGTTAGACAGCACGGTTCAACAAACTATTGGTATTTATTCACATCAATACAAAAAGACCGATAAAAGTGAACACAAACCCCGTTTATTACTATCCGAAAAAGATAAGATCTATTTCAGTACGGTAAGTCGCGACCGAAAACGCTTAGATATTCAAGTTGCCGATATCAATACAGGGGAAGTAAAAACCATAATTGAAGATCACTTTAACACCTATGTAGACAAGAAAAACATCGTATTATTAAATAACGAAACTGAGATTCTACACTGGTCTGAACGCGATGGCTGGGGACATTTCTACCTGTATGATGCTAACGGAAAATTAAAAAATCAGGTGACCTCAGGAGAATTTCATGTTGATGATTTTAAAGGTATCGATGAAAATACACGTACCGTTTATTTTGTAGCTACAGGGGTAAATAAAGATGAAGACCCGTATTACGAGCATTTATATAAGGTAAACCTTAACGGAAGTGGACTTAAATGCTTAAACGAAGGGGATTACAATAACAGCATCGATTTATCGGATTCTAATCTTTATTTTGTTAACAATTATTCAAGAGTTAACAGTACACCAAAATCAGAACTTAGAAACAGTAACGGATCGGTAATTTTAGAATTAGAAGAAGCCGACTTATCACAACTTATGGCGGCAGGTTACAAATTCCCTGAACCATTTAAATTGAAAGCAGCTGATGGCATTACCGATTTGTATGGTGTTATGTACAAGCCTTACGATTTCGATGAGACTAAAAAATATCCGATTTTAGAATACGTTTATCCTGGTCCGCAAACTGAAGCCGTAAACAAATCGTTCTCGGTAAGCATGCACAACACCGATCGTATGGCACAAGTTGGATTTATTGTGGTCACTGTTGGTAACCGTGGTGGTCATCCGGCGCGTTCTAAATGGTATCACACCTATGGCTACGGAAACCTTAGGGATTACGGTTTAGAAGACAAAAAATATGTTGCCGAGCAATTAGCTGATAAATACAATTATATAGATATTAACAAAGTTGGAATTTACGGTCACTCAGGTGGTGGATTCATGTCTACTGCCGCCATGTTAGTATACCCAGACTTCTTTAAAGTTGCAGTTTCTTCTGCCGGAAACCACGATAATACAATCTATAACAGCTGGTGGAGTGAAACACATCATGGTATTAAGGAAGTTATTGGAGCTAACGATAAAATTTCATATAAATACAACATTGATAAAAACCAATCGTTGGTAAGAAACTTAAAAGGAAAACTAATGTTAGTTACTGGTGATATTGACAACAACGTACACCCAGCATCTACAATCCGTGTAGCTGATGCGCTAATAAAAGCTAACAAACGTTTCGATTTTATGGTTATGCCAGGACAACGTCATGGTTTTGGCCATATGTATGAATACTTCTTCTGGTTGAAAGCGGATTATTTCAGTAAATATCTTTTAGGTGTTGAAGTAACCGATACCGATATTAAAGAAATGAATATCGATGTCCCTAGAAAATATTAAACAGCTTTAAAGCAATAAAAAAGCCGCATATGTAATGCGGCTTTTTTATTTATTATAAGTTGAAATTTAGTCTCCGACTTCAACCTCTACTTCTTTTACTACATTTTTTACAACAATGTGATCACCTGACTTATCTCCTAAAGCTTCCACATTTGCTTTCACCTCATCCTCAGTTCCTTCAAAAGTATCATATGATGTTGATGTTTCTCCGTTAGCAGTTGTCACTGTTGTCACCACAGCCTTCACAGAACCATCATCATTTTTGGTCATGTTTACTTTTACTTCTTTAGCAATCTCAACCTGATTCGTAACATAAGCTGTTTCTCCATCTACTGATAAGGCTATACTAGGTGCAATAACTAAGGCTACAACCGACATTAATTTCAGCAAAATATTTAGTGAAGGCCCTGAAGTATCTTTAAACGGATCTCCAACCGTATCACCAACTACAGCAGCTTTATGCGCTTCTGTACCTTTTCTTCCTTGCTCCTCTATCGTCTTTTTAGCGTTATCCCAAGCACCACCAGCATTAGACTGGAAAATCGCCATAAGTACACCACAAGTTGTTACCCCAGCTAATAAACCGCCTAACATTTCAGCTCCACCAATAAAACCAATAGCTACAGGCACTGCAATAGCTAAAAGCCCAGGTAAAACCATTTCTCTAATTGATGCCTGCGTTGAAATCGCAACACATTTTTCGTATTCTGCCACACCATCGGCTTCATCAAATATTTTTCTATCAGCTTCAGAGGCCTTGCTCATATCTGAATCGTATTTACGCATCACTTCTAAGGCCGCCTTCAACTGAGGGATATCTCTAAACTGACGACGTACTTCCTCAATCATAGCCATGGCAGCACGACCCACGGCATTCATAGACAATGCTGAAAACACAAATGGCAACATACCTCCTACTAATAACCCAGCCATAATATCCGGTTGAGACACGTCGATAGCCATTACATTCGCCGTTTTCATAAAGGCTGCGAATAAAGCTAAAGCTGTTAAAGCTGCTGAAGCGATAGCAAATCCTTTTCCAATCGCTGCTGTTGTATTTCCAACCGCATCTAATTTATCGGTACGCTCACGAACTTCGCTTGGCAATTCGGCCATTTCGGCAATACCACCAGCATTATCAGAAATAGGTCCGTATGCATCAACTGCCAACTGAATTCCTGTGTTAGCCAACATCCCTACTGCTGCAATCGCAATACCATATAAGCCTGCAAAATAATGAGACACTAAAATTGCTGCTGCTATTAAAATAATTGGAATCGCTGTAGACATCATTCCGATACCCAAACCAGCTATAATATTAGTTGCCGAACCTGTTTCAGATTGTTTTACTATAGAATTTACGGGCTTCTTTCCTGTACCTGTATAGTATTCGGTTACTTTTCCAACCGCTAAACCAGCAATTAACCCGGCGATTACAGCTATAAAAACTCCAGTTGCTCCATTTGGCAACCCTTCAGCGCCTTCAGGGATTAACGCATTAATAATAAAATACGATGCTACAACCATTAAACCAGCCGAACCAAATTCTCCAATATTTAAAGCGGTTTGTGGATTTCCGCCGTCTTTTACTTTTACAAAGAAGGTACCTATAATAGACATAACAATACCTACGGCAGCTAAAACTAACGGAAGATAAACCGCTCCCAATCCATTAAAATCAGGTGTGATAATAAAAGCACCCAATACCATGGTTCCGATAATGGATCCTACATACGATTCAAATAAATCGGCTCCCATTCCGGCAACATCACCTACGTTATCACCAACGTTATCGGCAATCGTCGCTGGGTTCAACGGATGATCTTCAGGAATTCCTGCTTCGACTTTACCTACCAAATCGGCACCTACATCGGCTGCTTTGGTGTAAATACCTCCTCCTACACGTGCAAATAAAGCAATAGAAGAGGCCCCAAGAGAAAATCCGGAAAGGACATTAAGCACTTCACTAATTCCCCAGCCCATTTCACTATAAATCATAAAAAGGCCACTTAATCCAAGAACACCAAGCCCTACAACACCAAGCCCCATAACGGCTCCACCAGCAAAAGCAACTTCAAGCGCCTTACCTAAAGAGGTTCTGGCTGCACTGGTAGTTCTTACATTGGCTTTGGTGGCTACTTTCATTCCTATAAAACCTGCTAAAGCAGAACAAATAGCACCAACAATAAATGAAACCGCAACCATACCGTTCGAACCGGCTTCTGCACTCCCTTTAAAGTAAAGCAAGATGGCTACTGCGACGACAAATATTGATAAAATTTTATATTCAGCTTTAAGGAAAGACATAGCTCCATCGGCTATATTCTTGGCTATTTTAATCATTTTTTCACTACCCTGATCCTGCTTGGAGACCCAGGCACTTTTAATAAATACAAACGCTAATGCCAAAACTCCGAAAAGCGGTAAAAAGCTCACTATTAATTCCATATTAGTTTATTGGTTTTATGTTAATATATTTTTTTATTCTGCTAAAAGTAGGAAAATATAAGTGATAAAAAAAGCCACCTTTTGTTAAAGATGGCTTATTATTTTTACGTTATATTATTAATCTAATATTTTAGATTGTAAAGGTTCTTTTTTTCTTGTGATCGCTTTCTTCGTAACGCTTCACACACTCCTGATAAATTCTAACAGCATCGTCTGCATTACCCCAACCACCAGTATCAACTTTTTTCTTTTCTAAGTCTTTATAAACCTGAAAGAAATGCTCGATTTCTTTTAAACGGTGCGGATTTAAATCACTAATATCCATCTTTTTACTCCAAATTGGATCTGAAACAGGAACACAAATAACTTTCTCATCCGGACCTTTTTCATCGGTCATATAGAAAACTCCAATAGGTCTTACTTCCATAACAACCATAGGATATGTTGGCTGATGCCCTAATACTAAAACATCTAAAGGATCCTGATCTAACGCTAAAGTCTCAGGAATAAACCCGTAATCGCCTGGATACATCATCGATGAAAACAACATGCGATCAAAACGGATTTTGTGTAATGTAAAATCGTATTCGTATTTATTTCTACTTCCCTTAGGGATTTCTATTAAAACATCAAATGTTACTTGTTCGTTACTCATTATATTTGTATTTGGTCGTGCAAATGTACTGAACACTTATGCATTTAACAACAAAAGGTTAGTATTTATAATGATAATTTAAGGTTAAACGTTTGAACTCATTTTCTTTAAATTCCAAACTTAATTTTATCTCCTTTATTTTACGGGAAAACCTCACCTAGCTCAAGTATAATGCAAAAGCTGAGAGTTTTTAACATGACAACTCAAACTATTTATTATCTTGTCATTCATTTGTGACTAACTTTAAATATTTATGCGTTTACATTACTTATTACTATTGCCTGTTTGTGCTATTTTTTCTGCACAAGCACAGACACAACCATGGCAAGGCAAATTCGAACCAATCGATAATATGATTGCTCCGCCAAACTCCTACCGAACAGCTAGTGGTGCTCCAGGAAGAGAATACTGGCAACAGCGAGCAGATTATAAAATCAAGGCTGAAATTGATGAAAAAACGAACATTTTAACTGGCGAAGAAACTATTACCTATTACAACAATTCTCCGGACGACTTAACTTACCTTTGGCTTCAACTGGAGCAAAACGTTAATAAAAAAGAAAACCCCGATTTTGGAGATGTTCGAGGCGGTGTTTCCGATGGTATGAATAGCCGACAAATGCAATTTCTCACAAGGCCTATAGAGTTTCCTGCAGGTTATTCCATTAAATACATTAAAGACACTTCTGGCAACACACTTAAAGCTTTGGTAAATAACACCATGATGAAAGTTATGCTTAACACTCCTTTGAAATCGGGTGAAAGCCTAACTTTTTCTTTAGGATGGTCTTACCCGATTACAGACCGAAGCATGTTTTTGTTAAGTCGTGAGGGCTACGAATATTTCCCTGAAGATGACAACACCATTTATTTAATTGCACACTGGTTTCCAAGAATGGCCGTTTATAACGATACCGAAGGCTGGCAAAACCAACAGTTTAGACGTCTGGGTGAGTTTGCTTTAGAATTTGGCGACTACGATGTAGAAATTACAGTTCCTGAAGACCATATTGTTGCAGCAACTGGCGAGCTACAAAACAGCGAAAGCGTTTTAACAAAAACCCAAAGACAACGTTTAGACCAGGCTAAAAAATCGTTCGACAAACCTGTATTAATTTTAACTCAAGAAGAAGCTGCGAAAAATAAAAAAACTAAAAGTACAAAAACAAAAACCTGGAAATTCCACGCTGAAAACGTAAGAGATTTTTCTTTTGCTTCATCTAGAAAATTTATTTGGGATGCTCAGGCTGTAAAATTACCAACCAATACCGTTATGGCCATGTCTTACTTCCCAGAAGAAGGGCTTCCGGTTTGGGAAGAAGAATCAACAAAAGCGATAAAAAATGCGCTTGAAGTGTATTCTGAAGCGACATTTGACTACCCTTACCCTGTAGCCATTTCGGTAAACACCTCTAATATTGGTATGGAATTCCCAATGATTAGTTTCAATGGTGGACGTCCTAAAAATGGAAAAATGAGCGACGGCGCTAAAAAAGGTATGATTGGCACCATTGTCCACGAAGTGGGACACAACTGGTTCCCAATGATTGTAAGTTCAGACGAACGAAAATGGATGTGGATGGACGAAGGATTGAACACCTTTATTCACCAACGTACTATTGAAGAGCGCTATCCACAATTTAGTCATACTACTCCTAAAAGCATTGTACCGTTTATGAGTGGTGATAAAAATATTTTGCGCCCAATAATGACCACTTCAGATAACGAATTATTCTCTCAATTCGGGAGTAACTTTTATATAAAGCCTACTGTTGGATTACAAATGCTTCGTGAATCTATTATCGGTAAAGAATTGTTCGACCAGGCGTTTAAAGAATATGCTAACCGCTGGAAATACAAACACCCAAATCCGGGCGATTTATTCAGAACGCTTGAAGATGCTACAGCTACCGATTTAGATTGGTTTTTTAGAGGCTGGTTTTTTACTGTAGATCATGTTGACATGGAATTAAGCAATGTAAAGTGGTATAAAGTTTACGAAGAGAATCTAAACATTGAAGATCAACAAAAAAAGAAAACGGTTAAAATTGAAGGCGAAAGTGCTGCTGAAAACCCAAAAGATTTTTCAAACGGACCAGAAGTAATTACCATGACCGACACACCAGACAATGCTTATGGCGGATTTTTATCCAGACTGGATGAAACCGAAATGCGTAAACAATTACAAGGCAAAAACATTTATGAAATCACCATAAAAAATGTAGGTGGTTTGGTCATGCCGGTAACCATTGAATGGGTGTATACGGACGGCACTACCGAGATTGACAAATTACCCGCTGACATCTGGAGGCTTAATGAATATGAAGTAACCAAAACCTTCTTAAAAGACAAAGAAGTAAGCACGGTAAATTTAGATCCTAATTTTGAATTTGCAGATACCGATATGAGCAATAACAGTTTCCCAAAAACGGAAACCAAGTCGGATTTTGATAGTTTTAAAGAGAAGAAAACTCAAAAATAAACAGTAATAATTTATAATTTTGACCCCAAATAATAAAGTTATTTGGGGTTTTCTTTTAAACCTCATTTATTAATGATAAGCCTTAAATTTTATTGAACATGGTAATAAAAAATATTAAATATCTTCTCGCATGCACTTACTTAATTCTCACCTATAGTTGTGATAATTCCAAAGATGATGATTGTACCAAAACTATAACCGTAAATAATGTTTATTTCGTAAATAATCAATCTTATTATTACGAAACAACCATGGAAGTTCCTTGTGACACTCCTGACCCAGAACCTATTGAAGTTAATGCGCCAATATTGGAAAACTTCACATATGAGATTATTAGTTTCAATTATACCCCTGATACTGGCAATGACACCTCTAGACTTCAGTTTGAAATCAAACTTAATAACCTAAATAATTTTCCTGTGGAAGGTATTGCTGTATTAACCATTAAATCTGATAATGTTGAATACACTTCTGGCAACTACTATGCTTCTAATGCAACAAATCATTGCTATAGTATTGATGCTAATTCTTCCTGTACACTCACTTTTGACAAGGAAGAATCATTAATTTATGGAAGTGCAAGTACAATGGAAATCATAAATGTAGAATACTATTTAACAAACCAATAATAGTTTTAATCAAAAACCCCAAAAGACAAAGTCCTTTGGGGTTTTCTCATCAAAACACTAAAACCAGGAGGGGCTTAATCCCAACCACCTCCTAAAGCACGATACATATTAACCATCGCATTCATTTGCTCCTTTTTAGTTTCGACCAACTCAAATTTTGATTCCAAAGCTTCTCTTTGAGTTAACAACACTTCTAAATAATCCGCTCTTGCCGACTTAAACAAGGTATTCGAAATATCGATAGAACGGGTAAGCGCATCTACTTTCTGCGATTTCAAATCGTAGCTTTTATCAAGATTACTAATTTTAGAGAGCTGATTAGCAACTTCGAGATACGCGTTCAACACCGTTCTTTCATAATTAAATACTGCTTGTATTTGTTTTGCGCTAGCGTTATAATACGCCGCTTTTATTTCATTTCTGTTAATAAGTGGCCCGGCAATATCGCCAACAACCGAATACAATAACGATTCCGGAGTTTCGGTTAACAATGAAGGTTTAAAAGCTTCCATGCCTACACCTGCTGAAATTCCAAGCGATGGATAAAATCTGGCTTTCGCTACTTTAATATCCAGTTTCGCTGCTTCCAGCTCCATTTCCGCTTGACGGATATCCGAACGATTTTCTAACAATTGAGAAGGCACACCAACTGCTAAATGATCAGGAATTAAATCGTAAAATGAGTCTGAACTTCTTATTACAGTCTGTGGAAATCTACCCACCAAAAAATTTATATTGTTTTCGGTTTCCACAATCTGCTGTTTAATATCGAATTGTAAACTTTTGGTATGCATCACCTCTGCTTCAAAACGTTTTACTGCCAGCTCGGTTACCCGAGCCGCCTGTTTTTGAAGTTTTACAATTTTTAGGGCGTTAGATTGAATTTTTATATTCTCTTCAACAATACGTAACTGATTATCTAAAGCCAGTAATTCGTAATAAGAATTGGCAATTTCTGAAATTAAATTGGTTACCAAAAAGTTTCGCCCTTCAACTGAAGCTATATAACGCTGGTAGGTTGCTTTTTTAGCATTACGCAACTTTTTCCAAACGTCAAGTTCCCAGCGCGCCTGAAGAGCCAAACCGTAATTAGGTAAAGGCTCAGGAAATTCTTCTCCCGGTCTGATATCGGTATTGGCATCGTTTGCCCCCTTACTGGTATAGCGCCCTACTTTTTCAACTTCAGCGCTAGCTTTAAAATCTACAAAAGGCAAATACTCTCCTTTTTTGGCTTTCACTTCGTTACGGGCAATTTCAATTTCCTGCAAGGTAATATTCAACTCCTGATTATTCTGTAATGCCGTTTCAATTAAAGCATACAAATGCGGGTCGATAAAATATTCCTGCCAATGTACATCGGCTGTATTTGTTGTATCGGTAGATTGATTTTCGAATTGTTCCGGTACATCCTTTCGCTCTTTCATGACCTCTATAGTCGGTACACAAGAATACAGACTGGTTAAAACGATAGCGCCAAGCAACCCTATTTTTTTATAGTGTAACATATGTTTTCTTTTATTGTTCATCGTCTGATCGTTTCATTAATTTTTTCACAAGTAAATTCATCTTACGTAGTTGCATTTTTAACTTACTTTCGCTTTCACTGTATTTCATGAATTCTTCTGTAATAGTAGATGTATCTTCATCTTTAATCAGACTTTTACCATCGGCTAAAGTTCCAAAAATGTAGTACAGCCCAGGAATAATAACAACTCCGAACAGTGTTCCTAAAAGCATACCTCCCATAGCAGAACCACCAATAGTTCGGTTACCAATAGCTCCGGCTCCGGTTGCGATGACCAACGGAATCAACCCAGCGATAAACGCAAAAGACGTCATTAAAATAGGACGGAAACGTGCTTTAGCCCCTTCAATGGCTGCTTCAAATATGGTTGCACCCTCGCGTCGCCTCTGTACTGCGAACTCCACAATTAATACGGCGTTTTTACCGAGCAGTCCGACTAGCATGATGAGTCCGATTTGTGCATAAACATCATTCGCTAAGCCCATACCTTTAAGCAATAAGAACGACCCGAAAATCCCAACTGGTAATGACAAGATAACAGCTAATGGCAATAAGAAACTTTCGTATTGTGCAGCAAGCACAAAATACACGAAGATTAATACCACTGCGAAAATGTAAATGGATTCGTTTCCTCGATTTGCTTCGTCGTAAGTAAGACCTTCCCATGCAATATCGTAACCACGTGGCAAGACTTCTGCAGCAACTTCTTTAATAGCATTAATAGCATCTCCACTAGTATAACCTTTCGCTGGCAACCCTCGAATAGCTGCAGAATTATAAAGGTTATAACGTGTAATCTCGTTGGGACCTAATTGTTTTTCTAAAGTCATAAATGCTGAATACGGCACCATGTCTCCTTCTTCATTCTTCACATAAAGTTTTTCTAAATCTGAAGGTATTCTGCGGTATTCCGGCGCTGCCTGCGTATACACTTTAAAGAATCGACCAAAACGAATAAACCCTTGCTCGTAAGTACTACCAATTAAAATGTTCAAGTTTTCCATGGCCTTACCAATGGTCACCCCTTTTTGCATGGCTTTTTTATTATCAATTTTTAAATGGTACTGCGGGTAGTTTGCCGAGTAGAATGTAAATAATCCGGTTAACTCTTTACGAACTGATAGTGCATCTAAAAACTCATTATTTATACGTTCAAATTCATGATAATCGGTTGAATTAGTTTTATCTAATAAACGCATAGAGAAACCACCTGAAGACCCGAAACCTGGTACTGCCGGCGGCTCGAAATACTCAATCACCGCGCCTAAATCTTTGCTTTCTTCTTCTAATTCTTCCATGATTTCGTGCACCGAATGGTGACGTTCGCTCCATGGTTTTAGGTTAATTAAACAGGTACCGGCATTAGATCCACGACCTTCGGTCATAATCTCGTAACCTGCCAAAGAGGATACCGACTCAACCCCTTCGGTTTCTTCACATATTTTTTGAAGTTTTCTCGCCACCTCGTTAGTACGCTCTAAGGTTGCTCCCGGAGGGGTTTGAATAATTGCATAAATCATTCCCTGATCCTCACTTGGAATAAATCCGGCCGGTAACGATTTATTGGCAAAAAAGATACCCACACAGAACGCGATTAACATTCCGAAAGTTAATACACGTCTGGCTACAATTTTATTTAATACGTTAACGTAGCGTCCTGTTAATTTTTCAAAACCACGGTTAAACCAGTCGATAAATTTATCGATAGGTGATTTTTTTCTCGGTTTACCGTGGTTGTTTTTCAACATCATAGCGCATAAAACCGGCGTTAATGTTAAGGCCACGACTGCTGAAATGATAATCGATCCCGCCATAGTAATCGAAAACTGACGATAGAACACCCCAACAGGACCGGTCATAAACGATATAGGTAAGAATACCGACACCATAACTAAAGTAATCGCCACAATAGCACCTCCAATTTCACTCAATGCCTTGTAAGATGCTTGATATGGTGTAAGGTGTTCTTCTTCCATTTTTAAATGGACGGCCTCCACGACCACAATGGCATCGTCGACCACAATACCAATGGCCAATACCAAGGCGAAAAGTGTAATTAAGTTTATAGATAGCCCGAACATTTGCATTACAAAAAATGCTCCAATTAAGGATACCGGTACCGCAATAATTGGAATTAAAGTAGAACGTAAATCTCCTAAGAATAAGAAAACCACAACAGCTACTAAAATAAAGGCATCTCTTAAGGTGTGAAGAACTTGCTCGATGGACGCATCTAAGAAATTAGAAACGTCGTAACTAATTTTATAATCAACTCCCGGAGGTAAATCTTCCTCTAGCTCTTTCAGTTTATCTTTTACCGCATCAATAACATCGCTACCGTTACTGCCGAAGGTTTGTTTTAACACAATAGACGCCGATGGATTTCCATCTAAGTTGGAATAAATATCGAAGAACTCACTACCAAGCTTTACTTCGGCAATATCGGCGAGTGTTAAAGTTTCTCCTTCTCCATTTGCTCGAATAATAATGTCTTTATACTGTTCTGGTTCGCTATAGCGGTTTTCATATGTCAACACATATTCTAACGACTGCGAAGCAATCCCCGAGCTACGTCCTAAACGACCTGGTCTGGCAAGAATACTTTGGTCCTGCATGGCTTCCAGAACTTCTTCTGCCGAAATATTATAGGCACGCATACGATCAGGTTTTAACCAAACACGCATGGCATACTTTCTACTTCCTAAAATCTTAGCACTGGCAATACCATTGATCCGTTGAATTTCAGGAATCATTTTGGTGTATGCATAGTTGTACAGGAACTTCTCGTCGTTATCTTTTTGCTTACTAAACAAGTTCACATACATTAACATACTGGGCTGTACCGGCGTAATAATTACCCCTTCACGTCGCACTAATTCCGGCAATAACGGCATCACCTGATCGACACGCGTTTTCACCCTAACCACCGCCTGATTCGGATCTGTACCCGGTTCGAAAATTACACGAAGTGTACCTTCACCTGCACTGGTAGCATCGGATGCGATGTAACGCATACCCTGAACCCCATTAATGGCAGTTTCTAAAGGAATAAGCGTGGAGTTTACTAAAACATCGGCACTAGACCCCGGATAGGCGATAAAAATATTTACCGTGGTAGGTGCTATTTGTGGAAACTGTGAGATGGGCAGCTGCTTGATAGCGAGCAAACCCGTAAATACGATGATTACCGAAATGACGATAGCCAATACCGGTCTTTTTATAAATTTACTAAACATAATGTTGTAAGTTTTTTAAATTACTCTGCATACATATCTAAGCTTGCCATAACCTCAATAGGTTTTTCAAACTTGGTATGAATCTTTTCGCCATTTTTCACCATTCTAATACCTTCAAGAAGTACATGATCTTTAGTAGACAATCCTTCTTGAACAATGAATAGATGTGGTAACTCGGCTTCTATAGTAATTTCACGTTGTCTTACAACATGGTCTTTGTCGATAACAAAAACATACTTTTTGTCTAAAATTTCGAAGGTCGCTTTCTGCGGAATAATCATGGCTTCGTTGTAAGGTACTTTCATAAGAATACTTCCGGTTTCACCATGTCTTAAAATCCCTTCCGGATTATCGAAAGTTGCTCTGAAAGCAATATTTCCGGTTTCATTATTAAATTCTCCTTCAATTGTTTCCACTTTTCCATCATGCGGAAATTTTTTATTATTGGCCATTAAAAGACTTACTTCTTTTGCACTTTCCTTAGAATGATTCATGATATAATCCAGATACTCGGCTTCAGGCACGTTGAAGTATACCCACATTTTACTGTTATCTGATAAAGACGTTAATAATTCACCTTCATCTAACAAACTACCTTCACGAACATTCAGGTGATCCATAATGCCATCAAACGGTGCTCGGATATCGGTAAAGCTTAAATGAGTTTCCGCCAAGGCGACTTCAGCTTTCGCTTTATCGAAATTTGCTTTACTCATATTTAATTCGTTTGCAGAAACCACATCATTATCAGCTAACATTTTTGTGTTTTTATATTCAATTTCTGCAACTTCTGCTTCAGCTTTCGCTTTTTGTAAATCAGCTTGATACACGTTAGGCATGATATCGAACATTTTCTGTCCTTTTCTTACGGCCTGCCCTTCGTCAACATGAATCGCCTTTAAATATCCTTTTTCAAGTGCTCTTAATTCAATATTTCTTATGGAATGGATTTGGCACACATAATCTTTAGTAATCGTAGTATCCATAACCACGGGGTTGGTAACTAAGAAGGCGACTTCCTTTTCCTTTTTTTCATGTTTTGATTCGCAACTAGTAGATAGTAACAAGGCGCACATGCCTGTTACCAATAGAAACTTTTTTGTCATCTGTTATAGGGTGTTTTGATTCAGATTAAAACGCACCAAAGCATAACACAGCTCACAACAAGTCTAATGTCTCGCCGAAGTGCATTTTGTAATAATTAATAAAATTTGGTTTTGCTTATTTTCGGAATATAGAAATACAAGCGGGCATTCCTTTTTTGTGATAAAAAAGAATGTAACAAGGCATAAGCATGCCATAAACAAGACAGATCAACTGCCTTATTTCAATTCTATATTCTAAATACCTGGAATAAAATGTGACGCTTACTAAAGAGCGTATAGCAAAAAAGCCCGCTAGGAATAAGGCTTTTATTATTAATATTGTAGTGATGTTCTGAAGCTAAGTAAAATACGGTAAACGCATTATCCTGCCCTATCTTTTTTGAAAGTGCCTTTTCACTCTCTTCAATTTCTATTTCAGTTACTTTTAAATCTAACGACTCATCTGAAGTCGCATGAGTAAAATTTAACTGATGATTAGCTGAAACTTGATTATCATAATGCTGCTTAATGCATAGAAAAGAATGGTCGTCTTGCCCACTTTCATTAGCATACAACTGATTATATCCGTTTAAAACGAATACCAGTAGAAAAAGAAGATATTTAAAAAACGATTTTTTCATTTAGGAAAACAAAACTATGTCGGGTTATTTAACTAAACAAAAGGTTTAACATAAAAATTTGTTAAAGTGTTAATTAATGTCGTTTTGATTTTTTGAACTAAAAAACTATCAATAAAGTATTTAACAATACCTAATAAAAATAAAATTCTAAAAATAGAAGCCAAACGTTCCTGTTATACCAAATTTTCTAGCATCAGGATTATCTAAATAATTTCCTCTGAAGTTAAAATCGATTCTAAACACTTTAAAAATATTTCCAATCCCGAAGCCATATTCATAATAGACTTCATCGCTAGGCGCCACTAGAGGAACAGCATACGGATTATCTGTAGTATTTAAAGCAATATTCTCGTCTGAAAGCTCTCCCCAGGCACTTCTAAAGCTTACAATTTCACGCAGATTCAGTTTTCTTAAGAACGGAATTCTTGAAAATAATCGGCCGTTAAAGTTATGTTCCACATGAAAAGATGCGTAGGTATCGGTTACAAACTCATAATAATCTAACTGTGAAAAGGTGTTGTAAATTGAAAAATACGACTGGTTACCCGGAACAATACTTAATAATCCCAATGGTAATTCTCCAATTGTTTTCCCTGCTTCCAGTACTGTCGTTAACCGTCCAAATCCACCAATTTGCCAAGGTTGTGTATACGAAAATTGCAGCTTGGTATAATCGAAATCACTATTAAAAAATCCTTCATCACCTCTGGTTACCTGCGCAAACAGACTTGCATAATCATCATTGGCATGTAAACGCTCTACGCCATACCCTGTCATTTTTCGCTTTGGAAAATACGATACTGATAGCGACGATTCAAATTGTTTAATTTCGGATGCCACACCGTCTTCAGTATTATAATCTAAACTAAAAGTTGGTGACGCCGATTCAAGTGTACGGTAGTTTCCTCCTATTTTAAACACCACATTCTTTAACGGCTCGGTCTCAATGTACAAACTCGTTAAATTAATGCTGGTTAGTTTATCATTTGGCCCTGTAGTAATTAACCCCGACGATGCAAAACTTCTACCCAGCACATCAGTATTAGTTGTTAAATTCACCCCGATTTGCTCTACATCTCGTCTGTTTCCTGCCGATATAATAAATCGGTTCTTTTTATCTAAAAGCCATTTCCCTGAAATGCCGTATTTAAACTTATCGTCTTTTAATCCGTAGGCCAGATAGCCTTCTAGTCGCCATAAATCGTTTTTACCAAAATAAGTTCTTCCTCCGGTTCGTATGCGCACACCTTCAACTTCATTAAATCCGAAAGTTGAAAAAATGGGTCCGTAATCCAAGGGTAAACTATTGAATTCTATATATCCTGAAGTTAAAATGCTTCCCAAATTATAAAGACGCTTAAACTTTTTAACCGTTTTTAAGGTGTCTAACATTTTATAAACTCCTTTTTCATCTTTATTTAAAGCTTCCATTCGATTTTCTTCCCAAAAAGAATCGTCTCTTTCGTAGACCTCTTCATCGTAATCGAAAACTTCGGCTTCGTAAAACTTCTTATCCTTTGCTATATCAAATTTATAATTATTGAAAAGAGTCGTTCGCTTGCCATAAATACCTCTCGCCTGTTCTTTCTTTTTAAAAGCAAAGTCAGACATCATATAATCGCGCTTCACCAAAAATATGGAATCGCTAACCACTTCAAATTCCTGTTCTATATAAATGTCTTTTACCCAATTTATATTGGCACTTTTTGAAGCCTGGAGATTAATAGACTTGATTGCATAGGTTGTATCGGCAACCCAAAAATCGCCTTTAAAAGTCAATTCGTTTTTTCGTCTCGGGTAATACACAATGTTGTAACACCACTTATTATCAATATAAGCACTGTCGCCTAAGACATAATTATAGGTATTGATTCCGGTTCGGGACAAAGGACTCACGAAGCTTTTATCGAAAAACTTCATATAGTTATCGTAAATGTTATAATCGGAATACAGGTCATCAACAAAATCAATAATTACTTGATTATCGCTAAAACCAGAATTTTTATTACCATTTAACACTTCCTTTTCCTTATTCAATTCGTTATCACCGTACACCGTTGACACAGCTTCATTAATAAAAATAGGTAAATAAGTTTTCCCGGTGACTTTAGATGTGTCGACCTCATCGAACACAAATTCCATCCCTCTAAACAGTTTACTTTTTATAAGCGCACTATCGATGGTATTAATATCAAATTCTACTTTTTCATATTTATCGTATTGATACTGGTTGTACAATCGCAAGCCATTTTTACGTTTATGTTCCCAGATTTTTCGAAGAATATCAATTGCCGGATTATCTTTTTTAGATTGTTTTCCTGATACGATAACCACCTGATCGAGCTGAGCTGCCTCTTCTTTTAATATGAACTTTAAGTTATAATTTACTTTTTTATCTAAAGAAACAATCAAGGTTTCGTAACCTATAAAGGATACAGTTAATCCATCCCAGGTGTCGTCGGATTCTAAATAGAACTTACCATTTTCATCAGTAATGGTGCCTTTGGTAGATCCTTGAAACAATACATTAGCGAATGACACCGGTTGATCGTATTCATCGAACACATAACCACTAACCTTTGTTTGGGCAAAGGCCGTAATCATTCCAAAATAAAAAAATATAAAAAGTAGTCTTAAGTTCATAATACAAAAAAACTTCACCAACAGTTATGTTGATGAAGTTTATATAACGTAAAAATAATAGTTTTATATATACAATACCTTCTTAACGGCCTTAATAACATCGTTACTATTTGGTAACCATTCTTCTAATAACACCGGAGAGTAAGGGGCTGGTGTATCAGCAGTATTGATTTTTACAACAGGCGCATCTAAGTAATCGAATGCTTCAGACTGCACAATATAAGTAATCTCAGAAGATACGTTAGCAAATGGCCAAGCTTCTTCTAAAACAACTAATCTGTTTGTCTTTTTAACCGATTCTAAAATCGCTTCTTTATCTAAAGGACGAACCGTACGTAAATCGATAATCTCACAAGAAATACCTTCTTTCTCTAATTCTTCAGCAGCTTTAAAAGCTTCTTTAATAATTTTTCCAAAAGATACAATCGTTACATCGCTACCTTCACGTTTTACATCGGCAACACCAATTGGTAATACATACTCACCTTCTGGCACTTCTCCTTTATCACCGTACATTTGCTCACTTTCCATGAAAATAACCGGATCGTCGTCACGGATAGCCGCTTTTAATAATCCTTTAGCATCGTAAGGCGTCGATGGCACTATAACTTTTAAACCTGGCGTGTTAGCAAACCAGTTCTCAAAAGCTTGTGAGTGCGTTGCTCCTAACTGTCCTGCAGACGCTGTTGGTCCACGGAATACGATTGGACATTTAAACTGTCCACCAGACATTTGTCTGATTTTAGCCGCATTATTTATAATCTGATCAATTCCAACAAGAGAAAAGTTAAAGGTCATGTACTCTACAATCGGTCGGTTACCCGTCATTGTAGATCCTACAGCAATACCTGCAAAACCAAGCTCTGCGATAGGCGTATCGATTACACGCTTAGGCCCAAATTCATCTAACATTCCTTTTGATGCTTTGTAAGCACCATTATACTCTGCTACCTCTTCACCCATTAAGTATACGCTCTCATCACGACGCATCTCTTCGCTCATGGCTTCGCAGATAGCTTCTCTAAATTGTATTGTCTTCATTAAATCTATTTTAATTCGAGTCACAAAAATAGGAATAAAAGCTATATTCTTATTAAAGAATTATTTAAAATTTATTATGCGTGCATAATAAATATTCAGAATAAAATAATTAACTTCGTAGCCGCAACCAAAATAGACTTATTAAATAAAAATTATTATGAAAATATTAGTGTGCATTAGTCATGTTCCAGACACTACATCAAAGATTAATTTTACCGATGGCGACACAAAATTCGACACTAACGGTGTGCAATTTGTAATCAACCCAAATGATGAGTTTGGACTAACTCGTGCGATGTGGTTTAAAGAAAAGCAAGGAGCCAATGTAACTGTGGTTAATGTTGGTGGTGCAGAAACTGAGCCTACACTTCGTAAGGCTTTAGCTATTGGTGCAGATGCTGCCATTCGTGTGAATGCACCTGCAACAGATGGATTTTCTGTGGCTAAACAATTAGCAAATGTGGTAAAAGAAGGTGGTTACGATTTAGTAATTGCAGGTCGCGAATCTATTGATTATAATGGCGGAATGGTTCCAGGAATGATTGCCGGGTTAACCAACGCTAATTTTATAAATAACTGTATAAAACTGGATATTGAAGGAACTTCGGCAACTGCTACAAGAGAAATAGACGGCGGAAAAGAAACCGTATCAACATCTCTTCCTCTTGTTATTGGAACTCAAAAAGGGATTGTTGAAGAAAGTGATTTACGTATTCCTAATATGCGTGGTATTATGATGGCACGTCAAAAACCTTTAACCGTTGTAGAGCCTGTTGATACAAACACAGAAACAGCTTCTGTTAAATTTGAAAAACCAGCGCCAAAAGGTGCTGTTAAATTAGTATCGGCAGATAACCTAGATGAATTAATAGACTTACTTCACAACGAAGCTAAAGTGATTTAATTAACCTTCAAAAAAGAACAACATGTCAGTTTTAGTATATACAGAATCAGAACAAGGAAAACTTAAAAAAGTAGCATTTGAAGTCGCTTCTTATGCAAAATCTGTTGCCGATCAATTGGGTACAACAGTAACTGCTATCGCAATTAATACCGATGACACTTCTGTTTTAGGAAATTATGGTGTAGACAAAGTCTTAACCGTTTCAAATAGTGAATTAGATACTTTTAACGCAAAAGGCTATGCAGAAGCTATTCAACAGGCCGCAGAAAAAGAAGCATCTCAAGTTGTAGTTTTAAGCTCGAGTGCAAACAGTAAATATTTAGCACCGCTTTTAGCCGTATTTTTAAATGCCGGATACGCTTCAAATGTTATTGCTGCGCCATCAAGCACAGCGCCTTTTACAGTAAAACGTAATGCATTTACCAATAAAGCCTTTGAAGATATCGCAATCAGTACCGATGTAAAAATCGTTGGTGTTTCCAGCAATGCTTTCGGAGTAGTTGAAGCATCTGGAAGTGCTACTGAAGAAGCCTTCACGCCTTCTATCACCGATTTAGGAGTAAAAGTGGAATCTGTTGATAAAGCTTCAGATAAAGTAAGTATCGCCGATGCCGACATCGTGGTGTCTGGTGGTCGCGGACTAAAAGGCCCTGAAAACTGGGGTATGATTGAAGAATTAGCCGATGTACTTGGTGCTGCAACAGCCTGCTCAAAACCAGTATCCGATTTAGGTTGGAGACCACATGGCGAGCACGTAGGTCAAACCGGTAAACCAGTAGCATCAAACTTATATATTGCTATCGGAATTTCAGGAGCTATTCAGCATTTAGCTGGTGTTAACGCTTCTAAAGTTAAAGTTGTCATCAACTCCGATCCGGAAGCACCTTTCTTTAAAGCAGCCGACTATGGCGTAGTAGGTGATGCCTTTCAAGTTGTACCTGAACTTATCGAAAAATTAAAAGCGTTTAAAGCTCAACAATAAATTATTTTTTATAAATTGTATAGTTTTAAAGAACTGCTTAAATTGGCATTATATTCGTAAATCTGCCCTAGGCAGTTGGTAAAGTCCTAATTTAAACAGTTCTTTGCGTTTTTTATAACATATGAGTTTAGTAAAATTAAATATAAAAGGAATTTCTTATAGCCAGACCCAAAACGGTGCTTACGCACTGATTTTAAATGAAGAAGACGGCGACCGAAAATTACCTATCGTTATTGGTGCTTTTGAAGCGCAGTCTATTGCTATTGCATTAGAAAAAGAAATTCGTCCTCCAAGACCATTAACACACGACTTATTTAAAAATTTTGCCGACCGATTTGATATTGTTGTAAAACAAGTAATTATTCATAAGTTGGTAGATGGTGTTTTTTACTCAAGTTTAATCTGCGAACGCGATAACATTGAAGAAATTATAGATGCCAGAACCAGCGATGCGATTGCTTTAGCCTTGCGTTTTGATGCTCCTATTTTTACCTATAAAAATATCTTGGATAAAGCCGGAATTTATTTAAAAGTAAATCCTAAAAAAGAAGACGAAGAAAACGAAGAGTCTCAAGACAGTATTCTTGTAGATGACCTGTTAGCAGACGAAGTAGAATCGACAAGCTCTACACCTCGCGAAAGCTATAAAGGAAAAACTCTAAAGGAATTACAAAATTTACTCGACGAAGCAGTCGCTAACGAAGACTACGAAAAAGCAGCGCATATTCGGGATGAAATTTCTAAACGCGAATAACCCTCAAATAACCTAAGCATACTATGAAACACGTATTTTTGTCTCTTGCCCTAATCCTGTCATTACTTACATCAACAGCCTTAGCGCAAAACAAAAATACAACACCCGATAGCATACAAACAGAGGTATCTGAACCGATTTCCACTCAAACCGATTCTCTAACGTCTATACCCTCAGTTTCCGAAGAGGTCATTATCATTGAAGAGTCTAAAGCAACTGTTAGTTCCCCTATCGTTCCAAGTCAAGGCTTTACATTTAATAGTCTATTGCGTGGTGCCTTGGGTATGTTGTCCTTAATCTTCATTGCTTTTTTATTTAGCAGTAACAGAAAAGCCATTAATTGGAAAATTGTTGCTATTGGATTGGCTTTTCAATTATTAATCGCCTTTGGAGTATTAAAAGTTGATTTTATAAAAACCATATTTGAATTTATCGGTGGATTATTCGTTTCAGTACTTGAATTCACCAGAGCAGGAAGTAAATTTTTATTCGAAGGATTAGTTGTTGACATGGATACCTTCGGCTATATTTTTGCTTTTCAGGTATTGCCTACTATTATATTCTTCTCAGCGTTAACCTCTGTATTATTTTATTTAGGTATCATTCAAAAAGTTGTGAAAGGCATGGCCTGGTTACTTTCAAAGGCTCTGAAAATTTCAGGAGCAGAAAGTTTAAGTGTTGCCGGAAATATCTTTTTAGGACAAACCGAGGCACCACTTCTAATCAAGGCGTATTTAGAAAAAATGAATAAATCTGAAATGCTTTTGGTTATGATTGGAGGTATGGCAACTGTTGCCGGTGCCGTACTTGCTGCATACATTGGCTTTTTAGGAGGCGACGACGAAGTGATGCGTTTATTCTATGCTAAACACTTATTGGCAGCATCGGTTATGGCGGCACCAGGAGCTATTGTTATTTCTAAAATATTATACCCGCAAACCGAGGACGTTAAAACAGATGTATCCGTTTCTCAGGAAAAAATAGGTGCTAACTTTTTAGATGCTATTGCCAACGGAACCACCGAAGGTCTAAGACTAGCCGTTAATGTAGGTGGTATGCTTTTAGTTTTTGTAGCCTTCATTGCCATGTTTAATGGTATTTTAGGTTGGATTGGAGATATAACAACATTCAATTCATGGGTTACCGATAATACAAGTTATCAAAGCTTATCCATTGAGCTTATTTTAGGATACGTTTTCGCACCATTAATGTGGCTTATTGGTGTTGCCCAAGAAGACATGATGATGATGGGGCAATTACTTGGTATTAAATTAGCCGCCAGTGAATTTATTGGTTACATCCAACTTCGCGATTTAAAAGATGCTACTAATGGTATTCATTTAACTTATGAAAAGTCTATTATTATGGCAACGTATATGCTATGTGGTTTTGCTAACTTCGCTTCTATCGGAATTCAAATTGGAGGCATCGGGTCATTGGCTCCAGGGCAACGTAAAACTTTATCAAAATTCGGAATGAAAGCTTTAATTGGTGGTACCATCGCATCTTTAGTTTCTGCAACTATCGCTGGTATGATTATCGGTTAAACAATTTCAGTTAATAACTTTAGAATAAATTAAAAGAATTTCAGGTCTTTAGCTTACCGCTTTTTTCTATTTTTATGCCTTGAAAATACAGCGCTACTTTCAGCTGAATTTATTTTCATAGACCAATAACATTATGAAGCAATACCACGATTTAGTAAAACATGTTTTAGAACATGGAAATGAAAAAGGAGATCGTACCGGAACTGGTACGAAGAGTGTTTTTGGATACCAAATGCGATTCGATTTAAATGAAGGGTTCCCTATGGTAACCACTAAAAAATTGCATTTAAAATCTATTATTTATGAACTACTTTGGTTTTTAAAAGGCGATACCAATATTAAATATTTAACCGAAAACGGGGTACGTATCTGGAACGAATGGGCAGACGAAAACGGCGATCTTGGTCCTGTTTACGGTCACCAATGGCGTAACTGGAATAGCGATGAAATCGATCAGATTAAAGAAGTTATCGACACCTTAAAAAACAATCCGAACAGCCGACGCATGCTGGTTTCAGCGTGGAATCCTTCGGTGTTACCTGATACATCAAAAAGTTTCAGTGAAAATGTAGCTAATGGGAAAGCAGCTTTACCGCCATGCCACGCCTTTTTTCAGTTTTATGTTGCCGATGGTAAATTATCATGTCAATTGTACCAACGTAGTGCCGATATCTTTTTAGGTGTACCTTTTAACATCGCTTCGTACGCGTTATTCACCTTGATGATGGCACAGGTTTGTGGCTACCAACCAGGGGAATTTATCCACACTTTTGGCGATGCACATATTTACAGCAACCATTTTGAACAGTTAGAATTACAACTGTCACGCGAACCAAGACCATTACCAACCATGAAATTAAATCCCGAAATCAAAGATATTTTCGATTTTAAATTTGAAGATTTTACTTTAGAAAATTACGATCCGCATCCGCATATTAAAGGTGTGGTTGCCGTATAAAAAAATAAAAAGGCTTTCTTTTAATAAAGGAAGCCTTTTTTAATGTATTTTTTATCGATAAGCATTTTTTTACACGGTTACAACACTATTATCTGCAGCAGCAAAATCGCTCCATACATACGCATCGGCAGCATCATCATTCACGTAAGTTCCGTCTACAACGTATTTAAATTCGTAAGATCCGTCTTTATCTAAATCAACAACACCTTTAAAGGTTCCGTTTTTCAATTTTTTTAATGGAGTTGCCTTTGTATTCCACTCATTAAAGCTTCCCACTAAGGATACTTTTTTAGCGTCTTCAGCAAGAATAGAAAACGTTACTTTACATACTGGTTTACTTTTTAAGTACTGTTTTGAAATAGCCATAATATAAGTTTTAGTGATTGTTATACTAACAAAAATAACAAAGAATTTAACATAGGTTACATTCTAACATGCTTTAAGGCAAAGAATTATCAATTTATTAATAATGACCTATTGTAAATTTAATCCTCCTATTTTTCACCCAATGAATTTTAGATAATTATCAGTTTAAAACGAATATTAATAACTGATTTTCAATCACTTTTTATTTGTCATTTATAAAAACCGCTCCGTATTTCTACTAAGAAAATAAAGTAAGGGATATCAACAAAAAGCTTTAACTTTACTGCTGTGTAAAACAAGTATTATGTTTGGAAAAAAGTCATCAAAACCACAAATAGACAAGGAACAACTAGAGCTTATTGAAAATGCACAGCGACGCATTAAAAAGAAAAAAGGGCTATACCGACACTTTGTATTTTTCTTAATTGCATCAGTGTTTTTTATAATTGCCAATATTGTTTTGGGTATTGGCGCCGAGTTTAAAATTTTGGGGCAAGACTGGTTTGTTATGGCTATTCTTATCTGGTTTTTCTTTCTAACATATCATTTCTTTTCTGTATTTGTAACGCACCGATTTATGGGTAAAGAATGGGAGAAAGCACAATTAAACAAACTTGTAGCTAAGCAACAGGAACGTATTGAAAAGCTTAAAGCCAGCCTTCCCTCTGACGAAAGTTTATTAAAAAAATTAAATCAAAAATTGACAAAAAACGACAACCTAACCATTATTGTTGCTGCAGCTGAAAACAATGCCATTGGAAAAGACAACAAACTTATCTGGCACATTAGTGATGATTTAAAGCGCTTTAAAAGTTTGACCAGCGGACACCACGTTATCATGGGACGTAAAACTTTTGAAAGTTTCCCAAAACCTTTACCCAACCGAACACACGTAGTTATTACAAGACAAAGTGATTACGAAGTTCCTGAAGGAGTTATTGTGGTAAATAATTTAGAAGACGCTATTGCTATCGCTAAAAACGATGAACAGCCTTTTATTATTGGCGGTGGTGAAATTTACAAACAAGCCATGGAAGTTGCTGACAAAATTGAAATTACTCGCGTTCATGCCGATTTTGAAGCCGATACCTTTTTCCCTGAAATAGATTCTGAAACCTGGCAAGAGACCGCACATGAGTTCCACCAAAAAAGTGAGAAAAACGAATACGATTTTACATTTTTAACTTATCAGAGAAAATAAACTCAGCATAATGGCTTTAACAGGTTACAGTAATTTTACGTAATTTGTTAAGGCCATATTTTTTTCAATGCGACTAATACCATTATTCATTATTTCATTACTTTTCGCTTCTACTACAGAAGCCCAAACGGTGTCTGTTGCAATAAATAAGGATCAAGCTTATTTTACTCAAGGTGAAGACAGCATTCTTGTTTATCAAATTTCCGATAAGTCCATAAACGGGAATTACAAAAGAGCCAATTACATTCATCCACTTTACAGTTTAGATGGCGAGATTTTAACCGAAGATTTCCCTGAAGATCATGTCCACCACCGCGGCATTTTTTGGGCTTGGCATCAACTTTACATAGGCGATAAGCGCATTGGCGATGGTTGGGAAATTGAAAATTTTAGTTGGAATGTAACTTCGGTAAAAGAAATCTATACAAACAATAAATCTAAAACGATACAAACCGAAGTCTTCTGGAAATCGAATTTATGGTTAGATTCCGCAGGTAACGAAAAACCCTTTGTAAAAGAAACTACAAGTATTACCGTTCATCCTAAAACCGAAAATCACCGTGTCATTGACATTGAAATTCAGTTATTAGCTTTAGAACCAGAAATGCGTATTGGCGGTTCGGAAGACGAAAAAGGGTACGGCGGATTTTCACCAAGAATAAAACTTACTGAAGATGTTATTTTTACAAGTTACAAAGGTAAAGTGACTCCTAAAAACCTTCCTGTGAAAGCTGGTAACTGGATGGATATTTCTGGTACTCTAGGTAAAAACGAATCAATGGCTGGACTAACCATTTTTTGCCATCCCTCAAATCCAGGAAAACAAAACCGTTGGATATTACGTCAAAAACGAAGCATGCAGAATGCAGTTTACCCCTTCCCTGGAAAAGAAACCGTTCCTTTATCAAATACCAAACCTACTATTTTACGTTACCGGTTAATGGTTCATAATGGTAATGTAAACACCTTAAACCTTTCTAAACTTTATAAAGCCTATAAAAAAGCATACTAAAAAGGCCCTTTAAAACCTTTAGAGTATACTTTTTAATAAACTCATGGCTATTTTCACTAATTTCGCAGCATGGTTAAAGAATTGCAACTTCGTGTCACTCTTAAGGAAGAGGAACACCATGATATTTTAGTTATTAAATCGGCTCAGGCACTTGATATCGACAAGGAAGATATTACAGGTATTAAAGTACTTCGTAAATCTATTGACGCGCGTAAACCTAAAATTATCTTTAACTATAAAGTGGCGGTTTATATACGTGAGGTGATGCCAAAATCTTCAGAATATCAATTTGATTATAAAGATGTATCGAAAGCCAAACCTATTCATATTATTGGTTTTGGACCTGCCGGAATGTATGCGGCCCTGCGCTGTATTGAATTAGGTTTTAAACCTATTGTTTTAGAACGCGGTAAAAATGTTCAGGATCGTCGTCGTGATTTGCGCGCCATTAACCAACAGCATTTTGTGAATGAAGACTCTAATTACTGCTTTGGTGAAGGTGGTGCCGGAACCTATAGTGATGGTAAACTCTACACGAGAAGTTTAAAGCGTGGTGATGTGCGTCGTATATTTGAAAATTTAGTATATCACGGAGCTACCGATCAGATTTTGGTTGATGCGCATCCACACATTGGAACGAATAAACTCCCAAAAGTGGTTCAAAATATTCGTGAAACCATTTTAAAATATGGTGGCGAAGTACATTTTGAAACGCGCGTAACCGATTTCATTATTAAAAACAATAAAATACAAGCCATTCAATTAAATGGGAAAGATGAAATGTCTGCCGACCGTGTTATTCTGGCAACAGGACATTCGGCTCGCGACATTTTCTATTTATTACACGACAAAGAAATTGCCTTAGAAGCAAAATCGTTTGCTATGGGCGTTCGTGTAGAACATCCTCAACATATTATTGATAGTATTCAGTACCATTGTAGTGGCGAGCGTCACGAATTATTACCTGCTGCTTCCTATAGTTTGGTTCAACAAGTTAACGACCGCGGTGTATATTCATTTTGTATGTGTCCTGGCGGATTTATTGTTCCTGCTGCAACCGCAAACGGTGAAGTTGTTGTTAACGGGATGTCACCATCTAAACGTAATAACTTATTTGCCAATTCTGGTATTGTAGTTGAAATTGATGTGAATCGTGATTTACCAAAATACGAACACTTTGGTGCCTTAAAAGGGTTGGAATACCAAAAGAATTTAGAGCGTATGGCATTTACGGCTGGTGGCCGAAGTCAGGTAGCTCCTGCACAACGTTTAACCGATTTTGTGGAAGGAAAACTATCGGCAGATTTAAACCCGACGTCTTACCAACCCGGATTAAATTCGAGCCCGCTACACTCTTTAATGCCAAAATTGATTGGTAGTAGATTACGAAAAGGCTTTGCGGCGTTCGGACAAAAAATGAAGGGGTATTATACTGCTGAAGCTAATATTGTTGGCGTCGAATCGAGAACCTCATCACCGGTTTGTATTCCCAGAAACGAACGTTTGGAACATCCGCAAATAGGAGGTTTATTCCCTTGTGGTGAAGGCGGTGGTTATGCCGGTGGCATCGTATCGGCTGCCATGGATGGTGAGCGCTGTGCTGAGGCAGCAATCGCCGGCTTATAACGGCAACTTATTGTTATTCAATAAGAAAACAAACAAAAGTATCTTAGAAAAAATATTCCTATTTTTGCACCACTAAAAAATCTAATAAAAATAAACAGATGAAAGCTTATATATTTCCTGGTCAGGGCGCACAATTTACAGGTATGGGGTTAGATCTTTACGAGAACTCTCCTTTAGCTCAAGAATTATTCGAAAAAGCCAACAACATTCTTGGTTTCAATATTACGGATATTATGTTCGAAGGTTCTGCCGAAGACCTTAAAGAAACTAAAGTAACACAACCAGCTATCTTTTTACACTCTGTAATTTTGGCTAAAACTTTAGGTGATAGCTTTAAACCAGATATGGTTGCCGGACACTCTTTAGGTGAATTTTCAGCATTGGTTGCTAACGGTGCTTTAAATTTCGAAGACGGCTTAAAATTAGTTTCTCAACGCGCTTTAGCGATGCAAAAAGCCTGTGAATTACAACCAAGTACCATGGCTGCTGTTTTAGGATTAGAAGATGCAATCGTTGAAAAGGTATGTGCTTCTACAGAAGGTGTTGTGGTTGCTGCAAACTACAACTGCCCGGGTCAGTTAGTAATCTCTGGAGAAATTGAAGCGATTAACAAAGCTTGTGAAGCTTTAAAAGAAGCAGGTGCACGCCGTGCCTTAGTATTACCAGTTGGTGGTGCTTTCCACTCACCTTTAATGGAGCCAGCTCGTGAAGAATTAGCAGCGGCTATCGAAAATACGACTTTCAGTAAACCAAACTGTCCGATTTACCAAAACGTAACTGCTAATGCCGTTATCGATGAGAATGCGATTAAAACCAATTTAATCTCTCAGTTAACAGCTCCTGTACGCTGGACACAATCAGTACAACAAATGATTACCGATGGTGCAACTTTATTTACCGAAGTTGGCCCAGGTAATGTTTTACAAGGATTAGTTAAAAAAATTGACAGACAGGCTGAAACAGCTTCTGCAACCGTATAAGTCTATAATAGACCTTTAGAAAAATAATTAATACATGAAGTTTACTAAGCGTACCTTATACATTATTTTAGTGATTGTGATTACCATTGCAGTCGATCAGATTTCTAAAGTTATTGTAAGAGAGAGTATCGAACCACGAACCGAAGTAAGTCCCGGAGAACGTATTCCTGTTATTGGCGATATGTTTGTCATGATGAATGTTGAAAACACTGGTGCCTTTTTAGGAATGGGTAGCGATTTAAACCCGACGCTTAGACTTATTGTATTACTTATTTTACCGATTGTGGTTTTAGGTTTTGTATTACGTCATATCTTAAAAGATAAAACTATAGACCCTTGGTCGTTATTTGCTTTTGCCAGCATTATTGGTGGTGGTATCGCTAATGTATACGACCGCATTGTATACGGTTCGGTAACCGATTTTTTCTTTATTGATTTGGGCGGCGTTTTTAGAACCGGAATTTTTAATATGGCCGATGTCTCGGTAACAGCGGGAATGTTTATCCTATTGTTTGCCAGTTTTAAAAACAAGAAAAAAGTAACAATCACCGAATAAATTAGATTCTGAAATAAGTTCAGAATGACAATAAATAAAAAAAGGCTGCAATAAATATTGCAGCCTTTTTTTGCATCTAAACGATTAAGAATTATTTACTTCTAACCTTCTTTTCCCAATTCCATGCCGAACGCATCGCATCGTCAAGAGTTAATTCAGTTTTCCAACCTAATTCATTATTTGCTTTATTGGTATCGGCATAAGCTGAAATAATATCACCTTCACGACGACCTACAATTTTATATTTTAATTTTTCACCTGAAACGCGTTCAAACGCCTGAACCACTTCTAAAACAGAACTTCCTTTTCCTGTTCCTAAGTTAAAGGTTTCGTAGTTCTCTTTATTCTTACCTTCTAACAAACGTTTTAAGGCAACAACATGCGCTTTTGCTAAATCGACCACATGAATATAATCGCGAATACATGTTCCATCTGGTGTTGGATAATCATCACCAAAAACAGATAACTCTTCACGAAGCCCTATAGCGGTTTGTGTAATAAAAGGCACTAAGTTTTGAGGCACCCCGATTGGAAGTTCTCCTATTTCAACAGACTCATGTGCTCCTACCGGATTGAAATAACGTAACGCAATCGCTTTTAATGATGGTGTTACTTTGCAAGTATCTCTAATAATTTCCTCACCTATTTGTTTGGTATTTCCGTAAGGTGACTCTGCTAATTTAACCGGTGCATTTTCGGTAATAGGTAATTCGTCTGCCTGGCCGTAAACGGTACATGATGAGCTAAAAATAAATGCTGCAGATGGTAGTTTCTTTAATTCTTTAAGAATATAAACCAATGTACTAATATTGTTTTCGTAATACAATAAAGGCTCCTGAACACTCTCACCTACCGCTTTACTAGCTGCGAAATGAATTACGCCTTCTACGTCGTTATGTTTCTTAAAAAATGCTTCAACTCCAGCCTTATCTTTCAAATCTAATTTTTCAAAGATGGGCGTTGTTCCAGTAATAGCCGTAATACCGTCTAATACGTTTTCAGATGAGTTTGATAAATCGTCGATAATTACGACCTCGTAGCCTTCGTTTTGCAATTCTACAACAGTATGGGATCCGATAAACCCTAATCCACCTGTAACTAAAATTTTACTCATTAATGTAGTTTATTATTGTTGATGTTATGTGTGCAATTTGCTCATCATCCAACTCGGTGTGCATAGGTAAAGCAATCACTTCCTGCACCAATTGATTTGTTACTACAAAATCAGCTTCATTATATCTTTCATCTGCATAGGCCTTCTGCTTATGAAGCGGAATTGGATAATAGACGCCGCAAGGTATAGAATTTTCATTTAAATGCTTCACTAAACCATCTCTTTTTGTGCTATTTACACGTAAGGTATATTGATGAAATACGTGACAATCACAGGTATCGCAAATCTCTGTACAACCGTTAGATAATTTTGGTGTAATTATATTTTCAACACCTTCAAAAGCGGCCGTATATTTTTTTGCTGCAGCTTGACGTTTTTTGTTATAGGTGTCCAAATTTGGCAACTTAGCATTTAACACCGCTGCCTGAATACTATCTAAACGAGAATTTACACCAACTACATCGTGGTGGTAACGTTCGTACATTCCATGATTTACAATCCCTCTAATGGTATGTGCTAAATCGTCATCGTTTGTGAATATGGCTCCACCATCACCGTAACACCCTAAATTTTTTGAAGGAAAAAATGACGTTGCTCCAACATTCCCAATAGTTCCTGCCTTTGCTTTCGTTCCATCTTTATAAGTGTAGTCTGCGCCTATAGCTTGAGCATTATCTTCAATTACATATAAATTATGCTCCTTAGCTAGTTCCATAATAGCTTCCATATTGGCACACTGCCCAAATAAATGCACAGGAACAATAGCTTTTGTTTTTGGTGTAATTGCCTTTTTTATCGCTTCAATATTAATATTGAAATCGTCTTCATTTACATCTACTAAAACTGGTGTTAATTGCAATAAAGCAATAACTTCAACTGTTGCTGCAAAGGTAAAGTCGGCCGTAATTACCTCGTCACCTGGCTGTAACCCAAGACCCATCATAGCTATTTGCAAAGCATCGGTACCGTTAGCACAAGGGATAACATGCTTTACACCTAGATATTGCTCTAAGTTCTTTTGAAATTCATGAACTTTCGGTCCGTTAACAAATGCTGTGGTTTCTAAAACTTCTTGTATTGAAGTATTTACCTCATCTTTAATCTCATTATATTGACCTTTAAGATCAACCATTTGAATACTTTTCATCTAAAAAAATTGTAACTATTTACAAGCTTTAATAAAATTTAGAAAGACACTTTTTTACTAACACTTGTATTTGGAGTTAATAGACTACGAAATTACGAAATTAGTAAGCGGTAACCAATGAATTTGCATTAAAGAAATGTATTTTAGCACCAAACAAATAACGCATTGAGTTTTATTTACAATACAGGCATTACATTAGCGCAGTTCGGACTGCAATGTATCGCTCCTTTTAACGATAAAATTAAAAAAGGAGTTGAAGGGCGACACGAAACACTTTCTATTTTAGAAAAACACATATCGCCAAAAGACAAAACCCTATGGTTTCATTGTGCTTCTTTAGGTGAATACGAACAAGGTCTTCCTGTTTTTAAAGTGCTACGTGAACACTACAAAGATCATAAAATTGTTCTCAGCTTTTTTTCACCTTCAGGTTATGAGATTAGAAAAAATTCACCGATTGCCGATGCGGTGGTTTATCTTCCTTTGGATTCAAAACATAATGCCAAACGTTTTATCGACTTCGTAAAACCAGAACTTACCGTTTTTGTTAAGTACGATATCTGGCCTAACCTATTGAATGAACTTAAGAAAAAACAATTACGTGCCATTCTTATATCAGCTGCATTTAGACCTAATCAATCGTATTTTAAATTCTATGGACAACATTTGCGACAAGCCTTATTTGCTTTCGAACATATTTTCACTCAAAATGAAGCTTCTAAAAAACTACTTAAATCAATAAACTACAATAACGTTACAGTTTCTGGCGACACCCGTTTTGATCGTGTTTCAAGTCAGTTAGAAATTGACAACACTTTAGAATTTATTGAAGATTTTAAGCAAGATAAACTTTGTGTTGTTGCCGGAAGTACCTGGCCAGAAGGTGAAGGTTTATTGATTAATTATATCAACAATCATACTTCACAAGATGTTAAATTCATTATTGCTCCACATAACATCAAACCGAACCAAATAAAAAATATTCAGGAAAAACTTGAAGTTGAAAGTGTTTTATTCTCGGAAAAAGAGCAACGCGATTTAAAAACCGCAGAGGTTTTTATTGTGAATACCATTGGTATTTTAACAAAAATCTACAATTATGCCGACATCGCCTATGTTGGTGGCGCCTTAGGGAGTACAGGACTTCACAACACTTTAGAACCTGCTGTGTTTGGTGTACCAATTATTATTGGAAATATTTATGATAAATTTCCAGAAGCTAAAGCCTTAATTGATAATAATGGTATGTTTTCAATTGCTAACCAAACGGAATTCGATACTATTTTAACCGAACTCATTACGGATAAAGCCAAGCGCGAACTTACCGGAAACAACAATGCCACTTACATTAAAAACCACAAAGGTGCCGTAAATAAAATTATTAACTATCTAGGTCTTTAATTTTAGCTGTTTTATAAAGAACGTCTATACTATTCATTTAGTCGTATATACATGTAAGCATTTAATTTATAGAGAGTAAACATACTTCTACAATTAAATTTAGTATATTTATAATCAACACCTAAAATCAAAAACTAATGAAAAAACTATTGTTAAGCACTGCCCTTCTACTCACCTTAAGTTTAAGTTTCATCTCTTGTCGAGATACCAAAAAATCGGATTCTGTTGAAGAAACTATGGAAAACGTTAGTGACGCCGTAGAAGATGCTGCAGAGGACGTTGAAGAAGCCACAGATGATGCTATGGAAGCTGCTGATGACGCTATGAAGGAAACAGAAAGTACTCTTGAAAAAGCTGCTGACGACATAGACGATATGGCTAACGATGCTGTTGATGCTACAAATGAAGCACTTGATAAAGCAGAAAAAGCTGTTGATGATGCGGCTAAATCTACTGGAAAAGCTTTACAAGATGCCAGTGATGCTGTTGAAGCAGAAGTACAAAAAATTACTGATGAGCACTACGAGAAAAAGAAAGATTAATTTCTAAAAAATATTAAAGAATAAAAAAAGACTGCCTTTCAGCAGTCTTTTTTCATTCAGATTGTTAGCTAAACTTAAATATATTGATTAAGTATATTTTCGAACAATTCTTGCTTACCACTTTGTAACTTCAATTCCCCGTTATCCTGAGCAATTTGATAAAGATCTTGAAGGTTTAATTTTCCTTCTTCAAACGCTTTTCCTTTGCCTGAGTCAAATGACGCGTAACGTTCTTGTCTTAACTTATCGTAAGGTGACGAGGTAATAATTTTATCAGCAGTCAATAAAGCTCTTGCAAAAGTATCTGCCCCACCAATATGCGCATGGAAGACATCTTCTAAATCGGTAGAATTTCTTCTTATTTTAGCGTCGAAATTCACACCTCCACCTTGTAAGCCTCCTGCCTTTAAGAAGACAAGCATCGCTTCTGTAGTTTCTAAAATACTATTAGGGAATTGGTCGGTATCCCATCCGTTTTGGTAATCGCCACGGTTAGCATCCATACTTCCTAGCATTCCTGCTTTTGCAGCCACTTCCAGTTCATGCTGAAAGGTGTGTTGTGCCAAAGTAGCGTGGTTGACTTCAACATTTATTTTAAAATCTTTATCTAAACCATATTCTTTTAAAAACCCAATAGCAGTAGCGGTATCAAAATCGTACTGATGCTTCATTGGCTCCATTGGTTTTGGCTCAATAAAGAAATTACCTTTAAATCCTTGAGCTCTGGCGTAATCTCTTGCCATGGTTAAAAACTGCCCCATATGATCTAACTCACGCCCCATATCGGTATTTAACAAACTCATATAACCTTCACGACCTCCCCAGAACACATAGTTCTCTCCGTTTAAAGCGATAGTTGCATCTAAAGCCAATTTAACTTGTCCTCCAGCACGAGCCAGCACATTAAAATCTGGATTGGTTGCCGCTCCATTCATATAACGAGGGTTAGAAAAACAGTTGGCAGTTCCCCACAATAATTTTACTCCTGAAGCCGCTTGCTTTTCTTTTAAATAGTCTGTAACAGTTGCCAATCTACTTTCTAATTCACCAAATGAATTACCTTCACGTACCAAATCTACATCGTGGAAACAATAGTACCCGAATCCCATTTTTGTAATGAACTCGAATGCGGCATCCGCTTTATCTTTTGCAGCCTGAATTGGGTCCGAAGATTTATCCCATTCAAAACTCATAGTATCTGTACCAAAAGGGTCGCCTCCTTTTGCACAGAAGGTATGCCAATAGGCTACCGAAAATTTAAACCATTCTCTCATGGTTTTACCCGCTACAACCTGATCTGGGTTATAGTATTTAAACGCCAACGGGTTATCTGACTCTTTACCTTCGAACTTAATTTCTGGAATACCTTTATAGTATTCTTTATCTCCTATTAATGCCATTGTATCTATTGTTTATTTGTTCTTTAAAATAATTTCTAATTCTTTTTTCCAATTGTTGTACGCCTCTTGGTAAGCGGTTTTATCTTCAAGTGGTTTATAGGTCATCACATAATCGTTTTCCATAATACGTTTACCAAAACTTTCAAAATCACCTTTATGCAAATCGGCCGCTCGGGCAGCTCCTATAGCTCCCGTGGTATTAT
This sequence comes from Aestuariibaculum sp. YM273, assembly GCF_030908365.1. NCBI lineage: Bacteria > Pseudomonadati > Bacteroidota > Flavobacteriia > Flavobacteriales > Flavobacteriaceae > Aestuariibaculum > Aestuariibaculum sp. YM273. Next base: position 1,784,896 of record NZ_CP133090.1, on the reverse strand, counting down.
AAATTTCAATATCCTGATTGATTAAAGTGGCAACGGTATTAGCAAAAATCTCGGAACGGTACAGATTATCATTCCCTGCACGGATAACGGTGGGCTTTATACCATCGGAGGTTAAAATTTCCATGCCGTAAACAAACGAAAACGCAATACCTTCAAGCGCAGCTCGACATAAATGCCCTTTATGATGGTTATTTAAATTGAGATTTAAAATGCGGGTACCAATGTCTTTGTTATTCAGCATCCGTTCGGCTCCATTACCAAAAGGAATCAAGCAAACACCATCGGAACCCACCGGAATTTCATTAGCCAACGTATTCATCTCTTCATAAGAAGAGACATCTAAATTATTTAATAACCAACGGTACTGAATTCCGGCGCCATTAATACAAAGTAATTTACCAATCCTAGCTTCTTCTCCCTCTGTATAATTTACATGAGCGAAATTATTAACCCGCGAACTTTCCTTTACTGAAAGGCTATCGGTTATTGCATAAATTACACCCGATGTTCCTCCTGTTGAAGCGACTTCTCCTGGATTAAAAACATTTAGCGATAATGCATTGTTAGGCTGGTCTCCCGCACGATAAAAAATAGGCGTTCCAGCGGAAATACCACTTTCTGTTTCGCCTTGTTTAGATACAATCGATTGTATTCCGAAAGTTGAAACAAGATCGGGAATCAGGTTTTCATCTATACCATAATGACCTAAAAGCACATCGGCTATATTATCATTTTTAAAATTCCAAAAGACACCTTCAGACAAACCTGAAATAGTTGTGTTAATAGTATTCGAAAACTTATAAGCAATATAATCTCCTGGTAACATGAATTTATAAATCTGCTTATAAACCTCAGGTTCATTATCCTTAACCCATTTTAATTTTGACGCTGTAAAATTCGCCGGAGAATTCAATAAACTGCTAGTACAAACTTCTTCTCCAATGGTTTCATAAGCCTTATTACCAATATCTACCGCCCGACTATCGCACCAAATAATACTTTTTCGAAGTGGCTTTCCGTCTTTATCGACAACTACCAGGCCGTGCATTTGATAAGATATACCAATGCCTTTTATTTGATTAGCCTCAATATTATTTTCTGATTTTAATCGTGAAATTGCTTTACAAACATGCTGCCACCAATCGTTGGGATGTTGCTCTGCCCAGCCATTTTTTTCAGCATACATGCTCATTTCATCTTCAGGTTCCTGAACAACAGCAATACTTCTTCCCGTTTCAGTTTCTACAAGTGCAGCCTTTATTGAAGAACTTCCTATGTCTAGTCCTAAATAATACATGTTATAATGATTCTCTTAATATTAGTTTTGTTGGTATATATTTTTGTATTGTTTTATCCTCATTTACAAAATCTGCTGCCGTAGCTCCCATGGCTTTAAAATCTGTCGATACCACCGAAATACCTTTATAAATAAATGGCTTCATTGGGGTTTCGTTATACGACAAAAAGCCAACATCGGTTCCCGGCTCAAAATTATTGTTGCGACATTGCTCTAAAAAGTTTCCCAAAATACGGTCACTAACGCTAATGTATGCTTCTCCTTTAGTTACTTTAAAATCATTAACCTCTGTAATGACTTTATAATTCAATTTATGAGTATCGCAAAACCTTTTAAAATTGGCTACCGTTTCTGGAGGGTGACTTGTAAACGCAGGATAAACGAACACCACACGTTTATACTTTTTAAATGCTAAAACGGCCTGTTCTAAAGCTTCTTGAAACGCCTGACCGAAATCTTGAAACACATAATTATTATCATCTTCTGAATGAATATTCCAATCGATTAGCAATAATTTATCTTTCTCAAACTCCGCCAAAACAGTCGGGACTTCCTTATGATTAAAACTCATCACCACATACTTATAATACTTTCCTTTACTGTTCTGTAAAATAGTTTTAAAATTATTAATGTTATAGTGATGAAACTGCACATCGACAATCACATTTTTAGGTAAATCATTAACAAATGAATGATATAACACTTCTTTGTAAGCCTTAAATGTATCTAAAACCAAAAGTACCTTTCTGGTATCGTTAGCAACAAAATACCCTTTATTAGGAACCGATTCAATCACGCCATTTTCCTTTAAAATAGAATAGGCCTTAAATACCGTATCTCTCGATAAACTATAGTCTTTACACATCACATTAACAGATGGCAACGGATCACCACTACCTAACGTATTGTTGGACAAAGCATCATTTATAGCATTAACAAGCTGCTGGTATTTTGGAATATCACTATTAAAATTTAACTCAAAAAGCATTAACCGTTCTGTTCTGTTCTGGTTTGTAAAAGTAATTATTTTTTCAATATGAAAACAAAAAAGGGAACTAATTTTTACATAGTTCCCTTTTTTTGAATGATTTAAACCACCTTTCTAATCAATTACGAATAAAATCACTGAACAGATTTAATACTTTCGCTACTCTTCAATTTATAAGATAACTGAAATGGTTGTTGTTCTTTCCCTTTATTAGAAAGATAAATTTTAATAGGATGCGTTCCTTTCTCAAGAACCATAGATGTTTTTTTAACCGTTCCGGATGTATAACCATAGTCTGCATCAAATAAAATGGCTTCATGTATTCTTACAACGCCTTTTTCAACAGTACTAAATTCAAATGTGTACATTCCTGTTTTTGGAATATCAATGTTTCCTTCCAACAAAAAGAACTCTCCTAAACCTTTACGATACTTCAGTTTACTTAATTTTGAAACATGACCTTCCTTTAATGGTTCCATTGTTGATAAATTAGGCAACCAAGGAAATTCCCCTTTAAATGACTTCCAATTCCATCCTGCTTTAAATGCTTCGTTAGCTAATGCAGGCACAGGCGCATCATCATAAGGACGTTTAGCCTTGTCATCGGCACGGCGAATACGAAGCACCTTAACTTTCATTTGTTGCTGAACCTCAACTAACGAATCAGCTCCTGCTAAATTATGGGATTGATGTGTATCATTAATTACATCGTAAATTTCGAAATCATCATTGGCAGACTGAATATTGTAACGAATACCTACCAAGTCTCCTAATCGAATCATTTGCATCTGCTTACGAAGTCGGTTTCGATTGTTCGGCGAAAAATCTTTGTAACCTGGTGTTTTTCCGGGAAAAACATATTCGGAATAAATCAATGATTTTTCCTGAGACTCTCTTCCTGTTAAAGCTGGCAAAATAGAAACACCATCGCTAATAACAGGGGCTGAAAAACCTGCAACATCAGTAAATGTTGGCAACCAGTCATATGAAATACTAGGTTCATCTACCTTTACATTTTCCGGAATATGACCTGGCCATCTCGCTATTAAAGGCATACGTTCTCCACCTTCCAAGACATCACGCTTTATTCCGTCAAACGGACCGAAACTATCAAAAAATTCGGGATTATTAGCTGCATAACCTTTTGGTAAATACGATTCATTAGACGGGCCATTATCGGAAGTAAAAATAATCAAGGTATTATCATCAATATTTAAATCTTTAAGTAATTGAATAACATCACCCACAGCATCATCAATACGCCTTACACTGGTAGCATACCGTTTATAAGTTTTAGGCCACGCTACCTCAGGCGTACTCTTATCATTATCATCGTCATAAGTGGCATTAACATATTCCGGATGCATATATGAATCTGGCATTCCGGATGCTGTATTAATCATTCGTCCAGATGTTCCCGTCCATTGCAAACCCCCATTTAAACCACCTCCATTAGGGTATGCCTGTGTTGGTAATTCTAATACAGCATGCGGTGTATCGTAAGCCAAATACATTAAAAATGGTTTTTCAGCTTTTGTTTGCTCGACAATCCACTTTTTAGCAACTGCAGTCCATAAATCGGTCGTATAACATTTATCAAGACCTTGAGACACTTCTTTATTGTTTTCCCAAACTTCTTTCTTGCCTCGATAAATTCCTTCTACAGGATAGTGTTCATGACCATCGGAATGACGCATATACCCATAAAAATAATCGAAACCTCTTTTATTGGGAGCACTTGGCCAACCTTGAGCATTACTTCCTTGTAGTCCCCATTTACCAATGGCTGCTGTAGTATACCCCATTTTCTGAGCTACATTAGCAATAGTATAGTTATCGGCTAGTGCTTTATCAAATTGATTATCTCTTACATTAGCATGTCCTTGTGACAACCCTGTTAACAACGAACTTCTTGAAGGTGCACATACCGGTGCTGCCGTGTAATGCTGTGTGAGCATAACTCCTTCGTGAGCCATTTGATCTAGGTTTGGAGTACTTGTCCAAGGTTCTGATCGCTCTGCTTTAGCTTTACGTTCGTTTTGATAGAAGACACCGATATCTCCATAACCTAAATCGTCTGTTAGAATAAAAATGATATTAGGTTTGGTTGATTTTGTTTCCTGCGCTTTCATCGAAAACGGTAACAACACAGACAAGCCAACACTTACTAATACACTTAATTTATTAATGTTCAGCATTTATAATATTTTAAATCCAAATAGAAATAGCTTCAACATTTCCTACTGAAGATTTTACTTTTATCTCCTTTTTCAACTCATTATCTACTAAAAATTGCATGGTGTAATTCCCTTCTTTATAGACTTTAGGTAAAAATGTTTTTTCGGCTAAAGGTAATGAATAGACTAAATCTCCTTGCCCATCAACTACTCTTATTACCGGTAAAACATCGGAAGAAATAGTAACCTTAGGGAGCTTGTATTTCGCTTTTTTAAACAATTGATCTTCCTGAGTTACCGTAATAGGCCATCCCGGGTACTGGGCATCAGTTTCATTAACATCTTTAAAACGCTGATAACACGAGCTGGTAATAGTTCGTTTCTTCTTATTCACCGAAACCATACCAAAGCCAGTTGATCTGTTATACAAAATTGCAGGTTCTTTATGATGGTTATATGGATTGGTTACTGCATGAACTGATATTTTATTTCCGAAGCCATCTTCATAATCTCCTGTATAAGCCGGATTTTCAACAGAGTGATTTGCTGCATTTACCGGCGGCCAAAAGCGGCGTGGCCAAATATTATTAAGAGCTGGACCTGTAAATGCAAAACCGCTATCGCCGTGTTCCTCAACTCCATACTGTACAAAAGTTCCCAAATGCTGATCTCCGGCAATATGAAATGTAAAGCCTTTTCGAATAATTTCAAGTGTTTCATCTCTTTTCTTTTGCGGCCATCCGTTAGAATCCATATCTACAGTAAAGTCATCTCCCTCAACATACTCTCCCTTTTCCGGCATAGTTAATTTAGGTACAATTGAGTCACTGGTTTCTCCTTTTGGTAAGGTTGCAATAGTTGCAAAATTTGTTTGAGATAATAAGATTTTCATCTGAGTATCGTTAGACCAGTCGTCTACCCAGTTTTTAAGGAAGGTTTCCTGACGCTCTCCTAACAATTCGGCATCAATATCTCTATGCTTTTTTATATCAAAATCTGTATTTCTAATGAATCCATTAAAGACATCAGCTTCTTCAGGTAATACCGTTTTAGGTGCCGATTTAAATTTTCTATCTTCTAAAATCGCAAAACTTACTCCTGCATAATCCCATTGGGTATAATACACATTAATGCCTTGTTTTACGGGCGTCGCATCATACGGATCTGGAAGGTGCCCGGTTTGTGTAAACTGAGCCATATTAACCCAGTCGGCATCCATTTTATATCCACCAGTATCTTGAGCTGCAGATTCAAAACCTAAACTTGTGTCGGCATGAGTACCTCCGCATCCCCAGAGGTTCCCATGAAATACATCGTGATCATCGGTAATGATGCTACAAGGGTGATGACGGAACACCTCACGGTAAGACCATCCAAACATCATCCACTTTCTTAAGAAATCTAAACAACGTTTATCATATTCTCCTTCGTATTGAACACCGTAGCCCCCTGTTCCTTCATAAAACTGATCGCCTAAAAACACACAAACATCGTACGACAATTTATTTAAATTATCTACAATATCCTGATCAGGAAAACCATAGTGCATGTTACAGTTTAGGACCGCAATATTTAAATCTTCCTTATCTTTAGGCTCGGCTTTAATGGTTCCTTCGTAATAATACCTTTTTACTCCATCGGACTGTGGTAATTCTACACAAACACGGTAAGGCACATCGCTTATTTCTCTCCAGTTTTCAACTTCAAAAAGTTTGTTTCTTCCATCGTTAACCAACTCTCCTTTAGATATAGTTTGCCACGCACCATCTTTAAAAATTTCAAGTCCAACCGAATGTCCTGATAAACTTTCAAAAGGCGAACACTGCGCCATCAGTTTTAACTTCTCTCTATTCAAAGAATACTGTGCAAAACAAACAGGCCCGAATAATTGCGTTTCATTTTCCTGAAGTGCATTACCTTCAATTACCCAATCGCTAAAAGAACACGTTGGTTTATCTTCTACTTTCCATCCTAAGTCTATATTAGACAGTAAAGCAAATGTACCGGCTAAATCCTGATTTTTAACTTCTAGCTTTGGGCTTTCGAATAGTTCTTTATTATTCTCAGGATTTAAAATACGAACGATTAAACTTTGCCCTCCGTTTTTTGAAGGCTTTGCTTTAATCTGTAATTTAAAAGCATCCGGGATTTTAGAAAAAGGTGTTTTTATTTCTTGTTCACCAACCTGAAGTTGACCTTTAGTATTCAATCCAACCTCTAACCCTTTACCAAACACCGCTGCAGAACGATAATCATCAAATTTTCCTTTTGACCCCAACAGCATCCCTACACAGCCTTTTTTATAACTATCTAAATTAGGATGTTTCACAGCTATGGTTACTTCTAAATCTAAAGCTGAGTCCCCATTTTGGTGCATAACTGTTAACAAATGCAGGTTTCTGTTTTTTCCGGACACCACACACTCCACAGCACCATTTCTAATTTCCCAGTCCTGTAAACGGTTCCCCCAATATTCGGGTCCAGCCCATTTCATATCCTGAAATTTATCCCACTGACTTTTAAATTTCACCTTCTTCTTAGCATCCCATAACTCTTCAATATATGGAGACAAACCATAACTGGAAAACGCCATTGGTAAAACAGACCCCAAAACAATGGTTTTTAAATATTCTCTACGTTTCATAACTATATATTTTTATAAAATAAATTTTAATTCCTAAGGTTTACGCACCTCTAACAAATCTGCATAAATTTTCAAAAAAAAGATACTAGTTTTTATGCGAATACCGGGGACATATTTATCAACCGCCACTTATAAAAACCGACATAAACCTAATTCACAACACATTATAATTCCCTTTAAATTTTAAAGCAAAAGAACATCTTGTAATATAATAACGTTGCAGAAAATTAAAACCCTTAATTTTTTTACCGTCTTCTATTTGCCAATAGTGGCGGAGCATCACCATTAAACGGATTCCATCGACTTATACTTTTGGCTTCCATACCTGAAGCGCGAACAACAGCTCTATCGCCATAACGCTCGCGCATATTATCGAGTGCCTGATAAAGCCTGATGGCTTTATCGTCGTCTTCAAACAAATCAATTTGATGCCCACCCTCAACTAGATGACTAAACTTTACACCTATTAATCTTACTAACAACCTACGTTGATACAGTTTATTATAAAGCTCCATAACAACAGGAATAATATGATGATCGGCAGCGCTGTAAGGAATACGTTTTTGCTGGGTATAAGTTTGAAAATCAGAGTATCGAATTTTAAAAGTGATACAGGCCGTTAACTTATTACCTCGACGCAATTGATAGGCTAAATTTTCAGCCATGGCACTAATAATACTTTTAAGCTTCGCAACATCAGTGGTATCTTTATCGAAGGTACGTTCGGTAGAAATCGATTTTCGTTCGCGGTATTGTATTACAGGACTATTGTCTATTCCATTAGCCTTTTTCCAAATAGTAATACCGTTTTTCCCAAACACCTTAAACATCATTTCCATAGGCATTTTTTGAATGGTTTCTATTTGCTTAATTCCCAAATCGCACATGGCCTTATAAGTCACATCGCCTACCATTGGAATTTTCTTCACCGATAGCGGCGACAAAAACGTTTTTTCATTCCCCTGAAGAATTTGTATTTGATTATTAGGCTTCGCTTCACCTGTAGCTATTTTAGAAACGGTTTTATTAGCAGACAATCCAAAGGAAATAGGCAATCCGGTTTCTTTAATAATTCTTGACCTGATTTCGGAAGCCAACTGCAGACATCCAAAAAACTTATCCATTCCGGTTAAATCTATATAAAATTCATCAATAGACGATTTCTCATAAAGCGGCACGCTCTCCTTAATAATTTCGGTAACCGCATTGGAAAACTTAGTATATATACCTGAATTCCCTCGTAAAACAATAGCTTCAGGACACAACTGTTTTGCCATGCGCATAGGCATGGCAGAATGAATCCCAAACTTACGAGCCTCATAACTACAGGACGCCACCACACCCCGATCGGATGTACCTCCAATTAACACCGGCTTACCAACCAGCCTGGTATCTAACAAACGTTCGCAGGATACAAAAAACGTATCTAAATCCATATGAACTATCGACCTGTCGTTTCTCATGATGCTAACGGCGTATTTGAATATCTCGGGTCTTCAATAATAGGCAAGCGCTCCATTTTAGACACCTCAACGGTTATACAATCAAACTCTTCGATAACTTTACCAGTAATACTATAAATGCCTTTCCCCCGAAACGGATATTTTAAGGCTGTCGGCGGAAAATGAACCGTATCTATAAAATCGCCAGACACATCTAAAAACGTTCCGAAATACATCATCTTACCGTTAGATGTTTTTGTGCGTTTTACAGTGACCAGATACCCTTGAATAGTTATAACACGGCCAATATTATTAATCAAATCGAATGCACGCATCGGGTCTGTTAAAGGTTCTCGCAACAAATGAAACGGACTGCATAATGAAAACCCTAACAATTCAATTTCATCGAAAGCGTCTTCTAAAGGGTTTTGTGGTAATTCGGGAATGACAAAAGCTTTTCTATTAGGTTTAAACAAGGTTATTTCATGGTCGTTAACTACAGATTTACTCACTTTCATATGCGCTTCCCATAGTAATTCTCTTTTATTTTTTCCCGTAAAACGGAAGGCATTAATCTTAATAAGAATGATAAGCTGCTCTATACCGATATTCACCCGATCTATAAAATCGTCTAAATCGAAAAAAGCCCCGTGTGCTTGTCGTGCTTTGAGTATTTTTATTCCCATTTTATCTTCAAAAGCATGTAAAAACTTAAACCCAATGTATATTGATTTCCCTTTAATAATCGTATTAATACCACTATTATTAACACAAGGTGCTTCAATAATACCGCCATGCATTCGCGCTTCATGCACATAATATTCCGTTTGATAAAATCCGCCATAATTATTAATGGTTGCGACCATATATTCCAACGGATAATACGCTTTTAAAAACAAACTCTGATAACTTTCTACGGCGTAAGATGCCGAGTGCCCCTTGGCAAAAGCATAGCCCGCAAAACTTTCAATCTGTCGCCAGATTTCCTTAGTCAGATCTAATCCTTTATTCGACTTTTTACAGTTTTCAAAAAATGCATCCTTCACTTTTAAAAACTCCTCTCTCGATCTGAATTTTCCAGACATACCCCGACGCAACATATCAGCTTCCCCTAAATTTAAACCTGCAAAATAATGCGCGACCTTAATAACATCTTCCTGATACACCATAACACCATAGGTTTCAGGCATAATATTAAGTAATACCGGATGCGCATCGCGTCGGCGTTCAGGATACCGATACCTTAAAATATATTCGCGCATCATCCCCGACTTTGCCACCCCAGGCCGAATAACCGAACTCGCAGCTACCAACCCCAAATAATTATCTACCTGAAGTTTTTTTAACAGCATGCGCATGGCTGGCGATTCGACATAAAAACAACCAATGGCTTTAGCATTTTTCAACAGATATTTAATATGATTATCTTCTTTAAAACGTTTAATATCATGAATATCGATAGGTACATCATCCGGATTATTATACTTTACGATTTCGACAGCATCTTTAATTTTTCCTAATCCACGCTGACTTAAAATATCGAATTTATACAAACCAACATCTTCGGCGACCACCATATCAAACTGCGTTGTAACATAGCCTTTAGGTGGCATAAACGTGGCCGTATAATAATGGATTGGTTTTTCAGAAATAAGAATGCCTCCCGCATGAATCCCTAGATAATTAGGAAACCCTTGAATGCGCTTACTGTACGTAATAACCAGTTTTGACAATTCATCTAAAGCATCAAAATTGAAACTTCCGGAAGCCAGCACATCTATTTCATGTTTTGGTAAACCAAAAACCTTTCCCAACTCACGAATAGACGCTTTGTATTTAAAGGTATTGTAAACCGTAATTAAAGCTGTATGCTCAAACCGATTAAAAATGAATTTAGTTATATCGTCTCTGTCGGTCCAGGAAAAATCAATATCGAAATCTGGTGGATTGGTTCTGTACAGATTAATAAAACGCTCGAAGTATAAATCTAATTCTATAGGATCTACATCAGTAATACGTAGTAAATATGCGATAACACTATTGGCACCACTACCGCGCCCTACATAGAAGCAACCTTTACTACGTGCGTATTTCAAAATCTTCCAGTTGATTAAAAAATAAGAAACAAATCCTTTTTCTTTTATAATCTTAAGCTCTTTTGCAATACGATCTAACAACACATCGTTAACTTCGGCATATCTATAAGTCACCCCTTCATAAGCTAGTTTTTTAAGCAATTTAAAATCCAAATCGGTATTACCCGTATATGCTTTTTTATTGTTTGGTTTTTGTTGTGAAAAATCGAAATCAATATTACAAGCATCCAGTAAGCGTTCGGTATTCGTTATTATTTCAGGAAATTCTTCGAATGCTTTTACAATATCGTCTGCCGATTTTACAATGTCGTGTATTGTTCCTTGCTGTTCTAACGGAAGTTTACTTAATAGGGTGTTATTATCTATAGCCCGTAATAGGCGATGCGTGTTAAAATCTTTTTTATTTGTAAACGACACCGTTTGGAGAATCACAACCTTATCTAAATGATTTATGTATTTCGAAAACCGAAACCGATTAAGATCTTTTATAGCAACACCTATAAATTCATTCTCTCGCAAGGCTTCAATTTCTATTTCATTTTGAAACGGATAAATAACAAAGGTGTCAGACATCTTTTGAGTCCTATTTGAGAAAGGCAAATCATGACATAAATGATGCGACAAATAATCATTTATATTCTTAAACCCATTATTGTTTCGCGCTAATACCACAAACTGCTGCTGCGCAGCATTTCTAAAATCGACTCCAATAACTGGTTTAATATTATAATTAACAGACAATCGCACAAAATCCAGACAAGCCGATGTGTTGTTAATATCGGTTAAAGCCATAGCACTAATACCATAATACTGCCCTATTTTCAACAGATTTTCGGGAGTAATAGTACCATATCTTAGACTATAATATGAATGACAATTTAAATACAACGTTTTCTGCTTTATCAATTATTTCACAAAATTAACTACAATATGTAGTAAGTATTGCTTAATTTTGTAGTATATGAGTTATTTCGCAGTCAACTTTAAGTACCTGAGAACCTTAAAAGGGTTTTCGCAAGAGCAAATGGCAGAGGAACTGAGCATTACACGTTCCCGAGTAGGATCGTATGAAGAAGGCCGATCTGAACCACCTTTAGAGTTATTGATTAAAATATCGGATTACTACAAATTGCCTATTGATGCCTTAGTAAAAAACAACCTGACAAAAGTTTCAGATACGTCTTTTATTAACATTGGTAATCACCGCATTTTGTTTCCTATTACAGTAAGCGAAGACAACGAAGATCTTATTGAAATTGTCCCAAACAAAGCTACAGCCGGCTACTTAAATGGCTATGACGATCCGGAATATATCGAGCAGCTCGAAAAAATTAAACTGCCGTTTCTTCCGTCAGGAAAACACCGCACCTTTCCTATAAAAGGAGATTCTATGCTTCCGGTAAGGGATGGATCGTATGTTGTAGCGCGTTACATTGAAAATATTCAAGATATTAAATACGGAAGAACTTATGTTATTTTAACGCTAAACGAAGGTATTGTTTATAAACGTATAAAAGCAACCGAACAACCAGAGCTGTTAACATTGCATTCTGATAACAGAAACTATCAGCCTTACGACATACACAAGAAAGACATTTTAGAATTATGGGAATTTACCTGTTGTATCAATACTCAGGAATACGATGAAAGCGAACTAAAAATAAGCAGTATTATACAAATGTTTCAGGAATTGGGCGTAGAGCTGGAACAACTAAAAAAGACCAACATAATCTCCTAAATTTTAAACATAAAAAAGCCTTTACGAAAATCGTAAAGGCTTTAGTACTGAAGGCGGGACTTGAACCCGCACGAACTAATGTTCATTGGATTTTAAGTCCAACGTGTCTACCAATTCCACCACTTCAGCATGGTATATTTTTTTGAAAGTATCAGAGCGAAAGACGGGATTTGAACCCGCGACCCTCACCTTGGCAAGGTGATGCTCTACCCCTGAGCTACTTTCGCAGTCATTTATTATGAACGTGCAATATTGCTATTGCGGGTGCAAATTTACTATAATTATTAAAACTACAAAGCTTTTTGTTTCATTTTAAAAAAATTTATTTCAAAATACAAAAAACACATCTGTTAAAACACACAAATACAACTAATTAAATACAAATAAATCCTAAATTTTAAGCATAAAAAAAGCCTCTACGAAAATAGTAAAGGCTTTAGTACTGAAGGCGGGACTTGAACCCGCACGAACTAATGTTCATTGGATTTTAAGTCCAACGTGTCTACCAATTCCACCACTTCAGCATGGTATATTTTTTTGAAAGTATCAGAGCGAAAGACGGGATTTGAACCCGCGACCCTCACCTTGGCAAGGTGATGCTCTACCCCTGAGCTACTTTCGCAGTCATTTTTATGATCGTCACTTGTTTTCAACAAGCGTGCAATTCGTGATTGCGGTTGCAAATTTAGTACATTTATTAGAAGTACAAAGCTTTTTTTACTAAAAAAATTAAAAAAAGTTTTAAGCCTGCTTCTTTTTAACCAACATACGCTTAATTTCATTTAATTTCATCAAGGCCTCAACAGGTGTAAGCGTATCGATATCAGTCTCTAGTATTTCTTCTTTTATATTTTCCAGCAACGGATCGTCTAAATTAAAAAAGCTTAACTGCATTTCATTTTCCATCGATTTCACCTTCTCGGTAAGCTCTTCACTAGAGTGCGACTTCTCCAATTTCTTCAAAACCTGGTTCGCGCGACGTAAAACCTGCTGCGGCATACCTGCCATTTTCGCCACATGAATACCAAAACTATGCTCGCTTCCACCTTCAACAAGTTTTCTTAAGAATAGTACATTATCTTTTAATTCCTTAACCGACACATTAAAGTTTTTAATACGTTTAAACGTTTCGGTCATTTCATTCAACTCATGATAGTGCGTCGCAAATAAGGTTTTTGGTTTCGCCGGATGTTCGTGTAAATATTCACTAATAGCCCAGGCAATAGATATACCATCGTAAGTACTGGTACCACGTCCGATTTCATCTAATAACACCAGACTTCGTTCTGAAATATTATTCAAAATAGAAGCTGTCTCATTCATCTCTACCATAAACGTCGATTCGCCCATCGAGATATTATCGCTCGCTCCTACTCTGGTGAAAATCTTATCAACCAAACCAATTCTTGCCGATTGTGCCGGAACAAAACTGCCCATTTGCGCCAACAATACAATAAGAGCGGTTTGACGTAAAATGGCCGACTTACCAGACATGTTTGGTCCGGTAATCATAATAATTTGCTGAGTAGTTCTATCTAAGAACACATCATTCGCAATATAAGCTTCCCCAATAGGCAATTGCTTTTCAATAACCGGATGGCGACCATCTTTAATTTCTAAATCAAATGATTCTTCAATGGTTGGATATACGTAATTATTATCCTTTGCCAACTGTGCAAACCCGCATAAACAATCTAACTGACCAATTAAAAAGGCATTCTGCTGAACAGGTTTAATATACTGATTCATCCAACCCACCAACTCAGCAAACAACTGCTGTTCGATAGCCAGAATACGATCTTCAGCACCTAAAATTTTAGCTTCGTATTCCTTTAATTCTTCAGTAATATAGCGCTCAGCATTAACTAAAGTTTGCTTTCTAATCCATTCTTCAGGCACTTTGTCTTTATGCGTATTGCGTACTTCAATGTAATACCCAAACACATTATTAGATGCAATTTTTAAAGAGGTAATTCCCGTGCGTTCGCTTTCGCGCTCCAGCATAGCATCTAAATAATCTTTCCCTGATTTAGATAAATTTCTCAATTCATCTAACTCCGCAGAAAAACCAGCTGCAATCGTATTACCCTTCAACACATTTACTGGCGCATCTTCGTTAAGCATCTCCTTAACTTTTTCACGAAGCACGTCGCAACTTTGCAGATTATCACCTATAATTTTTAACGATTCATTTGAACTGTTAGCCGCAATAGATTTTATAGGCACAATGGCTTCCAACGAATTTTTAAGCTGAATAACTTCTCGCGGATTAATTTTCCCGGTAGCCGTTTTAGAAATTAAACGTTCTAAATCGCCAATATGCTTAATTTGATTCTGTATTTTTTGATGTACCGAAGTTTCCTTGGTTAAATAATCGACTACCTCATGACGCTGTTTAATTTTGCCTACATTTTTTAAAGGTAAGGCCAACCAGCGTTTTAACATACGGCCACCCATTGGCGAAATGGTTTTATCGATAATATTTAAAAGCGTTACCGCATTATTATTGGTAGAATTGTAAAGCTCTAAATTTCTGATGGTAAACTTATCCATCCACACATAATCGTCTTCGGCAATTCTTGAAATGGATGTAATATGCTGTAATTTGTTATGCTGCGTTTCGGCCAGATAATGCAAAATCGAACCTGACGCAATAATACCTTCATATAACTCTTCAACCCCAAATCCTTTCAAGGTTTTTGTATCGAAATGTTTGGTTAAAGTTTCGTAGGCGTAATCGGTTTGATACACCCAGTCTTCTAAATAAAAGGTATGAAAATCGTTTCCGAAAGTTTCATTAAACAACATACGCTTCTGCTTCGACACCAACACTTCACTCGGACTAAAATTCTGAAGCAATTTATCTACATACTCGGCATTTCCCTGTGAGGTTAAAAACTCCCCTGTTGAAATGTCTAAAAACGAAACTCCAATCTGCTTTTTATCGAAATACACCGAACACAAAAAGTTATTCGATTTCGATACCAAAACCTCATCATTTAAAGCGACCCCTGGTGTTACCAATTCGGTTACACCTCGTTTTACAATGGTTTTGGTTTGCTTCGGATCTTCCAACTGATCGCAAATAGCTACCCGTTGCCCGGCTTTTACCAATTTCGGTAAATAGGTATTTAACGAATGGTGTGGAAATCCAGCCAAAGCCGTTTCTCCTTCACTTCCTGCACCGCGCTTTGTTAATATAATCCCTAATATTCCGGCTGCTTTTACGGCATCATCTCCAAAGGTTTCATAAAAATCGCCCACACGAAATAACAATAAAGCATCTGGGTATTTTGCCTTAATGCTATTATACTGTTTCATTAACGGGGTTTCTTTTTTTGCTTTTTTAGCCAAGGGTAAGTAGTTTTTTAATGTTATTTTTGCATCAATTGTAGGATTGCTAAAGTAGCATAATTTTAGTGGTTTTTGAAATGGAAACACTATAAGTTATCTACAGAATATTGACATTAAAACCACCATGCGTAAATTAAAAAATAGCGAGTTAGATAGATTAAGCGTTGAAGATTTTAAACAGGTTGAAAAAACACCCATTATTATTGTATTAGACAACATTAGAAGTTTAAATAATATCGGATCTGTTTTTAGAACCAGCGATGCCTTTTTAATTGAAAAGATTTATTTATGCGGTATCACGGCAACCCCACCACATAAAGACATTCATAAAACCGCATTGGGAAGCACCGATACTGTTGACTGGGAATACATTGAAAACACCTTGGATTTAGTTGACCAACTTAAAACTGAAAACGTTAAGATTTGTTCTATCGAACAAGCTGAAAACGCGACCATGCTCAACGATTTTACTCCTGAAGCCAACACAAAATACGCCTTGGTTTTTGGCAACGAAGTAAAAGGTGTAGCACAAAAAGTGGTATCAGCAAGCGATACGGTGATTGAAATCCCGCAATATGGCACAAAACACTCTTTAAATATTTCAGTAAGTTGTGGTGTTGTGGTTTGGGATGTGTTTAGTAAACTAAATACTATTACAAAATAAACCACTGAACAAAACCAACAGCACTGTAATTTTTAAATCTATAGTTTTACGTTAATTATTACCAATAAAAACTAAAATGAGATCTTTTATCACCATACTATCTTTAGCTTTATTTATCAGTTGTAAAACTGAAATCAAGGTCGGACTAGATTACAGCAAACTGGAAACTATCCCAACCAAAGAACAGGTAGGCCGTACCGTATTACCAGACACTATTGCTCCGGTAACCGCTCCATTTGCGATGCCTGAATTTGTAAAGCCTAGTTTCCCTGATAGAAGTATCAATATAAAAGATAACATTGAAGATCCAAATGGTTTAATTACAGAAATCATCCAGGGCGCCATTAATAATACAAGTACCCAAGGTGGCGGAACAGTAATTATTCCTTCCGGGGAATGGCACACCGGCCGTATTACATTAAAGAGCAATGTAAATCTTCATTTTGAAGATGGCGCTGTACTTCGTTTTAGTACCGACGTTAAAGACTATCAACCAGCCGTTTTTACGCGGGTTGAAAGTTTAGAAGTGATGTCGCTTGCTGCTTGTATTTACGCAAACAATCAGGAAAATATCGCTATTACCGGAAACGGAAAGCTTATCGGGCCATTTGACGGAGAAATCAAAGCGCGCTCTTACATGAAGCCTATTGAAACTTTAGTAGATTTAAATAAACCTGCTGAAGAACGTATTCATGATGGCTCGAAAGAAGACTGGATTTTTCCTCCAAAATTCATTTCACCTATCAACTGTAAAAAAGTATATATTGAAGGCGTTTCATTAGAAAATACAGCCTTCTGGAATATCGTACCAACCTATTGTGACAATGTGATTATTCGAGGTATTTATGTGAATTCTTATGGTATTCCGCGTGGCGATGGTATCGATATCGAATCGTCTAAAAATGTACTTATTGAATACTCAACATTAAATACCGGAGACGATTGTTTCACCATGAAATCCGGTCGTGGCGAAGACGGTATGAAAGTAAATAAACCAACCGAAAACGTGGTGGTTCGTTACTGTCTGGCACAAAAAGGACATGGTGGTATTACCTGCGGAAGTGAAACCGCCGGCGTGATAAGAAATTTATATGTTCACGATTGTGTTTTTGAAGGCACTGTTGTTGGTATTCGCTTTAAAACCCGCAGACCACGAGGCGGCGGTGGCGAACACCTGTATTACGACCGCATTCGTATGAATTTAGAAGCCACAGCCATAAAATGGGATATGTTAGGCACACCTGCCTATGTTGGTGAATTGGCAGAACGCTTACCAGCCAGACCTGTTAATAAACTAACACCGTTTTACAAGGATATTACTATGACCAACCTGATTATAGAAAACAGCACGCATTTTTTAAAAGTGTATGGTATTCCTGAATCGCCATTAACCAATTTAACCGTTGATAATGTTGACGCAAAAAGTTCAAACCTAATCATCATTAACGACGGAAAAAATATAAATATTTCCAACACAAAAATTGAAACTCCTGATCATGTAATTGATATTCTTGGGGGTGAAAATATCTCGTTAGAAAACGTTGAAATAAAAACTGAAGCTTCAGCATTAGAGTTTCCGAATGAAAAAGCGACTTTAAATAACATGAAGTTGTTAAAATAATATTTTTCTTACTTATGGATTTTGATTTTCCTCAATGAAATGGTATGTTTGATTTTCAATCAAAAATCATCATCAATCATGAAATTATTAAAATCAATCTTCCTTGTTTTAGCCATCGTTTTATTTTCAAACTGTAAAATTGAAAAAGAAACTAAAGACACAACAATAACAGTATCTGAATTAATTGGAAACTGGAGACTATCAGAAGATTCAGAAACTGAAAATAAAATTAAAAACGTAATATTTAAAGATGATTTCTCTGCTGAAATTACTTTTAATGACGGTTCTTCAACAAAAATTATTCAAGGCACTTGGAAATTAGATGAACCTAAACAAATAGAGAAGGATAATTTCAATCTCACAATGAAATCGGACGTTAAACTCAATTTCGACGAAAGCAACACTAATAATGTTACCGTTTTTCTAAACGCCGAAGAGCTCGACAACAAAACAATTCTAACGTCGCATAACTTAACACTTTCTAAAAGTTAATTAGAAAAAATCTCGTGTAACACCCACAAATAATCTTCACGATTATTCACAAAGTCTTTATTGGAGACATCAATGATTTTTACATTAAAATCACTTTGAGTTTTTAAAAATTCCAGATAACCTGCGTTTATTTTTTCAAGATAATCATCGGCGATATTCTGTTCATAATCACGGCCACGCTTTTTAATGTTTTGCTGTAAACGTTCGGTATTCTGGTAGAGATACACATACATATCGGGTTTACGCAACTCTTTATACATGAGGTAAAACAATTTACGATACAAATTAAACTCGTCTTCCTGCAAGGTCACTTTCGAA
Source organism: Aestuariibaculum sp. YM273 (assembly GCF_030908365.1). Lineage (NCBI taxonomy): Bacteria > Pseudomonadati > Bacteroidota > Flavobacteriia > Flavobacteriales > Flavobacteriaceae > Aestuariibaculum > Aestuariibaculum sp. YM273. The sequence continues at coordinate 1,766,065 of NZ_CP133090.1, read as the reverse complement.
AAAATAAGCGACTTAAACACATCGTAATCGCTAACAATAAAATCTTTAAACAACTCGAGTTGCGATAAATCATCACTAATTTGTTGATAGCGATCGGCCAAAAACGACATTTCCAAAGGAAATGCATAACGACTGGCATCCTTGTAAAACTGTGGTAAAAACGGATTATCAGCAAAGCGTTCTAAAATCAATTTAGCATTAAAATCATTCGAAATTTTGGTTGCCAAACTTGTTTTTCCTGCACCTATATTCCCTTCTATAGCAATATAATTGAAGGTTGTAAAATCGAAATCCGCGCTCGGGTTATGCAACACCTCAGCAATAGGCTCTAAAACTGATTCATCATTGCATTCGTTCAACAAGACACTAATGTCCTTTTTTAAAACAGGATGCTCGACCTTGGCTGCAATATCATTAAGCGGCAACAAGACAAATTTACGTTTTTGCATTTCTGGATGAGGAACAACTAAAGTTTCAGTAGAAATAATGTCATCTTCAGCCAGAATAATATCTAAATCTATAGTTCGTGCCTCGTAAGCATTAGGATTTGTTCTTACCCGTCCCAAATAAATTTCAATAGCCAATAAAACATCTAAAACCTCTTGGGGTTCTAAATCGCTTTGCAACACTAAACAACAATTATAAAAATCGTCGCTTTCAAAACCAAAAGCTGGCGATTGATAGACTTTAGATATCTTCTTAATCACACCAATACGCTGATAAATTAAATTTACCGCCTGTTGTAAGTGATTTAATTTATCACCTTTATTACTTCCTAAAGCTATATGAAATGTTGTGGGTTGTACCATAAGTACGGCAAAATAACTAAAACAAATTTTATTACTTTATATTTACTATTCCTATTTATTCACAAATTGCATGACTTTAAAAGATAAACTCGCCGCCCAACGTATTTATATGCTTTTAGGAGCTTTGTTTATAACCTCTTTGGTGGTTTCAAACTTAATATTTCAGAAGTTTTTTTATTGGTACCCGTTTGACATTGAAATCTTCGGATCTAAACTTTTTGAAATTTCGGTAGGTATTTTACCTTACCCAATTACCTTTCTAATCACCGATTTAATTAGTGAAATCTACGGTAAAAAAAGAGCCAATCAAGTCGTTGTTGCCGGCATATTTGCTTCGGCATTTTCATTGCTTATTGTTTACGTATCGAGTATTGTACCAGCCACAAGTTGGTCTCCTGTTGACGACAAGATGTTCACCACGGTTTTTGGGAATACAGTGCTAGCCGTTTTTGCCAGCATGATGGCTTATCTTTTTGCACAGTTTATTGATATACAGATTTATCATTTCTGGAAAAGCCTAACCAAAGGTCAACACCTGTGGTTACGCAATAACTTTTCAACGTTTATCTCACAATTTGTAGACACCTTTACCGTTGTTGGTTTACTTTGTGTTTTTAATATTATCCCTTGGGAAAATTTTCCAGGCTTAATTCTATCTGGATTCCTTTTTAAAGTTTTAGTCGCACTTTGCGATACACCTTTTATGTATTTAGGTGTTTACCTGTTTAGAAAACGCTTTGATTTAAAAGTGAATGAAGAAATATTACTGCTTTAATTTTATAGAAAACTTAACGAAGGAAATACTTAGTTTCAAACTTTTCTTATGAAATTTGCGTATATAATGTAACTCATTATTAAACCAATAACCTACTCATAAAAATATAAACCCCATATTTATGAAGAAAGCTTTAAAAATTTTAGGCCTATCAATACTTATTATTTTAGTGCTTTTAATAGCTCTACCCTTTGCTTTTAAAGGTCAGATAAAAGACATGGTTAAATCCTTTATTAACCAGAACATCAATGCCAATGTCGAGTTTAGCGATGTGAGTTTGAGTTTACTTAAAAGTTTTCCGCAAGCGAATGTTGAAGTTAACGATTTGGTGATTACTAATTTTGAGCCCTTCAAAAACGACACCTTGGTAAGCACGAAGAATATTGCCTTCACCATGTCTGTTAAAGAATTATTTAAAAGTGCCGAAGATGGTCCCTTAACTATAAATTCCATAACTATTGATGACGCTTTAGTTAACCTAAAAACAAACGCCGAGGGTAAAAGTAATTACGATATTGCAAAAGATGATGGTTCGACTTCGGAAACCGAAAAAAACAGCGATAGCGGCTTTGCTTTCGATATTGAAAACTACAGCATTAACAACAGTACATTTCACTATTTAGATGAAGGCTCTAAAATACAATTCAGCATCAATGAATTAAACCATATAGGAAAGGGAACTTTCTCAGGAACAGTTTCTGAGCTAGACACTAACACCGAAGCCCTTGTTAGTTTTAGTATGGATAGCACGGCGTACCTAAGCAACAACCACATTAAGTTGGATGCTTTAATCGATTTAGATTTAGAAAACAGCAAATACACCTTTAAAGACAACAAAGCACTTATTAATCAGCTGCCTTTAGAATTTCATGGTTTTGTTCAGCTTATTGAAGAAGGTCAGGATATCGACATTACTTTCGAAAATCCGGGCTCAACCTTTAAAGATTTCTTAGCGGTTATTCCTTCCAATTATTCAAAAAGTATTGAAGATGTGCAAACCACCGGCGATTTTAAAGTTAAAGGTATCATAAAAGGAAAAGTCACCGAAAAAACCATCCCGACTTTAGATATTAGCATCACTTCCAACAACGCCTCTTTTAAATACCCAGATTTACCCAAATCGGTTGAAAATATTGTTATTAATACTGAAATTAAAAATGAAACAGGATACGTAGATGACACCTATGTAAACATCAACACCCTTAATTTTAGCATCGACAAAGACGTCTTTAAATCGTCTGCAACCATTAAAAATTTAACCAAAAACATGCTGGTTAATGCCAATGTTAATGGAACTTTGAATTTAGACAACCTAACCAAAGCCTACCCTCTAGAATTGGACCAGGACTTAAGCGGTATTTTGAAAGCCAACATTCACACCGCTTTCGATATGAATGCCATTGAAACCAATGCCTACGAACGCATAAAAAGTTCAGGAACCATGAGTATTTCAGACTTTAAATTTGATTCGGAAGATATGGTTAATCCGGTAAGTATTTCAAAGGCTGATATGACGTTTAATCCGTCTACGGTAACTCTAAATAACTTTAATGCAACCACTGGAAGTAGCGATATAAATGCCAACGGTTCCATAAACAATTTACTTGGTTTTATTTTGACCGATGGCACCTTAAAAGGAAACTTTAATGTAAACTCAAATAACTTTGTATTGAGTGATTTTATGAGTTCAACTGAAGAAGCTCCAGCTTCAGAACAAACTGAAACAACAACTTCAAGCAACTCAGAGACATTAAAAATCCCTGCGTTTTTAGATTGTACTATTAATGCGAATGCCGCAAATGTTACTTACGACAATTTAAATCTGAAAGATGTGAAAGGCGCATTGGTAATTAAAGACCAGCAAGCCACCCTAAACAATTTAACCTCCAAACTATTTAATGGTAATTTAGCCGTTTCGGGCAACGTCTCGACTAAAAACGAAACCCCAACATTTAATTTAGATTTGGGTGCCGAAAATTTCGATATCGCCCAATCTTTTGCTGGCTTAGATATGTTTCAAAGTATTGCACCTATTGCGAAAGCTTTACAAGGAAAATTAAACACGAAACTAAATTTAAAAGGCGATTTAACACAGGACTTCACACCGAACTTAAACACCCTTTTTGGTGACGCGGCCGCGGAATTATTAACCACTAAGGTAGACCCTCAAAACGCTCAAGTTTTAAACAAACTGGAAAGCTCGTTAAGTTTTGTTGATTTCGACAAGTTCAGCTTTAACGATTTAAAAGCCTATTTAGAATTTGCAGATGGAAAAGTTACCGTAAAACCATTCACCTTTAAATATCAGGATATAGCCATTGAAGTCTCAGGTTCGCATGGCTTCGACAAAACAATGGCTTACAACGCTGTGTTTGATGTCCCTGCCAAATATTTAGGAAGTGATGTTAACAAGTTGATAAACAGTATTAACGACAGTCAAACAAATGATATTACCGTTCCTATCACGGCTAATATTTCCGGAAGCTATACAGAGCCGAAAGTGTCTACCGACTTATCTAGTGGAGTTAAAAATTTAACGAGTCAGTTGACCGAGATTCAAAAACAAAAATTAATTGGTCAAGGTAAAAATGAACTTAATAACTTACTTGGAGGCCTAACTAAAACAAGTTCAACCACAACAGAAACAAATACAGATTCAACATCAACTAAGGAAACAGAAACTAAAACTTCTTCCGAAGAACAAATAAAAGAAAATGTAAAAAATGTTTTAGGTGGTCTTTTAGGAGGAAACAAGAAAAAGGCAGATACCGTGAATTAAAATATTAGAAAAAACACCTTCAAAAAAAGACAGGCTTATAAACCTGTCTTTTTTATTGAATAGCTAGAAAACAGCTAGAAATGTATTCTATTTTAATCAAAATTGGAGTATTTCACTCAAAATGAAGGGTTTTATGTTAAAGAAATGTGAGTTTACTTGCTTTTCTCAATTAAAATATTATAATGTGGTTTAGATATATTTTTAAACAGAAAAAAGATAAATGAGGCAACTTAAAATCACGAAACAAGTAACCAACAGAGAGTCTAAATCCCTTGATAAGTACTTGCAAGATATTAGTAAAATTCCACTAATCACAGCTGACGAAGAAGTGGAACTGGCACAGCGTATCAGACAAGGGGATCAAGTGGCTTTAGATAGGTTAACAACAGCCAACTTACGTTTTGTTGTTTCGGTAGCTAAACAATATCAAAATCAAGGACTTACTCTACCCGATTTAATAAACGAAGGGAATGCCGGATTGGTAAAAGCTGCCAAACGTTTTGATGAAACTCGAGGATTTAAGTTCATTTCGTATGCCGTTTGGTGGATTCGTCAAGCAATTCTTCAAGCTTTAGCCGAACAATCTCGAATAGTTAGATTACCTTTGAACAAAATTGGTTCAATCAATCGAATTAATAAGGCTTATTCGTTTTTAGAACAAACCCACGAGCGCGCTCCGAGTGCTGAAGAAATTGCTCAGGAATTAGATTTAACGGTTAGCGACGTTAAACAATCCATGAAAAATTCCGGACGCCACCTATCCATGGACGCACCATTAAAAGAAGGTGAAACTTCTAATTTATATGATGTGGTTTCAACTGGTGATTCGCCAAACCCGGATAGAGAATTAATAAACGAATCGTTAAGTACTGAAATAGAAAGAGCCTTAGATACCTTATCGCAAAAAGAAAGCGACATTATTCGTTTAAACTTTGGGTTAAGTAATCAACCACCAATGAGTTTAGATGAAATTGGAAAAACATTCGATTTAACCAGAGAGCGTGTGCGCCAAATAAGAGAAAAAGGTATTAGACGATTAAAACATACATCGAAAAGTAAAATTTTAAAAACTTATTTAGGATAGACCTAAATATACTCACACTATAAATAAACTATATGTTAAGAATTGAAATTAAAGAAGGAGAAAACATTGAACGCGCACTAAAACGTTACAAGCGTAAACACAGAAACGTTAAGGTGATGCAAAATTTGAGAGATAATCAATTTTTCACAAAGCCATCAGTAAAAAGAAGACGTCAAATTCAAAAAGCGTCTTACATCCAAGGATTAAGAGATCAAGAAGATATATAAATCGCTCCTACTTGGATATGAAATAAAAAAATCACGCTCTGTTAGCGTGATTTTTTTTGTTCTATATAGCCTAATCTATTATTGAATAGTAATATTTACCACCAAACCTTCATTGCTTCGAACATTAAAAACAGTCTGATCTTCAAAAATCAAATATTGCCCTTTAACCCCTTTTAACACGCCTTGATAGCTTGGTGTTTTACCTAAATTCAAACTTTTAGGTTTTAAAGGATATTGATGTACCGGATACTCCAAATTGGTTTCAGAATTACTTTCTATAAAATATTCCATAACCTCATCAGGAATATATTGCTTTAAACGTTCGCGCCATTCCACCAAATTCTCATCCTCTATATCATTTTTAAGCATGGTACGCCAGTTTGTTTTATCAGACACATGTTCTTTTAACGCAACCTCAGTTATACCAGCCAGGTAACGATTGGGCACCTCAACAATTTCTATAGCTTCATGCGCCCCCTGATCTATCCATCGTGTTGGTACCTGAGATTTTCTGGTAACCCCAACTTTAACGCTACTTGAATTTGCTAAGTACACAATATGTGGTTGCAATTGCATTTTCTTTTCATACTCTAAATCGCGATCTTCTTTACCCAGATGTGCCGTACTTAATTCCGGACGCATAATCCAATCGGCTGCCTGAGGCACATCAAAAAAACAACTCTTACAAAACCCTTGACGATAAATTGGTTTATCTAATCCACAATTCAAACATTGATATCTTACAAACTCTATGGATATGTTTTTTTCCAGCAACTGATTCATATTTATAAAGTCGTTTTCAAACACTACATAATATTGAATAGGCAATGCATATTCTGTTTGCATTTTTGTTAATACCCCTTGGTAAGTCATCCGTTTTCTGTTTTTAGATTTTTGTATTTCACCTCAAAATTACAAACATTTAAACAATAAATCTAAATGTGAAATTTGCTATTACTTTTCAGCAAAAAAAATGTTATTTTAGACTTTTAAAGATAGTAGTATAAAAATATGCCAATCCCTATAGTTAATTCCGTTGCTGCCTGGTTTTTAAAAAAACGATTCCAACAAATAGATTTGTTTTTAAAATACCCAAACGAGGTACAGCATGAGTTACTTTTTAGTCTTTTAGATTTTGCAAAAGACACTGAAATTGGCAAACAATACGATTTTGCTTCTATTAAGAGCTACAAAACCTTCACCGAGCGTGTCCCAATAAAAAACTACGACGGCTGGCAGGATATTATTCAGCGCTCCATGAAAGGAGAACAAAATCTCTTCTGGCCAACACCTATAAAATGGTATGCAAAGTCAAGCGGAACCACGCGTGCAAAGAGTAAATTTATTCCGGTTAGTGAAGAATCTTTAGAGGAGTGCCATTATGCAGCTAGTAAAGATTTACTGTCCATGTACCTTAACAATAATGAGGAATCTCAGCTATTTACAGGAAAGAGTTTGCGCTTAGGCGGAAGCAAACAATTACACAAACAAAACGGCACAGCATTCGGCGATTTATCGGCGATTTTAATTGACAACATGCCGTTTTGGGCAGAGTTTAGCAGTACTCCCTGCAACAAGGTCTCTTTAATGAGTGATTGGGAACATAAAATGCAGGCGATTGTAAACGAAACACGTTACGAAAATGTAACGAGTCTTGCAGGTGTTCCTTCATGGATGCTAGTGCTTTTAAACAACGTATTAGAGACTACGGGAAAAGGCAACCTACATGAAGTATGGCCTCATTTAGAAGTCTATTTTCATGGCGGCGTAAGTTTTACCCCTTATATTGATCAGTACAAAAACATCCTTCCTAAGAGCGGGTTTAAATACTACGAAATTTATAATGCTTCGGAAGGCTTCTTTGCTATTCAAGATCAAAACGATTCTAGCGAATTGTTACTTATGCTTGATTACGGCATTTTTTATGAGTTCATCCCTATGGATGTTTATGCTACTTCCGAAGAAAAAGCTATTCCTTTAAGTGAAGTTGAACTTCACAAAAACTATGCAATTATCATTACAACCAATGCTGGTTTGTGGCGTTATAAAGTTGGAGACACGGTTAGATTTACCTCCCTGAGTCCGTATCGCATAAAAATTTCAGGCAGAACAAAACATCATATTAATGTCTTTGGAGAAGAGCTTATAATTGAAAATGCTGAAAATGCTTTAAAACAAGTTTGCAAAGATACCGAAGCCGAAATTGTAGATTTCACTGCTGCCCCTGTTTTTATGGAAGGCAAAGAAAAAGGTGCACATGAATGGCTTATTGAATTCAAAAGACTACCCAGAAATATAGATGAGTTTAACGAACTTTTTGATGATGCCTTAAAAGCATTAAACTCCGATTACGAAGCCAAACGTTTTAATAATATTACACTTAACAAACCAAAGATTAATGTAGCTCGTGAAAACCTGTTTTATGACTGGTTAAAACAAAACAATAAATTAGGCGGACAACACAAAGTACCGCGTTTATCTAACACGCGTGATTACCTGGAAGAACTCTTAAAATTAAACGCCAGTTAAAACCTGTCAAAATCTCCGATGAAAGACTTTACCAAAAGTCTTTAGTCGAGTATTTCATCTTATAATCTAAAAGAACAAAAAGGGTTTTGCACAGGTTGTTAATAAGTCTATATTTAATTAAAATTAGAAAACAAAACAGTACAAAAGTATATACCCTTATATTAATTAATATCCATAAAAAATAAAAAACCACGCTAATAGCGTGGTTTTTTTATCTATAAACTTTATTAGAAATTAAGACACGGCCTTTAATTTCTTTAAAGCTGTTTTCGATAGTTTTTCCTGAGCATAAGCTTTAGTTACATTTAAAACTTTTTCGTCGCTACTTGGCAATTCAAACATAGCATCTGTTAAAATTTCCTCACACAGCGAACGTAGCCCTCTGGCTCCTAACTTGTACTCGATAGCTTTATCTACAATATAACCCAAAGCACCATCGGTAATAGAGAAATCAATTTCATCCATTAGGAACAACTTTTTATATTGCTTGATAATGGCATTTTTAGGTTCTGTTAAAATCGCTCTTAAAGTTTCTGCATCTAACGGATCCATGTAAGTCAGCACCGGTAAACGACCAATAATTTCAGGAATTAATCCAAAATCTTTTAAATCCTTTGGAATAATATACTGTAATAAATTATCCTGATCAATCACCTCATCAGACATAGACGCGCTATACCCTACTGCCTGCATATTTAAACGTTTAGAAATAACACGCTCAATACCATCGAAAGCCCCACCGGCAATAAATAAGATATTTTCTGTATTTACTTCAATGAATTTTTGATCCGGGTGTTTACGTCCGCCTTTTGGTGGCACATTAACTACGGTTCCTTCTAACAGTTTTAATAAAGCTTGCTGAACACCTTCGCCAGACACATCACGTGTTATAGATGGGTTATCACTTTTACGTGCAATCTTATCAATTTCATCAATAAAAACGATTCCTTTTTCTGCACGTTCTAAATTATAATCGGCCGCCTGCAATAAACGTGTTAAGATACTTTCAACATCTTCACCAACATAACCAGCTTCGGTTAAAACGGTTGCATCAACAATAGCTAAAGGCACATTTAACATTCTGGCAATAGTTTTTGCCATTAATGTTTTACCTGTACCTGTTTGCCCAACCATAACAATATTACTTTTTTGAATATCAATATCGTCATTTGTTGTTGGTTGCAGTAAACGTTTGTAATGGTTATAAACCGCTACAGACATTACCTTTTTCGTTGTATTCTGACCAATAATATATTCGTCTAAAAACGCTTTAATTTGCTGCGGCTTACGTAATTTAAGTTCTGCCGACAAATCGCTGGTATCACTCTGTTTAGATTCTTCTAAAACAATACCATGCGCCTGCTCGATACATCTATCACAAATGTGAGCATCTAACCCAGCAATTAATAAATTGGTTTCTGGCTTTTTTCTACCACAAAACGAACATTCTAATTCTTCTTTTGCCATTAATCTTACAATTTTCGGGAGAAAAACATTTCATAAATCCCTCTATAACAATTCTTTAAAATTACAATTTTTATTTTAGTTACGAACTAAAATCTCATCTATCATACCGTACTCCTTGGCCTTATCAGCCTTCATCCAGTAATCTCTATCACTATCAGCATACACTTTATCGTAGTCTTGCCCTGAATGCTTACTGATAATCTTGTAAAGTTCTTCTTTTAAAATCAAGATTTCACGCGCAGTGATTTCAATATCACTAGCCTGACCTTGAGCGCCTCCTAAAGGTTGGTGAATCATAACGCGAGAGTGTGTTAATCCGCTACGCTTACCTTTAGCTCCTGCGCATAATAATACTGCCCCCATAGACGCCGCCATACCTGTACAAATAGTAGCAACATCTGGTTTAATAAACTGCATGGTATCGTAAATACCTAAACCAGCATAAACGCTTCCTCCTGGAGAGTTGATATATATTTGAATGTCTTTATTAGCATCGGTACTTTCTAAAAACAATAATTGTGCTTGAATAATATTAGCAACCTGATCATTAATTCCTGTACCCATAAAAATAATACGATCCATCATTAAACGCGAAAACACGTCCATAGCTACCGCATTCATTTGGCGCTCTTCTATAATGTTGGGCGTTAAATTTGTTGGATACATACTACTCATAATCTTATTGTAGTACGTACTGCTAATTCCTTGATCTTTTATCGCGAATTTTTCAAATTCTTTTGCGTAATCCATAGTGTACTTTGTTATTGAGGTTAAATCCTTAAGTTCTAAAATGATGACTAACTCACAGCTTCAAAAAGCTGTATTTAATCAACAAATTAGGCTCTAGAATTCTTAAATTCTAGAGCCTAAATATACGCATTTATTCTTTATAAGATAAATGATTATTTATCTCCGTATACTTCTTTTACGAAGTCTTCGTAACTTAATTCTTTAACCTCGATATTAGCCTTTTCTTTGTAAAGTTCTAATAATTTTTGAGAGATTAATTGCTCTGAAATACGACGTGCTTCATCTTGGTTAGATAATACACGAGCAGCAATATCGTCTAGTTCTTTATCTGAAGGATTCATTTGACCGAATTGAGCCATTTGACCTTTAATCATTTCTTTAGCGTGATTTTTGATATCATCCATAGTTACTTTGATATCGTTATCAACGATTAATTTACTCTCGATTAACTGGTAACGAATGCCTTTTTCAGACTTTTCGTATTCTTCTTTAGCTTGATCGTTATCTAATGATTGCTCTTCGTTTGATGTTTGTTGAATCCATTTTTGCAAGAACTCAGCAGGTAAATCAAATTGTGTATTTGCTACTAAATACTCAGTTACATCATTTAAAAGTTTTTGATCTGCTTGTTGCGCGAATTGCTTTTCAGCATCTTCTTTAATCTTTTCTTTTAATTCAGTTACGGATTTTACAACGTCTTTACCAAAAAGTTTATCAAACAACTCTTGATCTAACTCTGCTAACTCACGTGTGTTGATTTCTTCGATAGTAAAAGTTACTTCGATATCTAAACCGTGAACCTCATCATGACCTAATTTTAAAGCGTGCATTAATTCGTGCTCGTCATCAAAAAGTCCTTTAGTTTGTAATGTAATAACATCACCAGCTTTAGCTCCTAAAAATAATTTTTCAGTTGCATCACCAGCAAATTTATCTAAAGTAAGAGATACTTTATTTTCAATTTCGCGTTCTTCGTTTCTGTAAACACCAGTAATTTCACTATCTGCAACAACCTCGTTTTGAGAAACTAATTTACCATATTGCTTTTGGATGTTAGCTACTTGTTCGTCTAACATTTTATCATCAGCGATAATGTTGTACTTAACGATAGGCTCTTTACTTGCAACGTTAACTTCAAATTCTGGAGCTAATCCTAATTCGAATTCAAAAGAAAATGTATCAGCATCCCAATCAATATTATCTTGTTGCTTTGGTAGTGGTTGCCCTAAAACATCTAACTTCTCTTCAGTTAAATATTTATTTAACGCATCTTGTAATAATTTGTTTACTTCATCAACTAATACAGCTTTACCATATTGCTTTTTTACCATTCCCATTGGCACGTGTCCTTTTCTAAATCCTGGAATGTTAGCTGTTTTACGGTAATCAGATAATATTTTTTCTACTTTATCGCTATAATCTTCCTTTGCGATATCTACTTTTACTACAGCATTTAATGCATCAACGTTTTCTCTTGTAATATTCATTTTTAAATGATATAAAGCCTTATCAGGCATTTAACAAAACAGGTTTTTATTAAAACCTGAAATTATGTAACTAAAATCGGGTGGCAAAAATACAATATTTTTACCACCCGACAAAGTTTTTAATTGCTTGATTTTATGCGATTTCCTTTATTATTTTTCTAAAGTGTCAAGTTGTTCGTTTTTAACACATTTACTCTTATAAATTTTAGAAATCGACAGCTGTTTCTGTATGTTTAATCGTCCTTTAAAACCGACTGAAGTATAGATTGTAATATGGAAAGGAGTAAACTAAAGAGTACCGCCCACCAAAAACCATCCAGACTAAACCCGGAAACAAACTCTCCTGCCAGATAAATGATTAAACCATTAATAATTAAGAGGAATAACCCCAAAGTTAAAATGGTTGCCGGTAATGTAAATAACACCAAAAGCGGTTTCACAAATAAATTTAACACCGCTAATACAATAGCTACGATAATCGCGGTAACATAACTATCTATATGCACTCCAGATAAAATTTGCGATATTACCAATACCGCGATTGCGTTAATTAAAAGTCTGATTATTGTTTTCATAATTAATGAGTTAGTTATGAAATATACGAATTATCTGAGAAATAACTAAAGTGTTAATCTGAAAAGATATAGCAATATTATTACATAACCCCCCGGTTATCAAGAAATTAATTCACTCGAACTCTCTTAATTAGACCTTCTTCTAATCGCCTTTTCATTCCCTCATCATAAATAATCCATTCGACTGGTTCAAACTTCGAATCATCCTTGATTATATGTTCATATATATCATTACTATTATCATTTGCATTATTTATGAAAAACCCACCATTATTCATGGTTAAACTACCATCAATTACTACCGGCAAACTATAAGGTATCGTTACCGGTTTCCCTAAATACATACCAGGTTTCATTTTAGGCAACAAATTCAAAACCCGAACAGCTTCTGTTTCTAAAGCAGGGTGAGGCGCTCTGGCTCTAACACCAGTAACATTTCCTTCATCATCGATTTTAAAAATAATATTAATTCTAGCTCTGCTTTGCAATACATCTTTTGCGACAACACCTGTATTAAATTCGAAATCAATAAATTTTGAGATATTATCTGCCATACATTTTTTCAACCCTAAATTATCGGTTTCATTTTCACACCCTGGATAGATTGCTGACCTTGTAGTAAATGAATCTTCTGGAATTTTAGTTATTTCAAGATGGATGTTAGCCTTAGACTTTTTTAATTGACCTTCTTTAAATTTTAATACGTTTAATTGATTTCCTTCACTATCATAATTTATCCATTCTCCAGTAAAAAGACCTTTTTCGTAAGCACCTGACCAAATTAAATTACCAAGTTCATCATAACGGTTTTCTGTACCCTCTGGAAAACCGTAACTGACATTACCCTTTGTTTTTAATGTTCCATTTTTAAAAAACTCTTTGTAAACACCATGCATAGTTCCCTTAGTATACTCTACTTCCCAGGCCAACTCTCCTGTTGCATAAAATTGCTTCCAAATACCCAAAAGCTTATCATCCTTATAAAAACTTTCTACTTTAATTCCACCATTTTCATAGTATTCTCTGCAACTCCCATTTTTATAACCTGATTCACTATTCTCCGGAGGGAAAAAGGCATATAATGCCCTTAGGTTTCCACTATCATAATAATGTTTAGCCACTAAACTACCATTTGAAACTTTCAAGGTCTCCTTCTCCAGGCCACCTTCTTTAGAATATTGTTTTTCAACCCCTGTAAACTTACCCTTTCCATCGTATAAGTACACTCGTTTTAGAGCTCCTGTTTTGTAATAGTCTTTCCAGGCTGCGATTTTATGTAAACCTCTATAAAATCCTTCTCGTTTTAATTGACCATTGCTATAATGTTCTTTATATGGTCCGTCTTCATGATTGCTTTGTGAAAACCCAATAGACGAGCATAAAACAAGTAGAAGTATAATTCTTTTCATGGTATGTGAAATTGGTTAAAAGGCAAAACTCAAATATAAGATTTTTCCTTAACGACAAACATAACAAATAAAAAAAGGCTTCCATATACCAAACCGGTATCCAGAAGCCTCAACTATATTGAATTACTAATTTTCTAATTTAAAAATCGCATCACGGCATCAAAGAAGTCTGTTGGATTTTCGGCATGTAACCAGTGCCCTGCATTTGCAATAGTTACAATATCAGCCTTTGGAAAATGACGTTTTATTATAGATTCATCACCAACACCAATATACTCTGAGCGATCGCCACGTAAAAATAATGTATCTCCATTAAAAGTGGCATAGCTTGGCAAGGGCTCACCAACTTCAGCCACTTCTTCTTTAAGCACCTCAATATTCATACGTAATGCTAATCGCCCTTTTTCAATCCAATACAGGTTTTTTAATAAAAACTGTCGTGTTCCTAAATCGGAAACATATTCTGCTAACACTTTATCGGCTTGACCGCGACTTTTTATCTCATCAAAATTCAATGCACTTAACCCATTTAAAATAGTATCATGATGCACCGGATAAAAACGAGGAGATATATCGGCAACAATTAATTTAGAAACCATTTCCGGGTATTTGGTTGCAAACAACATGGCGGTTTTTCCGCCCATAGAATGCCCTAACAACACTATTTGCTTTAAATTATGAACGTCACAATAATGTTTTAAATCTTCAACTAAAACCTCGTAACTAAAATCGTCGTGATGAAAACTATGCCCGTGGTTGCGCTGGTCGACCATGTGCACTTGAAATCCTTGTTCGCTAAACTGCATACCAAGTGTTTTCCAGTTATCACCCATACCTAAAAACCCATGTAGAATAACAAATGGTTTACCCCCACCTATTATATTTGAATGTAATACCATGCTTATTTATTTTTTCAGCTTTCGTAAATACATTTGAATCACGTTTTCTACCCCCAGATACAAACTCTCAGCAACCAAGGCATGCCCTATAGACACCTCTAACAACCCGGGAATATTATCGCTAAAGAACTTAATATTATCTAACGACAAATCGTGCCCGGCATTAACACCCAAACCTAGTTTATTGGCCATTTCGGCACAATCGGCATAAGGTTTAATCGCACTTTCGTTGCCTAAACCGTATTGATGCGCAAATGCTTCAGTATACAACTCGATTCTATCAGTTCCTGTTTCTTTAGCGCCTTCAATTTGCTCTACAACCGGATCAACAAAAATAGAAGTACGAATACCGTTTTGTTGAAACTCTTTAATCACATCTACTAAAAAATCTTTGTGTTTAATAGTATCCCAACCCGCATTACTTGTAATTGCATCTTCGGCATCAGGCACTAAAGTAACCTGCGTTGGCTTTACCTCCAACACCAAATCAATAAACGATTTTATTGGGTTTCCTTCAATATTATATTCGGTATACACTACAGGTTTTAAATCGCGAGCATCCTGATAACGAATGTGGCGTTCGTCTGGCCTTGGGTGTATGGTAACCCCTTCGGCACCAAACTCCTGTACATCTTTTGCAAATTGCACTACATTAGGCACATCGCCACCTCTGGAGTTTCTTAACGTTGCTATCTTATTTATATTTACACTTAGCTTTGTCATGTATTGCTGTTTTAAAAGACAAAAATACAAAGTAGAACAGGCTATTGTACTTTTTTTTTGATTAATTTGCATAGGTATAAACGCAGGATAATGAAATTATCACAATACATAATAAACGATATAAGACCGCTAAACAGCAGTAGCAAAATTAGTGAACTACAAGAGTTGTTTAACCAATTAACCTTATCTCACCTTCCTATTGAAGATGATAATAAAACCTATTTGGGCTGTTTTTCTGAAACCGATGCGCATTGCGTAGACAGTAACAAAACGGTGAACGATTACAAATACACTTTAGAAGATTTTTATGTTCGTGACACCACACTTTGGTTAGATGTTTTAGAGGCTTTTGCTGTAAAATCTACAAATATTATGCCTGTACTTAATAGCGATAACGTGTATTTAGGCTATTATGAATTGAATGATGTGATTAGCTTATTTAACGAATCGCCGTTCTTCTCTGAAACGGGTGGCGTTATTGTTGTTGAAAAAGGCATCAACGATTATTCTTTTAGCGAATTGAGTCAGATTGTAGAATCGAATAACGGCAGACTTCTTGGTGCATTTATTTCTAAAATGAATTCAGATTTAATACAGATTACTCTTAAAGTTAGTACCGGCGGATTGAGCGACATCATTCAAACCTTCAGAAGATATAGCTATAATGTGATATCAGGTCATGATGAAGATCGCTATATTGAAAGCTTAAAAGAACGATCGGATTACCTTAATAAATACTTAAATATTTAACCTTTATGAAAGTTGCTGTTTTTGGACGCTTTTACAACGAAACTACGACAACTTCGGTTGAACGCTTATTTGCTTATTTATTAGAAAAAGATGCTGATGCCTATATTGAAACCGAGTTTTTTAACCTTATAAAAGAAAATTCACCTCACATAGACGAATACCAGTCGTTTAAAACCTTCGACACCCTTGATAAGTCATTTGATTTACTAGTGAGTATTGGTGGCGATGGGACTATCTTGAGAGCTATCATCTTTGTAAAAGATTTAGACATACCTATTATTGGTATTAACACCGGACGCTTAGGATTTCTGGCAACCATTCAGGTTGATCAAATTGAAAGTGCTATTCAAAATATTATTGATGGTAAATACAAAATATCAGAACGTAGTTTGCTTTCAGTAGAAACCTCTCCTGAAAGCAAAGAAATTAGCACTTTAAACTTTGCCCTTAACGAAGTAGCCATCAGTAGAAAAAACACCACCTCGATGATTACCGTTGAAACGTTTTTAGATGGCGAATACCTAACCTCGTATTGGAGCGATGGTTTAATCATTTCAACACCAACGGGATCTACAGGCTATTCATTAAGTTGTGGCGGACCTGTAATTACACCTAGTAATAATAGTTTTGTTTTAGCTCCAATTGCGCCGCATAACCTTAGTGCTCGTCCATTAATTATTCCGGATTCTACCGAAATACAACTCAAAGTGGAGGGGCGAGAAGACAGTCATTTAATATCTTTAGACTCCAGAATTGCAACTTTAGAAAACGGCACAATTATCACTATAAAGAAAGCCGACTTCACCATTAAAATGATTGATCTTTTAAATGAAAGCTTTTTAACGACACTTCGAAAAAAACTACTTTGGGGAGAAGACAAGCGCAATTAGACAATAATTTTACAGAAATGTTGTTTTAGACTAATACAATTTATATCAAATTGTTATTGGCTAATCTTATTTATTATATTTGCAATCTTTCGAACATTTATGAGGTATTTAACCGTATTGATAATAAGCATTTTAAGCATTCATGTTAGTTATGCTCAAATACACGAATTAGGAGTTTATTTAGGAGGAAGTAATTTTATTGGCGATGTTGGAGCTACCAATTACATCTCTCCTAATCAACTGGCAATAGGTGGAATTTATAAATGGAACCGTAGTAAGCGTCACTCCTATCGTGCTTCTGTAATCTTTAGTGATTTAGAAGGTTTAGACTCAAAATCTGATGACCCCAGACGTCAACAGCGAGGTTACGAATTTTCAAACGGCATATTAGAAATTGCTGCCGGTATGGAATTCACCTTCATAGATTTCGATTTACACACAGGACGTAGACTAACAACACCGTATTTATTTACGGGATTAAGTTTAACCAACCATGACGACACGTATTTTGTTAATGGTGTTCAAACTGATGAAGGCAGTTCAAGCTGGACCTTTGGAATCCCGATGGCATTGGGTGTAAAAACTACGTTTATTGAAGGACTAGTATTAGCTGTAGAAGTTGGAGCGCGCTATACCTTTACCGATGGTTTAGATGGTAGTACACCTGCCAGCAGCGATCTGCAACCCTACAGATTTGGAAATATAAATAATAACGACTGGTATGTCTTCTCTGGTATCACCCTAACGTATACCTTTGGAGAAAAGCCGTGTTATTGTACGAATTAAAATGAATTTAAGAGAAAGCATACAACCTAACAAATTACCAAAACACATTGCTATTATTATGGATGGTAATGGGCGTTGGGCAAAACAAAAAGGCATGATTCGTGCCATTGGTCATGAAAATGGCACAAAGGCTGTAAAAGAAGCTGTTGAATGCTGTGCAGAACTTGGCGTAGAAAATTTAACCCTTTATGCCTTTTCTACCGAAAACTGGAATCGCCCTAAATTAGAAGTCGATACTTTAATGAAATTATTAGTTAATTCATTAAAAAAAGAGATAAAAACACTTCAAGATAATAACATAAAACTCTCTGCTATAGGCTGCTTAAACAACTTACCTAAAAAAGTGCATGCAGAGCTTCAGGAGGTCATAGAACAGACAAAAAGTAACAGCAGAATGACTTTAACGCTGGCTTTAAGCTATGGTTCGCGCGAAGAATTACTAAATACTGTTAAAGAGATTAGTATTAAAGTTAAAAATAACATAATTTCGCCGGAAAAGATTGATGAATCGATTATAAATGAGCATCTTTACACGCATGGTTTGCCAGATGTAGACTTGCTTATTAGAACTAGTGGAGAGCAACGTATAAGCAACTTTTTACTGTGGCAAATCGCATATGCAGAACTGTATTTTACTAGCGTTTTATGGCCAGATTTTACAAAAGAGCATTTGTATGAAGCTATTATAGAATATCAAAAAAGAGAACGACGATTTGGGAAAACAAGTGAACAACTTAGCTAATAAACTACCTTTGACAAATTATATTAAACACTGCCTTGCAATATTACTTTTTGCATGTAGCTTTAGCATTGAAGCACAACAAATACCTTACAACCAAGGTAAAGAATACACACTGGGTGATATAACCGTATTAGGAAACACGGCATTCGAAGAGCAAACTATCATTACTTATTCCGGATTAAGAAAGGGGCAGGAAATCACAATACCTGGTGAAGATATTAGCGCCGCTATTAAAAAATTGTGGAACTCGAAATTATTCAGTGACATAGAAATTTACATTAATAAAGTAGAAGGCGACATAGCATTCCTTGAAATCAGATTATCAGATTTACCACAGCTTAACGACTTAAAAATTAACGGCGTTAAAAAAGGTAAAGTTGAAGGCATTATAAAAGAAAATAAACTTAATAAAGGGGTTAAGGTTACAGAGAATTTAGTTACCACCACTAAAAACTACCTAACCAATAAGTATAAAAAAGACGGCTTTTTAAACACCAAAGTTTACATTAACACCATCGATGTTCAGGATTCATTACCTACGGCCAGAGTAAATATGGTAATCAACATTGATAAAGGTGAAAAAGTAAAAATAGATCATATCGTATTTAATGGTAACGAAGTTTTAAACGATAAAACACTTCGTAAAAGCATGAAAAACACGAAACAAAAAAACCCGATTCGTGTTCTAAAACGTTCTAAATTTATTGAGGCCGATTACAAAGAAGACCTTGTTAGCTTGGTTGATAAATACAAAGAGAATGGTTATCGTGATGCCCGAGTTTTATCGGATAGCATCATCATTAACAACGATAAAACCATTTCTTTAAACATTAATGTTGAAGAAGGTGAAAAATACACCTTTGGAGACATTACATTCATAGGTAACACGGTGTATTCAAACGAGCTTTTAAACCGCGTACTACGTATTAGAAAAGGAGACACCTACAATGGTGTATTACTTCAAAAACGTATTGCCGACGAAACCAAACCAGATGGTGACGATATTACCAACTTATACCAAAACAACGGATATTTATTCTCACAAATCAACCCAGTTGAAGTTAGTGCCGATAACAATGTAATCGATATGGAAGTAAGAATTACTGAGGGAAAACCTGCTTACTTCAACAGTGTTTCGGTGGTTGGAAATGATAAAACAAACGACCACGTTATCTATCGTGAAATCCGTACGCGTCCAGGACAGCTATACAGCAAGGCCAATGTGGTTCGTACCGTTCGAGAACTTGGTCAGTTAGGATTCTTTGATGCTCAGGAAATCTCTCCGGACTTTAAAAATGCAAATCCTAATGAAGGAACCATAGACATGGAATACTCTGTAAAAGAAACCGGATCTAGCCAGATTGAGCTTCAAGGTGGTTACGGTGGAGGAGGTTTCATCGGTACCCTAGGGTTATCTTTTAACAACTTTGCAATTAAAGACATCTTTAAAAAAGAGGCTTATAAACCTATCCCAATGGGAGACGGACAAAAATTAGCCTTACGTTTACAAGCCAGTCGTTTTTACCAAACGTATAGTTTTTCATTCTCAGAACCTTGGATGGGAGGTAAACGCCCAGTACAATTTTCATCATCATTATCACATACCAAACAGTTTTTATACGACTACCAAACAGGTAACGCTGATAAATCGAGAAGTTTCAATATTACAGGGATCACTTTTGGTTTAGCAAAACGTCTACAAGTGCCTGATGATTACTTTACATTATCGCAGGCTATCAGTTACCAACGTTACGACTTAAATAACTATAACACTGGTTTATTTACCTTTGGTGACGGGTATTCTAATAACTTGTCATATACGGTAGGTTTAAGTAGAAATAATACTAGTGTAGATCCTATTTATCCAACCGGAGGTTCCAACTTTGCTGTTACAGCAAAATTATCGTTCCCTTACTCTTTGGTTAACGGTGTTGACTACTCTGCTCTAAAAGATGAAAGAGATGATAATGTAGCCGTTTTAACTGATGCGAATTCAACTGAAGTAGAAAGATCAGATGCGAATAGCAGAATTTCAGAAATCGACCAAGAGCGTTACAACTGGTTAGAGTTTTACAAGGTTAAATTTAAAGCAGACTGGTATACACAAATCGTTAAAGATTTAGTATTAAAACCAAGTGTTGAATTCGGTTTCTTAGGCGCTTACAACCAAGATCGTGGGGTTATTCCATTTGAAAGATTCTTCCTTGGTGGTGATGGTTTAGGTACTTATAGTTTAGATGGTAGAGAGGCTATCGCGTTACGTGGTTATCCTAACCAATCGTTATCAACAAACGATGGAGGTACCATTTATAATAAATTCTCTTTAGAGTTACGCTACCCGATTACTTTAAAAGCATCGGCTAAGATTTATGGCTTAACATTTATCGAAGGTGGTGCTTCATATAACGAGTTTACAGATTATAATCCTTTCGACTTAAAACGTTCTGCGGGTCTTGGACTTAGAATCTTCATGCCTGCATTTGGATTATTAGGTATCGATTTCGGTCACGGATTCGACCCTATTCCAGGAGAAACTGAAAAGAGTGGATGGCAAACACACTTTATCATTGGGCAACAATTTTAATTTTGGCACGATATTTTCTAATAACTTAATAAGTATTTGAAGTAGAATTAAAATTTTTGAGATTAAATTTCGTTAATTTTGAAATGAGCATTCTAAAATTTTTCAAACCAAGGAAAATGTTTATTTTGCGACAACCATTTGATAAATTGAATAACGAAATATAACCTAAAGAAAATTCAGTTCTAATCGTGGCAGAAACAAAACAAATACCATCTGTCTTTTTAGAATTTATAACCAATAAATTAAAAAAACTTAAACAGATGAAAAACAACGTTCTTTTTTTACTGATACTAGTTTTTACGCTAAGCTTTATGGCTAACGCACAACGCGGTGTTCGTATTGCTTACATCGATACAGAGTACATTTTAGAAAACGTTCCAGAGTACCAGGAAGCTACATCGCAATTAAATGATAAAGCCGACAAATGGAAATCTGAAATTGACGCTAAGCTTGGTGCTGTTGAACAAAAGCGAAAAGACTTGAGTAACGAAAAAGCACTCTTAACAAAAGAGCTTATCGAAGAACGCGAAGAAGACATTACTTTCGAAGAACAAGAAATATTAGATTATCAACAAAAGCGTTTTGGGCCTAATGGTGATTTGTTTATTCAAAAGCGTCAACTCATGCAACCTATTCAAGATCAGATTTTCGCTGCAGTTCAGGATATTGCAGCCAGCAGAAAATATGATTTCATCTTCGATAAATCATCTGAAGCTACCATGCTGTATTCAGCAAAACAATATGATTTAAGCGAACAAATTATTCGCAGCATCAGCAGGACTGCAAAACGTACTCAGGCACAATCTCGTGCCGAAAGACGCGCTGCCGAACAAGAAGAGTTAGTTCCTGAAATCAACGAAGAATTAGAAGCTCGTGAAAAAGCGTTAGAAGAAAGACAAGCGGCGAGAGAAAGTGCTGTTGAAAAACGCCGTCAAGAAATTTTAGCGGCTCGTGAAGCAAAACAAAAGGAAGCCGAAGAACGTCGTCAGCAAATTTTAAAAGAACGTGAAGAGGCTAAACAAGCAAAATTAGATGCCAGAAAAAAAGCAACTGAAGAAACCGATGATGCATCAGATGCAACATCTGATACAGATTCAAAAACAGAGGAAGGCACCGAAGAAGTAAAAACTCAGGCTCAACTTATAGAAGAAAATAGACAAAAAAAATTAGCCGAGCGCGAGGCTAGAAAAAAAGAGTTAGAAGAAAGAAGACAAAAAATATTAGAAGAAAGACAACGCGTGAGAGATAGTATAAATAACAATAATTAATTAAACAATTTAAAACACACTTAATACTTTTTTAAAAATGAAACAATTAAAGAACCTTTTATTAGCAACTGTACTATGTGTTGCATCTGTAACTTTATCAAATGCACAAAGTAAAGTAGCTCATATTAACACTCAAGAGTTAATTCAGGCGATGCCGGAGATGAAAGCTGCACAAACTCAACTTGAGACGTTAAGTAAAACATATCAAACAGATATGCAAGCTTCAATTACAGAATACCAAAATACAGTAAAACAATACGACGCAGAAGCTGCTACTAAAACAGAGGAAGAGAACGCTAAAAGAATGCAAGAGTTACAAGAAAAACAAATGCGTATTCAACAGTTCCAGTCTGATGCTCAAAAAGATTTACAAAAGAAAGAAATGGA
Source organism: Aestuariibaculum sp. YM273 (assembly GCF_030908365.1). NCBI lineage: Bacteria > Pseudomonadati > Bacteroidota > Flavobacteriia > Flavobacteriales > Flavobacteriaceae > Aestuariibaculum > Aestuariibaculum sp. YM273. The sequence goes on along the minus strand of NZ_CP133090.1, from coordinate 1,743,145 downwards.
TTTATTAAAACCTATTACTGAAAAAGCTAAAACTGCTATCTTAAAAGTAGCAAGAGCTCAAGGTTTTGATTACGTTTTAGATTCTGCTCAAGGTGTAACTATTTTAGCAGATGGTAAAAACTTACTTGACGATGTTAAGAAAGAATTAGGTATCTAATCTACTTAACAAATAAAATTAACTTAAAGCTGCTTTTCACAAAGCAGCTTTTTTTATTTTTGTTAGTATGAGTAAACAACCTATTGGTATTTTCGATTCCGGTGTTGGAGGCACCTCTATATGGAAAGAAATACACGCACTTTTACCTCACGAAAACACCATCTACCTTGCCGATAGTGCAAACGCCCCCTATGGTTTAAAAGGTAAAGACAAGATTATTGAATTAAGTATTAAAAATACCGAATACCTAATCGATCAAGATTGTAAACTCATTGTTGTGGCTTGTAATACAGCTACCACCAATGCTATAAGTATTTTAAGAGCAACTTATCATGTTCCGTTTATTGGTATAGAACCTGCTATTAAACCCGCAGCCTTACAAACCGAAACAAATAGTGTTGGTATTCTAGCTACTAAAGGCACGTTAAGTAGCGAATTGTTTTCTAAAACCTCAGGACTCTTTGCGAGTAATATTAAAGTTATAGAGCAGGTAGGAGAAGGAATAGTTGAACTTATTGAGGCCGGGAAAGTCTATTCTGAAGAAATGCGACAACTCTTAACAAGATATTTAAAGCCCATGATTGAGGCTAAGATTGATTATCTTGTTTTAGGCTGTACACATTACCCCTATTTAATGCCCTTGCTTATAGAACTGCTTCCAAAGCATGTGAAAATTATAGATTCAGGTGCTGCTGTAGCCAGACAAACTAAAGCTATTTTAGAAAAGCATGAACTGTTAAACATGCAAACCGATAAAGCAGAAAACACATTTTTCACTAATGGAAACCCCAAAGTGATGGCTAGCTTATTAGATGATAAGTTTGAAGTGAAATATCTAAATTTCTAACACTCTATTAGAAAATAATTATAATACGCGATTAAGACTCCTCTTTAAACCAGCTAGAATATTTCACGTAATTATTTGCTATTCTATCGATTTGCCCTGAGATTAATTCCTGACTGATATCTTTTATCTTCTTTGCGGGTACACCTGCATAAATACTACCGGACTCGACATGGGTGTTTTGAGTTAATACAGCTCCCGCAGCAATAATGCTATTGCTTTCAATCACGCAGTCATCCATTACAATACTCCCCATACCTATTAACACATTATCATGAATCGTACAGCCGTGCACCAAGGCATTATGTCCAATAGACACGTTGTTTCCTATGTTTGTTGGTGCGGTTTGATAAGTTGCATGTATCACAGCGCCGTCCTGCACATTCACCTTTTTTCCCATCTTAATATAATGCACATCACCGCGTATTACAGCATTAAACCATACACTGCATTCTTCTCCCATGGTTACATCACCAACGATAGTAGCATTTTCAGAGATATAACAATCTTCAGGAATGTGAGGTGATTTTCCGTTTACTGGTTTTATTAAAGGCATATTGATTTTTGAAAAATTAATTTACAGCAGGACAGTTACAATCGTAGCGTTTACGTCGGCATCCAAAATTATATCCTAAAGTAATTTGATGAAATCCACCATTAGTATAAACTACCGAGTTACTTTGGTAAGTATATGTGTAGGCAAACATAAACTGATTATAGTTGATCCCTAAAATAGGAGTGAATTGATTTAGGCGCTGGCTATTAACATCAGAACCTGAATTGGTATACTCGGCTCCATCGAAACTATTTCTGTACGACAGACCTCCCCAAATGGTTCCAAAATCCATCGTTTTATAAGCTTTAGCATTAATATCTATTGCGGCTTCTTGGGTGGCTTCACGATATTGAAACATTACCGAAGGCTCAAAACTCCACTCACTACCAAATTTACTATACACATATCCCGTAGTTAATAAATAACGTCTCAAGTTACTTGTTATGTTAATATCCCTATTTATTCCTGAATTGTTCAAAAGGTTTTTAACAGTTCCGTGTAAATAGAAATCTAAAAACTGATATGAAAAACCAAAATCCATATTAAAGTTGGTTTCATTCTGCACAGTTCCGTCAATTATAGGATCAGGTCCATCAAATAAAAACGACGTTTCATCTAAACGATACTGAATAATTCCAGCACTTAACCCAAAAGACAACATATTTAAATCGACTTCACTTCTCGAAAACATTAAGTGGTGTGCGTAGGTGGCATAAGCGCCGTTTTGCGAATGGTAACCATTCTTATCTTTAAACAAAATTCCTCCTACTGCAGAAGAGGACTCTCCTATGCGTCCATTAACACTTAAAGTCATTAAACGTGGTGCATCTTCATGACCAAACCACTGCTGGCGTCCCGTTAATCTAACCTTAGCACAGTTAGCCACCCCAGCCATAGATGGATGTATTAAATAATAATTATCAGTAAGGTAATCGGTATATATAGGCAAACCTTCTTGAGAAACAGCGACTTGAACAACAAACAGACTAACGACTGCAATAAAAAATCTTTTAAATTCCATATAAGTTTACACTATAAGTTCAGATGATTTATGGTCACCACTACTAACGATTCTTTTATTTTTAATCAGTTCAATAAGAGGCAACAAAACTCAAATATATGGATAACTAAAGTTTTCTTTTAGTATTTTTGTAAAAAATTAGCTAAAATGAAAACATATAAAGTTTCCGTAAGAGAAACAACAAATAATGCCATAGTAAAATTCGAATTAAACGAATTCATAACACAACATCAAAGTTTCGAATTCAACAATATAGATGAAGCTAAATCATCTCCCTTAGCTCAGCAATTATTCTATTTACCATTTGTAAAAAAGGTATACATTTCAGGGAATTTTATTGCAGTAGAGCGTTTCAGCATTGTCGAGTGGAGTGATGTACAGGATGAAATAGCAGAACAGATAGAGTCTTACTTAAATGATGGCGGTATTGTTATTGAAACAACCGCTGAAGCTAAAAAAGTACCTGTTACTGTTTATGCAGAAAGTACACCGAATCCTTCCGTAATGAAATTTGTTGCTAACAAGAAAATTGTAACAAGCCTATTCGAATTCACTTCTATTGATGAC